>NZ_JBHUFB010000010.1:0-510 GCF_042681175.1 Rhodococcus gannanensis
TCACCCTCTCAGGTCGGCTACCCGTCGTCGCCTTGGTAGGCCATTACCCCACCAACAAGCTGATAGGCCGCGGGCCCATCCTGCACCAGTAAACCTTTCCACCAAAAACCATGCAGCCTTTGGTCATATCCGGTATTAGACCCAGTTTCCCAGGCTTATCCCGAAGTGCAGGGCAGATCACCCACGTGTTACTCACCCGTTCGCCGCTCGTGTACCCCCGAAAGGGCCTTACCGCTCGACTTGCATGTGTTAAGCACGCCGCCAGCGTTCGTCCTGAGCCAGGATCAAACTCTCCGTTGAAGACTCTAGATTCGCCGGCCGAAACCAGCTAATCAGTCATAGACATCGAGTCAAATCACTAGCAAAAAAACTCAAACTAGCTAAATTCGTCGACCATCCCACACGGGGGTGCAAGACAATCGACATACCCACCCCATCGAAAGACGGGGCGGAGTACCAAAAAATTTGGCACTGACATTCATCGGCACACTGTTGAGTTCTCAAAGAACA
>NZ_JBHUFB010000010.1:665-770 GCF_042681175.1 Rhodococcus gannanensis
ACAAGAACATCAGGGGCTTCGTCCGGCGCCTTCGTCCAACCTCGTTCTCTCACACCCGGAAGGGGCGGAGTCGGTGTCCGTGTCGCTCTGACTCGACAAAAGTTA
>NZ_JBHUFB010000010.1:780-885 GCF_042681175.1 Rhodococcus gannanensis
GCAAGAACATCAGGGGCTTCGTCCGGCGCCTTCGTCCAACCTCGTTCTCTCACACCCGGAAGGGGCGGAGTCGGTGTCCGTGTCGCTCTGACTCGACAAAAGTTA
>NZ_JBHUFB010000010.1:895-1079 GCF_042681175.1 Rhodococcus gannanensis
AAAGATGAGGCGGAGTACCAAAAAATTTGGCACTGACATTCATCGGCACACTGTTGAGTTCTCAAAGAACACGCACACACCATCACCACCAAGCTCTCAACATTTCTGCAAGAGTTGTTCTCGGCCGCTCCGGGGCAACTGTTCCAGCCTAACTGATTTCCCCCACCGGCGCAAACCAGTGAAA
>NZ_JBHUFB010000010.1:1185-116651 GCF_042681175.1 Rhodococcus gannanensis
GACACCGAACACCATCAAACGCGCAGGTCGGACGATCGTGAATGCGTCGCCGACCGCCGAAACACGTGTTGTGACGCCGGACACTCCCCCCGGCTACCGGCCCCGAAGTTGCTCGCGAAACGGCAAGGGCGCTGCTTCCTCGCACTCATGCGAGGAAGCAGCGCCCTTGCCGTTCCCGGAACACCCGCGGGTCAGTCCGCGGCAGCCACTCGTTCGATGTCGCCACCGAGGTCCGTGAGGTCTTCGACGAACCTGGGGTAGCCCCGATCGATGTGGTAGACGTCGTGCACTTCGGTCGTTCCGTCCGCGACCAGGCCGGCCAGGACCAGGCCCGCTCCGGCGCGAATGTCCGAGGACCACACCGGAGCACTGGACAGATGCGGGATACCCCGCACCACCGCGTGGTGGCCGTCGGTCCGGGCATTGGCCCCGAGCCGGATCATCTCCTCGACGAAGCGGAACCGCGCCTCGAACACGTTCTCCGTGATCATCGACGTGCCGTCGGCGATCGCCGCCAGGCCGATCGCCATCGGCTGCAGGTCGGTGGGGAATCCGGGAAAGGGCAGGGTCGCGAAGTTGACGGCGCGTGGTCGGTCGGCCTGCACGACGCGGAATCCGTCCGCTTCGGTCGTCACCTCGGCGCCCGCTGCCCGCAGTTTGTCCAGAACCAGCGCGAGATGGCGGGGATTGACGCCGCGCACACGGACGTCTCCCCTGGTCATCGCTGCCGCGACACCCCAGGTTGCGGCGACGATGCGGTCACCGATGACGCGGTGGGTCGTCGGTCGTAGCTCGCGCACGCCCTGGATTGTCAGCGTCGATGTCCCAGCACCTTCGATCCGTGCGCCCATGCGGCCGAGCATGTTGCACAGGTCGACGATGTCGGGTTCGCGGGCCGCGTTGTCGATGACGGTCTCGCCCTGGGCGAGGACCGCGGCCATCAGGATGTTCTCGGTGGCACCCACCGACGGGAAGGCAAGTCGGATGCTGGCTCCGTGCAGGTCCTCGGCCTCCGCGACGACGCATCCGTGCTGGATCTCGCTTTTGGCGCCGAGCAACCGCAACCCGCTCTGGTGCATGTCCAGCGGTCGGGATCCGATCGCATCTCCACCCGGCAGCGCGACTACAGCGCGGCGGCAGCGCGCGACGAGCGGCCCCAGCACACACACCGACGCCCGGAACTGCGTCACCGCGGGGAAGTCCGCGTGGTACTCGGGTTCGGCGGGTGTCGTGATGGCGACCTCGTCACCCTCGAGGACCACCTCGCAGCCGAGCCCCCTCAAGACCTCCGCCATCAGCGGCACGTCGAGGATGTCCGGGCAGTTCGTGATGGTCGTCGTGCCCTCGGCGAGCAACGCCGCTGCCATCAACTTCAGCACGCTGTTCTTCGCGCCGCTGACCGAGACCTCACCCGACAGTCTGTTGCCGCCGGTGACCAGAAAGCGTTCACTCACAGTCGCACAGCCTAGTCAGGCCACCCGGAGACGCCGTCGGGGCGCGTACGGTGACGACATGGCAGTCCACCTGACCCGCATCTACACGCGTACCGGCGACGACGGAACCACCGGTCTGAGCGACTTCTCTCGTGTGTCGAAGAACGACCCGCGGCTCGCGGCCTACGCGGACTGCGACGAGGCGAACGCCGCTCTCGGTGTGGCCATGGCGGTCGGCAACCCGGACGAGCGAATGACCTTGGTGCTGAGGCAGATTCAGAACGATCTGTTCGATGCCGGCGCCGACCTGTCGACGCCTGTCGTCGAGTCCCCGAAGTACCCGCCGCTGCGGATCACACCGGAGTACATCGACCGGCTCGAGGCGTGGTGCGACGAGTTCAACGAGGGACTGACTCCACTGAACTCGTTCATCCTCCCGGGTGGGACGCCGCTCGCCGCATACCTGCACGTGGCCCGCACGATCGTGCGGCGGGCGGAACGCGCCGCGTGGGCGGCTGTCGACGCAGCTCCCGACGACACCAACGTCACGCCCGCCAAGTACCTCAATCGACTGTCCGACCTGCTGTTCATCCTGGGCAGGGTCGCCAATCCCGACGGTGACGTGCTGTGGAAGCCGGGCGGCGACCGGCCCTGAAACGACGGAACCCCGGCCGACGGCCGGGGTTCGTTTCATGTCAGTCGATCATTCCGGGCGGACGCCCGCGCAGTGACCGACCCGAGGGACGGGACTCGATCCACGAGAGGAACGCGGTCAGCGCGCCGCGGTCGAGGGCGAACTCGAACGCGAGCCCGGAGTCGCCGTCGCGAACCGAGACGATGACGATCTCGTCGGTCATGATGTCGTACTCGGTGTCCTGAGGTGACCGACGCCCGTCGATCTCGATGCCCTGTCGCGAGATTCGCGAATCCGGGCCCGGCCGCAGGCTCGACAGCTTGAAGAACTGAAGGGTCTCCTCGCCGTATCGGATGATTCCGTGACGCCACCCGATGCCGGCGTCGTTCGGCAGGTTCCGGAGGATCGCCGCGGTCCCACCCCGGCGCAGCACCACCAGTCGATACGCGAAAGCCGCGACGAGGGCCGCGAGCAGCACAACCAGAATCGAAAGAACGATCACTCCGGCTGTCACTGCTCGTCGGCCTACTCGTCGCGGCTTGTCGTGATGTTTCTCAGGCCCGCTCGACTGCGCGCAGCTGGCCCTTGGCGATGGCGATCGCCTCGTCGGATGCGGTGGTATCCGCGAGGACGGCCTTCGCGGCGTCGACGTCGATGTCACCGGAGAAGTCCGCGGACTCCGCCAGGATCGTCACCGTCTTGCCGGTCACCGAGAGGAAGCCACCGTGCACCGCGGCGACCAGACGCTCGCCCTCGGTGGTGATGGCAACGGTCCCACCCTCGACCAGCTGGCCGAGGACGGGCTCGTGGCCGTACATGATGCCGATCTCACCCTCGGTGGTCTGGGCGCTGACGAGAGTCGCCTGCCCCGACCACAGCCGCCGCTCGACGGCGACGAGCTCAACGGTCATCTCAGCCATCGTCGACTACTTTCCGGCGATCTTGGCGGCAGCGGCCTCGACGTCGTCGAGTCCACCACAGCTGTTGAACGCCTGCTCGGGCAGGTGATCGAACTCGCCCTTGCAGACGCGGTCGAACGCCTCGATGGTGTCGCGCAGCGGCACCACGGAGCCGGCCTCGCCCGTGAACTTCTCGGCGACGATGAAGTTCTGGCCGAGGAACTTCTGCAGACGACGGGCGCGGCCGACGAGGACCTTGTCCTCTTCCTGCAGCTCGTCCATACCGAGGATGGCGATGATGTCCTGCAGTTCCTTGTACTTCTGCAGAATCCGCTTGACCTCGTTCGCGACGCGGAAGTGCTCCGCACCGACGATGCCGGGCTCCAGGATGCGGGAGGTCGAGCTCAGCGGATCCACAGCGGGGTAGATACCCATCTGCGAGATCGGGCGCGAGAGCTCGGTGGTCGCATCGAGGTGCGCGAAGGTCGTGGCCGGCGCCGGGTCGGTGTAGTCGTCGGCGGGGACGTAGATCGCCTGCAGCGAGGTGATCGAGCGGCCACGGGTCGAGGTGATGCGCTCCTGGAGCTCACCCATCTCGTCCGCCAGCGTCGGCTGGTAACCCACGGCCGACGGCATACGACCGAGCAGGGTCGAGACCTCGGAACCGGCCTGGGTGAAGCGGAAGATGTTGTCGATGAACAGCAGCACGTCCTGGCCCTGCACATCGCGGAAATACTCCGCCATGGTCAGTGCGGACAGGGCGACGCGCATACGCGTTCCCGGCGGCTCGTCCATCTGGCCGAAGACAAGGGCGGTGTCCTGGAGGACGCCCATCTCTTCCATCTCGAGGTGAAGGTCGGTGCCCTCACGGGTGCGCTCACCGACGCCTGCGAACACCGAGGTTCCGGAGAACTCGCGGGCGATACGGGTGATCATCTCCTGGATCAGAACGGTCTTGCCGACGCCGGCGCCACCGAACAGACCGATCTTGCCGCCCTTGACGTACGGGGTCAGCAGGTCGATGACCTTGATGCCGGTCTCGAGGATCTCGGTCTTTCCCTCGAGCTGATCGAAGGCCGGGGGCTTGCGGTGGATGCCCCACTGCTCGCCGTCGCGACCGAGGCCCGGGGTGTCGAGGCAGTCACCGAGGGCGTTGAACACGTGGCCCTTGACGACGTCGCCGACGGGAACCGAGATCGGCCGACCGGAGTCGACAACCGCGGCGCCACGGACCAGGCCGTCGGTGGGCTGCATCGAGATGGTGCGCACGAGGTTGTCGCCCAGGTGCTGCGCCACCTCGAGGGTCAGAGTCTTCGCGACCGTCGGCAGAGTGACCTCTGCGTTCAGCGCATTGAACAGGGCCGGAACGGCGCCACGCGGGAACTCAACGTCCACAACGGGACCGATGACCCGCACGACCCGGCCGGCGGTTGCCGTGCCGTTCGCGTTGGTTTGGGTTACTGCTGCGGTCATGTGCTAGTCACTTCCTGCGCTCGAGGCCAGCGCATTCGCGCCACCGACGATCTCGCTGATTTCCTGGGTGATCTGGGCCTGGCGCACCTGGTTGGCCTCACGGCTCAGGGTGTTCACCAGCTCGTTCGCGTTGTCGGTGGCCGCCTTCATGGCGGTGCGACGCGCGGCCGACTCCGACGCCGCGGCATCGAGCAGCGACGAGTAGATCCGGGTGTTGATGTACTTCGGCAGCAGGGCGGACAGCAGCGTCCCGGCCTCCGGCTCGAAGTCGTACTGGGCCGTGGGCTCAGCACCGTTCGAGTCGGAGAGCATGTCCTCACCGAGCTCGAAGTTCGAATCCTGGTAGTTGACCTCCAGCGGCGCCATCCGGCGGACCTCCGGAGACTGCGTCAGCATCGAGACGAACTTCGTGTAGACGATGTGCAGCTCGTCGACGCCCTCGACCGTTCCCTCACCGTTGTACGCCGGGATCGTGTTGCCCGATCCCGCCATGAACAGCTCGACGAGGTGCTTGCTGGCGCGCGCGGCGTCGGCGTAGCCCGGATCCTGGGAGAATCCGGTCCAGGCACCCTTCACGTCACGGTCACGGAACGTGTAGTAGGTCAGGCCCTTCGTGCCCAGCACGTAGAGCACCGGCTCCTTGCCCTCGCTGCGCAGCAGCTGGAACAGCTCCTCCGCCTCCTTGAGGACGTTGGAGTTGTAACCACCACACATGCCGCGGTCGCTGGTCACGACCAGCACGGCGGCACGTTTCGGGTTCGCCCGCTCGTTCAGGAGCGGGTGATCGAGAGATCCCGAGGCACTCGCCAGCGCGGAGAGCACCTTGGTGATCTCCTCGGCGTACGGCTTGGAGGCCGCGACCCGAATCTGCGCCTTGGTGATGCGGGAGGTCGCAATGAGCTCCTGCGCCTTGGTGATCTTCTTGGTCGAGTTGACCGACTTGATGCGGGAGCGCAATTCGCGCAAGTTCGCCATCTACTCAGTCCCTCCTTCCCAATTGGTGTCCGTCACGGCCGCCGCGCTCACTTGGCGACGTGCTTGCGGGTGACGGAAACCTGCTCCTGGCTGACCTCGTCGGCACCGAGAGCAGCAGCCTCGGCCTCGTTGACGACACGGCTGCCGTCGGAAGCGAGGAAGCCCTGCTTGAACTTGTCGGTCGCGGCGTTGAGGGCCTCGATCGAGTCGCCGTCGAGCGCCTTTCCGCCTGCGATCTGCTCGTACACACCAGCGGCGTTGCGGCGCAGATCCTCGAGTAGCTCGGACTCGAACCGGCGGACGTCGCCGACCGGCACGGAGTCGAAGACACCTTCGCCCGCGAGGTAGATCGAGATGATCTGGTCCTCGACGGCGATCGGGCTGTACTGGTCCTGCTTGAGGAGCTCGACCAGACGCTGGCCGCGCTCGAGCTGAGCCTTCGAGGCGTCGTCCAGGTCCGAGGCGAAGGCGGAGAACGCCTCGAGCTCACGGAACTGGGCGAGCTCCAGACGCAGCGAGCCGGAGACCTTCTTCATGCCCTTGGTCTGCGCGGCGCCACCGACTCGGGAAACCGAGATACCGACGTTGATCGCCGGGCGGATGCCCTTGTTGAACAGGTCGGACTCAAGGAAGACCTGGCCGTCGGTGATGGAGATGACGTTGGTCGGGATATAGGCCGAGACGTCGTTGGCCTTGGTCTCGATGATCGGCAGAGCCGTCAGCGAGCCACCGCCGAGCGCGTCGGACAGCTTGGCCGAACGCTCCAGCAGACGGGAGTGCAGGTAGAAGACGTCACCGGGGTAGGCCTCACGTCCCGGCGGGCGACGCAGCAGCAGCGAGATGGCGCGGTACGCCTCGGCCTGCTTGGTCAGGTCGTCGAACACGACGAGGACGTGCTTGCCCTGGTACATCCAGTGCTGGCCGATGGCCGAGCCGGTGTACGGGGCGAGCCACTTGAAGCCGGCCGAGTCCGAAGCCGGAGCCGCGACGATGGTGGTGTACTCCATCGCGCCGTTCTCCTCCAGAGCCTGCTTGACGCCGGCGATGGTGGAGCCCTTCTGACCGATGGCGACGTAGATGCAGCGGACCTGCTGCTTCGGGTCGCCGGTCGCCCAGTTGGCCTTCTGGTTCAGGATCGCGTCGATGCAGACCGCGGTCTTGCCGGTCTTGCGGTCGCCGATGACGAGCTGACGCTGTCCGCGGCCGATCGGGGTCATCGCGTCGATGGCCTTGATGCCGGTCTGGAGCGGCTCCTCGACGGGCTGACGCTCGAGCACGGTTGCGGCCTGCAGTTCGAGGTCGCGGTTCTCGGTCGACTCGATCTCGCCCAGGCCGTCGATCGGCTGGCCGAGCGGGTTCACGACGCGGCCGAGGAAGGCATCGCCGACGGGGACGGACAGGACGTCGCCGGTCCGCTTGACCTGCTGGCCCTCCTCGATGTCCTGGAAGTCACCCAGGATGACGGCACCGATCTCGGTGGCATCCAGGTTCAGCGCCACACCGAGGACGCCGCCGGGGAACTCCAGCAGCTCGTTGGCCATCGCCGAAGGCAGGCCGGTGACGTGCGCAATGCCGTCGCTGGTGTCGGACACCGTGCCGACCTCCTCACGGGAGGCCTCCGGGGAGTAGCTCGCGGTGTAGTTCTCGATCGCGCTACGGATCTCGTCGGAGGAGATCGTCAGCTCCGCCATGTTCTTCCTGCTCTCGGTATCTGGTCTCGAAAATGGTTCTGGGTGGGTGCTGCGGGGCGCAGCGTGGACGCCGGCTACTTGAGGTTCTTGCGCAGCGATGCGAGTCGTCCCGCGGCGCTGCCGTCGATGACCTCGTCACCCACGCGGACCACGAGTCCACCGAGGAGTTCGGGGTCGACCTCCACGTGCACCGTGACCGGCTTCCCGTAGGTCCTGGTCAGCGTCTCGACGAGCCGTTCGGTCTGGGCCTCGGACAGCGCGGTGGCGCTACGCACGTGTGCGACCGCCTTGTCGCGCCGCGCCGCGGCCAGCTCGGACAGTTCGTTGAGCGCATCCGCCGGAGCCGACTTCAGTCGACCGACGGCCTGGGTTGCCAACGCCTCGGTGACCGCCGTGACCTTGCCGTACAGCAGCTTGGCCAGCAGCTCACGCTTGGCCGATGCCGGACGGGCCCGGTCGGACAGGCCCTGCTCGAGGTCGGGGTTGCCCGCCACGATGCGCCCGAGCCGGAAGAGCTCGTCCTCGACGGTGTCGAGCTGGTTCTGGTCGTCGGCTGCACGCAGCAGCGACTCCCGGCCCAGCAGGACCAGCGAGTTGCGCAGGTCTGCGGAGGTCGACCAGTCCTGGCCTGCCGCGGCGTCGATCGTCGCCAGGGTCTCGGCGGAAACCTTGCCCGAGAAGACCTGGTCGGCGAGTGCCTGCCGGACGGACGCGGGAGCCGACGGATCGGCCAACGCGGCGCGGAGTGTGCGCTGGCCGTCGAGGACCTCGACCGCCGTGAACAGCTCCGCGCCGGTCTGTGCCGCAGCCGCAGTCGCCGCACCGGCCGAAACCCCGGCCAGTGCTGATTCCAGGGCGCTCCTCGTCTGAGTCAGCGCCTCACGGCTTGCTGCGTACATGGTGCTCACTTTCCGTTTGCGGAGTCAGCGCTGACGGTGTCCAGTTCACTGAGGAAACGGTCGATCGTGCCTGCCCGCTTGACGTCGTCGGCGAGGGACTCACCGATGACCTTCTCGGCCAGGTCGACCGCGGTGCGGCCGAGGTCGCTGCGCAGCTCCGCAACGATCTGCTGACGCTGAGCGGCGAGCTGGCTGCTGCCGGCTGCGACGATTCGGTCGCTCTCCTCCTGAGCCTGCACCTTCATCTCGTTGATGATCTGCTGACCCTGGGTGCGGGCATCCTCGCGGATGGCCGCGGCCTCGGTACGAGCGTCGGCGAGCTGGGCGCGGTACTGCTCGAGCGCTGCCTTCGCCTCGGTCTGCGCCTCCTCGGCACGCTTGATGCCGCCTTCGATCTGGTCGGAGCGATCGGCGAGAACCTGCTGGAACTTCGGAAGGATGTACTTCCAGAAGAAGAAGCCGATGACAGCAACACAGACCAGCGACCAGACGATGTCATAGGTCGCGGGGACGAGAGGATTGATGTCCTCGCCCTCCGCGGCCGCGATCACTGCAATGTTCGACATGGCGTGATCAGAAAATGAAGCCGGCGACGAGGCCGATCAGCGCCAGGGCCTCGGTGAACGCGATACCGAGGAACATGTTGGTACGGATCTGGCCGGCGAGCTCGGGCTGACGGGCGATGCCCTCGATGGCCTTACCGACGACGATGCCCACGCCGATGCCGGGGCCGATCGCGGCGAGGCCGTAACCGATGGCGCCGAATCCGCCACCGGTGACCTCGGAGGTGACTTCCTGTGCCAGGTACGAGAGGCTCATGTGGTTTTCCGTTCCCTTTCTGTTGCCCGTCGCCGGGTTCGGCGCAGGGTCAGTATGTGTGGTGTTGGGTGGTCGATCCCCGCGGATGCCGACGCTGTCGGCTCGCAGGTCAGTGCGAGTCGGCGTGCAGCGCCAGGTCGATGTACACGGCGGTCAGCAGGGCGAAGACGTACGCCTGCAGGAAGATCACCAGCATCTCGAACAGGGTGAAGCCGAAGCCGGCTGCCAGCGAGAACACACCGAAGATCTTCATTCCGGCCGCGGCCTCGAAGAAGAAGTACTGGGTGGCGCTGAAGAACAGCACGAGCATGATGTGGCCGGCCAGCATGTTGGCCATGAGTCGGACGGTCAGCGTGAACGGCCGCAGGATGAAGGTCGAGATGAACTCGATCGGGATCAGCAGGAAGTGCAGGGCGATCGGGACGTTCGGGACCACGATGCTGGACTTCACGTACTTGAAGAAGCCGTACTTCTTGATGCCGACGTAGTTGAACACCACATACGCGAGCGCGGCGAGCACGATCGGCATGCCGACACGGGCATTCGAGGAGATGTTCAGGAACGGGATCACACTCGACGCGTTCAGGAACAGGACCGTGAAGAAGATCGTGCACAGGACGGGCAGGAACCGCTTGCCCTGCTCCTTGCCGAGAACCTCGTCGGCGATCTGATCCTTGACGAAGGCGAGTGCCATCTCGGCGACGTTCTGGGCGCCACGCGGGATCAGCTTCGGGCTGCGCATCGCGATCGCGAAGAAGCCGAGCAGGACGACCGTCATCAGGATGCGCACCAGCATCAGACGATCGAGCTCGAACGGCGTGCCCTCGAACAGCACAGCGGGAGGGAAGAAGTCTGTTAGTGACGGCGGATGGAATTCCGCGGCCAGGGTGGTGACGCTCAGCGGTCTCTCCCGTTGTCGTGGCCGCAGGCGGCATCGCCTGCGGTTCGATCGGACATTGACGAACTAACAAGTCGACCAGGTCGGCTCGCGTATTCGTCAGCCGCTGCGGCTCGCCCGGTCACGCCAAGTTCACGGGTGCGTTGCGTCTGTCGGTGTCGGCGACGGTCGTCGACTCGGCGGTTCCACCACGCGGTTTCGGTACTCGAAACACCTCGAATGGGAATCACCTTCGTGACTGAGGACCGGTGCTGTTTCGTCTGATTCGCACCGTTCCAGCTGTCACGTGACCCTGACCTTATCAAGACAACTACGACGTTGTGTAGACGGGGTCTGCGGGCAGAAGAAAACTACTGGTCGTAGTACTACTTCGAATCGGATTCGGGATCGACGGTGTCGACGTACGGCACCTTCACCCGCACGAGACCGATCGTCTCCGCACCCAGCACGATGATCAGCGCGAGCACGATGACCGTGGCCAGAGCACCCTTGCTGTAGAAATCCATCCCCTTGAGCAGGCCGAGGACCACGATCGCCAGGATCATCTTGAGCAGCCAGCTGCCGAGCAGCACGAGGCCCGAGGTGGCGGGCGGCATCTTCTCCGTGAACAGGACCGCGAGCGCGGTGCACAGGATGAATCCGCCACCGACCGCGACGCCGATGAGCGCTCCCCACAGGCCTGCCCACCCCGCGATCAGGGACGCGACCAGCGAACCCACGACTGCGAGAGCGATCAGGCCGGCGATCCCCCACCGCACTGCGGCGCGGAGGGGTGCGGACGGGTCGGGCAGGGGTTGGGGAGAGAAGCTCACAAGCAACCAGGGTAGCGGGCGCTCACACCGCGTCCCGATCGCGACCACGTACCCGCTGGACGCGGAGCGACGGAACCGCGGTGACGACCAACGCGAACACGAGCCCACCCGCCACCAGGAGCACGACCAGCCGACGGTCGAACAGGGCCGTGCCGACCGCACCGAACGCGAGCACCCCGACCCACAAGTAGATGAGCAGCACGACCCGGCGATGCGAGTGCCCGATCTGCAGGAGGCGGTGATGCAGGTGCATCTTGTCGGGCGCGAACGGGCTGCGACCGGCCATGGTCCGCCGGACGACGGCGAGCAGCAGGTCGAGGATGGGGATGAACATCACCGCGCCGACCAGCAGCAGCGGCGAGAGCAGACCGAGCATGTCGCGGGAACCATAGGCGTTCAACGGGATCCGCCCGGACGCACTGGTGGAGATCGCGGCCAGCATCAGTCCGATCAGCATCGAACCCGAGTCGCCCATGAAGATGCGGGCCGGCTGGAAGTTGTGCGGCAGGAAGCCGAGACACGCGCCCGCGAGTGCGGCGGCGAGCATCGCAGGCGGATACGCGCTGACGTCGCCGCCCTGCCCGTGCAGCAGGCCGACCGAGAAGACCAGGATGGCCAGCGCGGCGATGAAACCGAGTCCTGCGGCTAGCCCGTCGAGGCCGTCGACGAAGTTCATCGCGTTGATCATCACGACCGCGACGAGAACGGTGAACAGGCCGCCCTGCAACTGGTCGAGCACCAGGGTCGTGCCACCACCGAACGGCACGTACAGCACCAGCCAGCTCACACCCATGACGACCATCACGCCCGCCGCGGTGACCTGGCCGACGAACTTGGTCAGCGCGTCCAGACCCCAGCGGTCGTCCACGAAGCCGACAGCGACGATGACCGTCGCCGAGACCAGAGCCGCGGGAATGTCCTTGGTGTTGTACTCGAATCCCCGCGCCAGCGCCGGAAGCTGTTGCGCGAAGAGCAGGGCCGCGACGAAGCCGAAGTACATCCCGAGCCCGCCGAGCCGCGGCGTCGGCGTGACGTGCACGTCGCGGTCACGGGGAACGGCGACCGCACCGAACTTCAGCGCGAACAGGCGCACTCCCCCGGTCGCGAGGAAGGTCACGACCGCGGCGGTGAAGAGCACCAGCAGGAGTTCACGGACCGGCACCCCGGCCCCACGGGACGCCGGTGCCTCCGCCGCGATCAGGAACGTGGCATCGGCGACGGTCACAGTGCGGCGCTCATCCTTGCGCGCCTCCGAGCAGACTCTCGACCGTCACGCCGAGCACCTCCGCGACCTCGGCGGTCGGGACTGCACCCTCCCGGAGGACGCGAGGCGCGTCGGACGTCAGGTCGACGATCGTCGAGGCGACGGCATGTTCGGCCGGACCGCCGTCGAGGTACACCGCGGCGCTGCCGCCGAGCTGGCTGCGCGCCTGTTCAACGGTCGTCGCAGGCGCGTGACCGGAGATGTTCGCGCTGGACACCGCCAGCGGACCGACCTCGCGCAGCAGTTCCAGGGCGACGGGGTGCAGCGGCATTCGCAGCATCACGGTGCCGCGGGTGTCGCCGAGATCCCAGGCGAGCGACGGCGCCTGCTGGACGACCAGGCTCAGCCCGCCCGGCCAGAACGCGCGCACTAGTTCACGCGCCTCGGGCTTCACCGTGAACACGAGTCCGTCGATCGTGTTCCAGGAGCCGACGAGGACCGGCACCGGCATGTCACGCCCGCGGCCCTTGGCCCGGAGCAGGCCGGCGACGGCGTCGCTGTCGAACGCGTCGGCCGCGAGGCCGTAGAGCGTGTCGGTCGGCATGACGACGAGACGCCCTGCCTTGAGCGCGTTTCCCGCAGCCCGGATTCCGGCGTCGCGTGTGTCGGATTGCCCGCAGTCGTAGACGATGCTCACCTGTTCATCCTTTCACCCGGCCCACAGCACCGGTGTCTCCGCCACCCCCGTCGGTTCCCGGTGCGCAGCCGTGCTAGGGCACGTTCGCCGGTCTGTCTGTCGACGGTTGCGCCCTGTCAGTGTCCCCGTGCCGCTTCGGTGGCGGTGGCGACGCGCCGCGCCACCACGAATCGGGGCTTGCCCGCCAGGTCGTTGTGCTCCGCGACCTCGCCGAACACCCGCCGTTCTCGCAGCAGCCCCGCCACCTGGGTGCCGTTGGTGTCGTCATGCTCGATCGCGAGGGCGCCGCCGATTCGGAGCCACCGCGCGATGTTCGCCACCATCGGGGTGATCACGGACAGGCCGTCGGCGCCGCCGAACAACGCGGTCGACGGGTCGTGGTCGGCGACCTCCGGATCGAGTTGCGCACCGAGCGGGATGTACGGCGGGTTCGACACGATCAGATCGACGCCGCCCTCCAGTTCGGGCGCGAGGGTGCGGTCGGTGACGTCGCCGTGGTGGAGCACGATCGGGGTGTCCCCCGCCGCCGCGCGGGTGTCGGCGTTGCGGCGTGCCCACGCCAAGGCCGCGGTGTCGAGTTCGACCGCGTGGACCACCGCGTCGGGCCGGGCGTGTGCGATCGCCAGCGCCAGCGCCCCCGACCCCGTGCAGAGGTCCAGGACCACCGGCGGACGCGTCGGGGTCGTCTCGAGCACCGCGATCGCCCAGGCCAGCAACAGTTCGGTCTCGGGACGCGGAACGAACACACCCGGGCCGACGGCGAGGTCGATGGCACCCATCGCCGCGACACCGGTGATGTGCTGCAACGGAATTCGCTCGGCGCGCCGCGCGACGAGACCGCGGTACTTCTCGATGACGTCGGGATCGACCAGCGGAATCAGCCCGAGGCGGCCGCGCTCGACACCGACGACGTGCGCGGCGAGCAGTTCGGCGTCCGTGCGCGGACTCGGAACGCCGGCGTCCTCGAGGATTCGCGTGGCGTCGAGGATCGCCAGGCGCAGCGGTTGTCTGGTCACGCGCTCAGCCTGCCATGCCCGGGTTCGGCGGGATGCGCCGACCGTCACACGTGGACCTGCAGATTCCCGCGACACTCACGCGAGCAGCGGTGGCGCTCACTCTGCTGCGAGACGCGCTTCCCGGTCGGACTTGCCCAGCGCGTCGAGCAAGGCGTCCATCTCACCGTCCAGGACGGCGTCGAGGTTGTGGGCCTTGAATCCGATCCGGTGATCGGTGATGCGGTTTTCCGGGAAGTTGTAGGTGCGGATGCGCTCCGACCGGTCGACGGTCCGGACCTGGCTGGCGCGGCCCGCGGATGCCTCGGCGTCTGCGGCCTCTTCCGCCGCGGCCTGCAGGCGCGCCGCGAGCACCTGCATCGCGCGTGCCTTGTTCTGCAGCTGCGACCGCTCGTTCTGGCAGGTCACGACGATGCCGGTCGGGAGATGGGTGATGCGAACCGCGGAGTCGGTGGTATTGACGCCCTGACCGCCCTTGCCTGAGGACCGGTAGACGTCGATACGCAGATCGCCCTCGTCGATCTGCACCTCCTCCACCTCGTCGGGCTCGGGGTAGATGAGCACGCCTGCGGCGGACGTGTGGACCCGCCCCTGCGACTCCGTGACGGGGACGCGCTGCACCCTGTGCACGCCGCCCTCGAACTTGAGGCGGGACCAGACGCCGTCGCGGGTGTCGCCCTTGGACTTGATCGAGAGCGTCGCGTCCTTGTATCCACCCAGGTCGGAGACGGTGACGTCGAGGACCTCGACACGCCAGCCGTGACGTTCGGCGTAGCGGACGTACATGCGCGCGAGATCGGAGGCGAAGAGTGCGGACTCCTCGCCGCCCTCACCGGACTTGAGTTCGAGCACCACGTCGTCGGCATCGTGCGGGTCGCGCGGCGCGAGAAGGTCGGTGAGCGTGACGTCGAGCTCGGCGACCTGCGCTTCCAGCTCCGGCAGTTCCGCCGCGAAGGACGCGTCGTCGGCGGCGAGTTCGCGGGCAGCGGCGAGGTCGTCGCGGGCGGCGACGAGCTTCGCGTGGGTCGCCATGATCGGCGCGAGCTCGGCGAAGCGCTTGCCCACCCGCCGGGCGGCGGCAGGATCGTTGTGCAGCGACGGGTCCGCCAGCTGCGTTTCGAGGCCGGCGTGCTCGGCCAGGATGTCGTCGATCGCCGAGGGCTGGGTCGTGCCCGCCATGATGCGCTCCAGGTGTGCGTTGGAATCGGGTGAAGACGTGGGGATGCAAAAAAGCCGACGCCCGGCCTGCAAGGTGCACAGGACGGGCGTCGGCGATGTCGCTAGCTGTCGGCGGCGGCCTTCTTCGGCGCACGCTTGCCGTAGCGAGCCTCGAAGCGGGCAACGCGTCCGCCGGTGTCGAGGATCTTCTGCTTGCCGGTGTAGAACGGGTGGCACTGCGAGCAGACCTCGACGGTGATCCGTCCGCTCGTGGCGGTGCTGCGGGTCTCGAACGTGTTGCCGCAACCGCAGACGACGGTGGTCGCCACGTACTCGGGGTGGATTCCTGCCTTCATGGTGTCCCTTTCGTGGTCGCCGGGTCGACTTCGCGAATCGAAGCCGTGAACCGGAACCGGACATTGTGTTTCCAACACCCGGCGAGCGCCGGATGCGCGGTCGTTCATTCTGCCAGAGGCGACCGACGTTCTCCTAAACGACGTCGGTCGCCGATCTGTTCCCTCTAGTCGTCGCCGATGGCGCCCGGTGCGGTCTTCGTGACCTGCATCAGGAACTCGACGTTGCTCTTGGACTTCTTGAGCCGGTCGATGAGCAGGTCGATCGCCTGGTGCGAGTCGAGGCCGGACAGGACACGACGCAGCTTGTGCACGACCGCGAACTCGTCCGGGCTCATCAGCAGCTCGTCCTTGCGGGTGCCGGACGGGTTGACGTCGACCGCCGGGAACACGCGACGCTCCGCGATCTTGCGGTCGAGCTTGAGCTCCGCGTTGCCGGTGCCCTTGAACTCCTCGAAGATCACCGTGTCGCCGGTGGATCCGGTCTCGACCATCGCCGTCGCGATGATCGTCAGCGACCCGCCGTTCTCGATGTTGCGAGCAGCGCCGAGGAACCGCTTCGGCGGGTACAGCGCGGTCGAGTCGACACCACCGGACAGGATGCGTCCGGACGCGGGCGAGCTGTTGTTGTACGCACGGCCCAGTCGGGTGATCGAGTCGAGCAGCACGATGACGTCACGGCCCTGCTCGACGAGTCGCTTGGCGCGCTCGATGGCCAGCTCGGCGACCGACGTGTGATCTGACGGCGGGCGGTCGAAGGTCGAGGCGATGACCTCGCCCTTCACCGACCGCTGCATGTCGGTGACCTCTTCGGGACGCTCGTCCACCAGCACCACCATCAGGTAGCACTCGGGGTTGTTGGTGGCGATCGCGTTCGCGATGTCCTGCAGAACCGTGGTCTTGCCCGCCTTCGGCGGCGACACGATCAGGGCACGCTGGCCCTTGCCGATCGGCATGATCAGGTCGATGACGCGGGTGGTCAGGATGTTCGGCGTGGTCTCGAGACGCAGCCGCTGGTTCGGGTAGAGCGGGGTGAGCTTGTTGAACTCGGGGCGACGCTTCGCGGCCTCGACGTCCCCACCGTTGACGGTGTCGATCCGGACCAGCGGGTTGAACTTCTGCCGCTGGCTGCCGCCACTCTCGCCCTCACGGGGCACGCGGACGGCACCGGTGATGGCGTCGCCGCGGCGGAGCCCGTTCTTGCGAATGAGATTCATCGACACGTAGACGTCGTTCGGACCGGCGAGGTAGCCGGAGGTCCGCACGAAGGCGTAGTTGTCGAGGACGTCGAGGATGCCGGCAACCGGCTGCAGGACGTCGTCCTCGCGGATCTCGACGTCGCCGCCACCGCCGCCCTCGCCGCGCTCACGACCACGGCGACGCTCCCGGAAGCGACGCCCGCGACGACCCCGGCCCTCGCCGTCGTCGTCCCGGTTGTCGCGCGACTCGTTGCGGGGGCCGTTGCCCTGTCCGCGGTCGTCCTGGTTGCGATCCTGGTTGCGACCACCCTGGCCACGCTCGCCCTGGCTACGGTCACCCTGGTTGCGGTCACCCTGGTTGCGGTCACCCTGGCCACGCTCACGGCGCGGGCGCTCATTGCCCTGCTCCTGCCGCGGCTGCTGCTCCTGCCGAGCAGGCTGCTGCTCGGGCGCCTCGGCCTGTTCGGGAGCTGCACTGCCCGCGGGCCGGGACGCGCCGCGACGCTGTCGTCCACGACGGCCACCCTGCTCGCCCTCGGCCTGGGTGTCGACCTCGGCGATCGCGATCGCGGTCTGCTCCCCGGCGTCGCCGGATTCGGCCTTGGCCTTCTTGGCCGGAGCCTCGCGCTTGGCGGGAGCGTCGTCCTTGGCGGGAGCGTCGACCTTGGCGGGAGCCTCGTTCTTGGCGGGAGCCTTGTTCGTGGCCGCCTTGGGGGCGCTGCCGCCCTGGCGCTCCTTGATCGCGGCGATCAGGTCGCCCTTGCGCATTCCGGAGGTCCCCTTGATGCCGAGCTCGCCTGCGAGTGCACGCAGTTCGGTCAGCACCATGCCGGAGAGTCCGGCACCGCGACGCGCGTCGGCGCGCTTGGTCGCGGCTGTGACGGCCGAAGCCGTCTGAGAAGTCTGTGCACCGCCGGTCGAGCCCGACGCGGTCGACACCGCATCGTCGAGCACAGGAGTGGCGATCAGGTCCGTATCGGTCACGGATGTCCTTTCCTTCCCTCGCCCGCGCGGCGCTGGGTCGAGGGTTCGTTCCGCAGCTCAATGACTGAACTCGGATGTGCCGGACATGTTTCGGAAAATGTCGGGCCGTTCACCCGTTCTGGTTCAGGCACCTTCTCCTGGACGATTCCACCATTGCCTCGACGACCTCGAAGCACTCGGATTCGGGCGGAAAAAGCGCAGTCCGGGACTCGGGGGGGCTGATCCGTGAATTCCGAGCCTCGCGATCGCGAGAAGCGATCAGGAAGCCCCTGCATCGGGAGTGATTGCCCTGTAGAGCACCGGCGACTGATACGCACGATGGGCGAACGCCCTCAGGATAGCCGTGAACACGAATACGGGCAAGGACAACCGGGGTGGTGTGCGTCGTCACACCACCCCGGTTGCTCAGTCGGTGCGTACCCCGTCCGCGATCTTCAGATCGAGTACCCGCAGACCGTCGGCCTCGACCGCCGAACGCAGGTCGGCGGGGAACGGCGCGGTGGTCAGCGCGAGAACCGTCGGCCCAGCTCCCGAAACCACGGCGGCGATGCCACGTTCACGAAGCGCGGCCACCCAACGGGTGGTCACCGGTAGCGCGGAGGCCCGCTGCTGCTGGTGCAACCGGTCTTCGGTGGCGACGAGCAGCAGGTCCGGCCGCGTGGTGAGGGCGACGACGGCAAGAGCCGCCCTGCTCGCATTGAAGGCGGCGTCGCCGTGCGGAACGAGCTCAGGCAACAGCCCCCGAGTGTGGGAGGTCGACGAACGATCCTCCGGCACCAGCGCGACCGCCCGGATGGACGGATGGACCTCGAGGCGGACCGCCCCGAACCTGCGCGGAAGGTCCTCGTCGACCTGGTCCTCGCTCCACGAGACGACGGCCCCGCCGAGCACGCTCGCCGCGGCGTTGTCCGGGTGACCTTCGAACTCGGACGACAACTGCACCATCTGCTCGTCGTCCAGAGCCAGCGCGGGATCGAGCAGGGCGACGAGCCCGTTCGCGGCCGCGAGCCCCCCGACTGCCGCGGAGGCCGACGACCCGAGCCCGCGGGAGTGGGGAATGACGTTGCGGCACACCACGTCCAACCCTCCCGCCCAGACGCCCGCGGCTTCGAGTCCGCGTTCGATGGCGCGAACGACCAAGTGCGAGGGTCCCCACGGGACGTCGTCCGCCCCTTCACCCTCCACTCGGACGGACAGTCCCGACTCGGTCGTCGTCACGGAGATCTCGTCGTACAGGCCGAGCGCCATTCCCAGCGTGTCGAACCCCGGGCCGAGGTTGGCCGAGGACGCGGGCACCCGCGCCGTCACCGACAGGCCCGCCGGCAAGGTCTGAGTCATGGCTGCTTCGTCGATTCGGGAGGCGGTCACTACACCAGCTCGAGTGCCGTGGCCACGGCAACCGGATCGACCGGGATCGGCTGGACCGCAGGCATTCCCAGCAGGGCCGTGTCGGGATCCTTGAGGCCGTTGCCCGTCACGGTGCACACGACGGTCTGGCCGCGATCCAGCCAGCCCTCCTTGTGCGCCGCGAGCAGACCGGCGACGGACGCCGCGGACGCGGGCTCGACGAAGACGCCCTCGGTCCGCGCGATCAGGCGGTACGCCTCGAGGATCTCGTCGTCGGTGGCCGCACGGAATGCACCGTTCGACTCCTCCTTGGCCGCGACCGCACCGTTCCAGGACGCGGGCGATCCGATGCGGATCGCGGTCGCAATGGTCTCGGGATCCTTGACCGGGGCGCCGTGGACGAGCGGAGCGGCGCCCGCCGCCTGGACCCCGAGCATCCGCGGCCGGGACGAGGAGATGCCGTCGGCGTGGTACTCCGAGTAGCCCTTCCAGTACGCCGTGATGTTGCCGGCGTTGCCGACCGGCAGGGCGTGGATGTCGGGGGCCTTGCCGAGCGCCTCGACGATCTCGAACGCAGCGGTCTTCTGGCCCTCGATGCGCACCGGATTCACCGAGTTCACCAGACCGATGGTCGGGAACTCGGCGGTGGTCTTGCGCGCCAGTTCGAGGCAGTCGTCGAAGTTGCCCTCGACCTGGATGATCTTCGCACCGTGCATAACGGCCTGAGCCAGCTTGCCCATCGCGATCTTGCCCTGCGGAACCAGCACCGCGCAGGTCATCTTGGCGACGGCGGCGTATGCGGCGGCCGACGCGGAGGTGTTACCGGTGGAGGCGCACAGGACGGCCTTCTGGCCGCGGGCGAGCGCGTCGGTCACGGCCATCGTCATGCCGCGGTCCTTGAACGACCCGGTCGGGTTGAGCCCCTCGACCTTCAGGTACACGTCGCAGCCGGTGATCTCGGAGAGGTGGCCGGCGGGCACCAGCGGGGTCCCACCCTCGAGCAGGGTGACCGTCTTCCAGTTCTCCCCGATCGGGAGCCGGTCCCGGTACGCCTCGATCAGGCCCGGCCAGGGCGTGTGAACGGGGGTGTGCTGACGAGGGCTATTCACTGGAACCTTCCAATCGGAGAACACTGGTGACCGCGGTGACGAAGTCGAGTTTGCCAAGGGCCGCAACGGTTTCGGAGAGTGCAGCATCGGTGGCGCGGTGAGTGACGACGATCAGCCGGGCACCGCTGCCCTCGCCTTCCTGCCGCACCGTCGAGATCGACACGCCGTGCTCGGCGAATTCCGCGGCCACCGCGGAGAGCACACCGGCGCGGTCCGCAACCTGCATGTTCACGTAGTAGCGCGTCGGGATCTCGCCGATCGGGGCGATCGCGAGGGCGGCGTAGCTCGACTCGCGCGGGCCGCGACCACCGTTCACCTTGTTGCGGGCGGCCATCACGACGTCGCCCATGACGGCGGACGCGGTGGGTGCACCGCCGGCGCCCTGCCCGTAGAACATGAGCCGGCCCGCGTTCTCCGCTTCGACGACGACCGCGTTGAAGGCACCGTTCACCGAGGCGAGCGGATGGTCGAGCGGGACGAGCGACGGGTATACCCGCGCCGAGACACGCTCGGTGCCGTCCTCCGCGACGACCCGCTCGCAGATCGACAGCAGCTTGACGGTGCAGCCGAGCGACTTCGCCGCCTCGAGGTCACCGGAGGTGATCTTCGAGATGCCCTCGCGGTAGACGTCGCCCGCGGTGACGCGGGTGTGGAAGGCGATCGACGCCAGGATCGCGGCCTTGGCGGCGGCGTCGAAGCCCTCGACGTCGGCCGTCGGATCGGCCTCCGCGTAACCGAGGCGCCCCGCCTCGGCCAGCGTGTCGGAGTAGTCCGCGCCGGTCTCGTCCATGGCGGACAGGATGAAGTTGGTGGTGCCGTTGACGATTCCCGCGACCTTGTTGACGCGGTCACCGGCGAGGGACTGCGTCAGCGGACGGATGACAGGGATCGCGCCCGCGACCGCGGCCTCGAAGTAGAGGTCCGCGTTCTCCTTCTCGGCGGCCTCGGCCAGTTCACCGGTGTACTCGGCGAGCAGCGCCTTGTTCGCGGTGACGACCGACTTCCCGGAGTTGAGTGCGGCGAGGATGAGCTTGCGTGGCACCTCGATACCGCCGATGACCTCGACGACGAGGTCGACGTCGGGGCGGGCGACGAGGGAGTCCGCGTCGGTGGTCAGCAGGCCCTCGGGCACACCGCGGTCACCGTCGATCCGGCGAACCGCGATGCCACGCAGCACGAGTGGGGCACCGATCCGGGACTCGAGGTCGGCGGCGTTCTCACGGATGATCCGCACGACCTCGCTGCCCACGTTACCGAGGCCGAGTACCGCCACACCGATCACGGCGTTCGGTTCAGTCATCTTGCTGTACCTCCAAGCTGAGCAGATCTTCCACGGTTTCCCTGCGCAGCACGAGGCGGGACTTCCCGTCGCGTACCGCAACCACGGCGGGCCGGGTGAGCAGGTTGTAGCGGCTGGACATCGAATAGCAGTATGCGCCGGTGGCGGCGACCGCCAAGAGATCCCCGGCAGCGACGTCCTCAGGCACCCAGACGTCGCGGATCACGATGTCACCGCTCTCGCAGTGCTTGCCCACGACGCGCGCGACAACGGGTTCCGCTCGACTGTCCCGCGAGACCAGCCGACAGTCGTACTCGGCTTGGTACAGCGCAGTGCGGATATTGTCACTCATTCCGCCGTCCACGCTGACGTAACGCCGAGTTGCGTTGCCGTCCAAGCGCACATCCTTGGTGGTACCCACCTCGTAGAGCGTCACGGTGCCCGGACCGGCGATGGCGCGGCCCGGCTCGACCATCAGCGTGGGCACGGGCAGCCCCGCCGCCGCGGACTCCGTTTCCACGATGTTCGCGAGCTTCGCGGCAAGGTCGTCCACCGGCGGCGGGTCGTCGCTCTCGAGGTACGAGATACCGAGTCCACCGCCGAGGTCGATGATCGACACCTGCGAGGTCTTCTCGACGCCGAACCCGTCGACGATCTGACGCAGCAACCCGATGACGCGGTGCGCTGCCAGTTCGAAACCGTCGACGTCGAAGATCTGCGACCCGATGTGGCTGTGCAGGCCGACGAGTTTGAGGTTGTCGGTCTCGAACACCCGGCGGACCGCGTCGAGGGCGGAGCCACCGGACAGCGAGAACCCGAACTTCTGGTCCTCGTGCGCGGTGGCGATGAACTCGTGGGTGTGCGCCTCGACGCCGACCGTGATCCGGATCAGCACCTCCTGCACGACACCGAGCTCACCCGCGACCTGGTCGAGACGCTCGATCTCCTGCATCGAGTCCAGCACCACGTGGCCGACGCCCGCGGTGACCGCGGCCCGGAGTTCGGCGACGGACTTGTTGTTCCCGTGCATGGTGATCCGCTCGGCGGGGAATCCGCCGTGCAGGGCAACGGCGAGCTCGCCGCCCGAGGCAACGTCCATCGAGAGGCCCTCGTCGGCGATCCACCGCGCGATCTCGGCGCTCAGGAACGCCTTCGACGCGTAGTGCACGCGCTCGGCGGAACCGAATGCCCTGGCCATGTCCCGGCAGCGGGAGCGGAAGTCGTCCTCGTCGATCACGAACAGCGGGGTGCCGTACTCGGCCGCCAGCTCGGTGACCGGGACGCCCGCGAGACGGACGACGCCGTCGTCGCCGCGAGCGGCCCCCCGCGGCCACACGGCCGCGGGAAGCGTGGTCATCTGCGCCGGGTCGGCCGGCCGCGGGGGCAGGCCCGGCGCGTGCTGGATGTCGGCGTGCCGGGGTCCGGCGGGATGCGCGCTCACATTCGCTCCGGGGCGCTCACGCCGAGCAGTCCGAGGCCGTTGGCAAGCACCTGGCGGGTGGCCCCGCACAGCGCCAGTCGGGCGGTGTGCAGTTCACCCGCGGGCTCGTCGCCCTGCGGAAGCACGCGGCAGTCGGTGTAGAAGCGGTGGTAGGTGCCCGCCAGCTCCTCCAGGTACCGGGCGATCCGATGCGGTTCCCGCAGGTCCGCGGCGGCCTTGACGACCTTCGGGAAGTCGCCGATCGTGCGGATCAGGTCGCCCTCGCGATCGTGGGTGAGCAGCTCGAATCTCGGGTTCTCGGTGGTCAGGCCGAGATCGGCGGCATTGCGGGCCAGCGACGCGAGCCGGGCGTGCGCGTACTGCACGTAGTAGACGGGGTTCTCGCTGGTGGTGCTGGCCCACAGCTCGAGGTCGATGTCGAGGCTCGAGTCGACCGACGAGCGGATCATCGCGTACCGGGCCGCGTCGACGCCGATGGCCTCGACCAGGTCGTCGAGGGTGATGACGGTGCCCGCTCGCTTGCTCATCTTCACCGCGACACCGTCACGGACCAGGTTGACCATCTGACCGATCAGCACCTCGACCGTCGCCGGGTCGTCGCCGAACGCGGCGGCCGCGGCCTTGAGCCTGCCGATGTAGCCGTGGTGGTCTGCGCCGAGCATGTAGATGCACAGGTCGAACCCACGGGAGCGCTTGTCCTGGAAGTACGCGATGTCGCCCGCGATGTAGGCGGCGTTGCCGTCCGACTTGATGACGACGCGGTCCTTGTCGTCACCGAAGTCGGTGCTCTTGAGCCACCAGGCCCCGTCCTCCTCGTAGAGGTTCCCGCTGCCCTTGAGGGTGGCGACGGCCTTCTCGACGGCGCCCGACTCGAAGAGCGAGTTCTCGTGGAAGTAGACGTCGAAGTCGGTGCCGAACTCGTGCAGGGTCCGCTTGATGTGGTCGAACATCATCGCGACGCCGAGGGAACGGAACGCCTCCTGCTGCTCGTCGGCGGCCAGTTCCAGGGCGTCGGGGCGCTGACGCACCACCTCGGCGGCGATGTCGACGATGTACGCGCCTGCATACCCGTCCTCGGGGGCCGGCTCACCCTTGGCCGCGGCGATCAGCGACCGGGCGAAGCGGTCGATCTGGGCGCCGTGATCGTTGAAGTAGTACTCCCGGGTCACGTCGGCGCCCTGCGCGGCCAGGATGCGGCCCAACGCGTCGCCGACGGCCGCCCAGCGGGTGCCGCCGAGGTGGATCGGACCGGTCGGGTTCGCCGACACGAACTCGAGGTTGATCCGGGTTCCGGCCAGCGATGCGGCGTTGCCGTACTCCTGACCTGCGGCGATCGCCTTCTCGACGATGGCTCCCTGGGCCGCGGCGGCGAGCCGGATGTTGAGAAATCCCGGACCGGCGACCTCGGCGGACTCGATGCCCGCATCGGCGGTCAGCGCCTCGGCGATCCAGGTCGCCAGGTCACGGGGGTTCGTGCCGGCCTTCTTGCCGACCTGCATCGCGACATTGCTCGCGTAGTCGCCGTGCTCGGGGTTGCGCGGCCGCTCGACGGTCAGTGTCGCGGGCAGCACGGAGGCGTCCAGATCGTGCTCGGTGAGGACCTTCGCGGCAGTGACGCGAAGGAGTTCTGCAAGGTCGGCGGGAGTCACGGGTATTCATCCTATGGGCTGGCCGTTCGAAGCCTGCGCTCAGGCACGGAACGTACAGTGGGGCGACCGCGGGTCCGCCGTCGTGCGACGGTGTCGTCCGTCACACGACGAGGCGACCGCGACGCACCACCCGTGACAGACATTGACGTCCACATCAGCGAAAGAGCACCCACAGATGCCGAGCGGTTCGGAAAATCGCGGCGCCAAGAGCAGCGCCAAGTCAGCGAAGGCCATCAAGGCCGCCAACAAGAAGTCCGGCGGATCAGCCAGGGGCGGCCTGCCGAAGCAGCGCAACATTCCCTGGCTGACGATCGGCGCGGTGGTCGCCGTCGTCGCGCTCGTGGCCCTGCTCGCCGTGAATCTCGTGCCGAAGTACCAGGACAAGGCGGAGGCCGACAAGTTCGCGCCCAGCGAGTCGAACCAGGATCCGTCCGACGGCATCGACGGCGTCGTCAAGATCGAGTACCCGGCCGCCCTGCACGTGTCGGCGGACCAGCGCGTCGCCTACGACCAGGCACCCCCCTTCGGCGGCCCCCACGACCAGACGTGGGCGACCTGCACCGGTGTCGTCTACCCGAACGCGATCCGTAGCGAGAACGCGGTCCACTCCCTCGAGCACGGCGCCGTGTGGATCACCTACAACCCGGATCGCGTGTCGGACGACCAGCGGCAGCAGCTCGCCGACCGTGTCGACGGCAAGTCCTACATGCTGATGTCGCCGTACCCGGGCCTCGACTCGCCGATCTCACTCCAGAGCTGGGGACATCAGCTCAAGGTCGACAGCGCGGACGACGAGCGGATCAACCAGTTCGTGGCCGCGCTGCGCCTGAACCGGTTCGGCGCCTACCCGGAGGTCGGCGCGTCCTGCTCGACGATCCCGGGCGCCTTCGATCCGGACAACCCGCCGGCCTTCGACCCGAGCGAGCCGGGTCCGGACGCGGTCTCCATGGACGGTGCGGGCCTGACCCCGGACGCGTCGGAGATCGGCGGCACCGGCCTGCCGATGGCGCCCGAGCCCGCACCGGCGAGCTGACGGACCAGCCTCACCCGGTGGTCCGGGTGAACCGGCCGGTCGAGCAATCACTGGAAGGACGTGGACATGACATCCGCTGAGACGACAGACCCCGCGCCGCGAAGCCAACGCACCGCTCTCGCGATCCTGGGGCTGGTCGCGGCGATCGCGGTCGGTTTCGGGCTCGGGTTCCTGGCCAACCAACTGCTGCACGACGATTCGGTCACCCCGACGGCCGGATCGGTCGACGTCGGGTTCGCACAGGACATGATCGAGCATCACGACCAGGCCGTCGAGATGTCGGCGATCGCCCTCGCGAACGCGTCCGATCCGCTGGTCCGCGACTTCGCCTACGACCTGCTGACCACGCAGCAGAACCAGATCGGTCAGATGACCGGGTGGCTCGCCCTGTGGAACCAGCCGGTGGCGTCCACCGCGGATCACATGGCGTGGATGGGTGACGGGCACGGCCATGCCGGCGGTCACGAGGGCGCCGGCCACGAGGGCACCTCCGCGGCGACCACGCCGACCTCCGGTGCCGCGTCCTCGGGCAGCGCTCAGATGCCGGGCATGGCGACGTCCGCCGAGATGTCGGCGTTGCGGCAGGCGCGGGGTGAGGCGGCGGACGTGATGTTCCTGCAGCTGATGCTGCGGCACCACCAGGGCGGACTCGAGATGATGGAGTACGCCGCACAGAACGCCGATGTGGCGGCGGTGCGCGGCCTGGCCCAGACCATGGTGTCGACGCAGGAGAGCGAGTCCGAGCGGATGACGCAGATGCTCGCCGAGAAGGGCGCCGAACCGCTCCCCTTCCCCTGACGGTCGCCTCTCGCGTCCCTACCCGTGGCGCACCCGCCTGACGCGCATGAACGGAACCGTTCAGTCGATCTGATCGACTGAACGGTTCCGTTCATGCCGAAGGTGGGGGTGGCGGAGGCGGGGTGGAACCGACGGTCCAGTCGCGCACCTCGGGCATGTCCTCCAGGTACTCGACCACGTGCTCACGGTGCCGGTCGAGTTGGGCGCGGCAGTACGCCACGAGTTCGTCGCCGCGCTCGGGTACCCGCCTGCTGCGGCGGAGCGCCTCGATCACGAGGTGGTAGCGGCTCATCCGGTTCAGCACCACCATGTCGAACGGTGTTGTCGTGGTGCCCTGTTCGCTGAACCCGCGGACGTGGAATCGGCCCGGGTCGGGTCGTCCGTGCAGCAGTTCGTGCACGGCACGCGAATAGCCGTGGAAGGCGAAGACGACGTCGGTGTCGACGGTGAACAGGTCGACGAACGACGCGTCGGTGAAGCCGTGGGGGTGATCCCCCGGCGGGAGCAACGCCATCAGGTCGACGACGTTGACCACCCGCACCCGCAGGTACGGCACCCAAGCGCGCAGCAGTTCGGCGGCCGCGAGGATCTCCTGGGTGGGTACGTCCCCGGCCGCGGCCAACACGATGTCCGGCGGTTCTCCCGCGTCCGGTTCGTTGCCCGCCCAGTGCCACACCGACGCGCCTGCGGCACAGTGCGCAGCGGCCTCGTCGAGCGTCAGGTACTGCAGGTGCGGCTGCTTGTCGACGACGATCAGATTGACGTGATCGACGCTGCGCAGGCAGTGGTCGGCGATCGACAGCAGCGTGTTGGAGTCCGGCGGGAGCCAGATCCGCACGACGTCGGGAGCGAGCGGGATCGCGGCGTCGATCATGCCGGGGCCCTGGTGACTGAACCCGTTGTGGTCGTTGCGCCAGCACGTGCTCGTCAGCAGGACGTTCAGTGAGGACACCGGCTCGCGCCACGGCAGGGTCACCGCGTGCTGGAGCCACTTCGCGTGCTGGATCAGCATCGACACGCTCACCATCGCGAACGCCTCGTAGCTGGCGAAGACACCGTGCCCGCCGGCGAGCAGGTAGCCCTCGAGCCAGCCCTGACAGAGGTGTTCGCTCAGCACCTCCATCACCCGACCGTCCGGTCCCAGCCCGTCGTCGAAGTCGGTGACGGGCAGCTGCCAGCAGCGGTCTGTGACCTCGAAGACGGCGCCCAGCCGGTTGCTCGCGGTCTCGTCCGGGCAGAACAGCCGGAAGTCACCGCCGCCGTCCGATCGCGTTCCCGCGGCGTAGATGTCGCGCATGAGTTCGCCGAAGACGCGGGTCGTCTCGTGGAAGGTCGTTCCCGGCGCAGCGACATCGAGTGCATAGCGTTCGAGCGCGGGCACGTGCAGGGGTCTGCGTAGGCGTCCACCGTTGGCGTAGGGCGTGGAGCCCAACCTCTTGTCCCCGACGGGCGCCAGGGCCGCCAGTTCCGGTACCAGCGCGCCCTCGACGTCGAACAGCGTGTCCGGGCGGTACGAGCGCAGCCACTCCTCGAGCAGTGTCAGGTGTTCCGGGTTGTCCCGCACCCCCGACAGCGGCACCTGGTGCGCACGGTGGGTTCCCTCGACGAGGACGCCGTCGACGGTGTGCGGTCCGGTCCAGCCCTTGGGCGTGCGCAGCACGATCGCCGGCCACCGGCCGTGGCCGCCGCCGTCGGCGGACCGGGCCGCCTCCTGCAGCCCGGTGATCGTGTCGTGTGCGCTGTCCACCGCCGCGGCCAGATCCCGGAACACCTGCCGCGGATCGTCCCCTTCGACGAACATCGGGGTCCAGCCCTGTCCCGACAGGTAGGCCTCGACGTCCGCGTCGCTGCTGCGCCCGAGCACGGTGGGCCCGGCGATCTTGGCACCGTTGAGATGCAGGATCGGCAGCACCGCGCCGTCGCGACGCGGGTTGAGGAACGCCGGGAGCTTCCAGGACGCGGACAGCGGGCCCGTCTCGGCTTCGCCGTCGCCGATGACACAGGCCACCACCAGGTCGGGGCGATCGAAGGCGGCACCGCCTGCGTGCGCGAGCGCATAGCCGAGTTCGCCACCCTCGTGGATGCTTCCGGGTGTCTGCACGCTGACGTGACTGGGGATTCCGCCCGGTGTCGAGAACTGTCGGCACAACCGCTCGATACCTGCGGCGTCCTGTCCCACGTGGGGGTAGACCTCCGAGTAGGTGCCCTCGAGGTACGTCGCGGCAACGAGCGCGGGCCCACCGTGACCGGGCCCGGTCACGTACAGCCAGTCGGCGCCGGTACGGCGGATGTGCCGGTTCAGGACGGTGTAGATCGCCGACAGTCCCGGACTTGTGCCCCAGTGCCCCAGGAGCCTCGGTTTGACGTCGTCGGCTCGCAACGGGTCACGCAGCAGCGTGTTCGCCTGCAGATAGATCTGCGCGACGGTGAGGTAGTTGGCTGCTGCCCACCATCGCAGGTCCAGGTCGAGTTCGTCGTCGGTGTATCCGGATCCGGTCGTGTCGACCATCGGCTCTCGCCTTCCTCGGTGCCTCGTTGAACCTCACCTCGTCGGCTTCATGCTGCTGGCTACCAGGTACTTTGTCCACAGGGAGGGTGCGAATATGGATTCCGGAGCACCATGCGCTACGCTGATCCCGCCCAACAGGAACACCGGTTTTCAGCCGGTGCGCCCCCGTAGCTCAGGGGATAGAGCGTTCGCCTCCGGAGCGAAAGGCCGCAGGTTCGAATCCTGCCGGGGGCACTCGCATTTCGAGTGCACCAGTCAACGAGGAAACCCCGGTCGACCATGTCGACCGGGGTTTCCTCGTTGGTGGGGTCGCTCAGCCGAGCGCGTTCAGCGGACCCATGTCGAAGTAGTCCCGCCACCCGGCGATCCTGCCGTCCTCGGTGATCTCGAAGACGCCCATCACGGGCAGTTCGATCGTGGTGCCGTTGATCGTGAAGACGTCGGTGCGCTCGTTCATCACGACCGATCCGCTCGACACCTGCCGGTGCACCCGGAAGTCGATACCGCCGAACTGACCGACGAACCCGGTGAGGAAGTCCTCGATCGCCGCCTTGCCGACCACCGGCGCCATCGGAATGTTGTGGTAGACCGCGTCTTCGGTGAAGTACGCCGCGAGGACGTCGACGTCGGCGTCGGCCCAGGCCGCGCAGAACTCGGTGACGATGCGGTCGGGGGTGCTCAACTCGTGATCTCCTGTGTCGGTGTGCTGGTGGTTCGGATCAGGCGGGCTCGATGATCGCCGTGACGGCCGCGATCTCGGCGCCGGGGACGGCGAAGTGCTCGGTCAGCGCGACCGTGGAGGTCTCGTCCCCGACGCTCATGTCGAGCAGGAAACGCGCGACCACGTCGGTGCCGAACTCGGTGAAGGTGAGTTCACGGATGGCGGTGAGCGGCAGGTACTGCGCACCGGTTTCGAGTTCGCGAACGATCTCGGGACCGGATTCTCCGGTTCGGCGGCCGTTCTCGACGCGGAAGCAGTCGGCGGCGAGGCGCACCTTGCTCGCGTCGTGGCTGAGCAGCGAGCCGAGGTACTCCCGCACCATCGCCACTCGAGGACTGTCCGCGGCCGCCCCGGTGAGGTCCGCGATCCCCGACAGCAGTGCGGGCGCGAGATCGGGACGACAGATCAGCAGGTCGGGCAGGTAGGGATGGGCCTCGTTGTACCGCAGTTCGGTCCCGTCGACGCGCGAGCAGTGCAGTCCGGCGGCGAGGGCGACTCCGACGGGGGCCGCGGAGTCCCATTCCCACTGTCCGCCCGCGTGCACGTAGGCGTCGGCGTCCCCCCGCAGGACCGCCATCGCCTTCGCGCCCGCCGACCCCATCGGTTGGAGGTCACCGCCGATCCGTTCCGCCAACGGCGCGGCGAACTCCGGTGGGCGACTGTCGCTGACCAGGATTCGCGGCCTGGCGTGATCGGTGAACGCCGCGCTGCAGGTGTCGCTGCGGTACACCCGCCCCAGTGCGGGCTGCGCGACCGCGGCGGCGGTGATTCCGGCGTCCCGTTCCCACAGCGCGACGTGCACCGCCCAGTCGGGCCTGCCGGGCAGTCCGAACTCACGGGAACCGTCGAGCGGATCGATGATCCACACCCGGGCCGCACCCAGCCGGGCCGGATCGTCCACCGACTCCTCGGAGAGCACGGCGTCGCCGGGCCGGTGGTCGGCGAGCATCGCCAGCAGCAGGCCGTTGGCGTCCGCGTCACCCCGCCGGCTCAGCGCCCGGGCGTCGTCCTTCGGCAGCGGATCGGTGCCGAGCTCGCGGTCCCGGAGGTCGAGGAGCAGGTCACCCGCGCGGGCGGCGAGTTCGGCGGCGAGCTGCGCGTCGTCGAGTTCGAAATCGGTGCTCATCAGGCCAGGTACTCCATGATCGCGGCGGCCTGCGCGACCGGATCGCCGTCCTCCGGGGTGAGGACCAGCTCGGCCCGCTCCGGGCGTTCGTAGGGATCGTCGATTCCCGTGAAACCGGTGATCTCCCCTGCCCTGGCCCGGGCGTACATGCCCTTCGGGTCCCGGGCCTCGCACTGTTCGAGCGGGGTGTCGACGAACACCTCGACGAAACGCAGACCCGCGGCCTCGTGTGCGGCGCGCACCCGGTCGCGGTCCTCGCGGTACGGGCTGATCAGCGACGCGACCGCGACCATGCCCGCGTCGGCGAACAACTGCGCGACGGCTCCGACGCGACGCACGTTCTCGGCGCGGTCGTCGGCCCCGAACCCGAGGTCGGCGTTGAGCCCGTGCCGGAGGTTGTCGCCGTCGAGGCGGTAGGCCGGGGTTCCCGCGGCCACCAGTCGGCGTTCCAGTTCCGCTGCGACGGAGGACTTCCCGGAGGCCGACAGTCCGGTGAGCCAGACCGTCACGCCACGGGTGGCGCGCTCGCTGCGATCGATGGTCGAGGTGTGCCAGACCACCGCGGTCTCCCGCAGGGTCGGGCCGGTGATCATGCCGGCCGCGACAGTGTTGCCGGTGGCGTCGTCGACGAGGATGAAGCTGCCCGTGACCCGGTTGCGGCGGTACGGGTCGAACAGCAGCGGCTGCTGCGCACGCAACTGGACGCGTCCGATCTCGTTGAGCTGCAACGCCCCTGCGGACTCGTCGCGGTGCAGGGTGTTGACGTCGAGCCGGTAGTCCAGCCGCTCGACCCGCGCCTTGGTGGAACGGGTGGTGTGCAGCAGGGTGTAGCTGCCGCCCTCGGCGAGCTCGGACTGCTCGGTGAGCCAGCAGACCATGGCGTCGAGTTCCTGCCCGACCTGCGGGCGATTGTTGGGACGGCACAGGGTGTCACCGCGCGCGATGTCGATGTCGTCGGTCAGTCGGATGCACACGGCCGCCGGCGCGAACGCCTCCGCAAGCGGCGCGCCGCCGGGCGCGTGGATCTCGGCGATCTGCGTGGCACGGCCGGAGGGCAGGACCACCACGTCGTCGCCGGGCTTGAACACGCCACTGGCGATCGTGCCCGCGTACCCACGGAAGTCGTGCAGATCCGCATCCGTCTGCCGCTGCGGCCGGATCACGTACTGGACGGGGAACCGGGCGTCGATCAGGTTGCGGTCGGAGGCGACGTGTACCTCCTCGAGCAGGTGCAGCAGCGAGGAACCCTCGTACCACGGCATGCTCTCGGTGCGGGTGACGATGTTGTCACCCTTGAGCGCCGAGACGGGGACGAACGTCAGGTCGTGGACGTCGAGTTTGGCCGCGAACTGCCGGAACTCCTCGCAGATCTCCTCGAATCGGTCCTGCGACCAGTCGACGAGGTCCATCTTGTTGACGCACACGACGAGATGGGGAATGCCGAGGAGCGCCGACAGGAACGCGTGCCGCCGCGTCTGCTCCAGCACGCCGTTGCGGGCGTCCACGAGGATCAGGGCGAGGTCGGCGGTCGACGCCCCGGTGACCATGTTGCGGGTGTACTGCTCGTGGCCGGGGGTGTCGGCGATGACGAACTTGCGGCGCGGCGTCGCGAAGTACCGGTGCGCGACGTCGATGGTGATGCCCTGTTCGCGTTCGGCACGTAGGCCATCGGTGAGCAGGGCGAGGTTCGCGTGCTCGTCGCCGCGTTCGCGGCTGCTGCGCTCGACCGCTTCGAGCTGGTCCTCGAAGATCGACTTCGAGTCGTAAAGGAGCCGGCCGATGAGCGTCGACTTGCCGTCGTCGACGCTGCCCGCCGTGGCGACGCGAAGTAGTTGCTGCTGCGTCATCAGAAGTACCCCTCCTTCTTCCGGTCTTCCATGCCCGCCTCGGAGATGCGGTCGTCGGCGCGGGTGGCGCCGCGTTCGGTGATGCGGCTGGCCGCGACCTCGACGACGACGTCCTCCGCCGTGACGGCGGTGGACTCGACGCAGCCGGTGCAGGTGGCGTCGCCGACGGTCCGGAATCGCACCAGCTCCTCGTACGACTCCTCGCCGGGGAGCAGCGTGAGGAACCTGGTGTGCGCCAGCAGCATTCCGTCGCGCGGCACGACGGGCCTGCGGTGCGCGTAGTAGATCGACGGCAGCTCGATCCGCTCGGCGGCGATGTACTGCCAGATGTCGAGTTCGGTCCAGTTGGACAGCGGGAACACCCGGATGTGCTCGCCTTTGCGGTGCTTGCCGTTGTACAGGTGCCACAACTCGGGACGCTGCGCCCGCGGATCCCACTGCCCGAACTCGTCCCGGAAGCTGAAGACGCGCTCCTTGGCCCTGGCCTTCTCCTCGTCCCGGCGCGCACCGCCGAAGACGGCGTCGAATCGGCCGTCGCGGATGCCACGCAGCAGGGCGTGGGTCTGCAGCCGGTTGCGGCTGGCCCGTGGTCCGGTTTCGTCGACCACGCGCCCGGCGTCGATGTCCTCCTGCACGCTGGAGACGACGAGCCGCAGCCCGTGCTCCGCGACGACGCGGTCCCGGAACTCGATGACCTCGTCGAAGTTGTGGCCGGTGTCGACGTGCATGACCGCGAACGGCAGCGGCGCAGGCCAGAAGGCCTTGAGTGCTACGTGCAGCATCACCACCGAGTCCTTGCCGCCGGAGAAGAGCAGCACCGGCCGCTCGAAGGTCGCGGCGACCTCCCGGAAGATGTGCACCGCTTCGGCTTCCAGCGCATCGAGATGCGTCAACTGGTAGTTGGGCGGGAAACTGGCAGGTGGGGACTGTGCTGTCATCGAGCCTCCGAGGCTGCAGTCGGTACATTTTTGTACCGCATCGGTACCAATTTGGAAGTGTGGTGCCGACTGTAGAACCTGTTCCAGCGACGGTCAATGCCGGTCAGCGGACCGCCCGGCTCGGCAATCGCCCACCGAACTCCGCGGTGACGGCGTCCGCCACCTCGACGAGTGCCCGCCCCCGGCGCTCGATTTCGGCGCCGCTGATCGCCGCGCCCACGTCCAGGGTGAGCACCATCGACTGCCTGCCGTCCGCGTCGTAGGTCGGGGCCGCGATCAGGCTCACCGGATACTCCACGTCCACAGCCCTCTCGCGACCGAGGTAGACCCGCTCCCCGAGGCTGGAGACCATCTCGCCCACCAGCTCACGCAGTTCGGCGGGCAAGTTGCGATCGGCAACCCCGGCCATCAGGGAGAACAGCCTGCGCCCGGTCGGCGTGAGCCTCTCGACGAGGTACCCGGCCTCCCGGCAGTCGTCGACGACGCGGCGCAGCAACTCGCGATCGAGGACCACGGGGAAGGCGGGGTCGCGCTCGAGCCACCGCGCGAACTCGTCGTCGTGGCTCCACAGGACGTACATCAGCCCGACCGGTGGTGCGAACGGGTACACCTGCCCCACCCGCGCCGCGGCCCGGCCGGGCTCGCCACCCGGGGGGATCGCCACCTCGAGGATCATCACCTGATCTCCGACGACGCTGGACGCGGTGCACACGGCGCCGAACTCGGCGGCGAGCGCGTCCAGGTGCGGGCGGACGACCGACCCGGCTGCGTACCCACGTTGGGCGGCCCGGCCGGCGGCGATGAGTGCGGGCCCGAGCCCGTAACGCGCGTCGACATCCCGTGTGAGGTAGCCGCCGCCGACCAGCGCGGTGAGGATGCCCAGGCACGTCGGCTTGCTGATCCCGAGGTCGCGGGAGAGTTCCGAGAGCCCGAATCGGCCGTCCGGCCGGGCGACGAGGTGGTCGAGCACCTGGATCACCCGCTCGGTCGGCGGCGATCGACGTCCGGTGACGTTGTCCGGCTCGGCAGCCATTGACCACTCCTTAGAACGCGTTCTATGGTCTGAGCAACAATCTCCTACCACATAGGTACATATTTGTACCACCAGTTCGGTAGCACCAGCGACGCAAGGAGCGGGAGTGACAGATCAATTGGGCGCGACGTCCCCGGTGGCCGGGGTCGGCGTACTGACGGGGCCACTGACGGACGCGATCGCCGAAGCCGAGGCGCTCGTCGCCGCCGCGCCCCACATCCGGTCGGAGCAGGACCTGCTCGAGGGCTACCAGTACCTGGCGGGCGGAATCCTGGCCTGCACGCACGCGGCATGGGCGACCGAGAAGACCCACCCGAGTTTCATCCAGGGCACCGGGCCGTACATGAAGATGGGCCTCGACAACCCCGACACGCTGTACTTCGGCACCCGTGTCAACGACGACGCCGAGTACGTCGTCACCGGCGAGCGCGGCAGCACCTGCGACCTGAGCTTCCAGGTACTCAGCGGCAACTACACCGATTCGAACGTCCCCGGCAGCGAGTCCGCCTTCGACGACCGCGCCATCGACATCGACCCGGACGGGCACTTCGAGGTGCGCTTCGGCCCGGCACAGGCGGACGGGTCGCCGTACGGCGGTGGCCGACGGAACCACTTCACCCTCGCCCCCGGGGCGTCCCAGCTGGTGGTGCGCGAGGTGTACAGCGACTGGTCCCAGCGGCGCGGATCGATCCGCGTCGAACGGGTGGACCGCATCGGCGTCGCCTTCGACGCCCTGACGCCCGAGGAGACGGCGAAGCGCTTCGCGCGCGCGGGCAAGGCCCTCGTCAGCCGGGTCAAGACGTGGCTGCAGTTCCCCGAGTGGTTCTACCTCAAGCTGCCGGTGAACACGATGACGGCACCGCGGCCGACTCCGGGCGGACTGGCCACCCAGTTCTCCTCCGTGGGTCACTACGACCTCGCCGAGGACCAGGCGATGATCATCACAGTCCCGAAATCCGATGCGCCGTACCAGGGTTTCCAGCTCGGCAGCATGTGGTACATCTCGCTCGACTACACCGGGCACCAGACCTCGCTCAACCACAACCAGGCCCAGGTCGACCCGGACAGGATGATCCGGATGGTCGTGTCCGAGCGCAATCCCGGCATCGCCAACTGGATCGAGACCGTCGGCCACCCCCGCGGCATCCTGCAGTTCCGCTGGCAGCGGACATCCCGCGACCTGACGCCCGAAGACGGTCCCACCGTCGAGGTCGTCGGCATCGACGAGGTCGCTGCGAAGCTCCCCTTCCACGACGAGAACCGGATCACCCAGCAGGACTGGGCAGCGCGTATCGGCGCCCGTCAGGCGGCCATCGCCGACCGGATGCTCGGCTAGACAACACGACTCGACAGAAACCAGACAAGGACAAGCATGTCTTCACTTCTGCAGGACAAGATCGTCGTCATCTCCGGCGTCGGCCCGGCACTGGGCCGGACGCTGGCGCTCCGCTGCGCCGAGGCCGGAGCCGACCTGGTGCTCGCCGCCCGCACCCAGTCGCGGTTGGACGAGGTCGCGAAGGAGGTCGCGGACCTCGGCCGTCGCGCACTGACCGTGGCCACCGACATCACCGACCACGCCTCCGTGGAGAACCTCGTCGCCGCCACACAGGACGCCTACGGCCGCGCCGACGTGCTGATCAACAACGCGTTCTCGGTGCCCTCGATGAAGCCGTTGGAGCGCACCGACTTCCAGCACATGCGTGACGCCGTCGAGCTGACGGTCTTCGGTGCACTGCGACTGACCCAGCTGTTCACACCCGCGCTGGAGGAGTCGAAGGGCGCCGTGGTGAACGTGAACTCGATGGTGCTGCGGCACTCGCAGGAGCGGTACGGCAGCTACAAGATGGCCAAATCCGCCCTGCTGTCCGTCTCGCAGTCGCTGGCAACAGAGCTGGGACCGAAGGGGATCCGGATCAATTCGGTTGCACCCGGCTACATCTGGGGAGACACCCTGCAGCAGTACTTCGCACACCAGGCGAACAAGTACGGCACCACCGTCGAGCAGATCTACGACCACACCGCGGCGAGCACCGACCTCAAGCGGCTGCCCACCACCGACGAGGTGTCGGACGCGGTGATCTTCCTGGCCTCCCCCATGGCCAGCGGCATCACCGGGCAGTGCCTCGACGTCAACTGCGGCGAATTCCATCACTAGAGGATCCGGACACATGACTGACAGCACCGAGCGCACCACGGTCGGCACCGTCGAGGACCTGCACGCCTCGGCCACGAAGATGACCGGCATGACCGACTTCGGCGAGGACGACTACACCGAAGCCCTCGGCGTCCTCCTCGACTCGTACGCGCGGGACGAGGACCTGACTCCGTTCGGCAGCAAGATCTCGCGAGTGTTCCTGCGGGGGGCTCTCGTCGCGCGACTGCTGTCCGAGGCGGCGTGGAAGGCGAACCCCGAGCACGCCGAGGTCACGATCGAGCGACCCGTCTTCGTCACCGGGCTGCCGCGCACCGGCACCACCGCGCTGCATCGCCTGCTCACTGTCGACCCCGCGAACCAGGGCCTGGAGATGTGGCTGACGGAAATGCCGCAGCCGCGGCCGCCGCGGGACACGTGGGAGTCGAACCCGGTGTTCCAGGGCATCGAGGCGCAGTTCAGCCAGCACCACGTCGAGCATCCCGAGTTCATGGGTGTGCACTACATGTCGGCCGCCGAGGTCGAGGAGTGCTGGCAGTTGCTGCGGCAGACGTTCAAGTCGGTCTCCTACGAGTGCCTCGCGAACCTGCCGACGTACTCGAAATGGCTCGAAGGCCAGGACTGGACGAACGCCTACGCGCGGCACAAGAAGAACCTGCAGCTGATCGGCCTGCCCGATCAGGACCGGCGCTGGGTGCTCAAGAACCCGAGCCACTTGTTCGCGCTCGACGAGTTGATGGCGGTGTACCCGGACGCGTTGATCATCCAGACGCACCGTCCGCCGAGCACGATCATGGCATCGACGTGCAGTCTCGCCGAGCAGGCCACCGAGGGCTGGTCGAACACCTTCAAGGGTGACGTGATCGGGCGCGGCCAGCTCGAACTCTGGGCACGCGGCCTGGAGACGTTCACCGCCGCGCGCGCGAAGTACGACCCGGCCCAGTTCGTCGACGTCGACTTCGGCGACTTCCACGCGGACCCGCTCGGCACCGTCGAGGACATCTACTCGAGCTTCGGGATGTCGCTGAGTTCGGCGGCGCAGCGGAACATGGAGGCCCTGCACGCGGAGTCCCAGACGGGTGACCGCAAGCCGGTGCACCGCTACACGCTCGAGGAGTACGGCCTCACCCAGGCCGAGGTGAACGAGCGTTTCGGGGTCTGAGTCCCCGACACGTGGTCCCCGTGGGCGACCGGATCGATGCCTGGAGCGAGCGCACGCACCAGCTCCACGATTCGGTCGTCCACGTCGCCGACCTGCGATTCCAATGCCCGTGGCGGAGTGTTCCCCGGCCACTCCGCGACGACGTCGCCGGTGCGAAACCAATCGTTCCGAGTGCCCTCGGCAGGCACGATCAAGATCAAAAACTTGGGTTAGCCTAGCCTTCACAAACGGGCCGCAGTTAGTGTAGCCTTCCCTCCAGGAAGTAGGGCTGGAGGATCACGACATGTACGTGTGCGTCTGCGAGGCAACCACCGAGGACACGGTGCACCAGTGCATCGCCGCCGGTGCACGCACCGCCAAGCACGTGGCCATGGGCTGCGGCGCCGGACGCGGACGCGGCTGCGGAATGTGCCGCGACCGCATCAAGTCGATGATCGAGCAGCACTACGCCGTCGTCGAGGAATGCGAGGCCGAGCCGATCAGCGCGTAACCCATTCGTCAGCGAGCAAAGACTCGCAACAAGTACACCGAGATATCTCCTCCGGTGCGGGCTAGGCTGTGTACAACGTCCAGCCAACCCTCCGGAGGTGCTGTCATGCGTGGCGACGATGAGGTCATCGCCCTTCTCAACGAACAGTTGACGAGCGAGCTCACTGCGATCAACCAGTACTTCCTCCACTCGAAGATGCAGGCGAACTGGGGCCTGACGAAGATCGCGGAGAAAACGCGGCAGGAGTCCTTCGAGGAGATGCAACACGCGGAGACGCTCACGGATCGCATCCTCATGCTCGAGGCCCTGCCGAACTACCAGCGCATCCTCCCACTCCGCATCGGTCAGACGATTCGTGAACAGTTCACCTCCGATCTCGCGATCGAACTCGAAGTCGTCGAGCGGCTCCGACCCGGTATCACGATGTGCCGCGCGAAGGGCGATCACACGACGGCTGGGATCTTCGAGAAGATCCTCGCCGAGGAGGAGGATCACGTCGACTACCTCGAGACGCAGCTCGAACTCATCGACAAGCTCGGCGAACAGCTCTACCTGGCACAACTCGTCGACCAGCCGCCGACGGTCGGCTGACCTCGACCCGAACGCGAAGGCCCGGCCGGTGCTGCACCGGCCGGGCCTTCGCGCGTCCGTACCGGTGCCACGGGACAATGCGCGTGTGAAGCCGAACCACGTCGTGACCTATGACGGACTCCCCGCGTCGGCAGGCGCGGCACACTCCCTCCGCACCAGGAAGCCCCGCGCCGCATACGAACACGTCAGCAGGTTCGTCGACGGCAACACCTCCCCGATCTCCTTCGCCGAGGTGGGTTTCCGGATCTGGTCCGGCGGCCCCGAGGACGTGACCGCCCGCCTCGTGTCGCGGACCGAAGAGGCGCTCGGGGGTCCCCGACGCCGGGACCGCACGCACACGGAATGGGCAGTCGGCGCGGATGTCCTCGAGGCGATGCTCGACCTCCTCGGCGACGCCGGCACCGATGCGAGAACCGGACACGGTCACTCGCTCGCGGCCGTCACCTGGAGCGCACCGGTTCGGCTGATCGATTCCACGACGGGCGGCGTGTACGAGGGAATCGACGCCGACACATTCGGCATGTTTCCGGTGGACGGCTACGGCCGGATGCTCGGCGAATCCGGGGTTCGCGCCACGATCGGCACCGCGTCGTCGTCGCTGTCCCTGTGGCTGAACTTTCCCGCCGACGAGCGACTCGCCGTGGCGGCTGCCCAGGTTCAGGAAAACCTGCCGTTCCGCTTGTCCACCAAGCACTGGCGGACGTGGCAGCCGACGCGCGACGGTCGCGGCTACCGGTCCACCCGGATTCCCGCACCCCTGTGAAACGAGTCGGGGCCGGCTGCGAGACCGGCCCCGACCTTCGAGCGGATGACGGGATTCGAACCCGTGTGAACGGCTTTGCAGGCCGGTGCCTGACCACTCAGCCACACCCGCATCACCGATCACTGTGCCCTCCTCGCCGCCCGGCGCCCACCCTTCCGCTCATCGTGATCCGAACCCGCCCGATCCACCCCGGCCCACCGGCTGAAAGCCACGTTCACCTCGACAGACCGCACGAACGCCACCTTCAGCCAAAGGCGGCACCCACCCCGACCACCGGCTGAAAGCCACGTTCACCTCGACAGACCGCACGAACGCCACTTTCAGCCACTGGCGTGGGGATGCCCGAATCGGTCAGGCGCGACGGGTGGCGGTCAGGGCGCTGAAGCCGGCGGCGCAGAGCGCGAAGGCGACCGAACAGACGGCGAAGGCGGTGCCTCCGAGCGTGGTGAAGCCGAGGATCGTGGTTCCTGCGCCGGTGCCGATGTAGAGCACCGAGTTGTTCCACGACACCGCAGGACCGCGTCGCTCCGCCATCACCGTCGTCAGGTACACCTGCGCGGTCGCGAAGAAGCCGGTGCCGGAGAAGAACGACAGCACGAACCCGGCGAGACACAGTTGCCAGGTCGTCGCGGTGGTCGCGACACCGAGCCCGACCGCCATCAGCAGTCCCCAGCCGATGCCGAGCAGACTGACGTGCCTGCCGGTGGACTGCCAGCGATCGATGAACGGACCGGCAACCAGCGATCCGAGCAACGAACCGAGCCCGACCAGCATCCCGACGAGGCCGAGAACGCCGGTGCCGAAGTCGAACCGGGTGGCGAACAGCGCACCGGCGTAGGCGTAGGTACCCAATCGTGCGGCCTGGACGAAGAAGTTCCCCGCCATGATGGTCCGGAACACCCCCACTCGCCACAGGCCGAAGGACGAGCGGAGCGCTGCGTGGGCGGGAGTGCGGCGCGGCGCCGCGGTGTGCGAGTCCCGCAGCCGGAGCGCGATCAGCGTTCCCGCGACGATCAGACCGCCCGCGACGACCGCGAACGCCACCCGCCAACTGGAGGCCGCCGCCGCGAAAGTCGCGAGCGGCACCCCGACGATCTGCCCGCCCGCGTACGCGGCGGTCCCGCCTGCGATGGCGCGACCGCGTTCGCGTGGCGCCGCGGTCTCCGCGAGATAGGCCCACATCGCCGGACCGACGAGGGCCCCGCCGAGTCCGCCGACGGCGCGCGCCGCGAGCAGCCACCCGAGGCCCGGGGCCAGCGCGCACAGTGCCTCCCCGACGGCGAACACGCCGACGCCGGCAAGGATCACCCGCTTGCGCGGCAGGTGTTCGGTGAGCGCGCCGAACAGCGGGCTCGCCGCCGCGTAGGTCAGTCCGAACACGGTGACGACCCACGCCGTGGACCGGATCGACGTGCCGAAGTCCTCGGCGATCGTCGGCAGCAGCGGCGATGCGAGGAAGAGTTCGGCGCCCATCAGGAAGAAGACCGCTTGGACCAGTGCGTGCTGCGCCCACGGTGTCCGGGCATCGCTCAACTTTTTACCTCCGCAAAGGAAGGTACAGGCGCGACGTGCGCGAGCCCCCGGCCACCTCGTGGGATGATGGCGATCATGCCGTCACAACCGCTACCGCTCGATCCCATCGAGGAGGCCCACCGCCAGTGGGAGGCACACGGCTGGGGCGACGTCGCCGACGGCATGGCGGCGGTGACGTCGGTGATGCGAGCGCAGCAGATCATGATCGCCCGCGTCGAGGAGGTCCTCAAGCCCACCGGGTTGACGTTCTCCCGCTACGAACTTCTGGCGCTGCTCACCTTCACCCGCACCGGCGCGCTGCCGATGGCGAAGGCCAGTGCGCGACTGCAGGTTCACCCGACGTCGGTGACGAACGCGGTCGACCGTCTGGAGAAGGCCGGTCTGGTGCGGCGCGTCCCGCACCCGAGCGACCGGCGCGCAACGCTCGTCGAGATCACCCAGCAGGGAAGGGATCTGGCGGTCGAGGCCACCGAACTCCTCAACAGCAAGGTGTTCGCCAATCCCGGACTTCCGGCCGCCAAGCTCGACACCCTCGTCCGTATTCTGGCGGAACTGCGCCGGGATGCCGGGGACTTCGACACCGGGGACGCTCCCACGAAGTGGTGACCTTCGCGGGGACCTGTCATTGGGAACCACGAAGGGTCCGATAGCCGATCGATATGGTGCCGATTCGTCGGCGCGGGGCATGCTGGTGCCAGGGTCGCGGGACGTGGATACACAGCCATTCTACGACCGCACCGTTCGGACTCGAAGAGGAGATTTCCCGTGCAGCGAACCATCTTCGGCGAGGATCACGAAGCCTTCCGCAAGACCATTCGTGAGTTCATCGCCAAGGAGGTCGTACCCGTCCACCACGACTGGGAGGCCGACGGCCACCCTCCGCGCGACTTCTACCGCCGACTCGGCGAGCTCGGTGTCCTGGGCATCCAGACGCCCGAGGAGTACGGCGGCGGCGGGGAGTCGAGCATCAAGTTCAACGTCGTCGTGGCCGAAGAGGTCGCGGCGGCGGGCGCCTCGTTCGGCAGTTACTCGGTGCACAGCAACCTGATCCTGCCGTACCTGCTGGAGCACGGCACCGAGGAGCAGAAGCAGCGGTGGCTGCCCGGATTCGCGTCCGGTGACCTGATGTTCGCGATCGCGATGACCGAGCCGGGCACAGGCTCCGACCTCGCCAACATCGCGACCAGTGCGAAGCTTTCGGACGACGGCAGCCACTACGTCCTCAACGGGGCGAAGACGTTCATCACCGGCGGCGCGCTCGCCGACCGCATCCTTGTGGTGTGCCGGACGGCGCCGAGTTCGGAGGAGAACCGCCGCATCGGGTTGACGATCCTGGTCGTCGACACCGCCACCGAGGGCTTCGCGGTCGGACGCAAGCTGCAGAAGATCGGGTTGAAGACATCCGACACCGCCGAGCTGTCGTTCAGCGATGTGATCGTTCCCGTGGAGGACCGTCTCGGCGACGAGGGCGCGGCATTCAGCTACCTCACCCACAACCTGGCGCAGGAGCGTTTGACGATCGCGTTCGGCGCCGCCGCCACAGCCTCCGCGGCGCTCGCGCACGCGCTCGCCTACGTCCAGGACCGCAAGGTGTTCGGCAAGCCCGTGGCAGCGTTCCAGAACACGAAATTCGTTCTCGCCGAGTGCGCTACGGAGGTGCAGGCCATCCAGCTGATGGTGGACCGGGCGATCGAACTGCACGACGCCGGTGAGCTGACGGTCCCCGACGCGGCCAAGGCCAAGCTGTTCTGCACCGAGGCGGCGGGCAGGGTCATCGACAAGTGCCTGCAGTTGCACGGCGGCTACGGCTACGTCACCGAGTACCCGATCGCGCGTCTCTACGCGGACACTCGCGTCACCCGCATCTTCGGCGGCACCAGCGAGGTCATGAAGACGATCATCGCGAAGGACCTCGGCCTCTGATCGGACTCGCTCGATCGTGACCCGGCCCCGATGTCCCTGGACGTCGGGGCCGGGTGCCTTCACTCGAATCGGGCCGCCCAGCGTCGCGTCGCGTCGACTCTGTCGACGCCGCGGGCGGTCTTGAGCAGTCCGCTGGGTGTGTGCGCGATCCCGTCCCAGCGCACCCGCCGGACGACGGCGTCGACCACCCGGTAGCTCGGCGGAGCCCCCTGGCCCGCACTGTCGCCGAACTGTGGGCCCGCACCGGCCCGTACCACCACTCCCCCGTCGTACGGCAGGACGGTGGGCGCCGGGGCGCCCATCCGCTCCGCGGTGTCGGCCAGCCGCGTCCGAAGCCGGTCCCGGCCGCCGAGCGGGCTGAGCAGCTCGTCGCCCAGCACGGTGAGCCAGTCCACCGACTGGACTCGGGCGCCGTCGATGTTCCAGTCGTACCGGTGCGGCAGGTTCAGTCCGGGGTACCGCTGCAGGAACGGCAGCGCGTGGGCCGTGTACTGACTTTCCATCCACGGCTCCGACATCAGGTGGAAGCCGACGGCCCCGACGATCGGGCGCAGGAGTGCGGCATCCCGAAGGGTGGCTTCGACGACGTCGTCCGGGCGGTCCCGAAACGTCGAGGGCGGCTCGCCCGTGACCAGACTCGCCCAGGGTGGACGCCCGTCGGAGGGGAGAACGAGAGTCAGCTGCTCACGCGGTGGAAGCGGTGTGCTGTACGCCCGGAGGGTGACGGCCGAGAAGCGTTCCTCCGCGCTGTGGCGGTCGGCCAGCACGACATCGAGCACAGGCGCGGTGGTCGACGGCATCGGCCGCGGCGTGGCGTCGATGGGTCCGAGCCATCGATCGAGCCGGAGCATCGCCTCGATCCGGCGCGCCGTCACATCCCACGAGTGCGGGAACGGCGTTCCCCCGTCTCCGCAGCGGAAGTGGAACTGGGCTCCGCCGGTGAGTCTGTACACGGGTGTGCCGGAACCGCGGTGGGCAACGGTGAGCTCGTCGATGTCCACGAGGACACCCTAGGGAACCCGAATACCGGCACACGGCCGACACACGACGACGGTCCGCGACGCGTGCGCGTCGCGGACCGTCGTCGTGTGTCCGAGTGGATCAGCCGTTCACGAACTTCGGCGTCCTCTTCTCGACGAACGCGGCCATGCCTTCCTTCTGGTCGGCGGTGGCGAACGTAGAGTGGAACACGCGGCGTTCGAACTTCACGCCCTCCGCGAGGGTTGTCTCGAAGGACCGGTTGACGGCCTCCTTCGCCATCCGCGCGATCGGCAGCGACATGGACGCGATGGTCGTCGCCGCGTCCAGCGCGACGTCGAGCAGGTCTGCAGCGGGCACGATGCGCGCGACGAGACCGGCGCGCTCGGCCTCCTCCGCGTCCATGTTCCGGCCGGTCAGGCACAGGTCCATCGCCTTGGCCTTGCCGACGGCGCGGGTCAGGCGCTGCGATCCGCCGATGCCCGGGATGACGCCGAGCTTGATCTCGGGCTGACCGAACTTCGCGGTATCGGAAGCGATGATGAAGTCGCACATCATGGCGAGCTCGCAGCCGCCGCCGAGCGCGTAGCCCGACACCGCCGCGACGATCGGGCTGCGCACCGCCGACAGCCGGTCCCACTCGGAGAAGAAGTCCTCCGAGTACACCTCGGCGAACGTCTTCGACTGCATCTCCTTGATGTCCGCGCCGGCGGCGAACGCCTTCTCGGACCCGGTGACGACGATTGCGCCGATCTCGGCGTCCGCGTCGAACGCCTCCACAGCGGCGACGACCTCACGCATCAACTGGCTGTTCAGCGCGTTCAGCGCCTTCGGCCGGTTCAGGGTGACGACGCCGACACGGCCCTTGCGCTCGGCCAGGATGGTTTCGTACTCGCTCACTTGGTTCCCTCTGATCGCGTGCGGATGTCGTTGACGATGGCGGAGAAGTCCAGTCCCCCATTGCCTTCGGTGTTGAAGCGGTGGTAGATCTCGGCCGCACGCAGACCGAGTCCGTCCTCGACCCCGTTGGCGCGCAGCGCATTCGACGCGAGACCGAGGTCCTTGTCCATCAGTGCGGCGGCGAAGCCGGGCTGGTAGTCGTTGTTGGCCGGGCTGGTCGGCAGCGGCCCGGGCACCGGACAGTAGCTGGTCAGGGACCAGCACTGGCCGGAGGCATTGGACGCGACGTCGAAGAGCGCCTGGTTCGTCAGGCCGAGCTTCTCGCCGAGCACGAACGCCTCGCTCACGGCGATCATCGAGATGCCGAGGATCATGTTGTTGCAGATCTTCGCGGCCTGCCCGACTCCCGAACCACCGCAGTGCACCACCTTGGCGCCCATGACGTCGAGCAGCGGCTTCGCCGAGTCGAAGTCGGCTTCGCTGCCTCCGACCATGAACGCCAGGGTGCCTGCCGATGCGCCCGCGACACCGCCCGAGACAGGTGCGTCGACGGCGCGATGGCCGGCGGCGTGTGCCTTGTCCGCGGCGGCCTTCGCGTCCGCCACGTCGATGGTCGAACTGTCGACGAACAGCGTGTTCGCCTTCGCGACACCGAGGATCTCGTCGTACAGGTCGAGCACCAGCTTGCCGTTGGGCAGCATGGTGATCACCACGTCGGCGTCGGCGACCGCTGCGACCGCGGTGTCGGCGACGGTGAGGCCGTCCTTGAACGCCTGCTCCTGCGCGGCGGGCATCGGGTCGAAGCCGGTGACCTCGTACCCGGCCTTGACCAGGTTCGCGGCCATCGGCCCGCCCATGTGCCCGAGGCCGAGGAACGCGATGGTGGGAAGGGTGCTCATTGTCGAACCTCCTCGAGATCGGGTGCGGCGAGCCCCAGTTCGAGCTCACCGAGGGGCTGGAAATAGCGGTCCACGTCCGCGGCGGTGACGTCGGCGAGGGTCGCCGGCGACCACTGCGGGTTGCGGTCCTTGTCGATCACCTGCGCGCGGATGCCCTCGACGAGGTCGTGGGAGGACAGCGATGCCACCGACACCCGGAACTCCTCGTTGAGGACCTCCTCGAGGGAGTCGAGGGTGCGGGCGTGGCGCAGCGACCGCAGTGTGACCGTCAGTGCGACAGGCGACTTCCCGAGGATCCGCTCGGCCGCCTTCGTCGTCTCCGGGGTGCCCGCGGCCTGCAGACGGGAGACGATCTCCTCGACGGTGTCGGCGGAGTACGCGGCGTCGATCCAGTCCCGCTGCGCGAGCAGCGGTGACTCGGGAGCCGGTTGCGCGAACGTCGCGAGCGCCTCGTCGAGCGAGCGGGTCTCGATCGCGGCGACGAAGTCGCCGAGCGACTCGGACGGTACGAAGTGGTCGGCGAACCCGAGGGCGATCGCGTCCCCGGCGTTCAGGCGGCCCGTGGTGAGCGCGACGTGGGTACCGATCTCGCCCGGCGTGCGGGAGAGAAGGAACGTGCCGCCGACGTCGGGCACGAAGCCGATCCCGGTCTCCGGCATCGCGATGGTGGACCGCTCGGTGACCACGCGGACGCTGCCGTGCCCGGAGATCCCGACGCCGCCGCCCATGACGATGCCGTCCATGATCGCCACGTACGGCTTGGGGTAGCGGCCGATCGCGGCGTTGAGCACGTACTCGTCACGCCAGAACTCGCGTGAACCCGTCCCGCCGAACTTGGCGTCGTCGTGGATTGCGACGATGTCGCCGCCCGCGCACAGGCCCCGTTCACCGGCACCGTCGACGACCACGGCGGTCACCTCGGGGTCGGCCTCCCACTCGAGCAGTGCGGACGCCATCGTCCGCACCATCGCATGGTTGAGGGCGTTGATCGCCTTGGGCCTGTTCAGGGTCAGTCGCCCCACCCCACCCGACCGTCTGACGACAACTTCCTGCTCGTCGGCCTGGCTCATACGGTTCCCACCTTTCCCGCGACGACGCTGCGGGCGACAACCACCCGCATGATCTCGTTGGTTCCCTCGAGGATCTGGTGCACACGCAGATCCCGGACGATCTTCTCCAGACCGTACTCCGACAGGTAGCCGTAGCCACCGTGCATCTGCAGGGCCCGGTTCGCGACCTCGAAACCGGTGTCGGTGGCGAATCGCTTCGCCATCGCGCACAGATCCACCTTGTCCGGGGTGTCCTCGTCCAGGGCCGACGCCGCCCGCCACAGCAGGGTGCGGGCCGCTTCGAGTTCGGTGCGCATGTCGGCGAGCTGGAACTGCAGGGCCTGCGAATCCACAAGGGCCGCACCGAATGCGCGTCGCTCGGTGAGATAGTCGAGCGCCTTCACCAGCGCCGCCTGTCCACCGCCGACCGAGCAGGCCGCGATGTTGAGACGTCCGCCGTTGAGTCCGTTCATCGCGATACGGAAACCGTTGCCCTCGCCGCCGAGCAGGTTCGCCGCAGGCACGCGGACACCGTCCATGATCACCTGGCGTGTCGGCTGCGCGTTCCAGCCCATCTTCTTCTCGTTCGCGCCGAACGAGAGCCCGACGGAGTCCTTCGGCACGACGAACGCCGAGATGCCGCGGGCACCGGCGTCGCCGGTACGCGCCATCACGAGGTACACGTCCGAGGCGCCGGCACCGGAGATGAACTGCTTGACGCCGGTGAGGACGTAGTCGTCGCCGTCGCGGACCGCCTTGGTGGCCAGCGCCGCGGCGTCCGAGCCGGCTCCCGGCTCGGTCAGGCAGTAGCTGCCGAGGCGCTCCATCGAGCACAGGTCGGGCAGCCACTGTCGGCGCTGCTCGTCGGTGCCGTAGGTGTCGATCATCCACGCGACCATGTTGTGGATGGAGATGTACGCGGCGATCGACGGGTCACCAGTGGCGAGCTGCTCGAAGATCCGCACCGAGTCGAGTCGGCGCAGCCCCGAGCCACCCACGTCCTCGCGGACGTAGATGCCGCCCATGCCGAGCGCGGCGGCCTTGCGCAGCACGTCCACCGGGAAGTGCTTGGCCTGGTCCCACTCGACGGCATTGGGCGCGAGGAACTCGGCGGCGAAGTCGCGGGCGGTCTCGCTGATCGCCCGCTCGTCGTCGGTCAGGGTGAACATGACCGCCACCTAGTTCATCGTCGGGATGACGAAGTGATTGGTCTCTTCCTTCTTGCCCGACGGCCAGCGCTGCGTGACCGTCTTCGTCTTGGTGTAGAAGCGGAACGAGTCCGGACCGTGCTGGTTGAGGTCACCGAAACCGGACCGCTTCCAACCACCGAACGTGTGGTACGCGATCGGCACCGGGATCGGCACGTTCACGCCGACCATGCCGACGTTCACCCGGGAGACGAAGTCACGCGCGGTGTCACCGTCACGGGTGAAGATCGCGACACCGTTGCCGTACTCGTGCTCGGTCGGCAGACGCAACGCCTCCTCGTAATCCGCGGCGCGCGCGACGAGCAGCACCGGACCGAAGATCTCCTCCTTGTAGACACGCATGTCGGTGGTGACCTTGTCGAACAGGGTCGCGCCCGCGAAGAAACCGTCCTCGTGGCCCTCGAGGGTGAAGCCGCGACCGTCGACGACCGCCTCGGCGCCCTCGTCGATACCGATCTGGATGTAGCTGTTCACCCGGTCGACGGCGTCCTTGGACACCAGCGGGCCGAAGTCGGCGGCCTCGTCGTCGGAGCGGCCGATGCGCAGCTCGGCGACCCGCTCGGTGAGCTTGGCGACCAGCGCGTCGGCGGTCTCCTCACCGACGGGCACTGCCACGGAGATGGCCATGCAGCGCTCACCGGCGGAACCGTACCCGGCACCGATCAGGGCGTCGGCGACCTCGTCGAGGTCCGCGTCGGGCATGACGATGGCGTGGTTCTTCGCGCCACCGAAGCACTGCGCGCGCTTGCCGTGCGCGGCGGCGGTCTCGTAGATGTACTGCGCGATCGGGGTGGACCCGACGAACCCGACGGCCTTGATCCGGTCGTCGGTCAGCAGGACGTCGACGACCTCCTTGTCGCCGTTGACGACGTTGAACACGCCCGGCGGCAGACCGGCCTCGAGGAACAGCTCCGCCAGGCGCAGCGGCACCGACGGGTCACGCTCGGACGGCTTGAGGATGAACGCGTTGCCCGCGGCGAGGGCCGGGCCGGCCTTCCACAGCGGGATCATCGCGGGGAAGTTGAACGGGGTGATGCCGGCGACGACACCGAGCGGCTGGCGCATCGAGTAGACGTCGATGCCGGTGCCCGCGGACTCGGTGTACTCGCCCTTGAGCAGGTGCGGAGCGCCGAGCGCGAACTCGATGACCTCGAGGCCGCGCTGGATGTCGCCCTTCGCGTCGGGGACGGTCTTGCCGTGCTCGGCCGAGAGCAGCCGCGCGAGGGAGTCCATCTCCGCCTGCGCGAGCTGCAGGAACTTCATCAGCACGCGGGCACGCTTCTGCGGGTTGAACGCCGCCCACTCCCGCTGCGCCGCTTCCGCGTTCGCGATGATCGCCTCGGTCTCGGCCTTGTCCGCGAGCGGGACACGAGCCTGGACCTGGCCGGTGTTGGGGTCGTAGACGTCGCCGAACTTGCCCGACGTGCCGGGGACGCGCTTGCCGTCGACGAAATGGGTGAGTTCCTGAACCATTTTTCCTGTCCTGACCGATCGAAGACCAACTGCGGACTCCGCGCCCGAGTCGTGGGCGCGGCTGAACCTCTCAAATATGTCGCTCATCCTATAGTTGGATGTCCATGTATGTCTAGGGCGGGCCGCGGCCGACCGGACTTCACGCTCACAACCGCCAACGCGTCTGAGCGAAGGCATTCCCCTTCTGGAAGGCGAACACGGTGTCGGCGGTGAGGCCGAACACCAGGGCCTGCCCGCCGGCATCGGTGTGAACGAACCGCCCCTCCCGCACCTCGAAGCTCCACTCCCGGCCGTACTTGACCCTGTACGCGTCGGCAACCCGCTCGAGCAGGTCACGGTCCGTCACCACGGCCGCAATCCCCTCCACCACCACGTCGGTGCCGTACTCGATCGAGTTCGATCCGGTGGTCAGGACGCATGCACCGTTGGCCTCCAGGTTGACGGCCTTGCGTTCCTCCGGGCCGGTCGAGAAGTACAGCCGACCATCGACGCGCACCGCGATCAGCGGTGTGACGTGCGGGCGCCCATCGGGACGCACCGTGGTCACCCAGAAGATCTGCGAGGCGTCGAGAATCGCCGTCACGTCCGTCCACGGAGTCGGCACTGCCGTCCCGTCGCTGTAGCGGCGGTCGATTGTTCCTGCTGGGATCGTCACGGGTCGCTCCTTCGATTCGGTTCCGTCACAGGTACCGACTGTCCGCAGCCTCGAAACTCACCGCTGCGCGGCGATCGTCTACTCGCCGGACAGACCCCTGTACAGATCGTCGAGGTCGCGGGCGGCGCGACGGGCGGCATCCTCCTCCGGCGTCAGCGCTCGCAGCGCCGCCCGCAGGTGCACCGAGTTGAGGTCCTGCGGGGCGGACACGAACGCCGGCCTCGGGAGGGCGGGCAGCTCGGCGCGATCGCCGAACCAGTCGTCCACGTCGCCTGCGGATCCGGCAGCCTCGTCCACCCCACCGATGAGGGTGTCCAGGTCGATGCCGCGCAGGGTGAGCAGGAGCGTCGGGTCGTCCTCCAGCCGATCCGCGAGCACCGTGACGAGCGCCGCCGCATGCCGGCACGGCCATCCCTGATCGGGGCACGTGCAGCCGAAGTCGACGTCCGACGCACCGGCAGGCAACAGCAGTTCACCGAGCTCGAGGGGCATCGTGCCGCCCGCGACCGCGGCGAGCACCCCTGGCGCGCCCCGGACGCGACCGACCACCTCGTCGATCGCGTCCCGCTCCAGGACCCGGACCGTGACGCTCGCCGTGAACGGCGCGTTCTGGCTGCCCTGCACCTCGCCGATCACCAGTCCGGGTGCGATCCGGATCGCGAGCACCTGCCCGGCCCGGACGTGACTGCGGCCCCGAGCCAGCCGCGCACCTCCGGCTGCCTTCTCGACCGCCGCCGTCAGCAGGCGTCCCCAGCCCTCGCCCGCACCCCGCCGCGCCACCCGCCTCATTCGCCCACCGCGTCCTCGCCGAGCATCATCAGCGCGGCCAGCTCGTCGTCGCTCATCTCGGTGATCCACTTCTCTCCGACCCCGACCGCGAGGTCCGCCAGCTCGGCCTTTCCGGTAAGCATCGCGTCGATGCGTTCCTCCAGGGTGCCGACGCAGAGCAGCTTGCGGACCTGGACGTCGCGCCGCTGCCCGATCCGGAACGCCCGGTCGGTGGCCTGGTTCTCGACGGCCGGGTTCCACCAGCGATCCAGGTGCACAACATGATTCGCAGCAGTCAGGTTCAATCCGGTGCCACCGGCCTTGAGGGAGAGCAGCATGATCGGGGACGCGGACGCACCGTCCTGGAAGTCCCGCACCATCGCATCGCGCGCCGTGCGCGACACGCCGCCGTGCAGGAACGGCACGTCCACCCCGAACCGCTCGGCGAGGTAGGGCGCCACTATCGCCCCGAACTCGCGGAACTGGGTGAACAGCAGGACCCGCTCGTCGTCGGCGAGAACCGACTCGACGATGTCCTCGACGAGCGCGAGCTTCCCGGAGCGGTGTCGCCCACGGCGCACCGCAGGCGAGCCGTCCGCCAGGAAGTGCGCCGGATGGTTGCACACTTGCTTCAGCCTGGTCAGGGCGGCGAGCACCACGCCCTTGCGCGCCCGCGGGTTGTCGGCGTCGCGCAGGCGACGCGTCATGTCGTCGAGCACACCTCGGTACAGGCCCGCCTGCTCGGCGGTGAGATTCGCCCGCACCGTCATCTCGAACTTCTCCGGAAGGTCCGCGATCACCGCCGGATCCGTCTTCACCCGGCGCAGCACGAACGGGGAGGTGACGGTGCGCAGGCGTGCCAGCGCGGACTCGTCCTGCAACCGCTCGATCGGCACCGCGAACCGGGCCCGGAACTGCTGCGGCGACCCGAGCAGGCCGGGATTGGCGAAGTCGAGGATCGAACGCAGCTCCTCCAGTCGGTTCTCGACCGGGGTGCCGGTGAGGGCGAGACGGTGCCTCGCCGGGATCGAGCGGACCGCCCGCGACTGCGCCGTCGCCGCGTTCTTGATGTGCTGCGCCTCGTCGAGAACGACTCGACCCCAGCGTTTTTCGTGCATCAGTTCGACGTCGCGGGTCGCGACCGCGTATGTCGTGATCACCAGGTCGCTGTCCGCGACGGCCGCCGCGAACGCGGAATCGCGGAGCCTGCCGGGTCCGTGGTGGACGTGCACTCGCAGGCCGGGAGTGAATCTCGCAGCCTCCCGCTGCCAGTTCCCCACCACCGACATCGGGCACACCAGCAGGGTCGGCGCGACCGCGGCATCGGATCGCTCCCGCTCGTGGGCGAGCAACGCGAGCAGCTGCACCGTCTTGCCGAGGCCCATGTCGTCGGCAAGGATTCCGCCCAGCCCGAGACCGCTCATGAAGGCGAGCCAGTCGAGTCCGCGCTGCTGGTACGGCCGCAGCGTCGCCTCGAGCGCGGCGGGCGGCGGCACCGGATCGGGACGCGCGCCACCACCGAGGAGCGACGACACCCATCCCGTCGCGGTGACCGAGTCGACGGGAAGCGGCGGCGGATCCGCCGCCGTCAACTGCGCCAGCAGCCCGCCGAGTGTCGTCGAACCGTCGGAGCCGTGGGCGCCGACGTACTTCGCGGCCTTCGCCAGCGCAGCTGCGTCCGCCTGTACCCACTGGCCCCGCAGCTGCACGAGGTCCGCCGCCGACCGTGCGAGCCGCTCGACCTCGGCCGCCGTGAGCACCAGGTCTCCGATCGCGAGTTCCCAGTTGTAGGAGAGCAGTTGGTGAAGTCCGACGTCGCGTTCGTCGGTGTCGAGGAGTACCGGAGGGCTGGCGACCGTCAGTCGCAGCGACGGTGCCGCGACCACCCACGCCCGAGGCAACAGCAGCGTCACGCCCGCCGCCGCGAGTGCCCGAGCTCCGTGCGCGACCAGGTCGGTCACCACCGCCAGCGGGAGCAACAGGTCGAGCCCGTCCGGGTCCGACGGCACCCCGCGCAGCCGCGGATACACCTCCATGGCCTTGCCGAGCAGGCGCAGCGCGACCCGCAGTCCCTCGGGGTCGGTGTGGCGGACCGGCGCCGGGGCCTCCCCCGCCGCTCGCAGGCACACCTCGAGCCGCCACAGCAGTACGTCCGCATCGGGACCGTCGAGATCGTCCGGCTCGACCAGCCGCAGGACGAGATCGGGTTCTTCCACCGCGAGCGAGTCGCGCCACCGTCGCAGCCGCGACTCCGCCTCCCCGACGCGAGCGCGTTCGGGCACCTCGAGCGGGGTGTCGGTGAGCAGGGCGTGCAGCAGTGGGTGGTCGCCGTCCCGTCCGCCGAGCCGGTCCCGGACGATCGGATCGGTCAGCGCCAGGACGAACTCGTCGAGCGCCTGCCTGCCGCCGGCCGCTCGGAGCACCCCCGGCATCGCCGCGCCGAGTTCGGCGAGCCACGCGCGCTGACGGTCCCCGCCGAGGAGTCGCCAGCGCGTCCACCAATTGCCGTCCTCGCGCCGCAGTTCGGGAACCACCCGGCCGGCCTCGGCCCAGCGCCGGATCCCCCGGGCGACATGGATCAGGTAGCGCAGGTCGCCGGGCAGCCGCGGATCCGCAGCTGGCAGATCCAGCAGCAGCGACGCCGCGTCGGCCGGTGCCAGCGCCAGCGCCGGTACCGTGACCTCGGTCAGCTCGCCGCGAGCGTCGGGGACCGTGACGGTGGCCCGATGCCGGAACCGGCGACCGAGCATTCCCGGCAGCGGTGACGGCCACTCGGATGTGTCGGCACTGTCGTCGACCCAGAGCAGCACTCCCGATCCGGACGACCACACCGCATGCACCACCGGACCATCCAACCACCCGAGTCGGACACGGTGGAGTCACAGCGACGATGGGCGGAGGATGGCATCGAGACGGCTGCACCCTCGTCGGCCCCCGGGAGGCTTCGATGACCATCCTGATCCAAGTGCTCGAACAGGGATACTCGCGCAGCACTCCATGGGAGCAGCGCAAGTACCAGTACGTCGACGTCACCCACGTGGTCGGGATGCGACTCGACGGGAACAAGGGTGTCTGGCTGGACATGTCCCGGCCCGGCGAATCCCACCAGCTCGCCCTCGCGCCGAATGCCGAGGACGCGATCCTCTTCATGCTGAAGGCGTTCGACGCGGTCGCGCGATGTCGACAGCAGGGCGGCTCGTGGATGATCGGCCACGACGGAACCGACTACACGTCGATCGGTACGCTGCGGTTCCCGCTCACCTGACGCACGTCACAGGTACTCGACGACGACGGTGTCGATGGTGCCGTCGAACGGGAAGGGCGCCCTGTCGAAGTAGTCCAGTGACACCGGCGAGCCGAGGCAGGTGCCGATGTCGAGGCAGTCGTTGGCGGTGAACAGGAGTGGCGCGCTGACCGGAACCGTCGACCGTCCCACCTCCGACCCGTCGACGGACAGCACCACGTCGAGCGGCCCACCCGGCCGCACCTCGGCGTAGGTCGTGACGACCTCGACGGTGTGCCGTCCCGGCGAGACCGGCTGTGCAGAGCGAATTTTCGTCCGCATCAGGATGAAGAGGTTGTACTCGAAGCAGAGGTGCCCGTCATCCAGGAAGCAGGTGAGTCCGCCACCGTTACCTCCGAGCGCGTACAGCACACCCGATCCGGATTCCGGAACGACGAGGTCGATCGTGACCCGGTTGTCCTTGTTCCCCAGCGCCGGGGCACAGAACTCGGGCATCCGGACGACGTCCCCGGTGAACCTCCAGCTGGTGTACGGCGTGGAGATGCGCTGCTCCGGATGCATCGCGGCAACCCACAAGCCGCCGCCGACGGGCAGGACCTTGTTCTTCGCCGCCTCGATCGCGAACAGCTCACGCAGCTGGGCCAGCTTCTTCGGGTGCTGCGCCGCGAGGTCGCGACTCTGCGTCCAGTCCTCGTCGAGGTGGTACAGCTCCCACGTGTCGTCGTCCGGGTTCCAGTCGTGGATACCTGCGGGCAGGCCCGGCACCCACGGGGAGCGCGGGCCGAACGCGGACGCCATCCAGCCGTCGTGGTAGATCGCGCGGCTGCCCATGATCTCGAAGTACTGGGTGAGCTTGCCCGCCTTCGCGTCCCGGTCCACCAGGGTCGCCGCGAAGCTGGCTCCGTCGAGCGGATCCTGCGGAACCCCGTGCACGGTCCGCGGCGGCGTGATGCCGACCAGGTCGTAGAAGGTCGGTACGAGGTCGTTGCAGTGCAGGAACTGGGCCCGCGGTACGGGGTCGGGGTCGACCTTGGCGGGCCACCGGACCACCATCGGGTTCCGGGTTCCACCGAGATGCGAGGCGAGCAGCTTCATCCCCTTGTACGGCGTGCTCCCCGCCCACGCCCAGCCCGCGTGGTACATGTTGTCGGTCTTCGGCGAGCCCAGCACGTCCAGGCCACCGAGCTCCTCCAGCGCGGCGATGTGCATGGCGGTGGTCGTCGGAATCCCGTTCTGCGCGAGCAGCTCGCTGATGGTGCCGTTCTGGCCCTCACCGGACGAGCCGTTGTCACCCCAGATGTAGACGACCAGCGTGTTGTCTCGGTACCCGAGGTCGTCGAGCTCGTCGAGGAGACGGCCCACCTGTACGTCGCAGTGCTCCGCGAAGCCCGCCGCCACCTCCATCAACCGCCGCTGGAACGGCTTCTCCTCCTCGGGAATGTCGCCCCAGGCGGGCATCGTCGGGTCGCGGTCGGTGAGGTCGGCGTCCTGCGGGATCCAGCCCTGGTCCTTCGCCCGCTCGTACACCCGCTCGCGGTAGGCGTCCCAGCCGTCGTCGAACTTGCCTGCGTACCGGTCCGCCCACTCCTTCATGATGTGGTGCGGTCCGTGCAGGCACCCGCTCGCCCAGTACATGAAGAACGGCCGGTCCGCGTCGAGCGCCCGGTGCCTCCGCAGCCATCCGATCGCGTCGTCGGCGAGGTCCTCGCTGAGGTGATAGCCCTCCTCCGGACTCTTCGGCGGCAGCACCACGGTGGTGTTCCGGACCAGGTGCGGTTCGTACTGGGACGCCTCCCCCGCGAGGAACCCGTAGAAGTAGTCGAAACCGACGCCGGTCGGCCAGTTGTCGAACGGGCCCGCGGCCGTGGTCTCCTCGGCGGGCGTGTTGTGCCACTTCCCGAACGCCGCCGTCGTGTACCCGTACCGGCGCAGCACCTCGGGGCCGGTCGCACTCGACTTCGGGATGTGCCCGGAGTACCCGTCCCAGTCGTTCGCCAGTTCCGCGATCTGACCGTTCCCGACGCGGTGGTGATTGCGCCCGGTGAGCAGGGACGCCCGCGTCGGCGAGCACATCGCGGTGGTGTGGAAGCGGTTGTAGCCGATGCCCTCCCCCAGCGTCCGGGTGAGCGTCGGGGTCTGCACCTCGCCGCCGAACGTGCTCGGCAGTCCCGGACCCGCGTCGTCCACGAGGACGACGAGGATGTTCGGAGCGTCCGCCGGCAGGCGCCCCTCCTTCGGACGCGGACTGTAGACGGACTCCTGCATCGTCCGGCCCGCGACGCTCCCGGACGGGGTCGGGGGGAACGGCAGCGAGTCGCCGCCCGGAATGGGTACAGCCCGAACGTCAGCGCTCACGGTCCCGCCCTTCGTCTACGACGCAACGGGGCCAAGTCAACCGCCGGACCGGCGGCGTTTCCTCACCCGGCGCGGGTGAGACCCCTCGCTCAGTTCGGCGAGGGCTCGACCGCCGGGCTCGGCGCGTGTACGTGCGGCTTGACGAAGCGCAGGTACGCCGCGGTCAGTGCGGCGAGCCACACGGCACCGACGACAAGGGCGACCCGGGTGTCGGCGTCGAACGCGAGGACGACGATCACGAACCCGAGGAACCCGAGCGCCGCGATCTGCCCGGCGGGCCAGATCGGTACCGGGAACTTCAGCGACCGCACCTCGGTGCTCGTCATCCGCCTGCGCGACCGAATCTGCGCGAGCAGGATCATCACCCACACGAAGATGGTGGCGAAGGTGGCGATCGACGCGATCACGATGAACACCGACTCGGGGATGAGGTAGTTGAGCAACACCGCGAGGAGCAGCGCACCGATCATCACGGCGACCGTCATCCAGGGCACGCCCGAGCGCGACAGCTTCGTCATCGCGGCAGGTGCCTGCCCACGCTGCGCCATGCCGTACATCATGCGGCCCGCGCCGAAGATGTCGCTGTTGATCGCCGACAGCGCCGCGGTGATGACGACGACGTTGAGCACGGCGGCGGCCGGCCCCACTCCGATCGCCTCGAAGATCTGCACGAACGGGCTGCTGCCGGTTCCGATGGTGTGCCACGGGATGATCGCCATGATGACCGCGAGGGTGGCGATGTAGAAGAGCATGATCCGGACCGGGACGGTGTTCACGGCGCGCGGGATGGTGCGCGCCGGGTCCTCCGCCTCACCGGCGGTGATGCCGATGATCTCGGTGCCGCCGAAGGCGAACATCACGATCGCGAAGCAGGCCACGAACCCGCCGAACCCGTTCGCGAAGAATCCGCCCTCGTCCCAGAGGTTGCTCGCGCCCTCCGCGGTGTCGTAGATGCCGAAGCCGAAGATCAGTGTCGCCACGCCTGCGCCGATGAGGGCGAGGATCGCGGCCACCTTGACCAGCGTGAACCAGAACTCGAGCTCGCCGAACACCTTCACGCTGAGCAGGTTGAGGGCGCCGATGAAGAACACGATCGCCAGCACCCAGATCCAGCGGGGCACGTCGGGGAACCAGAAGCCCATGTAGACGCCGAAGGCCGTGACGTCCGCCAGGCAGACCACGATCATCTCGAAGGTGTACGTCCAGCCGGTCATGAAGCCGGCGAGCGGGCCGAGGTGGGTGCTCGCGTATTCACCGAACGACCCGGACACGGGGTTCCGGACCGCCATCTCGCCGAGCGAGCGCAGCACCAGATAGACGACTGCACCGCCGATCAGGTAGGCCAGGAGGACCGACGGTCCGGCCTTCTCGATCGCGCCGGCCGAGCCGTAGAACAGGCCGGTACCGATCGCCGAGCCGAGGGCGATGAATCGGATGTGACGGGCCGACAGACCCCGGGTAAGCGCCGCGGCGGCGTCCTTCACTTCAGGGTCTCCCACTTCGACTGCAGACTTGCGACCAGCAGTTTAGTGGTGTTGCGCAGGTCACCCGGGAGCGGGGCGCACAGACACCGGGGCATGCCGGAGTCCCCGTTGTCGGTACGTGCGACGAGAACCGTTAAGATCGCTGCCAGGTCATGAGTGTCAGCATCAAGCCCCGGCTCGCTGGCCGGCAACCCTCCTTCCGCGGTGGGGTGCCCCGGGTGATGACCAGGTCCTTCGAGGACGCCGGAGGACAAGCGCGGGTCCGTTGGGACGGACCCACCAACAGGGACACGACCCACCGGAGGTTTAACCATGTGTTGTTGTCGCAGATAGGCCCCATCAGCCCGGGCGCCCACGCGCCGCATCTTCGGACCACATCCTGGAGCAGAGCCGACCCATGAGCGAGAACCCGATCGATCCGACCGCGAACTGGACCTTCGAGACGAAGCAGATCCACGCGGGTCAGACCTCCGACGCCACCACCAAGGCGCGGGCACTGCCGATCTACCAGACCACGTCGTACACCTTCGACAGCACCGACCACGCCGCCGCACTCTTCGGCCTCGCGGAGCCGGGCAACATCTACACCCGGATCATGAACCCCACGCAGGACGCGGTCGAGCAGCGCATCACCTCTCTCGAGGGCGGCGTCGCATCGCTCCTGCTGTCGTCCGGGCAGGCCGCGTCGACCTTCGCGATCCTGAACATCGCGGGCGCGGGCGATCACGTCGTCTCGAGCCCGAGCCTGTACGGCGGCACGTACAACCTGTTCCACTACAGCCTCCCGAAGCTGGGTGTCGAGGTGACGTTCGTCGACGACCCCGACGACCTCGATCAGTGGCGTGCGGCGATCCGCCCGAACACGGTCGCGTTCTACGGCGAGTCCATCTCTAACCCGCGGAACGACATCCTCGACATCCCCGGCATCTCCGCCGTCGGACACGAGGCGGGAATCCCGCTGATCGTCGACAACACCGTCGCCACCCCGTACCTGCTGCGTCCGCTCGAGCACGGAGCGGACATCGTCGTGCACTCGGCAACCAAGTACCTCGGTGGTCACGGCACCGCGATCGCGGGCGTGATCGTCGACGGCGGCAACTTCGACTGGACACAGGGCAGGCACCCCGGGTTCACCACGCCCGATCCCAGCTACCACGGCGCGGTGTTCGCGGACCTCGGCGCACCGGCGTACGCGCTCAAGGCCCGGGTGCAGCTGCTCCGCGACCTCGGTTCCGCCGTGTCCCCGTTCAACGCCTTCCTGATCAGCCAGGGCATCGAGACCCTGAGCCTGCGTGTCGAGCGGCACGTGCAGAACGCCACGCGGGTCGCGGAGTTCCTCGAGGGCCACGACGGTGTCGTCCGGGTCGCCTACGCCGGGCTGCCCAGCTCCCCGTGGTACGAGCGTGGTCAGCAGCTGGCACCGAAGGGCGCCGGCGCGATCGTCGCGTTCGAGCTGGCGGGCGGCGTCGACGCGGGCAAGAGGTTCGTCGATGCGCTCACGCTGCACAGCCACGTCGCCAACATCGGCGACGTCCGGTCGCTCGTGATCCACCCCGCGTCGACCACCCACTCGCAGTTGACCCCGGAGGAGCAGCTCGCCGCCGGTGTCACGCCGGGCCTGGTGCGTCTCGCGGTCGGAATCGAGGGGATCGACGACATCCTGGCCGACCTCGAGGCCGGATTCGCGGCGGCGGCGTCTTGACAGTCGGTTCCGTCTCCAGCCCCCGTCCGGCGATGTCCCGAGAGCTCTTCCCGTCGCCGGACGGACGGCTGACCACGATTCCCATCGGCTCGCTCACGCTCGAGAACGGGGCGGTGCTCCCCGACGTCTCGCTCGCCGTCCAGTGCTGGGGCGAACCGAACGAGGCGCGCGACAACGTCGTGCTCGTCGAGCACGCGCTGACCGGCGACTCGCACGTCACCGGTCCGGCCGGCGACGGCCATCCGTCCCCCGGCTGGTGGGACGGCATGGTCGGGCCAGGCGCACCCATCGATACCGACGAGTGGTGCGTACTGTCGACGAACGTGCTCGGCGGCTGCCGTGGCACAACAGGTCCATCGTCCCCCGCCCCGGACGGGATGCCCTGGGGATCCCGCTTCCCCGAGACCTCGATCCGCGATCAGGTCGCCGCCGAGGCGGCGCTCGCCGACCTGCTCGGGATCCAGCGATTCGCTGCAGTACTGGGCGGGTCGATGGGCGGAATGCGCACCCTTGAGTGGATCATCGGGCATCCCGAGAGGGTAACGGCCGCACTGGTTCTCGCCTGTGGCGCTCGCGCGACCGCGGACCAGATCGGCACCCAGACCACACAGATCGCCGCGATCACCTCCGACCCCGCCTGGCAGGGCGGTGACTACCACGGCACCGGACACGGTCCGGATGCCGGGCTGAGCATCGCTCGGCGGATCGCGCATCTGAGCTACCGCACCGAAGGTGAACTCGACGCTCGGTTCCACAACGACGCGCAGGACGGCGAGGACCCGCGCGCGGGCGGCCGCTACGCGGTGGACAGCTATCTCCAGCACCAGGCGTCGAAGCTGGTGGCCCGGTTCGACGCGGGCACGTACGTCCTGCTGACGGAGGCCATGAACCGGCACGACGTCGGGTTCGGTCGCGGCGGCGTCGAGAAGGCACTCGCCTCGTGCGCCGTGCCGACGGTCGTCGGCGGCGTGGACTCCGATCGTCTCTACCCGCTGTGGCAGCAGCGGGAGATCGCGGCTCACCTCGCGGGGTGCGAAGGGCTGCGGGTGGTCAACTCGAAGGACGGCCACGACGGGTTTCTCACCGAGGCGACGTGGGTGACCGGGTTGCTCGACGAGACGATGGCGCTGGCGCGGACCGGGATCCGTGCCTCGAAAACCGGACGTGAACAGGTTTCGTGAAACTCCTTTCCCACGAAGGCGCGGACATTAGCATCGGCACGATGCAGTCGCTTGTGACCGAGACATTGACCACCGCCTGGACGATTCCGACCGACGGAACACTGACCTACATCGACATCGGTTCGCTCCCCCTCGAGAGCGGTGCGGTGCTCCCTGCGGTCACTGTCGCCGTCCAATGCTGGGGTGAGCCGAACGCCGCCCTCGACAACATCGTGCTGATCGAACACGCCCTCACCGGGGACTCACACGTGATCGGTCCCGCCGACGAGAACCACCCCACCCCCGGCTGGTGGCAGGGGATGGTCGGACCGGGAGCCCCGGTCGACACCAACGAATGGTGCGTGCTCGTGACGAACGTGCTCGGCAGCTGCCGAGGCACGACCGGCCCCGGGTCGCCCGCGCCCGACGGCCGCGCCTGGGGCTCGCGGTTCCCCGCGATCTCGATCCGCGACCAGGTCGAGACCGAACGCGCACTGGCCGACCAGCTGGGCATCGACCGGTTCGCGGCCGTCGTCGGCGGTTCGCTCGGCGGCATGCGCGCCCTCGAGTGGATCATCGGCCACCCGGACCGGGTCGAGACTGCCCTGCTGCTGGCGGTCAACGCCCGCGCCACCGCCGACCAGATCGGCGGCCACACCGCGCAGCTCGACGTCATCGCCGCGGACCCGAACTGGCACGGCGGCGACTACTACGACACCGGGACGACGCCGGACAACGGGCTGAACATCGCCAGGCGGTTCGCCCACCTGACGTATCGCGGCGCCGCAGCCCTGGACGATCAGTTCGCGAACGCCGAGCAGCCGGGCGAGGACATCTGGAACGGCGGGCGATACGCCGTGCACAGCTACCTCGACTACTGCGCGAACAAGCTGGTGGCGACGTTCGACGCCGGCTCCTTCGTCGCGCTGACCCACAGCGCCAACAAGCACGACGTCGGCCGCGGTCGCGGCGGCATTCCCGCCGCCCTCGCCTCGACTCCGGTCCCGGTCATGGTCGGCGCCATCGACTCCGACCGGATCATGCCGTTGCACCAGATCGTCGAGATGGCCGAACTGCTCCCCGGGTGCGACGGCGCGCGGATCGTGCACTCGGCCGCCGGACACGATGGCTTCCTCACCGAATTCGAGTGGGTGACCGGACTGATGGACGAGACCCTGGCGATGGCCCGGGCGGCGCGCGCCACCCGGCAGTCGGCGCACGCGCCCGTCTCGTAGTCCCGCTCGTCGTGCCGGCGCAGTCCGTTGCACCGGCACGACGAATCCCCCTGATCTGCTTGCGGCTCAGCCGGTTCCGAGCGGGTCGATGGACACCGCCAGCCACACGATCGTTCCGCCCACCAGGGTGAGAGCGGTGACGTCGAAGGCCTGCCCGCGCACGGCGAGCAGGCCGACCTCCTCGGGCCGTAGGCACAGCCGGAACCCCGCTGCGAACAGCGTCGCGATCCCGAACACGAACGCGCCGCGCCGCCAGCGGTCGGCGAGCACGAAACCGATAGCGACCAGGACGACCGCCGCGACCACGATCAGCGGCAGGTTCCTCCGGGCGAACCGAAGCCACCGGTTCGCCGGTTCCGCGGCGGCCGTCACCGCGGTCAGACCGACTCGGCCGCGAGCTGCTCGGCGCGCTCGACCACGTTGCTCAGCAGGAACGCGCGGGTCAGCGGTCCGACACCACCCGGGTTCGGCGAGATGAAGCCCGCGACCTCTCGGACGTCGTCGGCGACGTCACCTCGCAGTCCGTCGGGGGTCCGGCTGACACCGACGTCGAGGACGGCGGCACCCGGCTTGACCATGTCCGCGGTGATCAGGCCTGCGACACCGGCGGCGGCGACCACAATGTCGGCGCGACGCACCTCGGCGGCGAGGTCCTTGGTGCCGGTGTGGCACAGGGTGACGGTGGCGTTCTCACTGCGCCGGGTCAGCAGCAGGCCGATCGGCCGGCCGATGGTGACACCGCGCCCCACGACCGTCACCCGGGCGCCGTCGATCGGGACGTCGTAACGACGCAGCAGGTGCACCACGCCACGCGGGGTGCAGGGCAGCGTCGCCTCCTTGCCGAGAACCAGGCGGCCCAGGTTCACCGGATGCAGCCCGTCCGCGTCCTTGTCGGGGTCGATGCGCTCGAGCGCGGCGTTCTCGTCGAGGTGCTTGGGCAGCGGCAACTGCACGATGTACCCGGTGCACTCCGGGTTCGCGTTGAGCTCGTCGATGACGGCTTCGAGTTCGGCCTGTGAGATGTCCGCGGGCAGGTCGCGGCGCAGCGAGTTGATGCCGACCTTCGCGCAGTCGGCGTGCTTGCCGCGCACGTAGGACGCGGATCCGGGGTCGTCGCCGACCAGGACCGTGCCGAGGCCGGGCGTGATGCCCTTGGCCTTGAGTGCGTCCACCCGGGCCTTCAGATCGATGAAGATCTCGTCGCGGGTCGCTTTGCCATCCAGGATCGTCGCAGTCACGCTGCCCATTGTTTCAGGTGACACTGGATGCATGGCACACAGTCCGGATCAAACTCCAGAACTGCGCGGTCCGCGGGTGGTGTTGACCCCGCTGCGCGCGGAGCACCGTGCCCGGTTGCGGGCGATCCACCGCGAGCCGGAGGTCCGCCGCTGGTGGCAGATGCCCGACGACGACTGGCCGGGCAACCCCGGTCCCGACACCACCGAGTACACGGTCGTCGAGGGTGGCGAGATCGTCGGGTTCGCGCAGTGGTACTTCGAACCTGACCCGGACTACCGGCACGCGGGCATCGACCTGTTCCTGTCGGCGTCGGTACAGGGTCGCGGCCTGGGCACCGAGGTGGTGCGGGTGCTGTGCGCCCACCTGATCGACGACCACCACCATCACCGGCTCGTCATCGACCCGAAGGTGGAGAACACCGCGGCGATCGCGTGCTACCGCAAGGTCGGTTTCAAGGACGTGGGCGTCATGCGCGAGTACGAGATGCGGCACGACGGCACCTGGGACGACGGTCTGCTCATGGACCTGCTGGCCCGCGAGTTCGTGCGCTGATCGCACCGGGGGCCAGCCCCCTCGTCACGCGAGGAGACCGGCGAGTGTCCGCCACCGGCGGTGGCGGTGCCGGAACAGCAGGTGCGCGACGGGACGGACGAGGACGCCGCGCCACCCGTCGTCGATCTCGATCTCGTCGGTGTAGCGGCAGCTGCGCTCACCTGTCGGGACGAACGTGAGGTGGTGGTTCCACGTCCGGACGAGCCCACCCTGCTCTCGGGTGCGGATCTCCGTGTCGCTCAGTTCGAGGAGCGTGATGTGATGGGTCCACGCCGGCAGCACGCCGAACCACCACAGCCGGCCCGAGATCCGGGCACCAGGGGCGACGAGATCGGGCAGGCGCAGGGATCGAACTGCGAGGATCGGCCCGACCACGAATGCGAAGAGCTCGGGTTTGCGGGCGAGGGCGCACGCGGCGTCCGCGGCGATCGGCAGGTCGATGGTCCTTGTCACCGTTCCCATTGCCCCAGCATGCCGGTGCCGCCCGCGGGCCGCCACCGTTCACTCACTGTTCGACGACCATCCCGTGTGCCGCAGCCATCGCGACGGCCTGGGCGAGGTCGATCTTCGTTCCGGTCAGCTTCGCCGTGGTCCACAGCGACGCGTCGACGTGGGCGCCGCGCAGGTCCGCGTTCTCCAGCCGGACCCCGAAGGTGCGGGCACCGTGCAGGTCGACCGCGCGCAGATCGGAGTTGCGCAGATCCGTCTCCACGAGGTTCGCCTCGCGCAGCCGGCAGTCCGTGAAGTCGACTCCGCGCAGGTCGGCGCGACCGAGCGAGACCAGGGTGAAGTCCACCTCGTCGAACTCGACGGGTCGCAGCCGGCACTGCTCGAAGGTCGAGCCCATCATCGTCGAGCTCCGGAACACGCTGTGCCACAGTGACGTTCGGGCGAAGGTGCACGACCGGAAGGCAGTGACGATGTGCTCCCCGTCGGAGAGGTCGGCGCCGGTGAAGTCGCAGTCCGTGAAGACGACGTGCTCGGTGCGAAGCTCGCTCAGGTCGGCGTCCCGGAACGTGCATCCCGTGTAGTGCCTGCGTACCCAGTGCTGCCGCGGCAGCCGCGCCTCCGAGAAGTCCTCGCCGACGAATTCCTCGATCTCCGCATCCATACCTCGATCCTGCACTCCCGCCCCGGCAGGCGGTCACGGACCCTCAGCGCGCCCCCGACGCAAGGTGGGTGTCCACGCCGGGCGCGGCCGAGATGCGGGCGTGCACGAACCGCATCTTCTCGAGGACCGCGGGTGCGAGCACGAACGGGTACAGGTCCGGACGGCCCATCGACCGGTTCAGCATGTTCAGCGACCAGGTCAGCGGTACCCAGGCTTCGATCAGCCTGTCGAACTCGCCCGGTTCGACCCGACGGCGGTCGAGGCTGGTCCGCGCTGGTGCGAGTCCGAACTCGGCGGCGGTGTCGAGGGTGTCCCGCAGGTGCAGGTAGTGGGCGAAGGTCTCCGCCCAGTCCTCCGCCGGGTGCATGGTCGCGTACGCGGAGACGTGGCTCTCCTGCCAGCCGGGGGCCGGCCCGTCCGCGTAGTACCGGTCCAGTGCAGCGCCGTAGTCCTCGTCCGGGTCGCCGAACGATGCGGTGAACTCGGCCCGGTCGTCGTCCGCGGCGACCAGGACGGTCTGGTAGTAGTGGCCGATCTCGTGGCGGAAGTGTCCGAGCAGGGTCCGGTAGGGCTCGGCCATCTGCACGCGCAACTGCTCGCGGTGCGCGTCATCGCCCTCGGCGAGGTCGAGGGTGATCACCCCCGACGCGTGACCCGTCGTCACCGGATGGTCGCGGCTCGACAGCAGGTCGAAGGCGAGGCCCGTGTCGGGATCCTCCTCCCTCCCCACCACGGGGAGCCCCAGCTCGACGAGTTCGACGAGTAGACGACGTTTGGCCGCCTCCGCGTCCGCGAACGCGTCCATGGCGGGGTCGTCGTCAGCCGGGCGGGTCCGGGTCAGCGCACACGACGGGCACAGCCCGCCGCCGGACGCCGCCGGGACGATCCAGTTGCACCGCGCCAGGTGCATGTTGTCGCACAACCGGAATGCGTCCGCGGGTACCGCGCCGTCGGACGACTCCACGGCGTCGTCGACGATGGCGACCAGCGTGACCGACTCGGAATCGAAGCCGATGCGGGTGTTGCAGCGCAGGCACAGGGAGTTCTCGAAGGCCAGTTGGTGTCCGCACGCGGGGCAGGCGAAGTCACGCATCGGCGTCACCCGGAACCGGTGCGACGTCGACGGAGACCTCGATCGTGCTGTCCTTCGCCTCCGTGTAGATGACGCCTCGCAGCGGCGGGACGTCGGCGTAGTCGCGGCCCCACGCGACCGTCGTGTACCGCTCGTCCACGAGCTGGTCGTTCGTAGGATCGAACGCGAGCCACACGTCACCCGGCATCCAGACCGCCGCCCACGCATGGGTCGCGTCGACACCCACCATCCGTTCCTTCCCGGGCGGCGGGTCGGTTGCGAGATACCCCGAGACATAGCGTGCCGCAAGGCCGTTCGCACGGAGACAGGCGATCGCGAGGCGGGCGAAGTCCTGGCACACCCCGGACCGGGACGCGAGCACCTCGGCGACCCGCGTGGACACCAGCGTGGAGCCGGAGCAGTACGTGAAGTCCGTGAAGATGCGATGGGTCAGGTCGACCACCGCCTCCCGCAGTGGGCGGCCCGGAGGGAACGACGGCGCCGCGTACGCGATCACGGCGGCGTCGATCTCGGGGGGCTCGAGGTCGAGCACGAAGTCGACGGCCAGCGCGCCCACGGAATCGTCGGGACGGGCGGTCTCCCACGCCACGTCGGCGGCACCCACCGCAGGCGACCCCGCCACTTCGACCTCGGATTCCGCCGTCACGACCAGGGTGTCGTGTGGCTGCGTCACGTGGAAGTACAGGTCCCGGTTCCCCCAGACGTCGACGCCGGTGGAGGCGTCGGCAGGCTCCGGGTCGACCCGGACGTCGGTGGTCAGCACGCGCTGAACGTCCGTGTCGCGCGGAGTGAGGTACCCCCTGCCGTAGGACGAGGTCACGGGATCCGAGTAGCGGTAGACGGTGCGGTGCACGATCCGGTATCGGCAGGTGTCGGTCACGTCGCGATCCTGTTCTCCGAGCCGCCCCACAGCGGTCGGGTTCCTCCGGGCAGGGACAGCGGGCCCCGCAACAGCACATCGGACAGCTCGGACAGACCGCTGTGGATGGTGGTGAGCAGATCGGCCAGCTCGGGGCGGGTGCCGTCGGCGACGGTCTCGAGACCGACCGGGTCCGCCCGCCGCAGCCCCGCGAGCAGTTCCTGCACGATCAGCTCCGGCTGCGAGGCACCCGACGAGTCCGGCAGTGCGCGCAGGTTCTCCTGGATCCGGTCGAGCAGGTTGACCAGCGAGCGCGGGTTGGTCGTGTCGAACAGCAGCAACTGTGCAACCGCGGCGAGGCGAACCCGGCGGTGCCGCCTGCGGAACGTCACCGCGCTCTCCGCGGCGACGAGCACACTGTCGATCAGCGCCCGTTCGGTGGCCTCGTCGCGCACCTCGGTCAGTGTGGCGGACAGCAACGCCGACAGCGCCAGGCCGCGCTCGATGCGCTTGCCGATGTCCATCACGTGCCAGCCGAGATCACGCACCATGGATTCGGCGCCGAGCCCGGACAGCGCGAGCATGCCACCGAGCACGGCCGACTGGGTGACCCCGAGCACCGATCCGTCGTCGGCGGGGTCGTCGGCGAGTGCATCGAGTGCGCGCTGCACGTCGGCGAGGACGGTCCAGGTGTCCGCCGAGAGCTGGTCCCGGACCGATCGTGCGGCCTTGTCGAGGCCGGCGAAGGACTGTGCCAGCGAACCGAGCCTCTCGACATCGACCGTCAGGGAACGGAACTCGGCGGTGGCGGCGCGATAGGCGTCGATTCGGATCGCGCCCGGCCCCTCGGCAGCGGCCACCGGATCGGCCACCTCGAACGGGGAGGACGGCGCCGGAGTCGTGAGAGTGGCGAGCAGTACCGGCAGGCAGCCGCTGCCCTCGAGCCAGGGCCGGAACCGGTAGTCCTGGTATCGCTCGCGCACCGCGATGAGGAGGCGGGCGGAGTCCTCCGCCCGCTCGGAGTACCGGCCGATCCAGAACAGGTCGCCGAGCACACGCGGCGAGGTGACCACGTCCGTCGCCGGAACGGCGAAGTCCGGCATCGGCTCCGTGGCAGCCGCGGAGTCCGCGGTCACGGAGAGGCTGCGCGCCCGCACCCAGACGTCCTTCACCAGCACGCGGCTCGGATCGTCCGAACCGGGCACCTCCCCCAAACCACCCGCCATCGGCGTGAACCCGACCCGCTGCGCGACCGTGAACAACCGCACGCCGACCGGCGCGGCTCCGATCTCGGTGCCGTCCCCGGACAGTGTCGGCGCCATGGAGAACTCGGCGAGCTCGCAGCCCACCCATCGCTCCGGCCGAGCAGTGACCCGCGCGAGCAGCGCCTCCCGATCGGCGGCGGCGAGCGTGCCGGCGACCACCGTCTCCGAGGTGACCGCCGACTTCAGCACCAGGTCGCCGAAGCGTGACGTGATCGCCGACAGCCCGTCCCGGGTGCCGCCCCAGAACGAGGGCACCGAGTCGAGAAGCAGGTCCTCGTCGAGGAGCGCGCGACACAGCGACGGCAGAAGCGCTGCCAGCGCGGGATTCTCGAGGACCCCGCTGCCGAGGGTGTTCACGACGGTGACCCCGCCTCGGCGCAGGACCTCGACGAGCCCGACGACACCGAGCTGCGAGTCGGGCCGCAGGTCCAGCGGATCGGTGTACACGGCGTCGACGCGGCGCAGGATGACGTCCACCCGTGTCAGCGAGCCGAGCGATCTCATCCACACGCGACCCTCGCGCACCGTCAGGTCGGCGGCCTCGACGAGCGGGAAGCCGAGGGTTCCCGCGATGTACGCCTGGTCGAAGGCGGTCTCCGAGGACGTCCCGGGCGAGAGGACCACGACGACGGGGTCCTCGGCGCCGACCGGGGCGACGTCGCGCAGCGCCAAGCGCATCGCCTGCGCGAACGGCGACAACGGACGCGGACCGCTGGCCTGGTACAGGTCCGGCATGGCGCGGGCGACGACCCGCCGGTCGGCCATCGCGTAGCCCACCCCGGAGGGCGCCTGAGTGAGGTCCCGCAACACGCGGAACCGTCCGTCGGTACCGCGCGACACATCCACCGCGTGGCTGAACAGCTGGTGCGGTCCGGGCAGCGTCAGGCCGTGCGCGGCGCGGACGTACCCGGAGTGACCGAACACCAGCCGCGGCGGTACCAGCCCCTCCCGCACGGTGCGCAGGTCGCCGTACAGATCGGCGAGCAGCGCGTCCAGCAGCCGCGACCGCTGCACGAGGCCACGTTCGAGCTGCGCCCAGTCATCGGCGGCGAGTACCAGCGGAACGCCGTCGACGTCCCATCGCACCGACGGGCCACCCTCCCGGTCGACGGGGTTGTAGGTGATCCCGTGGTTGTCGACGAGGGTCCGCAACCGCTGCCGGTGCCGAGCCAGCACCGCGGATTCGCGGCCACCGAGCCCGGCGGTCAGCTCCTCCCACTGGCCACGGATGCGCCCTTCGGCATCCAGGAGTTCGTCGTAGCCGGGCCCGTCGTGCCGGTACCCGGAACGCATCGCCACATCGGCCAACACGTCGGTCATCGCGTCGCTGTCCTCCTGCGCAGGGTACGACGGCGCTTCATACCGTCACGTCCGGGCGGTGTCGATCCGACGCAGGTCGAGGATGCCGGGAGCGGTTCTGTCCACGGCGAGCCTCGACTGTGTCTCCGCCAACTCTGCCAGGTCGACGTCACCCGGTGTGAATCCGTGATTCTCGAAGCGACGCCCGCGGCGCGAGTGCGCCTCGACCGCGTTGACGGGCGAGGTGTCGTAGGCACGGCCACCCGGGTGCACGACGTGGTAGGTGCAGCCGCCGCGGGACCGTCCGGACTCGAGGTCCACGACGTCGAACACGAGCGGGCTGTGCACCTCGATCGTCGGGTGCAGTGCACTGGGCGGCTGCCAGGCGCGGTAGCGGACGCCGGCCACCTGCACGTCGTCCTTGCCCGTCTCCAGCAGCGAGAGCGGCACCCCGTTGCAGGTGACGACGTATCGGCCCGCGTCGGCGCCGGTGACGGTCACCTGCACACGCTCCACCGACGAGTCGACGTAGCGGGCGGTACCGCCGGCGGTCGCCTCCTCGCCGAGCACGTTCCACGGCTCGATCGCGGACCGCAGTTCCAGGCCCACCGGACCGGCCTGGACGAATCCCAGCTTCGGGAAACGGAATTCGAGGAAGGGATCGAGCCACGCGGTGTCGAAGTCGACGCCGTGCGCCCGCAGGTCCGCGGCGACGTCGGCGATGTCGGAGGCGACGAAGTGCGGAAGCAGGTGCCTGCCGTGCAGGTTCGCGCCGTGCCGGATCAGCGGGGCGCGCACCGGCGCGTCCCAGAAGCGGGCGACGAGCCCTCGAACCAGCAGCGACTGCACCATCGCCAGGCGCGGATGGGGCGGCATCTCGAACCCGCGCAGTTCCAGGACTCCCAGGCGTCCACGCGCCGAGTCCGGACTGTAGAGCTTGTCGATGCAGAACTCGGCCCGGTGGGTGTTGCCGGTGACGTCGGTGAGCAGGTGTCGCAGCGCCCGGTCCACGATCCACGGTGACGGCGCCGCATCGCCGTCGCCCGAGAGCCGGGCGATCTCGGCGAACGCGATCTCCAGTTCGTACAACGTCTCCGGCCTGCCCTCGTCGACCCGTGGCGCCTGGGAGGTGGGGCCGATGAACCTCCCGGAGAACAGGTAGGACAGCGACGGGTGCCGCTGCCAGTAGGTCACCATCGAGACCAGTAGGTCCGGGCGGCGCAGCAACGGTGACTCGCTCGGCCGTTCCCCACCGAGGGTGATGTGGTTGCCACCGCCGGTGCCGCTGTGGGTGCCGTCGACGTCGAAGGTCTCGGCTCCGAGCCGCGCCGCCCGTGCCTGGGCGTAGAGCGTCTCGGTCAGTTCCAGTTGCTCGGCGAAGCTTCCGGTGGGCTGGACGTTCACCTCGATGACCCCGGGGTCCGGGGTGACCGACAGGGACTGCAGGCGGCCGTCGTCGGGAGGATCGTACCCCTCGACGACCACGCGCAGCCCGGTCGCCGCGCACGACTGCTCCACGGCCGCAACGAGATCACTGAACTCCTCGAGGGCACCGAGTGGCGGCAGGAACACGTACAGTTCGCCGCCGCGCACCTCCGTGACGAGCGCGGTGGGCATGTCCACGGCCGGCGAGGAGGTCACGGGGACCGCGGGCCGGGACGTCGGCTGGAACAACAGCGGAGGCCGATCGTCGAGCGGGTCGGCATCCGCTCTCGGGTCGGGCTGGTCCCACGCGATCGACCGGATCGGCAGGCGCAGGCCGGCCGGGGAATCCCCTTCCACGAGGACGATCCGGCCGCGGCGCATCGCCCACCGCCCGCTGTCCCAGCGCGACTCGGCGTCGTCCCACTCCAACGGGATCACCCACGCCGTCGGTGTGGTGACGGCGGTGTCGAGTGTGTCGAGCAATGCCTGACGGGCGGCGGCGCCGTCCACGCCCGGCGGCAGGTCCTCGTCGTCCGGGGGCGGTGGGCCCGCGGGCTGGCGCACGAACCGGTGCAGTCGGGCCAGCGGGTCCTCGTATGCGGGCTGAACGACGTCCGCGGGCAGCCCGAGGCGCCGCGCCAGGTCGTCGGCGAGCGCCTGGGCGCCGGCGGCGGGGGTGGCGTGCACGCGGTCCGGATCCCAGGGGTCGGCAAGCAGAGTGGGATCACGCCACAGGTCGCCGCCGTCCTTGCGCCATAGCAGCGCGATCTGCCAGCGCGGCAACGGTTCTCCCGGATACCACTTGCCCTGACCCCGCATCACCAGGCCGTTGGGCGCGTAGATGCGCCGCAGCCGATCGGCGAGATCGGATGCCCGCTCACGCTTGTGCTCGCCGTCCGCGTCCGTGGTCCACTCCGGATCGCCGTGGCGGTCGACGGACACGAAGGTCGGCTCTCCACCCACGGTGAGGCGCAGGTCCGAGGCGACGGCCCGCTCGTCGAGCGCGGCACCGGCGGCCAGGATTCTTTCCCACTGGGCATCGGTGTAGGGCAACGTGACTCGCGGGTCCTCGTGGAACCGGGTGACGGTGTTCGAGTAGTCGAGGGTCGATTCGCATGTCCCCGTCGCACCGGTGATCGCGGCGGCCGAGGTGGGATGCGGAGCGGCGGAGAGTGGGATGTGCCCCTCGCCGGCGAAGAGGCCGGAGGTGGGGTCGAGGCCGATCCAGCCAGCTCCCGGGACGTACACCTCCGCCCAGGCGTGCAGGTCCGTGAAGTCCTCGGTGGGGCCGGACGGGCCGTCGAGCGCTTCCTCGTCCGAGACGAGCTGCACGAGATAGCCGGAGACGAAGCGCGCGGCGAGACCGAGCTGACGCAGCACGGATACAAGCAGCCAAGCCGAGTCGCGGCACGATCCGACGGCGGTGGTGAGGGTGCGATCGGGGCTCTGGACGCCCGGCTCCATCCGGATGCTGTAGTCGATGTCCCGTTCGAGTGCCTGGTTGAGAGTGACCAGCACGTCGATGGTTCGGATCTCGGAAGGAATGTGGAATCCCTGCAACCACTTTCGGACCACCTCCCCCGGCCCCGAACCGGGCTCGCCCTCGTCGACCGGCCGGAGGTAGGGCTCCAGTTCGGCGGTCAACTCCGGTGGGTACTCCCAGCCGAAGTGCTCCGCGTACTCCTCGATGAAGAAGTCGAACGGGTTGACGACCTCGAGGTCGGCGACGAGCCCGACGGTGATCGACATCCTCCTGGTTCGTTCCGGGAACACCACCCTGGCGAGGAAGTTGCCGAACGCGTCCTGCTGCCAGTTGACGAAGTGTCCCTTCGGTTCGACGGTCAGCGAGTACGCCTCGATCGGCGTGCGGGTGTGCGGGGCGGGGCGCAGCCTGATCACGTGCGGATGCACGTCGACGACCCGATCGAACTCGTAGACCGTCCGATGTTCGAGCGCGACCTTGATCCCCATGCAGCCTCCAACCCCAGGTACCGATCGCCCGAATTGCATCACAGCCCGACCCCGCCTGCTGGGCGAGAAAGCGCCTGCACCGTTCGTCAACAGGCACTACACGCGCAGGACACGAAGCTGGAACCTTGCGGCAACGTCCAGCGGCTCGCGGGGGGGTGCCGACTGCGGCCGTGGCGTCGGTGGCAAGCTTGACGACGTGTTCCGTCTCCTGTTCCACGAACCCCGCATCCCTCCGAACACCGGCAACGCCATCAGGCTGGTGGCGGGCACCGGAAGCGAACTCCACCTCGTGGAGCCGCTGGGCTTCGACCTGTCCGAACCGAAGCTGCGCCGCGCGGGCCTGGACTACCACGACCTGGCGTCGGTGACGGTCCACCCGAGCCTGGAGGCGGCATGGGCGGCGTTGGCTCCGGAGCGCGTGTTCGCGTTCACGGCGCACGCCGACACCTCCTACGCCGACATCGCCTACCGACCCGGTGACGTACTGCTGTTCGGCCCGGAGCCGACGGGGCTCTCCGAGCAGGTGCTCACCGACCCGCACGTCACGAGCCGGGTCCGGATCCCGATGTTGCCGGGCAGGCGGTCGTTGAACCTGTCGAACGCCGCGGCCGTGGTGACCTACGAGGCGTGGCGCCAGCACGGATTCGCCGGCGGCGTCTGAGCTCAGGCTCCGATCGTCCGCCGTAGGTCGTCGATGCCGGGGCCGGACAGCTGCCGCAGCGCCACGGTCCTTCCTGTGACCAGCAACAACAGTGCGACGATCGGCCCCCCACCTCCAGGCCGGAGCCCACCGACCAGTGCGTGTCGGTGGCCCGAAACCTGGACCCGGCGAGCGGCACTCTCGCGAAGACCCGCGCCTTGCCGCGACCACGGAATCGCCACACCCGGGACGCCGCGAGAGCCGCTGCCGTCTGCGGCGTCTCGATGTCCCGGCCGAGCGGAATCGCGATGTCCAGACCGTGCACGAGGATGTCGATCAACGTCTCGGCAGGCGTCACCCCGACGTTGTGCCGCCGCGATCCGACCGTCGCCCGGATGTCGGCGATCAGCCTGTCGGTCGGCAGCTCCGCCCGATCACGGGCGCTCTCCCGGATCGTCCGGTTCACACCGCCGACGGTGCCGGGATGCCTGACCGCCGACCAGAGGACGTCGCGTAGCCGGAGTTGCTGCAACGTGAGGTGCGCGGCGACGTCCCGCACCGTCCACCCCTCGCACAACGACGGGTGATCCCAGTCGTCACCGGACAGGGAGTCCAGCAGGTCCACGACCCGCAGTCGCTGCGCGTCGATCGCGGCCCACAGGTCGTCGCCCACCCACGGTCACCCGTCCTCCGGGAGCACCAGCTCGATACGCATCTGACTGAACCGGAAGAGCCCCGGCCGCCCGGCCGAACCCTCGTAAGCCGCGACGACGTCGCCCATGAAACGCGGCACCCGGTCGGGTTCGAGGCGACGGGTCCAGTCCGTCGATCCGACGGTGCACCATCGCAGGAAATCCCATCGGGAACCGAAGTCCCACTCCACTTCCCACGTCCGCCGTCCCGTCACGGCAAGCCCCGCCGACGCGGCGAGCGCCTCGTACTCATCAGGCGCGGGGTGCACGAACGGCGCCGTGAAGCCGTCGAACGCGGGCGCCCACTCGGGCCGCGCCGCAACCTCCATCTCGACGTCCTCGACGCTGGGACGGTCGCTGGCGCACACCATCTGGAGTACCGCCCGGCCCCCGGGTCGCAACACGTGTGCCAACGACCGCAGCGCCCGCTCCTGCTCCGGCACCCAGTGCAGCGCGTTGAACGACACCACGAGGTCGAAGTCGCCGGCAAACGGGAGGTCGCGGGCGTCGGCGACCTGGAAGCGCGCCGTCGCCCCCGCCGGCACCGGGCGATGCGACGCCGTCTCGATCATGCCCGGCGACGCGTCCACCCCGACGACAGAGCCCCGCGGCACCCGAGCCGCCAGTTCGAGGGTGACCAGGCCGTCTCCGCAGCCGATGTCGAGCACCCGCTCGTCTCCGACGAGGGAGATACCGGCCAGCGCCTGCCCGGCGAGCGTGCGTTGCAGCGCACTCACCTCGGCGTATTCGTTTCCGTCCCACAGGGGCACGGACTCAGCATACGGAGAATTCCGTCTGCCGACGGTCAAGTTCGTGGTCGAGTCAGTCCTGTCCGCCGCCCGCCTCGGCCCGTCCGAGCAGGTCGAGGACACGTCCGACCAGCTCGTCGAGATCGACGCCGGTGGTGTCGAACGCCAGGTCCGGATTCTCAGGAGCCTCGTACGGGGCATCGATTCCGGTGAGCCCCCGCAACTCCCCCGCCTTCGCCCGCGCATACAGGCCCTTCGGATCGCGACGCGCGCACTCCTCCACCGGAGTACTCACGTGAATCTCGAAGAACGGCAGGTCAGCGGCTTCGTTGAGGGCACGGGCAATCGCGCGGTCGGAACGCAGCGGCGACACCATCGACGCGATCGCGACGACCCCGGCGTCGGCGAACAAGCGAGTGAGGTGGCCGACCCTGCGAATGTTCTCGGCCCGATCCCCCGGTGTGAAGCCGAGGTCGTCGGAGATGCCGTGCCGGATGTTGTCACCGTCGAGCAGGTACGCGGCCCGCCCGGCGTCGACGAGTGCGCGTTCGAGCGCCACCGCCACTGTCGACTTTCCCGACGCCGGAAGCCCCGTGAGCCAGACCGTCGCACCGCGTTGGCCGGTGGCGTTCCATCGCCGGTGCCGGTCGAGCGCGGACGGATGCCAGGTGATGTCGCGACGCGCCTGCTCACCCTGGACGACTTCCCTTGCCGCGCCGACCGTTCCGGCACCCACCGTGTCGTTGCTGTGCTCGTCGATCAGGATGAAGGCACCGGCGTCACGGTTGCTGCGGTACGGGTCGGCGAGGACGACCGTGCTCGTCCGGAGGGTGATCCGGCCGACATCGTTGAGCGCCAGCTCGCTGGGAGCCTCGTTCTCCTCCAGCGTTTCCGGGTCGATGCGACTGTGCAGTTCCTGCACCGTTGCCCGGACCGTGCTGGTGGTGTGTTTGAGCAGCACCCGATCACCGGCCCGCAGCGGCGTCTCGCTCAGCCAGCACACCGTCGCGTCGATCTCACGTGCGGCGACGGGAACCTCTGTGGCCGCCGCGCTGACGATCAGGTCCCCGCGTGCGACATCCAACTCGTCCGCGAGCTCCAGCGACACCGACAGCGAGGCGACGGCCACCTCCCGGTTCTCGTCCAGGGTGTCGAGGGCGACGACGCGACTGCGCGCACCGGACGGCAGAACGATCACCTCGTCCCCGACGGCAAGGGTTCCGGCCGACAGCCGCCCCGCGTAGCGCCTGCGGCGGCCCTCTCCCGGGCGCGACACCCACTGGATCGGCAGTCGCAGATCGGTTACGCCGGCAGACGGGGCGGCGAGCTCGACGCCTTCGAGGTATTCGAGGAGGGTGGGGCCGTCGTACCAGCCGGTCGACTCAGAGCGGGTGACCACGTTGTCGCCACGCGTCGCGGACACCGGGATCACCGTGATCTCGGGGACACCGAGCCGCTGCGCCAGCAGCCCGAGCTCCGCCTGGACCTCCTTGAACCGGACCTCGTCGAACCCGACCAGGTCGATCTTGTTCACCACAGCGACCAGATGGGGCACGCCGAGCAACGACGCGATCCGCGCATGCCTCCTGGTCTGCCGCAACACCCCCGCGCGGATGTCGACGAGGAGCACCGCGACATGGGCGTTCGACGCCCCGGTGAACATGTTGCGGGTGTACCGCTCGTGGCCAGGAGTATCCGCCAGCACGAAACTACGTGCGGTCGTCGAGAAGAACCGGTAGGCGACATCGATGGTGATGCCCTGCTCGCGCTCGGCCCGCAACCCGTCGGACAGCGCCGCGAGGTCCGTCTCCCCGTCGTCGCCGGTCACCGCCTCGATGTGATCGGCGGGGAGCGACCCCGTGTCGTGGAGCAGGCGGCCGATCAGGGTGCTCTTGCCGTCGTCGACACTGCCCGCCGTGGCGAGCCTGAGCAACTGGCGGGGAGGCAGCGTCCGAGGTGCCGTGGTGGTCATCAGAAGTACCCCTCACGCTTGCGGTCTTCCATCGCGGCGACGGAAGTCCTGTCGTCGGCCCTGGTCTCGCCGCGCTCGGAGACCGTTGCCGCGGCGATCTCCTCGATGACACCGGTGATGTCGTCGGCATCGGAGCGCACCGCCCCGGTGATGGTGAGGTCGCCGACCGTGCGGTACCGGACCCGAAGGCGTTGCACCAGTTCGTCATCCGTCGGCAGCGTGTACTCGGACAGTCCGAGCAGGATCCCGTCGCGTTCGAACACCTGACGGTCGTGCGCGAAGTAGATCGACGGCAACGCCAGGTTCTCCAGCTCGATGTACCGCCACACGTCGATCTCGGTCCAGTTGCTCAGCGGGAACACCCGCACCTGCTCGCCGCGACGGATCCGGCCGTTGTACAGCGACCACGGTTCGGGCCGCTGCGAGCGAGGATCCCACTGCCCGAACTCGTCGCGGAAGCTGAGCACCCGCTCCTTCGCTCGCGCCCGCTCCTCGTCCCGCCGCGCACCTCCGAACGCGGCGTCGAAGCGGTTCTCCTCCAACGCGTCCAGGAGGGTTCGGGTCTGCAAGCGGTTACGGGAGGAACTCGGACCGTCTGCCTCGGTGACGCGTCCGCGGTCGATCGACTCCTGCACCGACGCGACGATCAGCCGGTGACCGGTCTCCGCGACGAGGCGATCGCGGAACTCGATCACCTCGGGAAAGTTGTGGCCCGTGTCGACGTGCAGGATCGGGAACGGCAGGGGCGCAGGCCGGAACGCCTTCTCCGCCAATCGCAACAGCACGATGGAGTCCTTGCCTGCCGAGAACAGCAGGACCGGACGCTCGAGTTCGGCCACGACCTCGCGGATGATGTGAACCGCCTCCGCCTCGAGTGCGCGCAGTTCGTCGACCCACACCGGGTTGTCCACGGCGAGCTCGGTCGGAATCGTCGTCACAGCGGAAGTCCCTTCTCGGCTGCTTCTTCGCGGTACCGCTCCACCCATTCCCTGGACCGGCCGTCACTCTGTCTCTTGAGCGGCGGCGGCGGCGCGAGCTGCGGGTCGAGGCCGAGCTCGATCAGCACCTTCGCCACCGTCGCCTGCGGGTTCCGGACCAGGTCGTCGAAGCTGACGTCGACGTGGTCGAGCCCCTCGGCCTCGAACCACCAGCGCCACTGTCTGTCCTGTTCACTCAGGATCCGCACGAGGTGGGCGATACCGTCTGCGTGATATTCGGCGCCGTCGTGCAGGTTGGGCGGAGTCGCATCGTCCCGCCACACCTGGGTCTGCACGGCCCGCCACATGGACACCGCCTGCGCGACGACATCGCCGCGGAAGACGTGGACGAAGGTGAGCCCGGGCCCGAGGATGTCGTCGAGCGCGGCGCGGAGCCCCTCCCCGGACCGGTCCCGAAGTCCGGCGGCGCGATCGAGCACGAGCGGCACCTGGTTCCACATCAGCTTGCCGCCCCAGACGCCGTTCGGCGTCTTGCCGAGGCTGCGCAGCTGGTCACGCCACTGCTCCGAGGTGCGGGTGTCGACGATGCCCTGCTCCAGTGGCGCGAGCAGCGACAGCACGCTCTCGTCCGTGATGCCCTCGAACCATTGCCGGGGTTGCGGCGAACGGCTGGTCGACGGCAGATACTGGAAGTACTCCTCGGGGTTACCCGCGACCGTCGTGGCCCGCAGGGACTCGACGAGCAGGGTGCTCCCACTGCGCTGGGACGCACAGACAAGATACGAACTGGGCTCGGACATGCGGGGAAGATTAGATCCCGAGCAACCGGCCCGCGACCGGTGAGAATCGAGGTGAGCCGAACTATTGAACGCATCGCGCGGCGCCGCCACAATCGACCGTTGTCCACCCGCCCGAAGGAGTTCCGCATGTCCGCACCCGACAACGTCCTGGTCGTGCACTGGCACGATCTCGGTCGCCACCTCGGGTGCTACGGGGAGTCGGGCGTGCACAGCCCCAACCTCGACCGACTGGCGTCGGAAGGCATCCTGCTGACGAATGCGCACGCGGCTTCGCCGCTGTGCTCACCGTCGCGTGGCGCGTTGTTCTCCGGGCGGTACCCGCACGACAACGGACTGATCGGGCTGGCTCACCACGGATGGGAGTACCACGGCGACGTCCGCACCCTTCCCTCGGTGCTGTCCGAGGCAGGTTGGTACACAGCGCTTTTCGGGATGCAGCACGAGACGGCCTACCCGAGTCGCCTCGGCTACCACGAGTACGACGTGTCGAATTCGTACTGCGACTTCGTCGTGGACCGGGCATCGAACTGGTTGACCCGGCACCCCCCGACACCTTTCATGCTGACCACGGGCTTCTTCGAGACACATCGCCCCTATCCGCCGGACCTGTATCCGCTCGAGGACCCCAACGGCTTCGACGTGCCGTCGTACCTGCCGGACCATCCGCAGGTACGAGACGACCTCGCGGCGTTCCACGGGTCGATCGAGGTCGCCGACGCGGCGGTGGGCAGGCTGTTGGAGACACTCACCGCCGAAGGGCTCGACGACAGCACATGGGTGGTGTTCTTCACCGATCACGGCGAGGCGTTCCCCCGGGCGAAGTCGACGCTGTACTCACGCGGCACCGGGATCGCGATGGTCGTGCGCCCGCCGCGCCGGTTGCGTCTCGATCCGGCAGTCGACGACGACCTGTTCAGCGGCGTCGACTTCGTGCCGACCCTCCTCGAGCTGCTCGGGGTCGACGTGCCCGAGTCCGTGACCGGGGTGTCGCATGCGCAGCGCTGGCTGGGACGGAGCGCAGACTCCCCTCGCGAACTGCTGTTCACCGAGAAGACCTACCACGACAGCTTCGACCCGATCCGGGCCGTGCGGTCGGCGCGATACAGCTACATCGAGAACTACGCGACTCGGCCCGCGCTCGATCTGCCGCTCGACATCGAGAACAGTCCGTCGCGGGCCGCACTGGGGACCGGCCACCTCACGCCCCGCGCCGAGCACGAACTGTACGACCTCACCGCTGATCCGGACGAGGTCACGAACCTCGCGGGAACTCCGGCTCTGGCAGCAGTACAGGCGGAGCTGGCCGGCGAGCTGCTCCGGTGGCGTGCGAAGACAGGTGACGTGATCCCCAGCGAAGCCGAGGGAACGGCCTATGCCGAACGGGCGATGGCGGACTATCTCGCGAAGCTCGAGTCGCCGCCGAACGTTCGCTCCGCGCTCAGCGTGGATCGCGGAATTCTCGACGAGGCGACAACGGCGTGATCGCACCTCCGGCGACCGCGACGCCACAGTCGCGCACTGCGGTTCCGGACTCGGCGCGCGGTGCACCCGTCACCCGGAACCGCAGGATCGTCACGCCGATCAGAGACCGATGTACACCGACTTGGTGTTGAAGTAGGCCTCCAGCCCCTTCTTCCCTCGCTCACCACCCCAGCCCGACTGCTTGTGACCGCAGATCGGCATGGACGGGTCGGCCGCGAGTGCGGAGTTCACCCAGATCTGGCCACCCCGAAGGGCGTTCGCGACGCGGTGGGCGCGACCGAGGTTCTCCGTCCAGATGGCGCCCGCGAGACCGTACTCGGTGTCGTTGGCCGCGGCGATCGCCTCGTCCTCCTCGTCGAACGGAATCACCGAGCCGACCGGACCGAAGATCTCCTCCTTGATGAGACGCATGTCCGGGGTGGTGTTGGTGACGATGGTCGCCTCGTAGAAGTAGCCCTTGCGGTCCATCGGCTTGCCACCGGTGATGATCTCGGCGCCACCGGCCACACCGTCGTTGACGATCCCCTCGACGCGCGTGCGCTGCTTCTCGCTGATCAGCGGACCGAGGACCGACGTCGGGTCCTCGTAACCGCCCATCGGCAGCATCCGGGCGAACCCGGCGAGACCCTCGACGACCTGGTCGTAGATCTTGCGCTGGACGTAGATGCGGGACGTGCAGGAACAGTTCTGGCCGGATCCGGCGAGCAGGCCCATGCCCGCGCCCATGATCGCCTTGTCGAGGTTGGCGTCGTCGAACATGATCAGCGGGGACTTGCCGCCGAGTTCGAGGGTCAGCCGCTTGAGGTTGCCTGCGGCGGCCTTGACGATCAGGCGCCCGACCTCCGTCGATCCGGTGAACGCGATCTTGTCGACGTCGGGGTGGGCGGTGAGCGCCGCGCCGGTGGTCTCGCCGTAGCCTGTGACGACGTTCAGGACGCCGTCGGGCAGGCCGGCCTCGCGGAAGATCTCCTCGAGCTTGAGCGCCGACAGCGGCGTCTCCTCAGCGGGCTTGAGGACCGCGCTGCACCCGGCAGCGAGCGCGGGTGCAACCTTGAGCATCGCGACGAAGAACGGGCCGTTCCACGGGATGATCAACCCGACGACGCCGACCGGCTCCAGCTGGGTGAACGTGTGGTACTCCTCGAAGTGGCCGAGCAGTCCGTCCGAGACCAGGTTGGCCGACTCGCCGTGGATCTTTCCGACCCAGCCTGCGTAGTAGACCAGCATCTCGTTGGCGACCTTGATGATCTGCTGCGCGGCCATCGCGTTCATGCCGTTGTCCCGGGCCTCGATCTCGGCCAGTTCCTCGGTGCGGGCCTTGATGATCTCGGCCGCGCGGAACAGGACGTTCGCCCGGTGCGCCGCGGGCAGCTTGCGCCACACACCGGACTCGAAGGTTTCCCGGGCCCGCGCGACCGCCGCGTCGACGGTTGCCTGGTCGGAGTCGAGGACCTCCGCGATCCGCTCTTCGTTCGACGGGTTGAAGACGGGGATGATTCCGCCCGAGCCGCGATTCTGCACCGCGGAATCGACGTCCATCGTGTTGGTCACTGTCATTCGTCCTTTCGTCGCGACATTCGGGGCACGAAGCCGCCACCATCGGACCCGTCGAGGGACGGACCATGCGGCTAGGTCTGGGCGTGACAATACTCACCTAGATAACTATGAGTCCATAGTTCGACATGAAGATGGGCGCCGACCGGGCGTCGACCGTCGACGGAGACGATTCCGCGCACCGCGGGCGCCCAGGCACCGGAACCGTGCGCCGGACACGTTGCACTGTCCGACGGAACCTACGCGACGCTACCGAGCACCCGTTGCGAGATCGAGGAATTCCCGGGCCGATCCGCGCAGCCCCCGACCCCGATCCCACACCGCGAGCAGTTTGCGCGGCAATGCCAGCCCCTGCAGTTCGACGCGAACGAGCCGGCCGTCGGTGAGGTCCGCCGCGACCGCGAGCGAGGACACCACGGCGGGGGCGTTGCCCGCGACGACGGCAGCCTTGACCGCCGTACAGGACGTCAGCTCGAGAAGCGGGGCCACGCAACCGGGCAGCGCCTTCTCGAGAGTGTTGCGGGTGCCGGACCCGAATTCACGCTGAATCAGCGGCGTCCGCGCGAGTTCGTCCGGCTTGATCGGGCCGGAGCGGGCCCAGGGATGCGCGGGCGGGACCACCACCACGAGCTCGTCCCGCGCGACTTCCCTGGAGTCGAGGCCGGCCGGCACCTCCGGGCCCTCGACGAAGCCGAGTTCCGCGTGGCCGGCGAGCACCTGGGTGACGACGTCGGTGGAGTTGAGCAACCGCACGGAGGTGACCACCGTCGGGTGCTTGCGGCGCATCGTGACGGTCCAGCCGGGGACCAGGTACTCGGCGATCGTCATGCTCGCGGCGACGGTGAGATTAGCCTCCCGCTCGCCGCGCAGCGCGGAGATTCCGGAGGCGAGTTGCTCTGCGGCGGTGAGGGTTCCGGCAGCCCACTCGAGGACGAGCCCACCCTCGTATGTGGGGGTCACACCGGTGGTCGCACGGTCGAACACCTTGATGCCGAGCTGACGTTCCGCGGACCGGACGCGGGCGCTGATCGCCTGCTGACTGAGGCCGTGCTCACGGCCCGCCGCACCCATGCTGCCGAGCCGCGCGACGGACAGGAGCACGTCGAGTGCGGCCAGTTCGGGGACGCGGGGCGAGAGGGGCATGGGGACACAGTACCCGCGCCACAAAGCCGTGTTGTGGGGACACAAGGTGGGTGTGACACCCACCTCACAGCAGCAGGAACACCACCACCGCCGCCAGCAGCGCGAGCATGGCCACCGCCACCAGCACCTTCACCGCGGTCCGGGCACCCGATCCCTCGACCTCCCCGGCCTTCTCCGGCTCCTCGGCGGCACCCACGCCCGCCGCGTCGGCACCGACCTCACCCGAGCCGCCCGCGTCGACCACGGGCAGCGCCTCGGCAACCTCGACCACCCCGGCCTTGGAGACGAGTGCGGCCTCGCGATCGGCCAGCATCTCGGGCGGGAGAAGCGGGCCACGAATCGCCGTCAGCACCTCGGTGACGTCATAGGACGGCGGCAAACCGATGGGCTTGTTCGGTCGCGTCGCACTGCGGAACCCGGCCGCGACGATCGCCGCGCCGAGGGCCGCGGCCTGCTCCGGACCCGGCCCGACGACGACGTGCACTCCGAACTTCGCGGCGAGCGCGTCGGCGACGCCCCGCAACGCATCGTCGTCGCGGGCGACCAGGCCGTCGGCGGTCACCACCACGGCGTCGAGGTTGGACGGCAGCCAGCCGAATGCGCCGAGCGCCGTGGACAACTGGGAGGTCGGCGACGAACCGCGACCGGCGGCGAACCGGAACGACTTTCCGCTGGAGACTCCCGACCGCACGAGCGTGACGGTGGCTCCGGCGTCGTCGACGTGGTAGGCACCGATCAGCTGACCGGGCTTCGAGGCAACCTCCGACTCGAACCAGGCGCACACCGCCTCCGCATCGGAGACCAGCGCGACCTCACCCAGTCCCGAATAGTTCAGGGAGTTGCGCAGATCCGCGATGTTGTCCGCATCCCACATCGACGGGTACGCCGCGACCACCGCCGGCGTGCCGCCGTCGCGGCCACCGAAGGTCGGCAGCGGCTCGCACTCGCGAACCAGTGACCGCATGGCCGAGGCGACCACGTCCTCGGCCCGGTACCTGGTGCCGTCGCTGGCGGCCACACCTTCCGGATCTCCGACCCGGGCGACGAAACCCGTCACGGTGCCGACGAAGTCGCTTCCGTCCGGTGGGTCACCGCCGCCGAGGAGCACCTCGCCGTCGGAGCAGACGTAGAGGACGGTGTCCCGGACGATGACTATCGGGTCCGGTGTGCCCGGCTCGTTCGACGCCACGACGAGGGTCGAGACGAGGCTGCCGACCCGTAGCCCAATTCCCACAGACATGCGTACTCCATTCGAGCGACGAACATCAGAGCAATCTACGCGCTCGGCGGGGCCATTCCCGAACTCGACGGCCGGGACACACGCTGTCGCGCCGAAGATCTCACCGCCCCGCCGCGACCGCCGCCGGCGCCGCGCACGCAGCAAACAAGCAGCATCATTCACGACCGCAGCGAACTCAGGGCAGCGAACCGGGCGAACCCGTCAGCGATGCTCCAGCAACTGCCAGGGTGACGCGTCGAGGAGGATGTCGATCGCGGTGCCGTCCCCCTGCGGCCGGAGCACGTGTTCGAGCGCATGGACGCGCAGGCCGACGGCGGCGGATGCGAGATCGGCGATCCCGGGCAGGATCGCCGGATCGGGCGGGCCTCCGACTCCGCGGTGATAGTTCTCGCTCGCATGGCCGAGATAGAGCAGGCGGCCGCCGGGCGCGATCCAGCCCGCAGCCCGGGCGACGAGTGCCCGCAGATCGTCCGCGGGCAGGTGCAGGAAGCTGATCAGGGCCAGCTCGACGGGGCGGTCGGGCGACCAGTCCGTGACGTCGGCGACGCGCCAGTCGATCAGTCCGTCGGTGTCCTTCTCCCTGGCCTGTTCGATCGCGACCTCGGAGTGGTCGACCGCGGTGACGGTCCACCCCATGCGGGCCAGCCATCGGGCGTGCCTGCCGTCACCGCAGGCCAGGTCCACAGCCGTGCCCGCGGTGGCGCCGGCGAGTCGCTGCCGAACGGTGTCGGCAGGCTCGCTGCCCCACGGGTCGGGCCGATCGCGGTAGCGGGCATCCCAGTCTGCGGCGTCCATGGTCACGCCAGCGCCAGGAAGAGCTTCTCGAGCTCCGCCTCGGTCATCGGCTCCTGGTTGTCGCGGCGGGTCCCGTCGAGGCAGTCCCGCAGCCCCGTGGCGACGATCTTGAACCCGGCGCGGTCCAGCGCCCGGGACACGGCGGCCAGCTGCGTCACGACGTCCTTGCAGTCGCGGCCGTTCTCGATCATCGAGATCACACCGGCCAGCTGACCCTGTGCGCGGCGCAGGCGGTTCAGCACCTGCGCGATGCTCTCCTCGTCTCCGGTCATCGACGTACCTTCCTTGTCACCGCTCGGTCCGAACGCTCGGACAACGACTGAAATTGAGCTTACCCCTCGGGGTATCACGAGGTTTCCTGGCGAAACAGGCCCCTCCGCGACCACACTGGAGACACAGGTGGTGCAGCCGCCCCGACGCGACAGGAGAGCCCGATGACCGAGAACCGCCCCTTCGGCTTCGACCCCGAGGACTTCGACCGCACGGCCCGCGCGCTGGGCGAGGGCATCCGCGACACGCTCCGCGGCATCGGCAAGCTCATCGACGACGCCGGCTTCGAAACCGTGTGGGAGACCCGGCCCGGCGTGGTCATGGCCTACCCCCGCCGCAAGGCGACCACCGGTGACACCGGCGACGGCGTCTGGGCGATCGTCCTGGTCGCCGAGGACGGGACCGCGACGGTCGAGCAGGTACACGCCACCGAACTCGACGCCCTGCGTGCGAACAAGACCAACACCGATCCGCAGCGACGGGTTCGTTTCCTTCCGTACGGCATCGCGGTCGGCGCACTCGACGACGACACCGGCTCCGGATCGGGCGCCGACGCCGAAGCCGACGTCGAGCCCGACCCTGAGCACTGACTGCTCAGCCGTGCGAGAAGCTGATCTCCGGCAGCATCCGGCGCAGCCACGACGGCGACCACCATGCCGCCCGGCCGGTGAGCCGTAGCAGCGCGGGCAGCAGGACCAGCCGCACGAGCACCGCGTCGAGCAGGACCGCGACGCCGAGGATGATGCCCATCTCCTTCGGCGGCAGCGGTTCCGCCAGCGCGAAGCTGAAGAACACACCGACCATCACTGCGGCGGCGGCGAAGATGATCCGACCCGAGTGCGCCATGCCCTCGCGCTGGGCGGCCGTGGCGTCACCGGTGCGCTCGTAGTGCTCCTTGACCGTCGCGAGCAGGAACACCGTGTAGTCCATCGCGATCGCGAAGATCATCGCGAAGAAGAACACCGGACCCCAGCCGTCGAGGAAGCCCTGCGGTTCGAAGCCGAGCAGGCCGGCGCCGTGGCCGTCCTGGAAGATCAGCTTCGCCACCCCGAACGCGGCGCCCGTGGACAGCAGGCTGACGACGGTGCCCATCAGCGCCACCAGCGGGGCCCGCAGCGCGACGAGCAGCAGCAGGAACCCGAGCACGAGGATCACCGCCATCACGATCGGCAGGTAGTCGTTCAGTGCCCGCTGCAGATCGAGGTTCTCCGCAGGTGCACCGCCGACGATCGCGGACTCGGGCAGGTCCGCGCGCAGTCGGTCCACGACGTCGGCCAGCGCGGGGTCCGACGGGTCGACGTCCGGTACGGCCTGCACGAGAACCGGCCCCTCGCCGTCCCGGCCTCCGCTGGTGGCGGGGATCGCCGGGCTCACCTGCGCCACCCCCTCGGTCGCGGCCGCGATCCGGGTCACGCCCTCCGCGTCCTGCGCGTCCGCGACGATCTGCAGGGTGCCGGGCACACCGTCGCCCATCTGCTCCTGCACGATCTCGTAGCCCTGCCGGACCGCGGCGTCCTCGGGGACGACATGGATCGACGGCATCGCGACCTTGAGCCCGAACACCGGGATCGACAGCAGCACGAGCACTCCGAGCGCGCCGATCGCCAACGGCCACGGACGTCGGTGCACGACGGCTCCCCAGCGACCGAACCACGGCGAGCGGTGCTGCTGACGCTTCGCGTACGGCAGCGATCCCGCATTCACCTTCGGGCCCAGCTTGCCGAGCACAGCGGGCAGCAGGGTGAGCGTCGCCGCGAGGACGAACAGCACCGCCAACATGATTCCGACGGCCATGGTGCGGACCGCGGGGGCGGGCACCAGCAGGACCGCGGACAGGCTGACGAGGACCGTCAGGCCCGACAGCAGCACGGCCTTGCCCGCGGTGTCCATCGTCTCGACGACAGCCACGCGGGCGCTCACCCCCTTGCGCAGCGCGTCCCGGAAGCGGACCACCAGGAAGAGCGCGTAGTCGATGCCGAGCGCGAGGGCGAACATCATCGCGAAGTTCATGGCCCACACCGAGATCGGGGTGAGTTCGCCCAGCAGCACGAGTGCACCTGCCGATGCGACGAGCCCGGCCATGGTGAGCAGCAGCGGCAGCCCGGCGGCGACCAGCGAGCCGAACGCGAGCACCATGATCGCGAGGGTGACCGGCCACGACACCATCTCGGCCTTGATCATCGCGTCGTGGTTGGCGGCGTTGAAGTCGCTCCACAGTGCCGATGCGCCGGTCGGATGGATCTCCACTCCGATGCCCTCGGGCGAAGCCGCCTCGGGTGATGTGCCCGCTGCGACGGCCGCGAGAGGATCGGCGAGATCCCCCGCGGCGGTGACCATTTCGTTGGGATCGGCGGCGGCTCCACCGATCACGATCGCAGTGTGTCCGTCGGGGCTGATCGTCATCCCCTGCTGTGGCGCCACCACCCCGGCGATGCGCGGGTCGGCGGCGAGGACGTCGGTGACGCCTGCGATGGCCGCGACCATCTCGGGGTCGTCGACGGTGTGCGTCTCGGAGTGCACGACGACCTGCAGCGCGTCGGACCCGGTGCCACCGAAGTGCTCGGCCGCGAGTTCGCGGACCTGGACGGACTCGGAACCGTCGGCCTGCCAACCCGCACCGGCGAGCGAGGTGAAGACGCTGGGAGCGGCGGCGCCGAGTGCGACGACGACGGCGATCCAGGCGACGACGACGAGGCCGAAGCGGTCGGCCATCGCGGCGCCGAGACGGGCCATCGGTCCGGGCGCCTGCTCGGTCGGGGGCGCGTGCGTGTCGGTGGTCATGGCATCGAACATCCTTATCAATACGGGTGGGGGTATATGAACGGGCCGAGAAAACCCCCGGCGAACCGGGGGTTCTCGTGAAGGTCAGACGAGCGCGTCGGTGCGGGCGGCGCCGGCGGCCCAGGTGCGGTAACCGCCGTCCAGGTTGCGGACCTCACGCCCGAGCTGTCGCAGGATGCGGGCGGCGGTGTGGCCGCGCTGGCCGACGTGGCAGTGCACGATCAGCTCCCCCTCGGGCAGTTCACCCGCGCGGGAGCGCAGTGCGTCCAGCTCGACGTTGACGGCGCCCGGAATCGATCCGGCCGCGAACTCCGCAGGTGTGCGGACGTCGACGAGGGTCGCTCCCGCATCGAGCGCAGCAGACAGCTCGTGCCACTGGATGGTGGCGGCGGTGCCGACGCGCAGGTTGTCGGCGACGTAGCCGAGCATGTTCACCGGGTCCTTCGCCGAACCGAACTGCGGCGCGTACGCGAGCTCCAGGTCGGCGAGTTCGGATGCGGTGATGCCGCCGACCATCGCCGTGGCGATCACGTCGATGCGCTTGTCGACGCCTTCACCACCGACGCCCTGAGCACCGAGGATCGCGTCCGTCTCCGGATCGACCAGCAACTTCAGCGACATGCCCTGCGCACCCGGGTAGTACCCGGCGTGCGACTGCGGGTGGGTATGGATCGCGCGGTACGGCCGCCCGTCGGCGCGCAGTCGCTTCTCGTTCCAGCCGACCGCCGCCGCCATCAGGCTGAACGCACCGACGATCGCGGTGCCGACGACGGGGCGCGGACGCACGGACAACCCGGAGATCACGTCGGCCACGAGGCGGCCCTGCCGGTTGGCGGGGTTGGCGAGCGGGACGAGCCCGGACCGGCCGGAGACGGCGTCGATCTTCTCCACTGCATCACCGACCGCGTAGACGTGGTCGGCGGAGGTGCGCATCGACTCGTCGACGGCGATGCCGCCGCGCGTTCCCGTCGCGATGCCCGCGGCGACCGCGAGCGCCGCTTCGGGGCGAACACCGATCGCCATGACCACGACGTCCGCGGGCACGGTTCCACCGTCGCCGAGGGTGACGTCGTCGGCGCCGATCGCGGTCACCTCGTTACCGAGTTCGAGACGAACTCCGTTGGCGCGCAGCTCGTCCGCGACGGGCGCGGCCATCTCCGGATCGAGCGGGCCGAGCACCTGGTCGGCGAGTTCGACGACGGTGACGTCGAGTCCGCGGCGCCGCAGGTTCTCCGCCAGCTCGATCCCGATGAAGCCGGCACCGACGATGACGGCGGTGCGGGCGGGGACATGGGCCGCATCCTTCGTCGCGGCCTGCGCGTCGAGCGCTGCGACGAGGCGGTCGACGTCCTCGACGTCGCGCAGCACCAGCGCCCGTTCGACTCCGGGCAGGTCGGGGACGATCGGGCTCGCGCCGGGGCTGAGGATCAGTTCGTCGTAGGTCTCGACCGTCTCGGCGCCGGTCGTCAGGTCGCGGACGGTGACGGTGCGGGCGGCCGGGTCGATCGAGGTCACCTCGGTGCGCACCCGCACGTCGAGCGCGAACCGTGCGGCGAGCGACGCCGGTGTCTGCAACAGCAGCGCGTCACGGTCGTCGATCACCCCGCCCGCGTAGTACGGCAGGCCGCAGTTGGCGAACGAGACGTGTGCGCCCCGCTCGAACACCACGATCTGCGCATCCTCGTTCAGCCGGCGCAGCCTGGTCGCGGCGGACATACCGCCCGCGACCCCACCCACGATGACGACCTTCATCGCCCACTCCCTTCGTTCGTTTGGCAATATACCCCCTGGGGTATGGTAACGGCGAGGACGTTCGGGCCGTTCCCCGCGGTGGTGCAGGTCACCGGAAGTCGCGCGACTTCCCCACCATCCGCAGATCCATGCGTTGCAGCCGGTCCGCGACGACCGTCACCGCGCCCTCCGCGTTCTGCACCCGGCCGCGCACCAGCAGGGCGGGTGCGGTCTGCGCGAGGGTGCGGTACCGGGCCCACAACCCCACCGAGCAGACAACGTTGACCATCCCGGTCTCGTCCTCGAGGTTGACGAAGGTGACGCCCCCCGCCGTCGCGGGACGCTGGCGATGGGTGACGGCGCCGCCGACCAGCACCCGGTCCCCGTCCGGTATCGACAGCAGCCGCGAGGCCGGGACAACCCCGAGCGCGTCCAGCTGGGGCCGCAGGAACTCGGTCGGGTACGAGTCCGGGGAGACGCCGGTGGCCCACACGTCCGCCGCCGCCAGCTCGACATCGCTCATCCCCGGCAGGGTGGGCGCGGCCACCGACGCGCCGGTGCCGGGCAGCCGGTCTGGCCGCTCCCCCGCCGCCGCACCCGCCGCCCACAGTGCCTGCCTGCGGGTGCCGGCGAACCCGGACAGCGCCCCCGCGGTGGCCAGCGACTCCGCCTGCGCGGTGGACAGTTCCACCCGGCCGGTGAGGTCGAGCAGCGAGGTGAACGGTCCACCCTCCTCGCGCGCGGCGACGATCTTCTCCGCCAGCGCGGACCCGATGTGCCGCACCTCGCCGAGTCCGAGCCGCACCTCGGTACCGCCGAGTTCGAGTCCGGCGTACGAGAGCGAGAGGTTCACGTCGGGTCCGTGCACGACGACACCGTGCCTGCGGGCATCGGCAACGAGGGACTGCGGCGAGTAGAAGCCCATCGGCTGGGCGCGCAACAAGCCTGCGCAGAACGCGGCCGGGTGGTGCAGCTTGAACCATGACGAGTAGAACACCAGCGAGGCGAACGACTGCGAATGACTCTCGGGGAAGCCGAAGTTCGCGAACGCGTACAGCTTCTCGTAGATCCGGTCGGCCACCGCGCCGGTGATGCCGTGCAGTTCCCGCATCCCGTCGTAGAGCCTGTCGCGCAGCCGCTCCATCCGTTCCGGGGACCGCTTCGACCCCATCGCGCGGCGCAACTGGTCGGCCTCGGCGGCGGTGAAGCCGGCGACGTCGACCGCCATCTGCATCAGCTGTTCCTGGAACAGCGGCACACCGAGGGTGCGTTCGAGCGAGTTCTGCAGGCTCGGATGGTCGTAGGTGACCGCCTCACGGCCGTTGCGCCGCCGGATGTACGGGTGCACGGACCCGCCCTGGATCGGGCCGGGACGGATGAGCGCCACCTCCACCACCAGGTCGTAGAAGGTGCGCGGCCTCAACCGCGGCAACGTCGCCATCTGCGCGCGCGACTCCACCTGGAACACGCCGACGGAGTCTGCGCGGCAGAGCATCTCGTACACCGCGGGTTCGGACAGGTCCAGCTTCGCGAGATCCACCTCGAGATCCTTGTGCTCGGCGACGAGGTCGATCATGTAGTGCAGCGCGGACAGCATCCCGAGGCCGAGCAGGTCGAACTTGACCAGTCCGACGGCGGCGCAGTCGTCCTTGTCCCACTGCAGGACGCTGCGGTTCTCCATCCGCGCCCACTCGACCGGGCACACGTCCGCGATGGGTCGGTCGCAGATCACCATGCCGCCGGAGTGGATGCCGAGATGCCGGGGGAAGCCCTCGATCTGCCCGGCCAGGTCCAGCACCGCGGGCGGAATGTCGGTCCCGGTCTCGTGTTTCACGCCGGACCAGCGGCTGACCTGTTTGCTCCACGCGTCCTGCTGCCCCTGCGAGTAGCCGAGGGCACGGGCCATGTCGCGGACCGCCATCTTGCCGCGGTAGGTGATGACGTTCGCGACCTGCGCGGCGTACTCGCGGCCGTACCGGTTGTAGACGTACTGGATCGCCTCCTCGCGACGGTCGGACTCGATGTCGACGTCGATGTCCGGCGGGCCGTCCCGCTCCGGGGACAGGAACCGTTCGAAGAGCAGCTTGTTGCCGACCGGGTCGACATTGGTGATGCCGATGGCGTAACAGATCGCGGAGTTCGCCGCCGATCCCCTGCCCTGGCACAGGATGTCGCTGCGTTTGCAGAACCACACGATGTCGTGGACGACCAGGAAGTAGCCGGGGAATCCCAGTTGGGCGACGATGGCCAGCTCGTGCTCGATCTGCCGGTAGGCATCAGGTCGCTCACCGGGGGTGCCGTACCGGCGGAGTGCTCCCTCCATGGTCAGCTCCCGCAACCAGCTGTCCTCGGTGTGCCCGTCGGGGACGTCGAAGGGCGGCAGCTTCGGCGCGATGAGAGCGAGGTCGAAGGCGCAGTCCCGGCCGAGGTCGACGGCGGCGGGTACCGCGGACGGATGCGCGGCGAACAGCCGGGCCATCTCGGCACCGGAGCGCAGGTGCGCGCCACCGGTCGGCGCGAGCCAGCCGGCGGCCTCGTCCAGCGACTGCCGCGCCCGGACGGCGGCCATCGCCATCGCGAGCCGGCGCCGGTCGGGGCCTGCGAAGTGCGCGGCGGTGGTGGCGACCACCGGAACCCCGCAGCGGTGGGCGATGTCGGCGAGCGCCGCGTTGCGTTCCTCGTCCTCGGCGACGCCGTGCGCGGTGAGTTCGACGGCGATCCGGTCCGCGCCGAATCTCTCGATCAGTCGCCGCAATTCGACCTCGCCGGCCGATGCACCGTCCGAGTCGAGCGCAGCACGTACGTGCCCCTTGCGGCACCCGGTGAGGATCTGCCAGTGCCCACCGGCGGCCTCGGCGAGAGAATCGATGTCGTAGGTCGGCTTCCCCTTCTCCCCGCCCGCCAGGTGTGCGGCGGCGATCTGCCGGGACAGCCGCCGGTACCCCTCCTGCCCCCGGGCCAGCACCAGCAGGTGGGTCCCGCCCGGATCGGGTGTTCCGGTGCGCGGCGGGGCGACCTCGGCACCCCCGGCCGGAAGCGACAGTTCGGCGCCGAAGACGGTGCGCATGCGCAGTTCCTTGGCTGCCTCCGCGAAGCGCACCACCCCGTACAGCCCGTCGTGGTCGGTCAGGGCGATCGCCTCGAGACCGAGCCGAACCGCCTCCTCGACCAGTTCCTCCGGGCCGCTGGCGCCGTCGAGGAAACTGAACGACGAATGGGTGTGCAGTTCCGCGTACGGCACCGTCGGCGCCTCGCCGGACCTCCGTTCCCCGGCCCGGTACGGACTGCGTTTACGGGACCAGGCCGGGCTGTCGCTTCCGTCGCCCGGGTACATCGCCTCCGGCGGATTGCGCCCCGACCTGCCCGAGAGCACCCGCTCCATCTCCGACCACGTCGGCGGACCGTTGTTCCAGCCCATGCGCAGGCTCCTCCCGTCGCTCGCCGGAACCTCCGGACTCGGCGAAGCGGGGAAGACGCTTCGAACATACGTTCCCATACTGGACCGCGGGCAGACCCTTCGTCAACTCGCCCCGGTCGCGCCGGCCACCCCCGTCAGGACCGCAGTTCGAGGAAGCGCAGCGGGGCGGTCTCCTCGAAGCGGCCGGAGACGTTGCCCGCCAGTCCACCCTCGAGCGCGACGTCACCCATCAGGTCGAGCTTGCCGGCCGGCGCACCCTCGGCGAAGTCCAGCTTGTCGAGATCCACCCACACGATGTTGGGACGGGTCGTCGAGTCGAAGACGTAGCGCTTGTTGGTGAGGTCGGCGACCGTCTGCCAGATCGTCTGCGACGCGTTCGGCTTGTCGGGATCGGGAATGCGGAACGGCTGCGCGACATTGCGCATGACGCTGAACATCCCGGCGACCGCCTCGACTTCGCCCTTCGGCTCGGGCAATCTACCCACGTAGTACGCGGCACGGGCGAACCGGTCGACCGCCCCGGTCGATCCCGGCAGCGGAGCGGTCCCGCCGAATCCCTCTATCTCCTTGAGCAGTTCGATCTGCTGGTCATAGGTGGGCGAATTGGTCATCACGCGGTGGTCGCGACTGTGCCAGACGGTGGCCTCACCGCCGATGTACTCGATGATCGCCGAGTCACCACCGGCATCGTCGAGTGCGAGATGCACGGTGGGCACCTCGCCCGTCTCCGGGTCACCGAGGGGTACGACCTGCACTCCCGTCTCCGCGATCCACGCGACCGCATCCGCCACCGTGGCGTGGTTGTCCAGGAAGTACTGCAGCCAGATCGCCATACTCAACGCCGGCCGGGACTCGTCACGCGTGCCGTAGTCCGATTCCGCGAGCCACAGGATGTGGCCCGCCAGACCGGCTTCGTTCATTCCGTCGACGGTCATCATGTCGAACGCGCCTGCCACGACACTGCCGTACTCGGCGGACCAGTGCAGCGCCCCACCGACTCCGTCGGTACGCGCGATCCCACGGGGCAGCAACCACAGGTTCGTCCGCGTGTCGCGGTGGTAGTCCATGTTGCGCCCGACCAGCACCGCACCCGCCGCATCCGGCCAGATCACTCGCGTGCACATCGATTTTCGCCTCCATTGCTCGAAGGAGAATCCGAACGCGGTCGCGACCAGTTCTCCCGAATCGGACAGAAGTGCGCCGTCATCAAGCTCTCACACCGGACATGCATCGGCGACCCGACACCGACCGTGGCGACACCGAAATTGCCCACTACCAACTGTTGCTAGGTACCGGTACTCAGTGTTACTTTGTACCGGTACTCAGCAACACCAAGTAGTGGGAGAGGTGCGATGGGCAAGCAGGCGACCGAGATGCTCAAGGGCGTCCTCGAGGGCATCGTGCTGGCGATCCTGTCGGTGCGACCCGCCTACGGATACGAGATCACCACGCGACTGCGCGAGCAGGGCTTCGCGGACATTGCAGAGGGCACCGTCTACGCCCTGCTCGTCCGAGTCGAGCAGCGTGACCTCGTCGACGTGGAGAAGGTTCCATCCGAGAAGGGACCGCCGCGCAAGGTGTACACCCTCAACGCGCGGGGACGAGACCAACTGGACGAGTTCTGGAGGAACTGGAGCTTCCTCGCGGAACGTATCGAACAGCTCCACGAAGGAGAGAAGTGACCATGGCTGCCAAGTGGATCGAGACCATCACCGGCTCGCTGGAGCAGAAGAAGCAGTTCAGGCAGTACGCGGCCCGGATCGACGCGCTCCCTGAGCCGTACGCCGCCGCCGCGAAGGCGTTGCAGCGGTACTTCACGTACTACGGGGGCATCACCGACGGCGACACGCTGCTGACGATGTTCGGCGACTTCGCCGACCTCTGGGAACGCGCCGCCACAGACGGCACTCCGGTTCGCGGGATCGTCGGTGACGACCCGGTCGAGTTCGCGGAGACCTTCGTGCAGTCGTACAGCGGCAAGAAGTGGATCGACAAGGAACGCGCCCGCCTCGTGCAGGCGATCGAGGATGCAGAACGAGAGGAGCGGCAATGACCACGGCAGCCATCCGAGTCCAGGGCCTCGAGAAGTCGTACGAGCAGCTCCACGTGCTACGCGGCGTCGACCTGGAGATCGAGCGGGGCAGCATCTTCGCCCTGCTCGGCTCCAACGGCGCGGGCAAGACCACCCTGGTGAAGATCCTGGCCACCCTGCTCCGCAGCGATGCAGGCACCGCCACCGTCAACGGATACGACGTCGCCACCCAGGCTGCGGAGGTACGCGAATCCATCAGCCTGACAGGGCAGTTCGCGGCAGTCGACGAGATACTCAGCGGCCGGGAGAATCTCACGCTGATCGCCAGGCTCCGGCACCTCGCCGATCCGAAGGCGGTCGCGGACGGGTTGCTCGCGCGGTTCTCGCTCACCGACGCCGGGGACCGGAAGGTGTCGACGTATTCGGGTGGTATGCGTCGGCGACTCGACATCGCCATGAGTCTCATCGGCGACCCACCGGTCGTCTTCCTCGACGAACCGACGACGGGGCTCGACCCCCAGGCCCGCAACGAGGTGTGGCAGGCCGTGCGGGAACTCGCGGCGAGCGGCACCACGGTGCTGCTGACCACGCAATATCTGGAGGAGGCCGAGCAGCTCGCCGACAGGATCGCGATCCTCCACGAGGGTCGGATCATCGTCGACGGCACACTCGCCGAACTCAAGCGACTGCTGCCACCGGCAACGGTGGAGTACGTCGAGAAGCAACCGACCCTCGAAGAGGTCTTCCTCAGCATCGTCAGCGCCGGAACAGGAAGCAGGGACCAGTCATGACCACCCACGTTCTCGCCGACACCACGGCACTCACAGGGCGCTCCCTGCGCCACATCACCCGCAGTCCGGACACGATCATCACGACGGCCGTCACGCCCGTGGCAATCATGCTGTTGTTCGTGTTCGTGTTCGCCGGGGCCATCGACACCGGCACCGGCACCGGCACGAGCACCGGCGCGTACGCGACCTACCTGCTGCCCGGCATCCTGCTCATCACGATCGCCTCGGGTGTCGCGTACACCTCGGTGCGCTTGTTCAACGATCTGCAGGGCGGCATCGTCGAGCGATTCCAGTCGATGCCGATCGCCCGCCCGTCGGTGCTGTGGTCACACGTACTGACCTCGTTGGTCGCCAACGTGAGCGCCCTCGTGATCGTCGTCGGTGTCGCCCTGCTCATGGGTTTCCGTTCGGGAGCGAACGTCCTCGAATGGCTTGCCGTGGCTGGCATTCTGATCCTGTTCACGCTGGCGTTGACCTGGCTGGCCGTGATCGCCGGCCTCTCGGCGAGCTCGGTGGACGGCGCGGGGGCGTTCGCCTACCCGCTCATCTTCCTGCCGTTCGTCAGCTCCGCGTTCGTTCCCACCGAGTCGATGCCCGGGCCGGTACGGGCGTTCGCCGACAACCAGCCCGTGACCTCGATCGTGAACGCGATCCGCGACCTCCTCGCGGGACACCCTGCGGGCTCGGACATCTGGGTCGCCCTCGCCTGGTGCGCAGGCATCCTGATCGTCTCGTACCTGGCCGCGACGGCGATCTACCGACGCAAGTTCGCCTGACCCCACGCTGGAACAGCGCCGCCGGCAGGCACTCGACACGAAGCGGTTGATCGGAATCCATCCGGAATCCCGATCAACCGCTTTCACGTCGCGTGCAGTCGGAACGACACAGCCGTGTTACCCACGCAACAACCGGCTTCGCCGCTACGGTCGAGACGATCGCGGACGAGGAGGGCCGGATGCAGACCGACGTCGACGAAGTCGAACAGGCAGTCGCCACGGGGTCACTGCCGGGGTGGGAGCAGGTCGAGGCTCATGTCGTCGACGCGCACGAGCGGTACCTGCCTCGCACCGAGGGCGCCGTCGCCGACTACATCCCCGCGTTGGCCGCCGCCGACCCGGACCTGTTCGGGATCTCGGTGGCGGAAGTGTCGGGCTCCGTGCATGCCGTCGGTGCCGCGGACACGGCGTTCTCGATCCAGTCGATCTCGAAGGCCTTCGTGTACGCGCTCGTGAGCGATGCGCTGGGCCACGACGTGGTGCGTGAACGCGTCGGCGTGAACAACACCGGGCTGTCGTTCAATTCGGTCATCGCGATCGAACTGAACGACGGGCACCCGATGAACCCGATGGTGAACGCGGGCGCGCTCGCCACCACCGCGCTCGTACCCGGCGCGACGCCTGCCGAGCAATGGGAACGGATCCGGGCCGGGCTGTCCCGCTTCGCGGGCCGACAGCTCGAGCTCGACGGCGAGGTCTACCACTCCGAGATGCTGACCAACCAGCGCAACAAGGCCATCGCGCGACTACTCGAGAGCTACGGCCGTATCGACCTCGATCCGCTCGACGTCGTCGACACCTACACCAGGCAGTGCTCGCTGAACGTCACCGCCCGCGACATCGCCGTCATGGGAGCCACACTGGCCGACGGCGGCGTCAATCCCGTCACCGGCGAACGCGTCGTCTCGCCGCAGGTGTGCCGCGACACGCTCTCCGTACTCGCTGCGACCGGAATGTACGAACGGTCCGGCGAATGGTTGTTCGAGATCGGGCTACCCGCGAAATCCGGTGTGTCCGGCGGCATCGTCGCCGTCGCGCCCGGCAAGGGTGCCATCGGCACCTTCTCCCCTCGCCTCGATTCCGCGGGCAACAGCGTTCGCGGCCAGCACGCCACCGCATACCTCTCGCGCACGCTCGGGCTCAACGTGTTCGCGTCGGCAGCCCATCCGACGGACCTGGAAGGAACTCGATGACAACCGATATCGACGACACCTCGGTCGACGCCGAGCGGCGCTCGTGGCTACCGATGGTGGGCTTGTTCTTCGCGCAGATCCTGATGTCGTTCAACGTCGCCGCGCTTCCGGTGTCGCTCGGAGGCATGGTCGAGGACTTCGGTGTCGCGCCCACCACCGCCAGCACGACGATCGTCGTCTACGGCCTCGCTGTCGCGGCCCTGGTGATGGTCGGCTCCAAGCTCGGGCAGCGAGTCGGCTGGGTCCTCGTCTTCCGGGTCGTCGTCGCGACCTTCGGGTGTTCGGCCCTGATGATGATCCTGTCCCCGTCGGTGGGGTGGGCGATCGCCGGTCAGGCCGTGGCAGGCGCATCCGCCGCGATCATCGTGCCCTCACTCGTCGCACTGATCGCCGAGAACTACCGCGGCTCACAGCAGGCCACCGCGATCGGCTCACTCGGCTCGGCACGCGCGATCTCCGGAATGAGCGCCTTCTTCCTCGGCGGCGCGCTCGGCACCCTCGTCGGGTGGCGTCCGGTGTTCGGCATCGTGCTGGCCCTCGCGGTTCTCGTCTTCGCGCTCAGTTTCACGCTGCGGTCCGACCGTGGCCACGCCGGCATCGAGATCGACCTCGTCGCCGCCGTCCTCGTCGGCGCGGCCGTCGTCCTGCTCACGCTGGGCTTCAACAACCTCAACTCGTGGGGTGTGTTCTTCGCGTCGAAGGACGCCCCGTTCGACGTGCTCGGCATGTCGCCCGCACCGCTGATGATCCTGCTCGGCGTGATCCTGGGGCAGGCGTTCTTCCTGTGGACGCGCAAACGGATGCGGGAGGGAAAGGCACCACTCGTCGACCTGTCAGTCCTCGGCAGCTCCCGCGAGCGCGCCGCCGTCTACGCGATGTTCATCGTCGTCGCGCTCGAGGCGGCACTGAATTTCACCGTCCCGCTGTACATCCAGATCGTCCAGGGCCGGACACCGTTCGACACCTCTCTCGCGATGATCCCGTTCAACCTGACGGTCTTCGTCACCGCCACCCTCGTGGTCCGCTTCTACAAGACGTACAGCCCCCGCACCATCGGCGTGTTCTCGTTCACCCTCACCACCGTCGCACTGGCCTGGCTCGCGTTCGTCGTAACCAACAACTGGGAGACGGTGCCGACCATCGCCGGCCTCATCGTCTTCGGCGTCGGCCAGGGCGCCCTGGTCACCCTCGTGTTCAACGTCCTCGTCACGGCCTCACCGAGAGAACTCGCCGGTGACGTCGGATCCGTGCGGGGAACGACGCAGAACCTGGCCTCCGCGGTCGGGACGGCCGTGGCAGGCGCACTGCTCGTGACGATTCTGAGCTTCAGCGTCGGTCAGGCCGTCGTGTCGAACGTCGACCTGCCGGAGAACCTCGTCGCGCAGGTCGACCTCGACCAGGTCAATTTCGTCAGCAACGACCAACTCCGCGAGGTGCTCGAGGCGAACACCGATGCGACGCCGGAACAGGTCGACGCCGCGGTCACGGTGAACGAGGACGCCCGCCTTCGCACCCTCAAGCTCGGCCTGCTGATCCTCGCGGCGGTCAGCGCGACGGCGATCCTCCCCGCATCCCGGCTCCCCGACTACCGGCCGCACGAGATCCCCGACCCCGACGCGTGAACCGGGGCGGGTCGTTCAGCCCGCGATGAGGACCGCGGCCCCGACGACCCGCCCCTCCTTCAGATCGGTGAGGGCGCGGTCGGCCTCGTCGAGCGTGTAGGCGTTCGCCGTGACGAGCAGCCTGTGCTTCCCGGCGAACTCCAGGAACTCGCGGGCGTCCTGGCGTGTGTTGGCGGTGACCGAGCGCAGCGTCCGTTCCTCGAAGAGGTGCGCCTGGTACCCGAGCCTGGGGATGTCGGTGAGGTGGATGCCCGCGACGGCGAGGGTTCCGCCCCGGTCCAGTGCCCCCATCGCGGGTGGAACCAGGGTTCCCACGGGCGCGAACAGGATCGCGGAATCCAGTGCCACCGGAGGCGAGTCGGTCGCCCCCTGCACGGATGCCACCCCCAGCTCGAGGGCGAGTTTCCGGGCCCGCTCCCCACGCGTCATCACGTGCACCTCGGCACCGCGGGCGAGTGCCACCTGGGCGGCGAGATGCGCGCTGCCGCCGAATCCGTAGATGCCGAGGCGACCGCCCTCGGGCAGCTCGGCGCGCTGCAACGCGCGGTAGCCGATGATCCCGGCGCACAGCAGCGGCGCGAGCTCCTCGTCTAGGTAGCCGTCGGGCAGTCGGTGCGCGAACGCGGCGGGCACCACCGCGTACTCGGTGTACCCACCGTCCTCGTCCCAGCCGGTGTACCGCGACTCGGGGCACAGGTTCTCGTCGCCGCGCAGGCAGTAGCGACAGCGGCCGCAGGTCCCACGCAACCAGCCGATCCCGACCCGGTCGCCGAGCCCGAAATCTCCCCCGACGCGATCACCCCACGCGACGACCTCACCCACCACCTCGTGCCCGGGCACCACCGACGGCCGGTGCACCGGAAGATCCCCCTCGGCGACGTGCAGATCCGTCCGGCACACCCCGCAGACCCGGACCCGCACCAGCAACTCGTCGGGACCCGGTTCGGGAACCGGCATGGTGAACTGCGCGAGCGGCCGGGCCCGGATCGGTCCGGGCTCGCGCACCCGCCAACCCGTCATCGTGCCGGGGACGTTCACCCGTCCACTGTCCCCCGATCGGGGGCGCTCCGCCACCGGTGACGGCCTCAGCTTCGCCTCAGGAAGGCGTCGGTAGAGTCGGGGCGCTCGTGACCCGAACACCCACCACTTCGAGGATGCAGATTCAATGACGCGCTGGGCCGCCTTCGTCGTTTCGCGGAAATGGTGGGTACTGGCAGTCGCCGTTGCCGCCGTCGTGCTGTCCGGGCTGTGGGGCCTCGGCGTGTTCGGGAAGATGAGCCAGGAGGGCTACTTCGACCCGGACAGCGAATCCGCCCGCGTCACCACGCTGATCAACGAGAAGCTGGGGCAGCAGTCCCCGGACATCGTGGCCATCTACACCGCACCGGACGGCCGCACCGTCGACGACATCGGACCCGAGGTGCAGGAGCGCCTGTCCGCGTTCCAGCAGGAGTGGCCGACCGACTCGGTCGTCTCCTACTGGTCGGTGAGCGGGTCGGCCGCGGAACCGATGCTCTCGCTCGACGGCACCAAAGCGATCGCGACGGTGGTCGTCGACTGGGACTCCGACGTCGACCTCGCCGACATCGACGCGATGACGGAGGATCTCACGGTCCCCGGCGTCGAATCGGAGTTCGCCGGCGGGACGCTCGTCGGTCACTCGTTCAACCAGCACCTGCAGCAGGACCTGCTCAAGGCCGAGGCGATCGCCATTCCGATCACGCTGCTGCTGCTCGTGGTGATCTTCGGAACCGTCACCGCCGCCGCGGTGCCGGTGTTCGTCGGCATGCTCACGGTGTTCAGCGCGCTCGGCACCCTGCGACTGCTCACCGAGATCACCGAGATCTCCTCGTTCGCCCTGAACGTCGCCTCCCTCCTCGGCCTCGGCCTCGCCATCGACTACGGGCTGTTCATCGTCAGCCGGTTCCGGGAGGAACTGGGCCGCGGCAGCGACACCGCCGAGGCCGTCCGGCGCACCGTGCTCACCGCGGGCCGCACGGTGATGTTCTCCGGTCTGCTGCTGGTGTGCGCCTTCGCGGGCATGCTGGTCTTCCCGCAGCCGGTGATCAGGTCGCTCGGCTTCGGTGCGATCGCGTCGGTCACCAGCGCCGCGATCCTGTCGCTCACCGCGATCCCGGCGCTGCTCGCGATCCTCGGGCACCGGATCAACTCGCTCGCCTGGCGGAAGGGCGCCGTCGAACGCGGTGACGCCCGCGCGGAGCGGTTCTGGAGCGGCGTGGTCACCAAGGTGATGCGTCGTCCGGTGGTGTTCTCGGTGACGATCGTCGCGGGCCTGCTGGTGTTGGCGTCGCCGCTGCTGCGCGTCACGCTCGGCGAGATCACCTACACCGCGCTGCCCGCCGACGATCCGTCACGGGCCGCCACCGAGACGATGTACACCGAGTTCGCCAGCGCAGGCGACGCCGCAGGCATCCTGCTCCGCGGTTCCGACGGTCAGCCGCCGACGACCGCTCAGCTGTCCGAGTTCAGCCAGGACCTGCGGGCCGTCGACGGCATCGACCAGGTGCGCCTCGTCGCGACCACCGACGACGTGTCGGTGCTCACCGCGACGTTCAACAACGACGTGCCCGGAGGGGAACTCGTCCGCGACATCCGGGCCCTCGACCCGCCCGACGGCACCGACGTCATGGTCGGCGGCGGTGCCGCGCTCACCCAGGACACCAACGCCTCGATCGTGAGCCACCTGCCGCTGATGATCACGATCATGGTGGTCTCGACGCTGATCCTGCTGTTCCTCGCCTTCGGTTCGGTGGTGTTGCCGATCAAGGCGGTGGCGATGGCGGGCCTGAGTCTCGCGGCGACGTTCGGCATCCTCACCTGGATCTTCCAGGAAGGCCACGGGGCAAGCCTGCTGGGCGTGACACCGAATCCGCTCGAACCGACGTTCGTGGTGTTGATCCTTGCCGTCGTCTTCGGCCTGTCCACCGACTACGAGGTGTTCCTCATGTCGAGGATGGTGGAGGCCCGGCAGTCCGGCGCGGACACCGAGGAGGCCGTCCGGATCGGCACGGCTCGCACCGGACGGATCGTCACCGCCGCGGCAGCGCTGCTGATCATCGTCACCGGCGCGTTCACCATCTCCGGACTGTCGATCATGCGATTCCTCGGCGTCGGCATGATCATCGCGCTGATCATCGACGCGACGGTCGTCCGGATGCTGTTGGTCCCGTCGCTGGTGAAGCTGATGGGCGAGGCGAACTGGTGGGCTCCGGCATGGATGCGGCGGGTGTACGAGAAGGTCGGAATCGGACACTGATCGGGACCTTCCCACCTTTCTTACTTTGAAGTAAGTTAGGCGGCAGCCGTCCTCGTCAGGAGTGCCATGTCCACGTTCATCGTGACCGGCGGAACCGGATTCCTCGGCCGCCACGTCCTGCCCATGCTGCTGGCCCGTCATCCCGACGCGACGATCCACGTCCTCGTCCGCCCGGCCTCCGGGGACAGGCTCTCCCGCCTGTCCGCGGAGTGGCACGGCGGCGAGCGGATCGCGCCACTGCTCGGCGACCTCACCCTCCCCGCACTGGGTCTCGACGGCCCGCCGCCCGCAGCCGACCACGTGCTGCACCTCGGCGCCGTCTACGACCTCACCGCAGGCGACGACCAGTCCGCAACGAACGTCGACGGCACCGCCGCGGTGATCGCACTCGCCCGCGACCTCGGCGCCACCCTGCACCACGTGTCGTCGATCGCCGTCGCGGGAGACCACCGCGGCCCGTTCACCGAAGCCGACTTCGACCTCGGTCAGTCGTTCCCCACCGCCTACCACCGCACCAAGTTCGAGGCCGAGAAGCTGGTCCGCGAGAGCGAGGGCCTGCGGTGGCGGGTGTACCGGCCGGCCGCCGTCGTCGGCGACTCCCGCACCGGCGAGATCGACAAGATCGACGGCCCCTACTATCTCTTCCCGCTGATCTCCCGACTCGGCGCACTGCCGTCGCGACTGCCGGTGGGAGTCCCGAACCTCGGCGCCACCAACATCGTTCCGGTCGACTACGTCGCCCGCGCGATGGTGGAACTGATGGCCGCACCCGGACTCGACGGACAGGCCCTGCACCTCGTCAACCCACGGCCGCAACCTATCCGGGAGGTGTACGCGGCACTCGCCTCCGCGGCCGGTGCGCCGCGACCCGTCGCCGACCTGCCCGCGATGATCGCAGCACCGGTACTGCACCCTCCGCGTGGTTCGGCAACCTCCGTCCGCAACGGCCTGCTCGCCGGGCTCGGCATCCCAGCGGTGATCCTCGAACACCTCGCCCTGCCGAGCACCTTCGACGACGCCCGAGCCCGCCGCGTCCTCGACCCCGCGGGAATCACGGTGCCGCCGTTCGGCACCTACGCCGACGTCCTGTGGCGATACTGGCGTGAGCACCTCGACCCGGCACGGCACCGACGACCCGATCCCGAGGGGCCGCTGGTCGGCCGGATCGTCCTGATCACGGGAGCGTCGTCCGGGATCGGGCGGGCGTCGGCGCTGGCGGTGGCCGAACGCGGCGCCACCGTGCTGCTGCTCGCCCGACGCGGCGACGAGCTGGACGAGGTCGCCGGGGAGATCCGGGCCGCGGGCGGTCGGGCGCACACCTATCCGTGCGACATCACCGACGAGGCGGCCGTCGACGCCGTCGTCACGCGGGTGCTCGCCGAGCACGGGCACGTGGACATGCTGGTCAACAACGCGGGACGGTCCATCCGCCGTGGGGTGTACGCGTCGACCGACCGGTTCCACGACTACGAACGCACCATGGCCGTCAACTACTTCGCCGCGGTCCGGCTCGTGCTGGCACTGCTGCCCACGATGCGCGAGCGGCGTTTCGGGCACGTCGTGAACATCAGCACCGCCGGGGTGCAGAGCCGGGTCCCGCGCTACTCGGCGTACGTCGCCAGCAAGGCGGCTCTCGACGCGTTCACCGACACCGTCGCCGCCGAGACCCTGTCCGACGGAATCACGTTCACCACCATCCACATGCCGCTGGTGCGGACCCCGATGATCGCGCCGTCCGGGCGGGCGAATCCCGGCCGCGCGATCAGCGCCGAGACGGCGGCCGCGATGGTGGTGCGGGCACTGGTGCAGCGTCCCAAGCGGATCGACGTGCCGATCGGCACCCTCGGCGAGTACGGCCAGCTGATCGCACCGCGCACCGCTGAACTGGTGCGGCACCAGATGTACCGAGCCTTCCCCGATTCACCCGCAGCCCAAGGAAATTCGCAATCAGAACCTGATCCGTCCCGCGCGCCGGGATCGTCGGGACGGCGCCGCCCGAACCGCGCCGTGCGCGCCGGCCGCCGCCTCGCCCGACTCGTCCCCGGCACCCACTGGTGACGCCCAAACTCCAAAACGCAACGTTCCTCACCTCTCCACAGCAGCCCACCATCCCATCGAGCGGATCAAGCCACCAACCTCGAACCGCAATGGTGTTCTTAGACCTGCGTCGGAGCGCCAGAAGCACGCTCACATAAGCCACTCATGCAATCCGCACTCCAACCGCGTTTCATGCAGGCGAATCACTTCTTGCCGTCTACTATGATGCGACCCCGATGCGGACCGGAAGGATCAAACCTGTTGACCAAGCTGTTTCGAATCAGAAGCGGCGTTGCTCGGCCTATCAACAGCCCGGTGGACACCACGAGTGATGACCACATCTTGGCCATCGCGGAGAACCATGACTTCGGCGATGCACAGTTCGGCATTGAGCCATGCAAGGACTCGTGTCCAGCTTCGCATGCGAAGCTCATGACAGTCAGGGCCGCTGCGAGTCCTCCACTCGTCGTCCACATTGCAACGATCGAATCGTGCCATCACCGCACACTCGTGACAACTGAGCAACATATCACTGGCCCAAATTCTTCACAACAGAGCACAAAGTCGAATCAATCTACCGATATATGCGATGCGGTAAAGAAATCACTCGCGAGGTGCTCCCGAAACAAACGCTTCGACACCTTCCAGAGTGATATACGCCGATGGTTCTATGAGGATCTCGACATCAATCTCAATGAAACGATTCGCGTGCCTTACCACAACGCCCTCCAGTGGGGGACAAAGCCACATACGACAGATCTACTGCTACAACTTCATCCGCTGATTACCTCGAGGGCGGCCCTCATCGATGTATACGCCATCGCAAGGACAGCGACTGACGACGAAGTCACCGCGAACATCGTGCGTAGTGCATCCGATAGGGTCGAAGCCGCGCTCATGAGCTTGACGGTTTGGCAGACTGCCATACTTGAACGCGCAACTCAGCATTTGGCTGCGGTCACTGACCAAAAGGAGAAACAGGAGCGCGAGAGAGACCGCCGAATTGCAGACCTCGGCGCCGTCACACTTTTCCCCATGCTTCTGTTTGCATTCCTGGGGTCGAATGTTCTGCCGTCAGCCGAATTCCCGTTCGATCTCCCCGGAATACCTGCCCTCTCAATTTCGATCATGGCCGCCTTCGCCATAGCACTAGGCGGCAGGGCGTGGGTTCGACGGTGGTCCAATTCCGAAGTATCCGAAAGAGAAGGACAAGACTAGTGGAACTTCAGAAACTGATCGAACGCTTGCCAAATCGGAGCAATCGATTGACTGAGGAACCAGACGCGCCTCCAGGTGTCATGATCCCCTCCGAAGAGGCCGGAGCAAAGTTTATTGCTCCTGATCTTCAACTTGCTGAGGGATTTCACTCACCGGACGCTAACGCCCGGGTAATCTTGATCTCGGCCTCCGCAGCCGTCGGAAAAACAACCCTAGCGACGAACTTGGCGAGAATAACCGGAAATCCATACTGGGACCTCGGGAAGTTCTCAATGGGTTCAGGATTCTTCTCAGGAATATTGTCCACCTCGTATGGTGTACGCAACTATGCCGCAGTGATCGACGAACTAAGGTCCGGGTACGCCTGCCTGATTCTAGATGCCGCCGACGAGGCAATTGTCGCGTCTACGTCGACCAATTATAATGCGGCGCTACAGAATCTGGCCGAGATTATTGTTGGCGCCAAAAGCCCCAATGCCTGCGCAGTAATTCTCGGCCGTCCCGAAACCATTATCGACACGCACCTCTATCTAAGTGAACTTGATGTAGATACCGAGGTACTGGAGGTCGCGTACTTTTCCGAGTCCGCAGCCCAATCCTTCGTTCACCTCAAGTCGGTCGGGCCGTCCGGTGAGCCCGTCAATGAACTAGACCAGTTCGTTGAATCATTCTTTACACGGGTGCGTGAAGCATTCGGCTCCGAAGATTGGCAGTCCGTGGGCCCCTTCCTGGGATACGCGCCGGTACTCGATTCAATGGCACTATTCGCGACCAGATTTGAAAACCCATTCAAGGAGTTGCGCAGGTTCGCGGAAGAGTCCTCCCGCACGTGGTCCCTAATAGCCGAGATGCTTGACAGAATCCTCGAAAGGGAGACCAACAAATTTGCCGCAAGCTTCGGCGGGAATAATGCTGCTAAGCAGAAATTTGCGGCGTCAGCCTACTCGACCACCACGCAGATACAGTGGCTTCTCGCGGATGATCTGGTATCCTTACACGCCGAACCAGACCTAGACCTCGCAGTGAAACCTGAATGGCTGGACGATATCGATCAACGACTCAGGGATCAGTTTGAGGACCACCCATTCCTAAAGTCAGTAAACGGCGACCACGCCAGGAATGTACTACTCGGTTTTACCAGTACTGCGTTTCGCGACTACGTACTTGGACGCTACCTTACCAATCCGGATAGGGATTATCTGGAGGTACTCGTTGCGTACTGGCTTCAACCTGAGGTCGTTCCCTCCCCAATGCTCTCACGCTTTATTAGGTCTTCGCCGCAGGTTCGCGACGGTACGATTCTTCACCCTGAGTCACTCCTTTTTCTCATCGACTCGCATACGCAGCAAGTTCCGGAAACCTCGGAGCTGGCATATGTCGAATGGCGGAACGGAGAGTTTTCAGATCTGGAGTCCGTTAGCATGGACGACCAGATCTCGATATCGTTCGAGAACGATCCAGCGGAAACTGCCGGCGTACTGATACAAGTGGACCGAGAGTGCGTTAGACTCGGAAGATCCGCCGCGTATTCGGTATTTTCCCTGCCTGGATCGACAGTCATGATCGGGCAAGAATCGGCCGAATGCGACCTTGGGCCGCGCCTGTCTATGCAGGTGGAGAAGTTTGTAGGACAAAGTTCCGAGGTGCATATCAACAATTCCGTCCAGACAATAGGATCGAATGCAGGAAATCGATCCAACGGAGTTACGCTTTGGACGGATCGAATTGACGGGGTGGTCCGTCGAATTACAGGAGCGAGAGAGGAGTTCGCCGTTCGAGTGCCCACGGCCCCCCATCCGTGGCAGCCCTTTAGAGTTGTCGACTCCCCAAATCAGGACCCAGCAGAGTCGGACATCCTATTTACCGCGCTCGCACTTAGGCGAATCGCGGTTTGGTTTGGTCGAGGCGGTATGCGATTCTCGCGCGAAAAAATGGATGCCATCCTATCGAAGGGGCGTGCATCGATAGCGATGTTCGAGTATCTTAAAATGCGAGGGTACATTTGGATCGACGAGCCATACTATCGGTTGGACGGCGAATTCAACATTGGGTCGATTCGCAATTTGGATTTTTCTGATCAAAATTACAAGCGGCTGATAAATGAGGCTGTGCGAGAGATCGGAGCATGATTACACCGGCTAGCCAGCGTTAAACGACCGTCAGTCAGATGCACTTCCGGTAACGAATCATTCTGGTCCGCTCGTGGACTGACGACAGATACTCGACAATGGTTTGGGGTCGGCGCCGCAGCTGGCGGGGCGGGGTGCTAGGGAGACGGTTGCGACCGGGACGGTCCAGGTGCGGCCGTCCCGGTGCCGCACCACCGGACTGCCCTCCGGGCCCTCGACGGTGAGGTCGTCGACTCCGGCCGAGACCTGTTCCCGGACGGCGACTTCCGCGACCTGACCGGCGGGGCTCCAGCAGCTGCGACCACGCAGACCCTGCAGATACACCTCGCCACGGGCAGCAGCGTCCACGGCGTCGGTCGACTCGGAGGGCCCGAGCCGACCGTAGGTGTAGCCGGTGGGGAGCAGGATCATCGACGGCGCGAACCGGTGACCACCGGTGTGCGAGCACTCCCACACGGCATCGCCGAAACGCTCCGACAGCTCGGCCGCGACGGGCCGGCCGAGCACCGCGCAGCACAGGTCTCGTTTGCCGTGTGCGCACACCAGCGCGACCGGTTCGGTGACGGGCTCGCCGAGGCGCGGCGGCGAGGCCGTGGCAGTGAGGTCGAGGTCGAGCAGGTCCTCGGGCGAGGCGACTTCGATTCGCTCGCACCACGATCCGTCCGGCGCGGACCTCGCGAACAGCACCGTTCTGACGGCCTGAGCTTCCGATCGTCCGGGCCTGCGGATCAGCAGGAGCCGGACCCCGGCCGCGTCCACGTGTGCCTGCAGACGCTCCGACAGCTGCGGGCCGAATGCCTCCCCGGCGAACACGTCCCGGCCCCACGGACCCGGATGTTCCAGGCACAGCCACGCTGTCACCTGGGCGGCCGTCCCGGGTAGCGGCTCGTCGACGGCGGAAATCGCGGCGCAGGTGTCCGCTCGGAGCCCAGCGGCAGCGGTACTCATGCGATTCCCGGTGCGAGCCATCGGAACAGGAAGGCGCGCAGATCGTCGTCGTCGCGCAGCGCGGCGTCGTCGAAACACACCACCGACAGACCCAGGTGCGCGGCGATCGCGGCGAAGTCGTCGATCCGGTCGACGACGTCGGGAAACAGTTCGCCGAGTGGTTGGAGGAGAACGCCCGTGACGACCTTCGCTCGGGTGACGGCGTCCTCGTCGAACAGCGGGTTGTTGGTCTCGGACCGCAGCAGTGCGGTGAGAACCGGGTCGGTGCGCACCGCCCGGCGGCCCGCGACGACGAGTTCGACGACATAGTCGCCGGGGTCGGCAGCGGACGTCAATTCACGCTGGATCTCGGCGGCGACCTCGGTCAGGCGGCTGACCATCGCCTGCGAGACCACCTCCTCGCGACTGCCGAAGTTCGCGTACACGGTCTGTCTCGTCACACCGGCCGCCTGCGCGACCGATGCGATGGTGATGCCCTCGAAACCGTTGCGCCCGATCAGATCGAGCGTGGCGTCCAAGATCTTCTTCCGCGACCGCATCGCGCCATTATCCCCGTCCGCCGTGGTCCAGAAATCCGGAAACGACCGATTCGAACTCCCGCGGCCGGTCGCGGTGCACACTGTGCCCGACCTCGATCGTCACCGCGCCACCGTCCGGGATACCCGACATCGCGGCGGTCAGACGGGCCGGATCGACCATGCCCCGCGGCCCACCGCTGACCATCAGCGTCGACGCCGACATCGACGGCAGCGCCGACCACCAGTCGGGCTGCGGGGTGCGGAACTGTTCGAGCAGCGATCGCGTCATCGATCGGTCGAAGGCGAACGTGGCGCGGGGGCTGCGCAGCAGGCTCGTCGTCGCGTGCCACAGCTCCACCGGGCTCGGCAGCCGTCGGGCGAGGGTGCCCAGTTCCTCCCCTGCCCGCAACGGCAGCGGCGCCTCCTCGAGGACCAGGCGCCGCACACGGTCGGGTTGCGACTGGGCGACCAGCGACGCCGCATGCCCACCGAGGGAGTGCCCGACCAGATCGACGCGATCGAGCGCCAGGTGATCGCACAACGCCAGCAGGTCCGCGCCGAACTCGTCGAATCGGTAACTCGGTGCGTGCGCGCTGCGGCCGTGGCCACGCAGGTCGGCGACGATCACCCGGCGGCCCCGTCCCGCGAGCGACCCGGCGAACCGGTCCCACGTGGCGCCGTCGCTGCCCATCCCGTGGACGAGGAGGACCGGAACCGGATCGGCGCCGCGTGAATCGCGGTAGTGGATGTCGACATCGCCGAACGTCGCCGTCGCCGTCGTCATCATCGAGCCGTGTCCGTTCCTCGTGCTGGTCCTCGTCGAAAGGGTAGTCGGCTTCCGGGGACGGCGATTCGGTGGGCGTCACTCGTACACACCCTCGACACACCAACCGGACCCGTCGGACCGCACCAGCAGCGCACGAGGGCCGGCCTCCCCTGCCGCAGGTCCGAGCAGGACCTGGGCACGGGTGAGTCGCTGTGCGGATCCCTGATCCCACCATCGCTCGTCCACCGGCCAGGGTCCTGCGCACCCGATAAGGTCCCAGCTCCGCCGCCCCCACCGCAGTCGGGCGGGGAGACCGTCGAACTCTCCACGATCGGTGACCGACACCGGGCGACCCGACGAGTCCTCGAGGGCGACAGGCAACGGAACCGGCAGCACCGCGGTGGGCGCGGGTGCGGGCAGACGCCCCGGCCACGGCGCCGCCGGGTCGGTGGCAGGCACCTTCTCGTCGCCGAGGGGTACCACGGTGACCCGCTCCCCCGGTCCGCGACCGCCACTGAGCACACCGATCCGGACCGCGTCCCCTCCGAGCAGTCCCTGCACCCGGACCAGGGCTCGGCGAGCGCGTTCGTCCTCGGCCCCGACGCCACCCCACAGACCGAGCTGCAACGCGCCGGCCGCCACCACTTCCACCGGATCCAGCCGCAGCATCTCGATTCCCGCGGTGGGCCTCGCCTCGCTGCGGCCGGTCAGCCAGCCGTCCAATTGCCAGCGCACCCGATCCGCGGTGCCGTCCGGTGTCAGCGGCTCCGCGCACCGCCAGATCCGCGAAAGGCTCTGCCCGTGGCCGGTACTCGCACACACCTCCAGCCTCGTGCACGCGACCGAGGCGGCCGACAGCCGCTCGTGCAGGCGCTCTGCCAGGGTGCGACCCGCGAACGCAGCCGCGTCCACCCGGTCCAGGGGCGGGTCCAGCCGCAGTTCCACCGTCAGGTCGGGCGGCAGCGCCCGCGCCGACGGTGGACGTTCCGGCTGCGCTCGCGCACTGCGATGAGCCGCGGCCGCGTCCGCCCCGAACCGTGAGGCCACCGCCACTGGGGTCAACGCGGCGAAGTCCCCGACGGTGCGCAGGCCGAGGCGGCGCAGCAGGTCGACGAGGTCGACGCGGTCCGGGGCCGCCAGCGCCGGCTCGGCGGCGAGTTCCGCAACGGGAAGCGGGGCCAGGAATCGTGCCCCCTCACCGTGCGGGACCAGCACCCCTCGACGGGCCGCGACCACCGCCGTGGACAACTCGTCGGCCACTCCGATCTGGCACTCCACCCCGACCGCGGCCACCTCGTCCACCAGTCGCTCCGCAGCGGCCTCCTCCGAACCGAAGTACCGGGCCGCTCCCCGGGCGGCGAGGACCAGCAGTCCGGGACGCAGCACCTCGACCCCGGGCACCACCGCGTCGACCGCCGCGGCCACCGGTTCGAACACCCGGGCGTCACGCCCCTCGTCCGCGGCCCGCACGTGCAGGCGCGGGCAGCGCCCCTGCGCATCCCGGCGTCGCAGTCCCGGCACCACTCCCGCCGCCCTGGCCGGGCCGGTGCACGCGACGACCCGGTTCGCGGAGAACACCGCCACCGGTTCGGTCGGCGGCAGGTCCTCGGCCGCCGCCGCCGCGACCGCGGGCCAGTCCGCACACCACAACGCCAGTACACGCGCAGGTGCCTTCGGCGCATCCTCCGAGCTCATGCCGCACCGCTCGGGACACGCGAGAGTGGCTGCGGTTCGGCGTTTTCCGGAACCCACTCCACCCGACCGCGACGCGGGTACAGCTCGATGCGGGCGGTGCGGCGCTGGAACGCCCGTCCTTCGACTCCGACCGACAACCGCAACCCGCGCAGCCGGCCGCACCCCGGGCCGAGTCCGTCGTACTCGTGCACAGAGGCGTCGAGGCGGATCTCCGTTCCACCCCATCCACCGCCCGTCACGAGCAGCGTCGCGCCCTTGCTGCGCGCGCGGGCGACGACCGCCCGCGACCGCGACGGCGGGACCACCGCCGCACCGAGGCCCAGCACGACCAGGTCCAGTCCGTCGAGGAGCACCGCCGCGACCTCGACCGGGTCCGGGCCCGGGTCGGGGATCACCGCCAGCCTCCCGAGGTCGGCGCCCATCTCCGACGCCGCGAGCAGCCCGAGCCGGGGGTGGCCGACGACGGCGGCGTGCCCACCGGACCCCGTCACCGACGCGAGCAGACCGACCAGCAGCGACGTCGCACCCGAGACGGCGACCACCGACCCACGGGGCAATCCGCCCTGCGGAAGCAACTCGGCCAGCGGACCGGGCACGGGGAGCACCTCCCGAGCGGAGACACCCGGGGCCCGGTCCTGCCGGGCCGCGACGGACTCGCCACGCGCAGGCACTGCGGCGATCCGACTGCGCAACTGCTCGATTCGCTCCCGCCGGGAGAGCCCCGGCGTCTCGGGCGCCACCGAAACCTCCGGCGCGGCAGCACTCATCCCAACCACAGACACACTCCGTCCACACACACCGCCCACGCGCGAGGACCACGACGGCCGGTCGGCGACCCGCGAACGACACGTCCACGAACACCCCGGTGTTGCCGTGGCACCGCCGCGGGGAAGACGCGGGGACCACCGAAACGCATCGAACACACTTTCGATACTTGTTCAGTAAAGCCCGTCCCGACCGCGTCGTCAAGACAGGAGATATCCCCTGTTCACGGCTCCGGGGAACGCCCCCGACAGCGCGTCGTCTACCCTCGCGGTGTGGCGCAGCAGGGGCAGCGAATCGTCGGACCGGACCATCTCGTGGCGGGCCGCTACCGGCTGCGCTCGAAGCTCGGCGGAGGCGGGATGGGCTCGGTGTGGCTGGCCCGCGACACCCTGCTCGACCGCGAGGTCGCCATCAAGCAGGTCTCCTTCCCCGACGACCTCACCGACGAGGCCGTGAAGGAGGCCCGCTCCCGTGCCATGCGCGAGGGCAGGCTCGCAGCTCGGCTCACACACCCGCACGCCATCGCGATGTACGACGTCACCCTGGAAGGCGACGATCCGTGGCTCGTGATGGAGTACATGCCCTCGCGCAGCCTCGCGCAGGCGCTCAACGCCACCCAGTTCCTACCACCGGCACTGGTCGCCCAGATCGGCGCGCAGGTGGCCGACGCCCTCGCCCAGGCCCACGCGGCAGGCATCGTCCATCGCGACGTCAAGCCCGGCAACATCCTGATCGCCGACCGCGGCCCGGCGGCGGGAACCGTCAAGATCAGCGACTTCGGAATCTCCCACGCCAAGGGCGAGACCCAGCCCGGCTCCTCCTCGTCCATCGTCGGCACACCGGCGTTCCTCGCACCGGAGGTCGCCCGAGGCGGCGATCCGACCGAGGCGTCCGACGTGTTCGCCCTCGGCTCCACTCTCTACACGGCGACCGAGGGACAGCCCCCGTTCGGCATCGACGAGGACACCATCGCCCTGCTGCACCGGGTCGCCAAGGCCGAGATCATGCGACCGGCCCGCAGCGGCGCACTCACCGACGCCCTCCTGCGGATGCTCGAGCCCGACCCCAGCCGGCGACCGACCATGGCCGAGGCTCGTGACCTCCTGGCGCACACGGCAACCGGCGGGAGCGTCGGCATCGACTACGTCCTGGACACCCCGCTGCGCGACGCCGACGGCGCGGTGCCCTTCTGGGCCCGCCGAGGCGCCGCACCCGAGTCCGCCCGCAGACTGCACCACAGCACGGTGAGCGGCCTCCCCGCCGCGCCGCAGGCGGAGCCGCTGCAGTCCGTCAGACGTCCCGGCCCCGGCCTGCCACAGCCACCGGCTTTCGAGCCGAAGAAGAAGGCGGGCGCGGGCCTGCCCCTGCCGTTGATCGTCGCGCTCGTTGCGGCGGGCCTGCTGGTCGTGATCCTGGCAATCGCCGTCCTGGCCTGACGAAAACTGCCACGGTACAACATGTTTGACGGCAGGTCCCGGATCGGTCCGCCGAACCGGGAACTGTGACCGACGTCCCAATCTCGTCGGGACCTTCGACTCTGTCTCACGCCCGCGCGGCGGACGATCATTCCGAGTCATGCGTGAGCACAGAAGATCCGGAGATCCGGGAACAGTCCATGGCGGCCGAGTGAGCGTGCGGCATGGTTGATCTCGCTCCTCGCCCCGGAACCTCCGTCGACCACCCCGACGCCGCCCGGCCCGCACCTGCCACCGCAGCGCCGAAGGGATCGGTGATCGTCAGGCTGCTCACCACCACCGATCACAAGACGATCGGCCTGATGTACATCGTCACGTCGTTCGCCTTCTTCCTCGCCGGCGGACTGATGGCCCTGCTGATCCGCACCGAACTCGCGGTTCCCGGCATGCAGTTCCTGTCGAACGAGCAGTACAACCAGATGTTCACCATGCACGGCACGATCATGCTGCTGCTGTACGCGACGCCGATCTTCTTCGGCTTCGCGAACTACATCATGCCTCTGCAGATCGGTTCTCCCGACGTCTGTTTCCCGCGCCTGAACGCGGTGAGCTACTGGATGTACCTGTTCGGCGGACTGATCGCGATGGCCGGCTTCATCACCCCCGGCGGCGCCGCCGACTTCGGTTGGACCGCGTACGTACCCCTCACCGACATGGCGCACTCCCCCGGGGTCGGCGCGGACCTGTGGATCATCGGCCTGACCCTCGGCGGACTCGGCACCATCCTCGGCTCCGTCAACTTCATCTCCACGATCGTCTGCCTGCGCGCCCCCGGCATGACCATGTTCCGGATGCCGATCTTCACCTGGAACACCCTCGTCGCGAGCCTGCTCGCCCTCATGATCTTCCCGTTGCTCGCGGCGGCGCTGCTGGCGCTGTTCGTCGATCGGCACTTCGGCGCGCACATCTTCGACCCCGCCAACGGTGGAGTGATGTTGTGGCAGCACCTGTTCTGGTTCTTCGGCCACCCGGAGGTGTACGTGCTGGCGCTGCCGTTCTTCGGCATCGTCTCGGAGATCTTCCCGGTCTTCTCGCGTAAGCCGATCTTCGGTTACAGCGGCCTCGTCTACGCCACCCTCGGCATCGCGGCCCTGTCCGTCGCCGTGTGGGCGCACCACATGTACGCCACCGGCGCCATCCTGCTGCCGTTCTTCTCCTTCATGACGTTCCTCATCGCCGTCCCGACCGGCGTGAAGTTCTTCAACTGGATCGGCACCATGTGGAAGGGACAGCTGACCTTCGAGTCACCGATGCTGTTCTCGGTCGGGTTCCTGGTGACGTTCCTGTTCGGTGGCCTCTCCGGCGTCCTGCTGGCCAGCCCGCCCCTCGACTTCCAGTTGCACGAGTCCTATTTCGTCGTCGCGCACTTCCACTACGTGCTCTTCGGAACCATCGTGTTCGCGACGTACGCCGGCATCTACTTCTGGTTCCCGAAGATGACGGGCCGGATGATGGACGAGCGTCTGGGCAAGTGGCACTTCTGGACCACGTTCATCGGTTTCCACACCAC
>NZ_JBHUFB010000010.1:116817-121343 GCF_042681175.1 Rhodococcus gannanensis
GCTGCCGTTCATCTGGAACGTCTTCAAGAGCTACCGGTACGGCGAGGTCGTCACGGTCGACGACCCGTGGGGTTACGGCAACTCGCTGGAGTGGGCCACCACCTGCCCGCCGCCGCGGCACAACTTCACCGAACTGCCGCGGATCCGGTCCGAGCGCCCCGCGTTCGAGCTGCACTACCCGCACATGGTCGAGCGGATGCACGCCGAGGCGCACGTCGGACGTGGTCATGGTCCCGTCGAGGTGAGGGAATGAGAGCGGGCCCGGCTCCGTCGTACACCAGCCGTCAGGTCGTACCGACCTACCGGCCCACGCCGGGAGAGTTGCTCGTGCCCATGCTCGCCCTGGTCGCGGCGCTCGCCTCACCGCTGTTCGTGTCGCTGCCCCTCGCCGCACTGGTGAGCGCGACGGCCCTCGGCTGGGTGGTGCGCCGTGCCCGCGCCGGCGGGCGGGTGTACGGCTGAATGTCACACGGTGCGCGTTCAATGCGCACGATGTCACATTCAGCCCACCGGCGACCGCCGGATGTCACTCGATGCGGCGGCGATGCGCCCAGCGGGTGAGGGCGTTCCGGTTGGACTGTTGCGTCTTGCGCAGCACGTTCGAGGCGTGCGTCTCGACGGTCTTCACCGAGATCACCAGGGTCTCGGCGATCTCCCGGTAGGTGTAGCCGCGGGCGAGCAGGCGCAGCACCTCGAGTTCGCGGGGAGTCAGCGAGTCGAGTTCCGGGTCGAGCGCAGGCTCCGGCACCGCCGACCGTCCGGTGAACGAGTCGAGCACGAAACCGGCGAGACGCGGACTGAACACCGCGTCGCCGCCGGCCACGCGCCGGACGCCGTCCGCGAGTTCACGACCCGAGATCGTCTTGGTGACGTATCCGCGGGCACCGGCCCGGATCACCGCGATCACGTCCTCCGCGGCGTCGGACACGCTGAGCGCCAGGCACACCGGTCCGTCGGCGATGCCGGTGAGCACGGCTACGCCTCCCCCGTCCGGCATGTGGACGTCGAGCAGGACCACATCCGGTGCGGTGGCGTCGATCCCGGCGATCGCCTCGGCGACGCCACCGGCCTCGCCGACCACGACGATGTCCGGCTCCGTCGCCAGTTCGGCCCGCACACCCGACCGGAAGACGGCGTGGTCGTCGACCAGGAACACCCGGAATGTGGCGTCCGGAGAACCGGATTCGGGGTGGTCCCCGTGGTGTGGCGCGGCGTGGTTGCTTCCGGGGGACGTCACCGGGGCTGCTCCTTGGGTCGGGCCGACTGCTCCGACCACTCTAGGCCACCGTCGTCGCTGTCCTCGGGACCCAGCGGCATCGTGATCCGGATCTCGGTGCCGCGTCCGACGGTGGAGTCGACGGCGACCTCGCCTCCGCGCCGCTCGATGCGCGCCCGGATCGACCTGGCCAGTCCCTGCCGGTCGCCGGCGATCGCCTCGACGTCGAACCCGACACCGCGGTCCCGGACGAAGACGTTCAGCTCGGCGGTCCCCGCTTCGGCGAAGACGTCGACACTCGACTCACCGGAGTGCTTCGCCGCGTTGACCAGTGCCTCGCGCGTGGCGCCGAGAACCGCGGTGACCGCCTCCGTGGTGATCCCCGACTCCGCCTCGGGCAGATCCAGTCGCACGTCGCCGACCGTGATCGTCTGGACCGCCACCCCGTACTGGTCCTCCACCTCGCCCGCGATGGTGCGCAGCGCCTCGGCCAGACTCGCGTGCGCGGCCTCCCCCTCCCCGAACAGCCACTTCCGCAGCTCCCGTTCCTGGCTGCGGGCCAGCCGCTGCACCTGCAGGGGCGAATCGGCCTGCTTCTGGATCAGGGCGAGGGTCTGCAGTACTGAGTCGTGCAGGTGCGAGGCGATCTCCTCGCGTTCCTCGTTGCGGATGCGGGCGGCTCGCTCGCGCCCGAGGTCCCGCCACATCCGCAGCCACAACGGCACCGTCAGCAGGCCGATCCCGACGAGGGTGACGACCACCGCGAGCAGTGACGACCGCAGCGACGCGAGATCGACCTGCGCGAGGACCACCACACCGAGACCGAGGACGATCAGGGAGATGCCGCCGAGGATCCGCGCCCACGTGAGGACTGTCGGACTCTGCGGAAGGCCGAACACCGAGCGGGGTCCGTCGGAGTCGTACTCGCGCCACACCAGTGCCGCACCGACGGCAACGACGATGACGGGCACCAGCACCTCGGCGGCCGTGCCGCTCGCGAGTATCCCGAGGATCGCGGCCAGTGCGAGACCGAGGACGGCGAGACCCAGTGCCCGCTGCCGCTCGGCGCGGCTGGGACGCTCGGTGTCGGTGCCGGGCGGCGTGAAGATCCACAGCAGGCCGTAGGCGGTGATACCAGCACCTGCGAGGGCACCGAGCAGCACGAACGCCACCCGAACCTTGAAGACGTCGACTCCGAGGTGATCGGCGAGACCGCCCGCGACACCACCGATGACCCGGCCACCGACCCGCCGTTCGAGCCGAGGCGGACCCTCGATCGACGGCGGCGCCGGGGCCGTCACCGGAGTCTGGGCACGTGGGATCGGCTGCACACCGTCGATGGTGGCATGCGGCCGCGGCCCCGCGCATCAGGGCACAACCCTGACTCCGGGCCACCCGCCGCACCCGAAATATCAGGGTCGATCCCTGATGCGTGGGCGGGCGCACGGAGCCCACGATGGACGGCATGAGCACAGCGACCTTCTCCGAGCAGCTGAACCAGTTGTGGCGAACCCGGCCCGTGCGACTGCCGCGCCGCGGCCCGATCGCCGGCGTCGCCGCCGGCGTCGGCCGCCGCTACGACGTCGACCCCGTCCTGATCCGGATCGCGTTCGTCGTCTCGACCATCTTCGGCGGCGCCGGCATCGTCCTCTATCTCGCCGGATGGTTGCTGCTGCCCCGTGCGGGCGACGACACCTCCGCGGCGGAGTCGCTGCTCGGCCGCGGCCACAGCTCCGAGTCGGGGACGAAGACGATCGTCCTGGTCGTCGCACTCATGATCGCTCTCAGCACGCTCGGTCCGCTGGGCGTGAGTTTCGGCGGATCCGGTGTGTTCAGCCTGGCGTTGATGCTCGGTGGACTCTGGTTGCTGTTCCAGCGTCGCCCGTACCCGCCCGCATCCCTCCCCGACTCCGATCCCTGGGCCGGCATCTCCGTTCCGCCGCCCGGATTCCCGCAGGCGACGGGGTTCCCGTCCGGGTACGACACCTCCGCGTACACGTCCTCGGGTGTGTTCGCGACGCTGCCGAAGACCTACGAGCCGTCGCCGTCGAGCGCAGCCACGGCGACTCCGGGTGCGGCATCGGGAACGACGGCCGAGTCGGCGTCGAGCACGCCGACGGCACCGACCTCGGCCGGCGAGGACCAGTCGGGTCCGACAGCACCCGACCCCGCACCGCCGACCGACGTCACCGCCCCACCGGCCTGGGACCCGCTCGGCGTCGCGCCGTTCGCCTGGGACCTGCCCGAGCCCGCGCCAGCTCCGACGCTGCCTGCGCCGAGGCCGGAGCGGCCGAAGTCCCGCCTGACGTCGGTGGTGCTGGGTCTGGCGATCCTCGCGACCGCCGCTGCCTGGGCGCTCGCCGCCGCGACCGGATGGGAGTGGCTGACACCCGGGCGGATCGGGGCAGTCGGACTCGCCGTGATCGGTGTGGGACTCGTCGCCGGGGCCTTCCTGCGACGCGGCTACGGCCTGCTCGTCGTCACCGGGCCGCTGACCGGGTTCGTGATTCTCGCGTCGCTGGTCGGACCGATCGACTGGGAGTCCGGGACCGTCGGCACCCGTACCTGGACGCCCGCGACCGCGGCCGACATACAACCGGAGTACACCGGCCGGTTCGGAGAGTTCACGCTCGACCTGAGCGCACTCGAACTGACCGAGGACAAGACCGTCGACGTCGACCTGCGAATGGGGTCGTTCACGGTTCTCGTCCCCGAGAACATGAATGTCGTCAACCACTGCTCGATGACGGTCGGCGACGCGCAGTGCCTGCCTGAAGGCCTGACCGGCGGCGCGGACGGCACCGACGGCCCGGTGCTCACCCTGAACATGAACGGCCGCATGGGAAATCTGGAGGTTCACCGTGGCTGACAACACCGACACCGACACCGCCGCCACCCGCCGCAGACCGTCCCCCGGACTGCTCCTCGCGGGGGTCGCTGCGCTCCTGGTCAGCCTGTGGGCGTTCGTCGGGCCCGTCGGCATCGGCGCCGTCGCGGGTGGTCACGCGAAGTGGCTGCTCATCGCGGTCGCCGTCGTCGTCGGCGTGGTCCTGGTGGTCAGTCCGACCCGGCGGAAGTGAGCGCCAGGTCGGTCACCGCGACCGACGGACTCACTCAGGCCGCGGCGCGGAGCTTCTGCAGGGCCGAATGCTGATCGAGGCGAACCCTCTCGACCGAACACCCCAGCGCCTCGCCCGCCTGGGCCGCGCTCAGGCCCACCGCGGTCCGCAGCACCAGGACGTCCCGTTCGCTCCGTGACAGTCCGTCCATCGGCGTCGAGGCCGCGCGGTACGGTCGCGCGGCCTCGACG
>NZ_JBHUFB010000010.1:121353-398435 GCF_042681175.1 Rhodococcus gannanensis
ACCACCGAACACCCCCAAACGCGCAGGTCGTAGCCCCCGAGCCGCCCTAAAACCCGCGAATCACATCCGTGTGACGCCCGACACCTCGCTTCGGCAGACTCGATCGCCTCGTTGGATGCACAGAGGGCGCCGCCCTCGCTGGAAGCGAGATGCGGCGCCCTCTGTCGAGACGGATGGCTGGTCGATCAGGCCGGCAACACCTGAATGCCGGCGAAGTTGCGCTTGCCCCGGCGGATCACGAGCCACTGACCGTGCAGCAGGTCGTCCTGCTGCGGAGCCCAGTCCTCGGCACCGATCTTCGTGTTGTTGACATAGGCACCGCCTTCCTTGACGGTGCGCTTCGCGGCGCCCTTGCTGTCGCAGAGACCGCTCGCGACGAGAAGGTCGACGATCGTCGACGGCTCGCCGGCCCCGACCTGGGCGACGGACGCCTCCGAGAGCGCGGCAGCGAGAGTGCCCTCGTCGAGATCCCGCAGTTCGCCCTTGCCGAACAGTGCCTGGCTCGCGAGCTCGACCGCCGCGGTGTTCGCCGCGCCGTGCACGAGCGTCGTCATCTCCGCGGCAAGTCGGCGCTGAGCGACCCGCGCCTGCGGACGCTCCGCCACCTCCGCTTCGAGCTCGGCCAACTCCTCGCGGCCGAGGAACGTGAACCACCGCAGGTACCGGACGACATCGGCGTCGGCAGTGTTCACGAAGTACTGGTACCAGGCGTACGGGCTGGTCATCTCGGGGTCGAGCCAGAGGCTTCCGCCACCGGTGGACTTGCCGAACTTCTTGCCGTCCGACGACGTCACGAGCGGAACAGTCATCGCGTGAACGTGCTCGCCGTCGACGCGACGGTTCAGTTCGACACCGGCGATGATGTTCCCCCACTGATCGGATCCACCGACCTGCAGCGTGCACCCGTGTGTGCGCCGGAGCTGCAGGTAGTCGTTGGCCTGCAGGAGCATGTAGCTGAACTCGGTGTAGGACATGCCGTCGGATTCGAGCCTGCGCTTGACCGTTTCCCGCGCCAGCATCACGTTGACCGAGAAGTGCTTGCCGAGGTCGCGCAGGAAGTCGATCGCGCTGAGCTTGCCGGTCCAGTTCATGTTGTTCTCGACGATCGCGGCGTTACCGCCGTCGAAGGACACGAACCTCTCGAGCTGGGACCGGATCCGCTGCGCCCAGTCGGCCACCGTGTCCGCAGAGTTCATGGTCCGCTCCCCTACGTCGCGGGGATCACCGATCATGCCGGTCGCACCACCGGCGAGGACGATCGGACGGTGCCCGGCGAGCTGGAATCGCTTGAGCGTCAGCAGCGGGACGAGGTGGCCCGCGTGCAGGCTCGGACCGGTGGGGTCGAAACCGCAATACAGCGTGACCGGTCCGCCGTCGGCTTCGCGACGCAGCGCGTCGAGGTCGGTTGACTGCTGGATGAGTCCACGCCAGGTCAGTTCGTCGATGATGTCCGTGGTGGAGGCGTTGTGATCGGTCACGGCTTCGATCATCCCGCACTCGGAGCGGCGGGCGCACGCGGGCTCCGCCGATACGACGAGACAGCCTTCGACTCGGGGTCCCAGATCCGCCACGGACGATCGGCGGCACGCGACACACCCACGCGAGGTCCAGCCGCCACCCCGGTCGCGGAAGCCGATTCGAGGCGAATCGCCGACTGACGATCGAACAAGTCGATCCCGTTGTCCGACAGGGTAATTCCCAACGCCCGGCCCAGGTTTCCGGGTCCACGGGCCAGATCCCGATCGGCGCGTTCGGCACCCCGGCGGGCGCGCACCGCCTCTGCTCCGACAACGACCTCGGCAGCTCTGATCAACACCGCACCGGCAGTTCCCTCCGGCGCGCACGTCACGTTCACGCAGTGATGGAGTCCGTGACTCAGATAGACGTACAACCTCCCGGCCGGCCCGAACATGACCGCGTTTCGCCGAGTCGGGCCCGGAAACGAATGCGCGGCCGGGTCCGGCCACGGTCCGCCCGGGTCACTCCCGTACGCCTCGACCTCCACGACCCGGAGGCGGACCGCTCCCGCGACGATCTCCGCGCCGAGCAGGAGGTGCGCGGCACCCAGGGGTGTTGCACCGCTCAGCGAGGAGTGGCTGAGCTCTGCTGAGCGGGAGAGAGACCCCGACACGTCCGGCACGACAACATTGTGCCTGTCTCACGCCCGGATCTCGCACCACCGACGATGGTCCGGACACTCCTGCCCCGAGTCACAGCGCCGTCACACGCGGGACTCGTACTCGGCCGTCACTCTCGGCTGAGGATCCATCATCAGGTGTCGAAGACCTGCAGATGGACGATCCGGGTCACCGGATCTCGCTCATCGACGATCACGATCCGAGCGACCGACTTTCCGTCGGCACGGCGATACCGTTCCTGCCCCCGCAGGATCAACGGCGATGTCTCCAGGGGCGGCCCCGCGACAGTCGATTCGGCAACTGTGAAAGTCCTCTCCAGAGGTGCCGAGAACGCGGATGACACCAGCAGCTCGTCCAGACCGTCCTGATCCGTCGAAATTGCCAGCTGGTAGAGCGAGTCGATGCCGTGCATGGAATCAACACCGAGCACCGTGACATCCGCAGGCAGAACCAGCCCACCGAACTCGGCCGCCTCCTTGATCAACTCGGCATCACTCACCGTGGTTGACGAATCCGTCCGTGAAACGCCGGTGTCGACAACACCACCACATCCAGACGCACCAACCGCAACCACCAAACCGACGAAGACGCCGCCCACTCGCTTCTGCACGCTTCCGGAAGACAAATACTTCATCGAGTTGGATCCGTCCTGTCACCATCACGACCACCAGGAGTGCCCGGCAGATTCAGCGACCCTTCCACTGGCACCACGCCCTCGTAACGACGGATCTCGCTGGACCCGACGATGTCGTACTCCCGCGCGAGACCAGCAGTGTGCAACGCACCCATGCGAGCATCCGTGATGGTCACGCCGGCGATGTCGACGCTCTTCTCGCCGTCCCAGTTGTAGCGGTCGAAGACATGAAACTTGTACTCGGCAGCGATACTTGGCTCCGCGCCTTCACCCGGCCGATGCACGACAACGACACCAGTGGACGAGAATTCCATGCCCCCCATCGCAAAGTACCAATTGCTGTCCATCGACTCCGTTACGTAGAACTCGTGCCATTGAGACTGAAACTGCACGGGAACATCAAAATGTTGGGACGCCAACGACTCGGCAGCAACCCGCCGCAACTCCGATTCGGCAATTGCGTTCACTCTGATCGCTGCATCAGGCACATCTCGCAGGATCGTATCCGCGTTGATGTGCAGCACCTCACCACTGTTGTCCAGATAGTGGTCGAGGTGCGCGGAGGCATTGGTCCAGCCCGCCGCATCGGCCGCCAACGACGCCTTTGCGGCCGCATTCGCCCACAAGAGGTCGTCAGCACGGCTGTACAAGGGCTGCGAACCCCACTCACCCTGCCCGGCATCGGTCGGGGGTGGAGGTAGCGGATCGGGAATCTGTGTCATCTCGACTTCTCGCTCGTTCGGGATTGTTGAAGGTCAGGAGATCGAATCGACAGCGTGTTCCCACCAGACGTTCGAGCCGAATCCGTACCGGCGCGCACCCGCGTCAATGGTCACCTTGTCGGGCAGTTCGAACCAGGAGGGGTCGTACACGGGGAGGGATTTGCCCTGTTCGTACTTCAGGGCACCGGCGATCGTGTCGACGGTACTCACAATCCGACCGTGCCGAGATTCGGCCGATGCCGTCAATTCATCAACGGCAGAGGCGATTTCGTTCCTTATCGAACTCTGCATGGGGCTGTCGATCAACTGCGCCCACACTCCGAGCGGCAGGGTGAACCGTAGGAAGTTCATCGGCTTGGCTACGGCACCCGCCAGCTCGATCGCCTGGTTGTACACGAGTCTCTCGAGAAGCCGACCGCCGTTCTCCACGACCTTCGCCACTGCATCGAGATCCTCACTGCGGCCGGATATCGGATCCCCGAGACCGCTCGAGGCAGTCCCGAAGGCAATCGAGGCATCCCCGGACCAACTGTTCTGCAGCCACCGAGTTCCGTTGGCGAGATTGGTCGCCGCGACGTAATCGTTTATGCCCAGCAGCCCGATGCCTCGACCAACCGACTGCAATTGCTCCCAGTCCGCATCGAGCGGAGACAAGTAGTCCGAGACGGGCCGGACACCGATCGCCTGGCCGAGCGCCTCCTCGTAAGGATCGAGCATCTCGATCCCTGCGGTGACCACCTGCCGGACCGTGTACGACTCCTCCAGTTGATCTTGGAGAATCGGCAGCTGCAATCCGTTGAACCGAGACACCTCCCGGGGCGCTGCCGGTGTGGACCCACCGTGCCCATTCAGCGCGACCCCCGCCGCCGCAATGGATCGAGCGTGCGCGTCTCCGGACTCCTGGTAGTCATCCGCAACGGTGCCGATGTTGGCTCGAAGCGAATCCAGGCCGCTCAGATCGTTCGTGTGTGCGCCGGCAAGTGCGTCGTGTAGTGCCTGGACATGCGGCACAAGGTCAGCCAGGAGTCCTGATCCACCGCCTCGAAGAGACAGTGCGGACAGCAGCCGTGTGGAGTTCGAGGAGAAGACCGAACCGACCTCCTGCATATCGATCGCGAAACCCGCAAGATTCGATGTGTCCACAGACAGATCAGCGATGTCAGCCCCCTGATGCTCGCTCCAGATCAGTTCGATCTGCGCAGCCCCCCTGCGCGTGCGTCACCATACCACCGAGGATTGAATCCCGAGTTCGGTGCTATCCGTCGAGCGGGGAAAGAAGCTCACGGCCGACTGCGCACACACTGCGCGACCAGTTGGACCTCAAGCCCAGGTCCCGGCCGGTCAGTCGTTGCCGGAATCGGTGCCCCTGGCCACGAAGTCGTCGTGTTCGGCGTCGGTGACGTCGCGAGCCTCGTCCACGAGCAGAACGGGGATACCGTCCTCGATCGGGTAGGCACGACGCAGGCGCGGGTTGTAGAGAAGCTTGTCGTCGACCAGCAGGAGCGGGCCCTTGTCCTGCGGGCAGGCCAGGATGCTCAGCAGGGTGGGATCGAGCGCCACGAAGGGTCCTCTCACGTCGGTGTCACGGAACTCCGCTCAGGCTACCCGCCGCCGGGAACGTCGACGGACGGCCCGGTCAGGTGCGTTGGGGCGGCCCGTCCCTGCAACTCGGCGAGCGCGGCCTTGGTCAGTCGCCGGTACCGACCGTCGTCGTCTCGGTACCAGGACCGCGCACCGGGGTTCGGCAGTCCGGCGACCCGCAGGGCGCTGCGCCGCGGACGATACGACGTGCTGATCGGGATCTCGGGAACGACGTGGATCAGGTCGGGGCATCGGTCCTCGTCGAGTTCGGCGAGGCCGTCGGCAAGATCCGATGCCGTCAGGGACATCCCCGGCCGCAGCGTCACGGCGGTGACGGCGACCTCCTCGTCTCCGACCTGCACGGCGTAGTTGACGACGAGGTCGATCGGTTCGAGAGCACCGAGCGCACACACGATCGGCTCGCCGTAGACGAGCCCGCGGCGGGTGCGCACGACGGCGTTCCGCTCGTCCATCAGCCAGTGGTCGCCGTCGGCGTCGACCTGGAAGAGGTGCTCGGTCGGCACCCAGGCATCGCCCGCGGTGAACACTCCTCGGATTGCTCCGTTGACGGCCTCGTGACCGGTCGCCTGACCGAGGAGGAGTCCGACCTCACCGACTCCGCACTCCCGGACGAGTCCGTGCTCGTCCTCGAGGAATCGGCGGGTGACCGGGTCGTACGCCGCAACCCGAACCGGCGTGCTGCCCGGCAGCGGCCGCCCCTTGGAACCGGGCTTCGCCCCGGACACGTTCGCAAGCACGACGGCCCCCTCCGTCGAGGCGTAGAACTCGAGCACCTGGGCCGGGGCGAACCGCTTCATCGTGCGCAGCCAAAGTCCACGCGGCATGCCCGAGCCGATGAACAGCCGGATCGGGTGCGAGGCGTCGAACTCGAAATCGGGGACGTCGACGAGCTCACGCAGCATCGTCCACGTGTAGGCGACGACGGTGACGCCGTACCTGTGCACCTCGGTGGAGAACCGGTCGGCGTCGAGTCCCCGGGAGAGCGCGATGCGGGAGCCGCCGACGATCGCACCGCCGAGTGTGGCGAGCACGACGGACGAATGATACAGCGGTGCAATGGAATACACGGTGTCGCCACTACCGAGGTTCGCGGCGGTCGCGGTCCCGAAGGCGGACAGCGCCCACCGGTGGTTGGTGACGTGCTTCGCCTCGACTCGACCACCGAAGCGGCCGAACAGCACGAACGCGAGCTCGTTCGCCCTACCGGGATTCGGTCGGTACCACGCAGGCAGTGGCACGTCGTCGGGATCGATGTGCTCGAGATCGACCGTCCCGGAGTCGGGCCGGATGTCGAGGACACGGGTCTCGCCGCCGCCGAGAATCAGGACGGGCGGGCCGAGCCGCTCCGCGACGCGCAGGTGGTCCGGGTCCGCGACGATGGTGGCGACGCCGCCCAACTGGACCGCTTCGGCGAGATCCTCGGTGGGTGGCAGCAGTACGGCGACCGCACCGATCCTCGACAACGCGGAGATCGCGACCAGCGCGCTCGGCCGGGTCTCCATCAGGACCCCGACACGTGTCGACGGCCGGACACCGGTACTGATCAGACCACGGACGACGTTGTCGATCCGGGTGTTGACCGCCTCGTTGGTGTACGCCCGGTCGTCGAACAGGAAACACTCGCTCCGCGGCGATCGCTCGCCCGCCTCAGCGAGCAACTTGCCCATCGAGATCCTGGTGTGCGGCTGGATCTGACCCAGCCGGACCAGCCGCGGCAGGGCGCGAGCCGCTTCTGCCGTCAGTTCACGGCTCCCCCGCACCGCCTGCGCCGTCGCGCCCAGGACGCCACGGACCGTCTCGACGCCGACCTCGGCGATGGACGCACCGGTGTGCAGGATTCGATCGGTGACGGACACACCGGTCTGGTCGACGGCGGGTTCGTCGCCCTGCATCGGCTCGATGCCCTGGGGCCGCGGGCCGTCGCCGGCGCGCCAACGCACCCATTCCCCTGTCACCGGCCACGTCTGCTGCGCCGCGATCGATCCCACCACCAGCCCGAAGTGCCCGCTGCGCATCGTGTACTGGTAGATCTCGGCCTTCCGTGCAGCCCTCCTGATCCCGCGGACCGCGGTGGGCTGCCCGATGTCGTCGACCTCGCCGACGAACGCGAGGATCGGGCAGGTCAGCTCGGCGAGGGTGACGGGCCGGTCACCGATCACGAAACCGCCGGACACCATCCTGTTGTGCATCACGAACTGCGTGAGAAGTTCTGCGACCGCCGGACCCGACCAGGCGACCCAACCGTCGGTGGCGAGGAAGCGGCGTTGCTGCTCGCGTGGCAACAGCGCTTCACGGTCGTGCAACTGCCGGAGGAAGTCGATGCGGGACTTCGCGGTCTTGACCGGATCCAGCAGTTGGAATCCGGTGCGGGCCATCCACCCCGCGATCGACAGTCGGGTGAAGACGTGTTCGGCAAGGAATCCCGCGGCCGGAGCGGCGAGGTCCCCGGGGATGCCGAACGGCAGTGCGGCCAGCGTGTCGACCGGCGCGCCGAACGTGATGAGCGATGCGACGTTGCGGCAGCGACGGTAGGCGGCGGCCTGATAGGCGAACATCCCGCCCTGCGAGTAACCGGCCAGGTGGACGTCCCGACCGGTCTCCCTACGAACGCGGTCGATGATCTCGCTGATGGCGACGACGTGGTCGGCGAGGGTGCGGTCCCACCCGCCCTCTTCACTGTCCGGGGAGCCGAAGTCGACCACCCACGGGTCCAGGCCCATCGAATGCAGGATTCCGACGGCGCCCTGGTCCTGGGTGACGTCGTACACGTCCGCCGACATCATCATCGGCGGCACCAGCACCACCGGCGGTCCCGACGGGGGCGACAGTTCGTCGTCGGCGAAGTACCTCCGCAGCCGGTACATCGGCCGGCGTTCGACGATCCTGAAGTCCGTTGCGCGCGCCTCGGTCTCGAGGCCGCCCAATCGGACGACCTCGAGACCGTTCTGCGCGGTGGCAACCACCCTGCGCACGGTGCCGTTCAGGACCTCAGACCAACTCACTACCGCGCCCCCATACTGTTCGGCCGCTGTTCGCCAGCACCTTGAACTATATGCACGCGGCGCGGTCGGGCACCGTCAGTTGCCGATCCAACGCCGCAGCTCGCCTGCAGACTCGGTGACCCGATCGAGCTGGCGTGCCACCTGAACACCGGCCGTGCCGCCGCGAGCGTTACGCGACGCGATCGAACCCTCGACCGTGAGGACGTCTCGCACGGCAGGTGTCAACGCCGGGTCCACCGAGGCGAGTTCGGCGTCGGTGAGGTCCTCGAGGCCGACGCCACGCGCCTCGGCGACCCGCACGCACGCACCGGCGGCCTCGTGTGCCACCCGGAACGGAACCCCCTGGCGCACCATCCATTCTGCGATGTCGGTGGCGAGGGTGAATCCGGCCGGTGCGAGTTCCGCCATCCGCGTCGGGTGGAACTCGAGGGTGGAGACCAGTCCCGTGATCGCGGGCAGCAGGAGCTCCAGCTGCGCCACCGAGTCGAAGACCGGTTCCTTGTCCTCCTGCAGGTCCCGGTTGTAGGCCAGGGGCTGCGCCTTCAGCGTGGCGAGCAACCCGGTGAGGTTGCCGATGAGCCGGCCGGCCTTGCCTCGGGTGAGCTCCGAGACGTCGGGGTTCTTCTTCTGGGGCATGATCGACGATCCCGTCGACCAGGCGTCGGCGAGGGTGATGTACCCGAATTCGGGCGTGCTCCAGATGATGACCTCTTCGGCCATCCGGGACAGGTCGACCGCCGTCATCGCGAGCACGAACGCCGCCTCGGCGGCGAAGTCCCGGGACGACGTCGCGTCGATCGAATTGTCCGCGGCCGAGTCGAAGTCGAGGTCGGCCGCGATCGCATCCGGATCGAGCCCGAGCGACGAACCGGCGAGTGCCCCGGACCCGTACGGCGACACCGCGGCCCGCTTGTCGAAGTCGACCAGGCGCTGCACGTCCCGCAGCAGCGGATGGGCGTGCGCGAGCAGATGATGGGCGAGCAGCACCGGCTGCGCGGCCTGGAGGTGCGTCTTGCCCGGCATCACCGTGTCCGGGTGTGCCGCGGCCTGGGTTGCGAGCGCGTCGACCACGTCGAGCACGCCTGCCGCGACCCGCCGCACGGCGTCCCGCAGCCACATGCGGAACAACGTCGCCACCTGGTCGTTGCGGGAGCGTCCGGCGCGCAGCCGACCGCCGACCTCGGGCCCGACGCGCTCGATCAGCCCGCGTTCGAGGGCGCCGTGGACGTCCTCGTCGGATTCCGCAGGGCCGAACGCGCCGGAGGCGACGTCGTCACCGAGGCGGGTGAGGCCGTCGAGCATCGTCGCGAGGTGGGCCTCGCTGAGCAGACCCGCCTTGTGCAGGACCCTCGCGTGCGCCTTGGACGCCCGCACGTCGTAGGGCGCGAGCACCCAGTCGAAGTGCGTCGACTTGCTCAGCGCCGCCATGGCGGCGGCCGGTCCGGACTCGAACCGGCCGCCCCACAGGGCGCCCTCGTTGGTTCCGTGGCTTTGAGCGCCATCGGCGCCGTGGGCGTCGGTCATGACCTAGAGACCCAGGTCGCGCTTCGCCGCGACCTTGGAGGACAGGCCGTGGATGTTGACGAAGCCCTTCGCGTACGACTGGTCGAAGGTGTCGCCCTCGTCGTAGGTGGCCAGGTTGAAGTCGTACAGCGACTGCGAGCTGCGGCGACCGTTGACGGTGATCGCGCCGCCGTGCAGGAACAGCCGGATGTCGCCGGTGACCTTCTCCTGGGTCTTGGCGACGAACGTGTCCAGCGCCTCCTTGAGCGGGGAGAACCACAGGCCGTCGTAGACGAGCTCCGACCAGCGCTGCTCCATCTGCCGCTTGTAGCGGCCGAGCTCGCGCTCGAGGGTGACGTGCTCGAGTTCCTGGTGCGCGGTGATGAGCACCATCGCGCCCGGTGCCTCGTAGATCTCGCGGCTCTTGATGCCTACGAGACGGTCCTCGACGACGTCGAGCCGGCCGACGCCCTGCGCGCCCGCCCGCTTGTTCAGTTCCTGGATCGCCTCGAGCACGGTGACGGGCTTGCCGTCGATCGCGACCGGCTTGCCCGCCTCGAAGCTGATGATCAGCTCGTCCGGGGTGTTCCAGTTGAGGGTCGGGTCCTGCGTGTAGTCGTAGACGTCCTTGGTGGGCGCGTTCCACAGGTCCTCGAGGAAGCCGGTCTCGACTGCGCGGCCCCACACGTTCTGGTCGATGGAGAACGGCGAACGCTTGGTGACGTTGATCGGGATGTTGTTCTCCTCCGCGAAGGAGATGGCCTTCTCCCGGGTCCAGGCATAGTCGCGGACCGGCGCGATGACCTCGAGGTCGGGGGCGAGTGCGCCGAAGCCGACCTCGAAGCGGACCTGGTCGTTGCCCTTGCCGGTGCAGCCGTGCGAGACGACGGTGCCGCCGTGCGCGCGGGCGGCCTCGACGATGTGCTTGACGATCAGCGGACGGCTGATGGCCGAGACCAGCGGGTAGCGGTCCATGTAGAGGGCGTTGGCCTGGATGGTCGGGAGGCAGTACTCGTCCGCGAACTCGTCGCGGGCGTCGACCACGACGGACTCGACGGCGCCGCAGTCGAGGGCGCGCTGACGCACGACCTCCATGTCCTCGCCACCCTGTCCGAGATCGATGGCGACGGCGACGACCTCTTTGCCGGTCTCCTTGCCGATCCAGCTGATGGCCACCGAGGTGTCAAGCCCGCCCGAGTAGGCGAGTACGACGCGTTCAGCCATGATCTGTGTGCTCCTTCAAAGGGTTGTAACTGTTATCCGGTTTTCAGTTGTTCGATCGCACGTGCACCGAACCTGGCGATGTCATCGCAGGTCAGGACAGTTTCTCGATCATCTCGGCGAGCTGTGATCCCGTCAGCGGCTCGCGCGCAACTACAAGAATGGTGTCATCCCCGGCGATGGTTCCCACAACCTCGGGTAGCGAGGCCCGGTCGAGGGCGCTCGCGAGGTAGTGAGCGGCACCCGGCGGCGTCCTCAGCACGGCGAGGTTCCCGCTGGCATCCGTGGAGACGAGGAGCTCACCGAGCAGCCGCGACAGGCGGTCGGTTCCTCCCGACACTCCGCGCACCGGGCTGCCGTCCTCGGGGACGATGTAGACGCCCGCCCCGCCGTCCGCGGCACGCAGTTTCACCGCGCCGAGTTCCTCCAGGTCCCGCGACAACGTCGCGTGGGAGACCTCGATGCCCTCCGCAGCGAGAAGTGCGGCAAGCTCGGGCTGACTGCGCACCTCGTTCGCGGCGAGCAACGCGGTGATCCGTGCCTGCCTCCCCGCGCGGGTGTGCGCGACCGCGACGGCCTTCGAGGTGCCTGCCCGGGCGGCGGTCACGGCCGTTCCCGGTCCTGGTTCTCGAACAGCCACACGAGCAGCGCCTTCTGCGCGTGCAGCCGGTTCTCGGCCTCGTCCCACACCGCCGACTGGGGTCCGTCGAGCACCTCGTCGGTGACCTCCTCACCGCGGTGGGCGGGCAGGCAGTGCAGGACGACGGCGTCCGGCGCGGCCTTCGCGAGCAGCTCGGCGTTGATCTGGAAGGGACGGAAGGGTCCCACCCTGTCCAGTCCGTCGTTCTCCTGCCCCATCGAGGTCCAGGTGTCGGTGACGAGTGCGTCGGCGCCTGCCACCGCGGCCTGCGGGTCGTCGGACAGGGTGATCGTCGCCCCGGTCTCCGCGGCCCGGGCGCGAGCGGCCTCGAGCACCCACGGCAGCGGCGCGAACCCGTCGGGGGCGGCGATGGTGACGTCGATGCCTGCGGTGACGCCGCCGAGGAGCAGCGAGTGCGCCATGTTGTTGGCGCCGTCACCGAGGTAGGTCAGCTTGAGGCCCGTGAGCTCTCCCTTGCGCTCCCGCAGGGTCTGCAGGTCGGCGAGGACCTGGCAGGGATGGAACTCGTCGGAGAGGGCGTTGACGATCGGAACCGTCGCACCGGACGCCATCTGCTCGAGTCGCCTCTGACCGAACGTCCGCCAGACGACGGCGTCGACGTAGCGCGAGAGCACCTTGCCGGTGTCCTGCAGCGTCTCCTCCCGGCCGAGCTGGGTGCTGCGACCGTCGACGACGACGGCGTGCCCGCCGAGCTGGGCGATGCCGACCTCGAAGGAGAAGCGGGTGCGGGTGGAGTTCTTCTCGAAGATGACGCCGACGGCACGCGGACCGGCGAGGGTCTGCTTGGCGAAGGGGTCCTTCTTCAGCGCTGCGGCGAGGTCGAGGACCTCGGCCTGCTGCGCAGGCGTGAGGTCGTCGTCGCGCAGGTAGTGCCTGATGCCCATGTCTACTTTCCTTCCGCCACAGCGGTGTTCAGAATCCCCGGCAACGCGGAGACGAAGCCCTGCGCCTGCTCCTCGGTGACGATCAGCGGCGGCGCGAGGCGGATCACGTCGGGGGCGGCCGCGTTGACGAGGTAGCCGGCGTCCCGCGCCGCGGCCTCGACAGCCGGCGAGACGGTGTCCGTGAGGACGATGCCGAGCAGGAGCCCCGAGCCTCGGACATGGTCGACGAGCGGATGACCGAGCGCCTCGATGCCTGCGGCGATCGACTTGCCCACGCTGTCGGCGTGGCTGATCAGATCGTCCTGTTCGACGGTGCGGAGCACGGCGAGGGCAGCGGCAGCGCACACCGGGTTGCCGCCGAAGGTCGTGCCGTGCTTGCCCGGCGTCAACAGGTCGGCCGTCGCGCCGGTCGCGATGCAGGCGCCGATCGGCATGCCGCCGCCGAGCCCCTTCGCGAGGGTCATCACGTCCGGGACGATGCCCGACGCCTGATGGGCGTAGAACCAACCGGTCCGCGCGATGCCGGTCTGGACCTCGTCGAGGACGAGCAGCGCACCCCGTTCGGCGGTGATCCGTCGCGCTTCCGCGAGGTAGCCCTCGGGCGGCACGACGACACCCGATTCACCCATGATCGGCTCGAGGAACACCGCTGCGGTGTCCGAGTCGACCGCGGCGTCGAGCGCGGCGATGTCGCCGTATGGCACGAACTCGACGCCTGCGGGCATCGGCTCGAACGGGGCCCGCTTCTCGGGCTGACCGGTGAGCGCGAGTGCACCCATCGTGCGGCCGTGGAATGCCTTCTCCGCAGCGATGATCTTCGGCCGGCCGGTGAGCCGGGCGATCTTGAACGCGGCCTCGTTGGCCTCGGTGCCGGAGTTGCAGAGGAACACCCGTCCGGGGTGACCGAGGTGACGCAGCAACTGCTCGGCGAGTGCGACGGCCGGCTCGCTGGCGTACAGGTTGGACACGTGGCCAAGGGTGTTCAGCTGCGCCGTCACCGCGTCGATGATCGCCGGGTGGCGGTGACCGAGGATGTTCACGGCGATGCCACCGAGCAGGTCCAGGTACTGCTTGCCGTCGGCATCGGTGAGAACCGCGCCGTCGCCGGAGGCGAGCGCAACCCGTGGCACGCCGTAGTTGTTCATCAGCGCACCGGACCAACGCTGCTGTAGTGCCGAGGTGCCGGTCATGCGATGCCTTCTTTCGTGGTGTCCGGGGCGGGCGTGACCATCGTGCCGATGCCCGCGGTGGTCAGGAGTTCGAGAAGGACTGCGTGGGCGACGCGTCCGTCGATCACGTGGGCGGTCGGCACCCCACCGCGCACGGCGCGCAGGCACGCCTCCATCTTGGGGACCATGCCCGAGTCGAGGCGTGGCAGCAGCTCCTCGAGCGCGGCGACGTCGATCACCGACGCGAGCGAACTGCGGTCCGGCCAGTCCGTGTAGAGCCCCTCGACGTCGGTGAGGACGACGAGCTTCTCCGCGCCGAGCGCCTCCGCGAGCGCGGCGGCCGCGGTGTCGGCGTTGATGTTGTGGACGACTCCGTCGGCGTCGGGGGCGATCGTCGACACGACCGGAATGCGTCCCGCCGCAATGAGATCCAGCACGGCGGCCGGGTTGACGGTGGTGACGTCGCCGACGAGACCGATGTCGGTGGGCTCGCCGTCGACCACGACGGTGCGGCGGGTGGCGGTGAACAGGTGCGCGTCCTCACCGGAGATGCCGACCGCGTACGGGCCGTGCGCGTTGATCAGCCCGACGAGTTCCCGTCCGACCTGGCCGAAGAGCACCATCCGGACGACGTCCATCACCTCGGGGGTGGTGACGCGGAACCCCCCACGGAACTCCCCCTCCATCCCGAGTCGACCCAGCATGGCGTTGATCTGCGGCCCGCCGCCGTGCACGACGACGGGATGGATGCCGACGGTCTGCAGGAACGCCATGTCCTGCGCGAAGGCTCCCTTCAGTTCGTCGTCGACCATGGCGTTGCCGCCGTACTTGACCACGACGACCTTGCCCCGGAAACGCTGCAACCAGGGCAGTGCCTCGGCGAGGACGTAGGCCTTCTGATTCGACGTGAGGTCGAGGATGGCGGCGGCGGTGCCGCCCAGATCGGCTCGAGTGGTCATGACGAGTACGCCGAGTTCTCTTCGACGTAGGCGTGCGACAGGTCGGTCGTGCGGATACTGACCTCGGCGTCGCCGATACCGAGTTCGATGCGCAGCGCGATGTCCTCACCGGACAGATCGACCTCGCGTGCACCCGGTGCGCCTGCGCCGTCGATGCAGACCGGGTTTCCGTTGAAGGACACCGAGATCCGGTTCGGGTCGAGCTCGATCGGGGCGATACCGATCGCGGCGAGCACGCGGCCCCAGTTGGGGTCGGACCCGAACAGTGCGGTCTTGACGAGGCTGTCGCGCGCGACGGTCCGGGCACCGACGAGAGCATCGGACTCGCTCGCCGCGCCGGCAACGGTGACGGTGACGCGCTTGGTGACGCCCTCGGCATCGGCCATCATCTGGTCGGCGAGGTCGTCGCAGACCGCGAGCACCGCGGCGTTGAGCTGCTCCTGCGTCGGGGTCACGCCGCTGGCGCCGGACGCCATCAGCAGCACTGTGTCGTTGGTGGAGGTCGCGCCGTCGACATCGAGCCTGTCGAAGGTCAGCCGGGTCGCGGCACGGAGCGCGATGTCGAGCTGAGCGGCATCGGCGACGGCATCGGTCGTGACGACCACGAGCATGGTGGCGAGCGCGGGGGCGAGCATGCCGGCGCCCTTGCCCATCCCGCCGACGTTCCACTTGTCGGCGTGGTGCAGCGCGGCCTGCTTCGGGACGGTGTCGGTGGTCATGATGGCGTGTGCCGCGTCGGTGCCGCCGGTGATTCCGCCCGCGAGCTCGTGCACGATCTCGGTGACGCCTGCGAGGAGCTTGTCCATCGGCAGCCGGTCGCCGATCAGCCCGGTGGAGCAGACCGCGACCTCGCCGGCGCCGGTCTCGGTTCCCCAGTCGCTGAGGGTGGCGGCGACGTGCTCGGCGGTCGCGTGGGAGTCCTGGAATCCGGGCGCCCCGGTGCACGCGTTGGCACCGCCCGAGTTCAGTACCACCGCGCGCAGCGCACCCGACTTCAGCACCTGCTGCGACCACAGCACCGGCGCGGCCTTGACCTTGTTGGTCGTGAAGACACCCGCGGCGGCGGTGTCGGGTCCCTCGTTGAACACCAGTGCGAGATCGGGACGTCCGCTGACCTTGATGCCCGCCGCGATACCGGCGCCGCGGAAGCCCGCGGGAGCCGTGACGCCCTGGGTGCGGATCAGGCGGCCGCCCGCGATGTTCACGTGCGGGACGGCGAAATCGGATTCGGTTGTCACGGAGCAACTCCCACGGTCGAGAGACCATCGGTCTCGGGCAGGCCAAGGGCCAGGTTCATGGACTGGACGGCACCGCCTGCGGTGCCTTTGGTCAGGTTGTCGATCGCCGAGATCACCACGAGCAGGCCGGCTTCCTCGTCGACGGTGACACCGATCTGCGCGGCGTTCGATCCGACGACGGCACCGGTCTGCGGGTAGACGTTCTCGGGCAGCACGTGCACGAACGGCTCGTCCGCATAGGCCTTCTCGTACACCGCGCGCGCCTGCGCGAGGTCGACGGTCGTCGGAGCGGTGCAGGTGGCGAGGATGCCGCGCGGCATCGGCGCGAGGACGGGTGTGAACGAGACCGAGACTCGGGTGTCGGTCAGCGCCGAGAGGTTCTGGATGATCTCCGGCGTGTGGCGGTGCACGCCACCGACCCCGTACGCCCTTGCCGATCCCATCACCTCGGATCCGAGGAGGTCCGCCTTCGGTGCGCGCCCGGCTCCCGAGGTCCCGCTGACGGCGACGACGTTGACCCGGGGTTCGACGATGCCGGCGGCGACGGCGGGCGCGAGCGCGAGGCTGGCCGCGGTCGGGTAGCAGCCGGGCACCGCGATCCGGGTGGCACCGACGAGCTTGTCGCGATTGCCCGGCAGCTCGGGGAGCCCGTACGGCCAGGTTCCGGCGTGTGCGCTGCCGTAGTACTTCTCCCAGTCGGCGGCGTTCGCGAGCCGGAAGTCCGCACCGCAGTCGATGATCACGGTGCTCTCGGGCAGAGCCTTGGCGATCTCGGCGGAGTTGCCGTGCGGCAGGCCGAGGAACACGACGTCGTGGCCGGCCAGCACGTCGAGGGTGGTGGGCTCGAGGACACGGTCGACGAGCGGAAGCAGGTGCGGATGGAACGCCCCGAGGGTCGCGCCTGCGTTGCCTCCCGCAGTGAGCGCGCCGATGACGAGTCGCCCTTCGCGGTGTGCGGGATGGCCGAGCAACAGGCGCAGAACCTCGCCGCCTGCGTATCCGCTGGCTCCGGCGATTGCGACCCGGATGGGACCGGTGATGTCTGTTGTGGGGACCATATGGACGATTATGCACCATCATGCAAGCCCATTCACAGGCGGGCTCAGCCGGACAGCGGCTGCGCGGCGATCGCGCTCCCCATCCATCGTCTCAGATACCGGCGCAGATCGTCGCCCTGGCGAGGAGGATCGCCGGGCGAGACGAAGAACGACTGCATGGTGCGCAACATGTACTCGACGAGGTCGTCGAGCGCCTCGTCGTCGTATCCGTAGCGCTCCCAGTCGACGTCGAACCGCCGGATCATCGTGGCGCCGAAGACACGGGCCTCGGCCGACAGCACCCCGTCGGGCTGGAAGTCCGAGTACGAACCCGTCAGGAGAATTCCCAGATGGGGCGTGCGACGCACCTCCGTGAGAGTGAACATCACGGACTCGACGGTGGCGTCGACCGGATCGGTGCGACCGGCGACCACGACGGTCAGGCGGTCGAGGAATCCGTCGACCGAGGCGATCGCCGCGGCCCGCATCAGCGCGTCGGCGCTCGGGAAGTACCGATAAACGGTCTGACGAATGACCCCGAGAGACTCGGCGACGTCGGCGATTCCGATGGCCGAGCCGGTCATTCCGATCAGCTCGACGGCGGCCTCGACAATCCGCTTCGACGCGTCCTCGTCGTTGTCCGGGGGACTACCGCCCCACCCGCGTCTGCGCGCCATCGAGCGGACGCTATCACAAGGCCCCGTGGACAAAAATATGTAACACGTTCTACCATGTGACCCAAAGTGATCATACGCGTCGACATTCCCGCGTATGTTCACGAATCGACGCGAGCGACATCAGACGAGACACCCGCCCAGCCCGAGATGCGAGGTACGGATAGTGACCGACCTACACCCCCGAAAAATGGACTTCGGATTCGACGACGCCGACGTGCCGTTCTGTTGGAATCCCGAGAACCCGGCCTGGTCGAACATGACCAACGCCGTGTCGTTCCTGGCCGTCGGCTTCGAGAAGATGATCGTGAAGCTGATCATGCAGACGAAGCCGCGGATCACCGATCCCGAGGTCGCGGCCGAGGCCGTCGCCTTCATGCGACAGGAGGGCCACCACTCCACCGCGCACCGGCAGCACGTGAACGCACTGATCCGCAAGTACCCCGGCCTGCAGAACACCCTCGACGCGGTCATCGGCGAATTCGACCTGCTCACCGAGCGGACCTCGATCGAGTACCGGCTCGCCTACACCGCCGACCTCGAGGCCACGTTCACGCCCGTGTTCAAGCTGATGCTCGACAATGAAGACACCCTGTTCCGCCCCGGCGACGACCGGATCGCATCGTTGTTCATGTGGCACTTCGTCGAGGAGGTGGAGCACCGCAGTTCGGCGCTCATCATCTACAACGCCGTCGTCGGCAGCGAGATGTACCGCATGCGCATGGCCGCGTCGGTCTTCGCGCACGTGCTCAAGGCGATCCGCATCGCGTGTGCAGGCTTCAACATGCACGTCCCGCTGTCCGACCGGAAGGTCGACGCGATGTCGCTGTTCGCGCGCCACCGCATCAAGCAGCGCGTCCTGACCGCCTTCGCGCCGTACCTGACCAAGGGGCCGATGCCCCGCGCATTCGACCACCTGCCGATGCGTGAGCAGCTCGCTGCGCTGTCCGGTGCCGTCAAGAGCCAGATGCCGGGCCACGACCCCGCCCACGAGAACCTGCCCATCCTCGCGGACCAGTGGTTCACTCGCTACGACGCGGGCTACGACTGCACCCGCTGGTACACGGCCGAGGAAGCCGCCGGCGGGGCCGAACCTGCCGTCTCGGGGGTCAACTGATGGCAGATCTCTGCACGCCGACCTTCGAGGACCTCGCCACCCGCCTCGGCTTCACCTGCGCCGAGGCCGGCGGCCTCGTCGAGTTCCGCAGTCCGACCGCCCTCGAGAACTGGACGCTTCCGGTCCTCGAGTTCACCATCGTCCTCGGCGCGATCCTCGCTCTCGTCTACGCGATCCTGCGGCTCCGCAGGCACGGTGACCCCACCAACCTGGTGGTGTGGTTCGGCGCCACCGCGTTCCTCTTCGTCATCGAGCCGCCGATCTACTTCCCGGACACCTTCGGAACCGAGGAGTATCTGGGAACGATGTTCGCGCACAACGTGTTCAGCGTCGAGTTCCTGTGGGGACGGCTGCCGCTGTACATCGTCGCGATCTACCCGTTCATGGCCACCATCGCATTCGAGATCGTGCGGATGCTCGGTGTGTTCAAGCGGTACGGGGTGATCGTGGGGGCGGTCTCCGTCGGGTTCGTGCACCACGCGTTCTACGAGATCTTCGACCACCTCGGCCCGCAGCTGCGTTGGTGGGAGTGGACACTCGACAACAAGGTCAACCTGCCGTTCTTCGATTCCGTTCCACTACCCAGCGTGGTCGTCTTCGCAGCGCTGTGGCCGATGTCGCTCGCGCTGTGCGCCCAGTTCTTCGTCGGCAAGCACGTCGACGCCGGCAGGCACTTCTCCGGCCTGCAGCTGGTGTGGCGCACCGTGGTCATCGGCCTGACCGCGTCGGTCGGGGTGTTCGTCCTCCCGCTGCCCGCGACGGTGTTCGGTGCGGGCAGCGACACCGTCCGTGGCTTCCTGTACGCGGCCGAACTGGTGGTGCTCTCCGCCGTGGCGATCTGGGCGCTGACGACGCAGTGGTCTCGGATGCGGTCCGGCACCTCCGACATCCCGCCGTACTCGAACGACTTCGTCCGCTGGTACGCGATCGTGTATCTCGCGGTGTTCGCCCTGCTGTGGGCGACAGCGCTCCCCGACTTTTTCGACGCGGTCGACGGTGTCACCGCAAACGGCGACCCGGTCGGCAGCCTCTGGTACACCGCAGGCTGTTTCGTGATCGCGATCCTCAGTGTTGCCGCGACGTTCACCGTTCCGCGGCCCGCACCGGACGCGACTCCCGCTGCCGCCTCCGGGGAACCCGCGGCGGTCTAGGCACGACGGCGCCGCCGGGGCAACAATCTTGGTGCCCCGGCGGCGCCGCTGTTCGCAGGTCCGCCGACCGCGGACCTACAGCACCGACTCCCGCAGGACGTGCTTGGTGAGCTTGCCCGAGGGATTGCGCGGCATCTCGTCCACGAGCACCACCTCACGGGGGATCTTGTAACGAGCCAGCTTGTCGGACAGGTAGTCGCGCAGGTCCTCGAGCTCGACCGTTGCGCCGTCCACCGGAAGGACGACGGCGACGACCGTCTCACCCCACTCCCGATGCGGTCGTCCGATCACCGCGACGTCGAGCACGTCGGCGCGGGGCCGGATCGCCTCCTCCACTTCCTGCGAGTACACGTTCTCACCGCCGGTGATGATCACGTCCTTCGTACGGTCGACGATGTAGATGTAACCGTCGTCGTCGAGTCGTGCGACGTCTCCGGTGCGGTACCAGCGACCCTCGAACGCCTCGTCCGTCGCATCCGGGTTGTCCAGGTAGCCGACCATTCGCGTGTCGCCGGCGAGCCAGATCTCACCGGTCTCGCCGGGGGCTGCGTCGACGCCGTCCGCGCGGACCACCCGCAGGTCGACACCGGGCATTCCGCATCGTCCGATCGAACCAGCCTTCTCGATCTGCTCGTGCGGGTACAGCGCGGTTCCGGTCGGGCCCATCTCGCTCATCCCGTACACCTGGTAGAAGTCCTCGGACCGGTAGGCCTGCTGGAGTGCCCGTGCCACCTCGGCGCCGATCGGTGCGCCTCCGTAGGTCCAGCGGCGGACGGACGACAGGTCGAAACTCGCGAGGTCGAGCCCGGCTGCCTTCGCTGCCTGGATCGGGGCGAGGTAGGCGATCGGGGCGCCGAAGAACGCGGTGACCCGCTCCGACTCCACGACCTTCAGGAACTCGATCGGGTGGTACTCCCGCATGAGCACGACCGTCCCGCCCAGGAACATCGTCGGTACGAACCAGACGTTGAGCGGAGCCGCATGCCATATCGGCATCGCGATGAGCACCCGCTCGTCGCGATCGAGGCCGAGCGTTGTGGAGATGTAGGGCGCGACGGTGGTGATCGAGCGATGGGTGTGCAGGCAGCCCTTGGGCGCACTCGTCGTGCCGGAGGTGTAGAGGACCTGAGCGATGTCGGTCTCGTCGACCTCGACGCCTTCCCATTCCCCGGCGTCGGCGACCAGGGCGTCGAAGTCGCTCGCGGCGTCCTCCACGGAGCTCGCGCCCGATTCCGTGAGCAGCCAGTCGACCTGCGGTGCACCACTTTCCGCGCTGCCCCTCAGATCGGCCGAGACCACTCCGACCTTGGCTCCGCAGTGCCCGAGGGTGTACTCGACCTCCGGTGGGGCGAGCTTGTGGTTGACCGGGACGAGCGACGCGCCCGCCCGCCACGCGCCGAATGCGGCGACGGCGAATCCTGGACTGTTGTAGGTCATCACGGCGACCCGGTCGCCGTGCTGCACACCCCGTGCGCGGAGGACCGCGGCCGCTCGCTTCGACGCGGCGAGCAGTTCGGCGTACGTGATCCGCTCGTCGCCGTAGACGATCGCGTCCTTCGTCGGGTACTTGCGCGCCGTGCTCTCCAGCATCGTGGTCAGGTTCATGAATTCTCCTCGTGCTCGGCGCGATGCCGGTGGACGTTGCCGTGGCGCCGGAATCGTTCTACAGTTCGGTCTCGAAGGATTGAATCATGATTCATACTATTGGGGAAGGTGAGAACCGACGTGGCCTACCGGCCGACCGAGAAGACGCGGGCAGCGAAGGCCCAGCGCCGAGCAGCCCTCCTCACCGAGGCCACCGAACTCGTCGCCGAGGGCGGATTCACCGCAGCGACCGTGAAGGCGATCGCCGAGCGCTGCGAGGTCAGTGTCGGCTCGGTGTACTCCCACTTCGACGGCAGCACGGACTTGTTGGCGTCGGTCTTCCGGCGGGGCGCCGACCAGGAACTCGAGGCCGTGCGCGCCGCCGTCGCTGCCACCGAGGGTGGTGCGAACCGACTCCGCGCCCTCGTCGAGACGTTCGCGCAGCGCGCCATCCGCGGCAGGCAACTGGCCTGGTCACTGCTCTTCGAACCCGTGGATCCCCGGATCGATGCCGAACGCCTCGCCTATCGCGCCGACTACCACGCCCTCACCACCGAGATCCTTCGTGACGGGATGGAATCGGGCGAGTTCCCCCGCCAGCATCTCGAGGTGACGGCCACCGCACTGATCGGCGCGATCAGTGAAGCGCTCACCGGACGACTCTCCCCGACCCACGCCGTGACGACCGATGCCGACGACGCCGACACCGTCGAGGCCATCCTCCGGTTCTGTCTCCACGGCGTCGGTCATGTGGCCCCCGAAACCCGCTCGACGAACCCCTCACCAGACGAAGGAATCGACCCATGACCGCAACCGCACCGTCCGGATTCCGCACACACGAGGTGTTCAACCAGGCACCGCCTCGAATCGACGTCAACGAGTTCACCACGAACATCCCCCTGGTCGAGGGCGTTCGGAGGTACGACTCCGGCTGGGCCACAGCGGAACTCACCGCGATCGGCGCACTCGTGGGCACCGAGTCGTTCCAGCACGACGCCGAACTCGCCAACACGATCACGCCGGAGTTCCACTCCCACGACCGCTACGGCAACCGGATCGACGAGGTCGAGTTCCACCCCGCCTACCACCGCATCATCGGGGCCGCCGTCGAGCACGGCGCACACACCTCCGCCTGGGCGGATCCGAAACCGGGCGCGAACGTCGCACGAGCCGCCTCGTTCATGCTGTTCGCCCAGGTCGAGCCCGGGCACGCGTGCCCGATCTCTATGACACATTCCGCGGTCCCGGCAATCGAACTGTCCCCGAACCTCGCAGACCTGTGGCTGCCACGCCTCTACGGCCGCGGATACGACGGGAACCTCGTCGCACCCGGAGACAAGCCCGGTGTGCTCCTCGGCATGGCGATGACCGAGAAGCAGGGCGGGTCGGACGTCCGCGCGAACACCACCCGCGCCGTGCCGAACGCCGACGGAACCTGGTCGCTCACCGGCCACAAGTGGTTCTGCTCGGCGCCGATGTCCGACGGATTCCTCATTCTGGCCCAGACCGAACACGCCGGCTCGCAGGCGCTCTCCTGCTTCCTCGTGCCGAGGGTCCTCGAGGACGGCACCCGCAACGTGTTCCGCATCCAGCGCCTCAAGGACAAGCTCGGCAACAAGTCGAACGCGTCCTCGGAGATCGAACTCGACGGCACTGTCGGGCATCTCGTCGGCGAACCCGGACGCGGCGTGCGCACCATCATCGAGATGGTCGCGCGCACCCGCCTCGACTGCGTGTACGGGTCCACTGCCGGCATGCGCCAGTCCGTGGCGGAAGCCCTGTGGCACGTCCGCAACCGAACCGCCTTCGGCGCGACCCTGATCGACCAGCCCGCGATGACCGCCGTGGCCGCCGACCTCGCCCTCGAGTCGGAGGCCGCCACCGTCACGTCCCTGCGCCTGGCGCGCGCACACGACGACGACGCCGACGACACCGAGAAGGCGTTCCGCCGGCTCGCGACCGCGGTCGCGAAGTACTGGATCTGCAAGCGCGGACCCCACCACGCGTACGAGTCGCTCGAATGCCTCGGCGGCAACGGGTACACCGAGGCGTTCCCCCTCGCGCGGCGGTACCGCGAACAGCCGGTCATGGCGGTCTGGGAGGGATCCGGCAACGTCATCGCGCTCGACGTGCTGCGGGCGATGACCCGGGAACCGGAGTCGGTGCAGGCGTTCGACGCCGAACTCACGAAGGCCCGGGGTGCCTCCGCGCTGTTCGACGCGCACCACGACCGGATGCGCGCTGCCCTGACGGAGCTCGCGACCCTCGACCAGGGGGACGCACAGCTGCGGGCGCGGTCGGTCGCGGCGTCGATGGCGTTGGGCCTCCAGGCGTCGCTGCTGCTGCAGAACTCTCCGACGGCAGTCGCGGAGGCGTTCCTCGCCGCGCGGCTCGGCCCGGACCGCGACCTCGAGTACGGCTCGCTGCCGGCTGGTACGGACTTCGGCGCCATCCTCCAGCGGCACTGACGACCGTCGTCGTTTCACGGATCGGCCCGCTCCGTCCGCCGGTTGATCGACGGACGGAACGGGCCGATCTGGATAACAGGTGTGGTTAGGGCCGTGACCTACCGGATCGAGCGAGTGTCCTTCTCGAATCCTTCGGTCTGGGACCCTGAAGAGGAAGGACCGCCCTTGATGGAGAGAATGAAGAGCGCGACCACCCCGACCAGCACCACAGCGATCGTGGCGATCACCACGATGTAACCGAACACGACACCAATTTCCACCATCACGACCTCCGTAGTCTTGTTCCGTCCACCGTACCCACGCCGGTTCAGTCCTTTCGTAGCGACCTACGGATCTCGGCGAGCCTCTCCTGCGCAGCCTTCTCCCTCGCCGCGTACTGCTCCTCGACGGTGCGACCGGTGCCGGACGACGCGTCGAGTTCGGTTGCTCCGTCAGCCGTGCCGGCACGGGTCTCGATGCGCTCACGGACCGCGTCGAACGTCGGCACCCCGGCATCGGTCCAGCCGGTCAGCGACTCGGCACTTCCGGGCGCCATGACGACTCCCGGTTCGTCGACGACCTGAGCATCGACGATCTCGGCCGGCGGCGGCACCGCCGGTACCGGGACAGCAGGCGCCGGTCCCGGAACGATTCCGATCTGCAACGCTGCGGCGCGCAACGCCGTCAGGTCGGGGCGACCCGCGGTCGCCGCGGCGACCACCGCACGGAGTTCGTCGTCGGTCAGCGCGTTCATCGCATCGACGATGGCCTGGGTATCGGTCACAACGGCACCTCATTCGGTCGGTACGTCAAGGCTAGTCCGATCCGGAACGGTTCGACCAGCACGCGACGAGGGCCGCCCCATCCGACGACGGAGCGGCCCTCGCGAACTGGAACTCTCAGGCGCGCAGCGTCGCTCCGACGGCCGCACCGGCCGCCGCCACTGCCGCATCGCGGGCGGCACTCGCCTCGTCCTCGGTGAGGGTTCGATCGGTTGCACGGAATCGCAGCGCGAAGGCGAGCGACTTACGTCCGGCACCGACCTGTTCGCCGGTGAACACGTCGAACAGGCGAATGTCCTCGAGGAGTTCACCGGCACCACCGCGCAGCGCCGCCTCGACCGACGCCGCAGCCACGGTGTCGTCGACGACCACCGCGACGTCCTGCAGCACCGCGGGGAACGGCGACACCCGCGGAGCAGGCAGCGATTCCGCGACGGGCAGGGCATCGAGGTTCACCTCGACGGCACACGTACGAGCCGGCAGGCCCGCTCGTTCGAGGACGGCCGGATGCAGTTCGCCGGCGTGCCCGACGACGACACCGTCCACAAGCAGTTCGGCGCACCGGCCCGGGTGCCACGGAAGGTGCTGGGCCGCACGGCGCTCGAGCGTCACACCGGCGGCCGCGGCGATCGTGTCCGCCGCGGCGAACGCGTCCGAGGCCTCGGCGGCACGTCCCACGCCCCAGGGTCCGCTCGGCTCGCGAAGGCCGGTGAGGACCGCACCGACGTGCAGCGGCTGCTTCGGCAGCGACTCCACCAACTCCGCGATCTGTGCATCTGTCGGCCTGCGGTCGACCGGCAGCGCCTGCACCGCCTTCGTGTCCGGACCGGGCTGGACCACCTGCTGGAGGCCGTAGAGCGCGAGGTCGCGCTGGCCCCGAGAGACGTTGCGGGACAGGATCTCCAGCAGACCCGGCAGCAGCGTGGTCGCCAGCTCCGGGCGATCGGATTCGAGCGGGTTCAGCACCCGGCTGGTGACGCGGCGCGGATCGTCCGCATCCAGGCCCCACACGTCGAAGACCGCTGCGGGCAGGAAGACCGTCGGGAGAACCTCGGCGTATCCGTCGAACGCGAGTGCCTTGCCGACGGCGCGGCGTCGCCGCTGCTCGGGGGTCAGGCCACGCCCGGCGGGTGCCGCGGGAAGCACCGACGGGATCTTCTCGAGGCCCTCGAGTCGCAGCACCTCCTCGACGAGGTCGGCGGGCTGGGTCAGGTCGGGACGCCACGTCGGCGGCGTCACCACGAGGTGCCCGAGGCCGTCGTCGACGGAGACGTCGACGGTGCAGCCGATCTGGGTGAGGCGATGGGCCGCGGTACCGTCCGGGTAGGTGACTCCCGCCACCCGGCTGGGCAGATCGAGATCCATGAAAATCGGGGTGGGATCGGCGACCGAACCGGCATCCGTCAGCACGGGCTCGACGTGGCCGCCGGTGATCTCGGCGAGCAGCCCGGCCGCCCGTTCGAGTGCCGCGACGGAGAGCGCCGAATCGACGACCCGCTCGTAGCGCTTGGACGCCTCCGAGATCAGCTTGTGCCTGCGCGAGGTGCGGAACACGGCGAGCGGATTCCAGATCGCCGCCTCGAGGAGAACCTCGGTGGTGCCGGGGCCGACTTCCGTGCTCGCACCCCCCATCACACCGGCGAGCGAGATGACACCCGAGTCGTCGCAGATGACGACGTCCTCGGCGTCGAGAGTGCGCTCGACCTCGTCGAGGGTCGTCAGGGTCTCCCCCGCAACGGCACGGCGCACCACGAGGCCACCCGAGACCTTGGCCGCGTCGAACGCGTGCAGCGGATGCCCGAGTTCGAGCATCACGTAGTTCGTCACGTCGACGGCGGGAGAGATCGGCCGCACGCCCGACAGCAGCAGTCGGCGCTGCATCCACCAGGGAGTGACGGCAGCCGGATCGACGCCGGTGACCCGACGCAACGCGAACCGGGTGCATCCGGACTCGGGCCGAACGTCGAGCGGCCACGCGTCGCCGGACGCCTCGAAGGGTACCCCGGCGGCCGGGTCGACGTACTCGAGGTCGAAACCGTTGGCCAGCTCACGGGTGAGGCCGCGCACCGAGAAGCAGTAGCCGCGGTCCGGCGTGATGTTCAGCTCGATGATGGTGTCGCCGAGGCCGAGGATCTCGCCTGCTGCCGTACCCGGCGCGGCCGTACCCGGCTCGAGGACCAGGATCCCGGAGTGGTCCTTGCCGATCCCGAGCTCGGAGGCCGAACACATCATGCCGTTCGACACCCGGCCGTACGTCTTCCGGGAGGCGATCGCGAAATCCCCTGGCAGCACCGCACCCGGCAACGCTGCGACGACGAGATCACCGACCGCGAAGTTCCGTGCGCCGCAGACGATCTCCTGAAGGTCCTCGCCGCCGACGTCCACCCGGCAGAACCGGATCGGCTTCTTGAACTCGGCCAGTTCCTCGATCTCGACGACCCGGCCCACCACCAGCGGACCCGACACCAGGGGCACGGCGTCGACTTCCTCGACCTCGAGACCGACCCGCACGAAACCTGCGTCGAGTTCCTCGGGGGTCACCTCCCAGCCCGGCGTCGCCCGCTGCAGGATCTGGGTCAGCCACGATTGCGCTACTCGCACGTCTACTCAGCTCTCTCGTTCGCTCTGCTGGTTCACTCAGGCCTGAACACCGAAGGGCAGCGTGAAACGCACGTCACCCTCGACGATGTCACGCATGTCCGGGATTCCGTTGCGGAACTGCAGGGTCCGCTCCAGCCCCATCCCGAACGCGAACCCGCTGTACTCGTCCGGATCGATTCCGCTGGCCCGCAACACATTCGGGTTGACCATGCCGCAGCCGCCCCATTCCACCCAGCCGGCGCCACCCTTCTTGCCCGGGAACCACACGTCGACCTCGGCGGAGGGCTCGGTGAACGGGAAGTAGTTGGGTCGCATACGGGTTCGCGTGTCCGGACCGAAGAGCGCGCGAGCGAAGGCGTCGAGCGTGCCCCGCAGGTGCGCCATCGTCAGGCCCTTGTCCACCGCGAGGCCTTCGATCTGCGAGAAGACCGGCGTGTGCGTCGCGTCCAGCTCGTCGGTCCGGAACGTACGGCCGGGGCACACCACGTACACCGGGAGGTCCCGCGAGAGCATCGTCCGCACCTGGACCGGTGAGGTGTGGGTGCGGAGCACCTGACGCGACCCCTCCGGCGCGATGTGGAAGGTGTCCTGCATGGTCCGGGCCGGATGGTCCGGCAGGAAGTTCAGGGCATCGAAGTTGAAGTGCTCCGTCTCGACCTCCGGGCCCTCCGCGATCTCCCAGCCCATCGCCACGAACACGTCGCTGACCTGCTCGGAGATGATGGTGATGGGGTGGCGCGCGCCGACGGGCCGGCGGCCGGACGGGACGGTGACGTCGATCGCCTCCGCGACCAGGACCGCGGCGTCGCGTTCCGCGAGCAGCACCTCACGCCGGGTGTCGTACGCGGCGCCTGCCCGAGTGCGGGCCGCGTTGACCCGCTTGCCTGCATCCGCCTTCTCCTTGCCCGGAAGCGATCCCAGCGCACGGCGCACGAGCGACAGCGGCGCCTTGTCCCCGAGATGCTCCGTCTTCGCGACGGCGAGCGCGTCGAGGTCGGCCGCCTCGGCGAACGCCTGTTCCGCGGCGACCGCGGCCGCGGTGAGCGACTCCTCGGTCAGCGCCTGCGCGTCGATGGTCGGTGCACTGTCGCCCTCGTTCTTGGCCACGGCTCGTCGTACTCCTCGTCGTCGGTTCTGCAGGGCAGATTCTAGGTGGTCGGGCGAGACGCGGAATGCTGCACCCGGGCACTCGAGTACAGGCAGATCGCGGCCGCCGTCGCCAGGTTCAGCGATTCGGCACGACCGTGGATCGGGATCCGCACGCGATGGTCCGCTCGTGCGGCGAGCTCCGGATCGAGTCCGTGCGCCTCGTTGCCGAACAGCCACGCCGTCGGCCCCGCCAGGAGGTCGTCCGCCTCGTCCAGCTCCACCTCGCCGTCGGCAGCGGTCGCGAGCACGCGAACCCCCGCATCGGCCAACGAGCCGAGAACGACGTCCACGTCGCGCTCACGGGCGATCGGCAGGTGGAACACGCTGCCCGCCGAGGATCGGACGGCCTTGCCGTTGTGCGGATCGACACTGTCGCCCGCCAGCACTGCGGCATCCGCGCCGACCGCGTCCGCGACCCGGATCACCGTGCCCGCGTTCCCCGGGTCGGAGATCGCCACCGGCACCGCGAGCAGTCGAGGCGACTCCCCCAGCGCCTGCGCCAGCGGGACGTCGACCAACCGGCAGACGGCGACCAACCCCGGCGGCGTCACGGTGTCGCCGAGCGCCTTCGCGGCACGATCCGTGACCGGCGAGACCCGCACGCCCAGCGCGAGCGCACGCTCCACGAGATCGGAGTGCCGGACCGCCGCGTCGGTCGTGACGAACAGTTCCTCGGCCCGACCGGTGTCGAGGGCGGCGGTCACCGAGTTCGCGCCCTCGGCGAGGAACCTGCCCGCCTTCCGGCGGTCCGCGCCGCGAAGCAGCTTGACAGCAGAAACGACCCGTGGAGTCCGCTCGGTGAACGGGTCCACGGGTCGCTCCTGGATCGGCTTGCTCAGGCCGCTTCCCCGGCGGGAGCGTTCACGTCGGCAGGCAGTGCTGCCTTCGCGACGGCAACCAGACCGGCGAACGCCTCGGCGTCGGAGACCGCGAGCTCGGCGAGGATCTTGCGGTCGACCTCGACACCAGCAGCCTTCAGGCCCTGGATGAAGCGGTTGTAGGTGATGTCGTTCGCACGAGCGGCGGCGTTGATGCGCGAGATCCACAGCTTGCGGAAGTCGCCCTTGCGCGCGCGACGGTCACGGTAGGCGTAGGTCAGCGAGTGGAGCTGCTGCTCCTTGGCCTTGCGGTAGAGGCGCGAACGCTGGCCGCGGTAGCCGGCGGAAGCCTCGAGAACGGAACGGCGCTTCTTCTGGGCGTTGACTGCCCTTTTTACGCGTGCCACTGATAAATCCTGTCAATCGGTCGGACGCGGCTGGCGCACCCGAGGGGTGGTGGAAAGTCGAATCAGATGCCGAGCAGGCGCTTGACGCGGGGGACGTCGGCCTTGTCGACCACGGCGACGCCGTCGAGGCGGCGGGTGACCTTGGTGGCCTTGTGCTCGAGCAGGTGGCGACGTCCGGCCTTCTGGCGCAGGATCTTGCCGCTGCCGGACACCTTGAATCGCTTCGAGGTGCCGCTGTGGCTCTTGTTCTTGGGCATGGAGTCCTCAGTTTCCGTTTCTTGTACTGCTGCGTACTGCCAGCTGGTCTTCGTCAGCTCGCAGGCGTGTCTGGGGTCTGCGGGGCCGCGGCCTCCGGAGCTGCGGGAGCCTCGGGTGCGGGCGCGGGTGCCGCCGCTGCGGGACGTGCGACGCGCTGCTGTGCCTGCTCCTGCGCCTTGACGCGAGTCTTGGCACCCTTGTGCGGCGCCAGCACCATCGTCATGTTGCGGCCGTCCTGCTTCGCGGACGTCTCGATGAAACCGAGATCGGCGACATCGGCACCGAGACGCTGCAGAAGCCGGAATCCCAGCTCGGGGCGGGACTGCTCGCGACCACGGAACATGATCGTGACCTTGACCTTCGACCCGGCCTCGAGGAAGCGAACGACATTGCGCTTCTTCGTCTCGTAGTCGTGGTCGTCGATCTTGGGGCGGAGCTTCTGCTCCTTGATCACGGTCTGCTGCTGGTTCTTGCGCGATTCGCGCGCCTTCTGCGCGGCCTCGTACTTGAACTTGCCGTAGTCCATGATCTTGCACACCGGCGGACGCGCGTCGGGAGCGACCTCGACCAGATCGAGGTCCGCGTCCTGCGCCAAGCGGAGTGCATCTTCAACACGCACGATGCCAACCTGCTCACCACCCGGTCCGACAAGTCGAACCTCGGGTACGCGGATGCGCTCGTTGATGCGAGTCTCAGTGCTGATGGGGCCTCCTAGGTAGTGCGGCGTGGTCGTCCTGACCGCCGGCAGCCCGCCTGCCCATGTCCCCAACAAAAGAACCCCGCTGGAAGAATCTCCAGTCGGGGTCCGATGTCGACCGATCAGGCAACGGATGAACGTCACCTCCCCGAATGGGGAACCCGGCACGAACCTGCGCACCCCAGACTGAGGCGGCGGGCTCGAAACCCGGATGACCGGAACCGTTGACCTGCGAATTGACTTCACGGAACGAACGGTGGGAGTCGGACTCCACTTGCTGCCCCCGACATCATCGGGGGCGGTCGTGTGTGAAAGTCTAGCAGCCATGACAGACGCATCGCACGCAGGGCAGAACGACGACGCCGAGGTTCGCGAACTGGCGGAGGTCCCGGCGGTCGAGGTGATCAGCCGGGCGGCCGTCATGTTGATGAGCTCGGCCGCGGAGAAGCTCGGACTGTCTGCGGAGGACCCGAGCGAGAGCGCCCACCTCGATCTCGACGAGGCCCGCCGTGTCATCACCGCGCTCGCGGGCCTGGTCACGGCGTCGGTCGAGTACCTCGGCCCGCACGCCGGCCCGATCCGGGACGGACTGCAGGCGCTGCAGCGCGCCTTCCGTGAGGCGTCCGCGCATCCCGACGAGCCAGGCAAGGGTCCGGGCGAAAAGTACACCGGACCGGTGTACTGAGAACCCCGTTCGTCACGTGATGAAGATCACTTCTTGATGTCGTTTCCGATTCGCTGAAAGACGAAGTTCCGACCGGCACCGTCGTGTACAAAGATCCGCGAATGCAGTGGAGGCGCCGCATTGCACGAGCGGTCACTGCGATCGGGGGATCATCGCCACGGCCGTCGTCATGTACCCGCCGGGCCAAGCGGGGACACGGTTACCGATCGATTTCCGACACCCCAAGCCGCCCGCGTGCGCGCGCGACGGTCGGATCAGCACATCATCACCAAGGAGACTTCAATGGGCATCAACCCCGGCGACATCGACGGCCTGTTCGGATCGCTCGCAAACATCGTGAACTCGCTCCTCGCGGGCGGATCCTCCATTCCCGGCGACGTCGACGCAGGTGGCGGCACCGCCGCCTGATTTCAGTCGTCCACAGCACCGATGCCGGTGGGCACGGACCTTGCGGTCCGTGCCCACCGGCATCGCTCGTTTCGAGCGGTTCGCGCCTCTCGCACTACCCCCGTGCGGCCGCCACCTTCCGGGGCGCCCTCTTACGCTTCGGCTGTGCAGCGGCAGGCGTTCCCGCCAGCGCCTCCTTGAGGAACGTGCCCGTGTAGCTTTCCGGGACCTGTGCGACGTCCTCGGGGATCCCCTGCGCGACGACCGTTCCACCGCCCGAGCCGCCCTCCGGCCCCATGTCGACGATCCAGTCCGACGTCTTGATGACGTCCAGGTTGTGCTCGATCACGATGACGGTGTTGCCCTTGTCGACGAGCCCGTTCACCACACCGAGCAGCTTCCGGATGTCCTCGAAATGCAGGCCGGTGGTCGGCTCGTCGAGGATGTAGACAGTCCTGCCGGTGGAGCGTTTCTGCAGCTCCGCCGCGAGTTTGACGCGCTGCGCCTCACCGCCGGAGAGCGTCGGCGCCGGCTGTCCGAGGCGGACGTAACCGAGGCCGACCCGAACGAGGGTCTCGAGGTATCGGTGGATCGAGGTGATCGGCTCGAAGAACTCCGCCGCCTCCTCGATCGACATGTCGAGAACCTCGGCGATCGTCTTGCCCTTGTAGTGCACCTCGAGCGTCTCCCGGTTGTACCGGGCACCGTGGCACACCTCGCAGGGCACGTACACGTCGGGCAGGAAGTTCATCTCGATCTTCAGCGTGCCGTCGCCGGAGCACGCCTCACAGCGTCCACCCTTGACGTTGAACGAGAAGCGGCCGGGCTGATAGCCGCGGACCTTCGCCTCGGTCGTCTGCGCGAACAGGGTGCGGATCTTGTCGAACACCCCGGTGTACGTTGCGGCATTCGACCGCGGAGTCCGGCCGATCGGCGACTGGTCCACCTGGACCAGCTTGTCCAGTTGGTCCAGTCCGTTGATACGGGTGTGCCTGCCGGGGACCTGCCGGGCGCCGTTGAGCTTGTTCGCCATCACCGTCGCGAGGATGTCATTGACGAGGGTCGACTTTCCGGACCCCGACACACCCGTCACCGCGGTGAGCACCCCGAGCGGGAAACTGACGTCGATGTCCTTGAGGTTGTGTTCCTTCGCACCGACGACCGTGACCTGCCGCTTCTTGTCGACTGCCCGGCGCACCAGGGGCACCTCGATCACGGACCGACCGGACAGGTACGCGCCGGTCAACGACTCCTCACACTTCAGGAGGTCGGCGTACGGTCCGCTGTGCACGACCTGACCGCCGTGTTCGCCGGCGAGGGGTCCGATGTCGACGACCCAGTCGGAGGCGCGGATGGTGTCCTCGTCGTGCTCGACGACGATCAGTGTGTTGCCGAGGTCGCGGAGCCGGGTGAGGGTGTCGATCAGACGCCGGTTGTCCCGCTGGTGCAGACCGATCGACGGCTCGTCGAGGACGTACAGGACACCGACCAGCCCGGATCCGATCTGGGTCGCCAGACGGATGCGCTGGGCCTCGCCACCGGACAGCGTGCCCGCCGCACGCGACAGCGACAGGTACTCCAATCCGACGTCGAGCAGGAACCCGAGGCGGGCCTGAACCTCCTTGAGCACCTGCCCGGCGATCGCCTCCTCACGGGCGCCGAGCGTCAGCGAGTCGAGGAACCTGGCGCATTCGGCGATCGACAACTCGGCGACGTCGGCGATCGACTTCTCCCCGTACTCCCCCGCCTCGATCGTCACGGAGAGGATCTCGGGGCGCAGTCGAGCGCCCTGGCAGGCCGGGCACGGGACGTCCCGCATGTACCCGTCGTAGCGCTCCTTCATCTGCTCCGACTCGGTCTGTTCGAGCCTGCGATGCAGGAACGGCATCACGCCCTCGAACTCGGCGTAGTACGACCGTGTTCGTCCGTAGCGGTTCTTGTACTTCACATGAACCTGATGTTCGCTGCCCTCCAGAACCGCGCGGCGGGCCTTCGCGGGCAGTTCACGCCACGGCGCGTCGATGTCGAAACCCATCGCATCGGCGAGGCCCGACAGCAGCCGACCGAAGTACTCGGACGTCTGGCCCATCGACCACGGTGCGATGGCGCCCTCGGCGAGGCTCAGCTCCGGATCCGGGACGACGAGCTCGGGGTCGACCTCCTTGCGCATGCCGAGTCCGGTGCACTCGGGGCACGCGCCGTACGGCGAGTTGAACGAGAAGGACCGCGGTTCGAGATCGTCGATCGCCAGCGGGTGCCCGTTCGGGCAGGCGAGGTTCTCGGAGAAACGTCGTTCACGGTCGGGTGCGTCGTCCTCCCGGTCGACGAAGTCGAGGACGACGATGCCGTCGGCCAGCCGCAGCGCGGTCTCGATCGAGTCGGTGAGTCGCTGTTTCGAACTCGCCTTCACGGTCAGGCGGTCGACCACGACCTCGATGTCGTGCTTCTCCTGCTTCTTCAGCTTCGGCGGGTCGGTGAGCTGATGCACCACACCGTCGATGCGGACACGCGCGTACCCCTGGGTGTTGAGCTGCTCGAACAGGTCGACGAATTCGCCCTTGCGGGTGCGGACCACCGGCGCCAGCACCTGGAACCGGGTGCCCTCCTCCATGGCGAGCACCTGATCGACGATCTGCTGTGGTGTCTGCTTCGCGATTCGCTCACCGCAGGCCGGGCAGTGCGGAGTCCCCGCGCGGGCGTAGAGCAGACGCAGGTAGTCGTAGACCTCGGTGATGGTGCCGACCGTCGAACGCGGATTGCGGTTCGTCGACTTCTGGTCGATCGACACCGCGGGCGAGAGGCCCTCGATGAAGTCGACGTCCGGCTTGTCCATCTGGCCCAGGAACTGCCGCGCGTACGCGGACAGCGACTCGACGTACCGACGCTGCCCCTCCGCGAAGATGGTGTCGAAGGCGAGCGACGACTTACCGGACCCCGAGAGCCCGGTGAAGACGATCATGCTGTCCCGGGGCAGGTCGATGTCGATTCCCCGGAGATTGTGTTCACGCGCCCCTTGCACGATCAGGCGGTCCGCCACACGCTGTCCTTTCTCGCGCCGCACCGCCGGTCCCGTGTTCGCCGGTTCGGAGTTCTCGGCCGCCATCCATCGTAGGCCCGAGGTCCGACACGGTTTCGCCACGACGTCGTCGCCGACCCGTCACGAGTGCCGTCGCGACGGTAGCCTCCCCTCATGGACCAGCGGCTGATGCGCATCGACGACCACTACACCGGTGTACTCACCCAGGGTGGCGATCCGCAGCGACGAACGATCGCGGACGCGACGATCACGAAGATGTCCGTCGGCCCGATGGACAACAACGCCTACCTCGTCGTCGACGCGGGCACGGGCGAGTCGCTGCTGATCGACGCGGCGAACGAGGCCGATCGGCTGACGGATCTGCTCGAGGCCGCCGCCCCGCACCTCGGGTCGATCGTCACGACCCACCAGCACCCCGACCACTGGCTCGCACTGGCCGAGATCGCCGCAGCCACCGGGGCGCCGACCATCGCGCACCCGCTCGACGCTCCAGCACTCCCCGTGGTGCCGGCGCAGACGGTCTCCGACGGCGACCTCGTGGAGGTCGGCCGCCTCGCTCTCGAGGTCATCCACCTGTCCGGGCACACCGAGGGCTCGATCGCGCTCGCGCTCACCGACCCCGCCAACGGTCAGGTCCACCTGTTCACCGGGGACTCGTTGTTTCCCGGTGGTGTCGGCAAGACAGCCGACGCGCAGATGTTCGACTCGCTGTACCGAGACGTGACCACCAAGCTGTTCGAGCGCTTCCCCGACGACACCGTCGTCTACCCCGGCCACGGCCGGGACACGACACTCGGCGACGAGCGGCCGTTCCTCGCCGAGTGGCAGGAGCGCGGCTGGTGACCTGACCAGGCCGCGCGCTGCGCGGCCCCGAGGGAGAGGGACCTGCGATGACCGATCCGATCACCGATCTGGACGAGCGTTACAGCGAGCCCGGGGCGTTCCCGGTCAGCTGGGAGTGGGCCCGTGACCTCGTCAGGGACGCGGAGATCTACTGGCTCAGCACCGTGCGCCCCGACGGCCGCCCGCACGTCACTCCCCTCATCGGTGTGTGGGTCGACGACGCCTGGCACTTCTGCACGGGTCCCGGCGAGCGGAAGGCCGTGAACCTGGACGGCAATTCTGCCGTCGCGGTGACCACGGGGACGAACGTCTACGCCGAGGGGTTCGACATCGTCCTCGAAGGAGCCGCCACGCTCGTGTCGGACGAGGACCTGTTGCAGCGCCTGGCCGACGCGTACGTGGCGAAGTACGGCAGGCAGTGGCGTTTCGAGGTGACCGCAGGCGGTTTCCGCGGAGGCGGCGGACTCTCCCGCGTGTACCGGGTCTCACCGGTGACCGGATTCGGGTTCGGAAAGGGGCCGTTCGGGCAGACCCGGTGGCGATTCGCACGGCCCGGATCAGGGGTTTCCGCACCGGCGACCGACGGCGACTAGACTCGCTGGGCACTTTTCGCCCTGACGAATCCGCCGAGGAGTTCCACTTGCCCGACGAGGCGGCCACCGGCCCCGACCGCACCATCACCGACGAACAGGAGCACGAGCAGCAGCACGTGTCGCTCCTGTACGACCGTCTCGACGGCCTTCGCCGGTACGCCCAGTCCCGCCTGGCCTCGGTCCTCCTCGAGACCGGAGGCACTCCGCAGGCGCGCAGCGAGCGCGAGTCGTTCACGCAGATGTACAGCGAGGACATCGCCAAGTACGACGCGGCCGAGAACGGGCTCTGTTTCGGACGAATCGACCTCGACCCCGAGGAACTGGAGGCGGGTGCAACCGCGGCGGACGCCCGCCGGTACGTCGGCCGCGTCGGGATCCTCGACGAGGACGACGACTACGAGCCACTGCTGCTGGACTGGCGGGCCCCGCTCGCCCGGCCCTTCTATCTCGCGACGACCGCCTCGCCGGAGGGCGTCACCCGGCGCAGGCACATCCGCACCCGCAGCAGGCGCGTCACCGGCATCGCCGACGAGTATCTCGATCTCGAGGCCGCGCAGCGCGCGGGTGTCGCGGGCACCGCGCGCGGCGTGGCGGGCGAGAGCGCGCTGTTGACGGCGTTGAACGCCGCGCGAACCGGGCACATGGCCGACATCGTCGAGACGATCCAGTCCGAGCAGGACGCCATCATCCGGTCCAACCACAAGTCCGTGATGGTCGTCCAGGGTGGCCCGGGGACGGGCAAAACCGCGGTCGCACTGCACCGCGCCGCGTACCTGCTGTACACCTACCGGCAGCAGCTGGCGAAGTCCGGTGTGTTGATCGTGGGACCGAACGCCACCTTCCTGGACTACATCGGGCAGGTCCTGCCCTCACTCGGAGAGACCGGCGTCCTCCTCTCCACCGTCGGCGACATGTATCCGGGTGTCACTGCCACGCAACAGGATTCACTGGAGACCGGCGCGGTCAAGGGCTCGCTCGACATGGTCGCGGTACTCAAGCAGGCCGTGCGGGACCGGCAGTCGGTCCCGAGGAAGCCGATCACGATCCCCTTCGACACCTACACGGTCACCCTGGATCGCAAGATCGTCAGCCGGGCCCGGGGCCGGGCAAGGTCGTCCCGCAGGCCGCACAACCTTGCGCGCCCGCTTTTCGTCTCCGCCGCGGTCGAGGCGCTGGCCGACCAGTTCGCCGCCAACCTCGGCGCGAACGTGCTCGGTGGATCGAACCTACTCAGTCGCGAGGACGTCGCGGACATCCGCGACGAGATGCGCCAGGATTCGGCGCTGATGGCGGCGATCGACGAGTACTGGCCGCGGCTCTCGCCGCAGCAGGTTCTCACCGACCTGCTGCAGTCGCCCGAACGGGTCGACTCCGCCGCGCCCGACCTCACTCCTCGACAACGCGCGCTCCTCCACCGCGACCGGCACACCGGCTTCAGCGCGGCGGACGCGCCCCTGCTCGACGAACTCGCCGAACTGCTCGGTGTGGACGACGCCGCCGAACGTGACCGCGCGGACCGCGAGTGGCGGGCGCAAATCGAGGACGCGCAGGGTGCGCTGGACATCCTCACCGGGTCCGCTCCCCAGGATCTCGAGGACGAGCTGGATCCGGAGATCCTCATGGCGTACGACCTCGTCGACGCGAGCCAGCTGGCGCAGCGACACGAGATGCGCCAGCAACTGACGGCGGCCGAACGCGCCGCAGCCGACCGGACGTGGACGTTCGGCCACGTGATCGTCGACGAGGCCCAGGAGCTGTCGGCGATGGCGTGGCGAATGCTGATGCGCCGCATCCCGAATCGCTGGATGACCCTGGTCGGGGACACGGCACAGACGGGTGACCCGGCGGGCAGCTCGTCGTGGCAGTCGGTGCTCGAGCCGTACGTCGCGAACCGCTGGAAGCTGACGGAGTTGACGGTGAACTACCGCACTCCGTCGGAGATCATGGCGGTGGCGCAGGACGTGCTCGCGGCGATCGACCCCGACCAGTCCGTTCCCCGGTCTGTTCGTGACTCAGGGTCGGTGCCCTGGGCCCGTCGTGTCTCCCGTGAGGGTCTGACCGCGGAGGTCCGCGCGCGGGTCGCAGCGGAGACGGGGCCGGGCCTGGTGGCGGTGATCGCATCCGAGGACACGGTGGCCGACTACCGGCATCTGCACGGCGGCTCGGTGAGCGTGCTGTCCGTTCGGGAGGCGAAGGGACTCGAGTTCGACTCGGTCGTCGTCGTCGAACCGGCAGCGATCGTCGGCGACTCGCCTCGAGGGATGAACGACCTGTACGTCGCGCTCACGCGCGCCACGCAGCGTCTCGGCGTCGTCCACTCGGAGGCGCTGCCGGAGGTCCTGTCGAAGCTGACTCCACCGGCCTAGGACCGACTGCCGGTGCCGACTCCGAAGTGTCGGCACCGGCAGGGCTCAACGCACGGTGTGGACGATCAGGACGTCGCAGGTGGACTTGCGGGCGGCATCCGACGGGACGGAGCCGAGAAGGCGCCCGGTGAGAGTGTTCAGCCCCCGGTTGCCGACGACCAGCAGGTCGGCCTCGAGCTCGTCGACCAGCGTCAGCAGCGAATCGACCGGTGCACCCACGACGGCCCGCTCGTCGATGTTCGCCGCACCGGCCGCCTGCGCCCGCTCCCGCGCGGTCCGCAGGATCTCGTATGTCGGCGCGGAACCGGTGATCTGGTATGCGTCCTCGCGCAGGGCGTCCTGCGCGGACTCGATGTCCTTGGGGTCCGCCGGGTAGTAGGCGCACGCGATGACGAGCGTCGCGCCGGCGTCGCCGGCCAGTGCCGCAGCCTTGTCCACCGCTTTCAGCGACGAATCCGAGCCATCGGTCCCCACAACGATGGTGCGGTAGGCACTCATTCTTCCTCCGGTTTCTCACGCGCCGGGTACGGCGCATTGTCGTTGCCGGGCATGGCACCCAACCCCGTGGGACACCCGGCCGCTTGCCGTAACCCTAGTCGGATGCCCGTCCGGTGAGGGGGAATTGCGCGCCAAGCCACAGCCGTGGTGTCTGGCAGGATTGCATCTCATGCGCCTCCGTCGCCCCACCGGACTCGCCGCCGCAGGCATTGCGGCCGTGGTCGCGGTGACGGCGGCCGGGCTCGCCGTGGGAGTGCGGGGGACGTCCGGCGACCCCGGATCCACGCAGGACGTGACGCTGTCGGTGACCGAGTCACCGGGTTCGGACGCCGACGTGCAGATCGACGCGCGCCTCCACCTGCCACGGCAGACACCGGCTCCCGCAGTCCTGCTCGCGCACGGATTCGGCGGCTCCAAGGACACCCTCGACGCCCAGGCGCAGGACCTCGCGGCGGACGGATTCGTGGTCCTGACCTACAGCGCTCGCGGATTCGGCTCGAGTTCCGGCCGAATCACGCTCAACGACCCCGATCGTGAGGTTGCCGACGCCCGATCTCTGATCGACTGGCTGGGGGCTCGGCCCGAGGTCCTGCGCGACTCCCCGGGCGATCCTCGCGTCGGGGTGACCGGCGCGTCCTACGGAGGCGCGCTCTCGCTGATGGTGGCCGGAACCGACCCGCGGGTGGATGCGGTCGCCGCGGCGATCACCTGGAACGACCTGGGTCGGGCGCTCTTCCCCAACTACGGCGCACCGACGACGGCGCCCACACCGGCGTCACCGGGCTATGCGGGCCCCGGCGTGCTCAAGCGCGGGTGGGCGGGAATCTTCTTCGGCGCAGGCGTTTCCGGTGGCGACTCGGAGGGCGACACCGGCCCGTGCGGCCGGTTCGACCCGACGATCTGTCTTGCGTACGCCCCCGCCGCCGAATCTGGTACTCCGACAACGGAACTGCTGGACCTTCTGAGATCCCACTCGCCCGCGTCGGTGGCCGACCGGATCACGGCGCCGACGTTGCTGCTCCAGGGCGAGCAGGACACGCTGTTCGGACTGGACGAGGCCGATGCGAACGCCCGGCAGATCGCCGCCGCGGGCACACCGGTGCAGGTGCGCTGGTTCCCCGGCGGCCACGACGCCGGGGGCGACTCGGACGGCAGCCGGGCCGCCGCTGCTCGCTTCCTCACCGAACGCCTGGGTTCTCCCGCAGGCGACCCGGCACCCGCGGACGAGCCGACACCGTTCGTGTTCACCGTGCCCGGCACGGGCAGCGGCGAGGGGCAGTCGTACCGGCGCAGAACGGCCCCGGACTACCCGGGCCTGACCGCCACCTCGCCGGCCACACCACGGCACGGGTTGACGCTCTCCGGTCCCCCGCAGACCGTCGATCGACCTCCCGGTGCCACACCCGCGGCGATCTCGTCCGTTCCGGGTGTCGGCGCTGCCGCGAACCTCCTCGGAGCGGCCGGTGTTGCCACCGACCTGGTGGCGGATCCGCCGGGACAGACCGCCCGATTCGCGACGGCGCCGCTGCCCGAGGCACTGACCGTCACCGGGACGTCCACGGTCTCCCTCGCGGTCACGACGACGGCCGCCTCGGGTGAGGGCGTGCTGTACGCGAAGCTCTACGACGTGTCGCCGCAGGGCCGCCACCTGCTCCCCGGCGGCGCCGTGTCTGCGATCAGGATTGCCGGAGACGCCCCCGGACAACGCATTCCGATCACCGTCAGCCTCCCCGCGATCGCCCATCAGGTCGCCGAGGGGCATCACCTCGAACTCGCGGTCACCACCACCGACCAGGCGTACGCGACGCCGCTGACACCCGCCCGATTCACGGTCGAACTCGCGGACACCACCCTGACCGTGCCCAGCGTCGACTCGACGTCGTCGACTCGCGCACTGCCGTTGGCCCCGCTCGTCGGGATCGGCGTCATCGCCGTCGCCGTCGCCGTACTGATCGGAATCGGTGTGGTCCGATCCCGCCGTCGTGCCGTCGTCGATGCCGACCCGGCACTGGCCGGCACCCCACTGACCGTGACGGGCCTCCGCAAGACCTACGCCAACGGGTTCCGCGCCGTGGACGGGGTCGACTTCACCGTCCGCCGCGGGGAGGTGATGGGGCTCCTCGGCCCCAACGGGGCCGGCAAGACCACGACCCTGCGGATGCTGATGGGACTGATCACACCGACCGAGGGCGAGATCCGCGTATTCGGGCACCGCGTGACCCCCGGCGCCCCGGTCCTGTCCCGGCTCGGATCGTTCGTCGAGGGCTCGGGGCTGCTTCCCCACCTCAGCGGCATCGACAACCTGCGGCTGTACTGGCAGTCGACGGGCCGGCCGACGGCCGAGGCGCGGATGGACGAGGCACTGGCGATCGCGGATCTCGGCGATGCGGTGCACCGCAGGGTCCGCTCCTACAGTCAGGGCATGCGCCAACGGCTCGCGCTGGCCCAGGCGATGCTCGGACTGCCTGATCTGCTGGTGCTCGACGAGCCGACGAACGGCCTCGATCCGCCGCAGATCGCCACGATGCGGGACGTCCTGGTGAACTACGCGCGCAGCGGTCGAACCGTTCTCGTCTCGAGCCACCTGCTCGCAGAGGTCGAGCAGACGTGCACTGCCGTCGTGGTGATGAATCACGGCAGGGTGATCGCCGAGGGAACCGTCGAAGAGTTCACCTCGGCTCAGGGTGCGACGGACGTCCGAGTCGACGACGCAACCGCGGCGGAAACAGTGCTCGCCGGCACCCTGCCGGTCCAGGTGCATCGTGTGGACGCCGATCGCATCCGCGTCGATCTCGGCGACACCGATCCCGCCGACATGGTTCGCGTGCTCGTCGGGGCAGGTGTCGCGGTACGGCAGGTCGCGCGGACGACGCGGCTCGAGGAGGTGTTCCTGCGACTGGTGCACACCTCGGACCACCGTGACGCGGACACGGCACACGCATCGGGAACTGCTCGCGAAGTGGAGGACCCGTGACCGACGAGTCGATCGTTCCCGCCGACGGGCGCGCCGACGGCTACCGAGCGCGGCGCACGTTGCCGCTCCGTACCGAACTGGTGCGGCAGTGCAAGCGGCGGCGCACGCACCTGGCGCTGGGATTCCTGGCGGCGCTGCCGCTGATTCTCGTGGCCGCGTTCGCGATCGGAGGCACCGGACCGAATACGGGCGGGTCCGACCTGATCGACCTGGCGACCCGCAGCGGGGTGAACTTCACGGTCTTCACGCTGTTGATGTCAGTGGGCTTCCTGCTGATCGTGGTGGTCGCGTTGTTCTTCGGCGATTCGGTCGCCAGCGAGGCGTCGTGGTCGTCCCTTCGCTACCTGCTCGCGATTCCGGTGCCACGCAACCGGCTCCTCCAGCAGAAGGCGATCGTGTCGGCGTTGTTGTCCGTCGTCGCGCTGATCCTGCTGGTGGCCGTCGCGCTGACGGTCGGCACGGTCGCCTACGGCGCCGGCGCTCTCGTCACCCCGTTCGGCGACTCACTCGGGTACTGGGAGGCGATCGGGCGGCTCTGTCTGGCGCTGACCTACATCGCGGTGAACCTGATCTGGGTGGCGGGACTGGCGATGCTGCTGTCGGTCCTCACCGATGCCCCACTCGGCGCCGTGGGCGGCACGGTGATGGTGTCGATCCTCGTGCAGATCCTCGACCAGATCACCGCACTCGACCACTGGCGCGACTACCTGCCGGGCCACTTCTCGTTCGCGTGGACCCGATTCCTGGCACCCACCGTCGACTGGCACGACATGGTCATCGGATCGTTCTCCGCCCTGGCGTACGGCGCTGCCTTCGCGGTGACCGCCTGGTTCGTGTTCGCCCGCAAGGACATCACCAGCTGACGTGGCACTGCCTACTTCAGCCCGGCGGCATCCATCCCACGCAGTTCCTTCTTCAGATCCGCGATCTCGTCCCGCAGTCGCCCCGCGAGCTCGAACTGGAGATCGCGGGCGGCGTTCATCATCTGATCGGTGAGTTCCTTCACGAGATCTGCCAACTCGGCGCGCGGCATCGACTTGACGTCGCGACCCTCGTAGACACCGGCGCTGACTGCACGGCCCGCCTCACCCTGGGCGCGCCGCCCCCGGCTCGCATTGCGGCCGGATCCGCCGATCTCGACGTCGGTGTCGTCCGCCTCCTCGTACACCTGGTCGAGGATGTCGGCGATCTTCTTGCGCAGCGGCTGCGGATCGACGCCCATCTCGGTGTTGTAGGCGATCTGCTTCTCGCGGCGCCGCTCGGTCTCCTCGATCGCCCGCGCCATCGAGTCGGTGATCTTGTCGGCGTACATGTGTACCTGACCGGATACATTTCGGGCCGCACGGCCGATCGTCTGGATCAGGCTGGTCGCGCTCCGGAGGAACCCCTCCTTGTCCGCGTCGAGGATCGCGACGAGCGAGACCTCGGGCAGGTCGAGGCCCTCCCGGAGGAGGTTGATGCCGACGAGCACGTCGTACTCGCCGAGCCGGAGCTGGCGGAGCAGCTCGACACGGCGCAGGGTGTCGATGTCGGAATGCAGGTAGCGAACCCTGATCCCGAGTTCGAGGAGGTAGTCGGTCAGATCCTCGGACATCTTCTTCGTCAGGGTGGTGACGAGGACGCGCTCGTCGCGTTCGGCCCGCTGCCGGATCTCGTGGACCAGGTCGTCGATCTGGCCCTTCGTCGGCTTCACCACGACCTCGGGGTCGACGAGGCCCGTCGGGCGGATCACCTGCTCGACGAACTCGCCGCCCGCCTGGCCCAGTTCGTACGAACCCGGAGTCGCGGACAGGTACACCGTCTGCCCGATGCGTTGCGTGAACTCCTCCCACGTGAGTGGCCGGTTGTCGGTGGCCGACGGGAGCCGGAAACCGTACTCGACGAGGTTTCGCTTGCGGGACATGTCGCCTTCGTACATCGCCCCGATCTGCGGCACGGTCACGTGCGACTCGTCGATGACGAGGAGGAAGTCCTCGGGGAAGTAGTCGATGAGGGTCGCGGGAGCCGAGCCTGCGGGCCGGCCGTCGATGTGCCGCGAGTAGTTCTCGATGCCGGAGCAGAACCCGACCTGCTTGATCATCTCGATGTCGTAGTTGGTGCGCATCCTCAACCGCTGGGCCTCGAGCAGCTTCCCGCGGTTCTCCAGGTCGGCGAGGCGTTCCTCGAGCTCCGCTTCGATGTCGCGGACCGCACGCTCCATCCGCTCCGGCCCGGCGACGTAGTGGGTGGCCGGGAAGATACGCACGGAGTCGACCTGGCGGACGACGTCACCGGTGAGCGGGTGCAGGTAGTAGAGCGCCTCGATCTCGTCGCCGAAGAACTCGATGCGAACGGCGAGCTCCTCGTAGGACGGAATGATCTCGACAGTGTCGCCGCGCACGCGGAACGAGCCTCGGGTGAACGCCACGTCGTTGCGGTTGTACTGCACGTCCACGAGCAGCCGCAGGAGGGCGTCACGCGGAACCTCCACCCCGACCTCGAGCTCGATCGACCGGTCCAGATAGGACTGCGGGGTACCGAGACCGTAGATGCAGGACACCGACGCGACCACGACCACGTCACGGCGAGACAGCAGGCTCGACGTGGCGGAGTGGCGCAGTCGCTCGACGTCGTCGTTGATCGACGAGTCCTTCTCGATGTAGGTGTCCGTCTGCGCGATGTACGCCTCGGGCTGGTAGTAGTCGTAGTACGAGACGAAGTATTCGACGGCGTTGTTCGGCAGCATCTCGCGCAACTCGTTCGCCAGCTGCGCTGCCAGCGTCTTGTTGGGCGCCATCACCAGCGTGGGCCGCTGCACCTGTTCGATCAGCCAGGCGGTCGTCGCCGACTTGCCGGTGCCGGTGGCGCCGAGAAGCACGACGTCCTTCTCACCCTCGCCCAGCCGGCGGGTCAGCTCCGATATCGCCTGCGGCTGGTCGCCGGCAGGCTGGTGCTCGCTGACCACCTCGAACTGCCCGCCGGACCGCTCGATCTCCCCGACCGGCCGGAACTCGGAATGCGCGACCACGGGATGCTCGGATGCAAACGCCATGCACACCAGGGTAGGCGCACGGTCCGACAACACCCGTCGGCGCGGCGGACGGTAGGTTCCTGCCATGCACGTGCACCCGCCGAAGAAGGAAGCCTTCGACCTCTCGGATCTCACCAACACCGATCCGAAGGGATTCGTGCGGCCGGTGGAGCACTTTCGAGTGGAACCGTGGGGTCTGTACATGGCCCGGCACTCGGACCACCCGCACTTCCACTACCTGGAATCCTGGCTGTTACCCGAGCTGGGAGTCCGCGCGTCGATCTTCCACTACCACCCCTACCACGCGCGTGACCAGGACAGATACGTCGACATCGGCGAGTTCACGGCCGGCGAGCGGGTGTGGCGGTCTGTCGACCACTACCTCGACCTGGTGGTGCGCACGGGCCGGGACACCGAACTCCTCGACGTCGACGAGTTGCTCGCCGCGCATGCCTCCGGGCACCTCGACGCGGCCACCGCCGAACAGGCCGTCGTGTCGGCGACCCGGGCCGTGGACGGGATCGCCGCCCACGGCCACGACCTCGACTCTTGGCTCGCGTCGGTGGGGATGCCGGTCGACTGGCGCTGACCGGCGACCGCGTTCCGGTCGGACCGCGCCGCCGTCCGGCTCCCCACTCAGGTCACGAGGCGTCGGGTGTCCAACCGGTGTCCTCGACCCACTGCTCCATGCGCCCGGCAGCGCCGTCGAACCACGGGGTCTTCACCTCCAGGTAGCGCTCGATCGCGGCCGCGGCGTCGGACTCGTCGGCCGCGCTCGCCGCGGCGGTGCGCTTGATCGTCAGATAGTCGGCCTGTTCGGCCTCGTTCGCACGCAGCCAGTCCCGGAAGGCGAGCGCGAACCGTTGCCCCGGCCAGCCGTCGACGCGAATGTGCACGTTCGCCGGGCGACCCGGATCAGCGGACGCGTGGAAACGCTTGTCCCACAAGGTCGGGTCCGCCTCGCCGCCGATGCCGTACGCGGGCTTCGGATCGTCGGCGGTGACGGCGTCGACTCGAGGGAATCCCGCCTGCGCCAGGCGATCCGCGAGTGCGTCCGCGACATCGAGGCTCGTGACCGTGATCTGGAGGTCGATGACGTCCTTCGCTGCGAGTCCGGGTACAGCGGTCGAGCCGACGTGGTCGATACGCAGCGCGTCACCGGCGCACACGAACCTCAGCCGTTCGACGAGCCTGCGGCCCTGATCCGCCCAGTCGGGATCGGCGTCCACGAGCACCGGCAGGCCGCGCGCCACAACCGAATTCGCAATGTTGTCGGCGTAGGTCCGAAGCCGGTCCCACAGTGCCTTCACGACAGGGTCGAGCGAGTCCGGCGGCCCGCTGTTGTCGAGCCACACGTCCGCGGCGGCGCGCCGTTGGTCGTCGGTGGCCTGTGCCGCGATCCGAGCCCGAGCGTCGCCCTCCCCCATCCCCCTGAGCTCGACCAGTCGACGGACCCTCTCGGCTTCGTCGACGTGCACGACGACGACCAGGTTGAACATCGCTCCCATGCGCCCTTCGACCAGGAGCGGGATGTCCTGTAGGACCACGGAATCCGCAGGAGCCGCCTCGACCAGCGCGGCGGTTCGCGCCCCGATGAGGGGATGTAGGATGCCGTTGAGTCGACCGCGGGCCGCGTCGTCGCCGAACGCCTTGGTAGCCAGGGCAGCTCGGTCGAGCTGCCCGTCGGGCAGCAGAATCTCCGGACCGAACTCGTCAGCGAGCGCGGCCAGTCCGGGGGTGCCCGGTTCCACGACCTCGCGCGCTATCAGATCCGCGTCCACGACGACGGCCCCGAGATCGCCGAGGATCCGTGAGACTGTCGATTTTCCAGCTCCAATGCCTCCTGTGAGGCCGATTCGCAACACGCCCCCCAGTCTGTCACCAAACACGCTCGTTTCACATCCGCTCCAAATGACCAGGGATCTCCCGTTCGTCGGCTATGTTCAAGCGACGTGCCAGGCCACCCACTTCGAGATGAAGGAACCCCATGCGCACCACTTCCCCCCAGCCTGGTCGGCACCGTCTTGGCATGGTCGACGGGGTGCACTGCATCCTGATCCCCGAGGTGGCCGCCGCACTCCAGGAACATCGCCGCAACTGGTTCACGCAGATGCTCAGCCCCGCCCGCCACAGCTTCGCGTCCATCCGCAAGCGCACCGCAGAGATGCAGACCTCGTGGGCGGCCGGCGCGGCCACCGCGAACTGACACCCGGCCCACCGCCGACTCACGACCGCGACCCCACCCGGATCTACGGGTGGGGTCGCGGTCGTCGGTGTCCGTGCGGGATGCGGCACCGGTCTTCCGGTTCTACCGTGAACACATGACTGTCACAGCCGACGACCTGCGCACACTGCTGTCCAGTACCGAACCCGGTGCCACATTGGTGCTGGAGGAAGGCAAGGTCAAGGTCTATTCGCGCGACCGGGCCGAGGAGCTGTCGTCCTGGGTGGTGACCACGCTGGACGACCTGCGTCACGACCTTCCCGACGCCGACAACCCCACCGCGCACGACCTGGACGAACGCGCCGCGATGCTCGACGACACGATCGCAGGCCAGGGCGGCTGAGTCCTCGGGCTGCCGCATTCCGGACAACGCCGAAGGCCCCGGTCCTGCAGTGCAGGACCGGGGCCTTCTAGCTCACACCCGATTACGGGCGATCGTGTCAGGCGTTGCCGGACAGCTTCTCGCGGAGCGCGGCGAGCTGTGCATCGCTGGCCAGCGAACCGCCGGCCTCGGACGCGGCAGCGGGCTGACCCTCGCCGGCACCGGACTCGGAGGAGTAGTTGGTGCCCGACGCACCGGCCGCAGCCTCGGCAGCCTCGTCGGCAGCCATCTTCTCCATCTGAGCAGTGTGCATCTTGTGGCGACGCTCGGCCTCGGCGTACCGGGACTCCCACTCTTCACGCTGCTTGTCGAAGCCCTCGAGCCATTCGTTGGTCTCGGGATCGAAGCCCTCGGGGAAGATGTAGTTGCCCTGCTCGTCGTAGCTGTCGGCCATGCCGTACTTCGACGGATCGAACTCGGCGTTGTAGTCCTCGTTGGCCTGCTTGAGGGACAGCGAGATACGACGACGCTCGAGGTCGATGTCGATGACCTTGACCATCGCGTCGTCGCCGACGGCAACAACCTGGTCCGGGACCTCGACGTGGCGCTCGGCCAGCTCGGAGATGTGGACCAGGCCCTCGATGCCCTCCTCGACGCGGACGAACGCGCCGAACGGAACCAGCTTGGTGACCTTGCCCGGAACGATCTGGCCGATCGCGTGGGTGCGGGCGAACTGACGCCACGGGTCCTCCTGCGTCGCCTTCAGCGACAGGGAGACACGCTCGCGGTCCAGGTCGACGTCGAGAACCTCGACGGTGACCTCGTTGCCGACCTCGACAACCTCGGACGGGTGGTCGATGTGCTTCCAGGACAGCTCGGAGACGTGCACCAGGCCGTCGACACCGCCGAGATCGACGAACGCGCCGAAGTTGACGATGGAGGACACGACGCCCTTGCGGACCTGGCCCTTCTGGAGCTGGTGCAGGAACTCGCTGCGGACCTCGGACTGAGTCTGCTCGAGCCATGCGCGACGCGACAGGACCACGTTGTTGCGGTTCTTGTCGAGCTCGATGATCTTGGCCTCGATCTCCTTGCCGACGTACGGCTGGAGGTCGCGGACACGACGCATCTCGACGAGCGAAGCGGGCAGGAAGCCACGCAGACCGATGTCGAGGATCAGGCCGCCCTTGACGACCTCGATGACGGTGCCCTTGACGGCCTCGTCCTTCTCCTTGAGCTCCTCGATGGTGCCCCAAGCACGCTCGTACTGAGCACGCTTCTTCGACAGGATCAGGCGGCCTTCCTTGTCCTCCTTGGTGAGGACCAGAGCCTCGACCTCATCGCCCACGGAGACGACCTCGTTGGGGTCGACGTCGTGCTTGATGGAGAGCTCACGGGACGGGATGACGCCTTCGGTCTTGTAACCGATGTCGAGCAGGACCTCGTCGCGATCGACCTTGACGATGGTGCCTTCGACGATGTCGCCATCGTTGAAGTACTTGATCGTGGCATCGATGGCGGCGAGGAAGTCCTCGGCGGAGCCGATGTCGTTGACGGCTACCTGCGGCGAGGTGACGGTGGTGGAGGGCATTAGGTGAATTGCTCCGGAGGGATTGGATTCGGTTGACGGTGTTCGGTCGGACTCACGAGGGCCAACCGGCCGCTCCCCGGAGGGGCCGTTCGGTGGACACTCGCGACTGACAGGGTACGCGACCCGACAGGAGCTGGGCAAACCCGGGTGGCACCCGCCCTCACCTCGGCGCTACGGTGCTGTTCGCCATGACGCAGCACGACGAGCACCCCGAATCCGACGTCTCCGGTGGATCCGATTCTCCACTTCCCGCCGGCTCGGCCGCGCCCCCGGACGGCAACCGGCACGCGGCTGCCAACGCCACACTCGGCACGACCGGCGTCAGCCGCGCCCGGGTGGACACGCCGCAGAGCGAACGCGCGAGCCGCGCGTGGTGGGACGCCGACGCCGACGACTACCACCGCACCCACGGCCAGTTCCTGGGCGTCGACTCGGACGGTGGCGAGTTCGTGTGGTGCCCGGAGGGGCTCCACGAAGGCGACGTGCAGTTGCTCGGCGAGGTGGCCGGCCGCGACGTGCTCGAGATCGGATGCGGATCGGCTCCGTGCGCGCGGTGGCTGGCCGGCGCGGGGGCGCGACCGGTCGGACTCGACATCTCCCGCGGAATGCTCGACCGCGGGCTCGCGGCGATGGCGCGTGGCGGCCCGCGGGTCCCACTCGTCCAGGCGGGCGCGGAGTCGCTACCCTTCGCCGACGAGAGCTTCGACATCGCCTGCTCGGCCTTCGGGGCCGTGCCCTTCGTCGCCGACTCCGCGCTCGTCATGCGCGAGGTAGCCCGGGTGTTGCGTCCGGGTGGCCGGTGGGTGTTCGCGGTGAACCACCCGATGCGGTGGATCTTCCCGGACGACCCGGGGCCTGCCGGGCTGACCGCCACCATCCCGTACTTCGACCGCACGCCGTACGTCGAGGTCGACGAGTCCGGTACCCCGACCTATGTCGAGCACCACCGCACGATCGGCGACCGGGTCCGTGAAATCGTCGCCGCCGGCCTGGAGTTGCTCGACATCGTCGAGCCGGACTGGCCGGAGTGGCTCGACCGCGAGTGGGGGCAGTGGAGTCCGCTGCGCGGCCAGCTCTTCCCTGGGACCGCGATCTTCGTATGCCGCAAACCCCCCGGTCAGGACGCTGCGATACCGGCCGCGTAGGCCAGCCTGCTGACCGGCCGCGACCGCGCGCGCACCGACGAGGCAGCACGGGCGGTGGGTGCGCACGGTCTGCCACTCGACCTGGGATCCCTCGCCTCGGTCCGCGATTTCGCAGTCGCAATTCACGACTCCTCACTCCCTCGACCCAGCGCCGTCGTGTGCAACGCCGGGCCGCAGTTCACGCGACGCAGCCACACCGCGGACGGGCTCGAGGCGACCCTTCGGGGTGAACCACCTCGGACACCTGGCGCTGCTCCGTGAGCTCCTACCCGGGATGACGCGACCGGCCCGCGTCGTCTTCGTCACGTCGGGCACCCACAACCCCGACCAGCTGACCGGAATGCCCCGTCCCCTACGGATCGACGTCGACGCGCTGGCCTATCCGCCGGAGCCCTCCGAGTCCGCACAGCGCGACGGAAGACGCAGGTACAGCACGTCGAAGCTCGCCAATCTCATGACCAGCTGCGAACTGGACCGACGACTGGCCGACGACGGCGTCACCGTCAACGTCTTCGACCCGGGTCTGATGCCCGGCACCGGGCTCGCCCGCGACGCCGGCCCTGTCGCGCGCACGCTGTGGCGGTCGGTCGTGCGGGGGCTCGTGGCGCTGCCCGGCGTTCACACTCCCGCACGCTCCGGAACCGACCTGGCCCGCCTGGTCACCGACCCCACCCTGGACGGCGTGACCGGCCGGCACGTCGTCGGTCGCCGGGAGAGGCGGTCGTCGGAGGACTCGTACGACCGGGAGACGCAGCGCGCGCTGTACGACGACAGCATGCGGCTGCTGGACACCCTCGTTCGCTGACCGGATTCGACTCCGAGCCGTAATTCACCATCCGTTGACCACCACGCGGACGACTCCTACGCTTCGTCCATGCGGGCAATGATCGTCAAGGAGTTCCGCGAGTTGGCGCGGGACCGACGCACCCTGGCCATGCTGATCGTGCTGCCACTGCTGCTCCTGGTGGTGTTCGGTTACGCGGCGAACTTCTACGTCTCGTCGGTGAAGGCCGCCGTGACGGGACCGTTGGCGACGCAGGTCGAGCAGTCGCTGCCCGACTACTTCGACGTCACGATCACCGAACCCGGCTACGACCGCACCCAGGCAGAGAACCTGGTGCGGGACAACAAGGTCGACGTCGCGATCGTCACCACCAACCCCGGGACCCCTGCGGTCGCACTCGTCGACGGGTCGAACCTGTTCGCCGCACAGTCGACGGTCTCGGTGCTCAACAAGGTCGGCGACTCGGTGCAGACCGACGTCCTCTTCAACCCCGAACTCAAGACTTCGTGGGTGATGGTGCCCGCGATCATCGGCCTGATCCTCACGTTCATCGGCACGATCATCACCAGCATCGGACTGGTCCGTGAGCGGGAGGCCGGGACCCTGGAACAGCTGGCTGTCATGCCGATCCGGCCGAGCCAGGTGATCCTCGGCAAGATCGTGCCGTACTTCCTGCTCGCGGCACTCGACATGATCGTGGTGACCGGACTCGGCATGCTGCTGTTCGGCGTTCCCTTCAACGGCAACGTCCTCGTGTTCGCGCTCGGTGCGGCGATCTTCCTGTTCGTGGTGCTCGGACTCGGCGTTCTGATCTCGACGGTGTCGCAAACGACCGGCCAGGCGATCCAGCTCGCATTCCTGTTCCTGATGCCACAGATCCTGCTGTCGGGCATGATCTTTCCGCTCGACGCGATGGCGGCGGGCGTTCGCTGGATCGGCTACCTGCTACCCCTCACCTATTTCACGATGATCTCGCAGGGCGTCATGCTCCGCGGCGCACCGATCGCCACGCTGTGGCTGCCGCTCCTGATCCTCACCGTGATGGCCGTCGTCGTGTTCACCGGCGCCACGCTTCGCTTCCGCCGCGATCTCGCACCGAACGTGAAGCCGCGCAACGCCCGTACCGACGACACCGACATGGCGGCACAGTGACCTCGGCGGCGGCCATCACCGCCGAGGTACGGGACGTGACCGTCCGATTCGGCCGACGGGTCGCGCTGGACGGGGTGACGGTCACCGTCCCCGCCGGCGCGGTGGTCGCGGTCGTGGGCGGCGACGGCGCGGGAAAGACCACCCTGCTACGAGCCCTCGCCCGCGAGGTCGCACCCGACGCGGGCACCGTCACCTCCCCGGACAAGAACCGCATGGGCTTCCTCCCCGCCGGACCCGGGAGCTGGGCCGCGCTGACCGTGCGCCAGAACCTCGACTTCGTCGGCGGGGCATACGGCCTGAAGGGCGACGAGTTACGGTCGCGCCGCGACGAACTCGTCGAACGGTGCGGACTCACCGCCGCGGCCGATCGACAGGCGTCCGCCCTGTCCGGAGGCATGCGCCGCAAACTCGGCGCAGCAATGGCGATGATCCACCGCCCTGCCCTGGTGATCCTCGACGAACCGAGCACCGGAGTCGACCCGGTGAGCCGAATCGACCTGTGGCGCATGGTGTCCGAGGCGGCAGCGCAGGGGTCCGGAGTGATCATGTCCACCACCTACCTCGACGAGGCCGAGCGCGCCGCGCATCTCGTCGTTCTCGAGGCCGGACAGGTCTTGGTGCAGGGCTCGTACGACGAGGTGCGGTCGGGTTTCACGGGCACCGTGACCCGCAGCCCGGACCCGGTGCGCCGCGAATGGTCGTGGCGCCGCGGCCGGGAACGCCACGAGTACTGGCCCACCGCACCCGAGGGCACCGATGCACCTCGCGTCGACCCCGATCTCGAGGACATCGTCATCGCGGTGTCACTCGCCCGCAGCATGCAGGACGCGTCATGAGCGAGCGGATTCTCGGCACCCGCGGCGCGACGCGCCGCTTCGGGTCGTTCACGGCGGTGGACTCGGTCGACATCGACGTCAGCGCGGGCGAGGTCGTGGGCCTGCTCGGCGCGAACGGGGCCGGGAAGACGACTCTGATCCGCATGGTGCTCGGGCTCCTCGCCCCGTCGGCAGGCGATGTCACCCTGTTCGACGGTCCGCCGGACCTGCAGAGGCGCGCCCGACTCGGGTACGTCCCGCAGAACCTCGGTCTGTACCGCGACATGACCGTCGCGGAGAACCTTCAGTTCAGCGCCGAATCCTATGGGGTGCCCGAGCCGACCCTCCCGGCCGGACTCGCGACACACGCGAACACCCTCGTCGGCGACCTCCCACTGGGTTCGCAGCGTCAGGTCGCGTTCGTGGTGGCGCTCGCACACGCTCCGGAGGCGCTGATCCTCGACGAGCCCACGTCCGGGGTGGACGCGCTGTCCCGGGCACGCCTGTGGGACACCATCCGCGAACAGGCCGACCGCGGTGCGGGCGTCCTCGTCACCACGCACTACATGGAAGAGGCCCAGCAGTGCGACCGACTGCTGCTGATGGCCGACGGACGACTGGTCGCATCGGGTGACGAGGACGCCATCATCGGCGACACCCACACGATCGCAGTGCACTGCGCGGACTGGGGGCGTGCCTTCGCAGCCCTGAACGACGCCGGCATCCCGGTGATCCTGTCCGGCCGTGCGATCCGGGTTCCCGACACGGACGAACGCGATCTGCGTTCCGCGCTGACGTCGGCCGGAATCGACGCCGAACTCGAGGACGTGCGCGCCACCATCGAGGAGCGGATGCTGACACTGGCCCGCGCGGCGGGACGGTGAGCGGCCGCGGACGTCCGAGCGCCACCACCGGGGGGCCGGACAAACGCTCCCTCATTCTCGATGCAGCTCGAACACTCTTCTCCGACAAGGGTTTCGATCGGACCACCATGCGGGCGGTCGCAGCGACGGCAGGCGTGGATCCCGCGCTCATCCATCACTACTTCACGAACAAGAACACGCTCCTCATGCAGGCGTTGCAGCCCGACCTGGATGTGGCGTCGACCTTCGACGGCATCGCCGACGCCGACTCGGCCGGTACCGAGTTCGCCCGCAGGCTGTTCGGCTACTGGGAGGGCAATCCAGCTGTTCGGACCCGAGTGATCGCACTCCTGCGCGTGGCGATGACACGGGAAGACGTCGCCACGATGCTCCGCGAGTTCCAGGTGCGGTCGCTGACCACCGCCCTGGGCCCGCTGACTGCCCCCGACCGTCGGCCGCTGCGCCTCGGACTCGTCGCCACCCAGATCTTCGGTGTCGGACTGTCGCGCTACATCGTGCAGATCCCCGGCGTCCGCGACGTGTCCGTCGGCGAGCTGGCCGGGATCGTCGGCCCCACCCTGGACCGCTATCTCACCGGGCCGCTGCCCGCCCCGTGACCTCGCCACGAGGGGCGGGCCTTCACTCCGATCTCGGCGACCGCCCCGCCTGCTCGAGCGCGAGACGCAGCGCGAACTCGAGCTGCGCGTTGATGCTGCGCAGGTCGTCCGCCGCCCACTTCGCGATCGCGGCGTGGACGGCCGGGTCGAGGCGCAGCAGCACCTTCTTGCGCTCGGCCATCGCGGTCAGGCGTACAGCGATCCGACATTGACGACGGGCTGCGTCGCCTTGTCCCCGCACAGGACGACCAGCAGGTTCGACACCATCGTCGCGCGACGCTCCTCGTCCAGGTCGACGACACCGCGGGCCGAGAGCTGGTCCAGCGCACCCTCCACCATGCCGACCGCGCCCTCCACGATCCGGGTCCGGGCAGCCACGATCTGCGCGGCCTGCTGCCGAACCAACATGGCCTGGGCGATCTCCGGCGCGTAGGCCAGATGGGTGATGCGGGCTTCGACCACCTCGATGCCTGCGAGATCGGTACGTTCGCGCAGCTCCGCGGTGAGTTCGGCAGCCACCTCCGCGCCGTCCCGGAGGCTGGTCCCGGCGCCGGAGTCCGAGTCGTACGGGTGGGTTGTCGCCAGGTGCCGCACGGCGGCCTCGGACTGGATCGCGACGTACTCCTCGTAGTCGTCGACCGCGAACGTCGCCTTACCGCTGTCTACCACCTTGTAGACGACGACGGCAGCGATCTCGACCGGGTTGCCGTCAGCATCGTTGACCTTGAGCTTCGAGGTCTCGAAATTGCGCACCCGCAACGTGACCCGGCGCTTGAACGTCAATGGCACCACCCACTTGAACCCGTCGTCCGCCACGGTGCCGATGTACCGCCCGAAGAACTGGATCACCCGGGACTCGTTCGGATTGATGACGGTGAATCCGGTCGCGAGCACCAACACCGCCAGCAGGATCAGCCCTGCGACCACCCACCAGACGATCTGCACCGGAAGGCTGGCGGCAACGAGGAACCCGACCACCCCCGAGCCGGCCGCGAGCAGCGTCGCCACGACCAGAACCAACAGGACCACGAACCCGTCCAACCGAAACGCCCTGCGCTCCATGCCCCCACCTTTGCTATTGAAGTGATATCACGAAGATAGCAAAAGGTTCCGAGCGCGAAGGACAGAAGGGTTCCGTTCACTCGAACGGATCGACCGAACACACCGTTCATGCAGTCACAGGAGCTTGGAGAGGAAGGCCTTCGTCCGGTCGTGCTGCGGGTTCGCGAGCAAGGCACGGGGCTCGCCGGACTCGACGACCACTCCCCCGTCCATGAACACCAACTGGTCCGCGACCTCGCGAGCGAAACCCATCTCGTGGGTGACGACGACCATCGTCATGCCCTCCTTCGCGAGGTTCTTCATGACTCCGAGCACCTCGCCGACGAGTTCCGGGTCGAGCGCCGAGGTCGGCTCGTCGAACAGCATCAGCTTCGGTTCCATCGCCAGAGCCCGTGCGATCGCGACCCGCTGCTGCTGCCCGCCGGACAGCTGCGCCGGGTAGGCGTCGGCCTTCGCGGACAGTCCCACCTGGTCGAGCAGATCACGCGCCCTGGACAACGCCTCGGCGCGCGCCACCTTCTTCACCCGCACGGGGGCCTCGATCACGTTCTCCAGCGCGGTTCGATGTGGGAACAGGTTGAAGTGCTGGAACACCATTCCGATGTCGCGGCGCTGCTTCGCTGCGGCACGGGGGTGCAGTTCGTAGAGCTTGCCGTTCTTCTCCTGGTAGCCGACGAGGTCGCCGTCGACGTAGAGGCGGCCGGCACTGACCTGTTCGAGGTGATTGATGCACCGCAGGAACGTCGACTTCCCGGACCCGGACGGCCCGACGAGGCAGAGCACCTGCCCACGGTCGATCTCGAGCGTCACACCCCGCAACACCTTGAGCGCACCGAAACTCTTGCAGACCCGATCGGCCCTGACCATCGGTGTCGTCGACGCAGCAGTCATCGGTCATCCTCCCTGTCCGCCGGCAGGGCCGGTCGGCGGCGTGTTCTGGGCATCGGCGAGCGCCTGCAACTGTCGGGCCGTCAGCACCCGCGACAGGCCCTTCGAGTAGTGCCGTTCCAGGTAGTACTGACCGATCATCAGGATGCTGGTGATCGCGAGATACCAGGTCGCGGCTACGAGCAGCAACGGGATCGGCTGGAAGTTCGCGCCCGAGATGTCCCGGGCCCTGCCGTACAACTCGCCCGTGTACGGCACGGCAAGGACGAGCGACGTCGTCTTGAGCATGCTGATGAGTTCGTTGCCCGTGGGCGGGATGATCACCCGCATCGCCTGCGGCAGGACAGTGCGTCGCATTGTCTGCGACCACGACATTCCCAGCGCCGTCGACGCCTCGACCTGCCCTTCGTTGACGGAACCGACACCCGCGCGGACGATCTCGGCCATGTACGCGGCCTCGTTCAGCCCGAGGCCGATCACCGCGAACAGGAACGCCGCCTGCAGGTCCTGCAGGTTGAACTCAGCGAAGTGCGGACCGAACGGGACACCGAGGTAGACGGTCTTGTAGATCGACGGGAACAGGCCCCAGAACACCAACTGCACGTACACCGGGGTGCCACGGAAGACCCACAGGTACACCCAAGCGGCCGTGCGCAACACCGGGTTCGGGGACAACCGCATCACCGCGAGGATCACACCGAGTACCACCGCGATGATCATCGCGAGGATCGTGAGCACGATCGTCTGTACCGCGCCTTCGGTGATGCGCACGTCGAACAGATACTGCGCGTAGACGTCCCAGCCGAACGCCTCGTTGGTGGCGGCGCCGTACACGAACAGTGCCACCAACACGATCACGACGACGGCCGAGATCCAGCGACCCGGGTGACGCAGGGGCACCGCTCGGATCGGTGCGGGTTCGTCCGCGAGTGCGGCAGCGGACGCCGGCTCCTGGGACATGGTCACCACCCTTCCTGTCGGACGACTCAGCTCGTGGCGCCGTTGATCTGCGCGGTCGTGACGGTTCCCGACCCGACCCCCCAATTGTCGGCGATCTGCTGGTAGTCACCGGTGTCGATCAGGTGCTGGAGCGCCTGCTGGAGGACCGGCGCGAGCGGCGACCCCTTCGCCACCGCCCAGCCGTACGGGGCGGAGTCGAACTGCTCGCCGGACGGTTCGAGCCTTCCGTCGCTGCGTTTGATCGCGTACGCGGTGACCGGCGAGTCCGCGGACATCGCGTCGATCCGGCCGAGGATCAACGCATTCGACACGTCGTCCTGACTGTCGTACTTGATCTTCTTGATCGCCGGTTTGCCCGCCGCCACACACGCATCGCTCTTGGCGGGAACCTCGTCGATGTCCTCGTACGTAGTGGTCTGCACTCCCACCCGCAGGCCGCACGCGTCGCCGGGGTCGACGGCTTCGCCCGTCTGCTGCGCCCACTGGACTCCGGCCATGTAGTAATCGACGAAGTCCACCGATTTCTGCCGCTCGACGGTGTCGGTGAACGAGGACATCCCGAGGTCGAAGGTCCCGGCCTGAACCGCGGGAATGATCTTGTCGAAGTCGGCCTGGACGAACTCGGCACGGAGCCCGAGAACCGACGTCACGGCCTCCATGAGGTCGACGTCGAAACCTACGATGTTGCCGTTCTCGTCCTTGAACTCGTTGGGCGCGTAGGGCACGTTGACCCCGATCCGCAGCCGGCCGGACGCCGCCACCGACGGCGGCACCTGCGCCGCGATCTCGTCGACTCGCGTGACGTGCACGGTGTCGGGCGGAACGAGGCCCTCGCTGTTGTGCACACATGCCGACACCGCGACGGTGACCGCGGCCAACGCACCGAAAAGGCGGACGCGCCTGGACTGTCGACGCACCCACGTCGTCCCCTCGACCGGCAAGAGTCGCACCCTTCGCAGCGTACTGGCAGGTCACTCACCGGCGCAGGATTCGCGCACCCACCGTTTCGGTGAACTCGGCGGTCGACGCCAGCCCGCCCAGGTCCGCGGTCGCCACGCCGGCAGCCAGCGTGTCCGCGACGGCGCGCCGGATCCGCTCCGCTGCGCGCGCCAGCAGCGCGTCCCCGCGACGGTCCGACAGCCAGTCCAGCAGCATCGCCGCCGACAGCATCATCGCCGTCGGGTTGGCGCGATTGCGGCCCGCGATGTCGGGTGCTGCCCCGTGTGCGGCCTGCGCCATCGCCTGCGAGGCCGAGGCGTTGAGGGACGGCGCCATGCCGAGCGACCCGGAGAGTTCACCCGCGAGGTCGGAGAGGATGTCGCCGAACATGTTCTCGGTCACGACGACGTCGAAGTCACCACCCCTCCGGACGAGGTGTGCGGCCATCGCGTCGACGTGCTCGGAGTCGACATGCACGCCGGGGTAGCCGCGCGCGACGTCGGTGACCGCCTCCAGGAAGAGTCCGGTCGTCAAGGCCAGCACATTCGTCTTGTGGACGACGGTGACCCGTCCCCGGCGCGCCGCGGCGAGTCGGCACGCAGTGTGCGCGATGCGCTCGCAGGCGGCGCGGGTGAACACCGCGACCGCCATCGCCACGTCCGGGGTCGGCATGAACTCGCCGCTGCCGATGTGCATGTTCCGGTCCGCGTAGAAGCCCTCGGTGTTCTCGCGCACGATCACCAGGTCCATGTCGGAGACGGTCGCCTGCACGCCGGCATGGGCCCGAGCGGGCCGGATGTTCGCGAACAGGCCGAACCGCTTGCGGATCACCCCGCCGGGCGTGAGGTCGCCACGGAACGCGGCGGGATAGGCGGCGCTGTCGTGGGGGCCGAGCACCCAGCCGTCGAGTCCTTCGAGCGCGGTCAGCGTCTCGTCCGGGATCGGGGTGCCGTGACTGTCGATCGCGTCGAAGCCGATCGGCAGTTCCATCCAGGTGATCGGGTCGCGCCCCACCGCCTCGACCGCGGTGTCCACGACTCGGCGCGTGTCGGGAACGATCTCGTGCCCGATCCCGTCGCCGACGAGCAGTCCCAGTCGCAGCGGGGGCTCGACCGGCCCGGATTCGGGGGTGATTGCGCTCGGTGGGGTCACACGACAATCATTGCTCAGCATGGTGCAGTCCGTGGAACTGCTGCTCGACTCCGGCCTCGACGACACCGTCCGACGGGAGTGGCGGCGACTGTCCGACGCCGCGCTTCCGAGCCAGGGGGTGGTTCGGAAGTCGACCAACCGGCCGCACGTGACGCTCGCCGTCGCGCAGCACATCGACCCGGAAACCGAACTGCTGCTGCAGCAGCAGTTGTCACCCCCGGATCTGCGAATCTCGCTGGGCGGCCTGGTCGTGTTCGGTGGGCACCGAAAGACCCTGGCGTATCTCGTCATTCCCACCGCGGGCCTGCTGGCGTTGCAGCGGAGCATCTTTCGGATCCTGCACGACTGTCCCGGCGTCCCGGCGCACATCCACCCGGGCGACTGGACCCCGCACATCACCCTCGCGCGGCGCGTGTTCCCCGACGAGATCGGGCCCGCCGTGAACCTGGTCCACCCCGCTCACACGACGGGGAAGGCGGCCGGTGTCCGCCGATGGGACGGCGACGCGAAACGCGAGTGGCTGATCGCGTGACCCGGGCCGGGCGATGCCCGTTGGGACGGTGCGCGGTGCGGTCGGGAAGAATCGACGTGAACAACGCGTTGTAGAACGCGACTGCAGCCGAGGGGCTGCACCGATCCCGGCACCGACCGGCGGCGAGAGGATTCGAATGGCCACCCAGACCCTGACCCAGCAGAACTTCGACGAGATCGTGACTGGCAACGACGTCGTGCTGGTCGACTTCTGGGCGTCCTGGTGCGGTCCGTGCCGCCAGTTCGCCCCGACCTTCGAGGCGTCGTCGGAGTCCCATCCGGATGTCGTGCACGGCAAGGTGGACACCGAGGCCGAGCAAGGACTCGCCGCCGCGGCGAACATCCGCTCGATCCCCACGATCATGGCGTTCCGCGAGGGCATCCTCGTGTTCTCCCAGCCCGGGGCGCTGCCGCCGGCCGCTCTGGAGGACCTGGTGACGCAGGTGCAGGCCCTCGACATGGACGAGGTCCGCAAGCAGATCGACGCCCAGCAGGACGCGTAGTTCGGTGCCGGGTCGGCGGCGTCGCCGACCCGGCTGTCACAGGTCGAGCGCCGACTCGCGGTGACCGTCCTGCGCGTCGCGGCGCCGGAACCACTCCGTTCCGACCGCGGCGCGCAGCAGTTCGACCGGCATCTGCAGGAACGGCCCGAAGTCGCCGACCTGGGTGGCGTGCGCGACCATCGCCGCACGCTTCGCCTCGACGTGACCGGAGACGTCCACGACGGTGGTGATCAGTTCCTCCGGCAGACCGAGAGTCTCCACGTCCGGTGCGTCGGCACCGTCCGCCCACGCAGGATTGGCGGCGATCATCCGCTTCATGTGGTCCCGGTTGACCGCGGCCTCGTACACCCGCTTCACACCGGCGAGTTCGGTTGCCCGGACCCCGACGTGATGAACCTGGATGTGGTCGGGATGTCCGTATCCACCGTTCTCGTCGTAGATCGTCACGACGTCGGCTCGCTCCTCGGCGAGCACCTCCGCCAGGCGAGCCGCGGCGACGTCGACATCGACGTTGCAGAACGCGTCGGGGTGGGCGTTGTCGGCGGTGCCCGCCATCCCCGAGTCCCGGTAGTGCAGCGGCACCACCCGATGCACGCCCAGCGCGGCGGCCGAGGCGTCGAGCTCGGACATACGCCGCCCGGCCAGGGTCTCGCCGGCGCCGAGAACACCGTCCGGCACCTCACCCAGTGCGCCGTCGGTCGCGGTGACGAGGACGACGCGGTGCCCGGCGTCCGCGGCAGCGCGGATCACGCCGCCGGTGATGAACACCTCGTCGTCGGGGTGCGCGTGGAAGCAGACCAGAACCCCCATCAGTGGGCCGCCGCATCCCAGCTGCGACCCACTCCGACGGAGACGTCGAGGGGAACCGACAGCTCGATTGCGCCTGCCATCTTCTCGCGGACCAGGGCCTCCACGGCGTCACGCTCGTCCGCCGCGATCTCCAGCACCAGTTCGTCGTGCACCTGGAGCAACATCCGGGACCGCAGACCGGCGTCGGACAGTGCGGCCTGGACGTCGATCATCGCGACCTTGATGATGTCGGCGGCAGTGCCCTGAATGGGCGCATTGAGCGCCGCCCGCTCGGCGACCTCACGGCGCTGCCGATTGTCGGAGTTCAGGTCGGGCAGGTAGCGGCGACGCCCGTACAGGGTGGACGTGTAGCCGTCCTTGCGTGCCTTCTCGACCACCTCGTGGAGGTAGTCGCGGACTCCGCCGAACCGCGCGAAGTACGCGTCCATCTGTTCCTTCGCCTCCTCGGTCGAGATCTTCAGCTGCGCGGCGAGGCCGTAGGCGCTGAGCCCGTAGGCCAGGCCGTAGGACATAGCCTTCACCCGGCGACGCAATTCGGGGGTGACCTCTTCGATCGGCACGCCGAAGGCCCGGGACCCGACGAAACTGTGCAGGTCCTCGCCGGTGTTGAACGCCTCGATGAGGCCCTCGTCGTTCGACAGGTGCGCCATGATCCGCATCTCGATCTGGCTGTAGTCGGCGGTCATGAGGGATTCGAACCCGCTCCCGACGACGAAGGCGTCGCGGATCTGCCGGCCGGCGTCGGTGCGGACCGGGATGTTCTGCAGGTTCGGCTCGGTCGACGAGAGCCGTCCCGTGGCGGCGACGGTCTGGTTGAACGTGGTGTGGATGCGACCGTCGTCCGCGACCGACTTCAGCAGGCCGTCGACGGTGATCTTGAGCCGGGTGGCGTCGCGGTGCGCGAGCAGGTGCTCGAGGAACGGATGCTGCGTCTTCTCGAACAGGGACTCCAGCGCTGCGGCATCCGTGGTGTACCCGGTCTTCGTCTTCTTCGTCTTCGGCATGTCGAGCTTGTCGAACAGCACGACCTGCAGCTGCTTGGGCGAGCCGAGGTTGATCTGCTCGCCGATCACCTCGTAGGCGGCGTTCGCGGCATCGGCCACCCGCGCGGCGAAGGTCGACTGAAGGCCGTCCAGGTGGTCGGTGTCGACGGCGATGCCGGTGGCCTCGATCTCGGCGAGCACCTCCAGCAGGGGCAGCTCGAGGTCGGTGAGCAGGCGAGCCGACTCGATAGCCGCCAGTTCGGTGTCGAAGGCGTCGGCGAGGTCCAGGACCGCCCGGGCCCGCAGGATCTCCGTTTCCGCTGCCTTCGACTCCGCCTCGTCCTCGGCGTCGAGCAACGACAGCTGTGCGTCGCCCGAGTCCTCGACGCGCAGTTCCCGCTTGAGGTACCTCAGCGACAGGTCGTCGAGGTTGAAGCTCCGCTGCCCGGGCCGGACCAGGTACGCCGCAAGTGCGGTGTCGCTGGTGATGCCGCGCAGTGTCCAGCCGCGGCCCCGCAGCGCGTGGATGGCCGACTTCGCCTCGTGCAGAGCCTTCGGCGCCGCGGGATCGGCCAGCCAGTCCGCGAGGGCGTTCTCGTCCTCCTCGGTGACCGTGGCGGTTCCGATGTACGCGCCCTCGCCGTCGGCGGCAGCGATGGCGACGGACGTCGCGTCACCCCCGTACGGGCTGCCCGGGCCGACCACCGACAGCGCCGCCCGGGCGCCGTCTCGCACATGCTCCGCGAGCCATCCGGCGACCTCCCCGGGCGCGAGCGGGCCGCCGCGGACCTCGAAGCCCTCCTCCGCCTCGGGTTCGGCGGAGGACAGCGTGTCGAACAGTCGGTCCCGGAGAACCCGGAACTCGAGATCGTCGAACAGTGAGTGGATCTTGTCGCGGTCCCACGGCGCCAACGCGAGCTGGTCGGGGGTGTACGGCAGTGGGACGTCGCGGACCATCTCGGTGAGCTGACGGTTCATCACCACCGACGACAGGTTGGCGCGCAGCGCGTCACCGACCTTGCCGCGGACCTCGTCGACCCGGTCGACGAGCTCGGTGAACGTCCCGAACTCGCGGATCCACTTGGCCGCGGTCTTCTCCCCCACACCCGGGATACCGGGCAGGTTGTCCGACGGGTCGCCGCGAAGTGCCGCGTAGTCAGGGTACTGCGTCGGCGTCAGACCGTACTTCTCCTCGACCGCGGCGGGCGTGAACCGCGTCAGGTCGGAGACTCCCTTGCGCGGGTACAGCACCGTCACGTCGTCGGTGACGAGCTGCAGCGCGTCACGGTCGCCGGTGCACACGAGCACGCGGAATCCCTCGGCGGTGGCCTGGGTGGTGAGGGTGGCGATGATGTCGTCGGCCTCGAACCCGGCCTCGGCCATCACCGGGATGCCCATCGCGCCGAGCACCTCCTTGGTGATCTCGACCTGACCCTTGAACTCGTCCGGCGTCTTGCTGCGGTTCGCCTTGTACTCGGGGAACGCCTCGGCGCGGAACGTCTGCCGCGAGACGTCGAACGCGGCGGCGACGTGGGTGGGCTGCTCGTCGCGCAGCAGATTGATGAGCATCGAGGTGAACCCGTACACGGCGTTGGTCGTCTGACCGCTGTGGGTCTTGAAGTTCTCGGCCGGCAGGGCGAAGAACGCGCGATACGCCAGCGAGTGCCCGTCGAGGAGCAGTAGCGTCGGCTTGTCGCCGGTGCCTGCGGATGCGGTGTCGGATGCGGGTGACGTTGTCGGGCTCACCGCAGTGAGTCTAGGGAGGTGCCCCGACAGGTACGCAACATCGGGCGCGCCACGCTGGCGCGTCGGCTCATCCGACGCCCAGGTACGCCTGCTTCACCGCAGGATCGGCGAGCAGTTCGCTACCGGTACCCGTGCGGGTGATCTCGCCGGTTTCGAGGATGTAGGCGCGGTCGGTGCGGCGGAGCGCCTGCTGCGCGTTCTGCTCCACGAGCAGGATGGTGGTGCCCTGCGCGTTGATCTCGGCGATGATGCGGAAGATCTGGGCGATCACCATCGGAGCCAGACCCATCGAGGGCTCGTCCATCATCAGCAGTCGCGGCCGCGCCATCAGTGCCCGTCCGATCGCGAGCATCTGCTGCTCGCCGCCCGACATGGTGCCGCCGACCTGGGTGCGACGCTCCGCGAGTCGCGGAAACAGCTCGAACACCCAGTCCAGACGCTCGGCGTACTCGCCCTTGGATGCGAACGTCCGTGCGTAGCAACCCATGTCGAGGTTCTCCTGCACGGTCATGCCGGGGAACACGCCCCGCCCCTCCGGGACCTGCACCATTCCGAGCTTCACCCGGTCGTGTGCCTTGACGTGACTGATGTCGGCGCCGTCGAAGACGATCCGCCCGCCGCCGAGCGGGAGCAGTCCGGACAGCGCCCGCATCGTCGTCGACTTCCCCGCCCCGTTCGCGCCGAGCAACGTGACAAGTTCGCCGCGACGGACGTCGATCGAGATCCCGTGCAGCGCCCGGATCCGGCCGTAGCCCACGATCATGTCGGTGACCTGGAGCAGCGGCGCGTCGGTGGTGCCGTCCGACGCGGAGTCGGTGTCAGGCTGGTTCATCGTCGGGCACTCCCAGGTAGGCGGCGATCACGGCCGGGTTCTCGCGGATCGCGGCGGGCACGTCGTCGGCGATCTTGCGCCCGAACTCGAGGACGACGATGCGGTCGGTCACCCCCATAACCAGGCGCATGTCGTGTTCGATCAGCAGGACCGTGAACCCGTCGTCGCGGATCTTGCGGATGAGGTCCATCAGAGCGGCCTTCTCGCTGGGGTTGAACCCCGCGGCCGGCTCGTCGAGGCACAGGAGTTTGGGTTCGGTGGCGAGGGCGCGGGCGATCTCGAGCCTGCGCTGGTCTCCGTAGGAGAGGTTGCGGGCCTTCTCGACGGCGCGCGGTGCGATTCCGACGAACTCGAGCAACGCCATGCCTCGCTCGACGGCGTCGCGTTCCTCGCGGCGGTGCCTCGCGGTGCGGAAGATCGCGCCGGGGACGGACGTGCGGTGCCGGGCGTCGGTTCCGACGACGACGTTCTCCAGCGCCGTCATCTCGCCGAAGAGTCGGATGTTCTGGAAGGTCCGCGCGATACCGAGGCGGGTGATCTCGTTGCGTTTGGTTTTCGCCAGCGGCCTGCCGTCGAAGGTCACGGTGCCCCCGGACGGCTTGTAGACACCGGTTATCGCGTTGAAGCAGGTGGTCTTGCCTGCGCCGTTCGGCCCGATCAAACCCAGGATCTCGCCACGACGGATCTCGAAGCTCACGTCGTCGAGCGCGACGAGTCCGCCGAACTTCACCGTCAGCCCCTCGGTGCGGAGCAGCGCCTCACCCTCGTCGACCCGGATCTCACGTTGCGGTGCAACGGCTTCCGCGACAGCATCCGGATCGGCGAGCGCCGGGTCGAGCGCGGCCACGTCGACGACGCCCGCGTTCTGTGCGCTCTCCTCCGGGGGGAGGTCGACGGCGAGGTCCTCGTTGTCGAACAGCGCGTCACCCGCGCCGGGTCCCGCGGTCATCGCCCACCTCCGTTCGCGACGGGTTCCGGGGTCGGTTCCGGGTCGCCCCGGTCCGGCGGGTCCGCCACATCGGACGGCCTGCGCACCGCCTGGTACACCTGCCGACCGTACGCCAGCAGCTTCTGTCGGGCCGGGAACAGACCCTGCGGCCGGAAGATCATCAGCACCACCAGCGCGAGGCCGAAGAACAGGTACTTGTAGTCGCCCAGCGACTGGTCCCCCACCTGCACCGACATCACCCGGTTCGGCAGGTACACGATGATGAACGCACCGACGATGACACCCAGTTTGTTGCCCTGTCCGCCGATGACCACAGCGCAGAGGAACAGCATCGAGTTGATGACGTTGAAGCCCGTGGGATTGATGAACTGCACCTGTCCCGCGTACAGCGCCCCGGACAGGCCACCGATCGCGGCGCCGATGGTGAACGCCCACAGCTTGAACTTGAACGTCGGCACACCCATGATCTCGGCGGCGTCCTCGTCCTCCCGGATCGCGACCCAGGCACGGCCGACACGGCTGCGTTCGAGGTTGCCGACGAGGAGAAGCACGACGATCACCATCGCCATGCCCACCCAGAACCACCACACCCCGGAGTTGACGTCGCCGCCGGTGTTGCCTGCGGAGAAGACGCCGTACGGCTTCTCCTCGGATTCTCCGAGGTGCGGGTACGCGATCTGCGACAGACCCTGGCCGCCGTTGGTGACGTCAGTGAGGTTGTCCGCGAGCAGTCGGACGATCTCACCGAACCCGAGCGTGACGATGGCGAGATAGTCGCCGCGCAACCGCAGTGTCGGTGTTCCGAGCAGCAGTCCGGTGAACGCGGTGATCGCGACCGCGATCGGCAGGCACGACAGCCACGCCCAGTCCGTGGAGAAGAACTCGCTGGTTCCCATCTTGTTCCACGGACTGTTCGGGCTGGTCAGCAGCCCGACGGTGTAGGCGCCGACGGCGTAGAAGCCGACGTAACCGAGGTCGAGCAGCCCGGCCTGGCCGACGACGACGTTCAGGCCGATTGCGATGAGCGCGACCATCGCGAACTGCGCCATCACGCCACCGAAGTCGGTGCCGGGAGTGTCGAGCAGCGGTGGTCGCCACACCGGGAGGAGGGCAATGAGCACGATCAGCGGAACACCAACGAGCCACTGCATCGGCCGGGTCAGCCCGTTCCACCAGCCACGGATCGCGTCCCCGACGCCGCGGCCCCTGGCTGCGTCGGCGGCGCCGGCGTGCCGGGCGCTCATACCCGCACCTTCCCGAGGCTCTCACCGAGGATGCCCGTCGGGCGGAACATCAGCACGGCGATCAGCAGGACGAACGCCACCACGTCACGCCACTCGGTTCCGAAGACGACCTGGCCGTAGTTCTCCATCACACCGAGCAGCAGTCCGCCGATCAGCGCGCCGCGCAGGTTGCCGATACCGCCGAGGACGGCCGCGCAGAACGCCTTGATGCCGAGGATGAAGCCGCCGTTGTAGATGATTCCGGAGGGGATCTTCAGCGCGTACAGCAGCGCGGCGGCGCCGGCGAGGAGGCCGCCGATGAGGAACGTCAACATGATGACCCGCTCCCGCGAGATGCCCATCAGGGTCGCGGTGTCCGGGTCCTGCGCGACGGCGCGGATCCCGCGCCCGAACTTCGATCGGTTGATCAGCATGTCGGTCGCGGCGGTGAGCAGCAGTGCCGCCACGATGATCACGATCGTCACGTTGGTGACGGTGGCGCCGAAGACGGTGAACACCTCGACCGGCTGCACCAGCTTGATGGGCTGCTGGGCGTTGGTCCCCCCGAGTCCCGGCCAGATCTTCGGCAGCACGTAGTGCACGAATTCCTGGAGGACGAAGGACATTCCGATGGCGGTGATGAGGAAGACGAGCGGTTTGGCGCCGCGTTTGCGCAGTGGGCGGTAGGCGACGCGTTCGAGCCCGACGGCGGCGCCGCCGGACACGGCCATGCCGAAGAGCATGGCGAGACCGAGGTAGACGACGGTCATCGCGACGCCCTCGTTGTACACGTTGCCGCTCGGCGCGAAGCCCAGCAGCATCAGCGCCACGTACTGCCCGAAGAGTCCGAGCATGAAGATCTCGGAATGGGCGAAGTTGATGAGCCGCAGGACGCCGTAGACGAGCGTGTAGCCGATCGCGACGAGGGCGTAGATGGCGCCGTAGCTGAGGCCGTCGACGGTCAGCTGCCAGAAGCTCTTCGTCAGTCCTGCGATGTTGAAGTCGATGTTGTCTGCGAGGACGTCGACACTGCCTGCGTAGAGGGCAGTGGAGTCGACGAGGGCGGTCGCGATCATCGCGGTACCTCGTTCAGTCGTGTGGAGGTCGGTGGTGCCGCGTCACGCGGCCGGGCACTTGTCACCGGTGCCCGGCCGCGGACGATCAGTTGACCTCGTAGATCTGGACGAGGGCGTTCGACAGCTCGCCCTGCGGGTTCCACTGGTAGCGCTTGCCGACGCCCTGGCCGTCGTAGTTCTTGACGAACTCGAGCATCCCGGCGCGGTCCTTCACGCCGGAGTCGATCGCGGTGAGCATGATCGTGGCGAGGTCGTAGCCCTCGACGGAGTAGACGCCGGGCGCCTGTCCGCTGGATGCCTCGTACTCGTCCGCGAGCGCCTCGGGGGCGGGGATGCACGGGCAGGTGAGGATCGCGTCCTTCGCGGCTTCGCCTGCCTGCTTGACGAACTCGGGGTCGTTCACGCCGTCACCGGACGCGAACAGCGCCGTGACGCCGCCCTCCCGCAGCTGGGTGACGAACGGTGCCGCCTCCGCGTAGTAGCCGGAGTACCAGATCGCGTCCGGCTCCTCGGCCTTGATCTGGGAGACGGTGGCGGCAAAGTCCTTCTGGCCGGTCTTCACACTGGCCGAGCACGCGGGGTCGGCCGCCGCGCCGAGGCTCTCGGTGACCACGTTCGCGAGGCCGACGCCGTAGTCGGAGTCGTCCTGGACGACGCAGACCTTCTTGGCGTCGAGGGTGTCGGTGAGGTACTTCGCCACGACAGAGCCCTGGCTGTTGTCGTTGCCGAGGCCGCGGAAGAAGGTGGTCCAGCCGTTCTCGGTCAGGGTGGGGTTGGTGGCGGACGCGGTCAGGAACGGCAGGCCCGCCTGGTTGAAGATCGCGCCGGTTGCCTTGGTCTCGCCGGAGAAGGCCGGTCCGAGCAACGCGATGACGGACTGGTCGCTGACGATGTTCGGCGCGACCTGAGTCGCCTTCTGCGGGTCGCCCTCGGTGTCGAACTGGACGATCTGGACCTGGCAGTTCGGGTTGTTCTCGTTGTGCTTGTCCACGGCGAGCTTCGCGCCGTTGAGGATGTTCTGGCCGAGCGCGGCGTTCGCACCGGTGAGAGCCCCGGCCATGGCGATGGACACGCCCTCGCACGTGGCGTTCCCACTTCCGGCGGGGTCGGCGGCGTCGGTGACGTCGGTGGCCGGGACCTCGACACCCTCGGTGTCGAGCAGCACCTGGGGCACGATGCTCATTCCACCGGCCGATGCGCTGGTCCCGCCACCGCTCGATCCCTCGTCGGTCGTCTTACTGCTACATCCCGCCACGGCGAGAGTCGCGGCGACTCCCAGAACCAACGCGCCTTGCACTGCACGACGATGCACGGTCCACCTCCGATGTATGCGCTCCCTGGACGGCCGCATGTGCCGACCGCGCCAGCTTCGGAGTGAACATAGCGTCGCCACTATGACTGTGCACCGCAATGAATCGACGTGGCGCGTTTCGTGTTTCGAGCGTTACGCGTCGACCGGGTGGGGATCCGTGACCGCCGGGCTCCTCGCACCCGCCCGGATCAGGTCGAACGGGCGCGCACCTCACCGCGAACGCGTCGGCCCACGGCGCGCTCGGAAACACGGCGGTAGCGCAGTGTTCACGGTGTGCCGAGGGTCTCCAGGATCACTTCGGCCACCACTCGCATGGTGGTGCGACGGTCCATCGCGGCACGCTGGATCCACTTGAACGCCTCGGGCTCGCTCAGCGACTGCGACGTCATGAGCACGCTCTTGGCCCGTTCGACGAGTTTGCGGGTCTCGAACTGTTCGGTGAGGCCGGCGACCTCGCGTTCGAGAGCCGCGATCTCGGCGAACCGGCTCGCCGCCAACTCGACGGCGGGAACGAGGTCGGCCTTCGAGAACGGCTTGACCAGGTACGCCATCGCCCCCGCGTCGCGAGCCCGCTCGACGAGTTCACGCTGGCTGAACGCGGTCAGGATCACCACCGGCGCAATGCGTTTCGCGGCGATCTCCGAGGCCGCATCGATGCCGTCGCGGCGCGGCATCTTCACGTCCATGATGACCAGGTCCGGCTTGTGCTCCTCGGCGAGCTCGACGGCCCGTTGCCCGTCCTCGGCCTCGCCGACCACGTCGTAACCTTCTTCACGGAGCATCTCGACGAGATCCATCCGAATGAGGGTCTCGTCCTCTGCCACGACGACGCGACGCGGTGCGGGGCGGTTCTCCGGCCCGGCGGGGTCGTTCATTCTCGGCACTCCTCTCCCCGCGCGTGGCCGGAGCACGACACGCGTCGACAGCATTCACCCGCCATCGTGTCACGCGTCCGGCGGCTTCTAGAGGGTACCGGTGCTTGACGCCCGTGCCCGATCTTCTACAGTGGTGTCCGCACAAGCCCTCGTATCCCAATTGGCAGAGGAAACGGATTCAAAACCCGTGCAGTGTGAGTTCGAGTCTCACCGAGGGCACCACGACCGACGCGATTCCGCGCCCGTCGCCTCACGCCGTTAGCCTCTTCCCGGTGTTCGCGACGACGCAGCGGCATGGGCGTTCTACTCACAGCGATGCAGGGATCGGATCGGATCACTCGAGATCTACCGTCTCGTACTCGACGAGTTCTACGCCGGACGTACCCCGAACTACACCGACTGGACGGTCAGGGTGAACGGGTCGTCAGGGCAGGTGGTCACCGTGGATTCCGACCCGAGCGCGCCTGCACACGCAATGCAACCGCGTACCTGGACGTTCATCGACGGACGGTGGCAGTTCGACAACTGTTGACCTGTTGACGCGGGACACCATCGTCGAACGAAGCCGAGCCGGTTCCCGGTCGCTTCCGCCCGGGTTGGATGAGATCCTTCAATCCGGTGAATCCCGGGCCTTCGTCAAAGGTGGGACCGAATGGCAACGACGACGCGCCGCCCGACCGCCGGCCGCGAGCCGAGCAACGGTGGACTGCGTCCGCGTTCGTGGTGGTCTCGATGACGGTCCCGTTCCTGCTTCCGGGAGACTACGGACCCGGCACGGACTGGCTTCCTCCCGTGGTTCATCCCGGCCGTCGCGGGATGCCTGCTCCTGGCCTTGATCGTGCTCGACCCCGGCCGCATCGATCGGCCCGGACGATCGGTTCGCATCCTCTCGCTCCTACTCGTCGCAGCGATCGCCTCCGGCGCGGCGTGGAGCGCGGGGCGCCTCGTATGGGATCTCCTGCACGGCAAACCCGGCACCACCGTGGCACTCGAACCGCTCGTCGCCGCCGCCCTGGTGTGGCTCCAGACCATCATCGCTTTCGGTTTCCTGTACTGGGAACTCGACAACGGCGGACCCGTCACGAGGCATCTGCATCCCCGAGAACACCCCGACCTGCGTTCCCACAGCAACTCGACCCCACCCTGGCGGCACCCGGATGGAGACCGGTCTTCTTCGACTACCTCTACCTCGCGCTGACCAACGCAACGGCCTTCAGCCCCACCGACGTCATGCCGCTCGCCCGGTGGGCGAAGCTGGCCATGGCGGTGCAGCCGGTGCTGTCGATCGTGATTCTCGGTCTCGTCGTCGCCAACGCGGTCAACCTGCTCGACTGAACTCCGGGGCGCGATTCCGTGGGCCGCCACCACAACCACTGGTGGCCAATGCCTCTCACGCCGACGTCGACGGCGTGACGCCGGATCCGACTGCCGCTCGGACATCGCTCCTGCCTACGTCACCGTGCACCGTTCGCCCGCGGGTTCAGCATTGCGCGGGCGGGACACCGGCGAATCGCTCCGCCAGGAACACCGCGGCATCGGCCTGGAACGGGACGAACGAACCACTGTGGTCCATCCCCGAGTAGACCTGAAACCGGGCGGGTGCTCCGCCCCGGCAGTACTTTTCCGCCAGATCCGCAACGTCGCGGGCCACCATCGCACCGTCGCCCTGCCCGTCGACGTTGCCCACCGAGAGCAGCAACGGGACACGAGGAGTCCCCGCCGTTCCGGCCTCGTTCCGGCGCATTGCCTCGGCCAGAGCGGGGACGTCGGAGAACCCTCGGTACGGCGACCGAACCATGGACGCGTCCGTCAGTCCCGGATAGCTGTCGCGGAACTCGAGCAGGCACTTGTCGGCCACATCGCCGACGAGCATCCGCCCGTACGGCGACAGGAACGAGTCCGTGTCGAAACCGTAGGCACGCTGGTAGCCGACGAGAACTCCGGGGAGCACCGCCGACCATCTGTTGCGGCCGTTGACGTACTCGAGGGTGTGTTGCGGGGAGACCAACAGACCGCCCGCTGCAGCGCCGACGATGTTGAGTTCGGGGGCATAGGTCGGGGCGAGTTCGGCCGCGAAGGCGGTCGGGGTGGCGCCCCCCGAGTAGCCGATCATGCCCACCGGTGTCGAACTCGGGACACCCAGGTACGTTTCGGCCGCCCTGATGCCGTCGAGGGCGATGCGGCCGGCATGGCGGCCGACCGAGAATGCTCGCTGCGGGCCTTCGTAGTCGGGTATCACCACCGTCTGGCCGGCCGCGAGATACGCGAGCACCGCAGCCTCTTCGGACAGTTCCGAGGCGCTCGGGTTGTTACCCCGCAAGGTGTACGACGGATCGCAGTGAGCGCCGAGACCGTCGTAGAACATGTGGAACGACACGATGCGGGTGGACCCGATCGGAGCCAGTGGCTGAACGACCGTGGTGACGGCGGTGGTCGGGTTGCCGTTCTCGTCGGTGCTGCGATAGAGCACCTGTGTCGACCGGAACGGTGTGCCGACGTTGTCAGCGACGAACTGCACGTCACGAGTTCGCAAGACCTCGCCGGGCGGATACGCACCCAGGTCGGCCCCGTCGCTGTAGAAGGGATCGTCGGCCGGCGTCGGCATCGCCTGCGCGAGAGCTGCGGCAGGACCGACTCCCAACACGATCCCCACGGCTGCGCACAACGCGACCACCCATGCCCGACATCGCGTGAACGTCCCGGTCATCGGCGACCTCGATTCTGTCTCGATCCCCAAACCTCAAGGAGTATCAGGCCTCGATCGGACCAACCATAGCGCCGCGACGGAACCGCGGTCAGTTGCGGAACCCGTCCACCATCGTTTCCAGCGCGCTCTTGCCCGCCTCGTCCACTGTGAAACTCATGATCGACGACATGACGAGCAGCGCGGAGAACTGCCTCGGATTGCGAGGCTTGCCGAACAGCGACTTCTTCTCCGTGATCTGCAGTTCACGGAAAGTCCAGACCGGTTTCCCGCAGCCTCGTCATTGCCGTGATGCCGAAACTTCGTCACGGTCGTCCCGTCGAAGAGAATCGACTCCCCGTCCGCTCCCCGCACCTCGCTGGACGGTGTATCCGTCGTGGGCCATCTCCTGCGGCGACATGCCAATCGCGAGGGTCTCGCCGCGCAGCGCCGGAAATCATCGCACGTCTGAACGCGCGACGTGCGCCAAGCCCTCGTCGCCCCCAGGTTTCTGGGTACCGGCACACCCAGATACGTGGCCGCGGAATTCCCCGTCGATGCGGGATGGGAAACACCGTGTCCTGCGACGACGCTCGTAGTCATGACCACGACAACCTCCCCCGCCGTCACCCGACGGATCAACCCGACCACCTGGAACGCCCCGTTCCGCTTCGACCACGCACAGCTCCGGCCGGCGCCGAGCAGGATCCTGTCCATCGCGGGACAGGCATCGGTGGACGCCGACGGCAATGTCCTGCACGAGGGCGACATGTCCGCGCAGATCTCCCTCGCCATGCACAACATCGAGGAGATCCTCGAGAGCGCAGGCATGACCCTCGCCGACGTGCACATGCTCACCGTCTACACGACCGACGTGCCCGCGACCCTTGCCGCGTACTCGGCGCTGACCGAGCGCCTCGAGGCCGCCGACGCGACACCGCCCGCCGCGCTCGTGGGTGTCACCGCTCTCGCCCTGCCCGGACTCGCGGTCGAGATCGCCGCGCAGGCAGGGCGCTGATCGGCCGCATCCGCCGCCGAGCCTTCGCACGACACCCACTGCCACAACCTATTTCGTGTCACCCACGCTCCGAGGAGAACCCGATGTCGATCACCACCCAGCCGCCATCCCCGTCCACCGACCAGCTCCGCGCCTCCGTCGCCGGGCCGGTCCTCGCACCCGGCGACGCCGACTTCGATGCCGAATTGACCGGCTTCAACGTCGCGTCCACACCCGATGCCACGATCGTCGTCGGTGCGACCTGCGCCGACGACGTGGCCGCCGCGATCCGGTACGCCCGCACCCACGCCCTGCGAGTCGGGGTCCGCGCCACCGGCCACGGCGCGGTCATCGAGGGACCCGGCACGCTGATCGTCACCACGGCTCGCATGAACGACGTCGTCGTCGATCCGGTCGCCCGGACGGCACGGGTCGGCGCCGGCGCCCGGTGGCGCGACGTCGCCGCAGCCACCGCCCCGCACGGGCTCACGGGGCTGGTCGGTTCCTCGTCCGGTGTCGGTGTCGTCGGCTACACCCTCGGCGGCGGACTGAGTCCGCTCGGACGCGAATTCGGTTTCGCCGCAGACCGAGTGCACTCGATCGAACTCGCCACCGCGGACGGCAGCGTCCGCGCCGTCGATCCCACCAGCGACCCGGACCTGTTCTGGGCGTTGCTCGGCGGCCGCGACGGCTTCGGCGTCGTCACCGCGATCGAGATCGGACTCGTCGAACTCGCGACGTTGTACGGCGGCGGCATCTTCTTCTCCGGCGACAGCGCGTCGGACGTTCTGCACGCGTGGCGTTCGTGGGCGCCAATGCTGCCCGAAGAGGCCGGCACGTCCGTGGCGATCACCCGGCTGCCGCCCGACCCGAACCTGCCGCCGCCACTGCAGGGCCAGACCGTGGTTCACCTCCGGTTCACCCACACCGGCGACCCCGACCGGGCCGAGTCGCTCCTCGCGCCCATACGGAATGCCGGTCCGGTCCTGCTCGACACGATCGGCGTCATGCCGGTGGCCGCTCTCGACGCCGTGCACATGGACCCTCCCGGCCCGCTGCCCGCCGCCGACCGCGGGACGACGTTGTCGGCGCTTCCGGCGGAGGCGGTGGACGCACTCCTCTCTGTGGCCGGCCCCGCCGTCGACAGTCCGCTCGCGATCGTGGAGATCCGTCTTCTCGGTGGCGCGCTGCGTCACCCGCAGGGGCCGGCCAACGCCGTGACCGGCCGCGACGCCGGGTTCGCCGTGACCGGTATCGGGGTCTGCGCCGGACCGCTGGGAGATCGGGTCGACTCGCACCTGCGCGCGGTGACCGCCGCCGTGGCGCAGTGGACCTGCGGAGCGCTGCTGAGCTTCTGTGGCCTTCCCGCGGCGGAACGGACCGCACTGTGGCCCGCCGACAGCCGCGCCCGCCTGCTCGAGGTCCGGCATCGATACGACCCCGCGGGAACCTTCTCCCCGACAGGCGCCGACGACCTGGACTGAGGCACGGACCGAGACGGTCCCGTGTTCGCGCCGCGACGAACCGAGGCCGGGGCGCGCCACCCGCGATGTCGGTGGTGCGCCCCGGCCTCGGTTGTGTGAGTGCCGTCAGCCGAGCCAGCGCTGCCGGTCTGCCGGAGGCAACTTCTCCACCGCGAGCCGAAGCGACGGGCGGCGCATCGCCTCGGCGTACTTCCCGAGGAAATCCTCGAGAGCGTCGCGATCGCGATGTCCCGCATGCTTGAGGTAGATGCCGACCGCGTTCGTGACCACCGGCTCCGGATCGGCGTGCAGGCCGGCGCAGAGCGCGAATCCCTCGGCACAGTCGGCGTCGGTGCCGGACATGACGAAGTACAGGGGCGCCGTCACGGCTGTCCGCCGTCGCAACGGGTCCTCCGCGGCGGCCAATTCGTGCAACACGGCGTAGGGCCCGCCGGTCACATGACCACCGACGACCCTCGGCGCAGCGCGATCGACCATGTCCCAGGTGCTGATCGCATCGTGTCGTCGCAGGTACAGGTCGTGGAGTTCACGATCCCCCCGCATCCGGCGCGCCTTGAAGTCGAGGACGCAGAACGCGGCCATGCGCGCCTCGTAGGCCTCCAGGTCCATCAGCCGCTCGACCTCCGGCAACGGCATCCCGGTTGCCGCCTTCGCGGTGTCGAACAGATCGCGCATGCGCATGCCGATGGCGACCTCTGTGGGCGCGAGCCGTTTGCGGACCGCGGGCAGTTGGGCCGGATCCGCGTGCGCCAGCAACCGGGTGTGGACGGCTTCCGCCGTGAGGAGACGCTCGGACATCCGACTCCCGTCCTCGACGGTCGTGTCGAGGCTACCGAGTGCGCCCCGGTCCTGTCCGCCCCTCGGGCCACCCCAGTAATCTGGGATGGACAGCCGAACTGCACGGTTCCACACTGGGACGATGACGCCGAGCTTGACTGCCGAGCGTGTACGCCGAGACCTGGACGTGGTCGCCCACGCGGGTCTCGGCCTGGACGACTTCTTCGCCGAAGCCGTCGAGTCGATCAGCCGCGCCGTCCCCAACGACGCCATCTGCGTCGCGGGTCTCGATCCCAGTTCGCTGTTGCTGACGTCCGCGCGCAAGTACGGGTGCCTGCTCGGGCAGGACCACAAGGACGCCCAGTGGGGTCTGCTGGAGTACGGCCGGGACGAGGAGACGGCGTTCCGGGAGATGGCGGCGCACGGCGTCGACGCGGTCGGTCTGCACGCGGCAACCCACGGCGAGCCCCGCGAGTCCGATCGCATGAACGAACTGATGATCCCCGAGTACGCATTCCACGACGAGGCGCGCATGATCCTGCGCGACGGCGGCCACGTCTGGGGCGGGATCTCGTTCTTCCGGGTCGGAGCGAGTTGTCGCCCGTTCGACGACGACGAGGTGGAGTTCCTCGGCACCCTGTCCCGGACGCTCGCGCACGGGGTCCGGTCGGGCCTGCTGTGCACCGTCGTCGCCGAACCGCAGACGACGCTGACCGGCCCCGCGGTGCTCATCGTCGACCGCAACGACGAGATCGTGCAGATGAGTGCGGGCAGTCAGGAACGGATCGACGATCTGACCGCGGGTGCCAACAGCGGAGCCGCCGTCAACCCGATCTACTCCCTGATCGGCGCCGCGCGGCGCTACGGCCGCGGCGACTCGACGCTGCCACCGCGCCTGCGTGTCCGCGGCCGGTCCGGAATGTGGTTGGTCATCAACGCCTCTCCACTGTCGTCCAGCGACGGGCGGGTCGGTGAGGTCGTCGTGACGATCGAGGAGGCGCGACCCCCGGACATCGTGCCGATCGTCGTCGAGGCGTTCGGACTGACCGCGCGGGAGCGGGACGTGACGCAGATGGTGCTGCAGGGGGTGGCGACGAAGGACATCGCCGCCGCACTGCATCTGTCCGCCTACACGGTCCAGGACCACCTGAAGCTCATCTTCGACAAGGCCGGGGTGCGGAGTCGCCGGGATCTGATCGCGCGCGTCTACTTCGATCAGTACGCGCCGCGCATCAACCAGCCGCTGACGCCGTCCGGATCGTTCCTCGCGGAAGGGTGAGGCGGCCGCGACCCGAACTCCGCACCGACAGCTCTCAACCCTTGCTTCCTGCCGCGTGAGAGCGCACGGTGAAGGGACCTCCTGTCGACGAAGTGGTCGTGATCCGTCATGAGAACCGTTGCACTGCGCGCCGCGATCGCGGCCGCCGCCCTGCCGCCACTGCTGCTGCTCGGTTCCGCGGGCGCCGCAGCCGACCCCTCGGTCGTGCACCCCGTTCAACCGGTGGTCCTGATCGGCCAGAACCAGAATCCGCTCGGCGCGCTACTCGCGTGCGCACCTGTCGGGATCATTCCGTTGTTCGGACCCAACATCATTTTCCCGATCTGCGTGGCCTGATCCTGCTAGATTCCTGCCCAATCGAGGTGGCGGGGGCCACTTCGCGGATCGGCGAGGAGTCGCGGTCGTGGGCATGTTCTCGAAGGTGCGTGGAGGGTCGCGGCTCCGGGCCGCCGCGGTGGCGGCGGTCGTGGCAACCGCGTCGGCCGTGGCGGTGTCGGGAGCGCAGGCGCAGGAACCGGTCGACTACGTCAACCTCGGCGACAGCTTCAGCGCCGGCGCCGGCGTGCAACCGACGGTTCCCGGTTCGCACCCGAATTGCAGCCGCTCCGAACGGAACTTCGCGCACGTGGTGGCGGCGAGCCGAGGCTATGCGCTGACGGACGTCAGTTGCGGTGGAGCCAAGACCGAGGACTTCTACCGGGCGCAGTATCCGGGCCTCGCCCCGCAGCTCGACGCGCTCACCGAGTCGACGGACCTCGTCACGATGACGATCGGCGGAAACAACAACAACACGTTCGCAATGGCCATGGCTCGCTGCATCGGTGCTGCCGTAGCCCGGCTCGGTGCCTGGAATCCGTGCCAGGAACAGTACGGCGACAGTCTCGCCGACGAGGTCCGCACGCAGACGTATCCGGCGCTGCTGCAGGCGCTGCGCGACGTCCATGACCGCGCGCCGAACGCCGAGGTCGCGATCGTCGGCTATCCGTGGTTGCTGCCGGCATCGGGCAGTTGCGTGCCGCAGATGCCACTCGCCGCGGGCGACGTGCCGTACCTGCACAGCCTGCAGGCGACATTGAACGACGCCGTCGCCCGTGCGGCCGCGGAAACGGGGACCGTCTTCGTGGACATGGCGCAGTCCTCGACCGGACGCGACGGCTGCCAGACGCCGGAGCAGCGATGGATCGAGCCGATGATCGGCGCGCTGCAGCCTGTTCCCGTGCATCCGAACGCAGCGGGAGAGCAGGGGATGGCGGACGCCGTCCTTGCCGCTGTGGGCTGACCGGACACGACGCGACCCCCACCACTCTGCTGAGCGGTGGGGGTCGCGTCGACTGCGAGGTCTACTCCGGGACGTCGCTGGAACCGAGCCCGAGGCCCGCGAGGATGTCTGCGACGGAAGCGAAGATCTCTTCGATGCTGCCCATGAATTGCTCCTCATTATCTGTCGGACGGAATGTCACCGTCATGCGATGACGCATAACGCTAACGCATCGGAACGGCCGTTCGCAGGGTCACGGAGGTCACGCGGCGTGCCGTGACGGTGACACCGCCGCTCGATCTGCCCACCGCCGCCGGGTGACCGACGTCGACGAGGACGTGACGTCCGAACGACCTGTCGGAGGTGCCATAGTGGGTCATCCGAATTCGTCCGCCCACGGGCGGAGCGGGCGACGACACCCGGCGTCGCCCACACACAGGAAAAGGTGGCCGCATGTCCGTCCTCGACAGGTTCCGTCTCGACGACAAGGTTGTCGTCGTCACCGGCGCATCCTCCGGCCTGGGTGTCGCGTTCGCGCAGGCCTGCGCTGAAGCGGGCGCCGACGTCGTCCTCGCGGCGCGCCGGGCCGATCGGCTCGAGGGCACCGCAGGCCTGGTCCGAGCCGCCGGACGACGGGCACTCACCGTCGCCACCGACGTCACGTCGCCCGAGCAGTGCCAGGCCATGGTGGACGCCGCGATGGCCGAGTTCGGCCGGGTGGACGTTCTGGTGAACAACGCAGGCGTCGGCACCGCCGTTCCCGCCACCCGCGAGACCCCCGAACAGTTCCGTTCGGTCGTCGACATCAACCTGAACGGCTCGTACTGGGCGGCACAGGCCTGCGGCCGGGTGATGCAGCCCGGCAGCTCCGTCGTGAACATCGCCAGCATCCTGGGACTGACCACGGCCCAGCTGCCGCAGGCCGCGTACAGCGCGAGCAAGGCGGCGATCGTCGGCCTCACCCGGGACCTGGCGCAGCAGTGGGGAGCGCGCAAGGGAATCCGGGTGAACGCGATCGCCCCCGGCTTCTTCGAGTCCGAGATGACCGACCAGTACGCGGACGGATACCTGGAGAGCCAGTCGGCCCGGATCGTGCTGGGCCGCACCGGGGATCCGGCCGAACTTGCTGCGACGCTTGTGTGGCTGGCGTCGGATGCCGGCGGCTACGTCACCGGCCAGACCATCGCCGTCGACGGCGGCTTCACCATCACCTGACCGCCCGGGACCGACGTGTGACGACCCGGCCCACCCGATGAGGAGGAACGACGATGGCACCCAAGGAGATACGGCTCGACAGGCACGTCGCCGCGTCCCCCGACCAGGTCTGGGCGGTACTGACCGACCTCGACTCGGCCGAGCAGACCCTGTCCGGGGTCACTCGCGTCGAGCGGGTCGCAGGTGACGGCTACGAGGTCGGCACCAGGTGGCGTGAGACGCGGAAGATGTTCGGCAAGGAGGCAACCGAGGAGATGTGGGTCGCCGAGGTCGACGCGCCTCACCGCACGGTCGTCAAGGCGCATTCGTCGGGCACGGACTACACGACCGCGTTCACGGTCACCGGGGCGGGCTCGGGGACGGACCTGACGATGGTCTTCTCGGCCGAGGTGGGGTCACCGTCGTTCGTCACGAAGCTCCTGATGGCGGTGTTCGGTGGCATCGGCACGAAGGCGACGAGAAAGGCGATGGCCACCGATCTCGACGACATCGCCGCTCGAGCCGAGGCCGCCGGGCGCTGACTACCCGGGCACCACGCTCACACCGCCACCGATCTGCTCCTGGAAGGTGGCTCCGCGGCGCGCGAACGCGCCCGGCGTGCAGCCGTGCCACCGCCGGAATGCGCGGTTGAACGCGGCCTCCGAGCGGTAGCCGACGCGCGCCGCGATCCGCCCGAGCGACAGTCCCCCACCGCGGACGAGCCGGGCCGCGAGATCCATCCGCCACGACGTCACGTACGCCATCACGGGCTCGTCCATGAGGTCGGTGAACCGGACCGCGAACGCAGATCGCGACATGCCGGCCGCTTTCGCGAGGGACTCGACCGTCCACGGCCGGTCGGGTTCGGCGTGGAAGGCCGACAGCGCAGCTCCGACGGCGGGATCACGCACTGCCGCGACCCAGCCACGCGGAGTCGACTGCTCCAGCCACGACCGGATCGTCTGGACCACCAGAACGTCCGCGAGCCGGGCCGTGACGACGTCGCTCCCCGGACGTGGGCTGATCGACTCGGCGGCGACGACCTCCAGCGCCGCGCGCTGCCACCCGGCGTCCGCGCCGGCGGTGACGAGCACCGGCGGCAGGGTCCGAACCAGACGTGCCACTCCGAGCCCGGAGAAGGAGACCGCGCCACACACCAGACGGCAGGGCGCACCACCACCGTCGATCCGGATCCGCTCGTACCGGTCGGTGAGCTCTTCACGCGGAAGATCGAACAGCGGGACACCGGGAGTGTCCGCCGAATCCGCGAGCAGGTGCCCGGTGCCGCGCGGAACGAGCGCGACGTCCCCTGGTTCGAGACGCCGCTCCACCCCGTCGACCACGACCACCGCCGACCCCTCCGTGACGAGATGGAAGATCATCGTCCCCGGCAGTGGCGGCATGTCGATGCCCCACGGCTCGGCCAGGTCGGACACCGCGTAGAACACCCCGGTCATGCCGAAGTCCTGCAGCGCGGCGGTGAGCAGGTCGGTGTGCATGCGACCCAGTCTTCCACCGAGTAGACGATCGAGCAATGAATCAAGCGTGATTGGCATTGATCGTATCGCCCGACGAGCCGAGTCTGGAGACACCCGGAAAGCCCGGGCACCGAAGACGAGGAGTGGACGACATGAAGGTCTTGGTAGTGGGAGCGAGCAGGGGCACCGGAGCGGCCGCCGTCGCCGAACTGGTCCGGGACGGACACGAGGTCACGGCCTTCGCGCGGACTGCGTCCGCGCAATCCGAGGACGTCCGCACGGTCACCGGCGACGTATTCGATCCGGACGCGCTCGGGAAGGCGATGATCGACCAGGAGGCGGTGGTCGTGATCCTCGGGATCTCGGACAATCCGTTCGGGGTGCGCCTGTTCCGGCGTGCCCGAACACCGCTCGACGTGCGGTCCGAAGGCACCCGCAGGGTGGTCGACGCCATGTGGGACCACGGGATTCGCAGACTCGTCGTACAGACCACCTACGGGCTCGGCGACACCTTCGGTCAGCTGTCGCTGCCGCTGAAGCTGTTCTTCCGGCTCGTGCTCGCCCCGCAACTCGCCGACAGCGAGGCGCAGGAGACAGTCGTCCGGGGCAGCGACCTCGACTGGACGATCATCCGCCCGGTCTCGCTGACCGACGGATCATCCGGCGGCGACGAGACACCGGCCCACGTCGACGTGGACGACCGGATCGAGGACCTTCGCGTCACGCGACGACAGGTCGGACGGGTGCACGCCGACGCCCTGCGCCACGACGACTGGTTCGGTGCGACCGTCAGCGTGTCGGGGTGACCCCTCGGCGCCAGGGCCGACGCGAGCATCACGTTGCGCCGGCCCCAACGATCACCGACGCGGCTCCACCAGGGACAGCACCGACGGCAGCGTCGCCCAGTCGGAGGTGATCACGTTCGCCGAGCGGCCCGCCAACTCGGTGACCCGCGCCGTGGCCGCCGCCGGATCGGGGACCCGGTTGTCGATCGCGGGTGCAACCGCGTGCGCGGCGGTCATCACCAGCAGGTAATTGTTGTCCCGGTACCACCCGGTGTCGATGCCGCCGTCGACGTAGGCCGACGCGTCCCCGTCGAACACCACCAACCAGGGCCGCAGCGAGTCGTCGGAGTACCGCAGTCGCGGATCGCCGGGCGCGGCGCCGTTCACTGCGGGAAACGCGACGGCGGTGGTCAGGTCATCCGACGCAGCGAGGTCACGCAGGTGGGCGGCGTACTCTCGGTCCGTCCAGAGGGCGTCGAACGGGTTGACCTCTTCCACGGTGCCGGAGATCAGGTCGATCACGAACCGGCCGGCGAGTTCGTCACGTGTCGGCCAGCCGCGTGCGCGGACGGCGTCGTCGAGGGTGGCGGCGTCGCCGAGCAGTTCCGCAGGCGTGTACACCGCGTCGCCCAACGTCTCCCGCACGAGGGCGTCGAAGTCGACCGGCCCGCGCGGGATTCCGGCCGACCCCTCCGAACCTGCCGACCCGCCGACCGGTACCGCACTGAACCCGTCCTTCATCTCGATCTTCACCAGCACCGGAGGGTGGGCGGGGTGCGCATCGTGCCACGTGCGCAGATCCGTCAGGCAGGCTGCGAGGTCCCCGTTGCGCGGACCCGACCGTCCGTCGACCGATCCACCGCCCACGCAGTTGTTCTCGTTGGCCACCGGATTCTGGTGCGACACACGCCAGCCGATACCGCCGACGTTGGTCCACACGTCGAGTTCGATCAGCGCGGCTCCGGCATCGAGAGCGTCGACGAGATACGGGTAGGTCGCCGTCTCGTAGGCGTTGTGCACGCCGACAGAAGTCGTCTGGTCGTAGCGCAAGCCGCCGACGTTCCCATGCCCTTCCGCCGACGCCGATGCCGTCGCCGACATCACCGCCACGACCGCCGAGATCACCACCAGCCGCACCACCGCACGCGACACCCGCCACACCGCCCTCACCGCTCGGACCACAACGCCACCGAGCAGCGTACGAGCAAACCCATGTCAGCGGAGCTGTTCGGCAGGATCGGGACGGCCGTGCGTCACGCCCCGATCGCGCCCTTCATCATCGGAAGCATCGCCCACAACTGGTCCTGCCAGTAGGGCCAGGAGTGAATCCCGGTGGAGGGAAAGTCGAAGTGCGCGCTGGTGATTCCCATCGTCGCGAGCCGAACCTCGAAGGCACGCGTCTGCGCGAGGGAGAGCGCTTCGAGCCCCATCCCCACCGTCGTGTTCCAGTAGTCGACGAGCGCCGAGGGGCGCGTGTGCACCCCCGGGAGACCACTGCCCGCGGACACCCACATCGGCAGGCCGCGAAGACCCTCCGCCTGGACGAACGGATCGTGACGCAGCCACGCCACGTCCCACGGCGGCCCCCACATGCAGTCGGAATTGAACAGACCGGCATCGAGCATCGCGACCCTGATCGCCTCGCGCATCGACGGGGCGGACAGATTGAGATAGCCGGACATCGCGCCGGCGAAGGCGAACTGGTCTCGGTGCCGCGACGCCAGCACCAGTGCGGCGTTCCCACCCATCGACAGACCGACAACTGCGTTGCCGGAACGGCTGAATCCGTATCGCGCGGAGAGGAAGTCGGGAAGATTCCGTGTCAGGAAGGTCTCCCACATGTACGTATACGGCTGGCCTGTGAAGTTGTTGGGTGCGTACCAGTCCGCGTAGAAGCTGGATTGTCCGCCGACGGGTTCGACGACGTTGACGCCGTGATCGGACAGCCAGGCGGCATTGGTCTCGTGCTCCCACCCGCTGACGTCGTCGGTCGCGCGCAGTCCGTCGAGGAGATACACACTCCGGTTGCTCCCGTTGGCCGCCAGCCAAGTCCGCACCTTGATGTGCCCAACCCCACCCGGCGCAGGCACCCAGTCCTCTCGGAGCCGCGAGTACGGATCCGCGTTCGCCACAGCGGCGGCACCGACCGCGATGCCGAGCGGCACCACCACGGCTGCGACCAGGAGCAGTACGAGATGCCGCCAGCCACGCGTCGACGAACCCATCGGATCGACCTCCGTCGCGATCGTCCGAGACCTGGCGTCGAATCGGGGGTCCGCGCCGAGGCCTCGACCATTCACTGTGAAATAGGTCACAATTCCTTGGATCACGGTATGCCCCATGCCGATCGACCGATTCGTTCGCCGCTCAATCGTTACGGGACCTGCACGGATCGTGATCGGACACTCGTTCAACAAAAACGGTTCAAACTGCCTGCAGCGACTGTTCGGTTCGCTACCCTCCACTCCAGACTTGTGCGGACACGCCGCACAACAACCCAACACGGTTACACGCAGACGATCTGATCCTCGGGAGGTCACCGTTGAGCGCGATACGCCATGTGGTCGAGAAGCGACAGTTCGAGTACAGAACGGTCGACCGGACCGCGGTCGGAGCACGTCGCCATGCCTAGGCCCGGGCCGGTGCGCCCGCTGGTCGGCGTGAAGATGGACGCCATCCAGATCGCGTTCTACGACGAACAGGCCGCGATCGAGGGGTTGTTGATGAAATCCGGCAAGCCCAACCGTTCCGAACTCATCCGGATCAAACTGGCATTCGCCGACGAGCACATGCCCGCCGGCTGGCGGCCCTGAGCCGGGGAACCGGCGACGCTCACACCGACACCAACGACAGTTCCCACGACCCGTCACCGGACAGTTCCAGTTGACGGGCGTGGTGTTGGTCGACGGTGCTGCGGTGGCTGACGCTGAACAGAATGCAGTCCGGGACCTCGGTGCGAATCAGGTCGTACAGCGAGTACTCGAGCCCCTCGTCGACGGCGGACGTCGCCTCGTCGAGGAACGCGACAGCCGGCCTGAGCAGCACGATCCGAGAGAACGCGATCCGTTGCTGCTCCCCCGGTGAGAGAATCTTCGCCCAATCCGCCTCCTCGTCGAGGCGGTCCACCAGGTTTCCGAGCTGCACCTTGCGCAGTACGTCCCGGATCCTGTCGTCATCGTGCTCCTCGACCGAACCGGGATAGGCCACAGCGGTGCGGAGGTCACCGAGGGGCAGGTACGGCATCTGCGACAGGAAGAGCGTCTCGCGCCCAGCAGGACGGCGAACGACACCCTCCGCGAAGGGCCACATCTGCGCGAGGCTCCGGAGCAGCGTCGTCTTCCCGCTCCCCGACTGGCCCTTGACGACGAGCGTGTCGCCGGGGGCCATCGTGAGGTCGAGGTCGGTCACCAGCGATGCGCCGTCAGGCGTCCGCACGCCCACGCGCTCGAGCTCCAGGCCGCCGTCCACATCGGCGGCGTCGAGGGACGGCAATGCTCTGGAGTCGTGGTTCGCGCGGCGGAGACCGTCGAGTCGGATCAGCGACGCACGATACCCGGCGAAGGTGTCGTACGACTCGCGGAAGAACGACAGGGAGTCGTGCACCTGGCCGAACGCCGTAGCGGACTGGGTGACGTCACCGAGGGTGATGGTCCCCGAGAAGAAGCGCGGCGCCTGGATCAGTATCGGAAACACGACCGCGACCTGATTCACACCCAGATTCCAGCCGTTGAACTTCAGCGTCCGGTAGACGATCTGCCAATAGTTCCGCAGGACCGCGGCGAATCGGGTGAGCAGTCCCTGCCGTTCGACACCTTCCCCACGGTAGAACGCGACGTTCTCCGCGCCGTCCCGAACCCGGACCAGCGCGTACCGGAAGTTGGCGGTGAGCCGCTCGTTCCAGAAGTTGAGCTGGATGAGCGGCCGCCCCAGCCAGAACGCCACGATCGTCGAGAACAGCACGTATGCGAACACGAGGAACACCATGGCCCGGGGAACCTCGGTGCCGAACAACGTCATCGGACCGGACAGGTCCCACAGGATCTTCGTGAAGGACACCAACGAGACGAGTGCTCCGACGGCGCCCATCGACAACGATCGGGAGATCTGCACGAAATCGGTGACATCCTGCTGGATTCGCTGATCGGGGTTGTCGATGGTGGCGTCGACGAAACGGTCCCGATAGAAGGCGCGACCTTCGAGCCAGTCGGTGGTCACGTGGTCGGTGAGCCATCGCCGCCACCGAATGTCGAACGCCTGGCCCACGTAGAAGTCGAGGAGCGAGCGTGCGACGTGAATGGTGGCGAGGATCGCGAAGACGACCACGCTTGTCCAGAACGCCGATTTGGCCGCATCGAGGGCGGTCGCGTCGCCCTGGGCGAAGGCTTGCGCAGCGAGTTGCAGCGCCGTGTACATGTCGTTGCCCTGGTACGACAGCAGCACCGTCATCCGGACCGCGAACACGGTCATGAACAGGACTACCGCAAGCAGCGCCCACGTGGGGGCGCTGTCGCGGCCGGTGAAATAGTCGCCGCTGATCCGCCAGAACTGCCTGCCCCACCGGGTGTATCGCAGCAGCAGCACGGCGGCGAGGACGAAACAAACGGCGGAGATCCCGAACGCCTCCAGGATCCACCGCAGGCTGTTCCACAATTCGTGATTCCAGTCCAGCGAAGAAGATTCGGACATTCGCGCCCCTCCTCAGACGGTGGGCAGTGCGCGAATTCTACCTCCGCAGCGGTCGCGGTGTCCGAGAAAGTGCAGGTCGCGGGCTCACCGACGCACCATCCCGCGGCGCCCCGCGAGGCCACCCGCGATCGCGGCAATCCCGATCGTGACGAGTGCGCCCAGCAACAGAGCCGGCGCCTCACCCGGCGCGAACAGCCCCAACTGGGTACCGACCGTGGCCGCTGCCACCGGAATTCCGAGCTGGGCTGCGGACAGCGCCGCCAGCGGCAGCGGCTGACCGAGCAGTCGCGCCACGGCGTGCACCAGCACCGCCGACACACCGAGTGCGACACCGAGTCCGATGTACGACGGCGCCAGGGCGAGTGCGCGCAGATCCAGGGACGCGCCGAGCCAGACGAAGAACAGCGGCCCGAGGAAGCCCTCGGTGACACCGAACAGTTGCCGAGCCAACCGGCGTGGCTCACCGACCGCCGACAGGGCGAGCCCGAGGGCGAATCCGGCGAGCATCACCGACACGTGCATCGACGTCGCGACCGCCGCGAGCCCGAACAGCAGGATCAGGTTCACCCGCAGCTCCAACGCGAACCCGCGCTGCTCCGAGACGCGATGCAGCCGATCCTGAAGGCCGCTGCGGACCATCGCCCTGAATGCGAGGTACACGAGCGCGCCACCCGCTGCGACGACCACCGCGCCCAGTGCCGCCCTCGGCGCCCGGCCCGGGTCGATCACGAGCGGCAGTGCCACGATGCACGCGGCATCCGCAACGGCCACCTGCGCGACGGTGTCGACGACCGAGGCCCCGCCGAGGCGCAGCGAGTCGACGATCGGCAGCACCAGCGCCGCCGACGAGGAGGCGACGAGCACCGCGTACAGTCCGGCCTTGCCGGTGCCGAACGCGGCGGCGAGCGCGATTCCCACGGGGACCGCGGCCACACCGACGACGACGGCTCGGAGCACACCGCGCCGAAGCGCCGGCCGGATCGCGGTGTCGCGCATCGGGACGTGGGTTCCGGCCACGAACATCACGAGCGCGAACCCGATGTCCGCCAGGAACGACAGGATCGGGTCGGTCGCGTCGACGAGGTGCAGTCCGCTGATCCCGATCAGCATTCCGGCGGCGAGCTCGCCGAGAACGACGGGCAGGTTCCAGCGCCGTCGGGCGGCGAGCAACGGGCCGAGCAGCGCGACCGCCGCGATCAGTGCGAGCGTCCCGAATCCCACCGGCCACTCACCTCCGCCGGGTGCCGCCGGTCAACCCCGTTTCGGGAAGTGCCGGATCATTCCCTCCTGGACCACGGTCGCGAGCAGCTCACCGTCATGCGAGAAGAAGCGACCCGTCGCCAGCCCGCGCGAACCGGAGGCCACCGGGGACTCCGTGGCGTAGAGCGCCCATTCGTCGAAGCGGAGCGGCCGGTGGAACCAGATCGAGTGGTTGACGGTCGCCGCGACAATGCGGTCCAGGCCCCAGGACAACCCGTGCGTGGTGATGATCGAATCCAGCACGGTGGTGTCGGAACCGTAGGCCAGGGCCGCGGCGTGCAGCCGACCGTCGTCCGGGAGCGGACCGTCGGTGCGCATCCACACCCGGTTGTGCCCGAGGGTCTCGCCGGTTCCCTTCAGGATCCACGCCGGGTCGTTGGCGTACCGCATGTCGATGGGCCGCAGCGCCCCGACGAAATGCGGAAGGGTGTCCTCGAACCCGACAAGCCGCTCGCCGATGGTCGGAAGCGTCTCCGGTCCGGGCACGTCGGGCCGCGCGACGGCGTGTTCGAGGCCGCGACCGTGCTCCTGGAATGCGACGAGCGCGACGGACAGCTCGCGACCGTCCTGGACTGCGGTGACCTGACGGTTGGCCAGCGCCCGGCCGTCGCGGAAGCGCTCGACGTGGTACTCGATCGGTTCCTTGACGTCTCCGCCGCGGATGAAGTGCACGTTCACGACGTGCAGCGGCCGATCACCGTCGACGGTGCGGCCGGCCGCGATCATCGACTGCGCGACCAACTGCCCACCGAATGTGCGGCTGCCGAGTTGTCTCCCCGTCGGATGAATGCCCAGGAAGGAGTTCTCGCCGGTCTGTTCGAGATCGAGCAGACCGAGCAGCGTCTCCAGGTCCTGGCCGCGTTCCTCCGCCCTCGGGCTCACGACGTCGGCACCCGCATCACTCACGTATGGTCCTCTTCCCCGATCCGATGGACGTGAATCAGATTGGTGGAGCCTACGGTGCCGGGCGGGGATCCGGCGACGATCACGACGAGATCACCCTTGTTGTACCGGCCGAGGGACAGCAACGCGGTGTCGACCTGGCGAATCATGATGTCGGTCGACGAGACCCCCGGAACCAGGAAGGTCTCGGTGCCCCACGTCAGGGCGAGCTGGCTGCGCACCTCGGGCAGCGGAGTGAACGCCAGCAGCGGCAGCGGAGTGTGCAGGCGCGCGAGCCGGCGAACCGTGTCGCCCGACTGGGTGAACGCCACCAGCGCCTTGGCGTCGAGCCGCTCGCCGATGTCGCGGGCGGCGTAGGAGATGACCCCTCGCTTGGTGCGCGGCACGTGGGTGAGCGGCGGGACGCGCGTCGATTCGGTCTCGATGGCCTCGACGATGCGGGCCATCGTCTCGACGGTCTCGATCGGGAACTTGCCGACGGACGTCTCACCGGAGAGCATGACGGCGTCCGCGCCGTCGAGCACCGCGTTCGCGACGTCCGACGCCTCGGCGCGGGTGGGACGGGAGTTCTCGATCATCGAATCGAGCATCTGCGTCGCCACGATGACCGGCTTGGCGTTCTCGCGTGCGATTTGGATGGCCCGCTTCTGGACGAGCGGAACCTGCTCCAGCGGCAGCTCGACACCGAGGTCGCCACGGGCAACCATCACCGCGTCGAACGCCAGCACCACGGCCTCGAGGTTCTCGATCGCCTCCGGCTTCTCCAGCTTCGCGATGACCGGAACCCGGCGACCCACACGGTCCATCACCGCATGCACGAGCTTGACGTCGGCGGGCGAGCGGACGAAGGAGAGCGCGATGAAGTCCACCCCGAGCCCGAGCGCGAACTCGAGGTCCTCGATGTCCTTCTCCGACAATGCGGGCACCGAGACGTTCATCCCGGGCAGGGAGACGCCCTTGTTGTTGCTGACCGGTCCGCCCTCGGTGACGATGCAGACGACGTCGTTGCCCTCGACGCGATCGACAGTGAGACCGACTTTGCCGTCGTCGACGAGGAGGCGGTCACCGGCTTTCGCGTCCGCGGCGAGTTCCTTGTAGGTGGTCGAGACCCGGTCGTGCGTGCCGTCGCACTCGTCGACGGTGATGCGGACCTCCTCGCCGTTCTCCCACACCGTCGAGCCGGTGGCGAAGCGTCCGAGCCGGATCTTCGGGCCCTGCAGATCGGCCAGGATACCGACGGCCTTCCCGGCGGCGTCCGACGCGTCCCGCACGAGGTCGTAGTTGTGCTCGTGATCGGCGTGCTCGCCGTGGCTGAAGTTGAGTCGGGCCACGTCCATGCCGACCTCGACGAGTTCCCGAATCTTCTCCTCGGTCGCCACCGCGGGCCCCAGGGTGCACACAATCTTTGTTCGTCGAGTCACGCGGTCGAGCCTAGTCGGTGAACCGATTCAGTTCTATTCGCGGTCGGTGAACACAACGAACTCGTGCGGAGCGTTCACCGCGGCGTCACCTCGGTGTACGCCGCATCCCGGTGCAGCCCGCCCCGCCGCACAGCTCACAACACCTGCAGGGGAAGGGCGGTCGGCCGCACCGGCGCCGGGAGATCCGAATTCCCGGTGAGGAATCCGTCGACCGCGTTGGCGACCGACCGACCCTCCGCGATCGCCCACACCACCAGCGAGGCGCCGCGGTGCGCGTCGCCGCAGACGAACACCCCCGGTGCCGTCGTCTGCCAGTCGGGCCCGCAGGAGATCACACCGCGGTCCGTGAGCGTCAACCCCAGGCCGTCGAGCAGGGCACTGTGTTCGACTCCCTCGAATCCGATCGCGAGAAGTGCCAGCTCGCAAGGCAGTTCGACTTCCTCACCGATCGGTGCGACGTGCCTGCGTCCCTCGGCGTCACGCGTCACCCGGACCTCCGCCAGCGACATGGCGCGCACCCGACCACGCTCGTCCCCCAGAAAACGTTGCACCGCAACCTCGTAACGCCGGGTTCCCCCTTCGGCATGGGCGGGTGACGTCCGCAGCACCATCGGCCAGGACGGCCAGGGCGATCGCTCCTCGTCACGCACCACCGGCGCCTCCGGGTGGTAGTCGAGCTGCGTCACGGACAGCGCGCCCTGCCGGTGGGCGGTGCCGAGGCAGTCGGCTCCGGTGTCGCCGCCACCGATGATCACCACGTGTTTGCCGTGCGCCGTCACCGGGCTCACTCCATCGCCCTCGCACTCACGGTTCGCGAGGACGAGGTGCTCCATCGCCAGGTGGATGCCGTCCAGCTCCCGGCCCCGCACGTCCGGATTGTCCCGGGCCCGGAGCGCACCGACCGCGAGCACGACCGCGTCGAACCGCTCCCGCAGCTGCGTGACCGTCACGTCCGTGCCGACCTCGCAGTCCGTGACGAACCGGGTTCCCTCGGAACGCATCTGGTCGATCCTGCGGTCGATGACACCCTTGTCCAGCTTGAAGGCGGGGATGCCGTAGCGGAGGAGCCCGCCGAGCCGGTCGTCCCGCTCGAACACGGTGACCTCGTGGCCGGCCCGCGTGAGTTGTTGCGCGGCGGCGAGCCCACCCGGTCCGGACCCGACCACCGCGACCCGACGGCCGGTGGTCACCGTCGCCGGCGCAGGTGTCACCGCCTCCGCCTCGAACGCGGCGTCGGCGATGGCCTGCTCGATCCGTTTGATGGTCACGCTGCCGCCGGTGTCGTTCTCCGCGATCGACAGCACACACGCCGCCTCGCACGGGGCGGGACAGATACGACCCGTGACCTCGGGAAAGTTGTTGGTCGCGTGAAGCCGGTCGGAGGCCGCGTCCCACCTACCGCGCCGCACCAGGTCGTTCCACTCCGGAATCAGGTTGCCGAGTGGGCATCCCGCGGACCCCGAGTGGCAGAAGGGGATACCGCAGTCCATGCAGCGTGTCGCCTGCTGCGCCACGTCCGCGGCGCGTTCCGCCGCGGATTCCTCCGCCCCGACCTCGGCCCAGTCGCGCACCCGTTCCGCGACCGGTCGTTTCGGCGCCTCCCGCTTGTTCACGGTGAGGAATCCGTGCGGGTCAGCCACGAGCGGCCTCCATGATCGCCGTGTCGACGTCCCGGCCTTCCGCTCGCGCCAGTCGGCCCGCCTCGAGGACCCGCCGGTAGTCGATCGGGAGCACCTTCGTGAACAGGGCCGCCCGCCGGGACCAGTCGGCGAGTATCGACGCCGCGACCGGCGAGCAGGTGCGCTCCCGGTGCTGCAGGACCGCGCCGCGCAGCCACTCCAGATCGTCCGGGTCGAGTGCCTCGAGCGTGACCATCGCCGTGTTGACGTCGGCCGGGTCCAGGTTCAGCACGTAGGCGATTCCACCGGACATTCCTGCCGCGAGATTGCGGCCCGTCGGCCCGAGGATCACCACCCGGCCACCGGTCATGTACTCGCAGGCGTGGTCCCCGACGCCCTCGACGACGGCGACGGCACCGGAGTTGCGCACAGAGAAGCGCTCCCCCACCTGTCCACGGGCGAACAACTCCCCGGACGTCGCCCCGTAGAGCAGCGTGTTCCCCGCGATCACCTGGTCCTGCGCATCGAACGGCGCGTCGTCCGCGGGCCTCAGCACGATGCGACCACCCGACAGTCCCTTGCCGACGTAGTCGTTCGCATCGCCGGTCAGTGCGATGGTGACGCCCGGCGGTAGGAACGCCCCGAGCGACTGACCGGCCGATCCCGTCAGTTCCACCACGATCGTGTCGTCCGGGAGGCCTGCGGCACCGTAGTGCCGGGTCACCTCGGCGCCGAGGAGGGTGCCGACGGTGCGGTTGACATTGCGGACCGGGAGCCGCAGACGCACCGGCCGCGCATCCTCGAGTGCCCCCTCGGCGAGTTGGATCAGGCTGCGGTCCAGGGCTTCCGACAGCCCGTGGTCCTGTTCCCGGATCCGGCGCCGCTGCGGCAGCCGCTGTCCGTCGGCGTCCGTGGGTACCACGAAGATCGGCGAGAGGTCCAGTCCCCGACTCTTCCAGTGCGCCACCCCCTCCGCCGTCTCCAGCAGATCGGCGCGTCCGATCGCCTCGTCCAGGCTGCGCAGGCCGAGCCGCGACAGGTGCTCGCGGACCTCCTCCGCGACGAACCGGAAGAACTCCTCGACGAACTCCGGCTTGCCGGTGTAGCGCGAACGGAGCACCGGATTCTGGGTGGCGACGCCGACCGGGCAGGTGTCGAGATGACAGACCCGCATCATGATGCACCCGGCCACGATCAGCGGTGCCGTCGAGAATCCGTACTCCTCGCCGCCGAGCAGCGCCGCGACCATCACGTCGCGGCCGGTACGCAGCCCGCCGTCGCACTGGACGGTGATCCGGTCGCGGAGCCCGTTGAGCACCAGCGTCTGCTGGGCGTCGGCGAGCCCGATCTCCCAGGGTGCGCCTGCGTGTTTGAGCGAGGTGAGCGGCGAGGCGCCGGTGCCGCCGTCGTTCCCCGAGATCAGCACGACGTCGGCGTGGGCCTTGGCCACGCCGGCCGCGACGGTTCCCACTCCGACGGAGCTGACGAGCTTGACGTGCACCCGTGCGCGATCGTTGGCGTTCTTGAGGTCGTGGATGAGCTGGGCCAGGTCTTCGATGGAGTAGATGTCGTGATGTGGTGGCGGCGAGATCAGTCCGACGCCGGGCGTCGAGTGCCGCGTGGAGGCCACCCACGGGTACACCTTGAACGGCGGCAACTGTCCACCCTCTCCCGGCTTCGCGCCCTGCGCCATCTTGATCTGGATGTCGGTGGCGTTGACGAGGTAGTCACTGGTGACGCCGAAGCGTCCACTGGCGACCTGCTTGACCGCGCTCCGGCGCAGCGGATCGCGCAGCCGGTCGGCGGTCTCGCCTCCCTCTCCGGTGTTCGATCGCCCTCCGAGCCTGTTCATGGCGACTGCCATCGTCTCGTGGGCCTCCGCCGAGATGGACCCGTAACTCATTGCGCCGGTGTTGAACCGGGCGACAATGGACTCGACAGGCTCGACCTCGTCGAGTGGGACCGGGGACGTGACCCCCTCCCGGAAGCGGAACAATCCACGCAGTGCGCCGCCGCGTTCGGCGAGAGCGTTGACGGTGTCGCTGTAGCGGGTGAACACCTCGCGACGTCCGGTGCGGGTGGCGTGCTGGAGCAGGAACACCGTCTCGGGGGTGAACAGGTGGAGTTCGCCGTCGCGCCGGTACTGGTACTCACCGCCGACGTCGAGACGCTGGAAGGCGCGGTCGCTCGGGTTCGACGGATGCGCGAGACGGTGCCGGGCCCTGACCTCCTCGGCGAGCACGTCGATACCGACACCGCCGAGCGTCGACACAGTCCCGGTGAAGTACTCGTCCACCAACACACGGTCCAGGCCGACCGCCTCGAAAACCTGTGCGGCGGTGTAGGACCCGACCGTCGAGATCCCCATCTTGGACATCACCTTCAGCACGCCCTTGCCGAGGGCGGTCAGGTAGTTCCGGACGGCGACCTGCGGCTCGAGGCCGGTCAACTCGCCTTCCCGGACCAGGTCCTCGATGGTCTCCATGGCCAGGTACGGGTTGACGGCGGCCGCACCGAAACCGATCAGGAGCGCCACGTGGTGGACCTCGCGGGCGTCGCCGGACTCCACGACGAGCGCAACCCTGGTGCGTTCCTTCGTTCGGATCAGATGGTGGTGCACCGCCGACACGGCCAGCAACGAGGGGATCGGGGCCAGCGCGGAGTCGGCGTCGCGGTCCGAGATGACGAGCGTGCGGTATCCGGCGGCGATGGCCGCGCTCGCACGTGCCCGGAGATCCTCGATCGCGTCGGTCATTCCGTCGGCCCCGCGCTCCACCTCGTAGCGGGCGCGCAGCACCGTCGCCGCCAATCCCGGGTGGTCGCCTTCGTCGTCGATGTGGACGATCCGGTTCAGAGCGCCGTTGTCGAGCACCGGCCAGGGCAGGACGATCTGCCGGCACGATGCCGCGCTCGGGTGCAGGAGGTTCTGCTCCGGTCCCATCACCCGAGCGAGTGAGGTGACGACTTCCTCCCGGATCGCGTCCAACGGCGGATTCGTGACCTGGGCGAACAGCTCCACGAAATAGTCGTAGAGCAGGCGCGACCGCTGCGACAGCACCGCAATCGGGGTGTCCGTGCCCATCGATCCGATCGGCTCGCCGCCGGACGCGGCCATCGGCGCGAGCAGGACCCGCAGCTCCTCCTCCGTGTAGCCGAACGCGATCTGCCTGCGGACCACCGACTCGTGTGGGTGCACCGCCGGAGGGCGGTCCGGCAGTTCGTCGAGCGACAGCAGTCCCGCGTACAACCACTCCGAGTAGGGCTGCGCGGCCGCCAACTCCTCCTTGACCTCGCGGTCGGGGACGATCCTGCCCGCGGCGGTGTCGACCAGGAACATCTGCCCGGGCTCGAGGCGGCCCTTCGCGACGACCCGTGCGGGGTCGATGTCGAGCACTCCGGACTCGCTTGCGAGGACGACACGTCCGTCGTCGGTGCGCCACCACCGCCCGGGCCGCAGCCCGTTGCGGTCGAGCACGGCCCCGACCCGCACACCGTCGGTGAAGGTCACGCACGCCGGTCCGTCCCAGGGTTCCATCAAGGAGGCGTGGTAGCGGTAGAAGTCGCGGCGGGCGGCGGTCATCGTGCGGTCGTTCTCCCACGCCTCCGGGATCATCATGAGCACCGCGTGCGCGACGCTGCGGCCACCGAGATGGAGCAGTTCGAGAACCTCGTCGAACGACGCGGAGTCCGACGCCTCGGGAGTACAGATCGGGTACAGCCGGGACAGGTCACCGGGGATCAGGTCGGACGCGAGCATCGCCTCGCGCGCCCGCATCCGGTTCCGGTTTCCGCGGACCGTGTTGATCTCCCCGTTGTGCGCGACGTACCGGAACGGATGCGCGAGCGGCCACGACGGGAACGTGTTGGTGGAGAAGCGACTGTGCACGAGGGCGATCGCGCTGCGGCACCGCTCGTCGCGCAGATCCGGGAAGAACACGGGCAACTGTGTGGTGGTCAGCATCCCCTTGTAGACCATCGTCCGTGCCGACAGCGACGGGAAGTACACACCCGGCGTCCCGTCGGCGGCGTGCTGCTCGGCGCGCTTGCGCACGGGATAGACGAGGCGGTCGAGCTCCAGCCCCGACGGCCGCCCGCCCGACGGTCCCGCGGGCGCCGCGACGAACAGCTGGCTCATGTGCGGCATACAGTCGCGTGCGCCGGCGCCCACGTCGGCACCGTCCGGATCGACCGGGACGTCGCGCCAGCCGAGGACCTGGAGGCTCTCCTCGGCGGCGATCGACTCGACGCGCCGCACCGCGGCAGCCCGCGCAACGTCGTCCCGTGGCAGGAAGCAGATACCCGCCGCGAACGTCGCGGCACCGGAAGCGTCCGGACCGGGCAGCGGGAACCCCGCGACCGCGGTCAGCAGGTCGACGGGCAACTGCAGGAGGATGCCCGCTCCGTCGCCGCTGTTCGGCTCCGAGCCTGCGGCACCGCGGTGGTCGAGGTTCGCCAGCGCGAGCAGGCCGTCGGCGACGATGCCGTGGCCCGCCCTTCCGTGGATGTCCGCGACCATCGCGACCCCGCAGGAATCGGATTCGCGCGCCGGGTCGTACAGGCCCTGCGGTGCGGGTATTCGGGAGAACTGCACCTGGACACCTCCACGGGAGGCCACCGTCACGGGCACGTGGCCCCGAGGCAGGCGGCGACCGGTGTGGCGCACAGGGAGGGAGTCGGCCGAGCGTCACACTCGGGTGCGCACAGTTTAGCAGCGCGAATGGGCCGTGGAGCAGGCCGAATTTCGGGGACCCAACCCGCCCGTTCTCAGCTGCGGAGCTTGCGTCCGTAGGGGTCGCGAACGTTGCCCGCGAGCATGAGGATGCCGTCGATGACCGACCAGAACCAGATCGCGATCATGAACGGAATGCCGATCAGCAGCAGCGACATGAACATCGCGACGAACATGCCGAGCAATTGGATGAGTCCGATGGTGGTGCTGCCGATGTAGATGCGGCCCACCCCGCAGATGCCGGCAAAGGGAAGCAGTACCTGGAGCAACCCACCCGCGAGCCGCGACTTGTCGGACAGCGGCTCACCGGTCACCGGGTCCCGACCGAACGGCGCGCCCGCGTCGGCGGGCGGGTAGCCGTATCCCGGCACGGCGGGGAACTGCTGGGTTGCGCCGGGCGACGCGAAGTCGCGCGGGCCTCCCGCCGCCGGGTGCGGCGGGAACACGGGGTCGGGTTTCGGCGGGTACTGCTCCTCGAAATCGGGATAGAACGAGCGTCCCGACTCGATGCGTTCCTGCCAGTCGTCTGCCGGACCGGTCACGTGGTCTCTCCTCAGCTGCTCGACGACTCGGTGCTCGCGGCACCTCCGCCGGAGGAACCCTCACCGGGCCCCTCGTCACTCTGCCCAGTGTCCGCTTCGGCGGGCTTCTCCGCACCATCCGGTTCGGCGGAGGGACCGGAGTCCTTCGTCTCCTCCGGATGATCCGCCAGGTACTGCTCGCGGGCCTTCCCGATCCGCAGTTCGGCCGGCGTCTCACGACCCTTGGTTGCGAGCACGAAGTAGGCGATCGCGAGCGCGAACACGATCGCGGACGTGAACGAGTTGATGCGAATTCCGGCGATGTGGGTCGCGTGGTCGTCGCGCATGAGCTCGACGAAGAACCGTCCCAGGCTGTAGCCGGCGGCGTAGAGCGCGAACAGTCGTCCGTGTCCGATCCGGAACCGGCGGTCCACCACGACCAGCAGGATCACGATCAGCACGTTCCAGATCAGCTCGTACAGGAACGTCGGGTGCACGACCTTCTCGACGACACCGTTGGACGTTCCGGCGAGCTGGTCGAGACGACCGGCGTCGTTGACCCGCTCGTAGATCTCCAGGCCCCACGGGACGGTCGTCTCCCGGCCGTACAGCTCCTGGTTGAACCAGTTGCCGACGCGGCCGATGGCCTGCGCCAACAGGATTCCGGGTGCGATCGCGTCACCGAGCGCCGCGACGGAGACGCCCCGCTGGCGGCAGCCGATCCAGGCGCCGACGGCACCGAAGGCGACGGCACCCCAGATTCCGAGGCCTCCCTGCCAGATCTTCAGTGCGTCACCGGGATTCCCGCCCTCGCCGAAGTAGGTGCTCCAGTCGGTGAGGACGTGGTACAGCCGGCCGCCGATCAGACCGAACGGCACCGCCCAGATGGCGACGTCGAGAACGGTGCCCTTCTCGCCACCACGCGCCACCCAACGGCGGTCGCCCCACACCACCGCGACGACGATGCCGACGATGATGAAGAACGCATAGGCGCGCAACGGAAACGGACCGATTTCCCACACACCCTGCGGCGGGCTGGGGATGTAGGCGAGCAGATCGACAGTGGACGTCACGACGCCACGGTAGCCGAACGGACACCGGCCGCGAGGTCGGCGGTGAGCGCCCGCACCGCGTCCGGGCCCTCACCGGCAGCGGTGACGAGCGCGGACCCGACGATGACGGCGTCCGCGTAGGCCGCGATCTCCGCCGCCTGCGCACCCGAACGAACACCGAGCCCGACACCGATCGGGATGTCGGAGTGCGCACGAACCCGCGCGACGATCTCCGGGGCCCGGTTGTCGACGGCGTCGCGGGCGCCGGTGACGCCCATCGTCGAGGTCGCGTACACGAATCCGCGGCAGGAGTCGACGGTCATCGCGAGCCGCTCGGCGGTGGAACTGGGTGCCACGAGGAAGATGCGTCCCAGCCCGTACTTGTCGGAGGCCGCGATCCAGTCGGCGGCCTCGTCGGGAATCAGGTCCGGGGTGATGATGCCGAGACCGCCCGCGGCAGCGAGGTCACGGGCGAACTCCTCGACGCCGTACTTGAGCACGAGGTTCCAGTACGTCATGACGACGGCGGCCCCGCCCGCGTCGGTGACGGCCTTGACTGCCGGGAACACGTCACGCACACGCACACCGGCGGCGAGCGCCGCGTTGGCCGCGTTCTGGATCGTGGTGCCGTCCATGACGGGATCGCTGTAGGGGATGCCGACCTCGACGAGGTCGCAGCCGCCCTCGACGAGCGTGACGACGGCCTCGATGGACTTCTCGACCGTCGGATAGCCGACCGGGAGGTAGCCGACCAGCGCGGCGCGCTTCTCGGCGCGGCAGGTCGTGAAGATCTCGGTGAGGCGTTCGTGCGGGGCGCTCACTGCGCGGCTCCTTCGGTGTCGGTGCTGTCGGTGGGCAGGTACCCGAACCACTTGCCTGCGGTGTCGACGTCCTTGTCGCCGCGACCCGAGAGGTTCACCAGGACGATCGCTCCCTCGCCGAGTTCCCTGCCGAGTTCGAGCGCACCCGCGACGGCGTGCGCGGATTCGATCGCCGGAATGATGCCCTCGGTGCGGCACAGCAGCCGGAACGCTTCCATCGCGTCGGTGTCGGTGGCCGACCGGTACTCGGCTCGCCCGGTGTCGGCGAGCCACGAATGTTCCGGTCCGACACCGGGATAGTCGAGTCCGGCCGAGATCGAGTGCGATTCGACGGTCTGCCCGTCCTCGTCCTGAAGCAGGTACGAGTACGCCCCGTGCAGCGCGCCGTGGGAACCGCCGCCGATCGTCGCGGCGTGCCGGCCGGTGTCGACGCCGTCGCCCCCCGCCTCGATGCCGACCAACTTCACCGACGGGTCGTCGATGAAGGGGTGGAAGATGCCGATGGCATTGGACCCGCCACCGACGCACGCCACGACGGCGTCGGGCAGGCGACCGGTCAGCGCACTGACCTGGGCGCGCGCTTCGAGGCCGATGATGCGCTGGAAGTCCCGGACCATCGCGGGGAACGGGTGCGGACCGGCGGCGGTACCGAAGCAGTAGTAGGTGTTGTCGGCGTTGGTGACCCAGTCGCGCATCGCCTCGTTGATGGCGTCCTTGAGTGTGCGCGAGCCCGTCACCGCGGCGACGACCTCGGCGCCGAGCAGTCGCATGCGCGCGACGTTCAGGGCCTGCCGTTTGGTGTCGACCTCACCCATGTACACGAGGCATTCGAGACCGAAGAGCGCGCACGCGGTCGCGGTCGCGACGCCGTGCTGGCCGGCACCCGTCTCGGCGATGATCCGGGTCTTCCCCATGCGCTTGGCGAGCAGCACCTGCCCCAGCACGTTGTTGATCTTGTGCGAACCGGTGTGATTGAGGTCTTCGCGCTTGAGGAACAGCCGCGCACCACCTGCGTGCTCACTGAGCCGGGTCGCCTCGTAGACCGGCGAGGGTCGACCCGTGTAGTCACGCTGGAGACGGTCGAGCTCGGCCAGGAATCCCGGGTCGCTGCGTTCCTTCTCGTAGGCGGCGGTGACCTCTTCGATCACGGCCATCAGAGCCTCGGGGAGGTACCGACCACCGAAGACCCCGAAGTGTCCGGCGGCATCGGGTTCGTGCGCGCTGGGGACGGCCACGGCCTCGCTCATGAGCGGCAGGCCCTGGTTCGTGCTGGGGAAGCCCTTGGCGGAAAGTACGGGATCGTCTGCAGTCACCTGTTCAGTCTGCCCTAGGGCGGACCGACCGGGTCCGGACGGGTAGGACTGTCAGCGGGCGGGCTTCGGGCAGGACGGGTGTGTCCCGGCTGCGACCAGATCCTTGACGGCCGTGCGGGGGTCGCCGCTGGTGACCAGACCCTCGCCGACGAGCACGGCGTCGGCTCCGGCGCCCGCGTAGGCGAGCAGGTCCGCGGTGCCCCGGACGCCGGACTCGGCGATCTTGACGACGCGGCTCGGCAGGCCCGGTGCGATGCGGGCGAAGGTGTCACGGTCGACCTCGAGGGTCTTCAGGTTGCGGGCGTTGATTCCGATGACACTCGCACCCGCCTCGAGGGCGCGGTCGGCCTCTTCCTCGGTGTGTACCTCGACGAGGGCGGTCATGCCCAGCGACTCGGTCCGGTCGAGCAGCGACGCGAGGGTGTTCTGGTCGAGCGCCGCCACGATCAGGAGGATCACGTCCGCGCCGTGGGCACGGGCCTCGTGGATCTGGTAGGGGCCGACGATGAAGTCCTTGCGCAGGACCGGGATCGACACGGCCTTCCGGACGGCGTCGAGGTCCGCGAGCGACCCCTTGAAGCGCCGCTCCTCGGTGAGCACGCTGATCACACGCGCCCCACCCTCCTCGTACGCGCGGGCCAGCGAGGCCGGGTCGGCGATCGTGGACAGCTCGCCCTTCGACGGGCTTGCGCGCTTGACCTCCGCGATGACACCGATGCCGTCGGCCCGGAGCGCGGCGGCCGCGTCGAGTGCGGGCGATGCAGCTGCGGCGGCGGCCTTCACGGCGGCGAAGTCGAGCTGGGATTCGCGAGCGGCGACGTCGGCGCGCACCCCGTCGAGAATCGAATCGAGAACTGTCATCGCGTCCCGAGTCCTTTCTGGGCAGTTGCCGATTGTGAGAAACGTCATCCGTCCGAGCAAGCCTAGATGCCGCCCATGTCTTGACTAACGGCGGGTGTCCGTGCCTCTGTCCGAACCCGGTCCGTCCTGGTCGTCGGTGTCGTCGTCGGTGGGGTCGTCGCCCGCGTCGAGCGCGTCCCACAGGACCCGCTGGCTCGGCGGTTCACTGGATTCCCGGCGCTTGACCGCCTCGTCGCGTCGCGCGGCCGGTGCCGCGTACTTGGCCGACAGGCCCGTGCTGACCGATGCGCGCCGCAGCAGCAGCACCGCGGCCACGAGCGCCACGACTCCCCCGGCGATCACCAGCACCGCGGGACCGGTGGACACCGCGGTGCTCGTCACCTCCGCCCGGTCGGGCAGTTCCGCGAGCCGTCCGGCGCGATCGGCGTCGACGTCGGAGACGAGCATCGTCACCGCGGGGACGATCGCCGCGACCGCGACGACGGCCACCAGGACCGCCAGCACCCGCAACGCCCATCCTCGGACCGCGAAGGACGCCGCGATCGCGGCGAGCAGGGCGAGCGCCAGCGGGGTGGTCGCCGCCGCCCAGGTCCCGCCGATCAACGCCGTCGTGCGTGCCTCGCCGAGTCCGTCGAACGAGTCCACCTGCACCCACGTCATCCGCGAGGACGCCCAGAGGCACAGTGCGGCCACCGCCAGCAGCAGCGCGGGCAGCGCCGCGGCGGCAGGCGACCTCCTGGCGGGAGCCGGCTCGGCGTCAGTCATCGCCGCCGCCGATGGTGTGGAGGGTGCCCGCGGCAGCGATCGCGCTGAGCGCGGACATGGCCTTGTTCCGTGCCTCGGTGTCCTCGTAGACGGGATCGGAGTCGGCGACGACACCCGCGCCCGCCTGCACGTAGGCGACGCCGTCCTTCACGAGTGCCGAGCGGATCGCGATGGCGGTGTCCGCGTCGCCGGCGAAGTCGAGGTAGCCGACGATGCCGCCGTAGATGCCGCGGCGGGTGGGTTCGAGCTCGTCGATCAACTCCATCGCCCGGACCTTGGGCGCGCCGGACAAGGTGCCTGCCGGGAAGCAGGCGGTGACGGCGTCGAGCGCGTGCTTGCCGTCCGCCAGCCGACCGGTCACGGTCGAGACCAGGTGCATGACGTGGCTGTAGCGCTCCACGTGCCGGTAGTCGTGCACCTTCACGGTGCCGGGCTCGCAGACCCGACCGAGGTCGTTGCGCCCGAGGTCGACGAGCATGAGGTGCTCGGAGTTCTCCTTCTCGTCCGCGATCAGGTCCTTCTCCAGCAGGAGGTCCTCCTCCTCCGTGTCGCCGCGCCAGCGGGTGCCCGCGATGGGGTGCGTGGTGGCGGTGCCGTCCTTGACGGTGACCAGCGATTCGGGGCTGGACCCGACGATCGCGAAGGCGGTGCCGCCGTCGCCGTCCGGGACGTTGACGAGGTACATGTACGGGCTCGGGTTGGAGGCGCGGAGCATGCGGTAGATGTCGACGGGAGCGGCGTCGGTGTCCATCTCGAACCGTTGGGAGAGCACCACCTGGAAGGCCTCGCCCGCTTCGATCTCCGAGATCAGGCGGCGGACGTCGGCACCGAACTCCTCGGTGGTCCGCTGGCGACGGAACTCGGGGGCGGGAGTCGTGAACGCCGAGACGGTGGACGTCGAGGGCGCACCGAGCGCCCGGGTCATCTCGTCGAGACGGGCAACCGCGTCGTCGTAGGCTTCGTCGACCCGCTCGTCGCTGCCGTCCCAGTTGACGGCGTTGGCGATCAGCGTGATCGCGCCCTCGTGGTGGTCGACCGCCGCGAGATCGGTGGCGAGCAGCATCACCATCTCGGGGATGTGCAGGTCGTCCACTGCGTGGCTGGGGAGCCGTTCGAGACGTCGGACGACGTCGTAGCCGAGAAATCCGACCATGCCGCCCGTCAGCGGCGGCATGTCCGGCAGGTGCTCACTGCGCAGGAGTTCGAGGGTCTGTCCGAGTGCCGCGATCGGATCACCACCGGACGGCGCGCCCGCGGGGACGTTGCCGTACCAGGCGGCTTCGCCGTCGACGACGGTCAGTGCGGCGGGCGAACCGACGCCGATGAAGGACCAGCGCGACCACGAGCGTCCGTTCTCGGCCGATTCCAGCAGGAACGTGCCGGGTCGGTCGGCCGCCAGCTTGCGGTACGCGGACAGTGGAGTTTCGGAGTCCGCCAGCACCTTTCGGGTCACGGGCACGACCCGGTGTTCGGCCGCGAGCGCCCGGAACTGGGCGCGGCTGGTGGTGGCTGCGGTCGTGTCGGCTGCGGCGGACACGGACGGGACGGTGGTTGGCTCGCCGGACATGGGGTCAATCATCGCAGGAGCGGTCGGAGGCGATTGCGATGGCCGCCTACCAGAGCGCACGATCCATCGGCCTGGGAAGCGGCTGGAGGACTCCGGCGTCACGCAGGAGCCCGGCCACCCGCACGACCGCGTCCGGTCCCCCACTCGTCGCGACGACGACGCCACCCACGAGCGCCTCCCGACGTGCGGCCCCCAGGTCGTCCGGCAGCCGGGCGCCGCGCCGCGCCGACAGGTAGGCGAGCCGGCCGATCGCCGGATCGTCGACCGCGAATCCGCCGTCGTCCTCGAGCGCGTCGAGGATGTCGTCGTCCGTCACGTCCCCGAAATCCGGTTCCCACGCGAGCACCACGGCCGCGAGGAGTCGGGCCTCGGGGAGCGCGACCCCGTCGGGTGAGGTGATGCCGATCACGAGTGACTGCAGCAGGTATTCGGGGGCTCCTCCCGCCAGCCCGCTCACCTCGATCTCACCGCCCGCCGTCGTGGTTCGGATCAGACGCAGCCCGGTCCCGATCACGTCCGACCACCCTTCTGCGGCCTCGGCCGCCCGCAGTGCTCCGAGCAGTGGCGCGCGCTCCGGAGGGAGAGCAGTGGGCGGCCCCGACGCATGCACGTGCTGCCAACCGGCGCCGGGCAGCAACTCGTCGATCGCCGTCAGTGTCGCCAGCCAACGGTCGGCGACCTCGTCGAGCGATTCGGGCCGTGGCCCCCAGAAGCCCCGCACGATCGTCCGCATCCGCCGACCGTATTCGATGTGGGCCGAGCCACGTACTCTCGGCGCATGAATCCCGGTGACAAGGCACCCGACTTCGCGCTTCCCGATCAGTCCGGCACGGTCCGGACGCTGAGCGAGCTCGTCGCGGACGGGCCGCTCGTGCTGTTCTTCTACCCTGCCGCGAACACGCCCGTGTGCACGGCGGAGGCCTGCCACTTCCGTGACCTGGCGGACGAGTTCGCCGCCGTCGGTGCCTCGCGCGCGGGAATCTCGACGGATGCGGTGGAGACGCAGTCGTCGTTCGCGGCGGCGAAGTCGTTCGACTACCCGCTGCTGTCGGACGTCGGCGGCGCGGTCGCCGAGCAGTTCGGTGTGAAGCGCGGCCTGCTGTCGAAGTTCATGCCGGTGAAACGGACCACCTTCGTGATCGGCACCGATCTCACGATTCAGAAGGTGATCGCCAGCGAGCTGAAGGCCAACACACACGCCGATCAGGCTCTGGAGTTCCTCAAGCGCTGACGCACCTGTGCGCACTTCCGGTAGTCCCCACTACCGGAAGTGCGCACAGGCCGTCAGGCAAATTGCAGTGAGCGCTTCGACAGACCCATCCAGAATCCGTCGACGACCTGGTCGGGTTCCTGTTCGGCGTCGCTGGAGGCGCCGAGCGCGACGAACAGCGGCGCGAAGTGTTCGATGGTCGGGTGCGCGTAGGGCATGCCCGGCGCTGCGTTGCGGAAGTCGACGAGGGCGTCGACGTCGCCTGCCGCGAAGCGCTCGGCGGCCCAGGCGTCGAATTCCTGCGACCAGCCGGGGGCAGCGGCGTTCGGCGTCCAGTCGCGCAGGAACGGCAGACCGTGGGTGGTGAAGCCGGATCCGACGACGAGCACCCCCTCGTCCCGCAAGGGCCGCAGGCGCTCGCCGAGGTGGAGCAGCCGCGCCGGGTCGAGGGTCGGCAGGGAGATCTGCAGGACCGGAATGTCGGCGGCCGGATACATGACGGTCAGCGGCACGTACGCACCGTGGTCGAGTCCCCGGTCCGGCAGGTGGTACACCGGTTCGTCGTCGGGCATCAGTGCGGCGACGGTGCGTGCGAGGTCGGGCGCACCGGGCGCGGCGTAGCGCACACGTCGGTACTTGGGATCGAATCCGCCGAAGTCGTAGACGAGCGGGGTGCCGGTGGTGACGGTTCCGATGGTCAGCGGTGCGGATTCCCAGTGCGCGGACACGATGAGGATCGCCTTCGGCCTGGGCAGGTTGTGCGACCAGGCCGCGAGTTCGGAGACCCACAGTTGGTCGTCGACGAGCGGCGGTGCACCATGGCTCAGGTACAGCGTCGGCATGGCGAGATCCGGCATGTCCACTCCTATAGGTTGAAGCTTCAACTAATATAGGAGTCAACGCACCGTTTCGACAAGTATTCCCAGGGGGTGCCGGATGGCCGAGGCAGAGGAAACGCAACGCGGCGGCGACGCACCGCGCTGGCTCACCGACGAGCAGCAGCAGGCGTGGCGCGAACTCGTCGCGCTGTGCACCCGGCTTCCCGCCGCCCTCGACACCCAACTCCAGCGCGACGCCGGAATCAGCCACTTCGAGTACTTCGTGCTCGCCGTCCTGTCCGAGGCGCCGAAACGGCGACTCCAGCTCAACGTCCTCGCGACGGAGGCGAACGCCTCGCTCTCGCGCCTGTCCCACGTGGTCACCCGCATGGAGAAGGCCGGCTGGGTCCGCCGGGAGCCGATCGTCGGCGGACGCGGCTCGTACGCCGTCCTCACCCCGGCCGGCCACGCGAAGGTGGTGGCCACGGCTCCCGGCCACGTCGAGACGGTGCAGGCACTGGTGTTCGACGGACTCGACGACGACCAGGTCCGCACGCTGCTCACGCTCGGTTCGACGATGGTCACCCAACTCGACCGGACCATCGCCGGCGGCACCGGCAAGGCCTGACTCAGGCCAAAGGCGTACCGCCCACCCCCCAGTTCTCGCCCTGAACCTCGGTGATGGTGACCCAGACCTTGTCCGGGTTCTTGCCCGCGGCCTCCGCATAGGCAGCGGTCACCGCCTCGATCACGGCGCGCTTCTGCTCGGTGGTGAGCCCGGGGGTCTGGGTGATCTGAATCATCGGCACACGGGAAACTGTGCCACAGCGCGTGGGGCGGACCCCTCGACGATCGGCTCCGGCCGACCATCACCGGAGAGCGGACGGTGCCGGAACTCCAGGTCGTCAGCCGGTAAGGTCGAACCATGCAGAGTGCCGACACCAGCGTCTCCTGGGGTCCGCACGAGCCTTCTCGGATCCGGGACTCCCGCTGCACGACACGGGCCGGCGCACTTCGGCGGCCGACTCGACTGCTGTTCGACGAGAACAAACTTCCCGGCGGAACCAACGGTTACACGACGTCCTGGGGCACCAATGCACACGGCAAGATGGCCGGCTGCCCACCGTCGCGCACCTGACGGCCACGCATCGACCACCTTCCGGTTCGTCCCCCGAACGGACGGCACGGCCGGTCGCGTGGCTGCCACGCGCCGCCGTCCGGGACCGTCGCCACGGTTCGCCGCGACCGCCGTCGCCCCCATGGCGGCCGACGGTCCACACGGGAAGTTCTCATGAGTCGACCATTCGCAAACCTGCCACTCTTCAGCCCGGGTTCCTGGCCCGAGACCTCGCGCATCGCAACGATTCTCCGCAAGGAAACCGTCGGCGGCATCCTGCTGCTGATCGCCGCGACCGTCGCCCTCGTCTGGGCGAACTCGCCGTGGTCCGACATGTACTACGAGATCAGCGATTTCACGGTCGGGCCGGAGAGCCTGCACCTGAACATGCCGCTGTCGCTGTGGGCGGCCGATGGACTGCTGGCGATCTTCTTCTTCGTCGTCGGACTCGAACTCAAACGTGAGTTCGTCGCCGGCGACCTGCGCGACCCACGGCGCGCCGCGCTGCCCGTCATGGCCGCGATCGGCGGCATGCTGGTGCCAGCCGCCATCTTCGTCGCGATCACACTCGGCGCCGGCGACGGCGCCACCCACGGCTGGGCCATCCCGACCGCGACGGACATCGCATTCGCCGTGGCCATCCTCGCGGTGATCAGTTCACACCTGCCGCTCGCGTTGCGCACGTTCCTGCTGACGCTGGCGGTGGTCGACGACCTGCTGGCGATCACCGTCATCGCGGTCTTCTACACCGACGAGATCAACCTCGCCTATCTCGGCCTCGCGCTGATTCCGCTGGCCCTGTTCGCGCTCGCCGTCCAGAGACGCATCCGCGCGTGGTGGATCCTCATCCCCCTCGCCGTCGCCACCTGGGCCCTGCTCCACCAGTCCGGCATCCACGCCACCATCGCGGGTGTCGCGCTCGGCCTCACTGTGCCCGTCCTCCGCAGCGACAAGGCGGGTGGCCCCGACGCGGGTCCCGGTCTCGCGGAACACTTCGAACACCGGATCCGGCCGTTCTCCGCTGGATTCGCGGTGCCGGTGTTCGCGTTCTTCGCCGCGGGTGTGACGGTCGGCGGGATCGACGGATTCGTGAACACCCTCACCGACCCGGTCGCCATCGGCATCATCGCCGGCCTCGTGGTGGGCAAGGCGGTCGGCATCACGGGAGCGAGCTACCTGACGGCGAAGGTGACCCGCACCGGCCTCTCCGAGGGACTGCGGTGGCTCGACGTCGCCGCGGTCGCGCTGCTCGGCGGTATCGGATTCACCGTGTCACTCCTGATCGGCGAGCTCGCCTTCGTCGGCGACGAGACCCGGATCGACCACGTCAAGGTCGGTGTCCTCGTCGGCAGCATCGTGTCGGCACTGCTCGCGACCATCGCGCTCAGAATCCGTAACCGGGCCCATCGCGAACTGTACGAGCGGCAGACCGACGACAGCGACAACGACGGAATCCCGGACGTCTACCAGCATCCGTGACCGAGCGGCGTCACCGACCCGTCCGGAGCTGACCCGCCCGAACGCCGTGGACGAGGGCACCCACCGCGAGGACACCCGCCCCCACCAGCACCGACGCCGCAGGCAGGGTGGCGGCGAGAACAAGGCATCCGGCGATCCCGACGACGGGCACGATTCGCGGCGGGCGACGCTCCGCACGAGTGAGGGTCCACGCCGAGGCGTTCGCGATCGCGTAGTAGACGAGCACGCCGAACGACGAGAATCCGATGACCTCGCGAACATCGACCGTCAATACCAGGATCACGGCGACCACACCGACCGAGACCTCGGCGCGGTGGGGAACGCCGTACCTGGGGTGGACCGCCGCGAGGACGTGCGGAAGCCGGTGGTCGCGGGCCATCGCGAACATCGTTCGTGACACGCCCAGGATCAGGGACAGCAACGACCCCAGCGCAGCGATCGCTGCCCCGGCCACCACGACCGGCACCAGCAAGTCGGTACCGACCTCCCGAACCGCATCGACCAGGGGCGCCGACGAAGACGCGAGCCCATCGGCCCCGAGCACGAGGAGCAGGGAGACCGCGACCACCGAGTACACGGCGAACGCGAGGCCGAGAGCGATTCCGATCGCCCGGGGAATCGTCCGCTTCGGATCGCGGACCTCCTCCCCGAGGGTGGCGATGCGCGCGTAGCCGGCGAACGCGAAGAACAGCAGACCGGCCGCCTGGAGCACGCCACCCACCGTCGCGTCGGACTCGACCGCCAGGGATCCGGACGACAGGGCCCCGGATCCCAGCGCCGCCGTCACGACCGCCGTGAGTACGACTGCAACGAACACGACGATCATGCGGGTCACGGTGGCGGACTTGGCGATTCCGCGGTAGTTCACGGCGGTCAGCGCCACAACGGACACGGCTCCGATCACGCGCGCATGGTCGGGCCACACGTAGACGCCCACGGTGAGCGCCATCGCGGCGCACGACGCCGTCTTACCCACGACGAAACCCCAGCCCGCGAGGAAACCCCAGAACTCGCCGAGCCGCTCCCGCCCGTAGACGTAGGTTCCGCCGGACGTCGGATAGCGTGCCGCCAGGCGTGCCGAGGACGTCGCATTGCAGTAGGCGACGACCGCTGCGACGGCCAGTCCGACCAGCAATCCCGAACCTGCGGCCCGCGCTGCAGGAGCGAGCGCCACGAAGATTCCTGCACCGACCATCGAGCCGACACCGATCACGACGGCGTCCGCGAGGCCCAGACTTCGCCGCAACTCACCGCTTCCCCCAGGAATGACCACGGTGGACGATGGTATCGACGCCGAACCGACCACCGCCCGACGAGCGCGCGAACCTGGGGCACCGGTCGGGCAACCGAAGGAGACGCTCATGGGGTTCTACGACAACCACGTCGTTCCGCGCCTGGTCAACGTCTCGTGCGGTCTGTCCTCGCTGGACCACCTGCGCCGGAGCGCGTGCTCCGGGTTGCACGGCCACGTCGTCGAGATCGGATTCGGGTCGGGACTGAACGTTCCGTTCTACCCGGGCGCCGTGGAGACCGTCGCCGCCGTCGAACCGGCCGACCTCGGCTGGAAGCTGGCCCAGGGTCGGCTGGCGACGGCACCCGTGCCGGTCGAGCGCTCGGGTCTCGACGGGCAGTCCCTGCCGTTCCCCGACGAACACTTCGACAGCGCCCTGTCGACCTGGACGATGTGCACGATCCCCGACGTCGGCGCCGCACTGCGTGAGCTGCGCCGTGTGCTGAAGCCGGGCGGGACGCTGCACTTCGTCGAGCACGGGCTCGCCCCGGACGAGAAGGTCCAGCGCTGGCAGCGACGGCTGGAGCCGATCCAGAAGACCGTCGCGGGCGGCTGCCACCTCACCCGCGAGATACCGGACCTCGTTCAGGACGCCGGCTTCGAGATCGCCGACCTCGACGTCTTCTACGAGAAGGGCGTCCCCAAGGTGCTCGGCGCCCTCTCGCTCGGTGTCACCGCGCCCTAGGGACGCGCGAGCAGGACGTCGGAGTCGAAGCACGTGTGGGTGCCGGTGTGGCACGCCGCGCCCTCCTGGTCGACGATCAGCAGCACGCTGTCACCGTCGCAGTCGAGCCGAACCTCGTGGACGTACTGGGTGTGGCCGGACGTCTCGCCCTTGACCCAGTACTCGTTCCTGGACCGCGAAAAGTACGTTCCCTTACGGGTTTCCAGCGTCCGCGCGAGGGCCTCGTCGTCCATCCACGCCACCATCAGCACGTCACCGGTGGCGCGTTCCTGCGCGACCGCACTGAACAGGCCGGCATCGTTGCGCTTGAGCCGAGCCGCGATCGCCGGATCGAGAGTGCTCATCGGACCGTGATCCCGTCTGCTCGCATGGATTCCTTGACCTCGCCGATCGTCATGTCGCCGAAGTGGAAGACGCTGGCGGCCAGCACCGCGTCGGCCCCCGCCTGCACGGCGGGCGCGAAGTGCTCGACCGCGCCTGCTCCACCGCTGGCGATCACGGGCACGTGGACGGCCGCACGGACCGCCCGGATCATCGGCAGGTCGAATCCGGCCTTGGTGCCGTCGGCGTCCATGGAGTTCAGCAGGATCTCCCCCACACCGAGTTCCGCGCCGCGTCGCGCCCACTCGACCGCGTCGATTCCGGTGCCGCGCTTGCCGCCGTGGGTGGTGACCTCCCAGCCGGACGGAGTCGGTTCCTGTCCCTCGGGGACGGTGCGCGCGTCGACGGACAGCACGATGCACTGGGCACCGAACCGCTGCGACATCTCGCGCAGCACCTCTGGGCGGGCGATGGCGGCGGTGTTGACGCTGACCTTGTCCGCTCCCGCGCGCAGCAGCCGGTCCACGTCGTCCACGGTACGTACACCTCCACCGACCGTGAGCGGGATGAACACCTGCTCGGCGGTGCGGGTGACGACGTCGATCATGGTGCCGCGGTCACCGCTGGATGCGGTCACGTCGAGGAAGGTCAGCTCGTCGGCGCCCTGCGCATCGTAGGCGGCGGCCAACTCCACCGGATCGCCGGCGTCCCGCAGATTCTCGAAGTTGACGCCCTTGACCACGCGGCCCGCGTCGACGTCCAGACACGGGATGACCCGTACCGCCACACTCATGTCGTTCCTTCCCGACTTCCGCCGTCCCGATAGTCCCCCGGGTCACCCAGGGAGACGAGAATGTCCAAGATCTGTTCGTGCACGCCCGGCGCGGCGGCGAGCACCGACCGCGACCCGAGGTGCCAGGGTTCGCCGGCGAGGTCGGTCACGACGCCACCGGCAGCGCGCACCAGCGCCACCCCGGCCGCGTTGTCCCACGCGTGGTAGCCGTAGACCACCGCCGCACCGAGCACACCGGCAGCGGTGAACGCCAGGTCCGCACCGGTGGAGCCGTGCATCCGCAGCCGACGGCACACCCTGCTGACCTCGCCGAGCGCCCGCACCCGGTACTCGCCCGGGATCGGGCCGCGTCCGTCCAGGTTGAACGCGCCGAAGCCCACCATTGTTTCCGCCAGGTCCTGCGGCTGGAGCCGGGGTAGTGCCTCACCGTTGCAGTACAGCGGGCCGTCCACCACCGCGCTGTAGCGCCGGTTCATCATCGGCAACCACGTCAGGCCCAGGATCGGTTCGCCGTCGCGCAGCAACGACAGCAGGATCCCTGCCATCGGCAGACCCGCCGAGTAGTTCAGGGTGCCGTCGACGGGATCGAGGACCCACACCAGACCGCTGCCGAGATCCGGGCCACCGAATTCCTCACCGTGCACGGCGATTCCGGTGCGCGCGACGAGTTCCCCGGAGATCCGTTTCTCGAGTTCCAGGTCGACGGCGGTCGCGAAGTCCTTGGGCCCCTTGGCAACCGCGCTCGGTGCCCCGATGCCGGCGCGAAACGACTCCACCGCCCCGTCGAGCACACCCCCGGCCACCGCGAGCAACTCGTGTGGGTCCGTCATACGGCGAGACTAGCGGGAGACCGCGGCGAGAGCCTCGGGCAACGTGAACCGTCCGGCGTAGAGGGCCTTGCCGATGATCGCGCCCTCGACGCCGAGGTCGCCGAGCGCCGCGATCGCGACGACGTCGTCGAGTACGGAGATACCGCCCGATGCGACGACGGGCGCGTCGGTGGCCGCGCACACCTCACGCAGCAGGTCCAGGTTGGGTCCGGTGAGGGTGCCGTCCTTGGAGACGTCGGTGAGGACGTATCGGGCGCAGCCGTCGCGGTCGAGGCGGGCGAGGGTCTCGAACAGGTCGCCGCCCTCCGTGACCCAGCCGCGGCCGCGGAGCTGGTAGCGGCCGTCGACGTTCCGGACGTCGAGGCCGACGGCGATCTTGTCGCCGAACCGGGCGATGGCGCTCGCGCACCACTCGGGGTTCTCGATGGCGGCGGTGCCGAGGTTGACGCGAGCGCATCCCGTGGCGAGGGCCGCCTCGAGGGACGCGTCGTCGCGGATACCGCCGGACAGTTCGACCTTCACGTCGAGCTCGCCGATGACGCCTGCGAGCATGTCGCGGTTGGAGCCGCGCCCGAAAGCGGCATCGAGGTCGACGAGATGAACCCACTCGGCGCCGGCGTTCTGCCAGGCGAGGGCGGCGTCACGCGGCGAGCCATAGTTCGTCTCGCTGCCTGCCTCTCCCTGAACGAGGCGAACAGCTTGACCGTCGACGACATCTACCGCAGGCAAAAGGACCAGGCTCACGTGCGTGAAGACTACTGCGTCACGACGACGCACCGGTCCCCGGGTCGGAGCCGGGCCCGCCGGAATCCGTGGAACCCGGGTCGCCGAAGGCGCGGCGCGACATCCTGGTCGATACGACGCCCATCGCGACGATCGCGCCCACGACGCCGCCGACCCCGATGATCAGACCCGGCACAGGGCTCGGTTCGAGTACCGCGATCAGGACCGTCGTGAGGACCAGCACCGCCGTCGCGGCGCCGAGCGAGGACAGCGCGAGCGTCGCCAGCGACAGGTTCCCGCGCTGCCCGCTCACAGGCTGCGAACCCAGTTCTCCAGCAGCGCCGCACCCGCGTCCCCGGATTTCTCGGGGTGGAACTGGGTGGCGGACAGAGGGCCGTTCTCGACGGCGGCGAGGAACGGGCCGCCGTGATCGGCCCAGGTCAGCTTGGCGGGCGCGATCAGGTCGTCGTCCGCGAGTTCCCACTTCTGGGCGGCGTAAGAGTGCACGAAGTAGAAGCGGGTGTCGGCGTCGAGGCCGGCGAACAGGACGCTGTCGTCGGGCGCCTGCAGCGTGTTCCAGCCCATGTGCGGCAACACCTCGGCCTGGAGCAACTCGACGGTGCCCGGCCATTCGCCGCAGCCGTCGGCTTCGACGCCGTGCTCGACGCCGCGATCGAAGAGGATCTGCATACCGACGCAGATGCCGAGGACGGGTCGTCCACCGGCGAGCCGCTTGCCGATGATCCGCTCGCCCCGAACGGCCTTCAGACCTTCCATGCAGGCCGCGAAGGCGCCCACGCCGGGCACGACGAGACCGTCGGCGGCGAGAGCGACGTCGGGGTCGGAGGTGACGGTGACGTCGGCGCCGACACGCGCGAGCGCCCGCTGCGCGGAGTGCAGGTTCCCGGAACCGTAATCGAGGAGGGCGACGGAGGTCATGGTTCAACTCTATCGGCCGAGCGAACGGTCGCCGGAACCACCAACGCCGCCGGGATCACGACCGCGATCGCGGCGGCCGAGACGACGAACACGGCGGTGTACCCGGCGGCCCCCGCGACGACACCGAGCGCGAGCGCCCCGGCACCGGTTCCCGCGTCGTAACTGATGTTCCAGGCCGCGCTGGCGGCGCCGAGCCGGGTGGGACCGGCGGACCGGAACAGCCGGACCAGCGATTCGTTCTGCACACCACCGAACCCGGCACCGAACAGCGCCGCCCCCGCGACGAGCGGGCCGGTGGCGCCGTCCGACGCGATGGACACGGCCAGCAGCGCCGCACCGGCGCCCGCGCACACGAGAGCCGGCACCAGCACCCGTCCGATGCCGATCCGGTCGGCGAGCACGCCTGCGCCGTACCGGCCGACCAGGATGGCACCGCTGACGACGGCCAGCGCGACACCGGCTGCCGCGGCGCGGTCGGTCACGGCGATCGGCAGCAGGGTCGTGACGCCGCCGTAGACGGACGCGACCACGATCATCGCGAGACAGGGCAGGAGCAGCAGCGATACCGGGAGGCGATTTCCGGGCCCACCCGTCGGGGCGTGCCGGATCGGGGGCAATGCCGCGACGGCGCCGACCGCAGCCACGGGAACCGCCGCACCCAGCAGGTACACCAGATCCGCCTGCCCGCGCCCGTACAGGGCGAGGCCGGCAGGGAGGGCGAGCATCTGTCCGACGGAGATCGCGATGCCCTGTGCCCCCGTCGCGCGTCCGAGCAGATCCGCCGGGACGAGTTCGGCGACGAGCGCGCTCCCGGCGACGGTCACGAGCCCGAACCCGATCCCGCGGATCACGGAGACCGCGAGGGCGACGGGTTCGGCGACGGACACGAGGAACAGCAGCGCGGGCAGTCCGAGCAACGCGCACCCGACGGCGAGCACCGGTCGGTAGCCCCAGCTGTGCAGAAGCCGGGGTGTCGCGAGCTGGGTGAGGACCGTCGCCGCCATGAAGACCGCGGTCACCGCGCCTGCGGCGGCATCGGAGGCTCCGGCGTCGGACACGGCGAGCGGGACCACCGGCAGCAGCAGGGACCAGCCCCCGAATGTGGCGAAGCCCATCAGCATTGCGACGGGCAGGCCCGCGGTACGGAACAGGGTCACCGGACGGGCATTCGTGTGCCGGGCCACGGCAGGTCGGGCTGCACGAGTCTCACCAACGGTTCTGAACTGGGGGGGAACGAGGATCGGCGCGCATCGCGCCGTGAAGGGGGAAGGAGAACGCTCCTTTCCACTTTCAACTTATAGCCGACCCGGGGGCTTGTGGCAAGGCCCCGGGTCCGGCGCAGAATCGCTGACCTGACGACGAACCGGCCTCGAGCCGACGACCCGAGGGGTGGAGCCACGGAATGCACGAGCAGGATCGACACAACAAGAACAGGCCCCGGCCCGACAGCGCATTCGACCTGCCGGAGCGACTCGCCGCGAAGTCCGATCCGGCGCTGATCGCAGCCGACGAGCGTCACTTCGCGCTCCTGGCGGAGAGCCTCGACAAGTCGGTCGCCGACCTCACCCGCCGCATCGACGCCGCCCGCAGGGCCCCCGCCCGACCCGGGCAGGAGATCGTGGAGCGGGACCTCGCCGTGCACCAGCTGAGCGCGGAACTCCGCGCGCTGCGCCGGTTCGGCCTCGACCTCTGCCTCGGCCACATGGTCCCCGCCGACGGGTCGCCGACCGTCTACATCGGCCGACTCGGCCTGCTCGACGGAGCGGGCAACCAGCTTCTGGTGGATTGGCGCTCCCCCGCCGCCGAACCGTTCTTCGGCGCGACACACGGCAACCCCATGGGCCTGGACCGCCGGCGCCGCTACCGCTGGACCGGTGGCCGGATCCACGACTACTGGGACGAGACCTTCGGTTCCGACGCCGGCCAGGATGCCGCGCTCGACGATCAGTCCGCGTTCATCGCCAGCCTGGGCAGCGACCGGTCGCCCCGGATGCGGGACGTGCTCGGCACCATCGCCGCTGACCAGGACGCCGTCATCCGCGCCGGGTCACGGGGCGCTCTCGTCGTCGACGGTGGTCCGGGCACCGGAAAGACCGTCGTCGCGCTGCACCGTGCCGCGTACCTGCTGTACTCCGATCCGCGCCTACGGCACGGCGTGCTGTTCGTCGGGCCTCACGAGCCCTACCTGGCGTACGTCGCGGACGTGTTGCCCAGCCTCGGCGAAGAGGGCGTACAGCTGTGCACGGTCCGCGACCTGGTCTCCGAAGGGGCCGGCGCGCCACCGGAATCCAATCCGGCGGTGGCGCGGCTGAAGTCGACCGCCGATCTGGTGGGGGCCGTCGACGCCGCCGTCCGGTTCTACGAGCAGCCACCCACCGAGACGACGACGGTCGCGACCGACTGGGCGGACATCCCGCTCACCGCCGACGACTGGGCGGAAGCGTTCGGCGCGCCAGAACGGGGAACGCCGCACAACGAGGCCCGTGAGGAGATCTGGGAGCTGCTGCTGACGATCCTGCTGGACAAGGCCGACGCGGACGTCCCCCGCGCGCAGCTCCGGCAGTCGTTGCAGCGGAACGACGAACTGCGCGCCGCCCTCGACAACTCGTGGACGCTGGTCGAGGCCACGGACCTCGTCGCCGACCTGTGGTCGGTCCCGGCGTACCTCCGACGGTGCGCACCCTGGCTCGGCCCCGACGAGGTCCGGCTGCTGCAACGCACCGACGCGAAGGCGTGGACGGACGCGGACCTCCCGATCCTGGACGCGGCTCGGCGGCGGCTCGGTGATCCCGAGGCCTCGCGCCGAGCACGGCGTCACCGGGCCGCCGTCGCCGCCGAGCGCGAGCGACGGTCCGCCGTCGTCGACGACCTGATCGCGTCCGACGCGTACGCCGACGGCGAGGGGCTGATGACGCAGCTACGGCAGCACGACCTGCAGGAGTTGCTCGTCGACGAGGACGCGATGCCCGCCCTCGACCCCGACCTCCTGGCCGGCCCGTTCGCACACGTCGTCGTCGACGAGGCCCAGGAACTGACGGATGCGCAGTGGCAGATGCTGCTGGCCCGGTGTCCGTCGCGCAGCTTCACCGTCGTCGGCGACCGTGCCCAGGCACGACACGGATTCACCGAGACCTGGCGGCAGCGACTCGAACGCATCGGAATGGACCGCATCGACCTGGCGTCGCTGACCATCAACTACCGAACACCGGAGGAGGTGATGGCCGAGGCCGAACCCGTCATCCGCGCCGCGCTCCCCGACGCCAATGTCCCGACGTCCATCCGCAGCAACGGAATTCCGGTGCGGCACGGCAACATCGGTGAACTCACGTCGATCCTCGAGGCCTGGCTGGCCGAGCACGACGAGGGCACGGCGTGTGTCATCGGAAGCGGCGAGCCGCCGTTCGAGCCGACCGCCCGCGTCCGGTGGCTGACCCCGACCCTGGCGAAGGGACTCGAATTCGACCTCGTGGTGCTCGTCGACCGCACCGATACCGCCATCGGCGACGGCATCGAACACGCCGTCGACAGGTACGTCGCGATGACCCGCGCGACGCGCGAGCTCGTCGTCCTCTCGGCCTGACGGCTGCCAGGCCGGTGGCTCAGACCAGACGCAGGATGCCACCGGCCGCGGCGAGAACCGCGATGGCCAGCAGCACGCCCATGCCGAGCTTGTTGTCGTTCTTCCACATCGAGTACGCGCCACCGATCGCGAAACCGGCGATGAGGAACAGTGCGTAGATCAGGACGGTGCTCACTTGTTCTCTCTCTTCGCTGCGCAGGCTCCGCTCACAGGCTTCCGGTTCCCTCCGCAGGCTCCGCTCACAGCGACCCCTTCGTGGACGGCACACCGGACACCCGCGGATCCGGCTCGACGGCCTCGCGCAGCGCGCGGGCGACGGCCTTGAACTCACCCTCCGTGATGTGGTGCTGGTCGCGGCCGTAGAGAACCCGGACGTGCAGCGCGATCCGGGCGTTGGACGCGATCGACTCGAAGACGTGGCGGTTGATCACCGTCGCGTACGGGACGCCGGGGTAGCCGCCGATCACCGTGTGCAGCATGTGTTCCGGTTCGCCGGTGTGTACGCAGTACGGGCGGCCGGAGACGTCGACGGCGGCGTGCACGAGGGACTCGTCCATCGGGATGAACGCGTCACCGAAACGGCGGATGCCCTTCTTGTCACCGAGCGCCTGACCGAGTGCCTGACCGAGCACGATCGAGGTGTCCTCGACGGTGTGGTGGGCCTCGATCTCGATGTCGCCTTCCGCCTTGATCGTCAGGTCGAAGCTGGCGTGCGCGCCGAGAGCGGTGAGCATGTGGTCGAAGAACGGGACGCCGGTCGAGACGTCGACGATGCCGGTGCCGTCCAGGTTCAACTCGACCGAGATCGACGACTCCTTCGTCGTCCGCTCGATCTTCGCGATGCGATCGGTCATCGGGTTCCCTTCGGGGTGAGGTACATGGTGGCGATCTCGTCGCTGGCGGCAATGAAGGCGTCGTTCTCGGAGGCGAGCCCGACGGTGGTGCGCAGGAATCCGGGGATCCCGACGTCTCGGATCAGCACCCCGCGGTCCAGGTAGGCCTGCCATGCGGCGGCGCTGTCGGCGAACTCACCGAACAGGATGAAGTTCGCGTCCGACGGGATGACGTGGAAACCGGTGTCCGCCAGCGCCTTCGACACCCGGACGCGCTCGGCGGCGAGGGCGTGGACGCTGCCGAGGGTCTCGTCGGCGTGACGCAGCGCGGCCCGCGCGGCGGCCTGGGTGACCACCGACAGGTGGTACGGCAGCCGGACGAGCAGCAGCGCCTCGACGAACGCCGGTGCGGCGGCGAGGTAGCCGAGCCGTCCGCCCGCGAACGCGAACGCCTTGCTCATCGTCCGCGACACGACCAGCTTGGTCGGGTACTCGTCGATCAGGGTCAGCGCACTCGGGGCGTCGGAGAACTCGGCGTACGCCTCGTCGACGATCACGATGCCGGATGCCGCGTCGAGGAGCAGCCGCAGCGCCGCGATCGGGATGCTGTGCCCGGTCGGGTTGTTCGGACTGGTCACGAACACGACGTCGGGCCGCTGCTCCGTGATGGCGGCGACCGCCGCATCCACATCGAGCGCGAAGTCGGCGCCGCGCAGCACCGGCAGCCACGTGGTGTCGGTGCCGTCGGAGATGATCGGGTGCATCGAGTACGACGGCACGAAGCCCATCGCGGACCGGCCGGGTCCGGCGAACGCCTGCAGCAGCTGCTGCAGGATCTCGTTGGAGCCGTTGGCCGCCCACACGTTGTCGACGGTGACGGGCACGCCCGTCTGCCGGGTCAGGTAGTCCGCGAGGTCCGTCCGCAGCGCCACCGCGTCCCGGTCCGGGTAGCGGTGCAGCTCCCGCGCCGCCTCACGGACCGCCTCGGCGACGTCGTCGACGAGTGCCTTCGTCGGCGGGTGCGGGTTCTCGTTCGTGTTGAGTTGCACCGGAACCGTGAGCTGCGGAGCGCCGTACGCGGACTTGCCGCGCAGGTTCTCCCGCAGCGGCAGGTCGTCGACGGTCGCCGCGGCGCCCGGCGCCGCCCCCTGTGCCGCGCTCACTGCAGGCTCTCGAAACGGAGCCGAATGGCCTCGCCGTGTGCAGGCAGGTCCTCGGCGTTCGCGAGGTTGATCACGTGCCGCGCCACGTCCTTCAGCGCCGACTCGGAGTAGTCGACGACGTGGATGCCGCGGAGGAACGTCTGCACGCTGAGCCCCGAGGAGTGCCGGGCGCAGCCCGCGGTGGGGAGCACGTGGTTCGAGCCGGCGCAGTAGTCGCCGAGGCTGACCGGCGCCCACGGACCGACGAAGATCGCGCCGGCGGACCGCACGCTACCCGCGACCTCGGAGGCGTTCTCGGTCTGGATCTCGAGGTGCTCGGCGGCGTACGCGTTGACGACACGCAGGCCGTCCTCGATCGAGTCGACGAGGATCACCCCGGACTGGCTGCCTGCCAGCGCAGTCGCCACCCGCTCCTGGTGCTTGGTGAGCGCGAGCTGCGCGGTCAGGGCGGCGTCGACGGCGTCCGCGAGCGCCGTGGACGTGGTGACCAGCACCGACGCCGCCATGACGTCGTGCTCGGCCTGGCTGATCAGGTCGGCGGCGACGTGCACCGGGTCGGCGGTGTCGTCGGCCAGGATCGCGATCTCGGTGGGCCCGGCCTCGGCGTCGATACCGACCAGGCCGCGACAGAGCCGCTTGGCGGCGGTGACGTAGATGTTGCCCGGTCCGGTGATCAGGTCGACGGGTGCCAACTCTGCCCCGTCGGTGTCAATGCCGCCGTAGGTGAGCAGCGCGACGGCCTGCGCGCCGCCCACAGCCCACACCTCCTCCACCCCGAGGAGTTCTGCGGCGGCAAGGATCGTCGGGTGCGGCAGTCCACCGAACGCTGCCTGCGGCGGCGACGCGACGACCAGCGACTCGACGCCCGCGGCCTGGGCGGGGACCACGTTCATCACGACCGAGGACGGGTAGACGGCGTTGCCACCAGGCACGTACAGGCCGACCCGCTCGACGGGGACCCAGCGCTCGGTGACGGTGCCGCCGGGGACGACCTCGGTGGTGGTGTCGGTGCGGCGCTGGTCGGCGTGGACCTTCCGGGTCCGCTCGATCGCGACCTCGAGGGCGGCGCGCACGTCGGGGTCGAGCTCGGCGAGCGCGCGGGTCAGTTCGGCACGGGGAACCCGCACCTGCGCGGGCCGGACGCCGTCGAACTTCTCACCGAACTCGAGCGCGGCATCGGCACCGCGATCGCGGATCGCCTCGACGACGGGGCGCACCTGATGCAGCACCGCGTCCACGTCCACTCCGCCACGGGGCAGTGCCGACCGGAGTTCGGCGACGGACGGGGTTCGACCGCGCAGATCGACGCGGGCGAGCTCGGTGCGGGCAGACATGGGTGTCCCTTCACGACAGGAGATGTGCAATCGACTACCCAGTTTAGGCGTTACCGGATTCGACTCGGCGTTCGCGCCGCACCGGCACCGACCTCGCGACGCGTCCGCCCACCCACCAGCAGGATGGCGGTGCAGAGCGCCGCGCCGATCAGTCCGAGCGCGGTCACCGCGGTACCGGTCCCCCATGCCGTGATCGCCAGACCCGCCACGACGATCGGGACGGCCAGCCCCACGTAGCTGACCACGTAGAAGGCGCCGAGCACCCCGCCCTGCGAGCCAGGTGCGTGCGTGGTCACCGACGCGTTCACGCTGCGCAGTCCCCCGGCGAAGGTCAACCCCTGACCGGCACCGACGACGGCGGTGACAAGGAACAGCAGGGCGAGGACGGGTTCACGTGCGACGGCGGCGAGCCCGAGCATGGCGACGGCCAGGACGACGAGTCCGGCGCGTTCGGCCCGTCGAGCGGGTAGTCGCCGGCTCGCCGCCTGGGTGGCGACCGAGCAGATCATCACGAGCGAGGCGGCCACCGCACCGACCACGAGATTGCTCACTCCCAACTGGCCGGTGATCCACGCCGGGACCACCGCCTGGAACAGTCCGACCGCGCCCCACGAGAGCCCCACCGCGATCGAGGAGATCCAGAACACCCCCCGCACCGCGGCCGGTACCGACGGGACCCGCACCAGCGGCGCGGACCGGTCGCGGGTTCCCCGAGGCAGCAGGATCACGGCGATCACCGCGGGCAGCAGTGCGACGAGGAACACCACGAACGGGGCCTGCAGTGGATGGGGCAGGTACTGGGCCACCGCACCGCCGACGAGGGGACCGAGCGCACCACCGAGGGCACCACCGGCAGAGGAGACGAGTGCGGCGCGCTGGTGATTGCCGTCGGGTTCGTGGTCGATGAGCGCCGCGGTCCCGGCCGCAGAGACCGCACCGACCGCGATCCCCTGGGCGATCCGTCCCAGAAAGAGCCAGACCGTGGCGTCCGCGAAGGCCATCGTGACAGCTCCGACGACCCCGGCGGCAGCGGCGAAGCCGAGCACCACGCGTCGACCGAGCGCGTCGGAGAGGGGCCCGAAGAGCAGCAGCGACGGAATCATCCCCACCACGTAGACCGCGAAGATCGCCGTCTGCACGGCGGCGCTGAACCCGAACTCGGCGCGGTAGAGCCCGTACAGCGCGTTCGGGATGTTGGCGCCGACCAGCAGTACCACGAGGAGGTACGCGACGCCGTGGAAGTTGCGACTGCGCCATCGCATGCGCGGCGTGGTCGACGGAACGGGGGCGGACGGGAGGGTGTCGGACTGGACGGCAGCGGGCCGGGACGTGGAAATCACTCCTTCGATAGGTAGGACGTCCGACGTAGGATATCGCAGCAGGGCGTGCCAGTATGGAGCGGTGGCAGTGGTCCAGCGGGAAACCGCCTATCAGCAGTCGCTCGACTGGCTCCGTGAGCGCATCGAGTGCGGGGACTGGGCGGTTGGCGACCGCATCCCGACAGAGCCGGACCTCATGACCGCACTCGGCGTCGGTCGCAACACGGTGCGCGAGGCGATCAAGACACTCACCTCAACCGGCATCCTCGAGATACGGCGCGGCTCGGGCACTTTCGTCCGGGCACGCACCGACATCGGCGGGCTTCTCGGACGGGCTGTCGACCCGGCCGAACTGCTACACGTCTTCGAGGTGCGGCGAGCGCTGGAAGTCGAGGCGATCACCCTGGCGTGCGATCGCCGGACCACCGATGACCTGGCCCGGATGCGTGCGAGCCTCGCCGGGCGGGACGCGGCGGGCACCGACGAGACCGCGTTCGCCCACCACGACCTCGAATTCCATCTCGCGATCGTCGCTGCCGCGCACAACCCGGTCCTCACCGACCTGATCGGGGCACTGCTCGAACCGATGCGTGCCACCTACGCGTTCACCGAGGGTGTGCACAGTCACGACCTGGCCGCCGATCAGCACCGGGCGGCGCTCCACGCCGTCGACGCCCGGGACTCCGATGCGGCGATCGCAGCCGCCCGCGGCTACCTCGACCTGACTCTCGACGCGGTCCACATCCGCACCCGACAGGGGCGGTGAGCGCGCCGCGGGCCGCTCACCTGCTCGCGGCGGACCTGTCCCGTGCTCGTGTCGCGGTCTGGACGAATTCGCCGATCCGGAGGACCGCACGCGCCGCTTCCGGTAGGACGTCGGCGGCTGCCTGGAACACGTGCACCTGCCGGTCCCACACCTCGAGGGTCACCGGCACGCCCGCCGCGCCGAGTCGCTGCGCCATGAGTTCCGCGTCGACGTAGAGCATCTCCGTCGATCCGACCTGGATCAGCACCGGCGGCAGCCCCGCTAGGTCGCCATCGACCGGCGACACGGTGGGGTTGTCTCCGTCCGCGCGGCCGGCGATCTCCGCGAGCGTGAGCAACACCGAGCTCGGGATGAGTGGACACTCGCGCCCTTCCTGCCGGGCGAGTTTCGCGGTGGGGTCGAGATCGGTCAGCGGGGACAGCGCGACCAGCGCAGCAGGCTGGTCGAGGCCCTGCTCGGCCAGCGTGAGCGCGGTCGCGAAGGTGAGGAATCCGCCGGCCGAGTCACCCGCGATGACGATGCGGTCCGGGGTGAAGCCGCGTTCGAGCAGCCAGCGGTAGCCGCTGACGCAGTCTGCGACCGATTCGGCGATCGAGTGCCGGGGCAGCATCCGGTAGCCGACCGTCAGCACCGACGCCCGCGAGGCGGCACCGATCCGCAGTGCCAGAACCCGATGCGTGTTCAGCCCGCAGGTCAGGAATCCGCCGCCGTGCAGGTACAGGATCGCGACGTCCGCTGTGTCGACGGGATCGGCCTCCGACGAGCGACGCCCCTGGATACGTCGCTCCCACCACTCCGCATCACAGTTGTCGAGCCGGATCCGGTGCCTGGCGACACCCCGGGTCGGTTGCAGGTACCGGGCGCCGAAGTCGAGCAGCCCCGCGGGCCACACCGGGCTCGGATAGCGGCCCCACACGTCGAGCACCGGCTTGACCGCCAGCTTGACGGTGTGGGCGAGAACGCGGGACCGCATACCCGCTCCGGCGACGAACAGTGGTTCGACGGCGACGGCGACCGGCGGAGCTGCAGAGCGTCGCCGCGGCGACGGGTGCCCGGACGGAGTTCCGCGCGTCGACCGCCGGACCGCGGATACCTGCGCGGACCGTCTCTCGTTCGGCAACGACGGCGCTGACGACCTGCGCCGCGGCGACGGCTGTGGTGACGACGGCTGTGTTGTCATCGCGAGCTCCTGGCAGGCACGAAGGGGCTTGAAGCACCTGATTCCTACATCCCGACCGCACTGCCGAAGTTCACGGGCAGCCAGACCATGCTACGTGACCTGCGACACATTTACGAGCCCGTAACACGAGGTCAGCCCCTTCCGATGTGGTGGCACCCCGGAGACACCGCGATTACCGTGGAAGTCGAGAGATGTCGATCGGCCCGCCTCGGGCGGGCGTGGGAGCCGTGTGATGGCCACGTTGGGCGTGGTTGCCGTGGTACTGGGGTTGGTGATGATCCTGGTCGAGGCCCACGCGCCCACCGCCGGAGTGCTCAGCGGGCTGGCCGCACTCCTGATCGGCGCCGGCGTTGCGATGCTCTTCGTCGCCGGCGGAGTTGGCAACGTCGTCGCCGTCCCTGTCGCAATCGGGATCGCCGGAGTGGGACTCGCGGGTGCCGCGGTCCTCGGCCGAACGGCTATCACCGCACGCCGCGCGCCGGTGCGCGGCGGTACCAAGGGCCTCGTCGGCCACGAAGCGACCGTCCGCAGCTGGACCGGCGACAGCGGTCAGGTCCACACCGACGGCGGACTCTGGCACGCGCGCATCGAGTTCGGCTATCCGCAGGCCCCCACTCCGTCCGCCGGTGAGTCGGTGGTCGTGGAATCCGTACGGGGCCTGACCCTCGGCGTGCGGCGCCGCGAACCGTGGGAGTTGCCATGACAGTCCTGCTGACCGTCCTGGTCGTGTTGGCGATACTGGCGCTGGTCATCCCCGGCACCACGATCCGGGTGCTGCGCGAGTACGAGCGTGCAGTCGTCTTCCGGCTCGGCCGCGCACTGGAGGTGAAGGGCCCGGGACTGGTGCTGCTGATCCCCGTCGTCGACCGGATGGTCCGGGTCGGTCTGCGCACCGTCACGTTGAAGATCCCGATGCAGGAGATAATCACCCGCGACAACGTGCCCGCGAAGGTGACGGCGGTGGCCTACTTCCGGGTTCTCGACGCGGACCGCGCCGTCATCGAGGTCGAGGACTTCCTTGCCGCGACCACCCAGATCGCGCAGACGACGCTCCGGTCGGTTCTCGGCAAGGCCGAACTCGACACCCTGCTCGCCGACCGCGACCGGCTCAACGAAGACCTGCAGAAGGTGATCGACCAACAGACAGAACCGTGGGGCGTGAAGGTCACCACCGTCGAAATCAAAGATGTCGAGATCCCCGAACCTATGCAGCGAGCAATTGCCCGGCAGGCCGAAGCCGAACGGGAGCGGCGCGCGAAGATCATCAACGCGGAGGCCGAGTTCCAGGCGTCGGCGAAACTGGCCGATGCGGCGAGTGTGATCTCCCGAAACCCCACGACCTTGCAGTTGCGCTATCTGCAAACACTGCGGGAGGTCGGAGGCGACAGCAATTCCACGGTGGTCGTCCCGCTGCCGCTGGACCTGATCCGCCCGCTCCTCCGCGGGATGCCTGCCGTCACCGACAGCTCGAACGGTCAGGCCTTGTCCGGGAGCGCGAACACACCCTGACCGGAGAAGTCGACCTGCCTGTGTGCGTTGGCGAGAGCGCTGACCACGCACGTGCCGATCGGCCCGCGCCGGTCGTACATCGTGGTCGTGCCCACCGCGACCCCGTCCGAGCTGATGTGGTCGTCGGCCTCGATCCCCACCTCGACCCCCTCGGGCAGGCGAGCGAGAACCAGCGTCATGTCGACGTTGATGAAGCCGACTCCGGCGGTGCCCCAGTTCGTCATCAGGCTGGTCGGCTCGCCGGCCATCGCGGCCCGGGCGAACGGGGACGGCTCCTCCCCCGCGACGACGGGCAGGTGCTGGGCCCACATCCGCTTCCGGCTGGCGCCCTGGTGCTCGAGCATCGACTGTGACCAGCCGTCCGGATGGTCGTCGCTCCCGAAGTACGGATGCGACGAGTCCGAGGCGACCTGGGCAATGTGCTCCGGCGGCGGCGACGGCCGGTGATCGCGCGTCCACAGGTCGCCCGGCGGCTGCTCGGACGGGCGCAGGAACACCGCGCCCGCACGGACCACGACCTCGCCGTCCTGGATCAGTTCCGCATCGGCGACCCGGATGCGATTCCCGTCGCGAACGAGGGTGGTCCGGGCCGTGAGCGGCGTGGTCCGCGCGGGCTTGAACAGGTCGACGGTCAGCCGGGCGGGCACGAAGCCGTCGCCGCCGTGCTCCCGTTCGAGGGCCCGCGCGACCAGACCGCACAGGGCCGCACCGTTCACCATGTCGGGCGACCAGCGACTGATCGCGAAGTGCTCGGCGACGAAGCCGTCGGGGGTCGAACTGAAGAACGCGAGCGGGGCGGTCACGGGCGAGCCTTTCGACGTGCGGTGCTTCCGAACGCCCATGATCACGCCACGGCGCCCAGCGCCGCACCGAAATCGTTATCCCCTCATACGGAATTGATTGTGAGATTCCCCATACCGCGATCCGGCGATCCCTTAGCCTGCTCGCGTGAGCCGAGTAGCGCGTGCCCTGACCGTGTTCGCCGTCGCCGTCGCGAGTGCGCTCGTCGCAGCCCCCGCCGGCGCGGCGCCGTCCGTTGCCCCGCTGGGACCGGACTTCGAGTGGGGCGTCGCCACGTCGGGCTTCCAGGCGGAGGGCACACCGCCGGACAGCAATTGGGCTCGATACGTCGCCGAGGGCCGAACACACGATCCGTACGGCAGCGGCCCCGACTTCCGGCACCGCTACGCGGAGGACATCGCCAACGCCGCGGCGATGGGCGTCGACACGTTCCGCTTCTCGGTGGAGTGGGCGCGGGTGCAGCCGCGGCCGGGCGAGTGGGACGAGTCCGAGTTCGCGTACTACGACGACGTCGTCCGAGAGATCCGGGCGCACGGAATGCGGCCGATGATCACGCTCGACCACTTCGTGTTCCCGGGCTGGGCCGTCGACCGCGGCGGCTGGACCCGTGACGAGACGATCGACCTCTGGCTGGCCAACGCGGAGAAGGTCGTCTCGCGGTACGCCGGACAGGACGTCACCTGGATCACGTTCAACGAGCCGACCGTGTTCGTTCAGAAGGAGCTCACCTTCGGCGGGCTGTCCCCGCTCGACGCGCCCGGCGCCCTGGACCGTATGGTCCGCGCGCACCGTAGCGCCTACGACCTGATCCACCGTCTCGATCCCGGGGCTCGGGTGTCGAGCAACGTCTCGTACATTCCGGCCGCGATGGGTGTGATCGACTCCCTGTTCACCGACCGGGTGCGCGACAAGCTCGACTTCGTGGGCCTCGACTACTACTACGGGGTTTCCCTCGACAACCTGACGGCGGCTGCCGCGGCCACCGAGGCGTTCTACGACGTCCGCCCACAGCCCGACGGGATCTACCACGCCGCACTGCATTTCGCTCGCAAGTACCCGGAGCTGCCGATCGTCGTCGTCGAGAACGGGATGCCCAGCGACGACGGCAAGGCCAGAGCCGACGGATACACCCGCGCCGACCACCTCCGCGATCACGTGTACTGGCTGCAGCGTGCGCGGCAGGACGGCGCGAACGTAGTCGGATACAACTACTGGTCGATCACCGACAACTACGAGTGGGGCAACTACCGGAACCGGTTCGGGCTCTACACGGTGGACGTCCTGACCGACCCGACGCTCACGCGTCGGCCCACGGATGCGGTCGCCGCCTATCGCGAGGTAACCGCGTCCGACGGTGTCCCCGCCGACTACACGCCGGTGATGCCCGATTCCGTGTGTTCGCTGGTGAGCCCGCCGGACAGCTGCGTGAACACCGGATCGTCCGGCAACTGACCCGCGCCGACCCCGCCTCGGCCGCAGCCACTACCCTGATCGGGTGTCGTGGCAGGTGTGGTTGGGTTTCCTCGGCGCGGCATGGGTGATCAGCCTCTCGCCGGGCGCCGGGGCGATCGCGTCGATGTCGGCCGGGCTCGGCCACGGCCTGCGCCGCGGGTACTGGAACATCCTCGGGCTGCAGCTCGGTCTGCTGCTGCAGATCGCGATCGTCGCCGCCGGTGTGGGTGCGCTGCTGGCGTCGTCGGCGGTCGCGTTCACGGTGGTGAAGTGGTTCGGGGTGGCCTATCTCGCGTATCTCGGTGTCCGGCAGTGGCGTTCGGCACCGACCGAGATGAACACCGACGGCGCCGAACGGGTGTCGGGGTCCGGGTTGGCGATGACGGTCCGCGGGTTCCTGGTCAACGCGAGCAATCCGAAGGCCGTGGTGTTCATGCTCGCGGTGCTGCCGCAGTTCCTCGATCCGGCGCGGCCCCTCGCCCCGCAGTACGCGATCATCGCCGCGACGATGGTGTGCGTCGACGTGATCGTGATGACCGGGTACACGGGACTGGCCGCGCGGGTTCTCACGGTCATGCGTTCGGCCCGGCAACAGCGCGTCGTCGGCCGGGTGTTCGCCGGTCTGTTCTTCGCCGCCGCCGGGTTCCTGTCGCTCGTGAGGCGGGCCGTACCCGTCTGACCGGGGTGGGCCGCGACGCCTGGGTCCGTCAGGACGACGTGCCTGCGATGTTGACCATCCAGCCCACGCCGAATCGGTCGAGGCACATGCCGAATGTGTCGCCCCACATCTGCTTCTCCAGGGGTACCTGCACCGCGCCTCCGTCCGAGAGCTTCGCCCACCAACCGTTCAGTTCGTCGGCGTCGTCTCCGCTGAGACTGACCGCGAAGTTGGTGCCGGGATTGTGCTCCATCCCGGGCGGTGTGTCTGCGGCCATCAGGGTGAAACCCTGTGGCGTTTCGAGCATTCCGTGCATGATCAGGTCCGCGCCGGGCGCGTCCCTGTCGCCGAACTCGCCGAACGTGTTCAGCGCGAGTTCGCCGCCGAACACGGACCGGTAGAACTCCATTGCCGCGCGTGCGTTGTCCTTCAAGCTGATGTACGGGTTGAGACGAGAGCTCATGAGGGCTCCTCGGGTCGGCCTGAGAGTGGCGTGCACCACACTACGACACTCCCGTGCGCGCACAACCCGGCCGGACGCCCGCACTCGAATCTGTTGCCACAAATTCACCCAACTCCGCCTAACAAACTGGACGGTTGTCCTACTCTAGGGCTCCGTGAGCCTCTTCCGCAGTGCCCGCACCCCTTCCGACGACCACCGGATCGGCTTGTCGAGGAGACAGTTCCTCGCCGCAGGATCCGGTGTGGCCGCAGCCGTTGTCGCGGGCTCGCTACTCCCCCCGTCCCTGCAACGCGCCCTCGCGACGCGTGCCCGCCCCGGCGGACTCGACGCGGTCGAGCACGTCGTGCTGCTGATGCAGGAGAACCGGTCCTTCGACCACTACTACGGAACCCTGCGTGGGGTCCGGGGATTCGGCGATCCGAGCGCCCTGCGCCTGCGGGACGGGGCGTCGGTGTTCGAGCAGCCCGGGCCGTCCGGCCGGGTGCTGCCGTTCCCCATCCGGGACTCGGCGGCGGCTCAACGAATGGACACCCAGAACGTCACCGGCCTCGACCACAGCTGGGAGGGCGGACACCAGGCGCTCGCCGACGGCTGGCACGACGGCTGGATCGCCGCCAAGACGCCCACCACCATGGCCTACTACGACCGCACGGACCTGCCCTTCCACCACGAACTCGCGGACGCGTTCACGATCTGCGACGCCTACCACTGCTCGGTGCCGACGTCGACCAGCCCGAACCGCAACTACTGGGTGTCCGGGTACACCGGCTTCGAGCCCGCTCCCCCGATCCCGCTGGACGCGGCAGGGTCGTCGGGTGGCGTCACGTCGTCGGACGTGACCCTGCTGTCGCAACCCGGCCCGGAGGGCCGCGCGGTCACCAACGCCGCGTACGACCCCTGGCACGGCGGGTACGGTTGGACGACCGTGCCCGAACGTCTCCAGGCCGCCGGTGTCAGCTGGAAGACGTACCAGGAGTGGGACAACTTCGGCGACAACAACCTCGAGTACTTCACCACGTTCAAGAAGGTCGCCGCGGCACTTCTCGGCCAGCCCGCCCTGCTGCCCTACCAGCTCCAGACGCTCGCCGGCTTCTATCTGGCCCTGCCGTCGCTCCCACCTGCCGCGCAGGACGCCGCCGTGCGAGCTCTGGAGAGCGCGGCCGACCGCCTGTCACCCGCCGAGCGCCAGCTGTACGACCGGGCGCTGTACCGCTCGCGGCCGGGCACTCTCGCCGCGGAGTTCCGCAGGGACGTCGAGGCCGGTCGGCTGCCCCAGGTCAGCTATCTCGTTCCCTCCGAGGTCGATTCCGAGCATCCGTCCGGATCCTCGCCCGCCGCGAGCGCGACGTTGCTGTACCAGGTGCTCGATGCGGTTGCCTCCGATCCGGAACTGTGGTCGAAGACGGCGATCCTGGTGAACTTCGACGAGAACGACGGCTACTTCGACCATGTCCCGCCGCCGCGTCCCCCGGCTTCGGCGGGAACGGAATGGGTGGCAGGCCAGCCCCTCGGCCTCGGCCCCCGGGTGCCGTTGACGGTCATCTCACCATGGACCGTCGGCGGTTTCGTCTGTTCGCAGGTCTTCGACCACACCTCGGTGGTGCAGTTCCTGGAGCGTCGGTTCGGATTCACCCAGAACGAGATCGACCCGTGGCGCCGCACGGTGAGCGGCGACCTCACCTCCGCCTTCGACTTCGCCACACCGCGGAGCCGTCCGACCGTCACACCGCCCCGCCCCACCCCACCGCTGGAACCGAGGTGGACTCCGACTCCACCGGCCGAGCAACGAATGCCGGTGCAGGAGAGCGGGACCCGACCGGCTCGACCGCTGCCGTACCAGACGGACGCGCACGTGACGGTCGACGGGCCGGCCCGATCGCTGATCGTCACCGTGTCGAACTCCGGGGCGGCGTCGGCACACTTCGCGCTCCACCCGTACGCCGGAGAGTTCGCGGTACCGCGGCACTACGACGTCGACGGCACCACCGAGGACGTGGTGCCGATGCCCGACACCGAATACGACCTGAGACTGTCGGGGCCGAACGGATTCCTGCGGGAGTTCGCGGGATCGGCCGAGGGACCCGCGTCGTCGCTCCACGTCGCGAGCGCGATCGATCCGGCCGCCCGGACACTGGTGCTGACGGCCGAGAACACCGGCCCTGACGAACTCGAGGTGACGCTCGATGGAGTTCCGCACCGCCTGTCTCCCGGTGCCGGGCGGTCGTGGTCCGTTCCCGTGTCGGACGGTTGGTACGACTGCACTCTCGGCGTCGACCAGGATCCGGCCTTCCGTCGGCGTCTGGTCGGGCACATAGAGAACGGCGAGGCGAGCGTCAGTCAGCCACGCTGACGGCCGCCGATCGGCGACGAACCGTTCGTCCATTCGATCAACGCAGGGTTCACCCGTGCCGCACACTGTGTGTACCAAGCGTCCAATAGGAGGTTTCGTGCGCAGCACAAGGCTCGCATCGCTGGTCCTGGCAGGCTCACTGATCGCCGGCGGCGGGATCGCCGCCGCCCAGAGCAGCGTTCCCCCGTCCGGGAGCGCCGGTTCCAGCGACTGGACGTCGACGTCGTACCTGACGGACAAGGACGGCCGATCGCTGATCCTGCGCGGGTTCAACACCGCGTCCAGCGCGAAGAGCGCCCCCGACGGCATGCCGGCGTTCACCGAGGCGGACCTCGACCGCGAGCACGCGGCCATGGGCACCAACTTCGTCCGATTCCTGATCTCGTGGCGGTCCGTCGAACCCGAACCGGGCAAGTACGACCAGGCCTACCTCGACCGGGTCGAACAGCGGGTCGGCTGGTACGCCGAGCGCGGATACAAGGTCATGCTCGACATGCACCAGGACGTGTACTCGGGCGCCATCATGGCCGACGACACCGCGGGCACCGGCGCCGGACCGATCGGCAACGGCGCACCCGCCTGGGCCACGTTCACCGACGGACTGCCTGTCGAGAAGCAGGACCAGTGGGAGCTGTACTACATCCAGCCCGGCGTCATGCGTGCCTTCGACAACTTCTGGAACACCACCGGGAAGCACCCGGAACTCGTGGAGCACTACGTGAACGCCTGGCGGGCGGTCGCGGAGCGCTTCGCGGCCAACGAGACGGTCGTCGCCTACGACCTGATGAACGAGCCATGGGGCGGCTCACTGCAGTTCGGAGCGTTCGAGGCCGGACCGCTGACCGACCTGTACCAGCGCAGCACGAACGCGATCCGCACCGTCGACCAGGACAGCTGGGTGTGCGTCGCCCCGCAGGCCGTCGGCGTGAACCAGGGCATCCCCAGCGCACTCGGGAAGATCACCGATCCCCGCGCCGGTGAGCAGCGGATCGCGTACTGCCCGCACCTGTACCCGCTCCCCCTCGACCTGGGTGACGGCTACTCCGGCGTGTCGAAGACGCTCACCGACGCGACCATGCAGACGTGGCTCGCGAGCATCGAGCAGGTCGCCACGGACGTGCTCGGCGGTGCGCCCGTCATCCTCGGCGAGTTCGGGCTCGACACGACGCTGCCCGGCGCGCAGGAGTACCTCGACCGCGTCTACACCGCCGCTCGCGAGATGGGGGCCGGGGTGTCCTACTGGTCCAGCGATCCCGGAACCTGGGGCCCGTATCTCGCGGACGGCACGCCGACGATCCTCGTGAACACGATGAACAAGGCGTATCCCCGCGCCGTGGCGGGCACTCCACTGTCCTGGTCGTCGTCGGTGGACCGTCTCGAACTGACGTACCGCACCGATCCCGCGGTGACCGCGCCGACCGAGATCTACCTTCCGGCAGCCGGATTCCCCGGCGACGTCGCCGTGCAGGGCGCGGACGTCGTCGGCTGGGATCAGGACAGCCGACTGTTGACCGTGCGGTCCGCCGCCGACGCGGCCGAGGTGACGGTCACGGTGACACCCGCCGCCTGACACCGCACCCGGACCGAACGGCACTGCGGCCGGCCACCTTCCGGTGGTCGGCCGTAGTGCCGTTCGCGTCACATGTCGAGGCCGAGGTCCAGCACCGTCACCGAATGGGTCAGCGCGCCGACGGCGAGGAAGTCCACGCCGGTTCCGGCGTACTCGGCGGCGACGTCGAGCGTCAGACCACCCGACGACTCCAGCTTCGTCTGCGGCGAACGCGAATTGCGGCGCTGCACCGCGGCCTGCGTCTGCCACAGGGCGAAGTTGTCCAGCAGGACCAGGTCCACCCCCTCGGCGAGCACCTCGTCGAGTTGCTCGAGGCTGTCGACCTCGACCTCGCACTCGATGTCCGGCGCGACCTCCCGCACGGCGCGCAGCGCGGCGACGACCGATCCCGCGGCGGCGACGTGGTTGTCCTTGATGAGGGCCGCATCACCGAGACCCATCCGGTGATTCACGCCACCGCCCATCCGCACCGCGTACTTCTGCAGGCCACGCAGTCCGGGCAGCGTCTTTCGGCTGTCTCGGATCTTGCAGTCGGTACCGTCCACGGCATCCACCCACCGGGCGGTCGCGGTCGCGATCCCCGACAGGTGACACATCAGGTTGAGCATCGTGCGTTCGGCGGTGAGCAGGTCACGGGTGGGCGCGGACACGGTGAGCACCGCACTGCCCGCCTCGACCCTCGTCCCGTCCTCGAGACGCGAGAGCACCTCGTACCGTCCCTCGCCGACCACCTCGTCGAGGACGAGCAGACCGACGTCGACGCCTGCCACCACTCCGGTCGACCGCGAGACGACGGACGCCTTCGCGATCGCACCCTCGGGGACGGTGGCGACCGACGTGACGTCGGGTCCGTAACGCAGGTCCTCGTCGAGTGCGACGCGCACCAGCGCGCGGATCTCGTCGGCGTCGAGGCCGTCGGCCAGGGTGGTCATCGTGCTCCTGTCGGGACGCGGTCGAGGTCGGTGACGGCGAGGGTGCCGTCGGGTGAGCGCCGCACGTGCAGCGGGCGGCGCCAGTCGTCGTCGGTGTCGGGATGGTCGAGGCGGGTGTGGCAGCCGCGGCTCTCCGTGCGGGTCGACGCGGCGAGGACGAGCGCGGAGGCCGTGGTGGCGAGCGCGACGTCCTCGAGTTCGGTGACGGTGCTGGGTGTGATCGCGGTCGTGTCGCCCAGCACCACCTCGGCCGCGGACAGTCCGCCGCCGTCGCGCACCACCGACGCGTGCGCGGTCATGTTCTCCTGCACCGATTCCCGCGAGATCCATGCGGCCTCGGGCAGGTCCGCGTCGCGAACCTGCGTGGCCGTCCCGGAACGCTCGACGGCGGCGAGGCCGGCACGCTCCCCGACAACAAGTCCCTCCAGCAGGCTGTTCGACGCCAGCCGGTTGGCACCGTGCAGTCCGGTACGCGCGACCTCACCCGCGGCGAGGAGCCCGGACACCGCAGTCCGCCCGTGCGCGTCGGTGACGACACCACCGCACGAGTAGTGGGCGGCGGGCGCGACGGGGATCAGATCGGCCACCGGGTCGATGCCGACGGCCAGGCAGGAGGCCGTGATCGTCGGGAACCGCGCGGAGAACCCGTCGATGCCGCGGGCGTCGAGGTACACGTGGTCCTCGCCGAGGGCGCGCAGCCGAGCCGCGATCGCCTTCGACACCACGTCCCGTGGTGCCAGATCGCCCATCGGGTGGACGCGGGAGGTGACCGAGTTCCCGTGGGAATCCACGAGAACCGCGCCCTCCCCGCGCACCGCTTCGGAGATCAGCGGGCGGCGACCGACGCCGTCCGCCGCGAACAGCACCGTCGGGTGGAACTGGACGAACTCGAGGTCCGCGACCGTTGCCCCGGCGTCGAGGGCGAGCGCGATGCCGTCGGCGGTCGCCCCGGGCGGATTGGTGCTGCACGAGTACAGCTGTCCGAGCCCGCCGGTCGCGAGCAGGACGGTCGGAGCGTGGACGATGCCGATGCCCCTGTCGGACAACACGATCAGGCCGGCCACACCGTTCGCGTCTGTCACCACCCGCGCCGCGGCGGCACCGAACAGCACCGGCATGCCCGCGGCGTTCAACGCGCGCTGCACCTCGGCCCCGGTCGCGTCGCCGCCCGCGTGGATGATGCGTCGCGCACTGTGCCCACCCTCGCGGGTGCGGGACACCCGGCCGTCGCGGCCGCGGTCGAACACGGCACCGAGGTCCGCGAGCGCGGTCACAGCGTCCGCACCCGCGGCCACGATGGACCGGACCGCCTGCTCGTCGCACAGGCCCCCGCCCGCGGCGAGGGTGTCCGCGACGTGCGCGTCGACGTCGTAGCCGGAGCTGACCGCGATGCCGCCCTGGGCGTACACGGTGGCCGTGTCCGTGGGCCCACCCTTGCTGACGGTGAGCACTCGCAGTCCGGCGCGGGTGGCGGTGCGGGCCGCGGTCAGTCCCGCGACCCCGCCGCCGACCACCACGAGGTCGGCGTGCGCCTCCCAGGTGGAGGCCGGCACGGGACCGGTCACTACTCGCCGCCGCCCGGGTTGCCGATCTCGATCATCCGCTGCACGGACTTGCGCGCACGCTCACCGACGGCCGCGTCGACGTGCACCTCGTCCTTGCCCTCCTGCAGGCAACGCAGCAGGGCGGCGGGGGTGATCATCTTCATGTACGGGCAGGAGGCGCGGTCGTTGACGGCCTGGAAGTCCACCTCGGGTGCGGCCTTGCGGAGCTGGTGCAGCATCCCGATCTCGGTCGCGACGAGAACCTGCTTGGCGCCGGTCGCGCGCGCGGCGTCGAGCATGCCGCCGGTCGAGAGGATCTTCACCTTGTCCTCGGGGACGAAGCCCTCGCCCGCCAGGTACAGCGCGGACGTCGCGCAGCCGCACTCCGGGTGCACGAACAGCTCGGCGTCCGGGTGCGCCTTGGCCTGCGCTGTGAGCTCGTCGCCGTTGATGCCGGCGTGGACGTGGCACTCACCCGCCCAGATGTGCATGTTCGCGCGCCCGGTCACCCGCTTGACGTGGGCGCCGAGGAACTGGTCCGGAAGGAAGAGCACCTCGCGCTCGGGGTCGATGGAGGCAACGACGTCGACGGCGTTCGAGGACGTGCAGCAGATGTCGGTCAGGCCCTTCACCTCGGCGGTCGTGTTCACATACGACACGACGACGGCGTCGGGGTACTCGGCCTTCCACTCGCGCAGCTGATCGGCGGTGATCGAGTCCGCGAGCGAGCAACCGGCCCGCTCGTCCGGGATCAGCACCTTCTTCTCGGGGCTGAGGATCTTCGCGGTCTCGGCCATGAAGTGCACGCCGCAGAAGATGATGGTCTCCTCCTGCGCCTCGGCCGCGATGCGGGAGAGCGCGAGGGAGTCGCCGACGTGGTCGGCCACGTCCTGGATCGCCGGGAGCTGGTAGTTGTGCGCGAGGATCGTCGCGTTCTGCGCGCGAGCGAGCCGGCGGACCTCCTCGGCCCACTCGGGTGTCCCCTCGACACCGGTGTAGCCACCGGGGCCGTCGACGATCTCGGCGGCTCCCGCCCACTCGGTCGTGGTCATGGGCTTGCTCCTTACTGGCTGCAACCCGGGCGGGCTGTGCCCGGATTTCCTGTTCGGGGGTTTTCGACTTAGGATCGAAAACGTGCCCAATGGTAACACTCGTCACGAAGTGCTCACCGCGGTGTTCCAGGTTCGCAAGATCGAGGACATGCCGGAGCTGTGCGTCCTGCTGTGGCAGCGGGCACAGGAGCCGGAGCTCGGCGCCTGGTCACTGCCGGGCGGCCTCCTCCGCCCCGACGAGGATCTGCCCACCTCGGCACGCCGGCAGCTCACCGAGAAGGTCGACGTCCGCGAGGTCGCGCATCTCGAGCAGCTGTCCGTGTTCTCGGACCCGCAGCGCGTTCCGGGAGCGCGGGTGATCGCGTCGACGTTCCTCGGACTGGTCCCGCTGGGCGCGGACCCCGTCCTGCCGGACGACACCGCGTGGCACCCTGTCTCCGCGCTTCCCCGGACCGCCTTCGACCACGGGGTGGTGCTCACCCACGCCCGCACGCGACTCGCCTCGAAGCTCTCGTACACGAACATCGCCTTCGCCCTCGCTCCGACCGAGTTCGCCATGTCCACGCTGCGCGAAATCTATTGTGCTGCACTGGGTTACCAGGTCGACGCGACGAACCTGCAGAGGGTGCTCGGGCGTCGCGGAGTCCTCGTCGCGACCGGTGCCACCGCACCGCCGGGACGCTTCGGAGGCCGCCCGCCCGCGCTCTACCGATTCGCCGAGTCGCGCCTGCGCGTCACCGACGAGTTCGCCGCGCTTCGTCCCCCGAGCTGACCGACGGATCGGAAGCCAGAACCCGGACTTCGCGCCGATCACCTTCGGAGCGAACCACCGTCAGGAAGGCGCACCGATCCTGAACGACTCTCACGCACGCCGATGACGGCGTACGATTCTCGACTGATCGACCTTCCGCAAACGCCCCGACCGTGGAGTGCGCAATGGTGGCTGTCGAATCGGATTCCCGCGGGCGCCTCGCCGGCATCGTCGCCCGGCACCCCCTCGTGTCGTTCTTCGTGATCGCATACGGCCTCTCGTGGCTGGTGTGGTCGCAGTTCGTGCTGTCACAGGACGGCAGCGGCTGGTTCGGATTCCATGCGACGTGGCCGTTCATGGCGACGATCGGCATCGGCACATTCGGACCCGCGGTCGCGGCGGTGATCGTCATCGGCGTCACAGAAGGCGAGGGTGCGCTCATCGCGTTCCTCAAACGAATCGTGATGTGGCGCGTGGGTTTCCGCTGGTGGGCGTTCGCACTCCTCGGTTTTCCCGTCACGGCGACCATCGGATGCCTGCTGATGCCGGGCGTGGCGTCCAGCATCACGACAGAGGGGCTGGATCGCTCACTCACCGACTACCTGCCCTTCCTGCTGTACCCCACCCTGCTCGTGGGCGGACCACTCGGCGAGGAACTCGGATGGCGAGGTTTCGCTCTCCCCCGGCTGCAGCAGCGATTCGTGCCGCTCGTCGCCACCGTGGTCATGGGACTGCTGTGGACCTGCTGGCACGCGCCGATCTGGTTCAGCAACAACTGGAGCGTGCTGAACGTGCAGAACGTGCTGTGCTACAGCCTGTTCCTGGTGCTCGCGTCGTTCCAGTACACGTGGGCGTCGAACCACACCGGTGGCAGCATTCTCATCGCGGTGGTCCTGCACGCCTCGATGGACGCGTTCCCGAACGTCGTGCTGTTCCCGATGTTTCCTGCGCTCGGCGAGACCACGTCGTTCGGCGTGCAGAAACTCTATCTCGCGTTGATCATCGGCTTCGGACTGTTCGCCGTCGCCGTCACGGTGGCCACGAAGGGGCGGCTCGGCCTTCCGACAGGCGTCCAACCACCAGGGGCTCCGGAAGTCACCGGCACCTCCGTCCACTCGGACGGACGATCCTCGGCGACGGCCGACGGCCCGTCGGCGACATTCGAGGGAGGCGGCGTCGCCGACCCTGTGGCGTGAGCACCGGTCGTGGTCATCCGGACGAGTCGGCAGGACGCCCCAGATTCGGGTCCGGACTGAACGACACGAGCGCCGCGTACACCACCGCCGCGGCGAGCGGCTGTGCGATCAGCGCCACGAGCGTGCCGATCCCCGGCGGTGCCGCGACGATCTGCCCGAGTTCGAGGTCGTCGAGGCTCGGGTATCGAATCCCCACGACGCCTTCCCCGACGACGGCCGCTGCGGCCGCCCCCACCAGCGACCCGACCAGCAGGCCGGCGAACTGGACTACGCCGCGCAGCTCGCGGCGCGCCCACACCGCCACCGCCGACAGCACCCCGACGACCAGCCCGAAACAGACGAACAACGCCATCGCGTCGAACTGGTGGATGCTCTCGCCGGTCAGTGACACCGCTCCCCCACCCGACACGACGAGGAAGTGCTGTGCGGGCGCGAGCAGACCCCACACGATCCCCGCGACCGCGCTCAGCGCGGTGACGCCGACGACCACCCGGGCTGCGAAGCGGACCTCCACGCGGTCGGCCTTCGGCCTCGTCTGCGTCGGCTGCGCGGTGTCGGCGGTCATGAGCAACCAGCTTATTCGGCACCTGTCCCGCTCGGCAGGCAGGCCGGTCCCGCGGTTCTCGTCGACCGATCCCGGCACGACGACCGCAGAGTGCCGACAAACCGCACCTCGCTCGTCCAAGCCCCGGGCCGGGCGCGGGCGTAGGTTCGACACCATGAAGATCACTCCTGGTGCAGTGACATTCTTCGAGCTCGGCGTCGCGGATGCTCAGCGAGGTCGAGCCTTCTACGAAGCGCTCTTCGGCTGGAGGTTCGAGCCCGGCCCGTCGGGAGCGGGCTGGGCGATCACGACACCCGACGTCCCCGGCGGGATGCATCCGGGGGACGCGGGCGCCGGTCCCTACGTGTTCTTCGCAGTGGAAGATCTGGATGCCGCGCTCGAACAGGTCGCCGCCCTGGGCGGCGAGATCGTGCCCCTCGACGCAGGCGACGACGCCGACACGGTCGAGCGCTTCGGCCGCTTCGCCTTCTGCAAGGACGACCAGGGCTCGCCCTTCGGCCTGCACCAGCCCCCGGAATGACGGCGGCACGAGCCCGTCGGATATCCCACCCTTTCGTCGTCGGGGCGCCACGAGCAGCGGCGAGCGCCGTCGTCAGGTAGCCGTCGGCGCCGCTTCGGCACCGTCGTCGTCACGGTTTCCCTCGCGGACAACCCGCCGTGATCGACACACCCGATCGAGAATCGAGGACCGCGACATGAGAGCCGTCATCGCAGACCGGCCGGGCGCCCCGGACGTCCTGCACCCCGCCACGCTGCCCGACCCCGAGCCGGGTCCCGGCGAGGTACGCATCGCGACCGAGGCCGCGGCGATCACCTTCATCGACACCATGATCCGAGCCGGCAGCCCGGTGGCCCCACGCATGGCGTTCCCCACGATCCTGGGAAACGGCGTCAGCGGGGTCGTCGATCGCGCCGGGCCGGACGTGGACACGGACTGGATCGGCGCACGCGTCGTGGCCACAACCGGCGGTGCAGGCGGCTACGCCGCCCTTGCCCTCGCCCAGACCACCGACCTGCACCACATACCCGATCCGCTCGGGTATCCCGAGGCAGCGGCACTGCTCGCCGACGGCCGGACGGCCGTCGGACTGCACCGAGCGGCCGGTGTCCGAACCGGCGACACGGTGGTCGTCACCGCCGCGGCCGGCGGTGTGGGAGGCATCCTCGTCCAGCTCGCGAAGGCCGCGGGCGCGCGCACCATCGGGCTCGCCGGAAGCGACGCAAAACTCGACCACGCCCGCAGCCTCGGCGTGGACACGACGATCAACTACCGCGACCGCGAGTGGAGCACCCGCGTTCGCGGTGCGGCCCCCGACGGCGTCGACGTCGTCTTCGACGGGATCGGCGCCGACACGACGGCGCACCTCTTCGGCCTCGTCCGATCCGGTGGCCGATACGTGCAACACGGCGCGGCGGGAGGGACCTGGAGCACCATCGACCCTGCCACCGCGGCCGGCGCGGGGGTGACGGTGATCCCGCTGTCCGCCGTCGGTCCGACCCCCGCCGCAATGTTCGCCCTCGTCGAAGATGCCCTCGACCTCGCCGCCCGAGGAATCATCCGGCCGACGATCGGTCAGTCGTTCGCCCTCGACGACGCTGCCGCAGCCCATGCGGCCATCGAAGCGCGCACGACGATCGGGAAGACGATCCTGCTGCCATGACGATGCAACCCGGGCGCCCGGCCCCGGGATCAGCGAAACTCGAGCGCGGTGGAGTCACTGACTCCGTGTCGTGAGCACTTGGCCCACCAGCCGTCGGGACTGACCTGCACGATCATCCGGCGACCGCAGTGCTCGCAGAAGCGCGGCGGCTCCAGTCCGAGCGCGGCGGCCGCGGGGATCGGATCGTCTACACCGTCGACGATCCGTCGGCCCGTGTACGGGTTGTAGCGCTCCGCCTCGTCGATCGTCGACACGTCAGATCGTCTCGTTGAGCGCCTTGATCGGCATCTGCAGCTCGCCGAGCAGGTCCAGATCGGATTCGGCGGGCCGACCGAGGGTGGTCAGGTAGTTGCCGACGATGACCGCGTTGATGCCGCCGAGGATGCCCTGCTTGGCACCGAGGTCGCCGAGGGTGATCTCACGGCCGCCTGCGAAGCGGAGCATGGTGCGCGGCAGCGCGAGGCGGAAAGCGGCAACGGCACGCAGCGCGTCCGCGGCGGGGAGCACGTCGAGATCACCGAACGGGGTGCCGGGACGCGGGTTCAGGAAGTTGAGCGGGACCTCGTCGGGCTCGAGTTCGGCAAGGTTCGCGGCGAACTCGGCACGCTGCTCGAGGGTCTCGCCCATACCGAGGATGCCGCCGCAGCAGACCTCCATACCGGCCTCGCGGACCATGCGGAGGGTGTCCCAGCGCTCCTCCCAGGAGTGCGTGGTGACCACGTTCGGGAAGTACGACTTCGACGTCTCGAGGTTGTGGTTGTAGCGGTGCACTCCCATCGCGGCGAGCTGGTCGACCTGTTCCTGGTTCAGCATGCCGAGCGAACACGCGACCTGGATGTCGACCTCGTTCCGAATGGCCTCGACGCCGGCGGCGACCTGCGCCATCAACCGCTCGTCGGGTCCGCGGACGGCGGCGACGATGCAGAACTCGGTGGCGCCGGTCTTCGCGGTCTGCTTGGCGGCTTCGACGAGGCTCGGGATGTCCAGCCAGGCCGCGCGGACCGGCGACTGGAACAAGCCGGACTGCGAGCAGAAGTGGCAGTCCTCGGGGCAGCCACCGGTCTTGAGGGAGATGATCCCCTCGACCTCGACCTCGGGGCCGCACCACTTCATGCGCACGTCGTGCGCGAGGGCGAGGAGGTCCTCGAGTCGGTCGTCGGGCAGCTGCAGCACCTGCAGCGTCTGGTCCTGGGTCAGTCCCTCGCCACGGTCGAGGACCTGGTCCCGCGCGATCGCGAGGATGTCGGTGCGGACGGGTGCCTGGGTCACGAGCAGCTCCTTCGGATTCCGGCAGGTGCGCGGATCGCGAGATCGTTGCCTCAGCGAACTTGAACACCGTACAAGTTGAACGGCGTTCAGGTTAAGGTCGTGGTGAAATGGTGTCAACCACCGAAGCAAGGGAGCCACCGTGCAACTGCGTCGAGCCGACGTCCTGGCCGGAGCGATCGCCATCCTCGACGAGTACGGACTCGGCGACCTGACGATGCGCAGGCTGGCCACCTCACTCGGGGTGCAGCCGGGGGCGCTGTACTGGCACTTCCCCAACAAGCAGACGCTGCTGGCCGCGATCACCGACGAGATGCTCGGCGGGGTGTCCGGTCCGGTAGCGGCGTCGCGATGGGACGAGCGACTCGACGCCCTCGCACACCGCATCCGTGACGCCCTGCTCGCCCATCGGGACGGCGCCGAACTCGCATCGGCGTCGTACTCCGCGCGGCTCGCAACCAACGACGCCCGCGACACCCTCGCGGCAGCCTGCGCCGACGCCGGCCTGCCCGCCGACGAGGCGGAGTTCGCCGCGGACACGCTGCTGTTCTACATCCTCGGACAGACCATGGACGAGCAGTCCCGCATGCAGATGGACAGCCACGGCGCACTCACCGAGGAAGCGTCGCCGCTGTACGACAGCGTCAGCGGCACGGCCCGGTTCACCTACGGGCTCGGGCTGTTCGTCGACGGCGTTCGCAGCAGACTGAGCGCGCACTCCACCAACTGAGCTCGACTGCCCGAGCTCTTCGCGGTCGGTCGAACCAACTGGTCTGACCAGTTGACCTCTGACCAATAGGGTTCTAGGGTGGGCGCATGTTCGAGCCGATCACCCGCACCACCGCCTCCGCCGCGGTGTTCGACCAGATCAGCACCCGCGTGCTGGCCGGCGACCTCGCGGCGGGCGACGCACTGCCGAGCGAACGGAACCTCGCGGAGGCGTTCGGGGTGTCACGGCCCGCGGTGCGCGAGGCGATCCAGAAGCTCACCCAGGCGGGCCTGGTCGAGGTCCGCCAGGGCGAGCCGACCTCGGTCCGCGACTACCTCCGGTCCGGCGGCCCGGAGTTGCTCCCCCACTTGCTGATTCGCGGAGGTGTCCCCGACCCGGCGGTCGTGCGCAGCGTCCTCGAAGCGCGCCGGATGATCGGCGTCCAGGTGGCCGGACTGGCGGCGGCGCGAGCATCCGACGACGCACTACGACTGCTCGGCACGGCGGCGGAGCGACTGACGGGGAGCGAGGATCCCGTCGAACTCCAGATCGCGGCGCTCGCCTTCTGGGAACACCTGGTCGACGCCGCCGATTCGATCGCGTTCCGGCTGATCTTCAACAGCCTCCGGAGCGCCTACGAGCCCACCATGACGGCCCTCGCGGCCGTCATGGTCGCGGAGGTGGGCCGCGCCGACATGTACGCGGAACTCGCGAATGCCGTCACCGCGCACGACCCCACAGCAGCCGAAGCCGTCGCGGCGACACTGCTCGGCCTCGGCACGGCCGCGGTCACGGCGGCACTCGACCTGTTCGACTCCCGGGAGGACACATGAGCACAACCGAGCGCCGGCGGTCGGTGGACCTGCCCTCGATGGCCGCCGAGTTCCGTCGTCATCCGTCGCCCTGGCTGATCGGCGCCGTGTTCGTCGGCGCGCTCGTCGGCCGGGCACTGGTCGGCGACTGGCAGTGGACGGACGCACTCGTGCCCGTGATCGCGCTCGCGGTGTTCCCGTTCGTGGAGTGGGTGATCCACGTGGTGATCCTGCACTGGCGGCCACGTCACGTCGTCGGCATGACCGTGGATTCACTGCTCGCCCGCAAACACCGTGCGCACCATGCCGATCCGCGTGCCGTGCCGCTGATCTTCATTCCCTGGCAGACCCTGCTGTGGCTACTGCCGGTGCTGGTGGCGATCGCGGTGCTCGCCTTCCCGAGGATCGGACTCGGGCTCACCTTCCTGCTCACCGTGAGCGCCCTCGGGATGGTGTACGAGTGGACCCACTTCCTCATCCACACCGACTACAAGCCGAAGTCCGCCACCTACCGGTCGGTGTGGCGGCACCACCGCCATCATCACTACCGGAACGAGCACTACTGGTTCACGGTGACCACGAGCGGCACCGCGGATCGACTGCTGGGCACCGAACCGGACGCCGACGCGGTGCCCGTGTCGGCCACCGCGCGGAACCTGCACGCCGCGTCAGGTCAGTGAGCGTTCCCCGGTGACGTCGTACTCGGCGACGGACGCCGACACGATCATCGCGCCCTGATCGTCGCCCGGCCCGGAACCACGGAACTTCTCGACCGCGGACACCGATTCCCACTTCTCGAAGACGTTGATCCTGCCGGCGTCCACGAGGTCAGCGGCGATCGCGAAGTCCAGGCACCCGGTTGCCGCGCGGGCCTGCTCGACGACCGGCGCGCAGCTGTCGAGGTAGCGGTCCCGGTCCTCCGGGCGAACGACGATGTGTCCGGCGACGATCACCATGCTGATCTCCTCTCGTCCGACGTCACGACTCCGACAGGGCAGACTGCCGGAGCGAGGTGAACTCATCGGTCACCGAGCAGGTCGGGCGTCACGGGCGCAGACTGGGTTCATGTCGAGAAGGCGTCGATGACCACCTGGTCCGAGTTCGACACGGACGCACCGATCATCGCACCCGTCTTCCGTCGGCGCCTCACTGCGACGGGAAACCTGTGCCTGATCGCGACGCTGCGCACCGACGGGTTTCCACGGATCAGCCCCCTCGAGCCGCGCGTGTTCGAGGGCGAGCTGTGGATCGGCGGGATGCCCGGCACCACGAAGTTCCGTGATCTCGATCGCGATCCACGCTTCTGCCTGCACACCGCGACGGTCGACTCCATGGTCGGCGACGGTGACGTCAAGCTGTGGGGGCGCGTACACGACGTACAGGACGCCGCGTTGCACGAGCGATACGCGGAGTTCCTGCTCGAGGAGACGGGACTCGACCTGCGCGGCGAGGTGTTCCGCCCCTTCTACGCAGCCGACATCCTGAGCGCCTCGGCCGTCGAGGTCCGGGACGGGCACATGGACGTGACCATCTGGAAGCCGGGCGTGGGCGAACGAGTGGTGCGCAAGCACTGACGGGTGCCGTCGCGTGTCGCCCCACACCGCCGACCCGGCTCGCTCCGTCAGTCCCGACCGAGCCGCTCGCACTCCGCGTCGAATCGTTCCCCGTATGCGGCAGCGAGGTCGTGCAGGGCGGCGCCACAGTCGCCGGTGTACGCCGGGCCGTGCATCAGTCCGAGCGTGCGTGGCCCGAGGTCGGCGAGCGCCCGCAGGGTGGGGGCCAGCGTCGGGGTCAGTGCGGTCGGGTTGCCCATCTCCTCCGCCTGCAGCGCCGGGCCGACCACATCCGCGTCCGTCACCGCGGCCTGTCGCCCGAAGGCCGTGAACAGATCGCCGCAGAGCAGCGTCGAGGTCGATTCCTCGAACATCAGGCAGGCGTCCCAGCCGTGGGGCACGTGCGGGGTGTCGATCTGCCGCACTCGGCGCTCACCCAGCTCCATCACCTCACCGTCCTGCAGTGGCCGGGGCGGCCGGTCGGCGAGGTCGCCGACCTGGACGAAGCAGGCCAGCGCACCGTGCGCCACCTCCGCGTTCGGAGCCGCGGCGAGCCACGACGCCATCGACCCGCACTCGTCGGCCTCGACGTGGCCGAACGCGAGCCAGCGCAGTCGGTCGAGCGGCACCACCCGACCGACCGCGGCCGAGACGGTCGGGAAGAGCGCGCGGTAGCCCAGGTGGAACAGGAGCGGTTCGTCGCCGTCGACGAGGTATTGGTTCATCACCAGGTTCGCGGCGTCGAAATACGTCGAGAACCGGTAGATGTCGGGCGCGATCTCGGTGGTCGTGGTGTCCATGTCCCGCTCCGCTCCCATCCTTCGGCCCCGGAATCAAGCTTCCGCCCGGACGCGCACCCTGCACAACAGTGCACACTCCGACGCCGGATCGTTACGCCGTGGTTGCCCACACACCCGACCGCAGGCCACATCACTGCGCACACTGGTCACATGCTCGCGCGTCTGGCCGCCACAGCCACTGCCGCCGCAGCGCTCGCGCTGCCGGTCGCGGTCGCCGTTCCCGCCGCCGCGCAGCCCGTCACTCCCGGGACCGTGACCGCCACCCGGCCGTTGCCCCCCGAACACCTGATCCCCGGCTCGGCCTCCGGGACGGCGATCAGCTACCGCACCCTGGGCCCGCACGACAGGCCGGCGCTGTCCACCGGCGCGGTGTTCGTGCCGTCCGGCGAACCGCCGCCCGGAGGCTGGCCGGTGATCTCGTGGGCGCACGGCGCGGTCGGGATCGCCGACTCGTGCGCACCGACCGTCTCGGGCAGGATCGGTGGACCCTACCTGGGACGCTGGCTCTCCCAGGGCTACGCGATCGTCGCGACGGACTACGTCGGGCTCGGCACCGACGGGCTGCACCCGTACCTCGACGGCCGCTCGGAAGCGCATGCGGTGATCGACATGGTCCGTGCGGCGCGGGCCGTCGAGCCGAGCCTGTCGGACCGCTGGATCACCCTCGGCCAGTCGCAGGGCGGGCTGGCCGCGATGGTGGCCGCCACCCTCGCCGAAACCCATGCGCCCGAACTGGACTACCGCGGCACGATCGCGCTGGGGGTGCCGTCGAACATCGAGAATCTCGCTGCGCTGGGCGGGCCGTTGTTCCCACCCCTGCCACTGGAGGGCACGACCGTCTTCATCGCCTACGCACTGGCGGGGCTACGTGCGACGGATCCCGGCGTCGACGTGGACTCGTACCTGAGCGACCGGGGCAAGGCGGTGCTCACCCAGGTGGAGGAACTCTGCTACGCGGAGGCCGCCGACACGATCGGGTCCACCTCCATCGGCGAACTGTTCTCCCGCCAGGTGGACGAGCCACTGCTGCGAGAGCTGCGGGAGATGCTCGCCGTCCCGGTCCGAGGCTACGACCGACCACTGTTCGTCGGGCAGGGGCTGTTCGACACGATCGTGCCGTCGCCGCTGACGTTCAAGCTGGTCGCGGACCTTGCACTGGCCGGTCAGAAGTTCACCTTCCGCACCTACCCGCAGGGTCACCTGGAAACGATGCTCGCGTCCGAGCCCGAGGCGAACGAGTTCGCCCGAAAGGTACTGACGCGCTGACGCACCCGTGCGCGCTTTTGGTAGCGGGAACTACCAAAGGCGCGCACAGGTCCGAATGTCGGCTATGCCGTCGCCGTGCCCGAGCCGAGCCTCGGGAACGGCTCGGTGGAGAACACCACTTCGACCGCGACGTCGAAGTACGCCGCGATCCGCAACGCCAGGTGCAGGCTGGGGCTGTACTCACCACGTTCGAGGTAACCGACGGTCTGGTAGTGCACGCCGAGCGCATCCGCCAGCTCCCGCCGCGACAGCCCGCGTTCGGCACGAAGCATCGCGATGCGGTTGTAGATGACCTCAGAAGGCACGCTGCATCGCCTTCTCCCGGCGCGCTGCCATGCTGGATCCCGATTCGTGACGTGCCATGCGCCGCAACACTACCGGCGCGACCAGAACACCGACCAACGCCCAGGCGCCCAGCACCGCCGCCGTCTCCAGGTGCCGCCAGGACTCCCCGATCTCGACTGCCTCGGCCTCGGGCGGCAGCAGCGCCGATCGCATACCGAGACCGCTCCAGTACATCGGGAACACCTGCGCGACCCCCTGCAACCATCCGGGCAGCGAGGTGAGCGGGTAGAAGATGCCCGAAATCGCGACGAGCCCCATCAGCGGCATCGTCAGCAGGAACGTGGCCCGTGGACCGTCGAGCACGGCTCCGAGGATCGCGCCGATCGGCAACGCGGCGAGCAGGCTGAGCACCAGCACCCACGCGAACGTCACCCACGCACCGAGACCCTCCAACGACGAACCACCGATCACCGCCATTCCGACGAGCAGGACGACCACGACCTGGACCAGCACCGATCCTGCGCCGGCCACGACCTTCCCGACGAAGTAACCTGTCATCCCGCCGGGAACAGCCTTCGCGCGCAACAACGTCCCGTCCTCGCGGTCGAGCACCAGCACGTTCGTGATCGCGAACAACCCGTTGAACACGACGATCGAACCGATGAGCCCGGGCAGTGCGAGTTCCGCGATCGACAGATCGCCGCCGGCGTACTCACGGTTGCGGAGCAGGTACAGCACGACCAGTGAGATCGCCGGGGTCAGGAACTGTCCGATCAGATCGGGCGCCGCGGTGAAGAGTTGACGGAGCTCGATCCGGCCGCGGGTCAGCCCCACTCTCGCGGCATGAACAGTGGCATTCATCACGAAACCTCCTCGAGCAGAACGGAACCGGCTTCGCCGAGACGGGCCGCCGCATCGACGGCAGGGTCGTCGGACTCGTGTCGCCGGACCAGCGCCATGTAGGTGTCCTCCAGGGAGGCACGGTGCACCTCCAACTCCCCGATGCCGTCGCCGTACTGCGTGAACAACTCGTGTACGAACTTCGTGGACTCGGTGGTGGTGTGCACGTACCGTTGCCCGTTCACCGTCCACCGCACCTCCGACTCACCGGCGACCGCGCGGGCCAGTTCGTCCGGCGTGCCGTTCGCGACGATGCGCCCTCCCGCGAGGATCAGGATCCGATCGGCAAGCTTCGCGGCCTCGTCGAGGTCGTGCGTTGTGAGCAGCACGGTCGTGTCCTCGAGGTCCGCCAGCCGGTGGACGAGGTCGTGGAAGTCGCGGCGCGCCGCAGGGTCGAAGCCCGCGGTCGGCTCGTCCATGAACAGCACCTCGGGCCGGCCCACCACCCCGATCGCCACGTCGAGCCTGCGCCGCTGCCCGCCCGAGAGCGTCGAGATCCGCGCGCCCGCGTGGTCCTCGAGCCCGACGAGACCGAGGAGTTCGTCCGTCCCCCAGGGTTTCCGGTGTCGTCCGTCGAGATACGGCCGGTAGTAGGCGGCGATGTGGTCGAGCAGTTCCCGCACCCGCCACCGGGCGTGATCGCGCCACGACTGCAGGACCACCCCAATCCCGGCTCGCCAGTTCTCGTCGCCGTGCGCCGGATCTGCCCCCAGGACCGCGACGCTGCCCGCGGAGGGCTCGCGGAAACCCTCGAGCACCTCGATTGTCGTGGTCTTGCCCGCACCGTTGGGACCGAGCATCACCAGCACCTCGCCGCGGCGGGCCCGAAACGTCACCCCCGCGAGAACGTCGACGTCGTCGTACCGCATGCGCAACGCGTCGACGTCGATGACCACATCCTCTATCGATCTCATGAATGCCTCCCCATCATCGATTTGCGATGTTTCATAGCATATCTACTACATTGCATTGCGGCAATGCTTCATTGCGCATGGGAGACGAATCCCGCTGGTGAGCGGCGACAGGTTTACCGGCACGTCGGGACGGGTACCGCCCGGAGAATGAACAACAGCACGGCCGAGGTCGCATCACGACTCGTCGACCGCGCGGGCACGACCTATGCGGCGGAAGCGGACATCACGCTGCGGAACCGACCGATGCCCTTGTTTCAACTCCTCGTGCTCGCACTACTTCTCAGCACCCGGATCTCGGCCGATCTCGCGGTGCGCGCCGCTCGCGAGTTGTTCCACGCAGGCATCCGCACACCGGACGCAGCCGCGACGGCCGACCGCCGCTCCATCATTGCCGCCCTGGGCCGCGCACACTACCGACGGTACGACGAGAGCACCGCCACACGGCTGCGGGAGATTGGCGAGACGGTCCGCGATCGATATCGAGGCGACCTCCGGAAGCTGGCCGAGCGATCCGACGGCGACATCGGGGCGGCCACCGCGCTACTCACCGAGTTCACCGGAATAGGCGAGGTCGGGGCGTCCATCTTCCTGCGAGAGGCGCAGGACGTGTGGCCGTGGGTCCGTCCCTACCTGGACGAACGCGCCCTACGCTCGGCAGACGATCTCGGACTCCCGACCGAACCGGCCGACCTCGCTGCACTCGCATCACGAGGCGACGTCGCACCGCTCGCCGCAGCATTGGTACGCACGTCGCTCGACATCGAACTGCGTACCGAGATCCTCGACACGCCCCCTCGGTGAGCCGGACCGCAATACAGCGGCGTCAGCGACCCAACTCGGCCGCGACCGCAGCGGGAGCGGGAGCGTGATGGAATACGGGCTGCGTGACGCCGCTGGACACGAGCATGGATGCACCCCACACCGTCGCGCCCAGGAATACGGCACTCACAACCCCCGCGACCAGCGACTTCGCCTGCATTGCACCCTCCTCGAGCCTGTGTGACTGCGATCACAGTACTTGCAGAAGGCGGCCGGCGGGCCGATTTCCACCCGGTCAATCCGGCGGGATACCGAAATCAGTGTTCGCCGCGGCGAAACAGCTTGTTGCCCAACCACACCAGCGGATCGTAGCGGCGGTCCGCGACTCGTTCCTTCATCGGAATGAGGGCGTTGTCGGTGATGTGGATGCCCTCCGGGCAGACCTCGGTGCAGCACTTGGTGATGTTGCACAAACCAAGACCGTGCTCGGTTTGCGCCACGTCGCGGCGGTCCGCGACGTCGAGCGGATGCATCTCCAGTTCCGCGATGCGCATCAGGAAGCGCGGTCCCGCGAACGCCGGCTTGTTCTCCTCGTGATCCCGCACCACATGGCAGGTGTTCTGGCAGAGGAAACACTCGATGCACTTGCGGAACTCCTGCGAGCGCTCCACGTCCTGCTGCGCCATCCGGTACTCGCCCGGGCCGAGGTCAGGGGGCGGCGTGAACGACTGGATCTCACGCGCCTTGGCGTAGTTGAAGGACACGTCGGTTACGAGATCGCGGATCACCGGGAACGCGCGCATCGGCGTGATCGTGACGGTCTCGTCGGGGGCGAAGGTCGACATCCGGGTCATGCACATCAACCGGGGCCTGCCGTTGACCTCCGCCGAACAGGATCCGCACTTACCCGCCTTGCAGTTCCAGCGCACCGCGAGGTCCGGCGCCTGAGTCGCCTGCAACCGGTGCACGATGTCGAGCACGACCTCGCCCTCGTTGACCTCGACGGTGTAGTCGCGCAGGTCACCACCGTCGGTGTCGCCGCGCCACACCCGGAAGGACGCCTGATAGCTCATCTCTCCGCCTCTCCCGGACCCTCCGCACGGTCCTCGCCGGCCCCGCCCGGATGCTCCGCATCAGCTCCCCCGGGATGCTGCGCGAGCTCCGCATCTGTGTAGTACTTGACGACCTCCGCGAAATCGAAGAGCGCGAAGAGATCCGGACGCATCGGCTCCTGAGGCTCCGACGTGACGTCGATGTCCGGGACGACGCGGCCACCGGCGTCCGGCCCACCGACGAGTCCGCATACGAGCAGCGTTCCCCGCCAGCTCGCGTCCATGCCCGGATGGTCGTCGCGAGTGTGACCGCCGCGGCTCTCAGTACGCATCAGTGCCGCCCGTGCGACGCATTCGCTGACGAGCACCATGTTGCGAAGGTCGACGGCCAGATGCCAGCCGGGATTGAACTGCCGGTGCCCCTCGACCGCCACGGATTCCAGGCGATGCCGTATTCGTTCCAGTTCGCTCAGCGCCGAACGGATCTCCACGTCCGTCCGGATGATGCCGACCAGGTCGTGCATCACCTGCTGCAGCTCCATGTGCAGGGCGTACGGGTTCTCGGGCGCCGAGCCGGTCGGCGGATCGAACGGGGCGAGAGCCATCGCCGCCGCGGCGTCGATCGCCCCGGGGGTGACGGCGGGACGTTCGCCGAGCGTTTCGACGTAGGTCGCGGCACCGAGACCGGCGCGACGACCGAACACGAGCAGATCCGACAGCGAGTTCCCACCGAGCCGGTTCGAACCGTGCATGCCACCGGAGCACTCACCCGCCGCGAAAAGCCCTGGAACACAGGATGATCCGGTGTCCGGGTCCACTTCGATCCCACCCATCACGTAGTGGCAGGTCGGTCCGACCTCCATCTGCTCCTTCGTGATGTCGACGTCGGCGAGTTCGAGGAACTGGTGGTGCATCGACGGCAGGCGCCGCATGATCTCGTCGGAGGGCAACCGGGACGCGATGTCGAGGTAGACGCCGCCGTGCTCGGTTCCGCGCCCGGCCTTGACCTCCGAGTTGATCGCACGGGCCACCTCGTCACGGGGCAGCAGGTCCGGGGTGCGGCGAGCACTGTCGTTGTCCTTCAGCCACTGGTCCGCCTCAGCCTCGGTCTCGGCGTACTGGCCCTTGAAGACGGCGGGAATGTACTCGAACATGAACCGGGCGCCGTCGGAGTTCTTCAGGACGCCGCCGTCGCCGCGAACACCCTCGGTGACGAGGATCCCCTTCACACTCGGCGGCCACACCATCCCGGTCGGATGGAACTGGATGAACTCCATGTTGATCAGCTTCGCGCCCGCCCGCAGCGCCAGCGCGTGGCCGTCACCGGTGTACTCCCACGAGTTGGACGTCACCTTGTAGGACTTGCCGATTCCGCCCGTCGCCAGGACCACCGCCGGAGCGGCGAACACCACGAAGCGGCCGGATTCCCGCCAGTACCCGAAAGCGCCCGCGACGGCAGCGCCGTCCGATCCAACGCCGCCCGATCCGTCGTCGAGGAGCAACTCCGTGATCGTGCATTCGGCGAACACCTTGATTCGCGCCTCGTGGTCACCTGTCTCGGCGAAGTCCTCCTGCTGCAGCGACACGATCTTCTGCTGCATCGTGCGGATCAGCTCCAGACCGGTGCGGTCACCGACGTGCGCGAGCCGCGGATACGTGTGACCACCGAAGTTGCGTTGCGCGATACGCCCGTCGGCGGTGCGGTCGAACAGGGCGCCGTATGTCTCGAGTTCCCACACCCGGTCCGGGGCCTCGCGGGCGTGCAACTCGGCCATCCGCCAGTTGTTGAGGAACTTCCCGCCGCGCATGGTGTCCCGGAAGTGCACCTGCCAGGAGTCCTTCGAGTTGGCGTTGCCCATAGCGGCCGCGCAGCCACCCTCGGCCATCACCGTGTGCGCCTTGCCGAACAACGACTTGCACACCACCGCGACCCGTAGCCCGCGTTGCCGTGCCTCGATCACCGCGCGCAGGCCGGCGCCGCCCGCGCCGATGACGACGACGTCGTAGTCGTGCCGTTCGACCTCCGCCACCGGGGCTCCCCTCTGCTGACGCTCAGTTGACGAATCGCAGGTCCGAGATCGTGCCGCTCGCGACGAGCATGATGTAGAAATCTGTGAGCATCAGCGTGCCGAGCGTGGTCCACGCCAACTGCATGTGCCGGGTGTTGAGCCGGCTCACCCACGTCCAGAGCCGGTACCTCACCGGGTGGGCGGAGAAGTGCTTGAGTCTGCCGCCCGTCACGTGTCGGCAGGAGTGGCAGGACACCGTGTACGCCCACAGCAGGATCACGTTCGCCGTGATGATCACGTTGCCGAGCCCGAACCCGAATCCACCTGTGCTGCCGTGAAATGCGAGCACCGCGTCGTAGGTGTTGATCGCGGAGACGACCAGGGCGACGTAGAAGAAGTAGCGGTGCGAGTTCTGCAGGATCAGCGGCAGCCGCGTCTCGCCGGTGTAGTGGGCGCGGGGCTCGGCGACGGCGCAGGCGGTCGGCGACTGCCAGATCGAGCGGTAGTAGGCCTTGCGGTAGTAGTAGCAGGTGAGCCGGAACCCGAGCAGGAACGGCAGCGACAGGAACGCGAGTGGGATCCACATCGGCAGCTCACCGAACCACACCCCGAAGTGGGTGGAGCCGGGGACGCACGACGCGCTGACGCACGGCGAGTAGAACGGCGTCAGGTAGTGGTACTCGTCCACCCAGTACGCCGTGCGCACGAAGGAGCGAATCGTCGCGTAGACGACGAACACCGCGAGACCGAGCGTCGTCAGCAGCGGCGGGCGCCACCACAGGTCCGTGCGCAGGGTGCGCGCCGTGATCTCCGCGCGCCCCGGCGCGCGGACTCCCGTGGTCGATCGGGCCGGTGCGTTCACCGAGCCTCGTGCAGGCCGCCGAGTCCCTCGTCGTCGACTCCGCGGAACAGCTCGTCGCTGTACGGGGTGTCGGGCACCTGGATCCGCTCACCGGAGGTGGCGGGCACCTCGCGCGGCGGATACTCCTCGAGCTCCTTGGCGTCGATGTCGAGCCGGTCGATGTCGTTGGCCAGGCGGCGGACCTGCGCGGCATCGCCATAGCGCGACCGGAGCGAACCCACGCAGTGACGCAGGTGCCCGATCGTGCGCTGCAGCTCCATCATTTCACTGGTGGACATCGGAACCTCCAACCACAGATGATGTGATGGCTCTCACAGTACGTCAGAAGCCTTGCGTGTGCGCCCGATCCGAAGGGAACGACGACATGAGCACCGAACCCCGCGAACGCACGGTCACCCGCGAAACCACCGCGCGCACGTCCTCGGCCGCGCATTTCGACCCGGAGCCGACCTACGACTTCACCAGCCCGGACGCCTACACCGACGGCGTCCCCTACGGACGGTTCGCAGCGATGCGCAGGACCGCACCCGTCTGGTGGAACCCGCAACCACCAGACGTGGGCGGCTTCAAGGACAGCGGATTCTGGGTGGTCACCCGGCACGAGGACGTCCGGGAGGTGTCCCGGGACAGCGCCACCTACTCGAGTTGGCTGGGTGGCGCCCTGGTCCGCCTCAACGACGACATCTCCGAGACCGACTTCGAGATGCAGCGGCTGATCATGCTGAACAAGGACGCACCCGAACACACGCGGCTGCGCAAGCTCGTCGCCCGCGGATTCACCCCCCGCGCCATCGAACGACTGCGGGAGGCCCTGAGATCCCGCGCGGAGCACATCGTCGCCGAGGCCGCCGCCACCGGCGGCGGCGACTTCGTGACGCAGGTCGCGTGCGAGCTCCCGTTGCAGGCCATCGCCGAGCTCATCGGCGTTCCACAGGAGGACCGCGGAAAGCTGTTCGACTGGTCGAACGAGATGATCGGCGGCGAAGACCCCGAGTACGACGTCGACCCGCTCGCCGCCACCGCCGAGATGCTCGGGTACGCATACCGGATGGCCGAGGACCGGCGCCGGTGCCCCGCCGACGACATCGCGACCACCCTGATCCAGCCGGACACCGACGGCACCGAACTCACGCCCGACGAGTTCGGATTCTTCGTGCTGCTCCTCGCGGTCGCCGGCAACGAGACCACCCGCAACGCCATCACCCACGGCATGATCGCCTTCCTCGACCACCCCGACCAGTGGGAGTTGTTCAAGAGTCAGCGCCCCGCGACCGCTGCCGACGAGATCGTCCGGTGGGCCACCCCGGTGACGACGTTCCAGCGCACCGCCACCACCGACACCACGCTGGGTGGGCAGCAGATCAAGGCAGGCGACCGGGTGCTGATGTTCTATGCGTCCGCCAACTTCGACGAGGACGTGTTCGAGGACCCGACCCGATTCGACATCCTCCGCGACCCCAACCCGCACCTCGGGTTCGGCGGCTCAGGCGCTCACTACTGCCTCGGCGCCAACCTCGCCCGCATGGAGATCGACCTGATCTTCAACGCGATCGCCGACAGGATGCCCGACATCACCCGGCTCGGCGATCCCGTTCGCCTCCGCTCCGGCTGGCTGAACGGGATCAAGCACCTGCCGGTCGGGTACGGCTCCGGATGTCCGAGGACTGTCGAGCGGGGACTTCCATCGGCAGCTCGTCGAACCAGCCCGGAGCCGCCGCGGTGAATGCGTCGCGGTCCAGGCGACCCGCACCGTCCGGGACGGAACCGAGCAGTGGCACCCCCGTGACGTCGGGGAGGTCGGCGAGGTTGCAGCGCATCGCGAGGTCCGGGTCCGCCGGCCAGGCGCCGATGATCGTGCCCGCGCAGGCGACACCCGCCTCACGCGCGGCGGCAACGGTCAACGCGCTGTGGTTGAGGGTGCCGAGTCCGGCGGCGGCGACCAGCACCAGCGGCGCGTCCAGTCCGGCGGCGACATCGACGAGGGTGAATCCGCCTGCGCCGATACGCACCAGCAGTCCCCCGGCACCTTCGACCAGCGTCAGGTCGTGGCGGGCGTCCAGATCACGGACCGCGTCGACAACCGCGTCGAGATCGAGCAACGGAAGGCCCGCGCGACGAGCGGCCGTGTCCGGAGCCAGCGGCTCGGGATACCGGGCCAGTTCGACGACGGTCTCCACCCCGGACAGCCGGGTGATCTCGGCGAGATCACCCGCCTCGTCGGCGCCGACGCCGGTCTGCGCGGGCTTGCACACCGCGACCGACAGTCCTCGGGCAAGGGCCGCTGCCGCCAGCGCAGCGGTGACAACGGTCTTTCCGACGTCGGTGGACGTTCCGGTGACGCAGAGGATGCTCATACCCGCGCCGCCGAGTCATCGGTCGGCACCGCCGACGAGGCACCGGTAGGCACCGCCGACGAAAGCACCTCGGTCAGCACCGACGCGATGGTCGCCATGTCGGCTGCGGTGAGGTCAGCGCGAGCGGTCAACCGCAGCCGCGACGTGCCCTCGGGTACGGACGGCGGACGGAAACAGCCGACGTGCAGCCCCCGCTCGCGGCATGCGATCGACGCGTCGTAGGCGACCTGCGGGTCGCCGAGAATCACGGAGACGACGGCGGACTCGGGTTCCGCCGCGCCGGTGACGCGGGCGAGGTCGCGGGCGCGGTCCAGCACTGCGGCGGCGCGTTCGGGTTCGCGACGAAGGACGGTGAGCGCACCTCGGGCAGCGCCGACGGCGGCGGGCGCGAGTCCGGTGTCGAAGATGAACGTGCGGGCGGTGTCGATCAGATGGGTGCGCACGCGCCGGTCGGCGAGCACAGCACCGCCCTGCGCGGCAAGGGATTTCGACAGGGTGGCCGTCACCACGACGTCGGGTTGACCGGCGAGGCCGACCTCGTGGACGAGCCCCCGACCGCCCTCGCCGCGCACGCCGATCCCGTGGGCCTCGTCGACGAGGAGCACCGCACCGTGTTCACGGCACACGCGGTGCAATGCACTCAGCGGGGCGAGATCGCCGTCGGCGCTGAACACGGAATCGGTGAGCACCAGTGCGCGGGCCTCGGTCCGGGACGCGAGCGCGGACGCGACGGCGTCGACGTCCGCGTGTGGGGTGACGACGACCCGCGATCGGGACAGCCGGCACGCGTCGACGAGCGAGGCGTGGCAGCCGGCGTCGGACACGACGAGCGCGTCGCGGCCGGCGAGTGCGGTGACGGCACCGAGGTTCGCCGCATACCCGCTGGCGAACACGAGGCCGGACTCGGCGCCGACGAAGTCGGCGAGCTCGCTCTCGAGCAGTTCGTGTTCGGCGGTGGTCCCGGTGACCAGTCGCGACCCGGTCGATCCGGCACCCCACCTGCGCAGCGCGGTCGCCGCGGCGTCGAGGACCTCGGGGTGCCGAGCCAGGCCGAGGTAGTCGTTGGACGCCAGGTCCACGAGCGACGAGCCGGGTGTGCGCGCGAGCAGGTCGCGGTGCAGACCGGCGGCGCGGCGCGCGTCGGCGATGTCGTCGAGCCAGCTCAGTGCGTCACGTTCTCCCACGACTGCGCACCATACGCGCCTACTTGAACAGTGTTCAAGCCCCGGGTGTCCCGGTCAGGTGTTCAGCTGGCTGCGGGCTGCGGCGACCATGCCTCGGGTGATCGTCGCGACATCGTCCGGCGTGCACACGTACGGCGGCATCGCATAGATCAGCTTCCCGAACGGTCGCAGCCACGCACCCTCGCCGACCGCGGCCGCGGTCGTGGACCGCATGTCGACCGGCTCCGCCATCTCGATCACCCCGATGCCGGCGAGCACCCGCACATCGGCGACACCGGGCAGATCCCGCACCGTTGCGAGACCCGCGTCCAGTCCGGCCTCGAGCGCCGCCACCTCCGCCCGCCAGTCCCGCGACAGCAACAGTTCCACCGCCGCGACCGCGATCGCGCACGCGAGCGGGTTGCCCATGAACGTGGGCCCGTGCATGACGCCGCCGCCCTCCCCGATGCTGATCGCCTCGGCGATCGCGGAGGTGCAGAGGACGGCGGCGAGGGTGAGGTATCCGCCGGTGAGCGCCTTGCCGACGCACATCAGGTCGGGGGTCACGCCGGCGTGGTCGGCGGCGAACAGCTCGCCGGTGCGACCGAATCCGGTGGCGATCTCGTCGAAGATCAGGAGCAGCCCGTGCCCGTCGCACATCCGGCGCAACTCACGCAGGTACCGCGGATCGTGGAAGCGCATCCCGCCCGCGCCCTGGACCACCGGTTCGACGATCACCGCCGCCAGCTCGTCGGCGTGCCGGACCAGAATCTCCTCGAACTCGGCGACATAGCCCGGCTCGTACTCGCGGGGAGGCGCGGGTGCGAACACCTGTCGGGCCAGCACGTCGGTCCACATCGAGTGCATGCCGCCCGTCGGGTCGCACACGCTCATCGGCGCGAATGTGTCGCCGTGGTAGCCACCCCGCCAGGTCATCAGCCGGTGCCGGCCGGGCCGGCCGATTGCCCGCTGGTACTGCAGCGCGATCTTGATCGCCACCTCGACGGACACGGAGCCCGAGTCCGCGAGGAACACCTTGTCGAGACCGTCCGGCGTGATCCTCACCAGCAATTCCGCAAGGCGTACAGCCGGTTCGTGGGTCAGTCCCCCGAACATCACATGGCTCATCCGGCCGAGTTGTGCGGTCGCCGCGGCGTCGAGGACAGGGTGCCGGTAGCCGTGCACCGCCGACCACCAGGAGCTCATGCCGTCGACGAGTTCGGTGCCGTCGCCGAGCGTCAGCCGCACGCCCGCGGCGCTCTCCACGACCAGCGGCTCGGTGGTCGCCGGAAACGCACCGTACGGATGCCACAGGTGGGCGGCATCGAGCTCGGCAATACGGTGACTGGGATAGCGGTCGGTGCTCACGTGGCCCGACGATAGCGTCCCGTCCGAAAGGCAGATCCGGACGCACGCCTAGACTGGTGCACCGAGCATCGAACCGGCCGCGCCACCGAGGGAGAGTTTTGCCCGTCCGCACGACCATGTCCGAGCCCGCCCTCGCCCCGTCCGCACCGTCCACCCGTGCGCCGCACCGCGCGGATCTCGACGGCCTGCGTGGATTGGCGATCGCCCTGGTCGTCGTCTTCCACGTGTGGTTCGGCAAGGTGTCCGGTGGCGTCGACGTCTTCCTCACCCTTGCCGGGTTCTTCTTCGTCGGATCACTGGTGCGCGCCGCCGAATCGGCGGCGCCACTCGATCCACGGCCGGTGCTGCTGCGAACCGCCCGCCGCCTCCTCGCCCCGCTCGTTCTGGTCCTGGCGGCGACAGCGGCGGCCACGGTGGCACTGCTCGCACCCACCTCGTGGCTGGGCCTCGCCGAACAGGGCCGGTCCGCGCTGTTCTTCTGGGAGAACTGGCACCTCGCGGAGACGGCGAGCGACTATCTCGCCGCCGACCCGTCGGTGAGCCCGCTCCAGCACCTGTGGTCGATCTCCGTTCAGGGACAGTTCTACCTGGCAGCGCTGCTCGTGGTGTTCGGCACCGCCTGGCTGCTCCGGTCCCGAGGGGTCGCGGTCCGTGGCCCGATCACGGGCCTGCTCGCCGCTCTGGCGGCCGGCTCGTTCTGGTACGCCATCTCTGCCGAGCACCCGCAGTCGTGGCTCTACTACGACACCGGTGCGCGCATGTGGGAGCTGCTGGCCGGCGGTCTGCTGGCCTGCGCGATGCCGTGGCTCCGGCTGCCGCGAGCGCTTCAGGCACTCTTCGGTGTGGCCGGGCTGATCGCGATCGTCGGCACCGGCTTCCTGCTCGACGGCAGGCACGAGTTCCCCGGACCGTGGGCGCTGGTGCCGGTGGGAGGTGCGCTCGCGGTGATCGTCGCCGGCGGACCCGCGTCGAGGCTGCTGGCGTCCCCCGCGCTGCAGCGCCTCGGAGACATCGCGTACTCGCTGTACCTGTGGCACTGGCCGGTGCTCATCTTCACCCTGATCGCCCTGGACCGTCCGGACGTCGGCCCGGCGGGCGGGCTTGCCGTCATCGCGGTCTCGCTTGTGCTTGCACACCTGACCACCCGCCTGGTGGAAGAGCCCATCAGACGCGGCGTACCGTCACCGCGCCGCCGCACTCTCGTGGCGGGTGTCGCTGCGCTGGCGGTCGCGGTCCTCGCCGCCACCAGTGGGTGGATCATGTCGATCGCCGGCAAGTCGGACGAGATCTCCCACCTCGCCGACATCGACCCCGCGGCCTACCCGGGCGCCGCGGTTCTCGCGACCGGCGACGAGGTTCCGGTTCGACCCGAGCAGCCCTCCCGCTACGTCGCGCATCTCGACCTGCCGGTCACCACCGCCGACGAGTGCCTCGCGGGTGGCGGCATGGTGGATCCGCTCCGCTGTGAGTACGGCGATCCGGACGGGACCCGAACCGTGGCGGTCATCGGAGGTTCGCACGCCGAACACTGGTTCCCCGCGCTCGAGTCGATCGCCCGCGACCGCGGGCTACGGTTGGAGACGTACATGAAGGTCGGCTGCCCAGTGACGGTGGCGGCACCCGACGACGAGCCCGACGAGTGCACGATCTGGTCCGGCTCGGTGCTCGGCGCGCTCGCCGCGTCCCCGCCCGATCTCGTCTTCAGCACCTCGACGCGGCCGCGGCCCGACCACGTCGGCGGCGACTGGACGCCCGAAGGCTACGTGCGCATGTGGGAGCGACTGTCGGAACTGGACATTCCCGCAGCGGTCGTGCGGGACACCCCGTGGTTGTGGGAGGACGGCGTCATCTATCGCGCAGCCGACTGCCTCGCCAACGGCGGCGACGCCGACTCGTGCGGCATGGACCGAACCGCGGTGCTCGACGCCGTGGACCCGGCTCGGGACGCGTCGGCGCCGTTGCCGACCGTGTACCCGATGGATCTCTCGGACGCCGTCTGCCGACCCGACCGATGCCGGGTCGTCGAGGGTAACGTGCTGATCTACCGCGACACCGACCACATGACCACCGCGTACTCGCGCACCCTCGCGCCGGAACTCGACAGGCAGCTCGGAGTCTCGACCGGCTGGTGGTGACCCGGATCATCCGACGCGCTCACCGTCGCGTCGCACACTAGGGTCGAGCCATGCCCGAGTCCGCGTCACCGCCCGCCCGCGCCGTCTGGCCGGGCCACGCATATCCACTCGGCGCGACCTACGACGGGGCCGGAACGAACTTCTCCCTGTTTTCCGAGGTCGCGGAGTCGGTCGAGCTGTGCCTCATCGCACGGGACGGCACGGAGGAACGGATTCCGCTCACCGAGGTGGACGGCTACGTGTGGCACGCGTACCTGCCGAACGTCGTCCCGGGTCAGCGGTACGGCTACCGGGTGCACGGGCCGTACGAGCCCGACGCCGGCCACCGCTGCGACGCCTCGAAACTGCTCCTCGACCCGTACGGCAAGGCGTTCGACGGCGACTTCGACGGGGACTCGTCGCTGCGCACGTTCGGCGCGGACACGCTCGGCCACACCATGACGACCGTGGTCATCAACCCGTACTTCGATTGGCAGTCCGATCGCGCACCGAAACGGCCTTACCACGAGACGGTGATCTACGAGGCACACGTCAAGGGGATGACCGCCACCCACCCGGGGGTGCCCGAGGACCTGCGCGGCACGTACACGGGGCTCGCGCACCCCGTCGTCATCGAGCACCTGACCAAGCTCGGCGTCACCGCGATCGAGCTGATGCCCGTCCACCAGTTCCTCGACGATCAGGTGCTCGTCGACCAGGGTCTGCACAACTACTGGGGGTACAACACCTTCGGGTTCCTCGCGCCGCACGCCGGCTACGCGGCGTTCGAGAAACCGTCGGCGGTGGTGGCGGAGTTCAAGGCGATGGTCCGGGCGTTCCACGTCGCCGGCATCGAGGTCATCCTCGACGTCGTCTACAACCACACCGCGGAAGGAAACGACCGCGGCCCGACCCTGAACTTCCGCGGTATCGACAATGCCGCCTACTACCGACTCGTCGACGACGACAAGTCCACGTACATGGACTACACCGGCACCGGCAACAGCCTCAACGCCCGCCACCCGCACACACTGCAACTGATCATGGACTCGCTGCGCTACTGGGTCCTCGAGATGCACGTCGACGGGTTCCGGTTCGACCTCGCCTCGACGCTGGCTCGTGAACTGCACGACGTGGACCGACTGTCGGCGTTCTTCGATCTCGTGCAACAGGACCCGGTGGTCAGCCAGGTCAAGCTGATCGCCGAACCCTGGGACATCGGCGAGGGCGGCTACCAGGTCGGCAACTTCCCGGGACTGTGGACGGAGTGGAACGGCAAGTACCGGGACACCGTCCGCGACTACTGGCGCGGCGAGCCGGCCACCCTCGGCGAGTTCGCGTCGCGACTGACGGGCTCCTCCGATCTCTACGAGGCGACCGGGCGGAGGCCCAGCGCGAGCATCAACTTCGTCACCGCACACGACGGCTTCACACTGGCGGACCTGGTGTCCTACAACGAGAAACACAACATGGCGAACGGGGAGGACAACCGCGACGGCGAGAGCCACAACAGGTCCTGGAACTGCGGCGTGGAGGGCGAGACGGACGATCCGGAGGTCCTCGCGTTGCGCGCCCGGCAGCGCCGCAACATCCTCGCGACGCTGCTGCTGAGTCAGGGCACGCCGATGCTCGCGCACGGCGACGAGATGGGCCGCACCCAGCACGGCAACAACAACGTGTACTGCCAGGACTCTCCCCTGTCGTGGATGGACTGGACTCTGGCACAGACGAATTCGGATCTTCTCGAGTTCACGCAGCGGGTGATGGCGTTGCGTGCCGCACATCCGGTGTTCCGGCGGCGCCGGTTCTTCGAGGGCAGGCAGGTCACCGCGGGCGAATCGGCCCGCGACATCCTGTGGCTCACGCCCGCAGGCACCGAGATGACCGAAAGCGACTGGGGCAGAGGCTTCGCCCGGTCCCTGGCGGCCCTCCTCAACGGTGACGCGATCCGCGAGCCGAACCATCGCGGCGAACCGGTCCGCGACGATTCCTTCCTGCTGTGTTTCAACGCCCACGACGAAGGCATCGAGTTCACCGTCCCCGAGGTCGCGGCCGGCTCGCACTGGGAGGTCGTCCTCGACACCGACACCCCGACCGGACATTCCGATGCGGTCGTCGACGGCGGCGCGAACCTGAAGGCCGGGGCGCGGTCGTTGACGGTGCTGCGGCGGGTGGACTGACGGTGCGGCCGATCACCTCGACGTACCGACTGCAGTTGCGGCCCGACGCCCTCACCCTCGACGACGCCCGGAAGCTCGCCGACTACCTGCAGAATCTGGGCATCTCACACCTGTACCTCTCTCCTGTCCTGACCGCGGGCGCGGGCTCGACGCACGGGTACGACGTCACCGACCCGACGACCGTCTCCGCGGCGCTCGGCGGACGGGAGGCGTTGTCGGCCCTCGTCGCGGACCTGCGCTCCCGTGACATGGGTGTCGTCGTCGACCTGGTACCGAACCACGTCGGGGTGGACCGACCCCAGGAGAATCCCTGGTGGTGGGACGTGCTGCGGAACGGTCGCAGCTCCGAGTACGCGGAGTTCTTCGACATCGACTGGACGCAGGGACGATTCGCGGTCCCGGTCCTCGGTGACGACGGTACGGCGGAGTTGACCGTCGACCGCTCCGGTCCGGAACCCACTCTGGCCTACCACGAGCGCCGCTTCCCCATCGCCCCCGGAACGGACCGCGGCGACGCCGCGGCGACCCACGCCGAACAGGCGTACGAGCTGGTGCACTGGCGCAGCGGGCGCGTCGGCTACCGCCGGTTCTTCACCGTCGACTCGCTGGCCGCGGTGCGGCAGGAGGATCCGGCCGTCTTCGAGGCGACACACCGCGAGGTCGCGTCGTGGATCGCCGACGACCTCGTCGACGGCGTCCGGGTCGACCACCCGGACGGACTCGCGGACCCGACGGGCTACCTCACCCAACTGCGTGCCGTCGTCGGTCCCGCCCGCTGGCTCGTCGCCGAGAAGATCCTCACGCACGGCGAATCCCTCGATCCCGCGCTCCCCGTGGACGGCACCACCGGATACGACGCGCTCGCCGAGTTCGGCGGCGTGTTCGTCGACCCCGCGGGCGAGGGCCCTCTAACTGAATTGCACCGCGAGTTCACCGGCGACGCGGGCGATGCCGACGCGCTCGCGGCCGCGGAGCGGGACACCAAACGTGAAGTGCTGTGGGGCGGCCTCAAGCCCGAGGTGGACCGACTCGTCGAGGCGATCCGCCGGGACTCCCCCGTCACCGTCGACACCGCCCCGCTCACCGGCGCGGTGATCGAGATCGTCTCCCGGATCCCCACCTACCGAACGGACTACGGACCGACTGTGGGGGTCCTCGCAACTGCCGCAGGCGATGCCGCGCACGCCAGGCCGGGCCTCGCCGGAGCGCTGTCCGCCGTGACGAGTGCCGTCCTCGCGAACGGTGAGGCCGCCGTCCGCCTGCAGCAGGTCTGCGGTGCCGCGACAGCGAAGGCCGTCGAGGACCGGTTGTTCTACCGAACCGCGCGCCTGACCTCCTTGCAGGAGGTCGGCGGAAACCCGGGCCGATTCGCGATCCCTGTTCCCGAGTTCCATCTGTTGCAGGCCGAGCGGGCGCGGTCGTGGCCGGCCGCGATGACCGCCCTGTCCACTCACGACACCAAGCGTGGCGAGGACGTGCGCGCCCGGATCGGTGTCCTGTCGCAGGTCGCAGATCTGTGGGCGGAATCGGTGCGTGAATGGGAGACGACGACCCCGAGCCCCGACCCCGCGACGGGACTGTTCCTCTGGCAGACGATGTTCGGGGTGTGGCCGGTCGAGGGTGAACCGACGTCTCTGCTGCACGTACGCCTGCACGACTACGCGACAAAGGCGGTTCGGGAGGCGGCCGTGCACACCGACTGGGCGTCGACGAACCCGGACTTCGAGAACGAGGTGCACCACTGGATCGACGCCGTCCTCACCGGGCCCGTGTGCCGGTCGATGGCGAACGTCGTTCGCAGACTGGCGCCGCACGGCCAGGTCGCCGCACTCGGCCAGAAGCTCTTGCAACTCGTCGCACCCGGAATCCCCGACGTATACCAGGGCACCGAGCTGTGGGAGGACTCCCTCGTCGACCCTGACAACCGCAGGCCCGTCGACTTCGCGGTGCGGCGGGCCCTGCTCGCGGTGCTCGACCCACGAGGCGCGGTCGACGAGTCCGTGAAAATGCTGGTGGTCCGCGAAGCGCTGCGTATACGGCGGGAACGCCCGTGGTGTTTCGTCGGAGGTTCCTACACCCCCGTGTTCGCGGACGGCCCCACCGCCGACCACGTGGTCGGCCTTCTCCGCGGCGACGAAGTGATCGCGCTGACCGCGCGACTGTCGGTCTCCGGATTCGGGCGGCGATGGGACGGCACCGTCATCCGGTTCCCGCCCGGACGGTGGACCGATCGACTGACCGGGCGCGAGTTCGAGGGCACCGTCGAACTGTCCGCCCTGTTCGCCGGACGGTCCGTCCTGTTGCTCGTCCGGCAGTGACCGTCTGCCGGACGAACGCCGCCCGACCACTGGCCGAGACAATTCGGCACACGGCGAGGCGCCACCGCCTACCGTGACCGTGAACACAACTCACAATCGGTACGGCGGAGGACTACGGAACATGGGTAATCGGTTCGAGGGCAAGGTCGCATTCATCACGGGCGCGGCGCGCGGTCAGGGCAGGGCCGAGGCAGTGAAGTTCGCCTCCGAGGGCGCGGACATCATCGCCCTCGACGCGTGCGTGAAATTCGACTCGACCCCGTACGAGGGAGCCACCGAGGAGGATCTCGCCGAGACCGTGCGCCTCGTCGAGGAGCAGGGCCGCAAGATCGTCGCAACCAAGACCGACGTCCGCGACTTCGCCGCCGTCAGCGCCGCACTCGACGCAGGCGTCGAGTCACTCGGGCGGCTCGACATCGTCGTTGCGAACGCCGGCATCTGCTCGGCGGCGCTGTCGTGGGAGATCACCCCGGAGCAGTGGCAGGAGACCATCGACGTCAACCTGACCGGAGTGTTCTTCACCTGCAAGGCCGCGATCCCGAAGCTGATCGAGCAGGGCGAGGGCGGCTCGATCGTCATCACCAGCTCCGTCGCCGGCATCAAGGGCGTGCCGTTCTACGGCCACTACGTCGCCAGCAAGCACGGCGTCGCGGGCCTGACGAAGACGATGGCGAACGAACTCGGCGAGCACCGCATCCGCGTGAACTCCGTACACCCGCACGGAGTCACCACCGGCATGGTCATGACGGACATGCTGCCGCTGCTCGAGCGTTACGCGGAGACCCTCGCGCCGACGTTCATGGCCGCCATCCCCGACGGCTTCAGCGACCCCGAGGACGTCGCGAGCGTCGTCGCGTTCCTGTCGTCTTCCGAGGCTCGGCACATCACCGGCATCAACATGCCGATCGATCTCGGCAACACGATTCGCTGACGTGACCGGATCCGCCGACCGGAATCAGCCGGTCGGCGGGTCGTCGTCGGCGACGGTGTCGGGCATGCCCTCCCCGTAGCGGTCGAGGACGGCCCGCACCCTGCTTCCCCACCGCTCGTGCGCGGCCTGCCTGGTGACGCCCGCGGCCTGCGCGATGAGCGCCCACGTCACGCCCTGGCTCCGCAGCACGATCACCGATTCGAGTCCGTCGAGACCGGCAGCGAGCTGGATTCGCAGCACCACGAGCTGCCACGCCAGCTGGCGCGTCGCCGGGATCGACGTCGTCGACTCGGCTTCCCACTCCGGCGTCCCCGGCAGCGGCCCCGGCGGCACGATCACATCGGCCCGCCGGTTCACCTCGTCCATTGCCGCCACCGTCACCGCGGCCGCGTGCGTGGCGACATCCGCGGCGAGTGCCTGTTCGATCATCACATCCATTGCCACTCCCTTCCCTTCTCAGTCAAGCCGACCCTGACAAATACGTCAAGCCTAGCTTGACACTCTCGGGTACTCGCGGGACCGATCGGAAATAATCTCCGGTGGGCTGTCGATTCGCGGTGGACGCGTTCGTCGTCATGACGTACGGCAACTCGCCGCACCGAAGCGAAGGAGAACATCGTGAAGTACCTGCTGCTCATCCACGCCGAATCTGCGAACACCACGTCCGACTGCACCCCCGAGGACTGGATGGTCTATGACAAGCAGGTGAAGGACGCCGGGATCTTCGTCTCCGGCGAGTCCCTCGCCGACCTCACCGCCGGCACGAGCGTGAAGGTGGACCGCGACGGCACACGGTCGGTCACCACCGACGGCCCCTACCCCGAGACCCGTGAACTGGTCGGCGGGTTCTACGTGATCGACGTCCCCGACCTCGACGTCGCGCTCGACTGGGCGGCCAGATGCCCCGGCTCGCAGGGGGGCGGCCGCATCGTCGTGAGCCCGATCGCGGACTGGGGCTGAGCCCGTGACCGAGCCCGCGGCGGGCCGCGCCCGCTCTCGGGAGGCCGTCGAGGCGGTCTTCCGGGAGGAGCGTGGTCGACTGCTGGCGGCGCTCGTCGCCCGCTTCGGCGATCTCGACCTCGCCGAGGAGGTCACCGCGGATGCCGTCGAGGCGGCCCTGATCCACTGGCCGCAGGACGGCGTGCCGTCGAAGCCGGGCGCGTGGCTGCTCACCACGGCCAGACGGAAGGCGGTCGACAGGCTCAGACGGGACACCGCCTACGCCGCCCGCCTCGCCGTCCTCCAGACCGAGGCGGACCGCCACGGTCCCGCGACTGCGCCGCCACCCACCGACGACCTCCCGGACGAGCGCCTGCAACTGTTCTTCACGTGCACCCATCCGGCGCTGGCCGAGGAGGATCGGATCGCGCTGACGTTGCGCTGCCTCGGCGGCCTCACCACCCCTGAGGTGGCTCGCGCCTTCCTGGTCCCGACCGCGACCATGGCGCAGCGAATAGTGCGCGCCAAGAAGAAGATTCGCGTGTCGAGGATCCCGTTCCGCGTCCCGGACGCGAACGAGCTCCCCTCCCGACTTCCCGGCGTCCTGGCCGCGCTCTACTCGATCTTCACCGAGGGCTACGTCGCCAGCGAAGGCGCTTCGCTGCAACGGGTCGACCTCTGCGAGGAGGCGATCCGACTGACGCGAATCCTGGCCCGACTGATGCCGAACGACCGGGAGGTGGCGGGCCTGCTGGCGTTGATGTTGCTCACCCATGCCCGGCACGCAACCCGGGTGGGCCCCGGCGGCGACGTGGTGCTGCTCGCGGACCAGGACCGGACGCGGTGGGACCGGCAGATGATCGCCGAGGGCTCCGAGCTCGTCGTCACCGCGCTCACCGGCGGACCGCCCGGACCGTACGGGGTGCAGGCGGCGATCGCCGCGGTGCACGACGAGGCGGACGACGTCGACTCCACCGACTGGCCGCAGATCGTCGGGTTGTACGAGATTCTGGAGTCGGTGGCGCCGTCGCCGGTGGTCACCGTGAATCGGGCCGTCGCCGTCGCGATGCGCGACGGCGCCGACGCGGGACTCGATCTTCTCGACATGCTGGCCGACGACCCGAGACTGCGGTCCTATGCACCCTTCTCCGCGGCGCGCGGTGACCTGCTGCGGCGGGCCGGGCGGCACGCCGAGGCGGTGGCGGCGTTCGAGCATGCGGTCGACCTCGCCGGAACACAGCCGGAGCGACGACTGCTCGCGGCGCGGCTGGCGCAGGCGAAAGCGGCTGCGGCCGACTGATGTCGCCGGTTCAGGTGCGGGCGCCGGCGTACTCGAGGATGACGTCCACTGCTCGGGCCGCGCTCTGGCAGGCGCCCTCCATGGTGGTGGTCCAGTCGGTGCGGGTCCAGTCCCCCGCCAGTGCCAACCCCTTGACCGCGGTGCGCTGCTCCGGGCGGATGCCTGCCGTACCGGGGCGCTGCGCGAACGTCGAACGCGGCATCCGCACCACGTGACTGTGCACCACACGCGCATCGCGGGCATCGGGGTAGAAACGCCGCAGCATGTCCATCTGGACGTCGGTGATCTCGGTGTTCGACTTGCCGATCAGGTCGTACGACGCGGACACGGTCGTCGAGTAGAAGTGGGTGCGGGACGCGTCGCGGCCGTGCATCCGCTGCCGGTCCCACACCTGTTCGAGGACGCCTTCACCGCCGAGCAGGACCTCACCCCAGTCGGCCATGCCGATCGAGCGGTCGAGGTACAGGTTGACGCTGACGATCGGGACCGGGGTGAGTGCGTCGACGGCCTCGTAGATCCGTTCGTGGCCGGGCACCTGGTCGAGCAGTCCCTTCACGTTCCACACCGGGACCGCGCACACCACCGCATCGGCCGTGATCCGCTCCCCGTCCTTGAGGGTGACGCCGGCGACCGTGCCGTCCACGACGGCGACCGACCCGACGACGGCCCGATACCGCACGTCCACACCGCTTTCGGCGAACGTCTTCTGCGCGCTGTCGACGAACAGAGTGTCGAGATCGACGGTCGGGTAGCCGATGGAGATGGGTGCTCGGCTCGCGCGGGCACGACGGATGCCGGTGACGAGGAGATCCGCCGGAACCTTCGCCGACGAGATGGTCGGCTTGTCACCGGTGAGCCCGATGACGATGCCGTCCCACAGTGCGTCGCGGGCCGTCTGCGGCATCCCGATCCGCCTGAACCACTCGTCGGCGGTGACGTCGTCGAGCCACGTCGGCTGACGCAGCGCCTGACGGATCAACCTCGCCTGCGCCCGCGCGGTGCGCCAGCGGTCCCTGCCGGTCACACCGGGCAGGTCGCCGAACGCCGCCCGCAGTCCGGGGATCCCCGCGAACGCCGACCGACGCGTCGCTCCGCCCGGCATCCGGAAGGTCATGTGCCCCGGGAAGCAGACGTGCTCACGGGTCCCCACGCTTTCCAGGTATCGCATGAGGTCGGTGTATCCGCTGGCGAAGACGTGCTGGCCGTTGTCCGGCACATCGTCCACAGCGGCGAGCGGCATCGAGATCGTCCGCCCGCCGAGCGATCCCCGTCGCTCCAACAGTGTCACCCGATGCCCGGCCTCCGCCAACCACACCGCCGACGCCAGTCCGGCCAGTCCCCCACCCACGACCACACAGTGCATGGGGCCAGCGTAGGGGCTGCCGGGTGGCCCGACGTCCGGTTCGGGCGAACGGGCTCAGCCGGTCGCCCGCATACCGACCCTCGCTCCGACCCTGGTGTCGGCGATCTCGGCGCAGTCCTGGCACAGCGCATCTCCGAGGATCTCCGCGGCGCCGCACAGTCCACAGTGGGTACCCGAACTGGACTCGCCCAGCCGAATCCAGCTGCCGTACCCGGCCCGGCACCTGGTGCACGCTCCGCCCGCCGCGGCCACCGGCCGCGAGCACCCAGGTAGGACACAGAGCTCGACCGTGAAGGTGGATTCCACCCGCCAACCACCGACGAGTTCCGTCCCGGCACCACCCCGGTGCCACGAATTCACGTACGCCACGCTCACCCTCCCCAGTTTGCTGATCTGTAATTGACAGTCACAGAAAACTCACGGTTGGGCGACCCCCATCGCCTGACCGCCGCTTCTTCGCGTGCCGTCAATATCGAATCTGCAACATACACCGCGAACCTTGCCGCCGTCTCCCCCGCGAGGAAGCGTTAACCGCTAGTTTGCCGTTCAATCAAATCGCCGAACAGGCAACCTGGTTCGACGATGCGACCCTCGCGGCGCCCGACGGGCGATCGACGGGTGCGGCATGCTGGTGCGGTGAGCACGGCGCGCGAATTCGACGTATGGGCCCCGATCCCACGCCAGGTACGACTGCACCTGGACGGTCGTCTGCACCCGATGACCCGCGACGACGACGGATGGTGGCACGCCGAGGTTCCGGCCGACACCGGCGCCCGCTACGGCTTCGTCGTCGACGACGACGAGACCGTCCTGCCCGACCCCCGCTCCCCACGCCAGCCCGAGGGCGTCCACGCGCCGTCGATGCTGCACGACGTGAATCCGGAGTCCTGGACCGACTCCCGATGGACCGGAAGACAACTCGCAGGCAGCGTCGTGTACGAACTGCACATCGGAACGTTCACCGCCGAGGGCACGTTCGACGCCGCCGTCGATCGGCTCGACCATCTCGTGGACCTCGGCGTCGGATTCGTGGAACTGATGCCCGTCAACGGGTTCAACGGCGTTCACAACTGGGGCTACGACGGAGTCCTCTGGTACGCGGTGCACGAACCGTACGGCGGACCGGAGGGACTGCAGCGCTTCGTCGGTGCCTGCCACGAGCGCGGCCTCGGGGTGATCCTCGACGTCGTCTACAACCATCTCGGCCCGTCGGGAAACTACCTGGACCGCTACGGCCCGTACCTGACGCAGGGTCGCAACACCTGGGGTGCGTCGCTCAATCTCGACGGTCCCGACTCCGGGCCCGTGCGCCGCTACATCATCGACAACGCACTGCGCTGGCTGCGCGACTTCCACATCGACGGACTGCGGCTCGACGCCGTGCACGCACTCGTCGACCACACCGCCACCCACCTCCTCGAGGAGCTTGCGATCGAGGTGGAGACACTGTCGACGCATCTGCGCAGGCCACTGACCCTGATCGCCGAATCCGATCTCAACAACCCGACCCTCGTCACGCCCCGATCCGCCGGTGGGTACGGCTTGCACGCGCAGTGGGACGACGACGTGCACCACGCCGTCCACGCCGCCGTCTCCGGCGAGAGGCAGGGCTACTACGGAGATTTCGGTTCGCTCCAGTGCCTCGCGACGACGCTGCGGCAGGGGTTCTTCCACGCCGGTACGTACTCGAGTTTCCGCGCTCGGGTGCACGGCCGCCCCCTCGACACCCGGCGCACACCCGCGAACGCGCTGGTCGCGTACACGTGCACGCACGACCAGGTCGGCAACCGTGCCACCGGCGATCGACCCGGCGAATACCTGACGCCGGGACAGCTCGCGATCAAGGCCGCGCTGATCCTGTGCTCCCCCTTCACCCCGATGCTGTTCATGGGCGAGGAGTGGGGCGCCAGCACACCGTTCCGGTTCTTCACGTCGCATCCCGAGCCGGAACTCGCCACGGCGACCGCACAGGGACGGATCGCCGAGTTCGCCGCACACGGCTGGCCGGCGACGGACATCCCCGATCCGCAGGATCCGCGAACGTTCGCGGACTCGAAGCTCGACTGGTCGGAGCTTTCCTCCGGGCACCACGCCCGACTCCTGGCGACCTATCGCGATCTGATCGCGTTGCGTGCGCAGCGCACGGAGTTGACCGACCCGTGGCTCGACCACGTCCGCGTCGACTACGACGAGAAAACACAGTGGATCACTGTGCATCGCAGAGGAATTCGTCTCGCCTGCAACCTCGGCACCGACCCGGTGACGGTGCCGTTCGGCGGCAGCCCGGCGCTGTGGTGGGATCCGGTGACCCAGGACGCGACGGGTGCGGCGACGATCGTGCCGCGGCATTCCTTCGTCGTGCTCGAGACCTAGCGTGGACGAGGGCGGACCGTCAGATCGGCAGCGCCACGTATTTCGTCTCGAGGTACTCCTCGATCCCCTCGGTGCCACCCTCACTTCCCAGCCCGGACTGCTTGACACCGCCGAACGGTGCGGCCGGGTCGGAGATGACGCCACGGTTGACGCCGACCATGCCCGATTCGAGAGCGTCGGCGACGCGCAGCGACCGGTCGAGCGACTGCGTGTAGATGTATGCAGCCAAACCGAACTCGGTCGAGTTCGCGGCGGCGATCGCCTCGTCCTCGGTGTCGAAGCCGGTGATCGCGGCGACCGGGCCGAAGATCTCCTCCGCAACGATCCGCGAACCGGCAGGCACATTGTCGAGCACGGTCGGCTGATAGTAGTAGCCCGGACCGTCGATCACTGCTCCACCCGTGCGCACACGCGCGCCCGCCGCGACCGCTTCGTCCACGAGCTCCGCGACGCTACTGCGCTGCTGTGCATCGATCAGTGGGCCGACCTGCGTTCCTTCCTCGTAGCCCGGTCCGACGACCATGGCCGCGATCCGCTCGGTGAGCTTCACCGTGAATTGTTCCCGCACCGCGTTCGCCACGATCAGGCGGTTGGCAGCCGTGCAGGCCTCTCCACCGTTGCGCATCTTTGCCGCGACAGCGCCGTCGACCGCTGCGTCGACATCGGCGTCGTCGAACACGATGAACGGCGCATTACCGCCCAGTTCCATCGACACCCGGAGCACCTGCGGCGCCGACTGCTCGATCAGCCTGCGTCCGACACCGGTCGAGCCGGTGAAGGTCACCTTCCGAAGCCGAGGATCCGCCATCAGCGGACCACTGACCGCACCCGCATTCGATGTCGGCAACACCGACAGCACACCGCCGGGCAGACCGGCATCGGCGAACACCTGCGCCAGTAGCTGCATGGTCAACGGTGTCGAGGAAGCGGGTTTCACGATCATGGTGCACCCGGCCGCCAGCGCAGGCCCGATCTTCCGGGTCCCCATGGCGAGCGGAAAGTTCCACGGCGTGATCGCCAGGCACGGCCCGACAGGAGCCTTCGTCACCAGAATGCGCCCGCTCCCCGACGGTGAAGTGGTGTACCGGCCCTGGATCCGGGGCGCCTCCTCGCTGAACCAGCGCAGGAACTCGGCGCCGTACGCCACCTCGTTACGGCTCTCCGGGAGCGCCTTACCCATCTCCAACGTCATCAGAAGCGCGAAGTCCTCGGCGCGATCGGTGACGAGTTGCCATGCGGCGCGGAGTATCTCGGCGCGTCGACGGGGCGGGGTCGCTGCCCAGTCGCGTTGCACGCGGCATGCCGAGTCCAATGCGCGTGTCGCGTCCTGCTCCGTGGCGTCCGCGACGGAGGTGAGGACCTGGCCGGTGGCGGGATCCTGGACGTCGAACCTGCCGCCCGCGGCTGCGTCGGACTCCGTGCCGTCGATCCACAGACCAGTGGGCACCGATGCGAGAAGGGCGTCGAAGTTGCTCATGGGCTCCACCATCCCATCGGCGCCGCGTCCGGTCACTCCGACAGTCGCCCCGGCGAGTCGTCGGTGGACGGTCCCCGCAGCGTCACCCGGTTGGCGGTGATGTCGACGTCGACCCGGCGCTGCGCGTCCCCCGCCTCGTCGCGATGCATCAACGTGGTCTGCCGCTGTTCGAACTCGTGGTGCTTGGCGCCCTGGAACACCGCCGCGACCTCTTCGAACCCGGTGGCCGCGACCGTCCTGCCACCGCGCCTGCGGGTCCACGGCAGCATGCGCCCGCCGGTCAGGCGGTTCCACAGGGTTTCCGCTGAGGCCAGCACCACCAGCAGGACCACCAGACCTGGCAGCGTCATCGCCCACAGTGCTCCCACGGTCGCACCTATGTCAGGTAGCGGTACGCCGGCGAACCCGGCTCCAGCTGCTCGACCTTCATCGGCGACGACGCCATCCGCTCCAACAGCGACGTGATGCCGTCCGCTGAACCGAGCTCGACCCCCACCAGCGCGGCGCCCGTCTCCCGGTTGTTCCGCTTCACGTACTCGAACAGCGTTATGTCGTCGTCCGGGCCGAGAACCTCGTCGAGGAACCGGCGCAGCGCGCCCGGCTCCTGCGGGAAGTCCACCAGGAAGTAGTGCTTGAGTCCCTTGTGAACGAGGGAGCGTTCGAGGATCTCGCCGTAGCGGGAGACGTCGTTGTTGCCGCCGGAGATCAGGCACACGACTGTCGAGCCCGGCTCGACGGTGAGGTTGTCGAGCGCCGCGACCGCCAGCGCACCCGACGGCTCGGCGATGACACCCTCGTTCTGGTACAGGCCGAGCAGCGCCGTGCACACGGCGCCCTCGTCCGAGTGCATCATCGTGAAGTTGCCGGCCCCCGGACCCTGCCGGGCCACCAGCGGCAGCGAACTGTGCGTGACCACCTCGCCGCCCAGACTCGACATCACCTCGAACGGCAGGTCACCGATCCGGCGCACCGCGGTGCCGTCGACGAACGGGTCGATCTCGGGGAGCGTCACCGGTGCCCCCGCCACGAGGGCCGCCGTCATCGACGCCGCGCCGCTCGGTTCCACGCCGACGATCGCCGTCTGCGGCGACCGCTCCTGCAGGTAGGTGGCGATCCCGGCGATGAGGCCGCCGCCGCCGACCGGGACGATGACGGTGTCCGGCTCCTCGCCGAGCTGGTCGAGGATCTCGGCGGCGATCGTGCCCTGACCTGCTGCCGTCCGCGGATCGTCGAACGGGGGCACCATCGTCGCGCCGGTCCGGCGGGCGTCGGCCGCGGCCGCCTCGGCCGCCGCGTCGTACGTCTGCCCGGTCGCGATCAGTTCGACGAAGCCCGCACCGTGGGTGAGGATCCGGTCGCGCTTCTGCTTCGGGGTGTTGGCGGGGACGTAGATCCGGCCGCGGATACCCATGCTGCTGCACGCGAAGGCAACGCCCTGCGCGTGGTTGCCCGCGCTGGCGCAGACCACACCCGCGGCCTTCTCCGCCTCGCTGAGCTGCACGATCAGGTTGTAGGCACCGCGAATCTTGAACGAGCGGACGATCTGCAGGTCCTCGCGCTTGAGGAAGACGCGTGCACCGGTCGCGGCCGAGAGCCTCGGGCAGAACTGCAGCGGGGTCGCGTCGACGACGCCCGAAATTCGCTTCGCGGCGGCATCGATCTCGCGCGCATCGAGCGGCGCAGCCTTCACGTCAGCAAGTTCTCGGGTGTTCGACACCCGTCCATGCTGCCACTTCTCCCCCGTCTGCGATCAATCGGGCCGCGCCGGCGACGCCCTCAGCCGAACTGTGAGGGCCTCGGAATGTTGCGCAGATTCGACTTCGCCATCTTCACGGCCTCTCCGGCTCCGCCGCCCATCACCATCTTCGACATCGCGAGCGCGAAACCCTTCACCTGCCCCGCCGTGATCGTCGGCGGCAGCGACAGCGCCATGGGGTCCGTCACCAGGTCGAGCAGCGCGGGCCCGGGATGGTCCAGCACCGCCCGCATCCCCGATTCGATGTCGCCGGGCTGCTCGACGCGACGAGCGAACAGCCCGAGCGCCCCTGCGACCGCCGCGTAGTCGACGTTCGGCACATCGACGCCGAAGTCGGGCAGCCCGTCCACGAGCATTTCCAGCTTGACCATGCCCAGGGTCGAGTTGTTGAACACCACGACCTTGACCGGCAGGTTCGTGGCAGCGAGGGTGACCAGCTCGCCGAGGAGCATCGACAGTCCGCCGTCACCGGACATCGAGATCACCTGCCTGCCCGGGCAGGCGACCTGGGCGCCGATCGCGTGGGGCAACGCGTTGGCCATCGACCCGTGCAGCGCCGACGACAGGAACCGGCGCGACCCGTTCGGGTTCAGGTACCGCGCGGTCCACACATTGCACATGCCCGTGTCCGCGGTGAACACGGCATCCGGTGCGGCGAAATCGTCGAGGATCGACGCCGCGTACTCGGGATGGATCGGCACCTTCTGCTTCACGTCGCCGGTGTAGGCGCCGACCACCTTGTCCATCAGCGTGCGGTGCCGGGCGAGCTGGGAGTCCAGGAAGCTGCGGTCGGTCTTGCGCTCGACCAGAGGGGCGAGGGCACGCAGGGTGCTGGCGGTGTCGCCGTGGACCGCGAGGTCGAGCCCCGTGCGCCGGCCGAGCCGGGACGCGTCCACGTCGATCTGCGCCGTCGGGACGTCGTCGGGGAGGAACTGTTCGTATGGGAAGTCGGTGCCGACGAGGAGCAGCAGGTCCGCGTCGTGCATCCCGTCGTGGGCGGCTCCGTAGCCGAGCAGTCCCGTCATCCCGACGTCGAAGGGGTTGTCGTACTGAATCCACTCCTTTCCGCGCAGGGTGTGGCCGATCGGCGCACCGACGGTGTCCGCCAGTTGCAACAGCTCGGTCCGGGCGCCCCGCACCCCGTGGCCGGCGAAGATCGCGACCCGGTTCGCCGAGTCGATCGCCGCCGCGAGTGCCGCGACGTCCTCGGACGCGGGCACGACAGCGGGCCGCCGGGTGCGGACCAGCGGCGCTGGTGTGCCCTCGGCGGGAAGGTCGGCGACGTCGCCGGGCAGGGTGACGACGGAGACACCCGGTCCGCCGATCGCGTGCTGCATGGCGCTCTGCACGACGCGCGGCGACTGCGCGGGTGAGGCGACGAGTTCGGAGTACACCGAGCACTCGACGAAGATCCGGTCCGGGTGGGTTTCCTGGAAGTAGCCGGACCCGATCTGCACGCTGGGGATGTGCGAGGCGATCGCCAGCACGGGCGCGCCGGACCTGTTCGCGTCGTACAACCCGTTGATCAGATGCAGATTGCCCGGTCCGCACGAGCCCGCGCACACCGCCAGGTCTCCGGTGACCTGAGCATCGGCGGCGGCCGCGAACGCCGCGGCCTCCTCGTGCCGGACGTGGATCCAGTCGATGCCGCCCTTCGCGGCGCCGCCGGTCCGGCGCACCGCGTCGACGATCGGGTTGAGACTGTCACCGACGATGCCGTAGATGCGCCGCACACCCGCGTCGACCAGCTGGGCGACGAGCTGGTCGGCAACGGTGCGCGGCGCCATCGTGGCCTCCGATCACTCGGGCTCGAGTACGAAGACCGGAATCTGCCGGTCCGTCTTCTTCTGGTACTCGGCGTAGTCGGGCCACGCCGCGACCGCGCGTTCCCACCACTGCGCCTTCTCGTCGCCGGTGACCTCACGTGCGGTCATGTCCTGCTTGGTGGCGCCGTCCTGGAGTTCGACGTGCGGGTTGGCGAGGACGTTGTGGTACCAGACGGGGTTCTGAGGGGCGCCTCCGAGCGAGGCGACGACGGCGTAGCTGCCGTCGTGCTCGACCCGCATGAGAGGGGCCTTGCGGAGCTTGCCCGACTTGGCCCCGACGGTCGTCAGGATCACCACCGGCTTGCCCTGCATCGTGGTGCCCTCGGTGCCTCCGGACTTCTCGTAGACCTCCACCTGCTCCGCGGCCCACGAGCTCGGACTGGGTACGTATTCACCTGTCAGCGGCATGGTTCCAGTGAACACCGCCGCCGCCGGGTCCGCAGCCCGAGACGGAGATCACCCGCCCTGGAGAAAATGTTGGGTGGACCGAAACCTCGGGTGCCCGGTAGCCTGAACCCATGACCACCGTCGGCCTCACTCGTTCGTCGCGCCCCACCGGCACGATCGACATCGCCGGTGCGCCGTGGCCGCTCTACAAGCTCGAGGCACTCGCGGCCGGGCTGCTCGTGTTCCTCGCCGTGCTGGTCATCACGGGAGCGCTCCAGCCCGCAGCCCTCTCCGCCGCGGGCGCGACCGTCGTGGTGTGGTGGGTTCGCCGCCTGCACTGGCGCTCCCCCACGCACTGATCGCGCGTCGCCCCAGCGAGTCCACTGCCACTCGGCCCCCGGTTCTCCCCTACACGCTCAGGCAACTCGGGCCGAGCAGTGCCTTCAGATCACCCATCAGCGCCGACGACGGTTCCACGCGCAGGCTGTCGTCGAGCTTGAGCATCGTGATCCGGGTGCCACTGATCAGGCGCAGGTGCACATCCGAGGTGCCCGGATGCTTCGACAGGACCTGCTTGAGCGCCCCGACCTTGTCGGGGGTGCACAGCCGCGTCGGCAGACTCACCGCGAGCGGTTTCGCCACACCGATCGCCGACAGATCCGGCACCGCCAGGTCGTTGGCGATGATCGAGACCCGCTCGTCACGGACGTTGACGCGGCCCTTCACCAGGACCACCGAGTCCTCGGCGATGTCCATGCCGTACACCGCGTACGCCTGTGGGAAGAAGATCACCTCGACGGACGCGCCGCCGACACCTTCGAGTTCCGTTGCGGCCCAGGTCAATCCGTTCTTGTTGATCCGGCGCGTCACCGACGCGAGGATGCCGCCGACGGTGACCTGCGCGCCGTCACCGGCCTGACCCTCGAGGATCGCCGCAATCGGGGTGTCCGTCTGCGCGGCGATCACGTGCTCGACGCCGTCGAGCGGGTGCCCGGACACGTACAGGCCGAGCATCTCCCGCTCGAGCGCCAGCCGATGCTTGGTGTCCCACTCCTCGTCGGGCACCTTCACGTTGAACACCGAGGTCACCGACTCGTCCGCGTCGGCGCCGCCGAAGAGGTCGAACTGGCCCGCGGCCTCCGCCTTCTTGGTACCCATCACCGCGTCGATCGCGTCGGTGTGCACCAGGAACAGGCCCTTGCGGGGATGGTCCAGGGAGTCGAACGCACCGGCCTTGACCAGCGACTCCGTCACCTTCTTGCTGCACGCCTGCGCGTCGATCTTGTTCAGGTAGTCGGAGAAGTCGGTGTACTTCCCCTTCTCGGTGCGCGCGGAGATGATCGACTCGACCACGTTCGCGCCGACGTTGCGGACGGCGCCCATACCGAACCGGATGTCCTCGCCGACCGAGGCGAAGTTGACCACCGACTCGTTGACGTCGGGCGGCAGCACCGTGATGCCCATCGACCGGCAGTCCGCGAGGTAGATCGCCGACTTGTCCTTGTCGTCGCCGACGGACGTCAGCAGTGCCGCCATGTACTCGGAGGGGTAGTTCGCCTTGAAGTAGGCGGTCCAGAACGAGACCAGGCCGTAGCCGGCGGCGTGCGACTTGTTGAACGCGTAGCCGGCGAACGGGAGGACGGTGTCCCACAGCGCGGTGATCGCGCCCTGGGAGAAACCGTTCTCCTTCATGCCCGCGGCGAAGCCGTCGTACGCCTCGTCGAGGATCTCCTTCTTCTTCTTGCCCATCGCGCGGCGCAGCAGGTCTGCCTGGCCGAGCGAGTACCCGGCCACCTTCTGCGCGATCTGCATGATCTGCTCCTGATACACGATCAGGCCGAACGTCTCGGCGAGGATCTCCTTGAGCGGCTCCTCGAGCTCCGGGTGGATCGGCTTGACCTCCTGCAGACCGTTCTTGCGCTTCGCGTAGTCGGTGTGCGCGTTCACGCCCATCGGACCCGGCCGGTACAGAGCGAGCACGGCGACGATGTCCTCGAAGCCGGTCGGCTTCATCAGCTTGAGCAGGCTGCGCATCGCGGTGCCGTCGAGCTGAAACACACCCAGGGTGTCGCCGCGGGCCAGCAGTTCGTACGTCGCGGGGTCGTCCAGCGGCAGGGCGTCGAGGTCCAGGTCGATGCCCCGGTTCGCCTTCAGGTTCTCGATGGCGTCACCGAGAACCGTGAGGTTGCGCAGACCGAGGAAGTCCATCTTCAGCAGGCCGATGGCCTCGCACGACGGGTAGTCCCACCCCGTGATGATCGCGCCGTCCTGGGCGCGCTTCCACACGGGGATCGCATCCGTGAGCGGCTCACAGGACATGATCACCGCGCAGGCGTGCACGCCCGCGTTGCGGATCAGGCCCTCGAGGCCCTTGGCGGTCTGGTAGATCTTCGCGACATCGGGATTCGAGTCGATGAGCGCCCGGACCTCGACGGCCTCCTTGTACCGCTCGTGCTCCGGATCGGTGATGCCGGACACCGAGATGTCCTTGGCCATGATCGGCGGCGGCAGCGCCTTGGTGATCTGGTCGGCGATGGCGAACCCGGGCTGCCCGAACTGGACGCGCGCGGAGTCCTTGATGGCGGCCTTCGTCTTGATGGTGCCGAAGGTGATGACCTGCGCGACCTTGTCCGAACCCCACTTCTCGGTGGCGTAGCGGACCATTTCGCCCCGGCGGCGATCGTCGAAGTCGATGTCGATGTCGGGCATCGAGACGCGCTCGGGATTGAGGAACCGCTCGAACAGCAGACCGTGCGGAATCGGGTCGATGTTGGTGATGCCCATCGCGTACGCGACGAGCGAGCCGGCGGCCGAGCCACGACCGGGACCGACCCGGATGCCGACGTCCTTCGCGTGGTTGATGAGGTCACCGACCACGAGGAAGTAGGCAGGGAAGCCCATCTCGTTGATGACGCCGATCTCGTACTCGGCGCGCGTGACGTAGTCCTCGGGGATCTCGCGCCCCGGGAAACGGGTCTCACGCAGGCCGCGCATCACCTCGTGATGCAGGTACGACTGCTGCGTGTGCCCATCGGGAACCGGGAAGATCGGCATCCGGTCCCGGTGCTGCCACACCTCGTCGTACGGCTGCACCCGCTCGGCGATGAGCAGCGTGTTGTCGCAGGCGCCGGGGACCTCCCCGTCCCACAGCGCCCGCATCTCCTGCGCCGACTTCAGGTAGTAGCCGTCACCGTCGAACTTGAACCGCGTCGGGTCGGACAGCGTCTTACCGGTCTGGATGCACAGCAGCGCCTCGTGGTTCTCGGCGGCGTCCTTGGTGACGTAATGGCAGTCGTTGGTCGCCAGCGGCGGGATGCCGAGAGCCTTCCCGATGTGCAGCAGCCCCTCGCGGACCCGCCGCTCGATGGACAGGCCGTGGTCCATCAGCTCCAGGAAGAAGTTGTCCTTGCCCCAGATCTCCTGCCACTTCGCGGCCGCCTCGAGGGCCTCGCGGTCGTGACCCAGACGCAGCCGGGTCTGGATCTCCCCCGACGGGCAGCCGGTGGTCGCGATGATGCCCTCGTGATGCTCGGCGATGATCTCCTCGTCCATGCGGGCCCACTTGCCGAGCTGACCCTCGATCGACGCCCGCGAGGACAGCTTGAACAGGTTCCGGACGCCGGTCGCGTTCTCCGCGACCATCGTCATGTGGGTGTACGAGCCGGAGCCGGAGACGTCGTCGGACTTCTGGCTCGGGTCGCCCCACAGCACGCGCTTGGTGTTGAACCGGGACTCCGGCGCGATATACGCCTCGATGCCGATGATCGGCTTGATCCCAGCGGATTTCGCCTTGTTGTAGAACTCGCTCGCGCCGTACATGTTTCCGTGGTCGGTCATGCCGACCGCAGTCATGCCGAGGCGTTCGGCCTCCTTGAACAGCGGTCCGACCTTCGCCGCGCCGTCGAGCATCGAGTACTCGGTGTGATTGTGAAGATGGACGAAGGAGTCAGCCACGCTCCGAGTGTAGGGGGTCGGACGGACACCGTTCCCCGGCACGCCGCGACCACCTGGCTCGACCGGCGGGACACGTGACGGACACGACTCACCGCGTCCCGCGGACCACCGGCAAACATCCCCATCCGGCGAGAACGACTGCGGTCCCCCTGCTGCCAGGTACCCCGCCCTGGCGAGATGAACGCCGATTCCAGGCCGATAATTTTGATTATGACATTACCCGGGGAAGGTGATCTCCCCGGCACGACAGTCGGCTCAGCCTCGGGCTCCGCCCCGTCCACCACACCGGAGTCCGGACTCACCCGACCGGCGCGAGCGCCCCTCGCCTGCTGCGCCGCACGCGCCGTACGGCGTCGACGGTGAACACCAGGAGGGCCAGCCAGATGAGGCCGAACCCGATCCACCGCGACCCCGGCATGTCCTCGTGCAGGAGCACCACTCCCCACGTCATCTGCATCGCCGGGTTCAGGTACTGGATGATGCCGAGCGTCACCAGCGGGAGGCGCTGCGCCGCGAACCCGAACAGCAGCAGCGGTACCGCCGTCACCACCCCGGAGGCCACCAGCAGCGCGGCGTGACCGGGTCCGTCGGAGGCGAACGTGCTCTGCCCGACGACCGCGAGCCACACCAGATAGCCGATCGCGAACGGCGCCGTGACGATGCCCTCCGCCGTCAGGCTGGTCACCGGGTCGAGTGGGATCGTCTTCTTCACCAGTCCGTAGATGCCGAAGCTGACCGCCAGGATCAGCGCGATCCACGGCGGACGTCCGTAGTCGACCGTCAGCACCACCACCGCCGCCGCGCCGAGCGCGACGGCGACCGCCTGCCACCGCGTGATGCGTTCGCGCAGCACGACCAGCCCGAGCACGACCGCGACGAGCGGGTTCACGAAGTATCCGAGCGCGGATTCGACGACCTGCCCCGAGGTGACGCCGTAGATGTAGACACCCCAGTTGATCGAGATCGACACGGCCGCTGCGACGACCATCGCTGTGGTCCGCACACTCAACCCGCGAAGCCTCGACAGCCGCCCCGTCAGGGCCGCGACCCCCAGCATCGCCACGAGCGTCCACAGCATCCGGTGCGCGAGCACCTCCACGGCACCGGCGGACGCCAGGAGGCCGAAGAACAGCGGGAACATCCCCCACGCCGCGTAGGCGGCGACACCGGCGGCGAGTCCGCTCGCGCGGGTACCCGTCCCGACACCGCCCCCCGGAGCGCTCACCGCGACGGCACCTCGCCGTCGTCGGGACCGGGTGTGACCGCGTCCGTCTGCTCCGGCAGCAGCGGCCGCACCGCGAACCTGCCGAACACCGCGTCGGAGGGGAGCACCTCGACCACCCGCACCCCGTCCACCCCCTCGAGTTCGGCGACCTCGCTCAGCGGTCCACGCACCGTGGCCGCGACGACACACGCGCAGTTCTGGCCGAGTCGCAGCGCCGACACCGCATCGACCTGCGCCTGGCGGTCCCACTCGCCGGTGGTCCCCCGCAATTGCACCGCGGCCAGGCCCGATGCGCGAGCGATGGACTCCGCACCGGCCACCCCGACCGGGACGATCGGGGTCTGCACCCGGTCGATCGGCACCCGGAACCACAGTTGGGAGACCCGGACGTCGGCGGTCAGCGCATCGGCCTCCGCTGCGGTGACCTCGTGGTCGAACGAGACCAGACCCCAGCGCGGGTCGGCACCGTCGCCGGTGTCGAGCGTGTCGCCGGCCCGGGCCAGGTAGTCGGCCACCTGTTCCCCGGCGTCCGGGCCGAGGCGGTCGGTCGAGACCGGAAGCGGCGTCGGCGGGTTCGCCGCGCCGAGCGCCACGACACCCGCGACCACACCTGCCGCGCAGACCGCCGCGGCGACCGCACCGAACCGATCAGGCACTCCGCAGGACATCCAGCGCGTGCTGCAGGTCCTTCGGGTACTCACTGGTGATCTCGACCCATCGGCCGTCCGCCGGGTGCGCGAAACCGAGCGACCGGGCGTGCAGCCACTGCCGTTCCAGTCCGAGACGATCCGCCAGCCGCGGATCGGCACCGTAGGTGAGGTCACCGCAGCACGGATGCCGCAGCGCGGAGAAGTGCACGCGGATCTGGTGGGTGCGGCCCGTCTCGAGGTGGATGTCCAGCAGGCTCGCCGCCTGGAACGCCTCCACCGTGTCGTAGTGCGTGATCGACGGCTTGCCGTCCGCGGTCACCGCGAACTTCCAGTCGTTGCTGCGGTGCCGTCCGATCGGGGCGTCGATCGTGCCGCTCGACGGATCCGGATGCCCCTGCACGAGCGCGTGGTAGCGCTTGTCGATGGTGCGCTGCTTGAACGCCCGCTTCAGGACCGTGTACGCGCGCTCCGAGGTCGCGACGACCATGACGCCGGAAGTGCCCACGTCGAGACGGTGGACGATGCCCTGCCGTTCGTGCGCTCCGGACGTCGAGATCCGGAACCCGGCCGCGGCGAGCCCGCCGACCACCGTCGGACCGGTCCACCCGACGCTGGCGTGGGCGGCGACACCGACGGGCTTGTCGACCGCGACGACGTCGTCGTCCGCGTACAGGATGTCCATGCCCTCGACAGGCTGCGCCTCGACGGTCAGCGGTCGCGCCGGCTCGGGCAGCGTCACCTCCAGCCAAGCGCCGGACGGCAAGCGGTCCGACTTGCCGACGGGTCCGCCGTCGACGAGGACCGATCCCTCGTCGGCCAGCGTGGCGACCGTCGTCCGGGACAACCCGAGCAGCCGCGCCAGACCCGCGTCCACCCGCATGCCCTCGAGCCCGTCGGGCACCGGCATCGACCGTGTCTCGCGCATCAGGACTCCTTCCCGGTGGCGGAGTCGGTGTCGGCGGACTCGTCCGCCTGCCCACGCGTACCGTCCGGGTTCAGTCCGAACAGGGTGAGCGCGACCAGCAGGATCGCACCGCACACGACGCCCGAGTCGGCGACGTTGAACACCGGCCACCAGCCGACCGAGACGAAGTCGACGACGTGGCCCTGCAGCGGTCCGGGTGCGCGGAACAGGCGATCGATCAGATTGCCGAGGGCGCCGCCGAGAACCAGTCCGAGGCCCAGCGCCCACCACGGGGACCGCAGGGTGCGACCGATCTTGATCACGCCGATCACGACGGCGATCGCGACCAGCGTCAACAGCCACGTCATTCCCGTCGCCATCGAGAACGCGGCACCCGGATTACGGATCAGCTTCAGCGTGACGAAGTCGCCGACGATCTCGATCGGATTCCCCGGCTCGATGAAGTGCACTGCGGCGACCTTCGTCACCAGGTCGAGGCCCAGGACCGTCGCCGCGATCACCACCAGCATCCGCATTCGCGTCGGCAGCCGCTCGCCCGCGCTCACCTCTTTGTCCACTTCGCTCACCCCGCCATCATCCCTTACCGCGCCACCTGCGGGCGCAGGCACCGTCCCCGCACCGACGCGGTCCACGCTTGCCGCGCCGGGGCGTGGCTAACCTGGTCGGGTGTCTGTGTTCTCGAAACGGGTCGCGCAGGTCGCGGCCGTCCTCACCGCGGTCGCGCTCACCGCCGCGTGCAGCAACGACGACGGGGCCTCGTCCGCCGCCCCCGAAACGACCAAGGAAACCACCGTCCCGATCTCGGCGATCACGACCTCCGTCGTCGACCCCGGAGCGGAACCCCGCAGCCGGGTCACGTTCGCTCCGCCGCCGGGAATCCCGCAGCAGGTGGTGATGACGTCGCGGTCGGACATCTTCCAGCAGATCGCCGATCAGCCCCAGCAGGACCTGTCGACGCCCGAGCTGACGATGCCGCTGACAGCGGTGGCGTCGGCACCCGATCCGGCCCTCTCGGTGGATCTGACCCTCGGCGCCATGACGTCACCGGACAGCAGGCTTCAGGATTCGCTCGCGTCGTCGGAGGGGTCGAAGGCCGGGCTGTCGGTGCAGCCGAACGGCGCGATCACCGCGCTGCGCATCACGCCCGCCGCCGATTCCGAGGACATCGCGCGTTCGGCGATCGAGCAGGCGTTCTACCAGGCGGTCTACCGTGGGGTTGCGTTCCCGGACGCCGAGATCGGTGTGGGCGCGGTGTGGACGATGCAGCAGCAGGTGATGAGCGGGATGGCTTTGCGTCAGGTGACCACGGCGACATTGCGTGCACAGGACGGGAACCGGCTCACGATCGACCTCTCGATCACCCAGGAGCCGGAGGCCAGGGTGTGGAATCTGCCTGCCGATGCAGGCACCCTCAACATCGACACGTTCGTGATGACCGGGACCGGTACCCTCGTCGTCGATCTCGGGGCACCGTTGCCGGTGGACGGGTCGGTCACCGTCCACGGCGAGCAGACCTACTCCGACCCGAACAGCACCACCAAGCTGCGACAGGCGACGACCAACACCGTCCGGTGGTCCGGGCAGTGAAGGCCACCCGCGCCACCGCGGCGCTCCCCCTCCTGGCCCTGCCGCTCCTCACCGCATGTGTCGGCGACGGCGAGGACACGGCCCCGTCGTCCGCGTTGACCACGGTGGCCGCCCCGACCGCGACCACCGCCTCGTCCCTCGACGACGCCGGCCTGCGGTCCGCGCTCCTCGACGTCGCGGACCTGCCCGTCGGCTTCGCTCCGGTCGCCGATCCCGTCGACGATCTCGGACTGCCTCCCGCCGCCGAGACGTCCGAGTCGGACCGCTCGTCGACGGATCCGGCCGCGTGCGCCGACGTGCTCGCCCCGATCGCCGACCAGTCCCCCGGGGCCACCGCGCGGGCGACGTCCAGGTTCTCGGGACCGGACTTCACGAGCATCGACACCGACGCCGCCGCGTATCCCGACGCGGCCGCGGCGTTCACGGCCGTGCAGACGACCCTCACCGCGTGCAGCGAGTACTCGGGGACGGACGCGGACGGCGTCGACGTCACCTACCGGCTCGGTGGACTCGACCAAGCGCCCGTCGGCGATGCGTCGACCGCCTTCCGGCTGACCACCACCAGCGAGGGCTTCACGATGGTCTCCGACACCGTGATCGCCGTCGTCGGCGGCGTCGTCGTCCAGGTCACCGCCACCGGCCAGGACCCCATCGACCCCGCGGTACTGAGCGACCTGGCCAGGACGGCTGCCGACAACCTCCGGTCCGGCGACTCCTGAGTTCGGGTCGACGTCCCCCAGGACGCCGAATGCCGGCACCCAGTCGGGTGCCGGCATTCGTGTGCGGAGCGTCAGGCGCAGGCGGGGGAGGTCAGGTTCGCCAGCTTGACGATGTTGCAGGCGTACTCCTTGGACAGCACCCACTGGCCGTCCTGGACCACGAAGGTGGCGGTGCCCGGGTTCACCTGGCCGCCGATGGTCATGTTGACGGTGGCGGTCAGGGTGCCGTCGCCGTTGTCCAGGATCGGGTCGACGACCTCGACGGACGCGTTGTTCTGCTGGGCCGCGGCGGCGACCTGGTCGAACAGGCCGGGATCGGACTGGCCGTCCTCGACGAGGGTGACCTTCTCCTCGACCGGGGTGGCCGGGTCGAGACCCTTGACCAGCATCGCGTTCAGCTCGGCGGCCGTCGGCACCGGCGGGGTGTCTTCGGTTGCTGCCACGGCGGTCGTGGTGGTGGCCTTGCTGGTGGTGGCGGTGGCGGTGTCACCGTCGTCAGAGCTGCAGGCACCGAGGGTCAGCGCGGCGGCAACCGCGACACCGGCAACGAGGGTCTTCCGGAGCATCAATCTGTGTCCTTCTCTTCGTTGGAACGTGCATTTTGCTTGAAACCGTGGTCTGTGACGGCGAACCGCACGACGTGGCCCCGCCCGCGCGCGAGCAAGTGTCACCCTAGTGAACACGGAAAAAATAAGGGCTTCCTTAACGAAGACTGTCGGCGGGGTCGGCGATTCTCAGCGCCGGTTCGTCCTCCGGGAACGTACGGGCGGGTCCGGGACCGGTGCTTCTGGTCTCGAAACGCACCGTGACGACACCGTGCCCGCAGCCCTGGACCCAGCCGTGGCCGTGCTCGTCGTGGTGGACGTCCTGACCCGGACGCCAGCGCGCACCCGGCTGCGCCGGCGCGGAGCGCCCCGGCTCCGGCACGGCCGCCGGAGGCGTGTCGTCGGCGGCGAAGTCGTCGCCCTGGTCGAGATCCGGGAACAACGATCCCTGCGCGGTGGCCGTCAGCCCGCCGTAGGAGACCCCGACGAGGCGCACCGCACCGAGTTCCCGCGGGTCGATCAGCTGACGGCGGGCGGTCGCGATCAGCGTCTGCAGGTCCGTCGTCGCGTACGGCAGTGTCGCCGACCGGGTCACGATCGTCATGTCCGACTTCTTCAGCTTCACCACCACGGTGCGGGCCGCCCGCCCGTCCTTCTCCAGCCTCCGGTGTGCGTGCCCCCCGCACTGCTCGACAGCGGCCCGCAGCTGATCCATCGTCACCAGGTCCTCGGCGAAAGTGGTTTCGGCGCTGATCTGTTTGGCGTCTGCGCGCTCCGCGACCGGACGGTCGTCGAAGCCCTTCGCCAGCCGGTGCAGACCCGGCCCCACGGTGCCGCCGAGGAGCGTGACGACCTCGGACTCACTGGTGGCGGCGAACTGCCCGATCGTCTCGATCCCCAGTCGGCGCAGCTTCGACTCGGCCACCGGACCGATCCCCCACAGCTTCCGCACCGGCAGCGCCTCGAACAGCTCGGCCTGCTCGTCCACGGTCACGACGCGCACCCCGTCGGGTTTCGCGAGGCCGGACGCGATCTTCGCGACCTGCTTCCCCGATCCGGCACCGATCGACGCGACCAGACCCGTCTCCGCACGGATCAGGGAGCGCAGTCCCTCCGCGTGGTCGCGGACGGCGTCGGCGTCCGCCCCGACCAGCTCGGGAGGCTCCCCGAACGCCTCGTCGAGCGACAGCATCTCGAGGACGGGCACACGGGTCCGGAGCACGTCGAAGACCGACTTGCTGACCGCCGAATAGAGCGCGCCGCGCGGTGGAAGCACCACCGCTCCGGGACCGACGAGCCGCCTGGCCTGATGCATCGGCATCGCCGAGCCCGCTCCGAACGCCCGCGCCTCGTAGCTGGCGCCCGCGACGACACCGCGACCGCCGAGCCCGCCGACGAGAACCGGACGACCACGCAGCGTCGGGCGGGTGAGCTGCTCGACCGACGCGAAGAACGCGTCCATGTCGAGATGCAGCACCCACCGACGCTGCGTGGTCACCGCGGGCACCGCCGGCGGACCGCCACGGCCGGCGACGTCACCTCACGCCTTGACGACTGTCGCCCGGACACCCTCGCCGAGATCGACCGCGTCGGCTCCGACCGGGCCGAGTTCCATTGTGGTGGCGAGGATTTCGCCCGCGATCAGATCCCGGTGCCGCTGCGCCCAGTCCAGTCGGTCCGCCGGCACCTCGAGGGTGACGGTGATCCGGTCCGAGACCTCGAGCCCGGCCGCGCGCCGCGCGTCCTGGAGCTCACGGATCCGGTCCTTCGCCCAGCCCTCGGCCTCCAGTTCCTCGGTGACCTGCGAGTCCAGGACCACCAGTCCGGCGTTGTCCGGCAGCGCGGCCGTGGATTCCGGCTCGGCCGCGACCAGTCGCTGCGTGTACTCCTCCGGCAGCAGCGCGATGCCCGCGGCGCTGACGACGCCGTCGGTCTCGGTCCAGTCGCCGGCCTTGACCGCTTTGATCACGGTCTGTACGTCCTTGCCGAGTCGCGGGCCCGCCGCGCGGGCGTTGACGACCAGTTCGAACTTGCCGTGCACGTCCACGTCCTCGGTCAGGTCCACCTTCTTGACGTTGACCTCGTCGGCGATGATGCCGAGGTAGGGCCGCAGCCGCTCGGCATCCGACGCAGCGACCGTCACCTCGGGCAGCGGCAGCCGCACCCGCAGGTTCTGCGCCTTGCGCAGACCCAGGACGGTGGAGCAGACGTTCCGCACCTCGTCCATGGACTCGACGAGATCGGCGTCCGGCACCAGCTCGGTCGCGCTCGGCCAGTCCGCCAGGTGCACGGAGCGGCCACCGGTGAGGCCCCGCCAGATCACCTCGGTCGCCAGCGGCAGCAGCGGTGCCGCCAGCCGGCACGTCACCTCGAGCACGGTGTGCAGGGTGTCGATCGCGTCCTGGTCCTCGTCCCAGAACCGGTTCCGCGAGCGACGCACGTACCAGTTGGTCAGCGCGTCGCAGAACAGCCGCAGCTCGTCGCAGGCGCCGGCGATGTCGTTGACCTCGAGGGCGTCGGTCATCGCGGTGCGGGTGGCGGCGAGCTTCGCGAGGATGTAGCGGTCGAGGACGTTCGGCGAATCCGTCCGCCACACACCGGGCTTCGACGCGTACAGCTGAAGGAAGCTCCACGCGTTCCACATCGGCAGCAGCGCCTGCCGGACACCCTCGCGGATGCCCTGTTCGGTGACGACGAGGTTGCCGCCGCGCAGGATCGGCGACGCCATCAGGAACCAGCGCATCGCGTCGGAGCCGTCCCGGTCGAACACCTCCTTCACGTCCGGGTAGTTGCCCTTCGACTTGCTCATCTTCAGTCCGTCGTCACCGAGCACGATGCCGTGCGCCACGACGTTCTTGAATGCCGGACGGTCGAACAGCGCGGTCGAGAGAACGTGCAGGTTGTAGAACCAGCCGCGGGTCTGGCCGTTGTACTCGACGATGAAGTCGCCGGGGTTGTGGCTGACCTGACCGTTGCCTCCCTCGAACCAGTCCTTGTTCTCGAACGGGTAGTGCACCTGCGCGTACGGCATCGACCCCGACTCGAACCAGCAGTCGAGGACCTCGGGAACGCGGCGCATCGTCGACCTGCCGGTCGGATCGTCCGGGTTCGGGCGGGTCAGCTCGTCGATCACGGGACGGTGCAGGTCGGTCGGCCGCACCCCGAAGTCGGCCTCGAGCTGATCCAGGGAGCCGTACACATCGACCCGCGGGTAGGCCGGATCGTCCGACATCCAGACGGGGATCGGGCTGCCCCAGTAGCGGTTCCGGCTGATGTTCCAGTCGCGGGCACCCTCGAGCCACTTGCCGAACTGACCGTCCTTGATGTGCGACGGCACCCAGGTGATCTCCTGGTTGAGCTCGACCATGCGGTCCCGGAACTTGGTCACCGCGACGAACCACGACGGCACCGCCATGTAGATCAGCGGCTGGCCGGAGCGCCACGAGTGCGGGTACGAGTGCTCGATCGTCTCGTGCCGCAGCAGCTTTCCGGCGGCCTTGAGGTCCTTGATGATCACCGGGTTCGCGTCGAAGACCTGCATGCCCTCGTACGGCGGAACCAGCGAGGTGAACTTGCCGCCGGCGTCGAGCGGCTGCACGATCTCGATGCCGTTCGCCGACGCGACGTCCATGTCCTCTTCGCCGAAAGCCGGTGCGAGGTGGACGATTCCGGTACCCGAGTCGGTCGTGACGTAGTCGGCGGACAGCACCCGGTGCGCGTTCTCGTGACCCTTGCCGGGGCCGTGGAAGAAGTCGAACGGGGGCGTGTAGGTCAGGCCGACCAGGTCGGCGCCCTGGTACTCCCCGAGTACCTCGGGCTCGTCACCGAACTCGCGCGCGTAGTGTGCGAGGCGGTCCTTCGCGAGAACGTACCGCTTGCCGTCCGCTGCGGAGATGTGGACGTAGGTGATCTCAGGGTGCACCGCGACCGCGAGGTTCGACGGCAGGGTCCACGGCGTGGTGGTCCAGATCAGTGCGTTCGCGCCGTCGAGATCGTCCCCGGGAACCGTGAGGACCATGTCGACGGTGACCGCCGGGTCCTGGCGCATCTTGTAGGCGTCGTCGAGCCGGGTCTCCTGGTTCGACAGCGGGGTCTGCTCGTACCAGGAGTACGGGAGCACACGGAAGCCCTGGTAGATCAGGCCCTTGTCGTAGAGCTCCTTGAACGCCCACATGACGGACTCCATGAAGTCCAGGTCCAGAGTCTTGTAGTCGTTGTCGAAGTCCACCCAGCGGGCCTGCCGGGTGACGTAGTTCCGCCACTCGTCGGTGTACCGCAGCACCGACTGCCTGCAGTACTCGTTGAACCGGGCGACGCCCATCTCGCCGATGTCGCCGGTCTTGATGCCGAGCTGGCGTTCCGCTTCGAGCTCGGCGGGAAGTCCGTGGCAGTCCCAGCCGAACCGGCGCTCCACCCTCTTGCCCAGCATCGTCTGGAACCGCGGAACTACGTCCTTGACGTAGCCGGTCAGGAGATGGCCGTAGTGCGGCAGGCCGTTGGCGAACGGCGGACCGTCGTAGAAGACGAACTCCTCGGCGTCGCCGCGCTGGGCGACCGACTCACGGAAGGTGTCGTCGGCGTCCCACCCGGCGAGTACACGCTGCTCGAGCTCGGGAAAGTTGACGCTGCCCGCGGACCGACCGTCGGTGAGGTCGACCCGGGGATAGGTGGCGTTCAGTGCACCGTTCTCCGGCGCTGCATTGTCGGACACTGCCGTACTCCCTCGTGCCTGTTCATCTGGCACGGGGACGACGTCGGCGCCGGTGCGCCTGGCCGCGGTACCACCCCGCTTGCCGGATCCGGGATCCGGCCTCTCTCGATCGGCTGTGACGGGCCGAACCCGTTCGGTTCTACTGAGCGCGACCCGGCCTCCCTGGGGAGGCCGGGCGCCACCGTTCTTCCGAAGGCTCCCCGGTGATGGCCGGATCGACGCCTGCTCACACCCGATCGAATCGGGCGCATTCGTGTCTCGATACTACTCGGGCCGGTCAAATCGCTCGGTCGGCGGATCGTCGGGATCGGGCTCCACCCAACCGCGCGACGCGGGCCGGTCCGAGGCCGCAGGCGCGGGACCACGCAGCGAGCTCACCAGCAGCAGGACCGCGCCGATGACGCAGACGACGATGCACCCCCACGCCCACGCCACCGAACCGGTCATCAGCGCGACGACGAGCAGGGCGAACCCCACCGCCGCCATCGCCAGGGTCAGTACCAGCACGGGAACCCCCTGCCGTGAGCCGTCACGCCCCGACCGTCAGGCCGAACCATCACCGCCGCCCCAACGACGCCGGGTCAGTTGCTCCCTTTGGCGAACGACTTGGAACCCTCGGAACCGAGGGCGTCCTGGCCGCCGTCCACGGGAACCGCCGAGCCGCGCTGCTCCAGCTCCTCGAGCTGCGACTCCAGGTACGACTTCAGCCGCACCCGGTACTCGCGCTCGAACGTCTTGAGCCGCTCGATCCGCTCCTCCAGCACGCTGCGCTGCTGGTTGATGGTCGCCATGATCTCGGTGTGCTTCTTCTCGGCGTCCGCCTGCAGTGCGTCGGCCTTCTCCTTGGCCTGGCGCAACTGCGTCTCGGAGCGGGTCTGCGCATCGGCGAGCAGCGCCTCGGACTTCTGCTTGGCGTCAGCGACCATGCTGTCGGACCTGGTCCGGGCATCGCTGACGAGCTGCTCGGAGTTCGCGCGAGCGCTGGAGACGAGCTGTTCGGACTCCGTCTTCGCCTCGCCGGTGAGGCGGTCGGCCATCTCCTGGGCGAGCCCGAGGATCTTGGCGGCCTGGAGGTTGGCCTCCTCCGTACCGCCGGCACGGGCCGGGGCAGGTGCGGGGGCCGGCGCCGGGGGCGCGACGGGAGCGACGGGCTTCGGCGGCTCCGGGGCGGGCACCGGAGCCGGAGCCGGCGCCTGCTGCGCGGCCGGGCGCGGCGCCTTCTTCGCGTCCGCAAGCTCCTGGTCGAGCTCGCCGACACGCTGGCGCAGGTCTGCGTTCTCCTCGATCAGCCGTGCGAGCTCCTGCTCGACGAGGTCGAGGAAGGCATCGACCTCGTCCTCGTTGTAGCCACGCTTACCGATCGGAGGCTTGCTGAACGCGACGTTGTGAACATCAGCTGGTGTCAGCGGCATGGAAGGATCCCTTCGCGCATCTGTTGGCGGTCAAGCAAGCATTCAGTTATGACGCACTCACTGCAGGACCACGTTTTCACACTGTAACTGCGGGTCATTCTGTCACACCCGACCCGACAGCCCGTGCCGCGACGCCATCCGTGCACGTCACGCGGCAAGTCCCTGGGTGACCTGCATCAGGATGAACACGATGAAGAGCAAGACCATGATGGACAGATCCAACCGGACCCCGCCGAGCGAAATCGACGGGATCAGTCGCCGCAGCAACTTGATCGGCGGATCGGTGACCGTGAATATCGCCTCGAGGACGACGACCACGAAACCGGTCGGACGCCAGTCCCGTGCGAACGTCCGGATGAACTCGACGATGATTCGGCCGATGAGTAGCAGCCAGAAAACGAACAGTACGAAGTAGATCACCGCGAACAAGGGCACTCCACCACTCTGCCTGACCTTTCCGTCCCACTCACAATCGGGTCCCTCTCACACGCCGGGTGCGGCCGGAACCCGGCCGCACCCGTCGATCACGCCCCTCGGTCGAGGGTGGATGTCACTTCTGGTTGTAGAAACCGTTCTCGGCGATCCGTCGGCGCTCCTCCGCGGACACGTCGATGTCCGCGGGTGAGAGCAGGAACACCTTGGTCGCCACCTTGTCGAACGATCCGCGCAGCGCGAACGCGAGGCCGGCCGCGAAGTCGACGAGACGCTTGGCGTCGGCGTTGCTCATCTCGACGAGGTCCATGATGACCGGAGTGCCGTCACGGAACCGCTCACCGATGATGCGGGCCTCGCCGTAGTCCCGAGGACGCAGCGTGGTGATCTTCGACAGGGGGCCGCCCTCGTCGAACACCGGAGCCCGCCGGCTCTCGACCCGAGGTGCCGTGTTGACGGCGAGCGAGCCGTGGGTGGACGTCGATCGCGCGGAGCCCGCGGACGGCTGCACCGGACGCGTCGACCGCGGCGGCAGCGGCTCCATCCGCCGGGGCGCAGGCTGCCGGTCGTCGAGATCGTCACGAGGGCCGTAGCCGTCGTCGTCGTAACCGCCGTCGATTCCGTCCTCGTAGCGGGAACTCCTCGGAGCCCGACGGGGCTCGTCGAGGTAGTCGTCCTCGTAGTCCTCGAGGGGAACCATGCCGAAGTAAGCCTTGAACTTGTGCAGAGTGCTCATCGATCGACCTTCCTTGGCGTGGCGGATAATCGGTCGGGATGCCGATCAGTTCAATCCGAGGCTATCGGCCGAGAACCCAACAGCGCGGTTCCGACACGCACGCAGGTCGATCCGTGTCGGACCGCGATCTCGAGATCTGCGGTCATACCCGCCGAGAGCGTGCGCGCGTCCGGATGGTCACGCACCACGTCACGGTGGGTGGCCGCGAGTGTAGCGAAAGCAGCGTCCGGATCCGCATCGAGTGGCGGCACCGCCATCAGTCCGCCGAGCGTGAGTCCATCTGCGGCCGCAGCGAGTTCGCACAGTCGGTGCAACTCCGGGACCGGAACCCCGCCCCGCTTCGGGTCACCGTCGAGGCTCACCTGTAGCAGAACCTGTAGCGGTTCCGCCCGCTCCCCCGCGTCGAGCGCCGCGACCGCGGCCCGCGACAGCGCCGCGATCAGAGGCTCGCTGTCGACCGAGTGGACGACGTCCGCCCAGCGCACGATCGAGCGCGCCTTCTTCCGCTGCACGCTGCCGATCATGTGCCACCGGACGTCGTCCGCAGCGAAAGTGCGCTCCCCCGAGATCGATTCGGCGAGATCGGCGGCCTTCGTGGACGCCTCCTGGTCGCGTGACTCACCGAACTCACGGCATCCGAGGTCGTACAGGATCCGGGCGTCCGACACCGGGAAGAACTTCGTCACCGGAAGGAGCTGGACGGCATCAGGCGCACGGTTCGCGTCGGCACACGCCCGGGCCAGGCGCTCCCGGACACCCGCCAGCGCAGACGCGATCTGGGTACTGCGGTCGGTCACTGTTCCGCGGACTCCATCCAGATCGCTCCGGCGATGCGTCCCGTGGTCCCGGAACGGCGGTAGCTGAACAACGTCGAGTCCTCGATCGTGCACCGCGGATCCTCGGCCACCCCGCCGATGCCTGCCGCCTCGAGTTGACGTCGCAGCCCGGCGCGCAGGTCGAGACCCGGTGTGCCGCGGAGGGTGGTGGTGGCACTGCCCGGCAGATGCGCCTCGACATCGGCCTGCATCTGCGCCGGGACCTCGTACTGCCTGCCGCTGGCCGCGGGCCCCAGGAAAGCACCGATCCTGGACACCTCCGCCCCCTTCGCGACCATGGCGTCGAGCACCCGGGGCACGATGCCGATCCGCGCGCCGACCCGCCCGGCGTGCACCGCGGCGATCACTCCGGCCTCGTCGTCCGAGAGCAGGAGCGGCACGCAGTCGGCGGTGAGCACGACCAGCGCCAGTTTCCGCTCGGCGGTGACGAGCGCGTCGGTGGCCTCGACCGGTGCACCGACCGGACCGTCGACCACGGTGACGGTCCGGCTGTGGATCTGCTCCATCCAGACGAGCCGCTCGAACGGCAGGCCGATCCCGGCGGCGAGCCGACGCCGGTTCGCGTCGACCGCCGAAGGATCGTCGCCGACGTGGTCGCCGAGGTTGAACGAATCGTACGGAGCCGCCGAGACGCCACCCGTTCGCGAGGTGACGACCCGGCGGACCCGGACCGTAGAGGTCACTGCTGCTGCCGTCACCGACGCATGAAGTCGGGGACGTCGACGTCGTCCTCCCCGTCGTCCTCCGCGACGGGAACGGCACGAGCGGTCGCGCCGACGGGAATCGGGGGCAGTGAACCACCCGTCTCGCGACGGGACTCGGTGCTGTGCTGCGGCGTGTGAGCGGCCGGCTGCGGCTGCTCCTCGGCGGCCGGGGACCGCCCGATCTCTCCCGCCCGCGCGACACCGATGTTGCCGCGGCCCGCCGCGGCCTGCTGCGGCTGCTCGACCCGGCGCACGGGCGCACCGCCGTCGAATCCGGCGGCGATGACGGTGACCCTGACCTCGTCGCCCAGGGAGTCGTCGATCACCGTGCCGAAGATGATGTTCGCGTCGATGTGGGCGGCCTCCTGCACCAGCGAGGCGGCCTCGTTGATCTCGAAGAGACCGAGATCGGAGCCGCCCGCGATGGACAGGAGCACGCCGCGCGCACCCTCCATCGACGCCTCGAGCAGCGGGGAGTTGATGGCGGTCTCGGCGGCCTGGATCGCGCGGCCGTCGCCACGAGCGGAGCCGATGCCCATCAGGGCGCTGCCAGCCCCGGACATGACGCCCTTCACGTCGGCGAAGTCGACATTGATCAGACCCGGGGTGGTGATCAGGTCGGTGATGCCCTGGACACCGTTGAGGAGCACCTCGTCGGCGGAGCGGAAGGCGTCCATCAGTGACACGGCGGCGTCGCCGAGCTGCAGGAGCCGGTCGTTGGGGATGACGATCAGGGTGTCGCAGGACTCGCGCAGCGCCTGGATGCCGTTGTCGGCCTGGGTGCCACGCCGCTTGCCCTCGAACGAGAACGGGCGCGTGACGACACCGACGGTGAGCGCACCGAGCTTGCGCGCGATCGACGCGACGACCGGTGCGCCACCGGTGCCGGTGCCACCACCCTCGCCCGCCGTCACGAACACCATGTCGGCGCCCTTGAGCACCTCTTCGATCTCGTCCTTGTGGTCCTCCGCCGCCTTGCGCCCGACCTCCGGGTCCGCGCCGGCGCCGAGGCCACGGGTCAGTTCACGTCCGACGTCGAGCTTGACGTCGGCGTCGGACATCAGGAGGGCCTGCGCATCGGTGTTGACGGCGATGAACTCGACTCCCTTGAGTCCCTGCTCGATCATGCGGTTGACCGCATTCACACCGCCGCCGCCGATGCCGACGACCTTGATAACGGCGAGGTAATTGTGCGGGGGCGTCATGGGCTCTCGCCTTCCGTGTGTAGTCGCGCTGAGGTGTTTCTGGCGATGCTGACGTTACTTGTGGTGCAGAGGCTACTTGTGGGGCCGACGCTACGCGTGAGCCCGGTCGCCTTTACATCACCGGTGGTGCAGCCAAACCCTCAACCTCAACCATAGACTTACAGTTATGTCAAGTGGATGACTGGGCGAAACGCTATGCACGGTGCCCTCCCGATTCCAGCAGGCGCGCCGACGGACACACCGATTTGTCATCGGAATCCGAATCGCCGCAGGGATCGTCACCGAACTGTCGGGAGATCCGGGCTCGAGACGTCGAAGACCTGGCCGGGCTGTCCGAGCAGCGGGCCGACGATCGCGGCCTTGTGCTCGGACTCGTCGACACTGCCCCAGAGGACCTGCCTGCCGTCCGCCAGTGTGAGGCGAATGTCCGACAAGGACGCCGCCGACACCTCCGTGACCTGCGGACGCAGCACCGGCGGCAACGCAGCCAGGGTGGCCAGCGCGTCCTCGGTCGCGGCGTCGTCCCGCGACGGGTCGGCCACGGCCAGACGCGGCACGCCGGGAGGCGGCGGCTCGATCGCGTACGCGACACCCGAGGCATCCATCAGGTGAGTGCCCTCGGGGGCGTCGTAGAAGACCGCAGGTGCCCGCTCGACCACGGTGACCCGGATCGTCGACGGGTACTTCCGCTCGACCCGCACGTGGTCGACCTTCGCGATGGATGCCACCCGGGCGGCCGCCGCGCCGGTGTCGACCCGCAACAGCGGCTGCCCGGTCGGGACGTCGAGTGCGGCCAGAATCTCCTCGGACGGGACGCCGGCGTTCCCGACAACCGTCACGGCGCGAGCCGAGAGCAGCGGCGTGAACCAGGCGACCGCGGTCAGTGCGACGATCACCGCGACCGCGGCGACGGTCAGGAAGAGCGGCTTGCGGTTCCGCGGTGGGCGCGGCGCCGAACCCGACCGAACTCCCGTCCCCGTGCTGCGCGTTCGCTCCGGCCGGCGCCCTCTGCTCACCGCTGCTCCTCGGCCCGCCCCGCCACGTCCGTCCGAGCCCGGTTCCGGGCCGCCGAGGGCGCCGCGGCCAGTGCCCCGAGGATCTCCTTGCCGAGCATCGTCACGTCACCGGCGCCCATCGTGATGATCACGTCGCCCGCGCGGGCCAGGGCCGCCACCTGACGCGGCGCCATCGAGAGGTCCGGCTGATAGTGCACGGGTTTGCTGACGGCGTGGGCGACCAGCGCGCCGCTCACCCCGGGCAGCGGCTTCTCCCGCGCTCCGTACACGTCGAGCACCACGACCTCGTCCGCGAGGTCGAGCGCCTCACCGAACTCGGTCGCGAACACCGAGGTACGCGAGTACAGATGCGGCTGGAACACGACCAGGACCCGCCCCGCCGAACTGCGCACCAGTTCGCGCGCCGCACCGAGCACCGCCCGGACCTCGGTCGGATGGTGGGCGTAGTCGTCGAACACACGTACGCCGTTCTCGCGCCCCGTGTACTGGAACCGGCGGTGCACACCGCCGAACCCGCCGATGCCCTCGACGATTTCGTCGACCTCGGCCCCGACCTCACGGGCCGCGAGCAATGCACCGAGCGCGTTGAGCGCCATGTGCCTGCCGGGAACCGCGAGCGTCAGCACCCGCGGCGCGTCCTCCCCGGTCAGCTGCACCCGCGCGACACCGCCGACGTCGCGGGCCTCCCAGTCCAGCAGCCGAGCGGCGAGCGGCACCGGTCCGGTTGATTCCTCGCTGCCGTAGCCGACAACGCGGATCGGCAGGTTCCGCGCGGCGACCCGCTCGGCGAGCGCCGCGGAACCCGGGTCGTCGAGGCACGCGACCAGCACGCCGCCCGGCGCGATGCGCTCGGCGAAGTCGTCGAACACCTGGACGTACGCCTCGGTGCTGCCGAAGAAGTCGAGGTGGTCGGCCTCGACGTTCGTGACGATCACGACGTTCGGGTCGTACTGCAGGAGTGAGCCGTCGCTCTCGTCGGCCTCCGCCACGAACACGGCGCCGGACCCGTGGTGCGCGTTGGTGCCCGCCTCGTTCAGCTCGCCGCCGACGGCGAACGAGGGGTCGACACCGCAGTGCTGCAGCGCGACCACCAGCATCGACGTCGTCGACGTCTTGCCGTGCGTTCCGGCGACGAGCAGCGACTGGTGACCGGTCATGAGCGACGCCAGGACCGCGGGGCGCAGGATGACGGGGATGTCCCGCTCCGCGGCAGCCACCAGTTCGGGGTTGTCCTTCGGGATCGCCGCGTGCGTCGAGACCACGGCCGTCGGGCCGCCGGGGATCAGGTCGAGCGCACTCGCGTCGTGTCCGATCCGGACCTGTGCGCCGCGCGCCCGCAGCGACAGGACGGTGCGGCTCTCCTTCGCGTCCGACCCCGACACCTGGCCGCCGCGGGCCAGCAGGATCCGCGCGATCCCGGACATGCCCGCACCGCCGATGCCGACCATGTGCACACGCTGCAGATGGTCGGGCAGTGCCGATCCCGGTTTCCGTGTGTTGTCCGCGCTCATCGCCGACCACCCTTCGCAACCTCGAGGACGATCCGGGCCACGGCGTCGGCCGCGTCCCGGTGCCCGGCACCCGCGGCGGCCGCGCCCATCGCGGCGAGCCGATCCGGGTCGCGCAGCAACGGCACCACCGACTCCGCGACGTACTCGGAGGTGAGGTCGGCGTCGGCGACCAACAGTCCGCCGCCCGCCGCGACCACCGGCCGGGCGTTCAGTTCCTGCTCGCCGTTGCCGTGCGGCAGCGGCACGTACACCGCTGGCAGTCCGACGGCCGAGATCTCGGCCACGGTCATCGCACCCGATCGGCAGACGGTCGCGTCCGCGGCGGCCAGCGCGAGATCCATCCGGTTCAGGTACGGGACGGCGACGTACGGCGCCGCGGGATTGTGCTGGTCGACCCGGACGGAGTTCTTCGGCCCGTACGCGTGCAGCACGGACACCCCACCGGCCGCGAGTGCCTCCGCGGCACCCGACACCGCCTCGTTGAGGGACCGCGCGCCCTGGGATCCGCCGGTGACCAGCAGGACCGGCCCGTCGGCGGGCAGCCCGAAGTGCTCGCGTGCCTGCGCCCGCAGTCCCGCGCGATCGAGACCCGTGATCGAGGACCGGACCGGGATGCCGACGATCTCGGCGTCGGACAGGCCCCGGCCCGCGACCCCCGAGCCGGGCACCGCAGCGAGCACGCGGGACGCGAGCCGTGCGCCGATCTTGTTGGCGATGCCCGCGGAGGCGTTGGCCTCGTGCACGACGACCGGGACCGCGCGCCTGCGCCGCGTGACGCCCTTGCCCGCCGCGAGGTACGCGGGCAGCGCGACGTAGCCGCCGAAACCGACGACGACGTCCGCCTGCACGCCGTCGAGGACCTCGCGGGTGCGCCGGACCGAGGCGCGGACGCGTCCCGGCAGACGCAGCAGATCCGCCGTGGGCTTGCGGGGCAGCGGCACCGGCGGAATCAGCTCGAGCGGATACCCGCGTTCGGGTACGAGGGTGGTCTCGAGCCCCCGTTCGGTCCCGAGCGCCGTCACCGTGACCGACGGGTCGAGTCGCCGCAGCGCGTCCGCGACCGCGAGCGCCGGCTCGATGTGACCCGCGGTGCCGCCTCCCGCGACGACGACGGAAAGGCCGGACGACGTACCGCTCTCACTCACCTACGAAAACCTCGTTCAGGAAATCCACGTTCTTGGGCACGGCCGGACGAACGGTCCCGTCGCTGGTCCGATGCTAGTGCCTGGCCACGGCGCGGGGTCCCGCGGCGTGGTTCCTGCCGACGGGTCGCCTCGGCGCGGCGGCGCTGCTGCTGTTCACGTCTGCGCTGCTCCTCGCGTCGACGCTGGTCCTCGCGGGTCCGGCGCTCCCGCTGCTGCGCCGAGCGGCGCTGCGCCTCACGCTGCGCCGCCCGTTTGCGGTCGGCCTTCGCCGCGGCCGCGCGCCGCGCCTCGGCCGCCTTCGCCGGCGAGTACTGCTCGGGTTTCGGCAACCGGAGCAGCCGCCCGAACCTGCTCTCCTGGCCCGCGTGCAGAGTCGCGACGGCCTCGGGTTCGTGCCGCGCGGCATTCGCGATGATGCCGAACATCAGCAGTGTCACAGCGGTCGACGTGCCGCCCGCCGAGACCAGCGGCAGCTGCTGTCCGGTGACGGGCATCAGGCCGACGACGTAGCCGATGTTGATCATCGACTGCGCGACGATCCAGGTGGTCGCCGCCGCGGTCAGCAACCGCAGGAACGGATCGACCGAATTCATCGAGATCCGCAACCCGGCGTAGGCGAACAGCGCGAACAGTCCGATGACGGCGGCGCAGCCGATGAACCCGAGTTCCTCGCCGATGATGGCGAAGATGAAGTCGTTGTGGGAGTTCGGCAGGTAGTTCCACTTCGCACGGGACTGCCCGAGGCCGCGGCCGAACCAGCCGCCGTCGGCGAGCGAGAACTTCGCCTGCCGGCTCTGGTATCCAGCACCCTGCGGATCGTCGGACGGGTTCAGGAAGCTGAACAGCCGGGCGGCGCGGTAGTCGGCGGCGAACACCAGCACGACACCGATGATCCCGACGCCGATCGCGGCGCCGGCGAACAACCGCAGTGACAGACCGGCGAACCACAGGAGCGCGCCGACGACGATCACGAAGGTCACCGTCGTCGAGTAGTTCGGCTGCATGATGACGAGGAAGGACGCCACCAGTGCCCCGGGGACCAGCGGCACCACCAGTTCCTTCCAGGGCGCGCCCCGCGGTCGGGTCGCCAGGACGTGGGCACCCCAGACGATGAGGGCGACCTTCGCCAGTTCGGAAGGCTGCAGCGACAGCGGACCCAGGGTGAACCAGCGCCGCGCACCACCGGAGAGGGTGCCGATACCCGGGATGAGCACCAGGAACAGCATCACCAGCGACACCACGAAGGCAGGCGTCGCGAGGCGTCGCAACACACGCACCGGGGTGCGCAGCGCGATGTAGAAGAGCACCGCGCCCAGCACCGCGAAGGTCGCCTGGGTGGTGAACATGCTGTACGACGACCCGGTGTCGGCATACGCTTCCACGCTCGACGCGGACAGCACCATAACCAGGCCGAGCACCGTCAGCAGGGTCGCGATCGTGACGATCAGGTGGAACGAGGCCAGCGGCCGCGCGAGCCACGCCATGAACCGGGCCCGCGCGGCGGCGAGGCCCGTCACCGGGTTCGGCTCCGGATCACGGCGCCGTCGATCAGGGGGCGCCATCGTCCGCCAGCGCGTGCACGGCCGCGGCGAAACTGCGACCGCGGTGGCCGTAATCGGTGAACATGTCCAACGACGCCGCCGCCGGTGCGAGCAACACAGCGTCACCCGATTCGGCCGCATCGGCCGCGACCCGCACGGCGCGGGCCATCACGGCATCGGGTGCGTCGGTCGACTTCACGTGCTCATCGTGCCCCGGTTCCACGCGGTGAACGGGGACGTGCGGTGCGTGTCGGGCGAGCGCGTCCGCGATCTGCCCGGCGTCGCGACCGAACAGCACGGCGGCGACGAGGCGATCGGAGACCTCGGCGACGAGGTCGTCGACGCTCGCACCCTTGAGCAGCCCACCCGCGATCCACACCACCCGCGGGTGCGCGAGCAGCGAGGTCCGCGCCGCATGCGGATTCGTCGCCTTCGAGTCGTCGACGTACGTGACCCCGCCGACCTCGGCGACGGTCGCCGCCCGGTGCGGTCCGACCTGGTAGGTCCGCAGCCCCTCGCGCACGGCGACTGCCGTTACCCCGATCGAACGGGCCAGCGCTGCCGCGGCGAGCGCGTCCATCAGCCCCGCCGGTCCCGACGGTGTGACGTCGCCGACGTCGGCGAGACGTTCGTCGGTCGCGAACGCACGGTCCACCAGTGTCCCGTTCTCGACGCCCAGTTCGCCTGCGGCGGGAACCCCGAGCCGGAATCCGACGGTCCGCGCGATTCCCGGCCGGTCACGCAGGCCCGCCGCGACCGGGTCGTCGAGCCCGAGCACACCGACGTCGCCGGTCAGCGCCTGCGCCTTCGCCTCGACGTAGCCCTCCATGCCGCCGTGCCAGTCCAGGTGGTCCTCGGCGATGTTCAGCACGGCACCCGCCGCCGGATGCACCGACGGCGCCCAGAACAGCTGGAAACTCGACAGCTCCACCGCCAGCGCGGTGTGGCGCGGCGACTCCGAACGCAGGGCGTCGGTCACCGGAAGACCGATGTTCCCGCACGCGACCGCGCTGATCCCTCCCGCTCGCAGGATCGACTCCAGCATCGACGTCGTCGTGGTCTTGCCGTTCGTGCCGGTGACGACGAGCCAGTCCCTCGCAGGTCCGTGGAATCCGGATCGGTCCAGGCGCCACGCGAATTCGACATCGCCCCAGATCGGGACACCCGATCCCGCCGCCGCGGACAGTACCGGCGAATCGGGGCGCCATCCGGGGCTGGTCACGACCTGTGCGAACCCGGCGATCCCGGCGACGGCATCGTCGGGTGTCACGGTCGGGACGTCGAGGTCGCGACCGGCCGCGGCGAGCGCGTCGGCGTTGCCGTCGGTGAGCGTGACCTCGGCGCCGAGGTCACGCAGGGGCGCGACCAGCGCGCGTCCCGAGATCCCGGCTCCGGTCACCAGGACGTGGGCGCCGCGCAGCCGGGCGATGTCGTCGGGCAGTTCCGTAGCCGGGGCCGTGTCCGCCATCAGTCCCCGACCACCGCGAGGTACTCGCTGTAGAAGAGCGCCAGACCGACCGCCGACGCTATCGCCGCAAGCAACCAGAATCTGATGATCACCGTGGTTTCCGCCCAGCCACCGAGTTCGAAGTGGTGGTGGAAGGGCGCCATCCTGAACACGCGTCGCCTGCTGGACCGGAACACCGCGACCTGGATGACCACCGACGCCGCCTCGGCGACGAACAGGGCACCGACGACGACCATGAGGAGCTCGGTGCGGGTGGTGATCGACAGACCGGCGAGCAGGCCGCCGAGGGCGAGAGAGCCGGTGTCACCCATGAAGATCTTCGCCGGGGCCGCGTTCCACCACAGGAAGCCGATGCACGCACCGGCCGCGGCGGCACAGATGAGGGCGAGGTCGAGGGGGTCGCGGACGTCGTAGCAGCCCTTGCCCGGATTCGTCTCGCAGGCGTTGCGGTACTGCCAGAAGGTGATGACGGTGTAGGCGCCGAGCACCAGGGTCATCGAGCCGGCGGCGAGGCCGTCCAGTCCGTCGGTGAGGTTCACCGCGTTCGACCACGCGCTGACCAGCAGGTAGACGAACAGGATGAACACCACCGACCCCATGGTCACCGTGGTGATGTCCCGGACGTACGACAGGTGCAGGCTGCCCGGTGTCAGCCCGGACTCGCCACGGAACTGCAGCGCGAGCACACCGAACGCCACGGCGGCGACCAGCTGCCCGACGAGTTTCGCTGTCTTGTTCAGGCCCAGGTTCCGCTGCTTGCGGATCTTGATGAAGTCGTCGAGGAAGCCGACCCCGCCGAGGACCGTGGTGAGGCCCAGGACCAGGAGGCCCGATGCGCTCGGACCGTCCGCGTCGTAGCCGATGCCGATCAGGTGCGAACCCCAGTAGCCGGCCCACAGCCCGATGATGATCGCGACACCGCCCATCGTGGGGGTACCGCGCTTGGCCTGGTGGCTCTCGGGTCCCTCGACCCGGATCTCCTGGCCGAATCCCTGCCGCGAGAACGCCTTGATCAGCACCGGCGTCAGCAGGATCGACACCGCCAGCGCGATGCCACCTGCGAAGAGGATCTGTCTCACCGGTCGTGCTCCTCGTTCGTCTCGGGATCTTGCACATCCGACAGCAGCGCCTCGGCCACCGTCCACAGGCCGACCGACTGCGACGCCTTCACCAACACGATGTCACCGGGGCGCACCTCGCGCCGCAGCACCTCCAGCGCGGCCTCGCGGTCGGGAACCAGCATCGACTCGTCGCCCCACGAGCCTTCCATGACCGCACCCTGGTGCATGCCGCGCAATGGCCGGCCCTCACCGACGACGATCAGCCGGCTGACGTCGAGGCGGACCAGGAACCGTCCGATCGCGTCGTGCTCGATCACCGTGTTCGGGCCGAGCTCGGCCATCTCACCCAGTACCGCCCACGTACGTCGCGGCGTGGCGGCGGAGCGTCCCATCGTGACCAGCGCCTTCAGCGCGGCACGCACCGAGTCGGGGTTCGCGTTGTAGGAGTCGTTGACGACGGTGACGCCGTCGGCACGGGTCTGCACGTCCATCCGCTTCACCGAGACTGCGCGGGCACCGCCCAGCGACTCGGCGACCTGGTCGAGTGTGGCCCCGCACTCCAGCGCGACCGCAGCCGCCGCGAGCGCGTTGCCGACCTGGTGCTCACCGTGCACACCGAGCACGACGCGCACGCTCCCGGCGGCCGTCATCAGGGTGAACTCGGCCCGCGCCTGGTCGTCGAGCTGGACGTCGACCGCGCGGACGTCCGCCGACGACGACAGCCCGACGGTGACCACCCGGGCGCGGGTGCGCTGTGCCATCGCGGACACCAGGCGGTCGTCGGCGTTGAGCACCGCGACACCGCCGTCCTCGGCGGACGGCAGCGCCTCGACCAGCTCCCCCTTCGCCTGCGCGATCGCCTCGCGGGATCCGAACTCACCGAGGTGCGCGGTTCCCACGTTGAGGACGACCCCGACCCGCGGCGGAACCGCCTCGGCCAGCGCGGCGACGTGCCCGACGCCGCGGGCCGACAGTTCCAGCGCCAGGAACCGGGTGTCGCGATCGGCGCGCAACGCCGTCCAGGGGTGGCCGAGCTCGTTGTTGAACGAGCCGGGCGGTGCCACCACCGGGCCGAGCGGCGCGAGCACCGCGGCGAGCAGGTCCTTCGTGGACGTCTTGCCGGAGGAACCGGTGACACCGACGACGGTGAGGTCCGGCAGCTCCGACGTCACGGTGCGGGCCAGCCGGGCCAGGGCGGCCAGGACCGCGGCACCCGAGCCGTCGACATCGTGTTCGAGGGCCATCGCGTTGCTGTCGGAGGGGCCCAGCGGCTCGACGACGACAGCCGGGACACCGACGGGACGCGCGGCGAGCACCGCGACCGCTCCGGCCGCCACCGCGGCGCCTGCATGGTCGTGTCCGTCCACCCGGGCACCGGGCAGCGCCAGGAACAACCCGCCGGGTGTGACCTTCCGGGAGTCGAACTCCACCGTGCCGGCGACCAGGACATCAGGATCCGGAACGTCGTGCAGGGTCCCGCCGACGATCTCGGCGAGCCGGGCCAGTGACATCTCGATCACCGCTCCACCCCGATCACCCCGTCGATGGCCTGCGCGAGGACCTCGCGGTCGTCGAATGGGTGCTTCACCCCGTCAATCTCCTGTCCGATCTCGTGTCCCTTGCCCGCAACGAGCACGACGTCACCGGGGCGCGCCCACTCGACGGCTGCCGCGATGGCCGCGGCCCGGTCGCCGATCTCCCGCACCTCGCCGCGTTCACCGTCCGGCACGGCCAGTGCACCCGCGAGCACCGCCCGCCGGATGCCGGCCGGGTCCTCGGTCCGGGGGTTGTCGTCCGTGACCACCAGCAGGTCCGCTCCCCGCGCGCCGCCCTCACCCATCAGCGGCCGCTTCCCGTGGTCGCGGTCGCCGCCCGCTCCGACGACGACGGCCAGGCGGCCGGTGCTCTGGCCGCGCAGAGTCGCGATGACGGCTTCCAGCGCGGCCGGCTTGTGTGCGTAGTCGACGACGGCAAGGAATCGCTGGCCGCGGTCGATGCGCTGCACCCGGCCGGGCACGTCCACCTCGGCCAGCCCGCGCACCGCATCGGCGGGCGGGATGCCGCACTCGTGCAGCACGGCCAGCGCGACCAACGCGTTCGCGACGTTGTAACGCCCCGGCAGCCGCAGGGATGCGGCGAGCTCGCCGTCGTCCGGGGTGGTGACGGTGAAGGACTGCGACCCGTCCGCGGCGGTGACCACCTCGCCCGCGGTCCACCGGGCGTCCCCCGTGGTGCTGACCGTGACGGTGCCCGCCCCCACGAGATCGGCCATCTTCCGGCCCCAATCGTCGTCGACGCACACCACGGACCGTTCGGCGTGCACCGTCGACGCGGGATCGAACAGTCGGGCCTTCGCGGCGAAGTAGTCGTCGAGTCCCGCATGGAAGTCGAGGTGGTCCTGCGACAGGTTCGTGAACGCGCCGACCTCGAACCGGGTGCCGTCCACACGGCCGAGGGCCAACGCGTGGCTCGACACCTCCATGACCACGGTGTCGACACCACGTTCGAGCATCGCGGCGAACAGCGCGTGCAGTTGCGGCGCCTCGGGAGTCGTCAGGGCGCTGGGTACCCGCCTGCCGTCGATCCGGGTCTCGATGGTGCCGACCAGGCCGGCCCGGCGACCGGCCGCGGCCAACCCGGCTTCCACCAGATAGGACGTCGTCGTCTTCCCCGAGGTGCCCGTGATGCCGACGATGCGCAGACGCGCAGACGGGTTGCCGTACACGGCCGCGGAGACGACACCGAGAACCGACCGCGGATCGGGATGCACGAGAACCGGCACCGGGCTCGGCAGCGATCCGAGCCGCGCCACGCCGTCCGGGTCGGTGAGGACTGCGGTCGCGCCCTGCCGGACCGCCTCGTCCGCGTAGTCGGCGCCGTGCGTCCGGGCGCCGGGAAGGGCGGCGAAGAGGTCCCCGGGGACGATGCCCTGCGCGCGTAGATCGACGCCTGTCACCGAGACGTCACCACCGTCGCCGTCGCCGGCGGGCCACTGCACGGTCGCCCCGACGAGCTGCGCCAGCGTCGCCACCGCCGTCGTCGGCGGATGTGCGGGCCGCAATCCAGGGGGCACGCTCTGCGAACCCTGCTCGGCGCTGTCGTTGGTCCCTTGCACGGGCAGGTGACTCCCTTCGGACGAGGTCGTGCGCTGACGGTGATTTCGGATGCCGGTCGGCTCTCTCGGCCGACGTGTCACGTTACCGGCGAGTCCGACGCGGCGGGGAGGCGGCGTCCCGCCGGTGACGACTGCGACGGTGTCAGTCCGCCTGCAGTACCAGTGGGCGACCGGGATCCGGCGAGAGTGGAATCCGGTCGCGCTGCAGAATCCACGAGGCGATGTCGTGGAACAGCGGGGCGGCGGACTGGCCGCCCGACCCGTTCGCGCTGCGCACCGGCGCGTCCAGCATGATCCCGATGACGAACCTCGGGTTGTCGGCAGGCGCAATGCCGGCGAACGTGATCCAGTAGTTCGAGTTCGAGTAGCACTTGCAGGCCGGATCCACCTGCTGCGCCGTTCCTGTCTTGCCGCTCACCTGGTAGCCCTCGACAGACGCGGCGGCGCCGGTCCCCTGCTGGTATCCCATGGGATCGCGCTGGGTGACCGAACGGAACATGTCCCGGACCGTGGTCGCCGTCTGCTCGCTGACCACCTGCACGCCCTCCGGGTGCTCGGTCGGCGTCCGGTTGCCGTCCGCGTCGATCGTCGCCCGCACGATGCGTGGAGCGATCCGCACACCGTCGTTGGCGATGGCCTGGTACATCCCCGCCATCTGCAACAGTGTCATCGACAGACCCTGGCCGATCGGCAGGTTCGCGAAGGTGCCGCCGGACCACTGGTCGCGGGTGGGCACACTGCCCGCACTCTCGCCCGGCAGTCCGACCTCGGTGCGCTGCCCGAGTCCGAACCTGTCGAGCATGTCCGCGTACCGGTCCTCGCCGACCCGCTGGGCGAGCATCAGCGTCCCGACGTTCGACGACTTCCCGAACACTCCGGTGGTCGTGTACGGCACCACGCCGTGATCCCAGGCGTCCTTGACCGACACCCCGGACATCTGGATGGTGCCGGGCACTTGCAACACCTCGTCGGGTTTGGTCAGCCCGTACTCGATCGCGGCCGCGGCGGTGACGATCTTGTTCACCGATCCCGGTTCGAACGGTGTACTGACCGACAGGTTGCCCAGCTCCTTGTTCACGTTCTTGCCGACGCCGATGGACGGATCGAAGGTGTTGTCGTTGGACATCGCGAGCACCTCACCGGTGTGCGAGTCGAGCACCACGGCCGACGCGTTCTTCGCCCCCGACAGGTCCTTGGCCCGCTGGACCTGTTGCTGCACGTAGAACTGCAGGTCGGCGTCGATGGTCAGCTCGACACCGGAGCCGTCGACCGCCGGCTGCTTGTCCCGCCAGCTGCCGGGGATGACGGCGCCGTCGGATCCGCGGTCGTAGGTCTGCGACCCGTCGGTGCCTGCGAGTGTCGAGTCCATCGAGTCCTCGAGACCGAGCAACCCGTGCCCGTTCCACCCGGTCGCACCGATGAGGTTCGCGGCGAGCGACCCACCCGGGTACTCGCGGATGTCCTGGCGCTCGAGACCGACCTCGTCCGGGAACTTCTCGGCGATGGTCGCCGCGACATCCGGGTCGACGCTGCGGACGAGGTACTCGAACGTGGTGTCGCTCTTGAGCTTGGCCAGCACGTCCTTCTCCGGGGCGGCCGCTCCGAGCTTGTCGTGGATGAACGCCGCGATCTCCGCGAGCCGCTCGTCGACCTTCGGTTCCCGTCCCTCGTCGCGAGCCTTCTCCTCGAGTTCCTTCCGCACCTTCTGCGGCTGGAAGGTCAGGGCCTTCGCCTCCATCGTGAACGCGATCGGTTTACCGTTCCGGTCGGTGATCGACCCCCGGGTCGCCGGTTCGATCAGTGTCGTCGACCGTTGGTCCGCGGCCTCCGCGGACAACCGGGGTGACTGCACGACCTGGATCCACAGCAGCTGCAGGACCGCGATGGCGAGCGCACCGAACATCAGCCGACGGCCCCACTTGTGCCGGAACTCGTACGCGACCTTGCCACCGCGCTCGCCCTTGCGGGCCGGTCCTGAACTGCGAACCCCGCCGCGCGGGTTCTCGCGGCGGGGTCGAGGTGGGCGACCTGTGGTCACCGGGCACCGCCGGTGTCGGCGGCACCCCCGGTGCCGGTGTCCGCCGATGCCTGTGCTCCGCGTGCCATGGGCACCAATTGTTCATCCTGCGCGGCCGGTTGCTGGGAATTGGCTGCCTGCGGCGTGGCGGCCTCCGGAGCAGGTGCTGCGGGAGCCGGGAGAGGCGCAGGAGCAGCCGCGACCGCCGCGGGAGCCCGAGCAGGGATCGGCGCGAGGTCGGCGGTCGCCCGCGTCCCCACCGGAGGCAGGTCCGCCGCCGTGACACCGGCACCGCGGGCGGGGCCCGTGGCACTCGGTGCGGCAGCCGCGGCAGGCGCGGGCGCGACCACGGGCGCACCGGTTGCCGGCTTCGGCTCACCGACCACCGTGACGGAGCCGTCGTCGGCCACGACCAACCGTGCCACGTCGGTGGCGGCGATCATGCCCAGCTCGGCAGCCTTGCGCGCCAGTTCGGGTGCCGAGTTGGCAGCGCGGAAGTCACGCTCGAGCGCGGCCTTCTTCTCGATCAGCTCCTGGTTGTGTGCCTTGGCAGCACTGAGCTTGTACGAATCCTCGGCAGCGCGGGTGGTGAGCAGCAGGGTGACGGCCAGTCCGACGGACAGCAGGCCGATCACCGCCGCCACGAACGGGATCCGGGCGGTGAAGCCCGAGCGAGCGGACTTCGGGGTGGACTCGCTGACCGCGGCACGCTGGTTGCGCTTGGCGTAGGCACGCTGTGCGGCGCCGGAACGGGCCACCGAGCGATCGCCCGTCTTCGCGGGAACTCGACGGCCGACCCGGGCGGGCTTGGTCGCAGTGCGGTCCTGCACGGGAACTGTCATTCCGTAGCCCTCCTCGAAATCCGTTCGGCACAGCGCAATCTGACGGGCGCCGACCGCGGGTTCTCTTCGATCTCCTGCTCACTGGCCTGCTCTGCACCGCGGGTGCGCATCGCGAATTCCGGCCCCATGCCGGGCAATTCGACGGGCAATCCCTCGGGACTGCGGGATCGCGTGCGCGGTGTCAGTTCCTGCTTGACGAGGCGGTCCTCCAACGACTGGTACGACATGAACACGACGCGCCCGCCGACGGCCAGCGCGTCGAGGGCGGCGGGGATCGCGTCCCGCAGCGAGTCGAGCTCGCCGTTCACCTCCACGCGGAGCGCCTGGAACGTGCGCTTCGCGGGATGCCCGCCTGTGCGTCGCGTCGCGGCCGGGATCGACGCGTAGAGCACCTCGACCAACTGGGCACTGGTGGTGAACGGTTCGGTCTTCCTGCGGCGCACCACCTCCGACGCGATCCGTCCCGCGAATCGCTCCTCGCCGTAGGTGCTCAGCACCCGCGCGAGTTCGCCGTGGCTGTAGGTGTTCAGGATGTCGGCGGCGGTCTGCCCGCGCGTCGGATCCATCCTCATGTCGAGCGGCGCGTCGACCGAGTACGCGAATCCGCGATCGGCCTCGTCCAGCTGCATCGAGGAGACACCGAGGTCGAAGAGGATGGCGTGCACCGACTCGACCTGGTCGTAGCCGGCGATCTCGAGTGCGTCCTCGATGCCGTCGTACCTGGTGTGCACCAGCGTGACCCGGTCACCGAAGGGTTCGAGCCGACCGCCCGCGATCTCCAGGGCGGCGGGGTCGCGGTCGAGGCCGATCAGCCGCAGTCCGGGATAGGTCCGCAGGAAGTGCTCCGAATGACCACCCAACCCGAGTGTCGCGTCGATCATGACCGCGCCCGTCCCGTCCTCGGACTGCGCGGTGATCGCCGGACCGAGCAACTCGTCTGCGCGAGTGAGCATCACGGGGACGTGACCGAACTCCGGCGTGGGATCACGATCCGAATCACCAGGCGGGTTCAAGTCGTCCACGAGCACTCCCTTACGTCCTGGTCGGTCATCTCTGCTGTTCGAAGTGGGGGCGGATGCCGCGAGGTCTCTGTCCGAGTCACCGGACCTGGCGCTGGGGAAGTGCGTCAGGGTCGGTATCGGGCAGAGGCCTCGCGGCACTCGCCTCGACGAAAGCGGCTACAGGATCTCGCTGAGTGATTCGGATCTCGCTTGGGAGTAGGTTTCCTCGTTCTCGTCGGAGTACGCGTACCAGGCTTGGGCATCCCAGATCTCGAGGAAGTCGACCGATCCGACGACCACGCACTCCTTGGTCAGCCCGGCGTAGCGCCGATGGTCGGACGAGAGCGTGATGCGTCCCTGGGCGTCGGGATGCTGCTCGTCGGCACCTGCGGCGAGAGCGCGAACGAAGGCACGCGCTTCCGGATTGCTCCGCGAGGCCGCGGCGGCTCGACGAGCGAGCGCCGTGAACTCCTCGCGTGGGTACACCGCGAGGCTGTGGTCCTGCCCTTTCGTGACCATCAGCCCTCCCGCCAGTGCGTCGCGATACTTCGCGGGCAACGTCAGTCGCCCCTTGTCATCGAGCTTCGGCGTGTAGGTACCGAGAAACATCTCGACACCTCCCTGCGGCTACGAAGGACGCCGTACAGGCCGTCCGAGAGCCTCTCGTTCTTTCGGGGAACGAACGCACTGCCCTGTGATCCACCAAGGCGAACCACTGGGCTCCACGTTACCCCACTTTCCCCCACATTCAAGGCGAACACTCGGCGAACAACGCTCCGATGCAGATGACTTCGCAGGTCACCGCAGTGGTGACGAGTGGGGGAAGTTTCGTGTGTCATGCGCCACCGAACGGCCGCGGCGATGGTCGCTCCCGCCGTAATCGCAGTTCACGGGGCGCACCGCAGCCGACGGCGACCGGCGGTACGACACCGGTTCCGCCGCGTGGGGAACAGTGGGTGACCGAGGTGGGGAGACGTGGGGCACCCCCACTGGCGCGACTCCTCGGCACACGACACGCCCGCGCCACCACGACACGACAAAGGCGCGACACCTACGGTGTCGCGCCTTGACGTCGCGGCTCTCGGAGTTGCTACTCCTGTTCGAACCGCTTCTTGAAGCGATCTTCCATGCGGGACGAGAACCCACCGCCCTTGCGGCCGCCCGAAGGCTTGCTCGCCGTAGTGGCGGATCCGGAGTTCTCACCCGATCCCGTCTTCACAGCCGGGCCCGATCCCCTCAGGAACAGGACGCCGGCTCCGAACATCACAAGGAAGCCGAGCAGGCTGATGATCAGAAACGCACCCGCCTTCGCCGCAAGCGGGATGCCCGCGACGAGAAGGATGAGCCCCAGAACAAAGAGGGCCCCTGCTTGCATCCGACGCTTGCTCGAGGCCGCACGCATGCGGCCACCTCTCACGGAGGATGCAAACTTAGGGTCTTCGGCGTAGAGGGCGCTCTCGATCTGATCGAGCATCCGCTGCTCGTGCTCGGAGAGTGGCACGGTTACCTCCCCCGGCACATCACAATGGTGGCGGTCGAATCGTGGGTCGATTCGACCGGTTGCCGCCGTTCGCGGCTACCTGTCGTCAATGATACGAGTACACGTCACCGCGTACCACCTACTCCGCGTACGAGTTGTCCGAGATTTTCCGCCGAACACGGAGATCGCCTGGTGGACAGGTCCGCCGAACTAGGCGGACCTGCGCGCGAGACCGTCTCCGACCAGCGTCCCGGGAGCCCCGAGCTCGCGCAGTCGGTCCTCGACGACGGTGAGGAACCGCGACACCTCGAAGTGGAAGCGGTTGGCCTCACCCACGGTGATGGTGCGGGATATTCCCGCTTCGATCGCCGCGCGGGTCTCGGAGTGGGATGCGAAGAACTCCGCCCAGCCCGCGAGGTCCGGCTCGACCCGGGCCAGCAGAGTCCACGCGCTCCGCGACCCGGTGCGGGCGGTGCGACCCGCCAGTGCCGCACCCGCGCCGCGCAGCGCGGCGAGATACGCGGCCCGAAACCGATCCGCCGGGTCACGAGCCCCGGCCGCCTCGGCCAACAGCGCGTCCGCTCGGTCGAGCAGATTCACCCGAATTGCCATTCTCCGAACACCTCCCTGCGCCGGGCCCGACCTGGCGATCGAACCGACGGAGGCGACGCACCATCCCCTGCGCGCCACTCCCGATCGGTGGGATGCTCCTGGACCCGCGGTCTGTCCGCGCAATCCGGCGAAGCGCGCTTCCCTCACGCTTCACCGGATTGCCGGTATCGAACATCTGTTCGACCTATTCAATATAACTGCACCCACCGACACGCAGTCAAGAGAGAGGGTGAGTCCCGTCGACACCACCCCCGCACCCCGACTGGTCGAACTGTCCGCAGCCGACCTGCGCACCCACCTGGGCGAAGCGCTCGCCGTCTACGTCGAGGCGATGGACTACCCCAAGGGGACCGAGATACACCGCGCCCCGATGTGGACGGAACACGCCACGCGCCCGGGCTGGCGTGGCATCGTCGCGTACGGCCCACCCCGTGACGGAGCCGAAGCATCGGCGCAGCCGAGCGCCCCACTGGTCGGCATCGCCTACGGATACCGCGGTGCACCCCACCAGTGGTGGCACCAGCAGGTACGAGAAGGCATGCGCCGCGCCGGCGCCGACCCGAACTCGATCGAGTCCGTCCTCGGCGACTACTTCGAACTGACGGAACTCCACGTCTCCCCGCGCGCCCAGGGACATGGCACCGGCTCCGCGCTCCTCACCGCGCTGCTCGCCGACCGTCCCGAGGCCCGGGTCCTGCTGTCCACCCCGGAGGTGCCACACGAGGACAACCGTGCCTGGCGCCTGTACCGCAGGCTCGGGTTCACGGACGTCGTGCGGCACTTCCGGTTCAGTGGCGACAGCCGCCCCTTCGCGGTGCTCGGCCGGGAACTGCCGCTGCGGCCGTCCACCACGGAATCGACCGGAGCCACACGGTGATCGACGCCGTCGTGATCGGCTCGGGCCACAACGCACTCGTGTCGGCGTGTTACCTCGCCCGCGACGGCTGGTCGGTGGAGGTCCTCGAACGCGACACCGAACTCGGCGGTGCGGTGTCGACGGTGGAACGGTTCCCCGGCCACCGCGTGGACCGTGGCTCGTCCGCCCACATCATGATCCGGCACACCGGCATCGTCGAGGAGCTCGATCTCGCCGCTCACGGACTGCGCTACCTGGACTGCGATCCGTGGGCGTTCGCGCCCGCTCCGCCAGGCGACCCGCGGCCCGGCATCGTCTTCCACCGCGACCTCGACGCCACCTGCGCGTCCATTGCGGTGGCCTGCTCCCATCGCGACGCCGACGCGTACCGCCGGTTCGTCGAGGTGTGGGGTCCGCGCACCGCGTCCGTGATGAAGGCGTTCGGCGCCCCGCCCACCGGCGGACGCCTGGTGCGCTCGTTCTGGGGCCTCGACACCGGCGACGGACCGTCCACGCTGTCGCGGGAGTTCCTCGCGTCCGGTGACGCACTGCTCGACGACTGGTTCGACGACGAGCGACTGAAGGCCGCATTGGCGTGGTTCGGGGCCCAGTCGGGACCACCGATGTCCGAACCCGGGACGGCGCCGATGGTCGGCTTCGCCGCGCTGATGCACACCATCCCGCCGGGGCGGGCGGTCGGCGGGAGCGGCGCGCTGACCGCGGCGCTGGCCGCACGCCTCACCGCCGACCACGGCACGATCCGCGTGGGCGACGCCGTCGCGGAGGTCCGACGCGACGGCGACGGCTGGGTGACGCGCACCGAGGCCGGCCACGAGGTGCGCTCCCGCACGGTGATCGCCGGGTGCCACATCCTCACGACCCTCGACCTTCTCGAACAGGGCGGATACGACGCGGAGCGGATCGCCGACTGGCGCAGGCGGATCCGCGTCGGCCCGGGTATCGGGATGGTGGTGCGCCTCGGCACGAACTCGCTGCCGCACTACCCGAGCGCTCCCGCCGACGCCACCGTCACCTCCGGGCTGCAGTTGCTCGTCTCGGACCGCGCCCAGCTCCGCCTCGCCCACGGTGCCGCGCTCGCCGGCGAGCTCCCGCCGGCACCCGCTGTCCTCGCGATGAGCTTCAGTGGTCTCGACCCCGGACTGTGCCCGCCCGGCGAGCACCAGGCGACACTGTGGTCGCAGTGGCATCCGTACCGGCTCTCCGGCGGTCGTCGCTGGTCCGAGTTCGCCGAGTCCGAGGGTGATCGCATCGTCGGCGAGATCGACCGACTGGCACCCGGTTTCGCGGAATCGGTCACCCACCGGCTGGTTCAGACGCCCGCGGACCTCGAATCCGAGCTGGGACTGATCGGCGGCAACGTGATGCACGTCGAGATGTCACTCGACCAGATGTTCATGTGGCGTCCGCTTCCCGAACTGGCCGGGCATCGCGTTCCCGACGCGACAGGGCTGTACCTGACCGGCGCGTCGACCCATCCCGGCGGCGGGGTGTCCGGATCGAGCGGCCGAAGCGCAGCCCGGATCGCGTTGTCGGACGCCCGGTTCGGCAGACTACGGCGACTCCTGCGCCGATGAGCCGGACGGCTCCGGCCCTCCGAACGAACCACGCGACCCCGGCCGTAGCCGCGGCGGTGGTCGCGGTCGCCGCGCAGATCGCCTACCCGCTCACGAACGGCGACGCCCGGGACGCCGTCACGATCGCGGTGGTACTCGCCCTGGCCGCTGCCGCGCTCGCCCACGCGTGGGAGACACGGGGCGTGCGGTGGACCGCGATCATGCTCGCGGCGACCGCCGGGCTCGGCCTGCTCTCGGAGATCGCCGGAACCGCGACCGGGTTCCCGTTCGGCTGCTACGCGTACGCCGACGGCCGGTTGGGACCCGAGGTCGCGGGAGTGCCGCTGCTGGTGCCGCTGGCGTGGACGGCGGGCAGCTACCCGGTGTGGATCGCCGTCACCCACGTCGTGAGCCGGGCCAGGCCGGTCGCGCGCGCCGCCCTGGCGAGTGTCGGGATCGTCGCCTGGGACCTGTACCTGGACCCGCAGATGGTCACGGACGGACAGTGGACGTGGTGTTCACCACACCCGTCACCACCCGGGCTCGAACCGATCCCGTGGACCAACTACCTCGGCTGGCTGCTGATCGCCGCCGCGATCGGCGTGACGCTGACGTGGCTGGACCGCGCCCGTCCCCCCTCTCCCCCGCTCGACGACGCGGTTCCCCTCGCCCTGTTCCTGTGGACCTGGCTCGGGTCAGCGCTGGCACACGCGGTGTTCCTGCCGGAACTCGGATGGTCCGCGTTGTACGGGTTCGTCGGCATGGGTGTCGTCGGCGTGCCGCTGGTGACGCGTGGGATCCGGGCTGGCACCATGTCCGAGTGCTGACCGACACCCCGTCCCGAGTCCGACGCCCACGCGCTCGAGTGGCCGCACTGACCGCGTTGCTGCTGCTCGCGGTGCCGCTGCTCAGCGGCTGCCTGCGGGTTCAGGTGTCGATGGGTGTCTCCTCCGACGACCGGGTGTCGGGGCAGCTGGTCGCCGCGAACGTGCCGACCGGAGCGGACGACAAGGGCCCCGAGCTGACCGTGCCGGACTCCCTCGTCGGCAAGGTCCGCGTCCAGGAGTACAAGCAGGACGGATACGTCGGCAGCCAGGTGTTCTTCAGTGATCTCACCTTCGGTGAGGTCCAGCAGCTCGGTGCGCTGTCGAGTCAGGCGGGTACGTCTGTGCAGCTGAACTTCCAGCGCGCGGGCGACGTCGTCACCCTCGACGGGAAGGCCGATCTCAAGGCCGTACCCGACAGCAGCGACGTCCAGGTCAGCGTCGCGTTTCCCGCGCGGGTCGCAACGACGAACGGAACCAGGGACGGCGATTCCATCGTCACCTGGAAACTGGTGCCCGGCGAGGTGAACACGATGCGCGCCGAGGTCCGATACCAGGATCCGAGTACGCGGGGCTTCGCCGGCTGGGCAGGCATCGTCGGCGGCATCACGCTCGGTGTCGCGCTGGTCGTGGCCGTGATGGCGTACACCCAGCGCGACCGCTCGCCGCGGTTCGTGCGCAGCGACGGCGCCAACGAGAACAAGGTGTGACCCCGGCGTTCACCGGCACGGCTTTCGCAGGTGCCGCGGTCGCGGTGTCGGCGGCCGGGTTGGCGATCGCGGCGGTGAACGCGGTCGCGGCGCCGCGACTGCGTGCGGACCGACCGGTCACCGAGCCGGTGACGGTGTGCGTTCCGGCGCGGAACGAAGCCGACACACTGCCACTGCTGATCGCCGACCTACGGGCGCAACGCGACGTCCCGGACCTGCACGTGTTCGTCCTCGACGACGACTCCGCAGACGCGACCGGCGCGGCTGCCGCGGCGGCGACCGCCGGCGACGCCCGTTTCACGATCGAGTCGCGAGCGGGTGATCCCCCATCGGGCTGGCTCGGCAAGACCACCGCCTGCGCCAGGCTCGCGGAACTGGCCGCCGGCCGCGACGGCATCCTGGTCTTCCTCGACGCCGACGTCCGGCTCGCCCCGGACGCGCTCGCCGCCGCCGCGGGTGCGCTGCGCCGGCTCCGGGTGGACCTGTTGTCGCCGTGGCCGTACCAGGTCGCCGTGACGCCTGCCGAGCGTCTGCTGCAGCCTCTGCTGTGCTGGTCCTGGTTCGCGAGCGCTCCCCTGCCCGTCGCGAACCACGGCCTCCGCCCCTCGATGGCGGTGGCATGCGGCCAGTTCCTGGTGTTCGACGCCGCCGCCTACCGCGCCGTCGGAGGGCACCGTTCCGTCGCATCCTGCGTCGCCGAGGACCTGGAACTGGCGCGGATGCTGCGACGGTCCGGCAGGCGTACCGCGGTCGCCCTCGCCGGCCACCTGGCGTCGTGCCGGATGTACTCGTCGGCCGCCCGGCTTCGGGACGGCCACGGGCGTTGGCTGTGGACCCAGTTCGGGTCACCGGCCGGCGCCGCTGCGGTGCTCGGCGTCGCCGCGCTGGGGTACACGATCGGCCCGGCGCTCGCCCGGCCGCGCCGGTGGGGACTCGCCGCGTTCGGGTGCGCGGTGACGTCGCGACTGCTGGCGCGGCGAGCCGAGTCGGGACGACGCCTCGCCACACGGGACGGGCTCGACGCGGCCACGCACCCGCTGGCTGTGGCCGGACTGGCCGTCCTGACCGTGGACTCCCACCGACGCAACCGTGCGGGCTCGATCACCTGGAAGGGCAGGCCGCTTGCGACTCGTGCGCGGATCGCGGGTCCCTAGACCCCGAAAACGCGCACGAGCGCGAAGCGCCTATGCGGCGTGGCTGGCGAGTCCGAGGTTGGTGAGGACCTCGCGGGTGGCCCGCGCGAAGTTCAGGGTGATGAAGTGCAGGCAGGGTGCGCCCTCGGAGATCAGGCGTTCGGCGAGTTCGGTGGCGACCTCGATGCCGGCCTCGCGGACCGCGGCCCGATTCTCCTCCGGCCCGTCGCCCGCGGCTTTCGTCAGCCGCTCCTCGAGTCGCGCGGGCAGCTTCGACCCCGACAGCTCCAGGCTGCGCCGCGCGGACCGCAGCGAGGTGATCGGCATGATCTCGGGAATGATCGGCTTCGCGCCCTGCTCGGCGTCGAACCGGGCGACCCGGTCCCGCAGTCGCAGGTAGTCGTCGACGTCGAAGAACATCTGGGTGATCGAGTACTCGGCTCCCGCGCGGAGCTTCGACACCAGGTACTTCGTGTCGTGGTCGAGGTCGGGGGCCCGGTAGTGGCCCTCCGGGAACGAGGCGACCCCGACGTGGAAGTCGCCCATGTCGCGCACGAGCCGGACCAGTTCCTCGGCGTACTCGACGCCCTCGGGGTGCTTGACCCAGTCTCCGAGCGGGTCGCCCGGTGGGTCACCGCGCAGCACCAGGATGTTGCTGATGCCGCGGTCCGCGTAGGCGCCGCACATCGCGCGCAGTTCGTCGACGCTGTGCCCGACCGCTGTCAGGTGCGCGACGGGAAGCAGGGTCGTCTCCTCGGCGAGATCGCCGGTGACGCGGACCGTCCGGTCGCGGGTCGATCCGCCTGCGCCGTAGGTCATCGACACGAACGCCGGGCCCATCCGCTCGAACTCACGGACGGCACGCCACAGGCGTGCCTCGGCGTCGGCGTCGCGCGGCGGCGAGAACTCGACCGAGAACGGAATCCTGCCGCCTGCGGCACCGATACGGTCGACGATCGACGGGGTCCGGGTCACCCATCCCTCGCTGGATCGCCCCCTGACGGCTTCAAAAGTCACCGTCCAATCATAGGGGCGAGCCCGTGGAGCGATCACCGGCCACCACTAGGCTGGCGGCCATGACCACCCCTCCCGGCTCGGCCACCTCTCTGCTGTCGGCCGTCGAGGCGGCTCTGCGCGCCTTCTTCGAATCCCGTCGTCCGCTCACCGAGGCGGTCGGTGGAACGTTCCCCGATGCGACGGCGACGCTGGAGGCGTTCGTGCTGCGGGGCGGCAAGCGAGTGCGCCCCGCCTTCGCGTGGACGGGTTGGCTGGGTGCAGGTGGTGACCCGAGCGGTCCCGACGCCGACGCGGTGCTGCGGGCCTGCGCGGCCCTCGAACTGGTGCAGGCGTGCGCCCTCGTGCACGACGACATCATCGACTCGTCCGCGACACGGCGCGGGTTCCCGACGCTGCACGTCGAGTTCGCCCACCGGCACACCGTCGGAGGCTGGGCGGGCGAGTCCGCGAAGTTCGGTGAGTCCGTCGCGATCCTGCTGGGCGACCTCGCGCTCGCGTGGGCCGACGACATGGTTCGCGAATCCGGGGTCGACGCGGCGGCCCACGCGCGGATCGCACCCGTGTGGTCGGCGATGCGCACCGAGGTCCTCGGCGGCCAGTACCTCGATGTGAGCACCGAGGTCACGGGCGACGAGTCGGTGGCCGCGGCCCTGCGGATCAACCGGTACAAGACCGCGGCCTACACCATCGAGCGACCGCTGCACATCGGCGCGGCCCTGGCCGGCGCCGACGACGCCCTGATCGCCGCCTACCGGGAGTTCGGCACCGACATCGGCATCGCCTTCCAACTCCAGGACGACCTGCTCGGTGTCTTCGGCGACCCCGCCCTCACCGGAAAGCCGTCGGGTGACGACCTACGAGAGGGCAAGCGCACCGTGCTGTTCGCCGAGGCCCTGGCCCGCGCGGACGCGTCCGATCCCGGGACCGCGGACTTCCTGCGACGCGGAATCGGTGCCGACCTGACGGACGACCAGGTGCACCGGATGCGGCAGGTCATCACCGACCTCGGCGCGGTGGACGCCGTGCAGTCGCGCATCGACGAGCTCACCGCGGCGGGATTGCGCGCGCTGGACGCGTCCGCCGCCACCGAGTCGGCGAAGGACGAGCTGCGGGCGATGGCGGTCGCGGTCGGCAGGCGCACCGCCTGATGACCCGTACCGTTCCCGCACCGACCGATCGGGTCGTCGTCGTCGGGGCGGGCCTCGCCGGGCTCGCCGCCGCCCTGCACCTGCGCGGTTCGGGGCGCGAGGTGACCGTGCTCGAACGGGACGCCACGGTCGGAGGCCGGGTCGGCGTGCACCGCGGCCCGGGATACGAGATCGACAGCGGCGCGACCGTGCTGACGATGCCCGAGCTGGTCGACGAGGCGCTCGCCGCGGTCGGGGCCACCGCCGCCAGCGTGACGCCACCGTTGCGCATCCACCGCCTCGACCCGTCGTACCACGCGCGGTTCGCGGACGGCTCCGCGCTGCGCGTGCATTCCGACGAGGACGCGATGGCCGCCGAGATCGCGCGGGTGTGCGGCCGCGCGGAGAGCGACCGGTACCGCCGCCTGCGGTCCTGGCTGGCGACGATCTTCGACGCCGACTTCGACAGCTTCATGGACGCCAACTTCGATTCGCCGGTCGACCTGGTGCGTTCGCGCACCGCCCGCCGCGACCTGTGGACGCTCGTGCGGCACCGCGGGTTCGGCCGACTGGGCCCGCAGGTCGCACGTCTGGTGCACGACCCGCGCCTTCAGCGGATCTTCACCTTCCAGGCGCTGTACGCGGGTGTGTCGCCGTCGCGGGCACTCGGCGTCTACGGCGCGATCGCCCACATGGACACCTCGACGGGCGTGTACTTCCCCGAGGGCGGCATGCGGCGAGTCGCCGAGGCGATGGCGTCCGCGTTGACCGCTGCGGGCGGGCACGTCCGGCTGGGCGCGGAGGTCCCCTCGATCGACTACGAGCGGGGCCGCGCCGTCGCCGTGCGGACCGCGGACGGCAACGTGGTCGACTGCGACGCGGTCGTGGTCACCGCCGACCTCGGATCGGCCGACGCGCTGCTCCCCCGCCGTCGCCTGCCGCGCCGGCCGGTACGGCACTCCCCGTCCGCCGTCGTCGCGCACGGCACGGTTCCCGTCGCGGTCGCCGAGCGGTGGCGGGACAGCGGTCACCACACCATCGACTTCGGCGCGGCCTGGTCACGCACCTTCGCGGAGATCACCGCGCGCCCCGGACGGGGCCGGCTGATGAGCGACCCGTCACTGCTGCTGACCAGGCCGGCGTGCACGGATGCGAACCTGCGACTCGTTCGTCACGGCGAGCTGCACGAGCCGCTCTCCGTGCTCGCCCCGTGCCCCAACCTGCGCAGCGCCCCGCTCGACTGGGCTGCGCTCGGGGCGCCGTACGTGCGCGAGCTGCTGACGCTCCTGGAGTCGCGCGGCTACACGGGCATCGCGGAGCACTTCCGCGTCGACGTTCTCGACACCCCGCTCACCTGGGCGCAGCAGGGCATGGCGGACGGTTCGCCGTTCGCGGCGGCGCACCTGTTCGTCCAGACCGGCCCGTTCCGCCGCGGCAACCTCGACACGGGGGCCGACAACGTCGTGCTGGCAGGGTGCGGGACCACCCCGGGAGTCGGCGTGCCCACGGTGCTGCTGTCCGGCAAGCTCGCCGCGGCCCGGATCGCAGGCCGGTAACCGGGAGCGAAACGACAGGTGAACTCCGCAACAGCGGCGCAATTCCCGGGTCCGACCGGACACCCACTAAACTGTGTGCCCGACACCGTTCCACCGCTCCGACGCCGGTGGCTGCCGCATGCCGATTCGGGGGGAGATCCGTAACCGATGTCAGCCCCGACTGCAGAGTCAGGCCCGCGCGGCGGGTTCCTGCGCAGCGACGCAGGCCATGCTGCGATTCTCGGCGTGATCGGCGCCGTCATGATCACCTTCGGCAGCTTCGGCTCGGGGGCGGTGCGCCGCCGGGATCCGCTGCTCGAGTCGATGTACCTGTCGTGGCTGCGGTTCGGACACGGCCTGATCCTGTCGGGCGTCATCGTGTGGATCGGCGTCCTCCTGATGATCGCGGCGTGGGTCCGGATCGGACGCAACGTGCGGGCCGGACTGGTCGACGTCCGGGAACTCCGTTGGGTGATCGCCGCGCAGACGGCACCCCTGCTGCTGTCCGTTCCGCTGTTCAGTCGCGACGCGTACTCCTATCTCGCGCAGGGCGCCCTGTTGCGGGACGGGTTCGACCCCTATGCCGTCGGCCCGGTCGCCAACCCGGGGGTCCTGCTCGACAACGTCAGCAACGTGTGGACGACCACCACGGCGCCGTACGGCCCCGTGTCCCTGCTCCTCGGACAGGGCATCACCACGATCACCGGCGACAACGTCATCGCGGGCACCATGTTGCTGCGCCTGACGATGCTGCCGGGGCTGGCTCTGCTGATGTGGTCGCTGCCGAAGCTCGCGCGCCATCTCGGCGGCGACCCCGCGACCGCACTCTGGCTCGCCGTCCTCAACCCACTGGTACTGATCCACCTGGTCGGCGGTGTGCACAACGAACTGCTCATGGTGGGCCTGATGGTCGCAGGTATCGTCCTCGCCCTCGAGCGCAGGCACGTCGCAGGTGTCGCCGTCATCGCCCTCGGCGTCGCAGTGAAGGCCATGGCGGGCATCGCGCTGCCGTTCGTGGTGTGGATCTGGATGATCCACGAACGCGAGAAGGCCCGCGCCCAGGGCCGGGAGCCGGCTCCGGCGCTGCTCCTGTTCGCGCGAACGGCGGGTACCGGCTTCGGCGTGTTCGCCGCCGTGTTCGCCGTCTGCTCACTGGTCGCGGGTGTCGGGCTGGGCTGGCTGACCGCCCTGCAGGGTTCCGCGAAGATCATCAACTGGCTGTCGGTTCCGACCATCCTGGCGCACGTCGTCACCGTCACGACGTCGTGGGCGACCGGGCTGCGCCTCGGGCCGGTGCTCGAGGTGACGCGGGCGATCTCCGCGCTCGTGATGGTGGCCGCGCTGGCCGCGATCTGGTGGTACTTCCGCAAGACCGAGAAGCAGGCTGTGCTGGGCATCCTCGTCGCGCTCGTCGTGATCGTGCTGCTGTCCCCCGCCGCGCTGCCCTGGTACTACTCCTGGCCGCTCGCCGTCGCCGCGGGCTTCGCCATGTCCACGACCACACTCGCGGTGCTGGTGGGGCTGTCCACGTGGCTGATGCTGGTGTTCCAGCCCGACGGCTCGATCGGGCTGTACTCGCTGCCGCACGTGCTGCTCGCGACTTTCGCGGCCGTAGTGGCGGGCCGCTCGCTGATCACGGTCGACCCGCTCCGGCTGCGTGCGGTGCGCCCGTCGGGCGTGGACGCGACACACGACACCGTCGCCGCCACCCGCAACTGAGGTGACCACCGTGGGCGCTGCACCCGTCGATCCCTCGTTGGACGCCGCCTATCGGCACTGCCGGCGACTCACCGCACACCACGGCAAGAGCTACCACCTCGCGACTCGGATGCTCCCGGCGCAGGACCGCCCCGCCGTTCACGCGCTGTACGGGTTCGCCAGGACCGTCGACGACGTCGTGGACGTCTCGACCGATCCCCCGGCCGTCCGCCTCGCCGAACTCGACCGGATCGAGGGCGAACTCGCATCCGCACTGGCGGGCGCCGTCGCGGAGGCCCGGCCGGTGGTCCGCGCGGCCGCCGACACCATCACGCGGTACCGGATCGCTCCCGACCACTTCGCCGTGTTCCTCCAGGCCATGCGGATGGACCTGCCCGGCGCGCCCGACTTCCGCGCCACCTATCCGACGATGGCAGCGCTGCGCGAGTACATGCGCGGATCCGCGGCCGCGATCGGGCTGCAGATGCTGCCGATCCTCGGGACCGTCGTCCCCGTCGCGGAAGCGGAACCGGCGGCGGCGACCCTCGGTGAGGCGTTCCAGCTGACGAACTTCCTGCGCGACGTCGGAGAGGACCTCGACCGCGGTCGCATCTACCTTCCCGCCGACGAACTCGGTGCATTCGGCGTGGATGCCGACCTTCTCCGCGCGTGCCGCGACGACGATCGCACCGACCGCCGGGTCGAGCGCGCACTCGCGCACCTGGTGGCCGTCAACCGGCACTGGTACCGGCTCGCCGAACCGGGACTGGCAATGCTGTCGCCGCGAGTTCGGCCCGGGATCACCGCGGCGTTCGAGCTGTACGCGGCGATCCTCGACCGGATCGAACGCGACGGGTACCCGGTCCTGCAGCGGCGTGTGGTGGTGCCGAGGCGCCGCCGGGCCGCAATCGTGGCCGCCGCGCTGACGGGAGTGCGTCAGCCGGCGGTGTGACCGTCGCCGAGCGCCCGGGTGCGGGCGCTGACGGATCGGCCCAACGCCGCGACCTCGGAGTCCATCGACGGCACCAGGTCCGGGGCCAGCCGTCTGGTCTCACGCTCGCCGAGCCGTGACTGCAGGACGGGCCGTAGCCGCCGCATCCACCCGACCCAGCCCGGGACGTCGATGTGCCGGGCGCGCCGCGCAATGCCCTTTTCGAACCGCTCCCCGCAGTCCTGCACGGACACCGTCCGGCCCAGTGGCCCCGGCAACGACTGCAGCATCGTCCGGAACGATCCGAGGTCCGATTTCGCCTCCCGCACGAGAGGGGTGTCGATCCAGGCCATGTGCGCGGAGCCGACGTCGACCCCCAGGTGGGCGACCTCGAGGCGCAGGGAGTTCGCGAAGTGTTCGACCCCTGCCTTCGACGCGTCGTAGGCGGCCATGCCCGGGGCGGGAGCATACGCCGCCGCGGACGACACGACGAGCACGTAGCCCCGGCGCTCGACGACGGACGGCAGCGCGGCACGAACGGTGTGGAACGTGCCGATCAGATTGACGTCGATCACCCGCCGGAATGCCGCCGGATCCACCGCGAGGACCGAGCCGTAACTGCCGATTCCCGCGTTCGCGACGACGATGTCGATGCCGCCGAACACGTCGACCCCGGTCGTGACCGCGGTCTTCGTCGACTCCAGATCTGTGACGTCCGCGACGGCGGTCACCACCCGGTTCCCGAGTTCCGCAGCGAGTGCCTCGAGTGGCTCCCTGTCGAGGTCGACGAGAACGAGGCTCGCTCCGCGTTTGTGCAGGCGACCAGCGACCTCCCGACCGATGCCGCGCGCTGCGCCCGTGACGAGTACGACCTTGCCCGCAAGGTTGTCCACCGACGTGAGTTTACGCCGGTGGACAGCGGTCGATCCAGGTCAGAAGGCCATGGCCTGAGCGCGGCGGACGACCTCACGCGCGGAATCGGTGTGCATCGCGTCGATCGGTGTGCCCGGGAGCGTCTCGTCCTCGGTGAACAGCCAGCGAAGAATCTCGGCGTCGCTGTACCCGCCGTCGCGCAGGACGCCGAGCAGTCCGGGGAGCAGCCGGACGACCTCGTCGCCGGAGAAGAACGACTCCGGGACGGAGACGATGCCGTCACGCTTGACCGCGATCAGTTCGCCGTCACGGAGCATTTGGTGGACGCGGGTCACCACCAGACCGAGAAGCTTCGCCACGTCGGGCAGCTGCAGCATGGAGACGCTGGGATCGAGGATGTCGTCGGTGTACGGAATGGCACTCACACCCGCTACGGTATCGGGTTCGGCCGACCGGCGACCGCGCTGGCTACCATCGATGCCGGGCGAACACCCCGAAACGGGAGTCGCGAGGCACAGGACCGAACGAAAGAAGGTACGAGAGGGTGGGGGCAGGCGATCAGCGGCTCATCGGCGAGCTGCTCGAGCGACGCTATCGGGTGGACGCCCCGATCGCTCGCGGCGGCATGTCCACGGTCTATCGCGGGATGGACCTACGCTTGGACAGGCCCGTCGCGATCAAGGTGATGGACCCGCAGTTCGCGCAGGACCCACAGTTCCTCTCCCGATTCGAGTTCGAGGCACGAGCGGTCGCGCGGCTGAGCCACCCCGGCCTCGTCGCCGTCCACGACCAGGGCGTCGACGGCGAACACGCGTTCCTCGTGATGGAGCTCGTCGCCGGCGGAACGCTGCGGGAGCTGCTGCGCGAACGCGGACCGATGCCACCCCATGCCTCGACGGCAGTCGTCCGCCCGGTACTCGACGCCCTCGCGGTCGCGCACCGTGCCGGGCTTGTCCACCGCGACGTCAAGCCGGAGAACATCCTCATCTCCGACGCCGGTGAGGTGAAGATCGCCGACTTCGGTCTGGTTCGCGCGGTCGCGGCGTCGAACGTCACCTCGTCGAGCGTCATCCTCGGCACCGCCGCGTACCTGTCGCCCGAGCAGGTGACCTCCGGGTACGCCGATCCCCGCAGCGACGTGTACGCGACCGGACTGATGTTGTTCGAGACGCTCACCGGCCGGACGCCGTTCACCGGCGACACCTCGCTGTCCATCGCCTACCAGCGGATCAACACCGACGTCCCCGCGCCGAGTTCGATGATTCCCGGGGTCCCCGCCGAGTTCGACCAGATCGTGCTGCAGGCGACCGCCCGCGACCCCGAGGAGCGGTTCGCACACGCGGGCGAGATGAGCGCCGCACTGGTCGCCGCCGCACGGCAACTGCAACTGCCCGACTATCGGGTGCCCGCACCGCGACGTTCGGCCCAGCATCTCAGCGCGGCGATGCAGGTCGCGGCGTCCACGGCACCGACCGAGGCGGCCGGAACGGCGGCTCCCACGGTCTCGACTGCCGCCCCGACCACGGTCGTGGCGCACCCCGCAGTCGCGCACGCCGAACCGCAGCCGACGAAGGCCGTGACCCAGCTGACGCACCGCGAGGACCTGCCGCACAACCCGAGCGACGAGTACGCCGCTCACACCAGGTACGACTTTCCCGATTTCGCGGCGGATCGCCGCCGGTCCCGCCGGGCGATGATGACCTGGCTGCTGGTGATCGCCCTGCTGGCGGCGGTGGTCGGATTCGGTGGCTGGTGGCTCGGATCCGGTCGGTACACCTCGGTGCCGTCCGTCGAGGGCATGGACCGGACCGCGGCGACAGCTGCCGTCGAAGCGGCGGGGCTGAGTACCGAGATCCGCGGCGAGTACTCCGACACGGCGCCGGCCGACGCACTCCTCGGCACCGACCCGGACTCGGGATCCCGGGTGCCCAGGGACGGTTCGGTGGCGCTGCTCGTCTCGCTGGGCAAGCCCGCCGTTCCGAACCTGACCCGCGGCGCCGACATCGCGACGGTCGAGGACGACCTGCGGTCGCGAACGTTCGTCCCGGTCGACGGCGGCGAAGCCTTCAGCGCCACCGCTCCCGTCGGCTCCGTCGCCGCCCTCGATCCCGGTCCCGGCACCGTGCTCGCCGTCGGATCCGAGGTGAAGGTGCTGCGCAGCAAGGGGTCCCCGCCCGTCGAGCTGCCCGACCTGCGCGGCAAGACCGCGGACCAGGCCCGCGCCGAACTCGACGCGCTCGGAATCACCGTGTCCGACACCCGTGAGGTCTTCGACAGCGAGGTCGACGCCGGCGACGTGGTCGGCACCGATCCCAAGCAGGGCACCACCGTCGGCGCCGGATCGAGCGTGACCCTGACCGTGTCCACGGCGGTGAAGCTGCCGTCGATGCTTGGCCGCACTGTCGGATCGGCCCGCGACGAACTCGAACGACTCGGCCTGGACGTGGAGGTCCGGCGGGTGTCCAAGTCCGACAAGTCGATCGTCGTCGCACAGAACCCCGGCGTCAGCGAGCGCATCGAGCCGGGCGGCACCGTCACTCTGACCGCACTCCCCTGAGCGCCCGCCGAGGCGGGTAACGCGAGCGTCACCGGACCCGACAGACAGGTCACACGAACCGAGGAGGTCCGATGTCCGCGTCATGCCGCCGCGTCACCCTTAAGTCCCTGTTCGGTGCCACGTTCGGCGTGCTGGTCGCGGCAACCGTGGTGTCCGCGCCGCCCGCGGCGGCCGACGAGTGGCCCCAGGTTCCCGACTACCCGACACCCGTGTCCACCTTCGAGACGAAGAATTTCCTCACCCCGACGGATCTGGACTACTGGAACCCGCTCGTGAACAGTCCACGGCTCAGCTCCCCGTACGGAACCAGCACCCGCATCGTCTGCCAGTCGTTCCACGGTACGACGTTCGCGTGCTGGCAGGCAGACCGCGACGGAAACCCGCACAAGCTGACGAGCCTACCGTTCAACTTTCCGAGCATCGTCGGCAATGGCATGGTGAACAGCCCGAGCCACTTCGTGTACCCGTTCTGGGACGCCGGCAGCTGAGGTCAGCCCTTCGTCTCCTGGTACAGCGCGAACGCACCGCCCTGCGGGTCCGTCAGGATTGCGAAGCGTCCGGTGCCCGGGATGTCGGTGCCCGGAACATGTACGAGCCCGCCGAGTTCGGTCGCCTGCGCGGCCGAGGCGTCCACGTCCTCGACCCCGAAGTACAGCGCCCAGTGCGGCGGAATACCCTCCGGGAAGTCCGGACCCATCGGCATCATGCCCCCGAAATCGGAACCGCCCAGCCCGAACTGGGTGTATCCCTCGCCCGCCGTCACGGTCCAGCCGAACACCTCGGTGTAGAACTTCTGTGCGGCGGCGGTGTCCCGGGTGCGCAGCTCGATCCAGCACAGGGTTCCCAGCTCGTTCAGCCGGGCGGCGCCGGTGAACTTCCGCGCCTGCCACAGTGTGAAGACGGCACCGGTGGGATCCGCGACGACCGCGAACCGGCCGAGGTCGAACACGTCCATCGGTTCCGCGAGGACCGATCCTCCGGCCGCCGTCACGGCTGCGACGGTCGCGTCGGTGTCCGCGACGGCGATCGACACCGTCCACGACACCGGCTGACCGGGTTGGTACAGCGGGCTCACCGCGGCGACCGGATCGCCGTCCAGCAGCAGCTGGGTGTACCCACCTGCCTTGGGATGCGGATTCTCCTCCGGCGCCCAGCCGAGCAGGGAGCCGTAGAACGACTCGGCCGCCTTGATGTCGGTGGTGCCCAGTTCCGCCCAGCACGGTGCGCCGAGCTGCGGTTCGGTGATCTTCATGATGCGTGCCTCACTGTGGGTGTGGGTTCATCGATCACCCCGACCGTAGCGCCGGACACCGACACGGTCACCCCACAACGGGACTCGGCCCGCCGCGGAGGATTCCGCGACGGGCCGAGGTGGCGTTGGGCACTGCTCAGCCGCGCAGCATCTCCGCCACGAGGAACGCCAGCTCGAGGGACTGCTGGGTGTTCAGGCGCGGATCGCACGCCGTCTCGTAGCGTCCGGACAGGTCCAGGTCGGAGATGTCCTGCGCGCCGCCGAGGCACTCGGTGACGTTCTCGCCGGTCAGCTCGACATGGATGCCACCCGGGTGGGTGCCGAGGGCGTTGTGCACCTCGAAGAAGCCCTGTACCTCGTCGACGACGCGATCGAAGTGGCGGGTCTTGTAGCCGGTGGACGACTCGTGCGTGTTGCCGTGCATGGGGTCGCACTGCCAGATCACCTGGTGGCCCGTCGCCTGGACCTTCTCGATGATCCCGGGCAGCAGGTCGCGGACCTTGCCGTTACCCATCCGCGAGATCAGCGTCAGCCGGCCGGGCTTGCCGGTCGGGTCGAGGCGCTCGACGTACTCGACGGCCATCTCCGGGGTGGTCGACGGCCCGATCTTCAGGCCGATCGGGTTGGCAACCAGCTCCGCGAACGCGATGTGCGCGCCGTCCAGCTGACGGGTGCGGTCACCGATCCAGAGGAAGTGCGCCGACAGGTCGTACAGCTTGGGGTGGTCGCCGGTCTCGTCGAGCCGCAGCATCGCGCGCTCGTAGTCGAGGACGAGAGCCTCGTGGCTGGCGAAGATCTTCGCCGCCTTGAGATTCGGGTCGACGACACCGCATGCGTCCATGAATCGCAGACCACGGTCGATCTCGGCGGCGAGTGCCTCGTACCGCGCTCCCGCGGGCGAGGACGACACGAACTCGCGGTTCCAGTCGTGCACCCGGTGCAGGTCCGCCTCGCCCGCTGCGGTGATCGCGCGGACCAGGTTCATCGCCGCGCTGGCGTTCGCGTAGGCGCGGACGAGGCGTGACGGGTCGTGGACGCGGACTGCAGGGTCGGCAACCAGCGAGTTGACCATGTCACCGCGATAGGACTGCAGGCCGAGCGAGTCGGTGTCGGAGGAGCGCGGCTTCGCGTACTGGCCGGCGATCCGGCCGACCTTCACCACCGGGAGCGACGCGCCGTAGGTGAGGACGACGGCCATCTGCAACAGGGTGCGGATGTTGCCCTTGATGTGCGGCTCGGTGTTGTCGGCGAACGTCTCCGCGCAGTCACCGCCCTGGAGGAGGAACGCCTCGCCGCGGGCCACGCTCGCGAGCTGGTTCTGGAGGTCCTCGACCTCGCTGGCCACCGTGATCGGCGGGACGCTCTCGAGCACTGTGCGCATCGCGGCGGCCTGGTCGGCGGGCCACGACGGCTGCTGCGCGGCGGGCTTGCTCAGCGCCTCGTCCAGCTTCGTTCGCAGCGCCGCGGGCAGCGGCGGCAGTTCGGGCAAGCGGTCGATCGGCACGTCGACGGTCCAGTTCACCGATCCAGGATATTCGGTCACCGGGGTGGCCGTCACGGGTGGGTGTGATTGACGCCCTGTCGTGACCGTCACATCGGGGCCCGTCAGCGCAGGGTCTGCGCTCGGCGGATCGCCTCGAACTTGACGAGGTTGTGGCGCGCATCGGCCAGTGCGTCGTGCGCGTCGCTCGGGGCGGGCGGCAGCGCCGGCCTGCCCGCGTCCTCCCAGTGCTGCTTGAGCTCCCTCGTGAACCGCGGCATCGACTGCGGCAACGCCGTCATGTCACCCCACAACTGGCAGAGCGCGACGTGGTCGTACGCGGCCACCCACGCCCACAGTTCCGGCACGATGCCGGGCCGCGGGATCAGGAACTTCAGCAGGTCGTCCCGGATCTTGTCACGGCTACGCCACGCCGGGGACGTGCGCGGCGGCAGCTTCGGCAACACGTTGCCCCGGACCCACTTGCCTGCCCGGGACTCGTCGAACTCGGTGGACACCGCGTAGAACTCGCGGCCGTCCTCGGCGGCCACGCCGATGGAGACAAGGTCGATTGTGCGACCATCCTCGATGAACTCGCAGTCGTAGAAGTAGCGCACGACGGGCACCCTATGCGCCCGTCACACTGGTGATGCGACCGCCCCCGAACCGAAGGATGCACTGGTGTCGACTCCCCGCGATTCTGCGACCGCTCGGCCGGTCGGTGATTCTGCGACTGCTCCGCCGGTCGGCGACGCCGCCACTACGACGCCCCGTCGCGGCTGGCTGCCCCCGGCGTCGACCCCCGCGGGCGCGGCTCTGCGGGTGACGGCGGCCGTCGCCGCGCTGGTCGGCATCGCCTACAACCTCGTCGGGTTCCCGTACCTCCGTGAGTTCGGTGCGTACTACCGCATCGACCTGGACGTCTACCGACTCGGCGGAAGCGCGCTCGCGGACGGCGCCGCTCTGTACGGCGCCATGCCTCCGACCGCGATCGGGAACGCGCTGCCGTTCACGTATCCCCCGCTCGCGGCGATCGTGTTCAGCCCGCTGTCCCTGATCAGCCTGGACCAGGCGAGCGCCGTGCTGACGGTCGTCACGCTGGCGGCCCTGCTCGGAACGATCGCGTTGACGCTGCGCTCGCTCGGGATCGTGGACCGCGCGACGGCGGCGTGGACGGCGGTGGCCGTGTTCGCAGGTGCACTCGTCCTCGAGCCGGTGTACTCGACGCTCGACTACGGGCAGATCAACATCGTGCTGATGGTGTTGGTGGCGTTGGACTGCTTGCTGCCCCGCACACCGTGGCCACGCGGGCTGCTCGTCGGACTGGTCGCGGCGGTCAAACTGACGCCCGCGGTGTTCGTGCTGTTCTTCCTGTTGCGCAAGGACTTCCGCGCCACCGTGACCACCGGGATCGGATTCCTCGCCGGCACCGCCCTCGGGTTCCTGGTGACGTTCGACGACGCGAAGCAGTACTGGACCGAGACCCTCCTGGACTCCAACCGCATCGGCCGGCCGGCCTACCCGGCCAATCAGTCCGTCACCGGCATGCTCGCTCGCCTCGGCCTCGAGGGTGCGACGCGGTCGGTCGTCTGGCTCGTGTGCTGCGGGCTGCTGCTGGTCCTCGCGGCGGTCGCGGTCCGGCGCGCGCTGGCTGCCGGCCACCTGGTGCTCGCCCTGGGCTCGGTCGCGGTGCTCGGTTTGCTGGTCTCGCCGGTTTCCTGGTCGCACCACTGGGTGTGGGCGGTGCCGCTGCTGATGGCGTTCGGCCATCTGGCGCTGTGCCGGGCGGAACAGATGCCGTGGCAGCGGCCCGTCTGGACCGCGTGGACACTCGGCGGCGTCGCGCTGTTCGTCGTCGCCCCGCACTGGCGGCTCACCCCGGGCCGGTCGAGCGGCCTCGACTGGCCGATCGCGGACCAGGTGCTCGCGTCCTCCTACGTCTGGTGGGGCACCGCGACGCTGGGTCTGATCGCGCTGATGCGTCTGCCCGTACGGCCGGACCGGACCGCGCCACACACCGAGGCCGTTCCGGTCCCGGTGTCCTGATCATCCCGACGCGGCGGCCCCGGATCGGATCGGTGCGTTCGGCGCGGGTTCCTTGAGCGATGCCGCGTAGACGTCGACGTACTCCTGGCCGGAGAGCTGCATCAGCTTGTACATCACCTCGTCGGTGACGGCACGTTCGACGAAGCGGTTTCCTGCCATCCCGTTGAACCGGGAGAAGTCGATGGGCTCGCCGATCCGGACCACGATCTTCGCCGGCCGCGGCAGGCGCGAGCCGATGGGGTTGAGCTTCGCCGTACCGATCATCGCGACCGGGATCACCGGCACTCCGGAGGCGAGCGCCATCCGGGCCATCCCGGTCTTGCCCTTGTACAGCCGCCCGTCCGGGGACCGCGTTCCCTCCGGGTAGATGCCGAGCAGGTTGCCGTCGCCGAGCACCCGCAGCCCCGCGGCGAGCGCATCCGCCGCCGCGTCGGCACCGGTGCGGTCGATGGGCACCTGACCGGCAGCCGTGAAGAACCACTTCTGGAATCGTCCGGTCAGGCCGGTGCCGGTGAAGTACTCGCTCTTCGCGAGGAAGGTGATGCGCCGCGGGGCCCGCAGCGGCAGATAGAACGAGTCCATCACGGCCTGGTGGTTGCTTGCGAGGATCGCCGGGCCGTGCGACGGAAGGTGTTGCGCGCCTTCGATTCGGGGCCTGCCGAGGGCGAACAGCAGCGGTCCGAGCAGGACATACTTGAAGAGCCAGTACCACATGCGCGCCTCCCGACCCGGACTACGCGTCCCGTGCTCCGCACTGTACCGACGCCCGGTGTGCGCGACCACACGACGACACGCACGCTGTGCCGACTGTCACATGCGGGTGGCGGCGAGGTCCGCGACCCCGACCATCGCCGCGGCCTCGCCGAGCTGCGTGGGCCGGATCCGGGCGAGCGGGCGATGGCCCGACCCGGTGAGCGAACGGACGTACTGCTCCCGCGCGTCGTCGAGGAACAGGCCGGCCGAGCTCGCGACGCCACCGGCGATCACGATCAGCTCCGGGTCGAAGACGTCGGCGACCATCGCCAGCCCGATGCCGAGCCAGCGGGCGAACTCGGCCATGACCCGCACCGCCAGGACGTCACCGTCCCGTGCCGCGCCCGCGATCCTGCGTCCCGTCAGCGAACCGGGATCACGGGCCACCTCCGCCGCCAGCACGGTCGACTCCGACGGGTCAGCGGCGAGGAACTCGATCGCCGTCTCCACCAACGCCGTTCCGCTGCAATACCGTTCCCAGCACCCGCGCTTCCCGCAGGAGCACGGTCGCCCGAAGGGCACCACCTGCAGATGACCGAGTTCCGGCGCAACCCCGTAGCTTCCGCGATACAGCTCGCCGTCCACGAGCAACGCCGCGCCGATGCCCGTGCCGATCGCGACCGTGACCACGTTGCCTCCACCCGTGGCGGCACCGAAGCGGCGTTCGGCCCAGGCCGCCGCGTTCGCGTCGTGTTCGAGGACGACGGGCAACCCCAGTCGGGCACCCAGCTCGCGGGCCACCTCCACCTCGACCCACGGCAGGTGCGGGGCGAACCGGACGAGGTTGCGATCCTGCGAGACGAACCCCGCGACGGCGAGACCGACGGCGTCGACGTCGTTGCGGCGCATCAGTTCGCGCAGAGTTCGATCGAGCGCGTCCTCCAGCGCGGGCGCCGACCGCGGCGTCGGAGCCTGCGCCGTGTCGAGGACGTCCCCGCCGCGATCCACGACGGCTGCGCGGATACTCGTGCCACCGACGTCGACACCGATCGTGAGGCCGGACCCGCGCGCAGTCGTCATGTCTCGGGATTGTCCTCGATCCGGACCTGGATCGGAACGAAGGCGCGGGTCCGCGTCGTCGGCGCTTCCCCGTCCGTTCCGGCTCCGCCGCCCGGGCCGTCGTGGCCGTCGTGCTCTGCCAGCAGGGCCCGCAGCAGAGCGAGAAGCGCTGCGATCTGAGAACTCAGCAGGGTGACCAGGTCGTGCGGCTCCCCCTTGACCAGGGCCACGAGCGCGCACACCGGGCACCACGCGCAACCCGACGGGGTGGACGCCTGCCCGTCCCGGTCGGCGGCGGACTCGGACCTGTCGTCGGCGGTGTCACCTGCGGACTCCGCGACACCCTGCGCGGCGCGTTCGAGGATCGGCTCGATCCGATCGAGGGCGGCCAGGGCGAGCGACCGCAGTTCCGCCATCAACGCGGCGTGGTCCGGGGTCACTGCGGCCACACCTCCGGGTCCGGCCGGAACCGCACCACCAGGTCGTCGCCCTCCACGTCCGCGGCGACCGCGTCGCATCGCTTGAGCACCGACGCCAGCGGCCAGCGCCGCCGGATTCCCGCGGCCCCGACGAGGAGGTCGTCGCCGACCCGCCCGAGGGTCACCGACGCGGGATCGACGAGGGGAAGCGGAATCCGCAACGCGTACACAGAGTCGACCCCCGTTCCCGATTCGAGTTCCACGGTCGGCGCGGTGCGCTCCGACTCGCCCACGGACGCGGGATCGATCCCGGCCGGGAAGGCGTCGTCGACGACGGCGCCGAGAGCGTCCCACCCTACCGGCTCTCCGCCGTCGTCGTGAATCACCCGAACCGCCGTGCCTCCCAGGGCATCCCGCACCTCGGCCAGCACCTCGGCCTGCTGCGCACTCCGGCGGGCGTACCACCGCTGCGGGCTCGACCGGACCTCCTCGCCCGACTCGACGGAGCCCGCCCGATCGTCCTGTGGCAGTACACCGTTGACGACCACCTCGTCGAGCCGGAGACCCAGCAGCGCGAGTGTGGTGACGGTGCGCCTCGCCTCGTCGGCGGCCACCCGCCGCGGCTCGGTCACCAACCGAACCCCACACCGGTCGGGGTCCGAGAGGAGCTCGCGAATCGGCACCGTGGAATCGACGAGGCGGTCCACGAGCAACGCCGTCACCAACTGCCATTGCGCGGCACCCTGCCCCAGCGTGACCCGCGCGTGCCGTGGCCAGACCCGTTCGACGCCGTCGGCCACGAGATCGGGGACCGTCAGCAGTCGGGTGGCGTCGGCGGTCGCGGGGCAGTCGACCACGACCAGATCCCAGTCGCCGCTGCCCACGAGCGACGCCACCTCACCGAGTCCGATCAGCTCCTCGGCGATCGGCAACGCCGTCAGCTCCTCCGGCTCGGGCAGCGACAGCGGCGAGGCGTGATCGTGGTCCCCGCCCGCGGGCACGAGGGCGGCCAGCGTCGTCAGCCTGCGCTCGAGCAAGGCCCGGGTGTCGAGTTCGAGGATCGAGATCGCGCCACGCAACAGCCCGGGCACGTCGTGCACGGCGTCCGCGCAGCCCGGTGTCGTGTCCACCCCGAACACGGTCCCGAGCGAATGCGCCCGATCGAGCGAGACGACGAGGACCCGCGTGCCCGAACGCGCGGCGGCCACCGCGATCGCAGCGGCCACGGTCGACTTGCCTGCGCCTCCCTTGCCGACGACGAACTGCACCCGCGGATGCGTGTCGGCCTCCCGCGGACTCAGCCCTCCACCCTCTTCTTGAGCTCGTTCAGCGCAGTGTCGGTGATCGCCCGCTCCGCCTTCCGTTTGAACAGTCCGATCATCGGGATCGTCAGGTCCACGGTCAGTTCGTAGGTGACGAGTGTCGAGCCGTCGGGCTGCGGGGCGAGCAGGTACGACCCGGACTGCGCCCGCTGGATCTCACCGGAGACCAGCTCCCAGGACACCGCGCGACCGTCCGCCGCCCACTCGAACTCGAGCACGTAGGTGTCCTTGACCATCCCCGCGTCCAGCACGAAGCGCACGCGGTGGGCGCGACCGGACGACCCGACCTCGAGTACCTCGACCGATTTCGCGGCCGCGACCCATTCGGGGTACGTGTCATAGTCCGCGATCACGTCCATCACCCGCTCGGGCGGCGCCGCGATCGTGATCGACCTCTTGGTCTTCTCCGGCATCCGAGAGTGCTCTCTTTCCTCCGCGTCGTCAGCGCGCCGCGGCGTCAGCTGGCCTGGGGGGACTCCCCGGCGGGACGACCCGCCTCGAGTTCACGCTTCACCTCGAACGTGACGACCTTGCCCGCCAGCCGGCGAGCGTGGTTCAGTTCCGCGAGGTCGAGCGAGGGCACGTCCGCGGGCGCCACTCCGGCGGGCTCGGCGTGCAGGAAGTAGTGGACGATCGTGCCGTCCAACTCGGGCTCGAGCCAGACCTCCATCGTGCCGGTGAGCGCCCCGTCGACCGTCCAGCGAATGCCCTTCTCGGCGCGGTCCTCTCGGACGTCGAGTCGAAGGTCCGGCCACCAGCGGCCCCATTTGCGTCTCGCGGCCAGAGACTCGGCGACCCGCTCGGGGGCTGCCGCGACGAACGTCTGGTCCGCGACCTGAATGCTGCTCACCCGGACAGCTTCACACATCACCCTCGTCTCGCGTGGCGCAGGTCGCATCCGCCAGGGTTTACAGTGGAGTTGCACACTACCTACTCGTCAGTATTCTTCAGGTCGGAGGCCTCACGTGCGTGAGTTCAGTGTCCCCCTCAACTTCACCGTTCCCGAGGACGGATCCGCCGTCGACGCGGTGTACACCCACGCCGAGAAGAATCCCGACCTCGCACTCTTCAAGCGCGTCTCGGGCGGCGCCTGGATCGACGTGTCCGCCGCCGAGATCGCCGAGACCGTGACCGCCGTCGCCAAGGGCCTGATCGCGTCCGGCGTCAAGCCCGGTGACCGCGTCGCCCTCATGTCGGGGACCCGTTACGAGTGGCCGATCGTCGACTTCGCGATCTGGTCCGCGGGCGGCGTCACCGTTCCGATCTACGAGACCTCCTCGGCCGAGCAGGTCCGCTGGATCCTGCAGGACTCCGCCGCCGTCGCCCTGATCGTCGAGAGCGCCGACCACTCCAGCACCGTCGCCGGTGTCACGGGCGACTTCCCCGACCTGACGACCGTCCTGCAGATCGAACCCGGGGACGACGAGCCCGGCGCGATCGCGACGCTTGTCCAGCGCGGCGCAGACGTCGCCGACGACGAGGTCCGGGCCCGGACGGCCGCGCTGAAGGCCTCGGATCCGGCCACCCTGATCTACACCTCGGGCACGACCGGCCGCCCCAAGGGCTGCATGCTCACGCACGCCAATCTCATCGCCGAGTCGAACGCGATCGCCACCTCCGGATTCGGCGCACTGCTCCAGCCCGGCCGCCGCAACCTGATGTTCCTGCCGCTCGCGCACGTACTCGCCCGGGCCGTGAGCCTCGCGGCGTTCAACGCGGGCACCACCGTCGGCCACACTTCCGACACCAAGAACATCGTGGCCACGTTCGGCGAGTTCAAGCCCGACTTCATCCTGTCGGTGCCGCGCGTGTTCGAGAAGGTCTACAACACCGCCCGCCAGAAGGCGCACAACGAGGGCAAGGGCAAGATCTTCGACGCGGCGGCGGAGGTCGCCATCGCGTGGAGCGAGGCCCAGGACACCGGCGGCGCCGGCTTCGTGCTGAACCTCAAGCACACCGTCTTCGACAAGCTGGTCTACGGCAAGCTCAAGGCGGCCCTCGGGGGCCAGTGCCAGCTCGCCATCTCCGGTGGCGCTCCGCTCGGCGCGCGGCTCGGCCACTTCTTCCGTGGACTCGGCGTCACGATCTACGAGGGCTACGGCCTCACCGAGACCACGGCGGCGATCACGGTCAACTCCCCCGGCCACCAGAAGATCGGCACAGTCGGAAAGCCGTTGGCGGGCAACTCCGTCCGCATCGCCGAGGACGGCGAGATCCTCCTCCAGGGACCGGTCGTGTTCACCGAGTACTGGAAGAACGAGGCGGCGACGAAGGACGCCATCGAGGACGGCTGGTTCCACACCGGAGACCTCGGCTCGCTCGACACCGAGGGCTACCTCAGCATCACGGGCCGCAAGAAGGAGATCATCGTCACCGCCGGCGGCAAGAACGTCGCCCCCGCGGTCCTCGAGGACAACCTGCGCGCCCACCCGCTGATCAGTCAGGCGCTCGTCGTCGGTGACCAGAAGCCGTTCATCGCCGCGCTCATCACCATCGACCCCGAGGCTTGGCCCGGGTGGCTCGAGCGCAACGGCAAGGCCACGGACGCGACGATCGAGAGCCTGCTCTCCGACGTGGACCTGATCGCGGAGGTCGACGAGGCGATCGCCGGGGCGAACAAGCTGGTGTCGGCGGCCGAGTCCATCAAGAAGTACCGGATCCTGCCGCTCGACTTCACGGAGGAGACCGGCGAGCTGACGCCGACCCTCAAGCTAAAGCGCAACATCATCGTGCAGAACCACGGCGCGGCAATCGAGGCCATCTACAGCCGGTAGAAGGTCTCGTCCCGAGTGCGCGGATTCGCCGGCTCCGGCCACCGAATCCGCGCACTCGGCCGTATGTGGGCCTACAGCAACCCGGCGAGGCGAGCCGCGAGGACGTCCCAGCGCCAGTGCTCGGACACCCAGGCCCGACCCGCGATCCCCATCGCCTCGGCACGGTCGCGGTCCGAGAGCACCGAGATCACCGAGTCGGCCACCGCCTCGACCGAGCGGCCGTTCACGACGTGCCCGGTCTCGCCCTCGCGGACCGTCTCCGGGGCGCCACCGGAGTTGCCTGCGATCACCGGGACACCGGACGCGGACGCCTCCAGGTACACGATGCCCAACCCCTCGACGTCGAGGCCCGCTCCGCGGGTGCGGCACGGCATCGCGAACACGTCGGCGATCGTGTGGTGCGCGGCGAGTTCCGCCGACGCGACACCGCCGGTGAACACCACGTGGTCCTCGACGCCCACCGCCCGCGCCAGTCCGCGCAGCTTCTCCTCGTAGGGTCCGCCGCCGACGATCACCAGCACGGCCCCGTCGACGGCGCGCCGGATCCGGGGTAGCGCCCGGATCAGGACGTCCTGGCCCTTGCGCGGAACGAGCCGGGACAGGCACAGGATCGTGGGCCGCTCCCCCAGCCCGTAACGGGCCCGCAGCTCGGCTCGTGCCGCCGGATCGGGCCGGAAGACCTCGCTGTCCACGCCGGGCGGAACGTGTTCGAGACCGGCTCGTGGACCGAACGCCGCCGAGAACCGACGCCGTGTGTACTTGCTGACGTAGGTGACGGCGTCGGTGGTGTCCCCGATCCGACGGAGCGACTGACGCGCCCCCGGAATCATCGACCACCCGACCTCGTGACCGTGCGTGCTCGCCACGATCCGACCGGCCCCGGCGCGGCGCAGGTGAGGTCCGAGCAACGCCAGCGGAGCCGCTGCACCGAACCAGACGGTCTCGCAGTCGTGCCGGCGCACCAGTTTCGCGGCCTTCCGCGCGACCAGCGGCGTCGGCACCATCAGCGTCGTCGGATGGCGAACCACCTCGAAGGGCTGATCGGCGTCGAACCGGGTGTGACTGTCGCCGCGCCAGCGGGGCGCGTACACGACCAACTCGTGCGCGGGCAGTGCCGCCGTCAGGGACTGCAGGTAGGACTGGATGCCACCCGGTCGGGGCGGAAAGTCGTTCGTGACCAGCAGGGTTCGACGCATGCGATCACGGTAGGCGGTACACGACGCGGCGCGGGAGGAGGGGTCGGGTCGACCGTTGTCGGGTCTGCCGTCCGACGCTCAGCGCACGGTGTCGGCGAGCCAGGTCCCCCACTCGCCGATCAACTCCTGCGTCGGAACACCGATCGCCGACCGGACCCGATGGTCGATCGTCGCATCGTCCGCGGGCCCGGCGGACAGTTCCCCGTACAGCGACCGCAACTCGTCCTCGCCGAACCGGTCGGCGACGAATTCGGCCACCGTCCAGGCGGATTCGTACGCGGCCAGGGACCGGTCCCCGCCCGCCGCGAAGTCGGCGTCCGACGGCAGACGCGACGGCGGGCCGTGTGCCGCCACGGCTGCGGACACCGTCGGTGCGACCTCGGCGACGGTGGCACCGGAGTCGCGGTGGCCGACATAGTCGGCGAAGCCCTCGAGCACCCACATCGGTGACCCGTCGACGGTCGTCGCCCGTGCCGCGACGTGGGTGAGTTCGTGCCGCAGCACCGCCCGTCTGCTCGCCTCGGTGAGGCGCTCACCCGCGGTGGGGCTGAACACGATTCGCTGACCCGTGACTGCTGCCGCACCGGGAACGACGGCGTCGGAGATCGAGACGGCGGCGATGTCCGAGCCGCTGTGCTGCTCGCCGACCTGGTGGGTGAACTCCTCCTGGTCGGCAGCGACGATGACGAGCGCGCGACGTGGCCACTGCGTGCCCCACACCTCGGTGACCGCGGGAACCGCGGCGACGAGTTCGGTGGCGATGTCGTCGATGCGGGCCTGCTGCCACGGATGCCCGAGCACCACCGAGACGCCGCCGTCCGTCTCCACCGTGCGCGACACCACCGGACCGAAGTCCCACGGCCCGCGCCAGGTGCTCCGGTCGTACTGCGGGAGGGCGGCGTCGGAGACGAGCTTCCATTCGTCGCCGCGCCGGGCCACCACGAGGGAGACGGGTTTGCGGGTCGACGCGGTGTCCGCGCCCGCGATCCCGTACCGGAGGAACACGTGCGGCGCCCAGACGTCCGTCGCCTGCAGACGCTCGGCGACGTCACTCGGCACCGGGGTCTCGGGCCCGGAACCGATCTCGTAGCCCCAGTCGGCCAGGGGTACACCCGTCAGGTTGCGCGAGCGGCGCACCTCGGCGGCCAGGAACTCCGGTGCGGCCCCCGCGTCGAACAGCGCGGCCAGTGCCGCCTCGTCACCCGAGCGGACCGCCTTCGCCCACCGGTTCAGCAGGTCCTGGACTCCGGTGCGACGAGCCTGCTCGAACGGACTCACCTCGGATGCGGCTGCCGAGTGACCCTCGGACCGCTGATTCAGAACCGTTCCCGCGGCACCCGCAACCGCAACGAGCAGCCCTGCGAGCGCAACCGCCTCCCAGCGCCGAATCCCCCGCCGCGTCGGGCGCGGCGCATCCTCCCGCTCGATGGTCAGTACCGACGGGCGCCGTAGAACGGATACGCGTCCAGCGGTGCCACCTTGACGGGCACACCGTAGGTCGACGCATGGACGATGTTGCCGTTGCCCGCATACATGCCGACGTGGGACGCGTCGTCGTAGTACAGGACGAGGTCGCCGGGCTGGAGGTCCGCCTTGCGCACGGGAACACCGGACGCGGCCTGCGCCTGACTCGAACGCGGCAGTGTCTTGCCGATCTGCCGGTACGCCCACACCATCAAGCCGGAGCAGTCGTAACCGTCGGGACCCGTGGCGCCCCACACGTAGGGCTTGCCGACCTGGGTGAGCGCCGCCTGGAGCGCGCTCGCGTTGGACCCGGGCACGAGGCCCTGCAGCACGATCGACGGGTCGTAACCCGGTGGGAACACAGAACCGGCGAGCTGGGCCTTCTCCGCACTGCTCAGCTCCGCGAACGCGGCGGTCACCTCGGCGATCTGTTCCTTCAGGTCGCTCTGAGTGCGCTGCAGGTCGTCGCTGATGACCCGGGCGTGTTCTGTCGCGGTCCTGGCGTCGTCGGCGGACCGGCGCGACGACTCCTCGGCCGCGGTCGCCACGTCGCTGGCGTCCTTGAACTCGCGTACCTGCGCGGCGGTGTCCGCGGACAGCACGCTGAGCGTCGACATCTGGTCGAGCAGTTGCTGCGGCGAATCGGAGATCATCACCGCGAACAGGCGGTTCACCCGGCCGCCCTGGTAATTGGCCGCCGTCAGCCGGTCGATGGCCGGCTGGAATCGGGCCATCTCCGCGCGGGCGGCGTCGAGGCGCTCGATGTCCTGCTGGTGGCGGGTCTCGGCATCACGCTGGACGGCCAGCTTCGAGTCGAGGTCGATCTGCGCGTTGTGCATCGCCTCTGCCGTCTGCTCGGACGTCCGGGAGAGCTCTGTGAGCCGTTCGAGTGCAGCAGTCGGGTTGTCGATCGCGGGATCGGCGCCTGCCGGTCCGGTGACGCCGGCGATCAGTGCGAAGGTGAGCACCCCGGTCGCGACTGCGGTCGACCGCTTTCTCAGTGACGCCACGAACCGGGTACTCCTGTTCTTCCTCGCGGAAAGGTCTCGGCAAGGTTACGGAACGGCATACGGCGGTGTCCACTCCGCCGGGACGACGTCACGTCGCCGCCAGGTGTGGGCCGTGAACGACTGTGGGCCCGGCGATCCTTCTCGGATCGCCGGGCCCACAGAGGCCGACACACACCCTGCGACACTTCCCCTGTCGCAGGGCACTCCTGTCGTGATGCCGGGTGCGTCAGTAGCGGCGCGCGCCGTCCATCGGCATCGAGGACAGCGGAACGCGCTTGACCGGGACACCGGAGGTGGCGGCGTGGATGACCTCACCGTTGCCGGCGTAGATGCCGGAGTGCGAGCCGCCGTAGAAGGAGACGACGTCGCCGGGCTGCAGGGCGTTGGCCGAGACCGGGGTGCCCGCGGCGGCCTGGTCGTAGCTGGTGCGGGGCAGGTTCAGTCCGGCCTGCTTGAACGCCCACTGGACCAGTCCGGAGCAGTCGAAGGCGTCCGGGCCGCTCGCACCGTACACATACGGGGCGCCGATCTTGCTGGCAGCGGCGTCGACAGCCTTCTGACCTGCGGTGATGATGGCGGCAGGGGCGGGCACGGGAGCGTCGGGGAACTGGGCCTGAAGCTGCTCGAGACCCGGGATCTCGATCGTCTGGGCGGGGACACCCGGGATGTCGAAGACGCCGACGCCGGGAACGGTGACGGGCTCGGCCATAGCCGGTGCGGCGGTTGCCGTGAGCGCGCCGAGGGTGAGGGTGCCGGCGACGGCGGCGCGTCGGGCCTTGGAGCTCAGTGTTGCCACGAAAGGAGGTGCCTTTCTTCCATTCCTCCGCCGACCGGGTTAGCTGACGGGTTCGGGCTGGGAAGATCAGCCCTACCCGTCGTCCCGCGCTGGCGCGCTCCGACGGGATTCACCCCAGATAACGGTGGGTTCCCGATTCGAGTCCCTCACGGGAGTTCGATTAGGCGGTACCTCGCGACGCCGCTCCGGTGTGGGGCGGCGAGACTCCGCAAGGTCTCGAGAAGATTACGAAAGCACCCCGGCGGTGTCGACTCACCGAACCGCCGAAAGCGGACATTTCGCCTATTTCGGGCTGCGTTCGGCAACTAGGCAGCACCTTCATCACGAACAGATAACGACCGACTGGTCTGCGTGCACTCGGCCGACCGGACGAGCCGGAGTGGAGGCACGAGCCCGTTGTCGGCCAGCACACCGAGAGCAACCCGTTCGTCCTGCTCAACACTCATCCGCGCAACAACACCCGACCGTGGGGTCTGCGTGGAGTCCGCGGCGTCTGGGTACCCGAGGAGCACCGTGACGACGCAGTCCTCGCACGCGGGGCCGCACACGGCGCATTCGCTGCAATCGACAATCACTGTGACCCTCGTCTCTTTCGGTCGTCCCGGGCGTTTTCCGGGCCTCGACACCCGCAAAGTAGCGCCGCCGTCCGACACGAACCGCGGGACGCGACCACGGTGAGGACCACCCCGACACTCCGCCGTCGGAGGATGTCGGTGCCGCGCCCTACTGTCCGGCCCGTGAGTTCCCGCGACGAGACGGCACGCCAGTTGGCGTTCGACGAACTGGACACCCCGCTGCGTGACACCACCTTCGTCGTCGTGGACCTCGAGACGACCGGCAGCAATGCGGGTGACGACGCGATCACCGAGATCGGCGCCGTCAAGATCCGCGGCGGCGAGGTCGTCGGAGAGCTGTCGACGCTCGTCGACCCGGGCCGGACGATGCCGCCCCACATCGTGCGCCTGACCGGGATCACCTCGGCGATGCTCGTCGACGCTCCGCGCATCGAGCAGGTGCTGCCGAGTTTCCTGGAGTTCGCGCGCGGCGCAGTCCTGGTGGCTCACAACGCACCGTTCGACATCGGCTTCCTCCGCGCCGCGACCACCCGGTGCGATCTCTCCTGGCCGCCGTTCCAGGTCCTGTGCACCGTGCGCCTGGCCAGGCGGGTCCTCTCCCGCGAGGAGGCACCCTCGGTCAAGCTGTCCGCACTGGCAGACCTGTTCCGGGTGTCCACCCGGCCCACACACCGGGCACTCGACGACGCCCGAGCCACCGTCGACGTCCTGCACGCCCTGATCGAGCGGGTGGGCAACCTGGGTGTGCACAGCTATCCGGAACTGGTCGACTACCTCCCGAACGTCTCCGCCGCCCAGCGCGGCAAGCGCGGCCTCGCCGCGCACCTGCCCCGAACGCCGGGTGTCTACCTCTTTCGCGGGCCCTCCGACGAGGCGCTGTACGTCGGGACGGCCGTCAACCTGCAACGGCGGGTCCGCGGCTACTTCACCGGTTCCGAGACCCGCCCGAGAATGAAGGAGATGGTCGCGCTCGCCACGCGCGTCGACCACGTCGAGTGCGCACACGGTCTCGAAGCCGGTGTCCGTGAGCTCCGACTGCTCGCGGCGCACGCGCCGCCGTACAACCGCCGTTCCAAGTTCCCGAAGCGCGCCTGGTGGATCACCCTCACCGACGAGGCGTTCCCCCGGCTCTCGGTGACCCGGCGCGCAGGTCCCGACGCGCTCGGACCGTTCGGCAACCGATCCGACGCCGCCGACGTCGCAGCCACGATCACCGAGGCGTGCCGTCTGCGGCACTGCACCCGAAAGATCAGACAGGACGCCGTTCACGGCCCTGACTGCCCCGACGACGCCGTCGGCGGCTGCCCGGCAGGCAGCACTCCCCAGTCCGCTGCCGCCTACGCGACGGCGGTCGCGCTGACGCGGAACCTGATCCGCGGCGCAACCGATGCCCCGCTGCGGGACCTGCGCACACGGATCGAGGACCTCGCGCTCGCCGAACTGTTCGAGAACGCGGCCCGGCTCCGCGACCGGACCGCCGCCCTCGCGAGCGCGCTGCGCCGCTGTCAGCGACTCGCGTCGGTCGCCGCGATCGAGGAACTCGTCGCCGCGCGCCCGAGAGAGGAAGGTGGATGGGAGTTCGCGGTGATCAGGTCCGGGCGGCTCGCGTCCGCCGGTGTCGCGCAGCGCGGCGTCGCGCCGATGCCCGTGGTCGACGCGCTCGTCCTCGCCGCCGAGACGGTCCTTCCCGAGGAGTCACCGCTGCGCGGCGCCATGGCCGACGAGGTGCGGTTGGTCGCGAACTGGCTCGACGCACCCGGCGTCAGGATCGTCCGAACCAGCGACGGCTACCGGGAACCCGCGCACGGCGCCGGTTCCTGGCAGCAGTGGTGCGCGCTTGCCCGAGGTGCGGGCGAATACGCTGAACGGGCACCGCACCCCCGTCACTAGGAGCGAGATGATCAACGCCATCGTCCTCATTCACGCCGAGGCGAACCGGATCCCCGAGACCGCCCAGGCCGTCGCCGACATCGGCGGCGTGTCGGAGGTGTACTCCTGCGCGGGCGACGTCGATCTCATCGCCGTCGTCAAGGTGCGAAGCCACGACGAGATCGCCGACGTCGTCACCGGCGCGATAAACAAGGTCGACGGCGTCCTGCGGACCACCACCCACATCGCCTTCCGTTCCTATGCGAGCGCAGACGTCGAGGCGGCCTTCTCCATCGGCGAGTGATCGTGAGGGCCCCGGCCGGATCTGTGGCCGGGGCCAGGCCCACCACTACCCGGCGAGGCGGCTGCTCACTTCCACCCAGCGGGCCAGCAGATCGGCGGCGGCACCGCTGTCGACGACCTCGACGGCGCTCGCGATGCCTGCCCGAAGCGCGTCGTCCAGGTTTCCGCCGAGCCCGCGATGCGCGGCGATCGCCGCACCGGCGTTCAGCACCACCGCGTCGTGCACCGGGCCACGGTCGCCGGCCAGCACCGATCGGGCGATCGCGGCATTGGCCTCGGCGTCACCACCGCGCAGCGCGTCGAGCGGAACCCGCTCGATCCCCAGTGCGGTCGGATCGATCCGGGCCTCACGCACGGACCCACCGTCGACCACGAACGCGGTGCTGGTCGTCGAGGTGGTGATCTCGTCGAGCCCGTCGTCCCCGCGGACGACCAGCGCGGACACTCCTCGCCTCGCCAGCACGCCCGCGACCACCGGCTGGAGATCGGCGAATGCACAACCGATCAGCCCGGCTCGCGGCCGGGCCGGGTTGGTGAGCGGCCCGAGGACGTTGAAGACGGTGGGGATGCCGATCTCCTTGCGCGGACCGGAGGTGAACCGGAACGCCGGATGGAAGGTGGGCGCGAAGCAGAATCCGATGCCGACCTCGCGGACGCACTGCGCGACCCCGGCCGGGTCGAGGCTGATGCGGACACCGAGCGCCTCGAGGACGTCGGCACCTCCACTCTTCGAGGACGCGGCACGGTTTCCGTGCTTGACCACCCGGACACCTGCCGCGGCGACCACCACCGACGCCATCGTCGAGATGTTGACCGTGTGCTGACGATCGCCGCCGGTGCCGACCACGTCGACGGCGTCGTCGTCCACGTCGAGGGTCCGGGCGTTCGCCAGCATCGCGTCGGCGATCCCTGCCAGTTCGGACGGGGTCGGTCCCTTCATCTTCAGCGCGATGCCAAATGCCGCGATCTGGGCCGAGGTGGCGTTGTCGGACATGATCTCGCTCATCGCCCAGTTGGCGGTTGCCGCGTCGAGATCCTGTCCGTCCGTCAGAGCGCCAAGCACCTCGGGCCACGTCGCCATACCAACCGCCTCTTGTCGTCGCTGCAATCCGGAACGCAGCTTAGTCAGTGGCCGCCGCTCGGCGACGGCTGCAGGGCGTCCCAACCGACGACCGTGCCACCGGCCCGTTGCGCCAGGCCCGCCATCCGTGACTTCTCCTGGGAGCAGTGGAGCGCGTCGAGGATCTGGACGCGCTGCAACACCACAGCCGTCAGTTCGTCCGCCGACACCGGCGGCACGTCGACCGGATCGGCGGCGACGGTGTAACCGTCCTGGGCCGCGAGTTCCACCGCCCGGTCGATCTCGGCGGCGGGCAGACGCAGATGGTGCCGCAGGACGGCGTGCTCGTCCGCTGCCCACGCGGGGTCCGCCGCGGCACCGCGGTCGAGCGCGGTGCTGCACGCCTCGACGTCGTCGAAGCTCGACACGACCACCACCAGATCGGTCCTGTCGGTGCTCAGCGACACCTTCTTACGCCGCCCGAAAAGCTGCCGCCACCACGCTGCCCCAGTCATGGGTTCAGCCTGCCACGATCACCGACCTGCACAATCGTCGCTTCGGGCATACTGAAATTCGGGCACGACGCGCCAACAGCGGACCCGGGTGGTCCTCGCGTACGACAACGCGTCATACTTCCTTCTGTGACGAGCGCAGTAGGGACCCAAGGATCCGCAATCACCCAGCGCGTGCACTCGCTGAACCGGCCGAACATGGTCAGCGTCGGCACCATTATCTGGCTGTCCAGCGAGCTCATGTTCTTCGCTGGTTTGTTCGCGATGTACTTCGTCGCGCGGGCACAGGCAAACGGCAACTGGCCGCCGGAGCCCACCGAGCTGAACCTGGCACTGGCCGTGCCGGTCACCGCGGTGCTCGTGGCGTCGTCGTTCACGTGCCAGATGGGCGTTTTCGCCGCCGAGAAGGGCGACGTCTTCGGCCTGCGCCGCTGGTACATCCTCACCCTGGCGATGGGCACCTTCTTCGTGCTCGGTCAGGCGTACGAGTACATCCACCTCGTGGAGCACGGAACCACGCTGTCGAGCAGCGCCTACGGCTCCGTCTTCTACATCACGACAGGCTTCCACGGCCTGCACGTGATCGGTGGTCTCGTCGCCTTCGTCTTCCTGCTCGTGCGAACCAAGGTCAGCAAGTTCACGCCCGCGCAGGCGACGGCAGCCATCGTCGTGTCCTACTACTGGCACTTCGTCGACATCGTGTGGATCGGCCTGTTCGCCACCATCTATTTCATCCGTTAGCAGCTGAACGCAGTACCCAGCCCCAGCCCGTTCAGTCCGTCCCGCGAGACCAAAGGGATACAGATGAGTTCATCCCCCCCTTCAGCAGCCGCCGACAGCGCGACTGCAACAAGAGCCCGTCGTCAGCGCAAGTTCCGCCGCCGGATCACCGGCGCGCTGATCCTGATGATGGGACTTGTCGGCGCCGGCTTCCTCGCCTCGGCCCTCACGCCCACCCCGCAGGTCGCCACCGCATCCGATGATGCGTCCGCGCTGATCCGCGAGGGCAAGCAGCTCTACGACACCTCCTGCGTCACCTGCCACGGCGCGAACCTGCAGGGTGTTCAGGACCGCGGCCCCAGCCTCATCGGCGTCGGCGAGGCCGCCGTCTACTTCCAGGTGTCCTCCGGCCGTATGCCGATGGTCCGCAACGAAGCACAGGCCCTGCGCAAGCCCACGAAGTTCGACGCCCGTCAGACGGACGCGATCGGCGCCTACATCCAGGCCAACGGCGGCGGCCCGACCGTCGTGCGGGACGAGAACGGTGAGGTCGCGACGACCTCCCTGCGCGGCGACGACGTCGCCCGCGGCAGCGAGCTGTTCCGGCTGAACTGCGCCTCCTGCCACAACTTCACCGGTCAGGGCGGCGCGCTGTCCTCCGGCAAGTTCGCACCGCCGCTCGAGCCGGCGAACGAACAGCAGATCTACCAGGCGATGGTGACCGGCCCGCAGAACATGCCGAAGTTCTCCGACCGTCAGCTGAGCCCGGACGAGAAGCAGGACATCATCGCCTACATCAAGCACTCCGCGGAGGTGGCGAACCCCGGTGGCTACGGCCTCGGTGGCCTCGGCACCGGTCCCGAGGGTCTTGCCATGTGGGCTATCGGAATCGTCGCGGTCGTCGGTGCGGCGCTGTGGATCGGAGCAAGGTCATGAGCGACGCCGGCCACGGCGACACGCCGAAGAAGGACTACACGAAGGAAGAACTCGACGCGATGAGTCGCGACGAGCTCGTCACGCTCGGCACCAATCTCGACGGTGTCGACGTCGCGTTCCGTCGTGAGCGCTGGTCCGTCGAGGGCACCAAGGCGGAGAAGCGCGCCGAGCGCGCCGTCGCCTACTGGTTCGCGCTCGCGGGCATCTCGGCGATCGCGTTCATCGCGATCTACCTCTTCTGGCCCTGGGAGTACAAGGGCATCGGCGAAGAGGGCTACGGGATGTACAACCTGTACACGCCGCTCATCGGATTGACGATGGGTACTGCCATCCTGTCGCTCGGTATCGGCGCGGTGCTGTTCACCAAGAAGTTCGTGCCCGAAGAGGTGTCGATCCAGGATCGGCACGACCAGGGCGGATCCGCCGAGGTCGACCGCAAGACCATCGTCGCGCAGCTCGGCGACTCGCTCGAGACCTCGACGATCGGTCGTCGCAAGATCATCAAGCGCACCCTCGGTTTCGGTGCCGGCGCGCTCGGCGTCATGGCGATCATGCCGCTCGGTGGCCTGATCAAGAATCCGTGGGCCAAGGGCGACAAGTCCGACCTGTGGACCACCGGTTGGACCCCCACGTTCCCTGGCGAGACCATCTACCTGCGGCGTTACACCGGCCGCCCGCACGACATCGTCCTGGTTCGCCCGGAGGATCTCGACGCGGGCGCGATGGAGACGGTCTTCCCGTTCCGCGAGTCCGAGCGTGGAGACGAGAAGGCACTCGCCCACGCGCTCAAGCGCGCCGACAACCCGATCATGCTGATCCGCCTGCGTACCGAGGACAGCGAACGTGCGGTCCGCCGCAAGGGCCAGGAGAGCTTCAACTTCGGCGACTACTGGGCGTACTCGAAGCTGTGCACGCACCTGGGCTGCCCGACCTCGCTGTACGAGCAGCAGACCAACCGGATCCTCTGCCCGTGCCACCAGTCGCAGTTCGACGCTCTGCAGTACGGCAAGCCGATCTTCGGTCCTGCTGCTCGCGCCCTGCCCCAGTTGCCTATTACAGTCAATGAGGAGGGCTTCCTCGTCGCCAACGGTGACTTCATCGAAGCCGTCGGCCCCGGATTCTGGGAGCGTCGTTCATGACAACCATCACTGGCGGCCAGACCAAGGCCGCAGCTCACGCCGCAAAAGCCGGCGAGAACCTGGACTCGCGCTACCACCTGGCAGCCGGGATGCGGAAGCAGATCAACAAGGTCTTCCCGACCCACTGGTCCTTCATGCTCGGCGAGATCGCGCTGTACTCGTTCCTGATCCTGCTGATCTCGGGTGTGTACCTGACCCTGTTCTTCGACCCGTCGATGGCGGAGGTCGTCTACAACGGCGCCTACCAGCCGCTGCGCGGTGTGGAGATGTCGCGGGCCTACGCGACCACCCTGGACATCTCGTTCGAGGTCCGTGGCGGTCTGTTCGTCCGGCAGATCCACCACTGGGCTGCGCTGATGTTCGCCGCGTCGATCATCATCCACCTGCTGCGCATCTTCTTCACCGGCGCGTTCCGTCGCCCGCGTGAGGCGAACTGGGTGATCGGCTGCCTGCTGCTCATCCTGGCGATGTTCGAGGGCTTCTTCGGCTACTCGCTCCCCGACGACCTGCTGTCCGGCACGGGCCTCCGTGCCGCACTGTCCGGCATCACCCTGTCGGTGCCGATCGTCGGCAGCTGGCTGCAGTTCCTGATCTTCGACGGCGACTTCCCGGGCACGCTGATCATCCCGCGCCTGTACGTCGCGCACGTGCTGCTCGTCCCGGGCATCATCCTGGCCCTGATCGGTGCCCACCTGGCGCTGGTCTGGTACCAGAAGCACACCCAGTTCCCCGGCACCGGCCGGACCGAGAACAACGTGGTCGGCGTCCGTATCCTCCCGGTCTTCGCCCTCAAGGGTGGCGCGTTCTTCGCCTTCACCTTCGGCATCCTCGCCGTCATGGGTGGCGTGCTGCAGATCAACCCGATCTGGAACCTCGGCCCGTACAACGCGTCCCAGGTGTCCGCGGGCGTCCAGCCCGACATCTACATGATGTGGACGGACGGCCTGGCCCGACTGTGGCCGGCCTGGGAGATCTACCCGTTCGGCCGTTACACGGTGCCCGCGGTGTTCGCCGTCGCGGTCATCATGGGCTTGGTCTTCGCGGTGCTGATCGCGTACCCGTGGATCGAGAAGAAGTTCACCAAGGACGATGCGCACCACAACCTGCTGCAGCGTCCCCGCGACGTGCCGGTCCGCACCTCGCTCGGCGCCATGGCGATCACGTTCTACGTGATTCTCACCCTGATGTGCATCAACGACATCATCGCGTTCAAGTTCGACATCTCGGTGAACGCGACGACGTGGATGGGCCGTATCGGAATCGTGATTCTGCCTCCGATCATGTACTTCATCACCTACCGGTTCTGCCTGGGTCTCCAGCGCAGCGACCGCGCGGTGCTGGAGCACGGCATCGAGACCGGCGTCATCAAGCGCCTCCCGCACGGCGAGTACATCGAGGTGCACCAGCCGCTCGGACCGGTCGACGACCACGGCCACCCGATCCCGCTGGAGTACCAGGGTGCTGCGATTCCGAAGAAGATGAACAAGCTGGGATCCGCAGGCAAGCCCGGCCTCGGCAGCCTGATGTACGCCGACCCGGCGGACGAGGCAGCCGCGCTCCTCGCCGCCGAGCACGAGAAGGAACACGAGCAGCTCGCGATCCTCAAGGCGTACCAGGACAAGGTGCACGGCACCGACTCCGATGCGAAGGGCATCGAGTCTGCCGACGGCGACGCGAAGCACTGATCGCGTCCACGCGAAACGGGGAAGGCCCCGAACCCACCACGGGTTCGGGGCCTTCCCCGTTTCGCTGTCCCACCACCGACCTCACGACCCTGGCTGTCGACGAGACGCCGTACGCGCCCACGGGTGAGAACACTGTTACGTGACGTCCCTGCGGCGTCCTCAACCGTCGGGCATGGGCAAGTGGCTGTCATCAGCAGCACGAGGGCCGTCGCGACGGAGATCAAGTCGTGACGCCGGGCATGAGTGACTCCGCCGTATGTCCGTCCTGTACAAGCCGGGCCGCGCCCCAGACAACCCCGGTAGGGATCGGACGCCGACGTGCAGCAGCCCCGAACGACTCCCCCGGCTCGCGACGACGCTCCCGCGTCTCGACGGCCGAGCTGCGCACCCGTCAGGCGGTGGCGTTCCGCAACTGCGCGCCCTGGCCGACCGTCTCCGACTGCCTCAGGATGCGTCTCAGTACGTTCAGCGCCTCGTGCTGGAGAAGAAGTACACGATTCGGATCGGTGTCCAGAAGCCGAGCAACCCGGTCGACGGAGAGCCCGCACACGACACGCAGGTGCAGCACGTACCGCAGGTGCTCCGGCAACTCGGCGAGCGCGCTCGCGTTGCGTGGTGCGGTGGTCACACACCGATCCTGTCGAACGCATCGTCCCGGGAGGAAGGGGCCGATGTCCCGGGCGGTCGGGAGGAATCGTCCCGCCCGGACGGATGGAGCCGCGCATCGCCGGCGAACTACCGTTGCCTCCCCGGTCCATGCCTGACAAGGTGTGCCGCATGCCCACCGCAACGATCGAGGTCCGTCGCGAGTACTCGGTAGCCGAGGAGGTGTCGATCGTCGACGCCGTTCACGGCGCGCTGGTGGCCGCGTTCCGCATCCCGGCCAAGGACAAGCACGTGCGGCTCGTCGTCCATGCGCCGCACCGATTCGCCACTCCCCCGAACCTCTCGGCACCGGAGTTCTGCACCATCGTGTCGATCGACTGCTTCGCGGGCAGATCCGGTCAGGCCGAGCGGAACCTCTACACCGAGGTCGTGGACCGCCTCGCGGCGCTCGGAATCCCCCGCGACCACGTCACCATCACGCTCCGGGAAGTACCTCCGGAGAACTGGGGAATCCGCGGCGGTCTCTCCGCCGCCGACGTCGATCTCGGGTTCGACGTGCACGTGTAGGACTCGCTCGACACAACAACCACAGCAGAAACGCCGAGGGCGCCGCACTCACGGGGAGTGCGGCGCCCTCGGCGCGAAAACCTACGGTGTCAGTGCTTCTCGGGACCGATGTGGTACTCGAACACCAGGCCGGCAGCGGAGGCGATGACCAGCACGGCACCGACCACGATCAGCCACGGCTGGAAGAACGCGAGCGCGACAGCGGTGAACGCGGCGCCGAAGGCGACCAGGATCGGCCAGAAGCTACCGGGGCTGAAGAAGCCCAGGTCGCCTGCGCCGTCCGAGATCTCGGCGTCCTCGTAGTCCTCGGGACGGGTGTCGAGGCGGCGAGCGACGAACCGGAAGTACGTGCCGATGATGAGGCTCAGCCCGCCGGTCAGTACCAGCGCGGTTGTACCCGCCCACTCGACGCCGGTCCGCGAGACGGCGGTGAAGATGGCGTACACGATGGCGATGAAGATGAAAAACACCGTCAAGATCTCGAAGAGCTTCGCTTCGATCTTCATATCAGCTCGTCCTTTGTAGCGAGGTCGTCGGAAGCCGTGCGGCCCGGGAGGTCGTTGAGTGCCGTGGGCACCCGCTTACTGGTACTCGCCCTCGAGAACTTCGGTGGCCTGGCGGTAGGTGCGGTCGGTGTTGAACGGCGTGGTGGAGGTCGCGACGGGCGACTCACCGATCTCGGCGAGAGCCTCGGCGGTCGTCATGGCCTTGCCGCCCTCGTCCACCGGCTTGCGCAGCTCGATGTACTCCGCGAACTTCTCCGGGCTCACCGCGCGAACCTCGAAGTTCATCATCGCGTGGTAGGTGCCGCACATCTCGGCGCAGCGGCCGACGAACGCGCCTTCCTTCTGGATCTCACTGATCTGGAAGACGTTGTCGGAGTGGTTCTCCTTCGGGTTCGGCATGACGTCCCGCTTGAAGAGGAACTCCGGAACCCAGAAGGCGTGGATGACGTCGGACGCCGCGAGGACGAACTCGATCCGCTTGCCGGTCGGCAGGACCAGAATCGGGATCTCGGTGCTCGACCCGACCGTCTCGATGGTGTCGTAACGCAGGTAGGACAGGTCGTGCTCACCCTTGCCGGCCAGCGGACCCGGAACCTCGTGACCGTGGATGACCTGCTCCTCGGCCGGAGCCTCGGCCGCAGCCTGGGCTTCGGCGTCGACGCCGTCGTACTTGGCCGCGCCGTCACCGAGATCGATCGAGCGGTAGCCGAACTTCCAGTTCCACTGGAAGGCGGTCACGTCGACGACGACGTTCGGGTCTTCCTTCTTCTCGTGGACGTAGTTCTGCACGACCACGGTGAAGTAGAACAGCACCGCGATGATCACGAAGGGAACTGCTGTGTAGAACAGCTCGAGCGGCACGTTGTATGCCGTCTGCCGCGGGAACTCCGGCGAGTCCTTCTTCTTCCGGTGGAAGATGACCGTCCAGAACGTCAGGCCCCACACGATCACGCCCATGAAGAGGGCCGCGATGACGGACCAGGTCCACAGTTCGCGCATCCGCTCGGCCTGGGGGGTGATGCCCGACGGCCATCCGAAGCGAAGCACCGAATTGTCGATCGAACATCCCGACAGCAGCATGGCGGCCAGTCCCAATGAGACCGCTAGCCCCGCTCGCCGAAGGATCCGACTCTGCGCCACGTTCACGCCTTCCTGATCGCCGCAAAATTGATAGGGGCAGCCCAGCGGACCACCCGAATACTACGCAGCGTAGACCAAAGCTGCCGCGTATCCACTCCCGGGTCACACCCGGCGGTTCTGCGGGACTGCGGCATACTCGGCAGAATCAATCGGCAACTTCCTCCCCGCCTGTTCACGCCGGTGTGGAGTGCCCCGAAGCGAATAGAGGTATTGGACGCTGTGTGTGGACTGCTCGGGTTTCTGACCTCGGCCGGAACTTCCGACGACGCCGTCTCCCGGGTCGACTCGGCGATGCACTGCCTACGCCATCGCGGCCCCGACGAGCACGGCACGTGGCACGACGACGACCTCGTCTTCGGCTTCAACCGGCTGTCGATCATCGACATCGAGCACTCGCACCAGCCGTTGCGTTGGGGTCCCGCCGACAACCCGGACCGGTACGCGCTCACCTTCAACGGCGAGATCTACAACTACCTCGAGCTCCGCGAAGAACTGGCCCGCGACCACGGCGCCGAATTCCGCACCGAGGGTGACAGCGAGGCGATCGTCGCGGCGTTCCACCACTGGGGTGAGGATGCGGTGCGCCGACTGCGCGGCATGTTCGCGTTCGCGATCTGGGACACGGAGAAGCGGGAACTGTTCATCGCGCGCGATCCGTTCGGCATCAAGCCACTGTTCCTCGCGTCCGGGTCGGCGGGCACGGCGTTCGGCAGCGAGAAGAAGAGTCTGCTCGAACTCGCCGACGTCATCGGCGTCGACACCGACCTCGATCCGCGGGCGATCGAGCACTACACGGTGCTGCAGTACGTCCCGGAGCCGGAGACCCTGCACGCGGACATCCGGCGGCTCGAATCCGGCTGCCACGCGTGGGTGCGTCCCGGCGAGGAGCCACGCATCACCCGGTACTTCACCCCGAAGTTCCCGGTCCGACCGTTCGCGGCCGGCTCCGAGCAGACCCGCTACCGGGAGATCGCGGAGGCGCTCGAGGACTCCGTGGCCAAGCACATGCGCGCCGACGTCACCGTCGGATCGTTCCTCTCCGGCGGCATCGACTCGACCGCGATCGCCGCGTTGGCCATGCGGCACAACCCGAAGCTGATCACCTTCACCACCGGGTTCGAGCGGGAGGGCTACTCCGAGGTCGACGTCGCCGCCGAGTCGGCCGCGGCGATCGGCGCCCGACACGTCGTCAAGGTCGTCTCCCCCGCCGAGTTCGCCGCCGCGATCCCCGAGATCATCTGGTACCTCGACGATCCGGTCGCGGACCCGGCGCTGGTGCCGCTGTGGTTCGTCGCGAAGGAAGCCCGCAAGCACGTCAAGGTGGTGCTCTCGGGCGAGGGCGCGGACGAGCTGTTCGGCGGATACACCATCTACCGGGAACCGTTGTCCCTCAAGCCGTTCGAGTACCTTCCCGCCCCGCTGCGACGGGCCGCGGGCCGGCTGTCGGAGCGGATCCCGGAGGGCACCCGTGGCAAGAGCCTGCTCAACCGCGGCTCGATGACGCTCGAGGAGCGCTACTACGGCAACGCGCGCAGCTTCAACGACGCCCAGTTGCGGTCGGTCCTGCGCGACTTCCGTCCCGAGTGGACCCATCAGGACGTGACGGGTCCGATCTACGCGCAGTCACAGGGCTGGGACCCTGTCGCGCGGATGCAGCATCTGGACCTGTTCACCTGGCTGCGCGGCGACATCCTGGTCAAGGCCGACAAGATGACGATGGCGAACTCGCTGGAGCTTCGGGTGCCGTTCCTCGACACCGAGGTGTTCGATGTCGCCTCGCGGGTGCCGCTGGACCAGAAGATCACGAAGAGCACCACCAAGTACGCACTGCGTCAGGCGCTGGAGGGAATCGTTCCGCCGCACGTCCTGCACCGCGCGAAGCTCGGGTTCCCGGTCCCGCTGCGGCACTGGCTGCGTGGCACCGAACTGTTCGACTGGGCGCACCAGCAGATCGCGGAGTCGCAGACGGACCACATCTTCGACAAGGCCGCCGTCGCGTCGATGCTGAACGAGCACCGGGACGGCGTCTCGGATCACAGCCGCCGGCTGTGGACGGTGCTCTGCTTCATGGTGTGGCACGGCATCTTCGTGGAGAAGCGCATCGTGCCGCAGATCCAGGAACCGGCGTACCCGGTCCACATCTAGGGTCGCTCCGCACTCGTGCGTGGTGTGTGGGTCCCTGGACCCGCACACCACGCACGAGCGGCGTATCGCCTACGTCAGGAGTGCGCCGATCTCGTCGGCGGCGTCCTGTCCGTATGCCTCGGCGAGCCGCTTGACGGCGTCGGCGCGGTCCAGTGTCCACTCCTGGGTGCCGACCGTCTCGAGGACGAGCACCGCGACGAGCGACCCGAGCTGCGCGGCCCGCTCGAGGCCGAGGCCCGCGCTGCGGCCGGTCAGGAAGCCGGCCCGGAAGGCGTCACCGACACCGGTCGGATCGACCTTGGCCCGCTCCGGGACCACACCGACGTGCACGAAGTTGCCCTCGCTGTCGACGATCTCGACACCCTTGGCGCCCAGGGTCGTGACCCGCAGGCCGACCTGCGCGGCGACCTCGTCCTCGGTGAGTTCGGTCTTCTGGAGCAGCAGCGCCCATTCGTACTCGTTGGTGAACAGGTACTCGGCACCGCCGATGAGTTCACGTGCCTCCGCGCCCGACAGCCGCGCGAGCTGCTGGGACGGGTCGGCGGCGAACTTGATGCCGAGCTCGCGGCACTGCTGCGTGTGCCGCGTCATCGCGGCGGGGTCGTTAGCGCCCACGAGGACGAGTTCGACGCCGGTGGGCAGGTCGGTGAGGGAGATCTCCCGTGCCTCACTCATCGCGCCGGGGTAGAACGACGCGATCTGCGCCATGTCCTCGTCCGTCGTGCAGACGAAACGGGCGGTGTGCGCGACCTCGGAGACGTGCACGGCGGAGCAGTCCACGCCGTGCTTCTCGAGCCAGCCGCGGTACTCGGCGAAGTCGGCACCGACCGCACCGACCAGCAGCGGCGATCCGCCGAGCACGCCCATCGCGAACGCGATGTTGCCGCCGACGCCGCCGCGCCGGACCACGAGGTCGTCGACGAGGAAGCTGAGCGAGATGTGCTGCAGCTGGTCGGCGACCAGCTGCTCGGCGAAGCGCCCGGGGAAACGCATCAGGTGATCGGTGGCGATGGAGCCGGTGACCGCGATTGTCACGCGCTGACCTTTCAGTTCGACGGGGGCGAAGTGCACACGCTACCCGCCGCGCACGTCACCCCGGACATGCGTCCGGCGCGACACCCACGGTGGGCGCCGCGCCGGACGAGATGGCTGTGCGGTGCGATCAGTTGAACGAATCGCCGCAGGCGCAGGAGCCGGTGGCGTTCGGGTTGTCGATCGTGAAGCCCTGCTTCTCGATGGAGTCGACGAAGTCGATGGTCGCGCCTTCGACGTACGGAGCGCTCATCCGGTCCACGGCGAGGTTCACGCCGCCGAAGTCGACGACGAGGTCACCGTCGAGCGAGCGGTCGTCGAAGAACAACTGGTAGCGGAGACCGGCGCAGCCACCCGGCTGGACGGCGATCCGCAGGGCCAGGTCGTCGCGGCCCTCCTGATCGAGCAGAGCCTTGGCCTTCGCGGCCGCCGCATCGGACATGACGACCTTGTGCGCAGCCTCGGTCTGCGCGCCTTCGGTCGCAGCGGCGCTCTCGTTCTGCACTGTCATGGGCTCTCCTGTTCGCTCGTACCAAACCCGTGAACACGTCAACCGTACTCTTCGACCCGGTATTCCCGCCGCTCCCGGTGGCATTTCCGGCGGCGATCACCACGATCGTGCGATCGCTTCCGCGAGACCCGCCAACTGCGCGGCCGCGTCGTCCATCGCCAGCTGCACCGATCCGGCGTGCTCGGCGACCGAGTGGACACCGTGCAATCCCAGTGCCCGGAGGTCGGGATCGCCGGCGTCCACGGCGACCTGACCTGCAAGGACAACGACCGGAACGGCGTCGGCGCGGGCCGCGCGGGCGAGCGCGACGGCCACCTTCCCCCCGAGTGACTGGTTGTCGAACCGCCCCTCCCCGGTCAGCACGACGTCGGCGCCCCGGAGGAGGGCGGCCTGGCCGGTGACATCGGCCACCACCTCGGCTCCGGACCTGCGGTCGGCGCCCAGTGCGAGCAGTGCGGCGCCGAGACCTCCCGCTGCGCCTGCGCCCACGAGGGTCGACACCGGGCGGCCCGGCGCCGCGTCGAGAACGTCGGCCCACTCGGCGTTGCGACGTTCGAGTTCTGCGACGGCGTCGTCGTCGGCGCCCTTCTGCGGCCCGAACACCGCAGCGGCGCCCCGCGGACCGAGCAGGGGGTTCTCGACGTCTGTGGCGGCGACGAGCCGGATCCCCGCCAGTCGTTCGCGTGCCGCTGCGAGTCCGGCGGCGTCGGGGGTTCCGCCGAGTGCGGCGACGAGCCCCCGCCCGCCGTCGGTGCACCCGCTGCCGCCGAGCCCGACGACGACGGCGTGGACGCCGGCGTCCACCGCCGCGGCGACCAGCTGACCGACTCCGGCACTGTGCGCGGCGAGTGCGGTGGCGGGATCGGGCCGGAGCAGGTGCAGACCACACGCCTGCGCGGATTCGATGTAGGCGGTGTCGCCGTCCAGGAGCCAGCGCGCGGTGACCGACCGGTCCAGTGGCCCCGAGACGGGGGTCTCGTGCACGCGTCCGCCGTGTACCGCGAGAACGTCGACGAACCCGGGACCACCGTCGGAACGCGGCGCGACCACGACCTCGTCGCCCGGACGTCCCCGCGTCCAGCCTGCGTCGATCGCGGCGGCGGCCTCGACCGCGGTGAGAGTGTCGCCGAACGAATCGGGAGCGATCAGGACTCGCATCGGGCGAGTGTAGAACCGGATCACGGGGTCGGCCCGGCCGGCGAGCGGGCCGAACCGGAGAGCGGGGTCGAAACCGGGGCGTGGCGGCAAGTAGCCTGGTGGGGTGAAACTGCTGCGCCGTGGAAACCCCGACAATCCCGACAACGGTGACGCCGGGGTCGACGAGCCGACCGTCGCCCCGTCGGCCGAGCCCGCGTCGTCCGCCGTGACCGCCGGCAAGGGCCGGCCCACACCGTCGCGCCGTGAGGCGGAGGGCAAGAAACGCGGTCCGGTGGCACCGGCCCCGTTGACCTCCAAGGAGGCGCGGGCCCGCCGCAAGGCGAGTCGCGGCGACAAGGAGCAGCGCAAGGCCGCGGCGGCGGAGCGCCGCTCGGACGCGGCGGACCGTCGCGCCCGCATGCTCGCAGGCGAGGACAAGTACCTCCTGCCGCGCGACAAGGGCGAGGTTCGTGCCTACGTGCGCGACCTCGTCGACTCGCGTCGTCACCTGGTCGGCATGTTCATGCCGCTGGCGGTGCTGCTGATCGTCGCGATGTTCCTGACTCCGGCGATGCAGGCAATCGTCACGCTCGTCATGTTCGTGATGATGCTGTTCATGGTTGTCGAGGGTGTGATCCTGGGCCGCCAGGTCAACAACAAGGTCCGTGAGCGGTTCCCGGACACGCTCGACGGTGGGTTCAAGCTCGGCTGGTACGCGTTCGTCCGTTCCTCGCAGATCCGGAAGATGCGTGCTCCCCAGCCTCGGGTCTCCCCCGGCGACGCCGTCTGACGGACTAGCGGTACCAGGGCCGACTTTCGATCACGTGACCGTTCCGGCAGCGGCGGTACTCGATCGATCCGTCGGCACTGGCCCAGCCGTGACTGATGGGCACGTGCCGCTCACAGTCCGGGCACAGGACGAGTGCCCATTCCCACACCCCGAGACACACCGCCACCGGCATCCGTCCTCTCGCGCTCGCGCTCTCGGTGCACCCTACGTCCGAACGCGCGACCGCGAGTGCCGCCACTCAGGGCGTCGAGCACCGTGCCCGTCCGCGCAGCAGCGCGAGGTCGGCGGCCTCCCGGCTCAGGTCGCGGTCGTCGACGGAGTCGGACCCGTGACGCTGCGGCCGACATGGATCAGCAGCGCGGCGACGCGATGCGATCAGACTTCCGACGGCGAGTGTTGCGATTGCGAGTAGCGCGAGTGCGGTCATGGCAGTAATTCTTCGCCTGAGCATTTTCTGCCAAAAGTGGCAGCGAAGACAATGATCGCAAAAATCGCGCCATAGACTGACGGCATGCTGTCTCACGTGGCGGTCGTCGTCCTCGACCGTGTGGCGATGTTCGAGTTCGGCACCGTGTGCGAGGTGTTCGGCCTGGACCGGACGGACGCGGGCGTCCCAGCCTTCGACTTCCGGGTGTGCGGCCCCGAAGCAGGGGTTCCGTTGCACACCAACGTTCCCGGCGTCACCCTCACCCCCGACCACGACCTGTCCGGCCTCGCGGGCGCCGACCTCGTGGTGCTCACCGCGACCACGATCCACGAGCGCTACCCGACCGCCGTCGTCGATGCGATCCGCGCGGCCTCCGACGCCGGAGCCACGATCCTCACCGTGTGCTCCGGAACCTTCCTCGCCGGGGCGGCCGGACTGCTCGACGGCAGACGCTGCACCACCCACTGGATGCACGCCGACGAACTCGCCCGCGCGCACCCCGCGACCACGGTCGACCCCGACGTCCTCTTCGTCGACGAAGGCTCGCTGGTCACCAGCGCGGGCACCGCCGCAGGCATCGACGCCTGCCTGCACCTGGTGCGCCGTGAGCTCGGCTCCGACGTCGCCAACACCATCGCCCGGCGGATGGTCACCCCACCCCAGCGGGACGGCGGCCAGCGGCAGTTCATCGAGCGGCCCGCTGCCGAGCACGCACCCGACGGCAGCGGCGTCGCGGCCCTGCTGGACTGGCTCGGCGATCACCTGGACGCACCGCACAGCGTCGACTCGCTGGCGGCGTGGGCCGCCATGTCGCCACGGACGTTCGCTCGCCGGTTCGCCGCCGAGACCGGGACCACCCCCGGGAAGTGGCTCACGACCCAGCGCGTGCTGCGCGCCCAGGAACTGCTCGAACGCACCGATCTGCCGGTCGAGGAGGTCGCCCGCCGGTGCGGATTCGCGTCGGCCGCGCTGTTGCGTCACCACTTCCAGCGGGTGCGGGGTGTCGCTCCGGCGGACTACCGCCGACGCTTCGGAGCCGCTTCGGCCGCCGTTGGTACCGTCTAGCGCGTGTCCACCGCCGCGCATCGCACGCTCGTCCTGGGCGGGGCCCGTTCCGGCAAGTCCGGTCACGCGGAATCGCTGATGCCCGACGGTGAGGTCCGGTACGTCGCGACGTCGTCGCTCGATCCCGGCGACACCGACTGGGCCGCGCGGGTGGCTGAGCACCGCCGGCGCCGTCCCGCCCACTGGACGACCGTCGAGACCGCATCCGGCCCCGGGCTCGTGGCCGTGCTGCGGGCAGGTGGTCCCCCGACACTCGTCGACGATCTCGGCACGTGGCTGACGACCGAACTCGACACCGCAGGCGCCTGGGACGCTCCGCGCGGCACGATCGGCCCGCGCTGCGACGATCTCGTCGACGCGGTCGCCCACCACACCGGGACACTGGTGCTGGTCAGCCCGGAGGTGGGGCTGGGTGTCGTCCCCGAGACACGGTCGGGCAGGCTGTTCCGTGACGAGATCGGCGCATTGAACGGCCGACTTGCGCAGGTGTGCGACGAGGTGCTTCTCGCCGTCGCGGGCCTGACCGTCCGATTGAAGTGACCATGCTCCGGCATCCGACGAAAGGCCGTCTGTGACAACCGATTCGAACTCGACTTCCGAGTCCGTGACGTTCGGCCCGGTCGTCACGCCGTCGGTCCGCGTGCGACTCGCCGCTGCGGACAGGCAGACTCAGCTGACGAAACCCGCGGGATCCCTCGGGCGCCTCGAGGCGCTGTCCGCGTGGGTCGCGGCGTGTCAGGGCGAATGCCCTCCGCACGTCTTCGCCCGCCCACGGGTCGTCGTGTTCGCCGGTGACCACGGCATCGCCCGGCACGGCGTGTCCGCGTATCCGGCCGAGGTGACCGCGCAGATGGTCGCCAACATCACCGCGGGCGGCGCGGCCGTCAACGCCCTCGCCGCGACCTGCGGTGCGGGGGTCCGCGTCGTCGACATCTCGGTCGACGCCCACACCGATCCCACCGTCTCCCAGTACAAGATCCGACGGTCCAGCGGCGCCATCGACCGCGAGGACGCACTCACCCACGACGAGACGGTCAGGGCGATCGACGCCGGGCGTGCGATCGCCGACGCCGAGGTCGACGAGGGCGCAGACCTGCTCATCGCCGGCGAGATGGGCATCGGAAACACGACACCGGCGACAGTGCTCATCGCCGCCCTCACCGACACCGAACCCGTTGCGGCGGTGGGCCGAGGTACCGGTGTCGACGACGCCGGCTGGTCGCGCAAGACCGCGGCGATCCGGGATGCACTGCGCCGGGTCCGCCCGCACGCGAACGCCCCCGTGGCGCTGCTCCGGACCGCGGGCGGCGCCGATCTGGCGGCGATGGCCGGGTTCCTCGCGCAGGCGGCGGTGCGGCGCACACCGGTGATCGTGGACGGCGTCGTCGTCACGGCGGCAGCGATGGTCGCGGAGCAGCTGGCGCCCGGCGCCCGCGACTGGTGGGTGGCCGGACATCGGTCCACCGAACCCGCGCACTCGGTGGCCCTGCGGCAACTTCAGCTCGACCCGATCCTCGACCTCGGCATGCGCCTCGGTGAGGGCTCCGGCGCGCTCGCCGCGTTCCCCGTGCTCCAGGGCGCGGTCGCGACTCTCGCGAACATGGCGACGTTCGCCGACGCGGGCGTGAGCACCGGCGACGACGCGACCGCGGCCGACGCGACGGCCACGGACTAGCCCGTGCTCGGCGGGCTTCGGCTGGCGCTGTCCTGGCTCACGGTCCTGCCCGTCCCGCAACGGCGGGACGGACCGCCGATCGATCGTGCGGCGGGGGCCCGCGTCATCGCGGTGACCCCGCTCGTGGGACTGCTGCTCGGCGCCGCCGCAGCAGCAACGCTCTGGATCTCACTGGAGGCGTCGCTCGACCCGGCGCTCGCGGGTCTGATCGCCGTGGCAGCGCTCGCCCTCGGCACACGCGGCATGCACGTCGACGGGCTCGCGGACACCGTCGACGGGCTCGGTTGCTACGGACCGCCCGAGCGCGCCCTCGAGGTGATGCGCAGCGGCGGGGTCGGCCCGTTCGGGGCCGTCGCCCTGCTGATCTGCCTTGGCGGGCAGGCACTCTCACTGGGTGCACTGGCGAGCGGCGGACTCTGGTGGGCGGTGATCACGGCGGTCGCCGCCGGCCGGGTGGCCGCGGTACTCGCGTGCCGGAGGGGGCTCCCACCCGCCACACCGACCGGATTCGGCGCACTCGTCGCGGGAACCCAGAAGGTGTGGGTGTGCGCACTGTGGGCGGTGATCCTCCTCGCGGGCAGCGTGTTCGCGGTCCCGGACCGCTGGTGGCAGGGCCCGGCGGTGGCCGCCGCTGCGGCACTGCTCGCTCTCGCCCTGACCCGGCACTGCTCTCGCAGGTTCGGCGGCGTCACCGGCGACGTCCTGGGTGCGGCGATCGAGGTGACCGTCACCGTGACCGCGATCGGATTCCTGCTCGGCGGCTGACCGGGGCTCAGGCCAGGGTGGTCATCCAGCCGTGCGTGTCGGCGAAGGTGCCGCGCTGGATGCCGGTGAGGGTGTCGCGCAGAGCCATCGTCACCTCGCCCGGCTCACCGCCGTTGATCGTGAACTCGCCCTCGGCGGACTTGACGGAGCCGACCGGAGTGATGACCGCTGCGGTGCCGCAGGCGAACACCTCGGTGATCTCACCCGACGCCGCCTTCTCCCGCCACTCGGCGGTGCTGATCCGGCGCTCCTCGACGGTGTATCCGGCATCGGCGGCCAGCGTGAGCAGCGAGTTGCGGGTGATGCCCGGGAGCAGCGAACCCGACAGCTCGGGGGTGACCAGACGCGCATCGGAGCCGGAGCCGAAGACGAAGAACAGGTTCATCCCGCCCATCTCCTCGACGTACGTGCGCTCGATCGCGTCGAGCCAGACGACCTGGTCGCAGCCCTTCTCGGCAGCCTGCGCCTGCGCGACGAGCGACGCCGCGTAGTTGCCGGCGAACTTGGCGGCACCGGTCCCGCCGGGTGCGGCGCGCACGTACTCCGTCGAGAGCCACACACTCACCGGCTTGACGCCCTGCGGGAAGTAGGCGCCGGCCGGAGACGCGATGAGCAGGTACTTGTAGCTGTTCGCTGGCCGGACTCCGAGGCCGACCTCCGTCGAGATCATGAACGGCCGGATGTACAGGGCGTCCTCGCCGCCCGCGGCGGGAACCCAGTCGCCGTCGACGGCGAGCAACTCGGTGATGGACCGGTGGAACAGTTCCTCGGGCAGTTCGGGCATCGCCATCCGCCGCGCCGACGTGTTGAGGCGCTCGGCGTTCGACGACACCCGGAACGACGCGATCGACCCGTCCTGCTGCCGGTACGCCTTCAAGCCCTCGAAGATCGCCTGTCCGTAGTGCAGCACCATCGTCGCGGGGTCCATCCGGAGCGGCGCGTACGGCCCGACGGTGGCGTCGTGCCAGCCGCGTCCCTCGGTGTAGTCGATGGTCACCATGTGGTCGGTGAAGTGGACACCGAACCCGGGGGCGGCCAGTACTCGCGCGCGGTCCTGCTCCGACACGGGTGAGGGATGCGGAACGCGCGTGAATTCGAGGACACCAGTCATGCGGCGAATCCTATCGAACCGGCCGTGCACGACATTGCGCGACCACGGAAATTCGTGCTCCGACAACTCGTGTGTGCGGCGCGGCTGCTCACCTCGTCCGCACCGGCACGAACGGGGGCGCGACGACCTCGCATCGGAGGGCACGGCCGCGTACGTCGACGGTCAGCTCGTCACCGGCAGCCAGTCCCGCCGACGAGTCGAGCAGGGCGAGCGCGATCCCCACCTTGAGGGTCGGCGAGAACGTACCGGACGTCGTCTCCCCGACGACGACGCCGTCGCGCAGCACCGACAGCCCCTGCCGCAGGACACCACGGTCGAGGGCGCGCAGTCCCCACATGGTGCGCGCCGGGCCGGCCTCCTTCTGTGCGAGCAAAACGTCACGGCCCCAGAACCGGGGCTTCTTCCATCCGATCGCCCACCCGCATCGTGCCTCGAGCGGCGAGATCTCGGTGGACAGTTCGTGGCCGTGCAGCGGGTAGCCCGCCTCGGTCCGCAGCGTGTCGCGGGCACCCAGTCCCGCGACCTGCCCCCCGGCCTGCTCCGCGGCTGCGACCAGGGCCCGGAACACCGCCGCGGTGTCGTCCCAGCGCGGGAGCAGCTCGAATCCGCGCTCACCGGTGTACCCGGTCCGGCACACCCGGACCGGCACACCCTCGAAGTCGGCGTCGGCGAATGCCATGTAGTCCATGTCCGTCGGCAACCCGAGTGCCCCGAGGACGTCCGCCGACCGCGGGCCCTGCACGGCGAGCACACCGTAGTCGCGGTGCAGATCCGTGACCGTCACACCATCCGGCGCCTGCGCCGCCAGTTCCGCGACCACCGCGGCCGTGTTCGCGGCGTTCGGGACGAGGAACACCTCGTCGTCGGTGACGAAGTACGCGATCAGGTCGTCGATCACGCCTCCGGAGTCGGTGGCGCACAGCGTGTACTGCGCCTTGCCGGGCCCGATGCGACCGAGATCGTTTGTCAGGCAGGCGTTCACGAAGTCCGCGGCACCGGGGCCGACGACCGAGGCCTTGCCGAGATGGCTGACGTCGAACACGCCGACCGTCTCGCGGACCGCGGTGTGTTCCGCGACGACGCCCGCATAGGACACGGGCATCTCCCATCCACCGAACGGCGCGAAAGTCGCGCCGAGCTCCACGTGGAGATCGTGCAGGGGTCCGTGCTGGTGCTCCGCAGTGCTCATGGCCCCCACGCTATCGGACCTGCCGGGCGATCCTCGCCGCCGAATCACGGGCACCGCGGGTGGTATCGCGTCGTGGACGGCGCCGGTCGTACCGCCGGACCGCGAACTACAGTTGCGGACAACGCAATCACCCACACTTCAGGAGTTGACCGTGAGCCCTGCCACGTCCGATGCGCCGATCGGCCCGGAACTCGCCCTCGCCGGTTCGATCACCACCCGGGTCGAGGTGCTCGTCGTCGGCCTCACCACCGGCCCCGACGGACCGGAGGTCTCGGTCGGCGAAGCCCTCGACGACGCCGCCGCGGAGGCGGTCCTCGCCGGGCTGCTCGCCGTCGGGGCGACCGGCAAGGCCGAGGAGGTCACCCGCATCCCCGCACCGGCCGGGCTGTCCGTCGCCAGCGTCGTCGCGGTCGGGCTCGGTGCACCGGACGCCGTCGACGCCGAACAGGTCCGCGCATCGGCGGGTGCCGCGGCACGGTCGCTGAGCGGCACCACCGTCGCCGCGACGACGCTGTCCTCCATCGATCTGGCGGCCGCAGCCGAAGGCTTCTACCTCGGCGCGTACACGTTCACCGAGTTCAAGTCGAAGTCCGCACCCAAGGCAGGATCCGGCCCCCTCGGCCGCGTGGAACTCCTGGTCGACTCGCCACGCGCCGCCGCGCCGAAGAAGATCCTCGCGCGCAGCACCGCGATCGCCGAGGCCGTCGCGACCGCCCGCGAGTTCGTGAACACTCCCCCGAGCCACCTGTACCCGGGGGAGTTCGCGGCCCGAGCCAAGGCCATCGGGACGGCGGCCGGCCTCAAGGTCGAGGTCCTCGACGAGAAGGCTCTCACCAAGGGCGGCTACGGGGGCATCCTCGGCGTCGGCAAGGGATCGTCGCGCGGCCCCCGCCTCGTCCGGCTCACCCACTCCGGGGGCCGCGGCGCCAAGAAGGTCGCCCTCGTCGGCAAGGGCATCACCTTCGACACCGGCGGCATCTCCATCAAGCCCGCCGCGGGCATGGAGAACATGACCTCCGACATGGGCGGCGCCGCCGCCGTCATCGCGACCGTGGTGCTCGCCGCGAAACTCGGAGTCAAGGTCACAGTCGACGCCTACGCACCGATGGCGGAGAACATGCCGTCCTCGACCGCACAGCGACCCGGCGACGTCCTCACCCAGTACGGCGGCACCACCGTCGAGGTCGTCAACACGGACGCCGAGGGCCGGCTGATCCTCGCCGACGCGATCGTCAAGGCGTGCGAACAGGAGCCCGACTACCTGATCGACACCGCGACGCTGACCGGCGCGCAGATGGTCGCGCTGGGAACCCGCACCTCCGGAGTGATGGGCACCGACGACTTCCGCGACCGCGTCGCCCGCATCGCACAGGAGGTCGGCGAGAACGCCTGGCCGATGCCCCTGCCGAAGGAGCTGCGCGCCGACCTGAACTCGAAGGTCGCGGACCTGATGAACGTCACCAGCCACCGGTGGGGCGGCATGCTCGCCGCCGCGGTGTACCTGAAGGAGTTCGTCGCGGACGGCGTCCAGTGGGCGCACATCGACATCGCGGGACCGTCGTACAACACGGGCGGGCCGTTCGGGTACACCCCGAAGGGCGGGACCGGCGTCCCGGTCCGGACGATGATCAGCGTCCTCGAGGACATCGCCGCCAACGGCTAGCCGTGCGCTGACGCGCCTGTGCGTGATTTCACCCGACCGGGGTGAAAATCACGCACAGGCAGCGCAGCTGCTCAGAGCTCGCGGGCTCGCTTGCGCAGGATCCTCTGCCGGGCGTCGTAGTCGCGCATCCGCTGCGGGTAGCCGGTCTTGCGCACGTCGTACACGGGGATGCGCAGGTCGTGGCCGAGCTTGCGGGCGCCGCGCTCACCTCCGACGGCGCGGCGCGTCCAGGCGCCGTCGTTGGCCACCAGGACGACGGTCGTCGGCGTCACCGTCGTCTTCGGCTCGACGAATGCCTCCACCCCGACATGCGACCGCGCCCAGTTCGCCAGGTGTGCGGCGTCCTCGTCGCGGACGCGCTCACCCTTCCCCGGTGAAGAGCCGAACAATCTCGCGCGCAGCCCCATCGCACTCACCTCGTCACCCTCGCGCACACGTGTGGGATTGCAGTCTGCCAGCGATTGCTGTGAGCTTGGTGAGACCGTGTGATGCCGACCTCATCGGACGGCGAAACCGAGTAGGTGTAAGGATGAGTGACGCACTGCGGTGTGGCTGTTCCGACGGCGTGTTCGTCCATTGCGACCAGCCCCGCGGCAGCGCCGGTATTGCAAGATGAACTTCGACCACAAGTCGACAAACTCACAAACCCGAACACAACTGTCGAGGAGTCAAAAGAAATGGCCTTCTCCGTCCAGATGCCGGCTCTCGGTGAGAGCGTCACCGAGGGAACCGTCACGAGGTGGCTCAAGCAGGAGGGAGACACGGTTGAACTCGACGAGCCCCTGCTCGAAGTCTCCACAGACAAGGTCGACACCGAGATCCCCTCGCCTGCTGCCGGCATTCTGACCAAGATCGTCGCGCAGGAGGACGACACCGTCGAGATCGGCGGCGAGCTCGGTGTCATCGGTGGCGCCGACGACGCTCCCGCGGCACCCGCCGCGCCTGCCGCACCCGCTGCGGAAGCCCCCGCCGCCGAGGCGCCGGCACCCGCGGCTCCCGCGCCCGCAGCACCAGCACCAGCAGCGCCCGCGCCCGCCCCGGCCGCGCCCTCGGCTCCCGCTTCCGGCACCCCGGTGACGATGCCCGAACTCGGCGAGTCCGTCACCGAGGGCACGGTCACCCGCTGGCTCAAGGCCGTCGGCGACGACGTGGCAGTCGACGAGCCCCTCCTCGAGGTCTCGACCGACAAGGTCGACACCGAGATCCCCTCACCGGTCGCCGGCACCCTGCTCGAGATCAACGCGCAGGAGGACGACACGATTGCCGTCGGCGCCCAGCTCGCCGTCATCGGCTCCGGCACCCCGGCCGCCGCACCGGCAACGCCCTCGGCTCCGCCCGCACCCCCGGCACCGCCCGCGCCCCCGGCTCCCGCTCCGGCTCCGGCAGCACCTCCGGCGCCGCCGGCTCCCGCGGCAGCCGCTCCGGCTCCTGCTGCTCCGGCCCCTGCCGCTCCGGCCCCGGCCCCGGCCGCAAGCGGTGACGCAACGCCGTACGTGACCCCGCTCGTGCGCAAGCTCGCAACGGAGAACGGCGTCGACCTCGCCACCGTCAAGGGCACCGGCGTCGGCGGCCGGATCCGCAAGCAGGACGTGCTCGCCGCAGCCGAGGCGAAGAAGGCCCCGGCGGCGTCCGCCGCGCCCGCTGCCGCCGCACCTGCCGCGCCCTCGGCCCCGGCCGCAGGCGTGCGCCCGGAGCTCGCCCACCTGCGTGGCACCACCCAGAAGGCCAACCGGATCCGCCAGATCACGGCGACCAAGACCCGGGAGTCGCTGCAGACCACCGCGCAGCTGACCCAGACCTTCGAGGTCGACGTCACCAAGGTCGCAGCACTGCGGTCGCAGGCGAAGTCGGGCTTCGCCGAGCGCGAGGGCGTCAACCTGACCTTCCTCCCGTTCTTCGCCAAGGCCGTCGTCGAGGCGCTCGGAGCGCATCCGAACGTCAACGCCAGCTACAACGAGGACGCGAAGGAGATCACCTACCACGCTGCCGTGCACCTCGGCATCGCGGTGGACACCGATCAGGGCCTGCTCTCCCCCGTCATCCACAACGCCGGTGACCTGTCCCTCGCGGGTCTCGCACGGGCGATCGCGGACATCGCCAAGCGTGCGCGCTCCGGTGGCCTCAAGCCGGACGAGCTGGCGGGCGGTACCTTCACGATCACCAACATCGGCAGTCAGGGCGCGCTGTTCGACACGCCGATCCTCGTCCCGCCACAGGCGGCGATGCTGGGCACCGGCGCGATCGTCAAGCGTCCGGCCGTGATTACCGACGCCGCGGGCAACGAGTCCATCGGCGTCCGGTCGATGTGCTACCTGCCGCTGACCTACGATCACCGCCTCATCGACGGCGCCGACGCCGGTCGGTTCCTGACGACGATCAAACAGCGTCTCGAGGAAGCCGCGTTCGACGCGGACCTCGGCCTGTAGGCACCGGCCGCAAGGCCACCGCACACCGCATCGGGGTGTCGCCGCACATCGGCGACACCCCGATGTCGTGTTCCATCGCAACATGATCCGGCCGCCCGGGCGCGCTGCACGGCCCGGCGGCGCTCACCTCCCCGTCCGGGCGGCAGGCCACCGGCGTAGCGTGTCGAGGATGACCACGGCCACCGCTTCAGCCCGCGTCGACAGCCAACCGTTCGACATCCGCGAACTCGGGACGATCGACTACCTCGAGGCGTGGGACGTGCAACGTCGACTCGCGGACGAGCGCGCCGACGGTCACGGCCGAGACACCCTGCTGCTCCTCGAGCACCCGTCCGTCTACACCGCGGGACGTCGCACCCAGCCCGAGGACCGCCCCACCGACGGCACCCCGGTCATCGACGTCGATCGGGGCGGCAAGATCACTTGGCACGGTCCCGGGCAGTTGGTCGGCTACCCGATCGTCGCCCTCGCACAGCCGGTCGACGTCGTCAACTACGTACGGCGCCTCGAAGAGGCCCTGATCACGGTCTGCACCGACCTCGGACTCGACTGCGGTCGCGTCGAGGGTCGATCCGGCGTGTGGCTCGCCGCGCAGCAGCGTGCAGGGGTGTGGCTCCCCGAGCGCAAGATCGCCGCGATCGGCGTCCGGGTCCAGCGCGGAGTCGCGCTGCACGGGTTCGCCCTCAACTGCGATGCGGAGCTCGACCGGTTCGACGACATCATCCCGTGCGGCATCGCCGATGCAGGCGTCACCTCACTCACCCGCGAATTGGGCAGGCGGGTAACGGTTTCCGAGGTGACACCCGCCGTGGTCGCGGCGGTCACGGCCGCGCTCGACGGCACGATCACGGTGACCGACCACGACATCGATCGCGTGACGGTGCCCGACGCCGGTACCGCGGCGCCGGTGTTCACGGCGCACCGGTTCGGCTGACCGCGGGCCGGTGATTCGACGGGCGTAGCATCGGTTTCGTGACTGTGGCACCCGAGAACTCTCCCGCCGCCGCCCCACAAGGGCGCAAGCTCCTTCGCATCGAGGTCCGTAACGCCGAAACCCCGATCGAGCGGAAACCGAACTGGATCAAGACCCGAGCGAAGATGGGCCCGGAGTACTCCGAGCTGAAATCGCTGGTCAAATCCGAAGGCCTGCACACGGTGTGCGAGGAGGCCGGCTGCCCCAACATCTACGAGTGCTGGGAGGACCGGGAGGCGACGTTCCTCATCGGCGGCGACCAGTGCACCCGCCGATGCGACTTCTGCCAGATCGACACCGGCAAACCCGCAGCCCTCGACCGGGACGAACCCCGCCGCGTCGCCGAATCCGTCCGCTCGATGGGCCTGCGGTACTCGACGATCACCGGTGTCGCCCGCGACGACCTGCCCGACGAGGGCGCCTGGCTGTACGCCGAGACCGTCCGGCAGATCCACGCCCTGAACCCGACCACCGGCGTCGAGAACCTGATCCCCGACTTCCACGCGCACCCGGACCTGCTCGCCGAGGTGTTCGACGCCCGCCCCGAGGTCCTCGCGCACAACCTGGAAACGGTGCCCCGGATCTTCAAGCGGATCCGGCCCGCGTTCCGCTACGAGCGCTCCCTCGAGGTGATCACCGCGGCCCGCGACTTCGGCCTGGTCACCAAGTCCAACCTGATCCTCGGCATGGGTGAGACCCCCGAGGAGGTGCAGTCCGCGATGGTCGACCTGCACGAGGCCGGGTGCGACATCATCACGATCACCCAGTACCTGCGTCCCTCGCCGCGGCACCATCCGGTCGAGCGCTGGGTCAAGCCGGAGGAGTTCGTCGACCACTCCGAGTTCGCGACCGAGCTCGGGTTCGCCGGAGTCATGGCCGGGCCGCTGGTCCGGTCCTCGTACCGGGCCGGTCGCCTCTACGCGCAGGCCATGGCCAAGCACGGCCGCCCGCTCCCCGCCGGTCAGGCGCATCTCGCCGAAGAGGGCACCGCATCGCAGGAGGCGGGTTCGCTGCTCGCGCGTCTCGCGCGTGCCTGACGTGGATGGGTGCCGGTCGGGTGCGATCGGTGATCGGGCCTGGTCGTATCCTGTGAGGTATGGCGAACGGCAGTAGGTCCGGCAAAGCGGGCAAGGCATCGAAGGAAGCGAAGGCCGCCGCGAAGGCGGCGCGCAGGGCGGCATCGAAGGAGCGGCGCAGCCAGCTGTGGCAGGCGTTCCAGCTGCAGCGCAAGGAAGACAAACTGCTGCTGCCCCTGATGATCGGTGCGGTCGTCGGCATCACCGTCGTGCTGTTCCTGATCGGCCTGATCTTCGGCCTCCAGTGGTTCCTGCTGCCCGTGGGCATCCTGCTCGGTGCACTCGCCGCGTTCGTGATCTTCGGTCGCCGCGTGCAGCGCACCGTGTACGGCAAGGCGGACGGCCAGGCCGGCGCGGCAGCCTGGGCGTTGGACAACCTGCAGGGCGGCTGGCGGGTGACCAACACGATCGCCGGCACCACGCAGCTCGACGCCGTGCACCGCGTCATCGGCCGTCCCGGCGTCATCCTCGTCGCCGAGGGTGCACCGCAGCGGGTCAAGCCGCTCCTCGCCCAGGAGAAGAAGAAGACCGCACGGCTCGTCGGCGACACCCCGATCTACGACATCGTCGTCGGCAACGACGAGGGCCAGGTGCCGCTCGCACAGCTGCAGAAGTACCTGACGAAGCTGCCGCGCAACATCGACACCAAGCGGATGGACTCCATCGAGTCGCGACTGTCGGCGCTCGGCTCCCGCAGCGGCCCGGCGATGCCCAAGGGCCCGCTCCCCGGCGGCGCGAAGATGAAGGGCGTGCAGCGCACCATCCGCCGCCGCTGAGTCACCCACCCGGCGTCCCCGGGCACTCACACCGAGGCTGCACCCTGAACGACCGAAGGGGGCCTTCGTGCGATCCGATCGCACGAAGGCCCCCTTCGGCCTGTTCTGGGAGGTGGCGCAGCGAGGGTCAGCGGGAACGGACCAGGGCGGTACCGGTGGCACGATCGTGCATGCCGCGCCCCTCGATGTCGGTGATCAGCGGCGGCACCATGAACACCAGCAGCACCTGACGGGCCAGTGCGCGCACGATGCCGACGCCAACCGGCTTGTCGATGCGTGCGACCTGCAACCCGACGATGTACTGCCCCGGAGTGAACGAGAACAGCGTCACGGTGACGACACCCACGACGAACCACACCAGGAGCACGACGCTCGACAGCCTGCTGTCGAGCGCATCGCCGCCGAGGATCAGGATCGAGACACCGCCCGCCATCAGCCAGTCGAGCATCAGTGCGCCGAGTCGCCGGCCGGTGCCGACGAGCGATCCGGGTCCGATCTCGGGCAGCCCGAGACGCTCACCCCGATACTTGGGCGTGCCGTCGTCGTCGAGCGGGAGTGCGGCCGTGGGGCCGGAGAGCCAGGAACCAGTCATGCGCGCCATGTGTCCAGGATAGGCGGTGCGCGAACCTACTCACCGCGACCACTCCGCCGATGTGACCTAGGTTGTAATACGGGACGCGTAACACCGGCGAAACATGGACTTGATTGTTGGGCAACACCGAGTCCTTACCGTCACCTCGACGAACCCGCCGCATCAACATTGGCTGGGACCCAAGTGAAGGAGCACAAGCGTGGCGTTCAGCACGGCCGAAGAGGTCATCAAGTACATCGCGGACGAACAGGTCGAGTACGTCGACATCCGATTCAGTGACCTGCCGGGCGTCCAGCAGCACTTCTCGATCCCGGCTTCGGCGTTCAACAAGGACGTGTTCGAGGACGGCCTGGCGTTCGACGGTTCGTCGGTTCGCGGCTTCCAGTCGATCCACGAGTCCGACATGATGCTGCTCCCCGACGTCACCACGGCGCAGATCGACCCGTTCCGTGCCGCGAAGACGCTGAACATCAACTTCTTCGTGCACGACCCGTTCACCCGCGAGTCCTACAGCCGCGACCCCCGCAACGTCGCGCGCAAGGCCGAGGAGTACCTGAAGTCGACCGGCATCGCCGACACCGCCTTCTTCGGTGCCGAGGCCGAGTTCTACATCTTCGACAACGTCTCCTACGAGTCGAACATGAACGGCGCGTTCTACAAGCTCGACGCGGTCTCCGGCGCCTGGAACACCGGCAACGAGCGCAACGCCGACGGCAGCCCGAACCTCGGCTACAAGGTTCGCCCGAAGGGTGGCTACTTCCCCGTCGCCCCGTACGACCACTACGTCGACCTGCGCGACGAGATCTCCACCAACCTGCAGAACGCGGGCTTCGAGCTCGAGCGCGGCCACCACGAGGTCGGCACCGGCGGCCAGCAGGAGATCAACTACAAGTTCAACACCCTGCTCGCGGCGGCCGACGACCTGCAGCTGTTCAAGTACATCGTCAAGAACACCGCATGGCAGCACGGCAAGTCCGCCACCTTCATGCCGAAGCCGCTGTTCGGTGACAACGGCTCGGGAATGCACGTCCACCAGTCGCTGTGGAAGGACGGCAAGCCGCTGTTCCACGACGAGGCCGGCTACGCGGGCCTGTCCGACCTGGCTCGCTGGTACATCGGCGGCATCCTGCACCACGCGCCGTCGCTCCTCGCGTTCACGAACCCGACGATCAACTCGTACCACCGCCTGGTGCCGGGCTACGAGGCCCCCATCAACCTGGTGTACAGCCAGCGCAACCGTTCCGCCGCGGTCCGCATCCCGATCACCGGCAACAACCCGAAGGCCAAGCGCCTCGAGTTCCGCGCGCCGGACTCCTCGGGCAACCCGTACCTGAACTTCGCCGCGCAGATGATGGCCGGCCTGGACGGCATCAAGAACAAGATCGAGCCGATGGCTCCGGTCGACAAGGACCTCTACGAGCTCCCGCCGGAGGAGGCCAAGAACATCCCGCAGGCCCCCACCAGCCTGTCCGCCGTCATCGACCGGCTCGAGCAGGATCACGACTACCTCACCGAGGGTGGCGTGTTCACGTCCGACCTGATCGAGACTTGGATCTCGCTCAAGCGTGAGCAGGAGATCGCGCCCGTCAACCTGCGGCCGCACCCCTACGAGTTCCAGCTGTACTACGACGTGTAAGTCGGTAACGGAATCAGGTCATGTGGCTTCGGCTCACGGGACCTGATTCGGTCCGGTGAACAGTCAACGAGTCGACCCGCCCGACGATCGTCGGGCGGGTCGA
>NZ_JBHUFB010000010.1:398539-464028 GCF_042681175.1 Rhodococcus gannanensis
GCCGACACCGTCGGACCGCAGCGGATCCTCGATGTCGTCGACACAGACGCCCACGCAGGACCAGTCGAGGTCGACCGCGATCGGGAAGTGGTCCGACAGCGGGGCGCCGTCGTCCGTGGCGAAGCGGGAGTGGTCGTTGCGATAGCCGGTCGCCTCGAGCGTCACCCGGTCGCCACTGCGGTAGAGCACCTTGTCGACGACCTCGCACGCCTCGCTCGGAGCGGTGTCGTCGCAACCCAACGCGGGCGTGCCCGTGACCGGGACGTCGCCGTTCCGGATCAGGTCCACCCAGGGATCGCGGAGGTCGTTCGCTGCGACGAACTCGGCGATCGAGTCCCCCGACCTCGTGTACCGACTGTTGGTGTCGCCCATGACGATCACGGCCTTGCCGGAGGACCGCTCCGTCATGAAGCGGGTCAGTTGCTCCAGGTTCGAGGCACGTGCCCTCATGTCGGCGGGTTCGGATCCGGCGTCGGCGTGCAGGTTGTAGACGTCGATCACAACACCCTCGGCAGGGCGTACTCGGGTGAAGGTGAACCCCTTCGGCGTCAGGCAGTCGCCGGTACCGATCCAGCAACGCTCCCAGGTCACCCGTTCCGGGCCCTCCACCGGGAAGGCGGACAAGGTGTTCAGTCCGCTGCCGATGCCGGCGCCGCCGCTCGTCGGTGTCCGATAGCGGTGCCCGTCCGCCGCATACAGGTACGCGTGGTAGTTGAAGTCCTCCTGCACGTTCACCAGGTCGTACGAACCGAGCCCCGCACCGATCGCCGTGGTGCTCGTCCGCCGGTCCGTCTCCGCGCTCGACAGGATCTCGGGCAGCCCCGCGATGTTGTATGTCAGCGCTCGCAACGTTCCCGATTCGGCCGAGACGGGAGGTGCGGACGCGTGGGCCAGGGGCGTCGGGGCTCCGGCGAGCAGCGGCCACAGTGCGAGGGCCGCCACCCATCCGGTGAGTCGTCCCCTGTAGGTCCACGAGGCGGTCCGGACCCGTGTCGCATGTCTGGCAGATGGTGTCGGCATTGATTCTTATATCGCGAGGGCGATCGCCGTCGGGGCCGAATGCCGGAACCGTCGCGCAGCTCGACCCTGCCGCTGTGCCGTGTGGCGGCGTGGGTGAGGTCGCGGCTCCGCACCGGACGGTCCCGATGAGCGGGAGGATCGCCGTGCGGCCGGCCGGCGCGGCATAACTTTCCGACGGTGACGATCCGCAATCAGACGTTCCCGCACCTGCTCTCGCCCGGCACCATCGGTCCCATCACTCTGGACAATCGCGTCGTTCTGCCCGCGATGGACATGAACCTGTGCGAGGACGGCGAGATCCACCAGGCCGACATCGACCACTTCGTCGCGCGCGCCGCCGGAGGCACCGGCCTGATCATCACCGGGTGCGCCGCTGTTGCGTATCCCGCGGGCTGCACGAGCCGCAAGGAACCGGGGCTGTCCGAGGACCGCTTCATTCCCGGCCTCAAGGCCCTCGCCGACGCCGTCCACGAGGCGGGCAGCAAGCTGTGTGTGCAGATGGTGCACCACGGCAAGGTGGCGCGAATCGACAATCTCGACGGCCGCGCGCAGTTGGTCCCGTCGAAGCCGAGGCCGCCGGGTGACATGAGCGCCATGCTCGACTGCACGCCCGCCGAACTGCAGAAGATGGCGGCGATCCAGGAAGGCAAGAAGGCCACCTATCACGAGGCCACCTCCGAGGACCTGGAGTGGCTGGTCGAAATGTTCGCGGCCGCCGCGGGCCGCGTCCTCGTCGCCGGAGGTGACGCAGTCGAGATCCACTGCGCCCACAACTACGTTCTCGGCGGGTTCCTGAGTCGGTACTCGAACCAGCGCACCGACGAGTACGGCGGATCGCTGGAGAACCGCGCCCGGCTGGCGTGTGAGGTCATCCGTGCGGTCAAGTCGACGGTCGGCGACGGGTTGGCGGTCATCGTGCGGCTCGCCGGTCAGGAGTACGGCGAGTCCGACGGCCTGACCGCCGACGAGGCGGCGCGCGCCGCAGCCCTGTTCGAGGCGGCAGGCGCGGACGCCATCCACGTCACCGGAACCGCCCTCAACGCGTTCGCGAACTTCACGGACGGACCGCTCCCGAACACGGTCGGCTACTACGCCGACAACGCATCGGTCGTCAAGCGCGCGGTGTCGATCCCGGTCATCACTGTCGGACGAATGCTTCCCGAGGTCGGTGAGGAGATGATCGCCGACGGCCGAACCGATTTCGTCGCCATGGGACGTCAGCTGTTGGCCGACCCCGGCCTGGTGAACAAGCTCAGGGCCGGACGGCCCGAGCAGGTCCGCCCCTGCATCAACTGCTACGTCTGTGTCCAGGAGAACTTCTGGGACGAGACGCCGCTCTGCGCGGTCAACCCGACGCTCGGCAACGAGACACTGCTGCCGTTCCCGGCGATCACGACCCGCAAGCACGTCGTCGTCGTCGGCTCCGGCCCGGGCGGACTCGAATCGGCCCGGGTCGCCGCAGAACGCGGCCACCGCGTCACCGTCCTCGAGAAGACCGACCGCATCGGCGGCACCCTGTGGTTCTCCACCCTGACCACCCCGGACAACGAGCGGCTGCTGAACTGGCTGAAGGGCGAGGTGACCCGGCTCGGCGTGGAGATCCGCCTGAACACAGGGGCCACCGCCGCGTCGGTGCGTGCCCTGAACCCGGACGAGGTCGTCGTGGCCACCGGCGCGGTCCGCGACCGTCCGAGCGTGCCCGGCGGCAACCTTCCGCACGTGCAGACCGGCGACACCATGCGCGCCCTGATGACCGGCTCGGGGGACGTCTCGGACCAGCCCCGACTGTTCCGGATCGCGGGCAGGCTCGCCGGGTCGACCGGAATCACCAAGAGCCCCGGCCGGATCCGCGACCTGAGTCGCAAGTACCTCAAGTTCCTCCCGATGAGCAGGAACGTCGTCGTCATCGGCGGCTCGCTCGTCGGACTCGAACTGGCGGAGTTCCTCGCCGAACGCGGCAGCAACGTCACCCTGCTGGCGGAGGGCAGGCAGCTCGGCGTGCCGATGGCGATGCCGCGCCGGTGGACGGCGGTCAAGCACGCGCGTGAGGTCGGTGTGACGGTCCACCGTGAGGCGACCGTGGAGCGGATCACCCGCACGACGGTCGAGTTCACCGTCGGCGGAAAGTCGCTGTCGGCGCCCGCGAACATGGTCGTGATGGCGGCCGGGGTGACGGCGTCCGCGCCGCTCGCCGACGAGCTCGCCCGTGCCGGGGTGAACACCCGCGTCGTCGGCGACGCCGGGAGCGTCGACTACATCGAGGGCGCCATGCACTCGGCGTGGAAGGTCGCGACGGCGCTGTAGTGCGCCTGCGGCACCTGTGCGCGGTGTCGGTAGCCCCCACTACCGACACCGCGCACAGGTCTAGGCCAGGCGGGGAATCAGGTGCTCGGCAACCTGCTTCGCCTCGTCGATCAGCGGCCAGCCGGCGAGGATCAGCGAGGTGAGGCCGGTGCGGGCCTGCAGGTCGTGGACGTGTCCGGTGATCTCGTCCGGATCACCGACGTAGTACACGGCCGACGACCCGGTGGCGAAGATGTCGAGCGGCGACCAGGCGGTGATACCGGCGTAGAGACCGTCACCGATGTACAGGTCGTCGGGCTCGGGGATCTTGCCCGCGACGATCGTGTCGACCCAGCCCTGGCGCTGCGCGTCACGCGCCGTGAAGGTGCTCAGGTCCTGCTTGCCACCGGTGCGGCGCCGGACCGCGTTGTCGAGGACGTCGGTGATCTGGTCGATCCCGGCTTTCTCGAACAGCGACCGGAATCGCTCGATCGCCTCGTCCCGGTTCGGGCGGACGATGACACCGGAGAGGGCACCGAAGTCGGTGAACTCGCGACCCGCGGCGGCAGCGGCGGCGCGGGCTCCGTCGAACTTCTCCTTGACGAAGGACGTCTCGCGCGACATCACCAGGTAGGCGTCGAGGACCTTGCCCGAGTTCTCCAGTCCCGCAGGCGAGTCCCCGGTCCCCCACAGCGGAACGGTGTGGCCGTCCGCAGAATCGACCCGCAGCGGGGTGTTCGGGAAGTTCGACTCCGTGCCCTCGCGGTAGTAGCGCCGGAAGTCCGCCCAGTACTGCTCGCCGAGCTCGTAGCGCCGGTCGTGCTCCACGTTCATGTCGTACTTGGTGAGGATGTTGTCGCGGCCGTTGACCGAGTTGATCATCAGCCTGCCGCCGCTGAACGCGTCGAATGTCAACGCCTTCTCGGCGAGCAGCCGTGCGGGAGTCATGTTGGCGTACACCGCGACGAGGAACTTCATCCGCGAGGTGTGCGAGGCCGCCCAGGTCGCCGACAGGAACGGGTCGTTGGACCAGGTCGCGACCAGAGCGCCCTCGAAACCGCCGTCGTCGATGGTCTTGGCGAGTTCGATCTGCCGCTGCCCGTCGACGGGGTAGAGCCCGCCGGGGCTCCACGGAAAGTCGCCGTCGGCCTGCGTCAGGTACCAGAAGGTCTTGATGCTCATCGGATCTCGGCGATGTCGAAGGTGTCGAGGACGACCCGCTCGGCGAGCGTGGCGGCATCGAGCGAGTACAGGGCGTCGAGGTATGCGACGGCGAACGAGCCGGGTCCCGAGGACGCGGCTTCTGCGATCTCCGACGCGACCGCGACATGGGCGTGCGCGGCCGCGAGGCCGACGAGCGGCGTCTCCGCGACGGCGAGGTAGGCGGCAACCAGGGCTCCGAGCGAGCAGCCGGTGGACGTCACGCGAGGCAGCATCGCGCTGCCGCCGCCGATCCGCACCCCGAGCAGGCCGCCGTCGGCGTCGTGCCCGACGAGGTGGTCCACCGGTCCGGATGCCGACACGACCTCGGCGTGCTGCAGCAGCGCGACGGCTGCGGGCACCGCGGCGGCCGGGTCGTCGGAGCTGTCGACGCCCCGGGTGTCACCGCCGAGTCCGGCGAGGGCGATCACCTCGGACGCGTTGCCGCGGATCGCGGTGGGACGGAACTTCAGCAGGTCGGCGGCGAGGCTGCTGCGCCAGGCGAGACCGCCGACGCCGACCGGGTCGAGCACCCACGGGGTTCCCGCGTCGTGCGCTGCCTCGGCGGCCGCCGTGAACGCGACGGCGGTGCCGTCGTCGGGGGTGCCGAGGTTGACCAGCACTCCCCCGGCGATCCGTGCGAAATCACCTGCCTCGTGGGCGTTGTCGATGTGCGCGTTGCTCGCACCCGCGGCGAGCAGCACGTTGGTGAGGAAGTTCGCCGACACGATGTTGGTGAGCGAGTGGACGAGCGGGACCCGGGCACGCAGTGCGTCGAGCGCGACGCCGAGGTCGGCGGAGGTGATGGTCATGGAGATTCCTGTGCGGTAGGCGTTGGTCGTGGTCGTGGGGTCAGTGGTGAGGGCGACATCGCATCAGGCGTCACCGCCTGCGGTCGTCACCATCGGCAGGCTCGGGTCCGCGGACCACTCCTCGATCGATCCGTCGTACACCTGGACCGCGTCATGCCCGGCGACGACGAATCCCAGTGCGGTCAGGCACGCCGAGATTCCGCCGCCGCAGTACACGACCAGCGGCTCGTCCGCATCGCCGAGAGCGGACGCGGCGAGCGCGACCAGTTCGTCGCGCGAACGCAGCAGTCCCCGGTCGTCGACGACCGTCTTCGCGGAGAGATTGCGGCTGCCGGGGATGTGACCGCGCCGGCTGTACCGGGTCGCGTCGGCTCCGGTGAACTGTGTGGGCGCGAGCGCACACACCAGCGTTCCGGGCGCGCGCCCTGCGACGATGTCCGTCACCTCCACGCGGTCGACCCAGAGGCCACGATCGGTGAGGGCCGACACCGGGACGTCGACGGGCACGCGCGACGACGGCTCACCCGTCTCCACGGGCAGACCGAGTGACATCCATCGGACGAGGCCGCCGTCGAGGATGCGGGCGTCGATGCCGACTCCCCGCAGGAGCCACCACACCCGCGCGGCCCAGGTCGCGCCGCCCTGGTCGTAGACCACGACCGAACTGCCCGGCCCGATCCCGAGGGCTCCGAGGTCGGCAGCGAGCCGGTCCGGAGCGGGTCTGGTGAAGTGGAGGGCGCTCGCGGTGTCGGACAGCGTCGTGAGCAGGTCGACGTGACGGGATCCGGGCAGATGGGCATCGCGCCACAGCGATGCACCGGACTCCGGGCGATAGTCACCGTCGAAGCGGGCGGGCGCGAGGACGACCGTGACGTCGAGCAGGACGGGAGCATCGTGCCCGCCGAGCAGCGCCGCCAACTCCCGAGCCTGGATCACTGGTTGCACCGGCACCCCTTTCACGTGAGTGGATCGGAACCGAACCTAAGCGAGCACGAGCGTATACGCAAGTATCCAGCTGTGTTCCCTGGCATAATCAGTGCGGCGGCAACGGCCGCGGACGATTTCACGGAGGGGACGCGATGACGCTCGAGGACGACGATCTGGGCACGCTGATGTCGACGGGTGCGGCGGGGCGCTCCGACCAGACCTCGAAGCAGTACCTGCGTCTGCGGGCGGACATCCTCGACGGCAAGTTCGCACAGGGTTCGCCGCTGCACGAGACCCAGCTCAGCGAGACGTACGGCGCGTCGCGGACCCCCATCCGGGAGGCGCTGAACTGGCTCGCCCACGACGGTCTGCTCGAACGCGCGGCGCGCGGGTTCCGGGTCCGGTCCGGCACACCCGAGGACGTCATCGAGATCTACGCCGCGCGGGTCGCGCTCGAGTCCGAGGCCGCAGGGGCCGCGGCGCTGCGCCACACCGACCTCGACATGGCGCGGCTCGAACGCCTGCACCACCTCTGTTGCGACGCCACCGACGACACCCAGGTCCGCTCGGGCAACTTCCGATTCCACGAGGCGCTGTGGCAGGCGGCGCACAACGCGACCATCACCGCGCTGCTCGTGCGGCTCACCACCCAGCTGCGCATCTACGACAGCGGGCCGCCGTCGAACTACGGCGAACCGGATCTTCTGAACTCCGAGCACGACCTGATCCTGGACGCGCTGCGTGCCCGCGACGAGCGGGCCGCCCGCGAGCACATGCGCGCACACCTCGAGCGCAGCCGCGAACAGCGGATCCGGTTGTTCGCCGGCGGCTGAGCGACGGACCTCAGGCGCGGGTCAGCGCGACCACCGGAATGACACGGACCCCTTCGGTCTTCGTGGCATAGCCGGCGAAACCCGGGTACCGGTCGGCCTGTTCGGTGTAGACGGAGTCACGCTCGTCGCCGGTGATCTCCTCGGCGACGACCGTGTACGTCTCGGTGCCGCGTTCGACGGTGGCGGTACCCGCCGCGATCAGGTTGCGGTACCAGTCGGGATTCGACGGTGCGCCCGCCTTCGACGCGAACACGAAGATCCGATCGGGATCGCTGTCGTCGGGCAGGTACATCATCGGAGACACGAACTCACGACCGGACTTTCGGCCCGTGTGATGCAGCAGGATCAACGGCGCGCCTTCGAACTGTCCGCCGACCCTGCCCTCGTTCGCACGGAACTCGGCGATGGTTTTCGCGTTCCAGTCGTTCGGGTCGGGAGCGTTCAAGGTCGTTCCTTTCCTGGGGATACTGAGCGAAGTCTACGGCCGCCGCAGCCACCGCCGACCGGTTCAGTAGCGGCGCGCCGCGAAGAACGGCATCGAATCCACCGGCGACTTCTTGACCGGCTGACCGGCGGTCGGGGCGTGCACGATCATGCCGTCACCGGCATAGAGCCCCACGTGCTCGGCTCCGGCGAAGAGCACCACGTCGCCGGGCAGCAGGCCGTCGCGCGCCACCGAGGTTCCGCTCCGCACCTGGTCGTAGGTGGTGCGCGGCACGGACACACCGACCTGCCGGTACGCCCACTGCACCAGCCCCGAGCAGTCGAAGGAGTTCGGGCCGGTGGCACCCCAGACGTACGGGGATCCGAGCTTCGACAGCGCGGCGTCGAGTGCCCGCTGACCGTTGGTCACCACCGGTGCCGGGGCCGGTACCCGCGCCGAATCGACTCCGGGAACGTCGAAGGTTCCGACTCCGGGGACTGTGATCGGCTGTGCCATCGCCGGGACAGCGGGAAGCGCGAGGAGCCCTCCTGCGATGGCGGCCACAACCAGTCCTCGAACGGATCGCGGGGTGCCTGACTCACGGTGCTTCGACATGTTCGGTGGTCCTCCGGGTCTCCCGCCGACACGGTGCCGGCGTTCCCATCGAAGGGTTCCGAGATTCAGATGACAGAACGACCGTGGAACCACGTGCGCGTATACCCGTTTGTGATAAATGCGTAACCACAACGGGATTCGACGTACAGCGTCGAAAACCTCTCGTCAGGCCCCGAACACGCGCTCGACCACGGCCTTCGCCCGGCGGGTCACGCGCATGTAGTTGTCGAGGAACTCGTTGGCGTCGCCACCCGGCCAGCCCGCGACCTGCGCGACCGCGGACAGCACCCGACTCGGACCCGGAAGTTGATCCACCGGCTTACCGCGCACCAGCACCAGCGCGTTGCGCGCCTTGGTCGCGGTGAGCCACGACTCGCGGAGGAGTTCCACGTCGGTTTCGGCGAGCAGTTCCGCCCCACCGATCGCGTCGAGCGTCTCGAGCGTCGACGAGTTGTGCAGCCCGGGCACCTCGTGGGCGTACCGAAGCTGGATCAGCTGGACGGTCCACTCGATGTCAGCGAGCCCGCCGCGACCGAGCTTGGTGTGGGTCGCCGGATCGGCGCCGCGGGGCAGCCGCTCCGAGTCGACACGCGCCTTGATCCTGCGGATCTCCCGCACGACCGACTCCGTGACTCCGCCTTCCGGGTACCGGAACTCGTCGACCATCGTCAGGAAGCGGAGACCCAGGTCGGGGTCGCCGGCGACCGCGTGCGCCCGGAGCAGCGCCTGGAACTCCCACGCCTGCGCCCACTGCCGGTAGTACGCCTGATACGAGGCGAGGGTGCGGACCACCGGACCATTGCGGCCCTCCGGTCGCAGTCCCGTGTCGACCTCGAGCGGCGGATCGGTGCTCGGTGCGCCGAGCAGGGTGCGCACCCGGTCGGCAACCATGTTGGCCCACTTCACGGCCCGCGTCTCGTCGACGCCGGGACGCGGCTCGCAGACGAACAGCACGTCCGCGTCGGAGCCGTACCCGAGTTCGTTGCCACCGAGGCGGCCCATGCCGATCACGGCGATCGACGCGGGCGCCTCGTCCCCGAGTTCGGCTTCCGACGCGCGCACGACCGCGTCGAGCGCGGCACCGAGCACGGCCGTCCAGACCGAGGACAGCGCCCGGCACACCTGCGGCACGTCGAGCAGCCCGAGCACGTCGGCGGACGCCACGCGGGCGAGTTCGTGACGCCGCAGCGAACGCGCCGCGGCGACGGCCCGGGTCGGGTCGTCGTAGCGAGCGGAGGACGCGAGGATCCCCCGGGCGACGTCCTGCGGGTCGACGTCGAGCATGCGGGGACCGTTGGGACCGTCGGCGAACGTGCGGAGCACGTCCGGTGCCTTGATCAGCAGGTCCGGCAGGTACGCGGAGGACCCGAGGATGGTCATCAGCCGCTTCGCGACCGCACCCTCGTCGCGGAGCAGTCGCAGGTACCACTCCGCGTCCATCAGCGCGTCCGACAGCCGCCGGTACGCGAGCAGGCCGGCATCGGGATCCGGTGTGTCGCTGAGCCACTCGAGCAGTGTCGGGAGCAGCAGCGCCTGGATCCGCCCCTTGCGTGACGCCCCCGAGGTCAGCGCCTTGAGGTGACCGAGGGCGTTCTCCGGCGCGCTGTAGCCGAGAGCGGCGAGCTGCCGGATCGCGGCGTCGGACGACAGCCCCAGCGCCTCCTTGTCCAGGCGGGCCACGGAATCGAGGAGCGGACGGTAGAACAGCTTCGCGTGCAGCCGGCGGATCCGGAGCGCGTTGCGCTTGACCTCGGCGTTCAGAACGCCGAGCGAGTCGAGGCGACCGTCGGGTCGCATGTGCGCGGCCCGGGCGAGCCAGCGCAGCCCCTCCTCGTCGTCCGCGGGCGGCAGGGTGTGCGTGCGCTTGAGCTTCTGCAGCTGGAGCCGGTGCTCGATCAAACGCAGGAACTCGTACGACGCGGTGAGGTTGGCGGCGTCGTCACGACCGACGTACCCGCCCGCCGCGAGCGCGGTGAGTGCGTCGATGGTGCTCTGCACGCGCAGCGACTCGTCGGCGCGGCCGTGCACCAACTGCAGCAACTGGACGGCGAACTCGACGTCCCGGAGGCTTCCGCGACCGAGCTTGATCTCGCGTTCGCGCAGTTCCGGAGGCACCATCTCCTCGACCCTGCGGCGCATCGCCTGCACCTCGGGCACGAAGTCCTCGCGCTCGGCCGCGGTCCACACCTTCGGGTTCAGGGCGTCGAAGTAGTCCTGCCCGAGGGCGAGATCACCGGTCGCGGGCCGAGCCTTCAGCAGCGCCTGGAACTCCCATGTCTTCGCCCAGCGCTCGTAGTAGGCGATGTGCGAGTCGAGGGTTCGGACCAGTTCGCCACGCTTGCCCTCCGGGCGGAGCGCGGCGTCCACCTCGAAGAAGGCCGACGTCCCGATCCTCATCATCTCGCCCGCGAGCCTGCTGGCGGACGAGTCCGCCGGCTCGGCGACGAACACGACGTCGACGTCGCTGACGTAGTTCAGTTCCCGCGCACCGCATTTGCCCATGGCGATGACGGCGAGGCGGGACGGGCACGGGTCGTCCGGGTGGATCGTCGCGACCGCGACGGCGAGCGCCGCCGTCAGCGCGGCATCCGCCATGTCCGACAGCTGATGTCCGACAACCTGGTACGGGATCACCGGCTCGTTCTCGACGATCGCCGCCAGGTCCATCGCCGCGAGCACCATCATCTGGTTCCGGTAGGTGCTGCGCAGCGCCTGCACCGCGTCCGGACCGGTCACCGCAGCGCGGTACACCAGGTTCGTCGGGGACGCCGAGCCGTCCGGCACCGCCCCGACCGACGCGAGCAACTCGTCGACGAGCTGCTGCTTCGTCGGCAACTGCACGTGACCGCGAAGCCGCGTCCACCGCCCGGGATCCGCGGCGAGATGGTCGCCGAGCGCGGTCGACGCACCGAGGACGCCGAAGAGCCTGCCGCGCAACCCGGTGTCGGTGCGCAGCGCCGCGTCGAGTTCCGCCCAGCCCTCCTCCCCGAGCGCGTCCTTGACGCGGACCAGCGTCCGCAGCGCGAGATCCGCGTTCGCGGCGCGCGAGAGCGACCACAGCAGCTCGACGCTGTCGGTGTTCACCCAGTCGAGGGCGGCCAGTTCGGCGGGCGCCGACGGCTCGACCAGGCCGAGTCGACCGACGCCGGGGATGGTGGACCGGGCGGTGGGAGGCTTGACCATCGTCGGTTTACAGCCCGAGGTAGCTCTGGAGCTCGAACGGGGTCACCTTGCTGCGGTACTCGGCCCATTCCCGCCGCTTGTTGCGGAGGAAGAAGTCGAAGACGTGCTCGCCCAACGTTTCCGCGACCAGCTCGGACTTCTCCATCTCCTCGAGCGCCTCGCCGAGGCTGCCGGGCAGTTCCTTGTAGCCCATCGCGCGGCGCTCGGCCGACGTCAGCGACCACACGTCGTCCTCGGCCTCGGGCGGAAGTTCGTAGCCCTTCTCGATGCCGCGCAGGCCGGCCGCGAGCAGTACCGCGAAGGTGAGGTACGGGTTGCACGCCGAGTCGGGGCTCCGGATCTCGACGCGCCGCGACGACGCCTTGTTCGGTGTGTACATCGGAACCCGCACGAGCGCGGACCGGTTCGACGGACCCCACGACGCGGCGGTGGGCGCCTCGCCGCCGTGGATCAGGCGCTTGTAGGAGTTCACCCACTGGTTGGTGACGGCACTGATCTCGCTGGCGTGCTCGAGGATGCCTGCGATGAACGCCTTGCCCGTCGCCGACAGCTGCATCGGGTCGTCCGGGTTGTGGAACGCGTTGTTCTCGCCCTCGAACAGGCTCATGTGGGTGTGCATCGCGGAACCGGCATGGTCCGCGAACGGCTTCGGCATGAAGGATGCGCGCACGCCCTCGGCGCGGGCGACCTCCTTCACGACGTAGCGGAAGGTCATCACGTTGTCGGCCATCGACAGTGCGTCCGCGTACCGCAGATCGATCTCCTGCTGGCCGGGCGCCGTCTCGTGGTGGCTGAACTCGACGGAAATGCCCATCTGCTCGAGCGCGTCGATGGCGTGACGACGGAAGTGCGGCGCCGAGTCGTGGACGGCCTGGTCGAAGTAGCCGCCGGTGTCGGCAGGGATCGGGGGGGTTCCGTCGAGGGGCCCGTTCTCGAGCAGGAAGAACTCGATCTCGGGGTGCACGTAGCAGCTGAAGCCGAGGTCGCTGGCCTTGCCGAGCTGGCGACGCAGCACGTGGCGCGGGTCCGCCCACGACGGCGTCCCGTCCGGCATCGCGATGTCGCAGAACATGCGGGCCGAGTGCTGCCTGCCGTCCTTGTGCTCCCACGGCAGGATCTGGAACGTCGACGGATCCGGGAGCGCGACCGTGTCGGCCTCGGAGACGCGGGAGAAGCCCTCGATGGCGGAGCCGTCGAAGCCGATACCCTCCGCGAACGCTCCCTCGAGTTCGGCCGGAGCGATCGCCACCGACTTGAGATACCCGAGGACATCGGTGAACCACAGTCGAACGAAACGAATGTCGCGCTCTTCGAGGGTACGGAGCACGAATTCCATTTGGCGATCCATGCACGCGAGAGTAAGCACATCGCGTTAAATCTGTGTTACATGACTGGGGTGGTTATGAACACGTGAGATCAGCGGCCGGAATCTGCAGGTCGATCAGATACTCCACCACCGGATCGTCCACGCACGCCACCCCGTTCAGCGCCACCGTGTGCTGCGTCCCGCGATAGGTGATCAGCGATGCGCCGAGCTGCTTCGCCAGATCCACCCCCGCCTGATACGGCGTGGCCGGGTCCTGCGTCGTCGACACCACGACGACCGGTGCGAGCCCCGGCGCGTTCGCCTGGTGCGGCGTCGCCGAGTTCGGAACCGGCCAGAAGGCGCACGTGTCGAGCGGCGCGGCACCGGTGCCGCGGCCGTCGTCCAGGAACGGGGCGGCCTGCCGGTAGGCGAGGTCACCCGCCGCGACCACCTCACGGTCGGTCACCGGCGGATCGTCCACGCAGCGGATCGCGTTGAACGCGTCGTTGATGTTCGCGTAGGTGCCGTCGTCGCGGCGACCCTGGTACTGGTCCGCCAGCATCAGCAGCGAATCACCACGGCCGTCGGCGAGCGCCGAGAGCCCGCTGCGCAGCGCACCCCACAACTGCGGCGAGTACAGCGCCTGCTGCACGCCGGTGATCGCGTCCTGGTAGCCGAGGCCGCGAGGATCCGTGGTCGCGGCAGGACTGTCGACCAGCGGGTCCACCAGCTCCCGGAACCGCGCGTTCGCCTGCACGGGATCCGATCCGAGCGGACACTGCGCGACCGTCACACAGTTCGCGGCGAAGTCGTCGAACGCCTCCTGGAACCCCGCCGCCTGCAGCACCATCGCCTGGACCGGGTCCTGTTCCGGGTCGATGGCGCCGTCGAGCACCATCGCGCGCACGTTGCCGGGGAACGCCTCCGCGTACTCGCTGCCGATCCGGGTGCCGTACGAGAAGCCGAGGTACGTCAACTGCTCGTCGCCGAGGACCGCCCGGACGACGTCCATGTCGCGGACCACCTCGCGGGTACCGACGTGGGCGAGGAAGTCGTCACCCATCCGCTCGGCGCACTTCGCGGCGTAGTCGGCGTTGACGGACTCCGCGTGCGCGATCCCCCCCGGGCTCATGTCGACCTTCGGGTCGGCTCGGTCGGCGTCGAACTCGGCGTCCGTCAGGCACCGGACCTGCGGCGTCGACGCACCGATCCCGCGCGGATCGAACCCGATCACGTCGAACCGCTCGGACAGCTCCGTCATGTCGGCGACGTTCGCCATCGACAGACCCGACGCTCCCGGACCGCCCGGGTTCACCAGCAGCGACCCGATGCGGTCACCGGTCGCGGGGCTCCGCGAGATCGCGATCTGCGCGGTCTCACCGTCCGGCTCGTCGTAGTTCACCGGCACCGTCACCCGGGCGCACTCCAACCGGCTTGCGAGCGGGCCGTCCGTCTCGAAGTCGTCGCACGATCCCCACGACACGGTCTGGGTGTAGAAGGCGTCGAGTCCGGGTGGCATCGCCGACGGCGGCGCGACGGAGGTTTCGGCCTGCCCGCCGGCCGCCTCGGCGTTGTCATCTCCGGTGCCCGAGCAGCCCGCCACCGTCAGTGCCACGGCCGCGGCCAGCGCGACCGCGGTCGCCCATCGCCGGTCGGCAGTCCCCATTCGCATGTCGTCGATGGTGCCACGACACCCCGAGCGCACCACCAGGGCGGGATCCGAGCCGGTCAGGGGGCCGATCCCGCCGCTGCGCGGGGCGGCGGTGTGACGAACTGCACGGCCCGAACCGGCCCGCTCGATGGCAGACTGTGGGAGTCATCACCCACAACCCGGGGACCCGCACTGGGCCTCGAGGCACGAAAGGGACACTGATGTCCAACACCTCTGCGTCCGACACCGCCACCTCGCTCTACGGCGGCACACCGGCGGCTCCCACGCCGAAGCGCACCAAGATCCGCACCCACCACCTGCAGGCCATGAAGGCCGAGGGGACGCGCTGGGGCATGCTCACCGCGTACGACTACTCCACCGCGCGCATCTTCGACGAGGCGGGGATCCCGGTACTCCTGGTCGGCGACTCCGCCGCGAACGTCGTCTACGGCTACGACACGACCGTGCCGATCACGATCGACGAGCTGATCCCGCTGGTCCGCGGCGTCGTCCGCGGTGCACCGCACGCGCTCGTCGTCGCCGATCTGCCGTTCGGCACCTACGAGGCATCTCTGGAGCAGGCCCTCGCGACCGCGACCCGCTTCATGAAGGAGGGCCTCGCGCACGCCGTCAAGCTCGAGGGCGGCGAGCGGGTCGCACCGCAGATCGCCGCGATCACCGCCGCAGGCATCCCCGTGATGGCGCACATCGGCTTCACCCCGCAGTCGGTGAACAGCCTCGGTGGGTTCCGGGTCCAGGGACGCGGCGACGGCGCCGAGCAGCTGGTCGCCGACGCGATCGCGGTCCAGGAGGCCGGCGCGTTCTCGGTCGTCATGGAGATGGTCCCGGCCGACATCGCCGGGCAGGTCACCCGCAAGCTGACCATCCCGACCGTCGGCATCGGCGCCGGCGTCGAGTGCGACGCGCAGGTCCTGGTCTGGCAGGACATGGCCGGCTACACCGGCGGCAAGACCGCGAAGTTCGTCAAGCAGTTCGCCGCCGTCGGGGACGCGCTGCGTGGCGCTGCCGCCGCGTACGCGGACGAGGTCCGGACGGGCACCTTCCCCGCGGAGGAACACAGCTTCTGATCGCTCCCCACCTGATGGGGTGAATGTCACATCGTGCGCGTCGGACGCACACGATGCGACATTCGGCCCATGCATCGGTGGCACACTCGACGGTGCCGTGACCGCCCAGGCGGGCCGCGGCAACCGTCCTGTACAGCCGAGAGACCGGGGTCGCCACATGCCAATCCGCCGTTACGCGTTCGCCGTCGCCGGGACCGCTGCCCTCCTCGCCGGAACGGTGGGGTGCGCGAGCGACACGACACCCGAGCCCACCACGACGGCGGCCCCGGTTCCGTCGCCCGACGGCGGCGCGACGGGTACGGCCCCGGGCAGCGTCATCCCCGGCGACTCCGGTGGGGTGACGACGACGCAGGCCCAACAGCTCTGTTCCGACATGGAGGCTCAGCTGCAGAACTGGCGCACGTACACCCCGACCATCGGCAAGGGCGGGTTGAACACCGTCGTCGGCACCTGGGCCGCGCAGAACGGCATCAACATGATCGACCTGGTCGCCCACAAGGCGCGCATCGACGTCATCACCACCGCGCAGTGCCCCGACGTGCGCGACGGAGCCCTCTACGCGCTCGAGATCCCCGACCTCGCCTCCGGTCTGATCGGGTTCTGAGTGGACCGCGACAAGTCGGAGCACGGCGGCGGAACGGCCCCGGGGATGCACGCCGCCCGGGTGATCCGCACCCCGTACCCGCCGACCGCGCCACACCTGTCCGGCATGCTCGACGTCGGTGACGGACAGTCGATCGCGTGGGAGCAGAGCGGGAATCCGGACGGCAAGCCGGTGGTGTTCCTGCACGGCGGGCCGGGCGGTGGCACCACCCCCGACCATCGCCGGTTCTTCGACCCGCAGGCGTACCGCGTCGTCCTGTTCGACCAACGCGGCTGCGGCCGCTCCACACCGCACGTTGCGGACGGCGCGGACCTGTCGGTGAACACGACCGGCCATCTGATCGCCGACATCGAGAAGCTCCGGGCGCACCTCGAGATCGAGCGGTGGCAGGTGTTCGGCGGTTCGTGGGGTTCGACGCTCGCGCTGGCGTACGCGCAGGCACACCCCGATCGGGTCACCGAGCTGGTGCTGCGGGGGATCTTCCTGCTGCGGCGCAGCGAAATCGACTGGTACTACAACGGCGGCGCGAGCGCGATCTTCCCGGACCGCTGGGAGCAGTTCGTCGCCGCTGTCCCGGAATCCGACCGGGACAGCGACCTGGTCGAGGCGTACCACCGGCTGCTCCACGATCCGGATCCGGACGTCGCGACCGCGGCAGCCGTCGCCTGGTCGACGTGGGAAGGCTCGACGAGCGAGCTCGTACCGAGGCAGGAGCACGTGGACCGCAGCGCCGAGGAGCGGTTCGCACTCGCGTTCGCGCGGATCGAGAACCACTACTTCGTCAATCACGGTTTCCTCGAGGAGAACCAGCTACTGGACCGGATCGATTCGATCGCGCACATCCCCGCCGTCATCGTGCAGGGTCGGTACGACGTCGTGTGCCCGGTGACGACGGCGTGGGCGCTGCACCGGGCGTGGCCGTCGGCGCGGCTGCACATCGTCGACGACGCCGGGCACGCCGCCGCGGAGCCCGGCATCACCGATCGCCTGATCGAGGCGACGGACTCGTTCCGCGGTCGCTGACGCGTCCTGCACCGCGTCGCCCGGTGCGGTACACCTGAAGGATGGGCACACGGAGACGGCGGGACCGGGCGGCGGTGGTCGACCACGCCCGTGCACTGACACGGCGACTGTCCTCCGCCACGGACGCGGTACGCGCGAACGAACCGGATGCGGTGCACCAGATGCGCGTGACGGCCCGCCGCTTGCGGAGCGTGCTCCGGACGTACTCGACGACGTTCCCCCGGTCGGAGGCGGTTCGCGACGAGTTACGCTGGCTGGGAACGGTTCTCGGTGAGGCACGGGACGCGGAGGTGCTCGCCGACCACTTCGCGGACGTGCTGGACGGTCTTTCGCCGCACCTGGTCCGCGGTACGGCACGGTACCGGCTGGTCGATGCGTACCGCGACCGATACCGCGTCGCGCACGGCGAGGTGGTGGACGCACTCGCGAGCCCGCGTTTCGCGGCGCTCCTGACCGACCTGGAGGCGCTGTGCGAACGACCCGCATCCTCCGGCCGGCCTCGCAAGGAGTTCCGGCGAGCCCGGCGTCGCGTGCTGAAGGCGGGACGGCAGGCGGGACTGCGCTCGGACGCCACGGCCCCCGGCCCGGACACGGCCCTGCACCGAACCCGCAAACGAGCGAAAGCGCTGCGGTACGCCGGCGAGGCGCTCAGCGCGTCGAGGTCCGGAGCGAAGCGGATCGCCTCCGCAGCCGAGGATCTGCAGACGGTGCTCGGTACCCATCAGGACGCCGTCGTCGCCCGTGACGAGCTGCTCGCGGCCGCCGACCGGGCGCGGGCCGCGGGAGAGGACACCTTCACCTACGGCGTCGTCGCGGCCGTGGAAACCCGGCGGGCACGGACGTCGAGCAAGGCGGGACGCCGGGCACTGAACGTCGTGCGGCGACGAGATGCGCCGTAGCCTGTAGCCGACTCCCCAGGACGTGTCAGAGCTCGTAGGCGAACTGCACTCGGCGCGTCACGGCGTCCGCCGAGACGAGGCGCACCGGGACCCGCACACCCTCGGGCGGGTCGCCCGCGCACCGCGCGACGACGATCGGATCCAGGACGAACACCTCGGCGTCACGCTTGCGTTCCGCGGATCTCAGGACGACTGCGTCGAAGGTCTCGCCGACGCGGTCGGCGAGCACGCTCACCTCGGCGAGGTCGACGCAGGCCCGATCGACCTTGCCCGCCAACTGATCCGACCCACGCATCGTGTCGGGCAGGCGCGGCAGCGCCTGCCGCACCCACCACGGCACCTCCTCGCCCGAGCACACCGCGAGGCACACCTCGGTGGCGAATCGGTCCCCCAGGCGCCGCAGCGGCGCCGTCACGTGGGCGTACGGGGCGCCGATACCGGCATGCACCGTCAGATCGGGGGCTCCACCGTCGAATGCGGCGTAGTCCGCGCCGCGCAGCAGCGCCGTCGCGTCACTCATCATCGCGAGCGCCTCGGGAGTGTTCGGGTCGAGTCCCGCCAGCATCGATCCGACCGGGACGTCCTCGGGCCACGGCAGTCCCAGCGAGCGGGCCGACCGGCGCAGCGCCGCCACCGCGTCGTCCGGCGCCGGCGGCAGCGTCCGCACCAGCCCGATCCTCGCGTCCAGCATCATCCGTGCGGCGCACATCCCGGTCAGCAGGGAGACCTCCGCGTTCCAGTCGTCGGCCTCGGTGCGGGGTTCCACCTCCAGACGCCATCCCGCGCCGTCCGCGACGACGGCCTGCTCGGGCAGCTTCAGTTCGATCGCGCCGCGCCGCAGCGCCGACGCGGCACGGAGCCTGCCGAACTCGGGGAGCGCAGAGATGGACGAATGCAGCGTTCCCCGACGGTGATCCGCCTGCACCCCGGCGTAGTCGAATCGCGCGACCGACCGCACCAGGGCCCGGCGGACGTCGACGGCGACCGGTTCCGCGTTCTCGTCGAGGTCGATCCGCCACAGCGCGGCGGGGCGGACCTGATCCGGAAGCAGACTCGACGCGCCCTCCGACAGCACCCGCGGATGCAGCGGCACCGAACCGTCGGGCAGGTAGTACGTCTGACCGCGCCGACGGGTCTCCGCGTCGAGTGATCCTCCCGGCCTGACCACCGCCGCGACGTCCGCGATCGCGTAGTGCAGAACGAATCCGGCGTCGGCCCGTTCCAGGTGCAGCGCCTGGTCCAGATCCATCGACGTCGGAGGGTCGATCGTGACCAACGAGAGGTCCGTGCGATCGACCCGGTCCGCCGCGAAGCCGTCCCGCGCACCGTCGGCCTCCGCCAGCGCGGCCGCGGGAAAGTCGCCGTCGAGGGCGAATTCGGTTCGGATCGCGTCGAAGTCGATGCCCGGGGCGGTGATGCGCATGGTCACGATCGGAGCCTACGACCCGTGCCACCGTGGCGGGCCGTCTCGGCCGGTCACCGCGCGCGGCACCGCCGACGAGATCAGTCGTCCCAGTCGCGATCGGCGTCGTCGGCCGCGCGGTTCCGTTCGGCGGCGATCTCCAGGGCCCGTGCAGCCGTGGCCCGATCCGGGTAGGGACCCATCCGGTCGAGTCCGCGGGCATCCTTGCCCTGACGCACCGATCCGTCCGCAACGCAGTAGTACCAGTTGTCGTCGTCGCTCATTTCTCCAGTGTGCTCCATCACGCGCGAACCCACCACGAGACCGAATTGCCACCAAATTCTGGTCGTCCCCACAGGAATTCCACCAGTCCCCTTGAGTGGAAGTCACAACCATGAGACTCTTACGGCCGCAGCGGGCCACGGTACGTCGACTCCCCTCGGCTGACCGTGGCCTTCGATCTGTCCTGGATCGGCTGCGTCGCGACGAACCTTGAACGGAGAACCACCCACTATGGAGCCGATGTCGTACATCCTCTTCGACGCCCTGCTGCCGCACGTCGGCGAGCAGGAGGCGAAGCACTGGGCCACGCTGCTCGTCGTCAACCCCATCTGAAGCTCCCCGGATCCGACTGTGCCCCCGTCGACGGACGGGGGCACAGTCGTGTCCGGGGCCGGTTGTTCGCCGGTCCGGCGATGCCGGGACGCGGACGAGTTGGTCTGTAAGCCGGATCCTGTTCCCGGCGCGCGAAGCGCCGGGCGGCGGCCATCCATCTGGGCACACCGTTGCCGGGTACCTCGAGCGGTCCACCCGCAGGCTCGGGCGAGCAGCCCTCGAACACCTGCGCAGCCGCACCGTGAGGTGCGGCCTTCGACCTTGCTCCGGGCGGGGTTTACCTAGCCACCCCGGTCACCCGGGGTGCTGGTGCGCTCTTACCGCACCGTTTCACCCTCACCGGCGCTCGCGCACCGGCAGTCTGTTCTCTGTGGCACTGTCCCGCGGGTCACCCCGGGTTGCCGTTAGCAACCGCCCTGCTCTGTGGAGTCCGGACTTTCCTCGGCGCCGGGCCTGCGCGCACGACGCGCACGGTTCCCCTCGCCGCGGCCGCCCGACCAACTCGTCCGCCCGTACAGACTACTCGGTCGTAGGGTCAGGACATGACACGGTGGGTGGCCCTGTTGCGGGGCGTGAACGTCGGCGGCATCAGCATCACGATGGCGGATGTCCGGGACGCGCTCGCCGCCGGCGGCTTCGAGAACGTGAAGACGGTGCTGGCGTCGGGCAACGTCCTGTTCGACTCCGATCGCACGGACTCCGCGGAGGTCAAGTCCGACATCGAGGCAGTGCTGCGTGAGCGGTTCGGCTACGACGCGTGGATCGTGCTGGTCGACGTGCCGACGCTGACGCGGATCGTCGACGCCTTCCCGTTCGACGCCGAGCGGGAGGGCTGGCATCCGTACGTACTGCTGGCGTCCGATCCGGCCGTACTCGCGGAGATGATGTCGGCCGCCGCGGATCTGGACCTCGGTGACGAGGAGATCCGGCTCGGCGACGGAGTCCTGTACTGGCACGTCGAGCGCGGTCAGACGCTGAAGAGTCCGTTCGGGAAGCTGACCGGCAAGGCGAAGTACAAGTCGACAACCACCAACCGGAACCTGCGCACCCTGCAGAAGGCGCTCCGCGCCTGTGCGTGATCTTCTCCCCGGAGAGGGGAGAAGATCACGCACGGCGGCGCAGCGGGCCGTCAGGCGTGGACGGATTCACGCTCGGTCGACGGTGCCGGCGACTCGGTGTCCTCGTCCGCGAACGGATCGCCGTTCCGCTCCGCGTTGTACAGGTCCTCGTCGAGGATGCCCTCCCGCTTCGCGACGACCGTCGGGACGAGCGCCTGACCGGTGACGTTGACGGCGGTCCGGCCCATGTCGACGATCGGCTCGACCGCCAGCAGCAGACCCACGCCGGCGAGGGGCAGGCCGAGCGTCGAGAGGGTCAGGGTCAGCATCACCGTCGCGCCGGTGGTTCCCGCCGTCGCGGCCGATCCGATCACCGCGACCACCGCGATCAGCAGGTAGTCGGTGAGGGTCAGGTCGAGACCGTAGAACTGGGCGACGAAGATCGCGGCGATCGCCGGATAGATCGCGGCGCAGCCGTCCATCTTGGTGGTGGCGCCGAGCGGGACCGCGAAGGATGCGTACTCGCGGGGCACGCCGAGGTTGCGTTCGGTGACGCGTTCGGTGAGCGGCAGGGTGCCGATCGAGGAGCGGGAGACGAACGCCAGCTGGGTCGCAGGCCACACGCCCGAGAAGAAGCGCCGCACCGAGAGTCCGTGCACGCGGATCAGGACCGGGTAGACGACGAAGAACACGAGCGCCAGGCCGACGTACACGGCGACGGTGAACCAGCCGAGCTGCCCGAGCGCGTCCCAGCCGTAGGTTGCGACGGCCTTCGCGATGAGCGCTGCGGTACCGATCGGCGCGAGCCGGATGATCCACCACAGGACCTTCTGCACGATCGCCAGCAGCGCGGCGTTGAAGTCGAGGAAGGGCTTCGCCTTCTCCCCCACCTTGAGAGCGGCGATGCCGATGGCGATGGCGATCACGAGCAGCTGGAGCACGTTGAAGCTCAGCGACGTCGTCGCAGCGCCGGCGTCGGTGACGGTGGTCTTGGCGCCGAGCGCGAGGAAGTTCTGCGGCACGAGGCCGGTGAGGAACGCCCACCACGATCCGGACGACTTGGGTGCCGCGGCCGCTCCGGCATCGACGGTGGTGTTGGCGCCGGGCTGGACGATGAGGCCCACGACGATGCCGATCACGACGGCGACGAACGCGGTGATCGCGAACCACAGCAGGGTCTGCGCCGCGAGACGAGCCGCGTTCGCGACCTGTCGCAGGTTGGCGATGGAGCTGACGATCGCGGTGAACACCAGCGGGATCACCGCGACGGTGAGCAGCGCGACGTAGCTGGACCCGATGGTCGTGATGGTGCCGACCAGCCAGTTCGGGTTGCCGTCGGCGGCCGTCGGCATGGCACGGGCGAGCAGGCCGATCAGGACACCGGCGACGAGACCGATGACGATCTGCGTGCCGAAGGACGTTGCCCAGGAGGGCAGGCTGCGCCGGGTGGGGGCGCTGGAGGGGGCCGACATTCGACGGACCTTTCTGGATGCGCGCAGCACGGATCACACGTGCACGCAGAGGGGGCTGACATGGGAAGCGAATTCCTCGGCCGGTGAATGGACACGGCCGCCCGGGACACGATCGTCGACCGGGGTCAGCTGATACAGACGGCACTCGACTGCAGACAGTTGTCGACGAAGCGTCGACTGGTCAGCAGCGAGTTCACGCGCAACATGTTACCCCCGCTAAAAAGTGCGCTTCGCGCCTGTGCGCGTTTCTGGTGGCTCCAGCTACCAGAAACGCGCACCGGCCCTAGAGGTGGGAGGTGTCGTTGACCAGGCGGACGGACGCCCCGCCGTCCGGGTAGAACTCGGCGATCGACAGCGACGCCAGGTCCAGGTGCAGGCGATACAGCAGCGACGGCCCGGCGTCGAGCGCCAACTGCAACAGCGTCTTGATCGGCGTGACGTGCGAGACGACCAGCACGTTCTGCCCCGGGTACTCGCGAACCAGGTCGTCCTGGACGGCCTCGATGCGAAGCCGAACCTCGTCGAAGCTCTCCCCACCCGGGGGCCGCACCGAGGTGTCACCGAGCCAGGACCTGTGGAGCTCCGGATCCCGCTCTGCGGCCTCGCGGAACGTCAGGCCCTCCCAGTCACCGAAGTCGGTCTCCGTCAGGCCGTCGAGAACGGTGACGGGCAGGCCGAGCGCATCCGCCGCGGCCTGCGCCGTCTGCCGGGCGCGACCGAGCGGCGACGACACGACCGCCGCGATGCCGCCGCGATCCGCGAGCCGTTTCGCCGCGGCCGCCGCCTGGGTGAGTCCGACATCCGTCAGGTCGGGGTTGCCTCGGCCGGAATAGCGACGCTCGACCGACAGCGGGGTCTGCCCGTGCCGGAGCAACAGCAGTCGGGTCGGTGCACCGACCGCGCCCGTCCACCCCGGCGAGGTCGGCACCTTCTCCACCGCTGCGGGTACCGGGGCCACCTCGACGACGTCCTCTCGCGAGGGAACCGGGGTCGCGGCGGTGCGGACCTCCCCGTCCATCGCCTCGTTGGCCAGCCGGTCGGCGTGTCCGTTCTCTGCGCGCGGAATCCACGTGTAGGTCACGCGCGCGAACCCGTCCGCGATCTCCCCGGCGCGCCTCGCCAGCGGAATCATGTCGGGGTGCTTGACCTTCCACCGTCCCGACATCTGCTCGACGACGAGCTTGGAATCCATCCGGACGTCGACGACCTCGGCACCGAGCTCGGCGGCTGCGGACAGGCCTGCGATCAGTCCGTTGTACTCGGCGACGTTGTTGGTCGCGATCCCGAGGTCGTCGCATCGCTCCGCGAGAACCGCACCGGTGTCGGCGTCGAACACGACCGCGCCGTAGCCGGCGGGACCGGGATTACCACGCGAACCGCCGTCGGCTTCGACGCGGACACGGGTGGTCACAGACCGGATTCCTTGGTGCGCACCATGATCGCGCTGCACTCGGGGCATCGGACGACGACATCGGGTGCGGTGGCGGCGATGCGGGAGAGCTCACCGCGGTCGATCTCGATCCGGCACGCTCCGCAGCGTCGCGCCTGCAGCAGTGCGGCACCGACACCGCCGCCGCTGCGCTGGCGGTCGTAGAGGGCGAGCAGTTCGCCGGGGAACTCGGCGGCCAGCGCGGTCCGATCGGCGTCGCAGCGCTGCTGTGCGGTGTCCAGGTCGGCGAGCGCGTCGTCGCGTCGGCGGGTGGCGTCGACGAGGGTCTCGTCGATCTGGTCGACCTGCCCGCCGGCGTGGTCGTAGTCGGCCTGGGTGGCCTCGCGGCGTTCCATCACCTCGAGGAGGTCCTCTTCGAGCGCGCCCTGCCTGCGGGTCAGGCTGACGAGTTCGTGTTCGAGCTCGGTGAGCTGCTTGGCGGCGACGGTGCCGCTCTCGAGCAGCTGACGGTCGCGGTCCTCGCGCTTGCGCACTGCGTCGACCTCGCCTTCGAGTTTGGCGATGTCGCGGTCGAGGTCGTCGAGGACGATCTGCACGGCGACGGCGGCGTCCTTGCGTCCGACCCGGTCCGCCTCGAGGCGCTGCACCTCCTCCTGCTCGGGAAGGGTGCGCCTGCGATGCGCGATCCTGGTCAGCTCGGTGTCGACCGCGGCGAGGTCGAGCAGCTTGGCCTGGATCCGGGGGTCGACGTTCACGCGGGCTTCGCTCCTGCTTGTGGTTCGAGGGGTGAGGGCTCCGCATACGTTACCGCCCGCAGCCCACCCTCCGAACGGCTGAACGCCACGTTCATGCGGACAGACCGCGTGAACGTGGCGTTCAGCCAGGGGACGGGGATGGTCAACCGCCGAGCGTCCAGGGGTCGGTCCGGACCTCGGAAACCGTCACCGACCAGCCGTCGACGTCCCCGAAGCGGGCGTCGAGGACGCCCTTCGCCTGCGCGCACCACGGCTGCTCGCTGGCCCAGTGCGCGACGTCGATCAGCACCGGACCGCCGCCGCGGAGGTGCTCGTCGGCGGGATGGTGTCGCAGGTCCGCGGTGAGGTAGGCGTCGACGCCCCGGGCCCGCGCGGTACCGAGGTACGAGTCGCCCGAGCCGCCGCACAAGGCGACCGTGCGGACGACGGTGTCGGGATCGCCGGCCGCCCGGACCCCCCACGCCGTCTCCGGCAGGCCGCGCCGCACCCGGTCGGTGAACTCGCGCAGCGTCAGCGGGGTGTCGAGGACACCGATACGACCGATGCCGAGCGCCGACCCGGTGTCGGCGAGTTCGAGGACGTCGAATGCGGGTTCCTCGTAGGGGTGGGCGTCGCGCAAGGCGGCGAGCACCCTCGACCGCAGCGGCCGCCGCGCGACGACCTCGATCCGATCCTCCACGACCTCCTCCACCGCACCGACCGTGCCGATCGCGGGGGTGGCGCCGTCGCCGGGCAGGAACTGTCCGGTGCCCGCGACGGTCCAACTGCAGCAGCTGTAGTCCCCGACCTGGCCGGCGCCCGCCGCGAACAGGGCGTCCCGGACCGCCGCGCTCGCCGACTGCGGGACCGTCACCACCCACTTGTCGAGGGGCTCGGACGCGGACGGGTCGAGCGGACCGGTGACGGTGACGCCGACGGCTTCCGCAAGGGCGTCGGAGACACCCGGGTCCGCGGAGTCGGCGTTGGTGTGCGCGGTGTACAGGGCGCAGCCACCGCGGATCAGTCGGTGCAGCAGCGCCCCCTTCGGGGTGTGCGCCCCGACGGTGTCCACGCTGCGCAGCAGCAACGGATGGTGCACGAGCAGCAGTTGCGCGCCCGCGGCGAGAGCCTCGTCGACGACGGCGGCGGTCGCGTCCACCGCGACCATCACCTTCTCGACGGGCTCGGTCGGGTCGCCGCAGACCAGGCCGACGGAGTCCCACCCGTGTGCGAGCGCCGGCGGGTACGCCTCCTCGAGCGCCGAGATCACCTCGGACAGGGCCACGGTCATGCCACCACCTCCAGAACGGATTCCAACGCCAGGGCGAGTCGTCGCGCCGGTTCGGCCGCGCGGACCGCGACGCGGATGTGGTCCGCATCGAGTCCGGGAAAAGTGTCGCAGCGCCGGACCGCGATACCTCGCTCGGTCAGTGCCTGCCGGACGCGGTCGGCGTCGCCGACGCGGAGCAGTAGGAACGGTGCCCGCGCGGGTCCGGTGACCTCGATCCCGGCGCCGGTGAGCACGTCGATCATCTCGGCGCGCTCCGATGCGATGACCTCGGCCTCGCGTTCGGCCCACGCGACCGCGGCCGGTTCGCTGCAGGCCCTGATCGCCTCGAGTTGCAGGCTGCCGAGCGGCCAGTGCGGACGGCCGACGACCAGCTTCGCCAGCAGGTCGGGATGCCCGAGGGCGTACCCGCACCGCAGACCGGCCAGCGCGAACGTCTTGGTCAGGGACCGCAGCACCAGCACGTCGCGCGAAGCCGCAGCGGCGAGGGACTCGGGTTCGCCCGGGACGGCGTCCCCGAATGCCTCGTCCACGACGACGACGCGGCCGGGGCGACGCAGGGCGAGGATCTCGTCTGCTGGGTGCAGTACCGACGTCGGGTTCGTCGGGTTGCCGAGGACCACCAGGTCCGCGGCGGCGGGAACGGCCGCGGCGTCCAGCAGATACGGCGGCGGGAGCAGCACCCGCTGCACCGGGACGCCCGCCTGCCGCAGCGCGTATTCGGGTTCGGTGAACGACGGATGGATCAACGCGGCGAGTCGCGGCTCGAGTCTCGGCAGCATCGCGAACCCCTCGGCGCCGCCGGCGAGCAGCAGCACCTCGTCAGGACTGCGGCCGTGCCGCGCGGCGACCTGTTCACGGGCCGCACGCTCGGCGTCCGCGGACGGGTACCGCCCGAGGACGGGCAGCGACGCGGCCAGCCGATCGACCAGCCAGTCGGGCGGGCCGTCGCCGCGGACGTTGACGGCGAAGTCGAGCAGTCCGGGCACGGCGTCCACGTCGCCGTGATGGCGGAGATCAATTCCGTCGGAGCGGGGGCGGTCGATCCCGTCGGGGGGCGGTGAGTCCACGCCCGGAGTCTATGGCGGTCCGGCGCAGCTCCCGACTGGGAGGCAGGATGGTCGCCGTGAGTTCCTCCGCCATCACCCTCTTCGACCTGGACGGCACCCTCACCGATTCCGCTCCCGGCATCGTCACCGGTTTCCGGCACGCGCTGGCATCGGTCGGCGCCGCGGAGCCGGACGGCGATCTGACCCGCCTGGTGCTCGGTCCGCCGATGGCCGACTCCCTGCGCGCCGTCGGTCTCGACGAGGAGCGGGCGGAACGGGCGCTCGCCGTGTACTTCGACCGGTACGACCGCGTCGGCTGGGCGGAGAACGCGGTATTCGACGGCATCGCGGAGCTCCTCGGCACGCTGGCGGGAACCGATCGGCGGCTGGCGGTCGCGACGTCGAAGTCGGAGCGGTTCGCGCACCGGATCCTCGACCACTTCGGGCTGGCCGACCGCTTCGAGGTGATCGCCGGGGCGTCCGCGGACGGGTCGCGGCGGGCGAAGGCGGACGTCATCGAACACGCGTTGCGTTCGCTCGGCGTCGACCCCGTCGCGGGCGGCACCGACGGTGTGGTGATGGTCGGCGACCGCATCCACGACGTGCACGGCGCGGCGCACTGGGGCATTCCGACGGTGTTCGTGCGGTGGGGATACGGGGACGCTTCGGAGGCCGACGACGCCGCGTGGACCGCGGAGACGGTCGCGGACCTGCACGCGATCCTGTTGCCCACGCACTGACGGACCACCGCGGTAACCTGCCGCCGTGGTCCTGGACGCATCTTCCGCCGACTCGGCGCGCCTGCACGTCACGTTCGTCTGCACCGGCAACATCTGCCGCTCCCCGATGGCGGAGAAGATCTTGCTCGGGCATCTCCGTGAGGCGGGCCTCGCCGACGAGGTGCGGGTGTCGAGCGCGGGGACCGGCGGCTGGCACGTCGGCGACGAGGCCGATCACCGAACGACGGCGGTACTGCGGGCGCACGGCTACCCGGTCGGGCATAGCGCCGCGCAGGTCGACGACGACCATCTGGACGCGGATCTGGTCGTCGCCCTGGACACCGGCCACGACCGCGAGCTCGCGCACCTCGGGGTGCCGACGGACCGCAGGCGGCTGCTCCGCAGTTTCGACCCGGACGCGGACGACGCCTCGGTTCCCGATCCGTACTACGGCGATGCCACCGACTTCGATCTGGTCCGGGAGCAGATCGAGGCGGCCGTCCCCGGCCTGCTCGCGTGGGTTCGCGAGCACCTGTGACCGAGTGATTCCGAACACCGACATTTCGGTCTCAGCCGACGCTCCCAGTACCGTGGTGGCGTGCGAAGACTGAGTTTTCTGCTGCGTCCGGGCTGGCTGGTGCTCGCCGTCGTCGTGGCGGGCTTCGCCTACATGTGCTTCACCGTGCTCGCACCGTGGCAGCTCGGGAAGAACACGAACACCGAGCACCGCAACGCGTTGATCGAGCAGTCGGTGAACGCGGATCCCGTGCCCGTCCAGTCGATCCTGCCGGAATCCGGGCCGCTGAACCCCGACGACGAGTGGCGGCAGGTGACGGCGACGGGCACGTACCTGTCGGACCGCGAGGCGCTGGTGCGACTGCGGTCGATCGAGGGCGATCCCGCATACGAGGTGCTGACGCCGATGCGTCTGGCCGGCGGCGAGGTCATCCTCGTCAACCGCGGTTTCGTGCGTCCGGTCCAGGGCACCCTGGCTCCGCCGATCGAACCCGCACCCGCCGGCGAGGTCACCGTCAACGCCCGCGCCCGCGTGTCGGAGGGAACCGTCCCCGGGAAGGATCCGATCGTCGAGAACGGCATCCCGCAGGTGTACTTCCTCGACGCCGGGCAGGTCGGCACCACAGTGGGTCTGCCACTCGTCGACGCGTGGTTCCAGCTCTCGGCGGGCGAGCCGGGCGCGCTGAATCCGATTCCGCTCCCCCAACTCGACGCGGGCCCGTATCTCTCCTACGGGCTGCAGTGGCTCGCGTTCGGGATCATGGCACCGCTCGGGTTGGCCTACTTCGTCCGCGCAGAGATTCGGGAACGGCGCCGCGAGCGTGCGAGCACGGTCGTCGCCGCCGAGCCCGTCGCGGCCGATGTTCCCATCGCAGATGTCGCGTCCGTCGCCACCGAACCGGCACCCGTCGAGGACGTCACGGTGCCGCGTCGACGCTTCGGACGCCAGGCGGAGGCCGAACCGGCGCCGATGACCGCGGCGGAGGCGAAGCTCGCCGACCGCTACGGCAAGCGGCGCTGACCGCTACCGCACCCGACTGCGGGCGACGACTGCAACCACCGTCGCGCACACCACGGTGGCTCCGATCTGCACCACCTCGGACAGCCGGGTGACCCGCGCGATGTCGCGAACCTCCGGTACCGGTCCGTCACCGAGCGAGGGCCGCTCCTCGATGCCGTGGGAGTATTCGGTGCGCCCGCCGAGCCGGACGCCGAGCGCTCCCGCCATCGACGCCTCCGCGACACCCGCGTTGGGACTGGGGTGGGCGGACGCGTCACGACGCCATGCCCGGGCGGAGGCAGCCGGGGAACCGCCGACCACCGGTGCGGACGCGACCGCGAGCAGTCCGGTGAGCCGGGCCGGGACGAGGTTCGCGACGTCGTCGAGGCGGGCGGCGGCCCAGCCGAAGCGCAGGTAACGCGGCGAGCGGTATCCGATCATGGCGTCGAGGGTGTTCACCGCGCGATATCCGAGCGCGCCGGGTGCCCCGGCGATCGCCGCCCACACCAGGGGGCCGACGGTGGCGTCGGAGGTGTTCTCGGCGATCGATTCGACGGTGGCGCGGGCGATCCCGGCCTCGTCGAGGGAATTCGGGTCACGACCGCACAGGGACGGGACGAGTGCGCGTGCACCGTCGAGGTCTCCCGCGTCGAGCCGGTCGGCCATCCGGTCCCCTACCCGCGACAGCGACGTACCGCCGAGCGCGGTCCAGGTCGCGGCCGCGACGAGCGCCGCCTCCCCCGCCCAGCCGAGGCCGCGCGTCAGCCGGCCCGCGACGACCGCGCCTGCGACCACCGCGCCGGTGAGCAGCGCCGTATGGCCCGCACCTGCCGGACGGGAATCGCGATGCGTGTGGTTCTCCAGTGCGGCCGCCGCCAGTCCGAACCCTGCGACGGGGTGCCGCCGGGTCGGGTCGGCGAACACCCGGTCGGCCGCGTATCCCAGGACGATACCTGTCGCGCGTGCGGAGATGTGGGGCCTGTTCACGGCACCAGTTCTATCAATCCCGTGTGCTCTCGATTCGGCCGCCCGTCGTGTCCGTGGCCGCAACCGGCACGGGCGATGCGAAGATGCCCGACGACACGATCAGCAGGGGATGGGAGTCGACAGCGGTGGCAGCGACCACGGTGAAGTCCGCGGGCAAGCGCTTGGCGTCCCTCGTCCACGAGGTCAACACCGGCACCGTCGCGGTCGAGATCACGGGCAAGACGGACAGCGCGGTGCTCGTCTCTCTCGCCCACTACACGGCCCTTCAGGAGGCCACGTTCCTGCTCCGCTCCCCCGAGCTGATGGACAGCTTGCGCCGCGAGCTGGCCCGCACCCTCGTTCCGCCTGCGCCGGATCGGTCCGCCGATGCGGATCCGTCGTCGGCGACCGCCACATGTCGTCGCGGCTCCAAGGCCAAGGCCCGCAAGAAGAAGCGGGCGAAGCGAAAGAAGAAGAATTCGGCGTGACGACTGCTCGGCCGGAACGAGCCCGCTCTCAGCCGGGCAGTCCGGATCGTGCGGCACCAACCGGCAGGTCCCGCACCCGCCGGGCGGGGTTGCCCGCGTAGAGACCGTTGGGTTCACAATCACGGGTGACGACGGCACCAGCCCCGACGATGCAACCCGGGCCGACGGTGACTCCGGGCAGCACGATCGCTCCCGCGCCGATCCAGCACCCGTCACCGATGGTGATCGGCAGGTTGCGGACCCGTCCACCCCGTCCGTCCTCGGGGCCGATCTCGTGAGTGCTGGTGATGAACCTGGCCCCGTGTCCGACCGCGACCTGGGTGCCCAGGGTGATCGGCGCGGTCCCGTCGAACAGCACACCCCGATTGACGAAGGTGCCGAGCCCCATCCGAATGTCCTTGCCGCCGAAGTGACATCCGGAGTAGATGCCCGCACCCCAGACACGCGCTCCGGCAGCGAGCAGCAGCAGAATCCGCAACCACACCGGGACGAACGGGGACGCCTGGACGATCGTGATGAAACGCACCGCGTCACGATAACGGCGTCGCCGTTCTACGCTGGACGAAACGTCGAGCCGAGGAGCGTCCATGGAGTCCGACCCGATCCCCGTGGTGTTCGTGCACGGGCTGTGGATGCACTCGAGCAGTTGGCAGCCGTGGACCGAACTGTTCGCCGCACGTGGCTACGTGCCGATCACGCCGGGGTGGCCCGGCGACGGCGACTCGGCGGTCGCGACACGCGAGAATCCCGACCGGCTGGGCGGAGTCGGCATCGCCGAGGTGACGCGCCACTACCGGACCGTGATCGACGCCCTGCCCTCGCAGCCGATCGTCGTCGGCCATTCCTTCGGTGGCCTGATCGCGCAGAAGCTGCTCGGCGACGGCGGGGTGCGCGGTGCGGTGGCGATCGCCCCCGCCCAGTTCAAGGGCGTCCTGCGACTCCCCCTCGACCAGGTGCGCAGCGTCATGCCGATCCTGCGGAATCCGCTGTTACGGAACAAGACGTGGACGCACACCCCGGAGTCGTTCCACCGCAGCTTCGCGAACGCGATCTCGCGCGAGGAGTCGGACCGGTTGTTCGACGCCCACTCGATCCCGGCCCCTGCGCGACCCCTGTTCCAGGCGGCGCTCGCCAATGTCGCATTCGGCAGCCCCGCGAAGATCGACACACGGACGGCACGGGGTCCACTGCTGATCGTGGCGGGCGGTCAGGACCGGATGGTTCCCGAGTCGATCGTGAAGTCGGAGTACAACATTCAGCGACGCAACACTGGCGCCACCGAGTACGCGGTGTTGCCCGATCGCGGCCACTCACTGGCCGGCGACGACGGCTGGCGCGAGGTGGCGGACCTCGCACTGGACTTCCTGGAGCGCCACGACCTCGGACCCGAGAAGGGCTGACGGCGCCGCGACCGCAATGAGATGTCCGGTGTCGGGCGGGTGGGAACCTGCGCGGCTGCCTGCTCTCGCTCGTTGCGGCGCAACTCCAGCAGGTACACGGCGCACACGGTGGCGTAGGCGGCGATCACGCACACGGGCGCGAAGATCAGCGTCAGCACTGCGAGGAGCGTCATGGGCACCTCCGTGGGCAGATGTCGGACGATTGCAGGCGGGCGTTCGTGGCGCCCTCGGGCTTCTCCAACGCCAGCGAACCGCCCTTCACATCACGGTAGTGACCCGACCGCATCCCACGGTGAATGCAACGTGAACTCCGCCTGTGACATCCCGCACTTTCCGCAGGTCAGACGTGATCCACGTCTCTCCATCCTCATCCACCCCACCCCGAAACCGGCAAAGCGGACACGCCGGATACCGTGTGGTCATGGCACGTTTCCCGATGCGCTCGAAGTACCTGCTCGCGGCCGCCCTCTCCGTCGGCGCACTGTCCCTGACGGCATGCTCGGCCGATCCGGTCCCGCCTGCACCGGACGCACTCTCCGCGAACGGGCTGAACGGCCTCGACGGCCGGGCGCTGATCGAACGACTCGACACGATGCCCGTCGCGGATCGTCCGGACGGGTTGATCGCGTCGGTCCGACCCGACGCCGTGCTCGTATCCGACGACGAGGGCCCGGAAACGGCCGTCCCTCTTCCCGTCGACGAGTTCTACCTGTCCATCGCCCCCTACGTGGGCACTACGCACGAGTGCTACTTCCACAGCCTCACCACGTGCCTCGGCGAGCTCCGCGACGAGCCCGTCCGGGTGCTGGCGACCAACCGCGCCGACGGGGCCGTCCTGGCGGACTCGACGACCCGCACCTACGACAACGGTTTCGTCGGCCTCTGGCTCCCGCGAGACATCGAGGCCGACGTGGTGGTCGAGTACGCCGGACGCACCGGCCGGACGACGGTCGGCACGGGTCCGGACGACCCGACCTGCATCACGACGGTCGATCTCGTCTAGACCACCTCACCGCACCGCCGGCTCTCGGACGGTGCGGGACACGGCCAGCGCCATCACCGCCGCGATCGCGCACAGTCCCCCGGCGACGAAGAACGCGGCGTCGTACCCGCCGAGCTCGTCCCGTACCAGCCCGGCGAGGAAGGCGACGATCCCGGCGCCGATCTGGTGTGATGCGAAGACCCAGCCGAACACGATCGGCGAATCCGCACCGAAGTGCGTGCGGCACAGCGCTATCGTCGGCGGCACCGTGGCGACCCAGTCCAGCCCGTAGAAGATCACGAACGCGATCATGGGCGGGTGCACACTGTCGGCGAACAGGATGGGCAGGAACGCGAGGGACACCCCGCGCAACAGGTAGTAGACGCCCAGCAGGATTCGCGGATCGAATCGGTCGGTGAACCAGCCGGAAGCGATCGTGCCCACCACGTCGAAGATGCCGATGACGGCGAGCAGGCTCGCGGCCGCGGTGGTCGGCATCCCGTGGTCGTGGGCGGCGGGTACGAAGTGCGTTCCGACGAGCCCGTTGGTGCTGGCGCCGCAGATCGCGAACGTGCCTGCGAGCAGCCAGAAGACGCGGGTCCGTGCGGCCGATCCGAGAACCGAGAGTGCGCGCCCGACGGCGCCACCTCGACCGGCGATGACGGGCGTGGGCGCCGCGTACCCGTCCGGCGCTCCGTACGGCTGCAACCCGACTTCGCTCGGGCGGTCGCGCAGGAACAGCACGACCAGGGGGACGACGGCGAGTGCCGCGAACGCGACGGTCAGTGCCACCACCTGCCACGAGTACCGCTCGGAGATCATCGCGAGCACGGGAAGGAACACCAACTGTCCGGCCGCACCGCCCGCGGTGAGGACGCCGGTGACGAGTCCGCGCCGGGCGACGAACCAGCGGTCGACGACGGTCGCGACGAAGGCGAGTGCCATCGAGCCCGTGCCGAGGCCGACGAGCACACCCCACAGCAGCACGAGTTGCCACTGCTCGGTCATGAACACTGTCAGTCCGCTGCCTGCCGCGACGAGCAGCAGGGCGAACGACACCACCCGCCGCAGCCCGAACCGTTCCATGAGCGCGGCTGCGAACGGTGCCGTCAGCCCGTACAGGACGAGGTTGACGGACACCGCCGACGCGATCGCGGCCCGCGACCATCCGAACTCGGCGTGCAGCGGGTCGATGAGGATCGACGGCGCCGCCCGGAATCCCGCGGCGCCGACGAGGGCGAGGAAGGCGACGGCGGCGACGAGCCAGGCGGGGTGCAGGCGGAAGCGACCACCCGTCGCGGTGGGCCGGTCGGGCGCGAGTTCGGAGGTCACGGCGATCAGTCTGCTCGATCGTGACCCGGACGAACCATTGGCCTGAATGCCAATATGTGAAAGAATCCAGCCATGCATCGCGTGGTGGTCCTGGCGCTGGACGGGGTGATCCCGTTCGAGCTCGGCATCCCCGCACGCGTGTTCGGAGCCGCGAAAGGCCCTTCAGGCGATCTCCTGTACGAGGTGCTCACCTGCACCGCCGACGGTGCCCCGGTGCGGACGGACGCCGATTTCACGGTCGCCGTGGACCACGGACCGGAACTGCTTGCGACCGCGGACACCGTGGTGATTCCCGCGTCGCACGATCTGGGCAGCGCCTACGAAGGAACGCTCCCCGCGCCGATCGCGGCGGCGCTGGACCACGTTCGACCCGGAAGCCGGTACGTCTCGATCTGTATCGCGTCGTACGTCCTGGCAGCGGCGGGACTGCTGGACGGACGGCGGGCGACCACCCACTGGTGGCACGCCGACCACTTCCAGGCCGCCTATCCGCAGGTGCAGGTGGACCCGAACGTGCTCTACGTCGACGAGGGGGACGTCCTCACCTCGGCCGGTGTCGCTGCCGGGCTCGACCTCTGCCTGCACATCGTGCGCCGCGACCATGGCGCCGAGGTGGCGACCCGTGTCGCGAAACGGTCGGTGATCCCGGCATGGCGGGACGGCGGACAGGCCCAGTTCATCGACCGGCCGCTTCCCGCCCGGTCCGCGGATTCGACTGCAGCGACGCGGGACTGGGCCGCGGCCAACCTGCACGAACCGCTCACCCTGACCCGGCTCGCCGGGCACGCCAACATGAGCGTGCGCACCTTCACCCGCCGCTTCGCCGACGAGACCGGCACCACCCCGACGCAGTGGCTGATCACACAGCGGGTCGACCACGCCCGGCGACTGCTCGAGACCACCGACCGGTCCGTCGACGCCGTCGCCTCCGACGCCGGTTTCGGAACCGCGACGTCCCTGCGCCAGCACATGGCCGCACAGCTCGGGGTGTCGCCGTCCGCCTACCGCAAGACCTTCCGCGGCTAGGCCTGTGCGCACTTCTGGTAGCTGGAGCTACCAGAAGTGCGCACAGGCCCTGGCCACCGCAGCATCCATCGTGAATTCTTGACCCATGGCAGATGACAGCCCGCTCACCGAATTGACGTTCAGCGTCTCCGGTCACGTCGCCCGACCACGCGCACAGGTCTACGAAGCAGTCGCCGACCCGGAGCAACTGTCGAAGTACTTCACCACCGGCGGTGCGCGCGGCCGCCTCGAACCAGGTTCCGACGTCACCTGGGATTTCCACGACTTCCCCGGCGCCTTCCCGGTCACGGTCGTCGACGCCGACCCACCGCGCCGCATCGTCGTCGAATGGGACGGGTCCGCAACGACGTCAGCGACCGGCACCACCACGACGACGTTCGAGTTCGAACCCGTGGACGACGACACCCGCACCCGCGTCTCGATCACGGAGTCGTCGTGGCAGCCGACCGAAGAAGGCGCGAAGAACGCCTTCGGCAACTGCATGGGATGGACCGGAATGCTCGCCGCGCTCAAGGTGTGGGTCGAGCACGGGATCAACCTGCGCGACGGCTTCTACAAGTGAGGTAGCCCGGCGCACGCACGGTGCCGGGGGTTCGCAACCACGCGGGGGCGGATTCGCCGGCCTCAGGCTGCGCCGAGGCCGTCGGCTCCACGACAGACATCACTCCGTATCGACCGCGCGCGAGCACTTCTCGCTCGCGCGACGAACGCGGAGACCGGCGCTGTCGCAGGCAGCGGCCGCGTGAGAATCGGACGGTTCGACCGCGGCTACCATCGTCGTCACGGCGATCCGCCAGATTCGGATGCCCCGCACCACCGCCACCCGAGGAGTCATGAGAATACGTCCAGGCGACAGCCGGAACCCCCTGCCGACCCCGCCGGTCCCGCAGGGCGAACCACCACAACGATGGCCTGGACCGCAACCGACGCCACCTCGACCGGGCAGCGGGACGCCTGGACCCCGGGTCGAACGCCGGCGCCCACCGATGTGGCCGTCATCGCCACCACCGTCCTCGGTCGTCACCACTCCCCCCGGCTCGCCGCCTGTCTTTCCCCCGGACGAGGTCCGTCCGGGCACACCGCCACCGCCTCCGCCCGGGAAACCGGACTGGGATCGACTCCGCCGGTCCTCGATCGGCTGGGGGCTGCGCGGGATGGCCGCGTTCCTCGCCCTCTGCGTCCTGATGCCGATCGTGTACCGCGTCGCGACACCGCCCCGGACGCTGTTCATGCTGACCGACGAGGCCGACGGCCCGACCGTCTTCCAGGACGTCTCCCTCGACTACATCAGCAGGCACTACGTCGCCGCGGTCATCGTCCACGAGGACGCGAAGCTCGGCACCCGCACGGGTCCGTACCACCTGGGCGAGTTCGTCGATCGCACGACGAATTATCTCGGTACCGGCGAGGACAACTCGGGATCGACGATCCCGCAGCAACTCGTGAAGAACATCTTCCTGTTCCGGGGCGAGTGGGTCGTCACCAAAGCCGTCCGCAAGGGTGTCGAGGCGGTACTGGCATGGCCGTTCAACCTGATCGGGGATCGCAGGCAGCTCGAGCTGTACCTGAACTACGCGCAGTTCGGACCGAACCTGTACGGCATCTGCGCCGCGAGCTGGTACTACTTCAACCGCCCGCCCTGGGACGGAAACGGCGCGGACGCAGCGACTCTGGCGGGTCTGCTACCCCTCGGCGAGGACGCGAAGCGAGCCCCCGGGGGCGGCGTGGACATCACCAGCGACGGCCAGTGGGTCGTCGCCAGCACCGTGACGCGGGCGCGCACGAAGGTGCCGCAGCGGGTCGAGGAGATGGGCGGGTGGGAGGGCACCGTGGAAACGGTCGGCATCCTCGACTCCGCGAGCGACAACAACCCGCTCGACGACCCCGACAGCTGCTCGACCATGCCCGAGTCCGTCGCGAATCGACTGGCATCCGAAGGAGCCTGGTGGAGCGACCAGTACCCCGGTTGAGCGGAAGACGCAGAATCCCGCACCGTGGGGGTGCGGGATTCTCGGGTGGGCGCGACAGGTATCGAACCTGCGACCGCTGGTGTGTAAAACCAGAGCTCTACCACTGAGCTACACGCCCGAAACCCGGCGCGCGGTGCCGGACCGCACGCCGAGTTGCACTCAGGAATCTAGCGCGGCGAGCGCTTTCTCCCAAGCCCCCTGGTCACGGGCCTCTCCGGGGCCGTTCATCTCGGCGAACCGGATGACGCCCTCCTTGTCGACGACGAAGGTTCCGCGGTTCGGGAACCCGGCCTTCTCGTTGAAGACGTCATACGCCTGCGAGACCGCGCCGTGGGGCCAGAAGTCGGACAGCAGCGGGAACGTGTACCCCTGTTCCGCGGCCCAGATCTTGTGGGTCGGCGGGGGCCCGACGGAGATGGCGACGACAGCGGTGTCGTCGTTCTCGAAGGTCGGGAGCGTGTCACGTACCTTGCACAGCTCGCCCTGGCACGTTCCGGTGAACGCCAACGGGTAGAACACGACGAGGACGTTCTTCTTTCCGCGGTAGTCGGAAAGCGTCACTTCCTGGTTGTTCTGGTCCTTGAGCGTGAAATCGGGCGCGACGGTACCGACGGCCAACGGCATGACGAACTCCTCGAATCTCGGGTGGTGAAGCCGGTGCTACCGCGTCCGTCAGCGCTTGGCGGGACGTGCCTTCGGCTGCACCAGGCGGCTTCCCGACCAGGATCCCAGATTGGCGGCGGAGGTCTGCGTCAGCCCTGCGGTCGGCGCCGACTCGGCGATCTCGCTCGGCTCGACGTGCCCGGATTGCCCGGTCTTCGGGGTCAACACCCAGACGAATCCCTCGTCGGCGAGCGGACCGATCGCGTCCATGAGCGCATCCACCAGATCGCCGTCACCGTCCCGCCACCACAGCAGGACGACGTCGATCACCTCGTCGGAGTCCTCGTCGAGCATCTCCCCGCCGATGACGTCTTCCACCGCGGACCGCAGGTCGTCGTCGGTGTCCTCGTCCCAACCCAGTTCCTGCACAGCCATGTCTTCGGTGATGCCCAGCTTCTGGATGTAACTCTGAGCGTCGGCCGCGGCGACCACGGTGGTGTCCTCCTCTAAGTCGAACAGCTGAACCTCCAGCTTCCCGATCGGTGTTGATCGGTAGTGAAAGCGAACATGCTCAGGGCCGCTCGCGCAAGCGGGCCGCGCCGATTTGCCCCAACTAATGTCCCGATTCGCGGCTTCCGGTGGTCAGACGCCCGGCGATCGAGACTCCCACGCGCAACCGGCGACCGGGTTTGGCAGGATTGGACACAGGTCACCATCATGAACGAACCGGGACGCCGTCACAGTTGGCGAACCGGAATGGAACGGGCGCCACACCGAGCGCCCACCGCGATGAGGAGCAAATGTTGTCCGAGCAGATCCAGGACCCGGTATCTCCAGCAACACCCGGTCCCACACCCGGTTCCGACGGCCGGGTCCGCGTCATCCGAGAGGGCGTCGCGTCGTATCTCCCCGACATCGATCCGGACGAAACCGGTGAATGGATCGAGAGCTTCGACGACCTGCTCGAACGGTCGGGGCCCGCGCGCGCCAGATACCTGATGCTGCGACTGCTCGAGCGCGCAGGCGAGAACCGCGTCGCCATCCCCGCACTGACGTCCACCGATTTCGTCAACACCATTCCGACCGAGAACGAGCCGTGGTTCCCCGGCGACGAGGAGGTCGAGCGCCGCTACCGCGCCTGGATCCGCTGGAACGCGGCCATCATGGTGCACCGGGCGCAGCGCCCCGGCGTCGGCGTCGGCGGTCACATCTCCACCTACGCGTCGTCGGCCGCGCTCTACGAGGTCGGGTTCAACCACTTCTTCCGCGGCAAGGACCACCCCGGCGGCGGCGACCACATCTTCATCCAGGGCCACGCCTCCCCCGGCATCTACGCCCGCGCCTTCCTCGAGGGCCGCATCCCGGCCTCGCAGATGGACGGTTTCCGTCAGGAGGCCAGCCACGCCGACGCAGGCGGCGGCCTCCCGTCGTACCCGCACCCGCGGCTCCTGCCCGAGTTCTGGGAGTTCCCCACGGTGTCCATGGGCCTGGGCCCGATGAACGCCATCTACCAGGCCCGATTCAACCACTACCTGCACGACCGCGGCCTCAAGGACACCTCGCAGCAACACGTGTGGGCGTTCCTCGGCGACGGCGAGATGGACGAACCCGAATCGCGCGGTCTGGCGCACGTCGCCGCCACCGAGGGGCTCGACAACCTCACCTTCGTCGTGAACTGCAACCTGCAGCGCCTCGACGGGCCCGTCCGCGGCAACGGCAAGATCATCCAGGAACTCGAGTCCTTCTTCCGCGGCGCCGGCTGGAACGTCATCAAGGTCGTCTGGGGCCGCGAATGGGATTCGCTGCTGCACGCCGACAAGGACGGCGCCCTGGTCAACCTCATGAACGTCACCCCCGACGGCGACTACCAGACGTACAAGGCCAACGACGGCGGCTACGTCCGCGAACACTTCTTCGGCCGCGACCCGCGCACCAAGGAACTCGTCAAGGACCTCTCCGACCAGGAGATCTGGAACCTCAAGCGCGGCGGTCACGACTACCGCAAGATCCACGCGGCGTATGCGGCGGCGATGGCGCACAAGGGCCAGCCGACGGTGATCCTGGCCCACACCATCAAGGGCTACACCCTCGGCAAGCACTTCGAGGGCCGCAACGCGACCCACCAGATGAAGAAGCTGACGCTCGACGACCTCAAGGCGTTCCGCGACCTGCAGCGCATCCCGATCTCCGACGCCGAGTTGGAGAAGGACCCGTACCTGCCGCCGTACTACCACCCCGGCCCGGACGCCCCGGAGATCCGGTACATGCTCGACCGCCGCAAGGCGCTCGGCGGGTTCCTGCCGTCCCGGAACACCGACGCCGCCCCGCTGCCGGTGCCGGACATCTCCGCCCTCGACCCGATCCGCAAGGGATCCGGCAAGCAGGAGGTGGCGACGACGATGGCGCTGGTGCGTGTCATCAAGGAACTGTTGCGGGACAAGGAGATCGGTCACCGCATCGTGCCGATCATCCCGGACGAGGCCCGCACCTTCGGTATGGACTCGTGGTTCCCGTCGCTGAAGATCTACAACCGCAACGGACAGCTCTACACGTCCGTCGACGCGGAGCTGATGCTCGCCTACAAGGAATCGAGCGTCGGCCAGATCCTGCACGAGGGCATCAACGAGGCCGGATCGACATCGTCGTTCACGGCGGTCGGCACCTCCTACGCCACCCACGGCGAGCCGATGATCCCGCTGTACATCTTCTATTCGATGTTCGGCTTCCAGCGGACCGGCGACGGCTTCTGGGCGGCCGCCGACCAGATGACCCGCGGATTCGTCCTCGGCGCCACCGCCGGCCGCACGACCCTCACCGGTGAGGGCCTGCAGCACGCCGACGGCCACTCGCTGCTGCTCGCGTCGACCAACCCCGCGGCCGTCACCTACGACCCCGCCTTCTCCTACGAGATCGCGCACATCGTCCGGGACGGCATCCGCCGCATGTTCGGCGGCACCCCGGGAGTCCCCGGATTCGGCGGCGAGAACGTCTTCTACTACCTGACGATCTACAACGAGCCGTACGTGCAACCGGCAGAGCCCGAGGACCTGGACGTCGACGGCCTCCTCAACGGCATCTACCTGTACCAGCGAGCAGAGGGAACGGGACCGCGCGCCCAGATCCTCGTGTCCGGCGTCGGAATGCCGGAGGGCCTGCGCGCCGCACAGCTGCTCGCCGACGACTGGGGTGTCGCCGCGGACGTGTGGTCGGTGACGTCGTGGGGCGAGCTGCGCCGCGAGGGCATCGAGTGCGACCGCGAGGCCCTGCGCAATCCGGACCAGCCGGCACCGGTGCCGTACGTCGCCTCCGTGCTCGCCGACGCCGAGGGCCCGTTCGTGGCCGCCTCCGACTGGATGCGCGCGGTACCGGACCAGATCCGGCAGTGGGTGCCCGGCGACTACACCACCCTCGGCACCGACGGGTTCGGCTTCTCCGACACCCGCACGGCCGCCCGCCGCTACTTCAACGTCGACGCCGAGTCGATCGCGGTGGCGGCGCTCGCCGGCCTCGCCCGCGCCGGGAAGGTCGAGCACAACACCCCTGCCGCCGCGGCCAAGCAGTACCGCATCGACGACGTGCTCGCCGCGCCGACGTCGATGAAGGATCCCGGCAGCGCCTGATCCGACAGCCCACGAGCGCCCCGCCACCGGTCACGGTGGCGGGGCGCCGCCGTTGTAACAGTCGGTGCCCGGCCACCGTGTGTCGCACATCTCCGGGACCCGGTGGCGTAGGTTTCGGTGTCATGGGTGATCAGGACGCGGCCCCACACGCCGAGCCGACCGACCCGCGTGACGGCTCCGAGGCCGCGGAACCGACGCCCGCACGGGCACCGATCGCGCCGCCACCATTCGCGCGGCGGCGCGTACAGCGCGATCCGCTGCCCGACGCGCTGCTGCGCCGGGTCAAGCAATTCTCGGGCCGACTGTCCACCGAGGCGGTCTCGTCGATGCAGACGCAGCTGCCGTTCTTCGACGACCTCGACGCCGATCAGCGGGCCAGCGTGCAACTGCTGGTACAGACCGCGATCGTCAACTTCCTGGACTGGCTGCAGAACCCCGCGGACAGCGACATGCGGTTCAGCCTCGACGCCTTCCAGGTGATTCCGCAGGACCTGGCCCGGCGGTTGACCCTCCGCCAGACGGTCGACATGGTGCGTGTCGCGATGGAGTTCTTCGAACAGTGGCTTCCCGCGCTCGCCCGCAACGAGCAGCAACTGGTCGCGCTGACCGAGGCGGTGTTGCGGTACGGCCGTGAACTGGGCTTCACCGCGGCGTCGGTGTACGCCAGCGCCGCGGAGTCCCGGGGTGCGTGGGACACACGCCTCGAGGCGCTCGTGGTCGACGCGGTGGTGCGCGGGGACACCGGCCCGGACATGCTCTCGCGGGCGGCAACCCTGAACTGGGACGCGAACGCCCCGGCGACCGTCCTCGTCGGTACACCGCCCCCCGACCAGGGTGTGTCCGTGGTCGGCACCGTGCACACCGTCGCCGGGCGCCACGGTCGCGCCGCACTCGCGGTCGTGCAGGGGTCGCGCCTGGTCACCGTGGTGAGCGGCGACATGCGGCCGACTGCCGAGAACAGACCGTTCCTGGGCGACCTGCTCGCGGCGTTCTCACCGGGGCCCGTCGTGATCGGCCCGACGACGGGGACGCTCGGCGCGGCGCACTTCAGCGCGGTGGAGGCGCTGGCAGGCATGGACGCCGTGCCGGGCTGGCGGGGTGCCCCCCGACCCGTGCACGCGGCCGAACTACTGCCCGAGCGGGCGCTGCTCGGCGATCGGGCCGCCCTCGACGCCCTCTACGACCAGCTGGTGCGACCGCTGGAGGATTCCGGCTCGGCTCTGTCGGACACCCTGGACGCCTACCTCGACTGCGGCGCCGCGGTCGAGACCTGCGCACGGCAACTGTTCGTCCATCCAAATACTGTGAGATATCGCCTGAAGAAAATCGCGGAGGTGACCGGCAGGGATCCCACCAACCCCAGGGACGCCTACGTACTCCGTATTGCGGCAACAGTGGGAAGACTGACTCGAAACCATCACGAACCATTCCATTCAGTCACAGCAGTAACATCTGTAACAAGTCAGGGGAACCGGCTGTAACGGCACAAAGGCCAACAACGATGGCGGCCGCCGACTAGGAGTTTTGTTGGAACCCTCTAAAACACTTGTCGAAGGTTCATCGTCAACAACACCCCGCAGAACCGCCCTCTCAGTGTTCCCTTATTCCTGTGATTGCGATGCTCGCCCCGGGTCAGGGGTCCCAAAGCCCCGGCATGCTCAGCCCTTGGCTGGAGTTGCCGGGCACCGCTGATCGCCTTGCGATCTGGTCGAAGGCGGCTGGACTCGATCTCGTCCGCCTCGGCACCACCGCCACCGCAGAGGAGATCACCGACACCGCGGTGACCCAGCCTCTGGTCGTGGCGTCCGCGCTCCTCGCGTTCGAGGAGCTCGAGCGCCGCGGCGAACTCCCCGCGGAGTTCATCGCAGCCGGCCACTCCGTCGGCGAACTCGCCGCGGCCGCGATCGCCGGCGTCATCACCGCCGACGACGCCGTCACACTCGCCGCGATCCGCGGATCGGAGATGGCGAAGGCGTGCGCCCTCGAGCCGACTGGCATGTCCGCGGTCCTCGGTGGCGACGAGGAGGCCGTCCTCGCCCGACTGGCCGAACTCGACCTCGAGCCGGCCAACCGCAACGCCGCCGGGCAGATCGTCGCGGCCGGACTGCTGACGCAGCTCGACGAGCTCGCGGCGAACCCGCCGGAGAAGGCGCGGGTGCGTGCACTGCCCGTCGCCGGCGCATTCCACACCCGGTTCATGGGCCCGGCCCAGGACGCTGTGACGGAAGCGGCCTCGAGGATCGTGCCGAACGACCCGACCCAGACGCTGCTGTCCAACGCGGACGGGCAGCCGGTCATCTCGGGCGCCGATGCCCTCGCGAAGCTCGCGGCTCAGGTCACCCGCCCCGTGCGGTGGGATCTGTGCAGCGCCTACCTCCGTGACGTCGAGGCGTCCGCGGTCGTCGAGCTGCCGCCCGCCGGAACGCTGGTGGGTATCGCCAAGCGCGAGATGAAGGGCACCCCCACGCTCGCCCTGAAGACCCCCGCCGACCTGGACGCGCTCGCGCAGCTCGCACAGCCGGCCTGACTCGTCACGGCCCCATGCCGTGCTCGAAGTACACCAATGCTTGCATCACTCGGCCGGTAGAGATATCGGCCGAACGCAGGACCCGAAAATAAACACACCAATGAAGGGAGCCACCCCGTGGCGCACAACCAGGAAGACATCATCGCCGGTCTCGCGGAGATCATCGAGGAGGTCACCGGTATCGAGCCGTCCGAGGTGACCATCGAGAAGTCCTTCGTCGACGACCTCGACATCGACTCGCTGTCCATGGTCGAGATCGCCGTCCAGACCGAGGACAAGTACGGCGTCAAGATCCCGGACGAGGATCTCGCCAGCCTGCGCACCGTCGGTGACGCCGTCGCCTACATCCAGAAGCTCGAGGCCGAGGGCATCCAGACCGGCTCCACCGACGGCGAGTGAGCCCCGACGTGTCCTCCACCTCTCCCCGCACGTTGCCCAACGTCGTCGTCACCAGCCTCGCTGCCACGACATCGCTCGCGGGTGACGTGGATGCCACGTGGAAGTCGCTGCTCGCCGGTGAGAGCGGGATCGGCACGCTCGACGGATTCGTCGACGAGTACGACCTCCCCGTGCGTATCGGCGGTCGCCTCAAGGTGAGCCCCGACGAGGGCCTTTCCCGCGTCGAGGTTCGCCGGATGGCGTTCGCCGAGCGTGTGGCGCTTACCCTCAGCCGGGCGGTCTGGCAGTCCGCGGGCAGCCCGGAGGTGGACAAGGATCGCCTCGGCGTCGTGATCGGCACCGGACTCGGTGGCGGCGAAGCCCTCATCGACGCGGTGGACAAGCTGAACACCGGCGGGTACCGCAAGGTGTCCCCGTTCGCTGTTCAGATGGTCATGCCGAACGGTCCGTCGGCCACCGTCGGACTCGAACTCGGCGCTCGTGCCGGCGTCATCACACCGGTGTCCGCCTGTTCGTCGGGGTCCGAGGCCATTGCGCACGCGTACCGGATGATCGCCCTCGGCGACGCCGACATCGTGGTGGCCGGTGGTGTCGAGGGGCAACTCGATGCCGTCGCAACGGCCAGCTTCGCGATGATGAGGGCGCTGAGCACGCGCAACGACGATCCCGCGGGTGCGTCGCGCCCGTTCGACAAGGATCGTGACGGCTTCGTCTTCGGCGAGGCCGGCGCGATGATGGTCCTCGAGACCGAGGAGCACGCGAAGGCTCGCGGTGCCACCATCCACGCACGACTGCTGGGTGCGGGCATCACCTCGGACGGCTACCACATCGTGGCACCGCACCCCGAGGGCACCGGAGCGGCGCGGGCGATGACCCGGGCCATCCAGTCCGCCGGGCTGTCGAAGTCGGACATCTCGTTCGTCAACGCCCACGCGACCGCCACCCCGATCGGTGACATCGCGGAGGCGAAGGCAATCAACGCTGCCGTCGGCAATCACACCGCGGTGTACGCACCGAAGTCCGCACTCGGGCACTCGATCGGCGCCGTCGGTGCGCTCGAGGCAGTGCTCACGGTCCTGAGTGTGCGTGACGGGGTCATTCCCCCCACGCTCAATCTCGAGAATCAGGATCCAGAAATCGATCTCGACGTCGTCGCGGGCGAGGCCCGCAACGGTCAGATCGACTTCGCACTCAACAACTCGTTCGGATTCGGTGGGCACAACGTTGCGCTCGCCTTCGGCCGCGCCTGACGGATCGGCTCGACGTTCGACGGTGAGGGGCTCGGCAATCCACCGGGCCCCTCACCACCCACTCCGCAGTCAGCGGCTCGCATTGAAGGAGGACCGGCGATGACCATTCTTGATCCGATCACCAGATCCGATTCGCAGCTCGACCCCCGCGATCCCCTGGCCCGGCTCGAGAAGCTGTTCGACGCCGGCACCACCGTCACGCTCCACCCCCGCGACAAGTCGGGTGTGCTGGCCGCGTCCGGTGAGATCGACGGCGTCCGCACCGTCGCCTACTGCTCCGACGCCACCGTCATGGGCGGCGCGATGGGCGTGGAAGGCTGCAAGCACATCGTCGCGGCGATCGACACCGCGATCGAAGAGCAGGTCCCCGTCGTCGGAATCTGGCACTCGGGCGGGGCCCGCCTGGCGGAGGGCGTCCAAGCCCTGCACGCCGTCGGCCTCGTGTTCGAGGCCATGGTCCGCGCGTCCGGCCTCGTCCCCCAGATTTCCGTCGTCCTCGGCTTCGCCGCGGGCGGCGCAGCCTACGGTCCGGCGCTGACGGACGTCGTGATCATGGCGCCCGAAGGTCGCGTGTTCGTCACCGGTCCCGACGTCGTGCGTTCGGTGACCGGCGAGCAAGTGGACATGGAGTCCCTCGGCGGACCGGCGACACACACCAAGAAGTCGGGTGTCGCACACATCGCGGCGCGCGACGAACTCGACGCCCTGCACCGCGCCCGCCGGCTCGTGTCGATGATCGCCGACCAGGGCGAGTTCGACCAGAACGCGGCCCGTCGCGGCGACACCGACCTGCGGGCGCTGATGCCCGAGTCGGCCAAGCGCGCCTACGACGTGCGGCCGATCGTCCACGAGCTGCTCGACAACGTCGACGGCGAGTCCACCCTCGAAGAGTTGCAGGGCAACTGGGCCCGCAGCATCGTCACCGGCATCGGCCGGATGGGCGGCCGCACCGTCGGCGTGATCGCGAACAATCCGCTGCGCCTCGGCGGCTGCCTGAACTCGGAGAGCGCCGAGAAGGCCGCCCGCTTCGTGCGCCTGTGCGACGCGTTCGGCATTCCGCTGGTCGTCATCGTCGACGTCCCTGGCTACCTCCCCGGCGTCAGCCAGGAATGGGAGGGTGTCGTCCGGCGCGGCGCCAAGCTGCTGCACGCGTTCGCGGAGGCCACCGTTCCCCGCGTCACGCTGGTGACGCGAAAGATCTACGGCGGCGCCTACATCGCCATGAACTCGCGTGCGCTCGGTGCAACCAAGGTGTACGCCTGGCCGGAGGCCGAGGTCGCCGTCATGGGTGCCAAGGCCGCTGTCGGGATCCTCCACAAGCGCGCGCTCGCCGCCGCGCCGGAGGAGGAGCGCGAGGCGCTGCACGACCGCCTCGCCGCCGAGCACGAGGCGATCGCGGGCGGTGTCGGACGCGCGATCGCGATCGGCGTCGTCGACGAACTGATCGAGCCTGCGCAGACCCGCAGCATGCTCACGGCCGCCCTGGCGGCCGCGCCTGCGCGCCGTGGACGGCACAAGAACATTCCGCTGTAGGACGGCGGATTCCGAGGCGATCGAGGGTGTGCCCACCGGGGCGCACCCTCGTTTGCGTTCTCACCTCGTGAGCGCCACCCCGACCAGAACGAGCGAGGCCACCGTCGCGACCGCACGCACCGTGTTGAAGGCCGTCCAGCGTGGAGCGTAGTCACCGAAGGTGATTCGTCCGGCGTCGAGTGCATTGTTGAGCGGCACGTTGATCGAGGCGGTGACGACGAGCGATCCGACGAGGTTGACGCCTGCCGCGGCGAAGTACCAGGGCGCCGCCGGGTCCGATGCCAGGAATCCCGCGACGAGCGCCGCGACCGGGGCACCGAGAAACGGCACGAACAGCCACGGCGTCTGGATCTTTCGATTGATGCCGCGCATCGCCTCTCCGGCCGCGGTCGCGTCGACCGCCCGAAGTCCCGGCATCACCGACATCGAGAACGCGTAATACAGCCCGGCGAGCGTGCCGTGAAGGACGAGCGTGACGAGTCCGAGAACCATCATGGACTCATCGTGGCCTACCCGACGTTGCGCCGCAGCCAGGTCACCTCGGCGCCTTCACCGCCGCTCCGGTACGGCTCGAGTTCCTCGTCCCAGGCGGAACCGAGTGCGAACTCGAGTTCGCGTGCGAGCGAGCCGGACCCACCGTGCTCCGCGAGCAGGGTGCGCAGTCGCATCTCACCGACGATGACGTCGCCGTTCGCGCTCATCGCGCCGTGCCACAGGCCGAGTCCCGGCGCATGTGCGAAGCGCTCACCGTCCACTCCCTCGCTGGCGTCCTCGGTCACCTCGAAGCGGAGCATCGGCCACGCCCGGAGCGCATTGACGAGGCGCGCCCCCGTGCCGATCGGACCCATCCAGTCCGTCGTGGCACGCAGCAGGCCCGACGAGGCGGGTTGGGAGGTCCACTTGAGGTTCGCCTGGGAGTCGAGTGTGGCCGCAAGGGCCCACTCGATGTGCGGGCACAGAGCCGCGGGCGACGAGTGCACGTGAAGCACACCGGTCGTCACGTCGGCGAACTGATCCAATTCGCGCACGGGGCACCTCCAGCGTCGACGAGGGTCGTCTTCCCCAACGGCCTCTGTCGTCGCAGCGGAGCAACGGCGCGATAACAGTGTGCCCCCTGTTACCGGTGGTGCGCCAGTTGAACGAGAGTTTCGTTGTGAGCGGGACGAATCAGCGAGGAGCGAATTCCGCGACGACGGCGTCACTCAGCGGTGGCCACGCGTCCTTCGCCCAGTCCCCGAATGCGCGATCGGCGAGGGCGACGCAGGACAGGTCACGGGTCGGATCGACCCAGAGGAACGTCCCCGCCTGCCCGAAGTGCCCGAAGGTCGACGGGGCGTTCGTGAGCCCCGTCCAGTGCGGCGACTTGCCGTCCCGGATCTCGAAGCCGAGCCCCCAGTCGTTGGGCCGCTGCACCCCGTAGCCGGGCAGTAGCCCTCGCAGACCGGGGTACTGCACCGTCGTCGCCTCGGCGACGGTGTGCGCGGAGAGCAACGTCGGCCGCAGCAACTCGGCGGCGAACCGCGTCAGGTCCGCGGTCGACGCGCGCGCACCGTGACCGGCCGGCCCGGACAGTTCGGCCCCGGTCATGCCGAGCGGCTCGAACACCGCCTCACGCAGGTAGTCGGGGAAGGCGATCCCGCTCTCCGACGCGACGAGTTCGGCGAGCACCTCGAACCCTGCGCTCGAGTAGATCCGCTTGGCGCCCGGTTCCGCCGCCACGGTGCGATCACCGAATGCGAGCCCCGAGGCGTGCGCGAGCAGGTGCCGGACCGTGGCGCCGGGTGGCCCCGCAGGCGTGTCGAGGTCGACGGCACCCTCCTCCACCGCTACGAGCACTCCGTAGGCGACGAGCAACTTGGTCACCGACGCCAGCTCGAACACGCGATCCTGGTCGCCTGCCGTCGCGAGGGCGCCGTCGGCGCCGATGACGGCCGCGGCGGCGTGGTCGACCGGCCAGGTGTCGAGTGCGTCGAGTGCGTGCATCCCGTCAGCGTACGAGGTCGCCGAATCCTGCTGCGGCGCACGCCGGACACGACGGCGCCGGGCCGCTCCTGGGAGCGACCCGGCGCCGGTGTGCCGTGTGCGATCTAGCGATCGGCGTCGGTGTACTTGATGACGCCGCGCAGGTTCTTGCCGTCCAGCATGTCCTGGTAGCCCTCGTTGATCTGCTCGAGGCTGTAGGTGTTGGAGATCATGTCCTGCAGGTTCAGCTGACCCGACTTGTACAGGTCGAGGAGCATCGGGATCTCGGTCTGCGGGTTGGCCCCACCGAAGACGTTGCCCTTGAGCGTCTTCTGCAGCATCGCGAAGAGGAAGAGATTCATCTTCACGTCCATGTCGGACATCTTGCCCATGGAGGTGACGACGCAGGTTCCGGCCTTGGCGGTCAGGGTCAGCGCGGGATCGATCATCGCGCCGTCCATCTCACCCATGGTGAGGATGACCTTGTCGCACATCTTGCCCCAGGTCAGTTCCATGACCGGGACGATGGCCTCTTCGAGGCTGGCGTAGGCGTGGGTCGCACCGAACTTGAGTGCCTGCTCGCGCTTGAACGCGACGGGGTCGATGGCGATGATGTTGCGCGCACCCGAGACGACCGCGCCCTGGAGAGCCGACATGCCGACGCCGCCGACGCCGACGATCGCGACGGTGTCGCCCGGGCTCACCTGCGCGACGCGGGTGGCCGAACCCCAGCCGGTGGTTGCACCGCAACCGACGAGGGCGGCGACGTCGAACGGGATGGCTTCGTCGATCTTCACCGCGGAGAACTCGTGCACGGTCATGTACGGCGAGAAGGTCCCGAGCAGCGACATCGGGATGACGTTCTGGCCGCGAGCCTGAACGCGGTACGAGCCGTCGGAGATGGACTGTCCGGTGAGCAGGCCCATGCCCAGATCGCAGAGGTTCGACTGACCCTTTCGGCACGGGTCGCAGGTGCCACAGGCCGGAATGAACGACAGGACGACGTGGTCGCCTTCCTTGAGACGCTTGACGTTCGGGCCGACCTTGGTGACGACGCCCGCGCCCTCGTGCCCGGCGAGCACCGGGAAGGACGGCATCGGGGTGGCGCCGGTGACGATGTGGTAGTCGGAGTGGCACATTCCGGCCGCCTCCATGCGGATCTGGACCTCGCCCTCACGAGGGTCACCGAGCTCGATCTCCTCGACCGAGAACGGCTCGTTCAGTCCCCACAGGAGCGCGCCTTTTGTCTTCATCTTGTTCCGGCCTTTCGTCCACAGCAGCTACAGGTGATCGAGGTGACGGCGATCACAAGGGCCCACCATAGCCGGAAAGTCCCCAATTTGGAACACGTTCTAGAAGAGTTTCGTAACAGGGTCTAACGTAGTTACGTTTTACCAGGTCATCGCGTTGCGATTGTCAGCCCCGCACGTCATGAAGGTGATGGACCGGGTCGTGGAGGAAGTACACGGCGAGGGTTCGGACGGTGAAAGCGGACCCGTCACTGCGCAATCCGCGCCGGCTCCGAGCCGAGTCCGGCACGGCCGCGAAGGCGGCCGCGATCGCCTCGGCCGCCGCGACCAGATCCGCCGCGACCGTCGTCGGGTCCTGGGCGCGGTAGTTCTCCGCGATCGCGGTCTCGTCCTGGTCCCAGTTCGCGAAGGTCGGGTCCGACTCGGACAACATCAGGTCGAGCCGCGTGCGGAAGATCCGGAACACGTCGCGCACGTGGGCGCCGTACTCCAGCGCGGACCAGGTCCGGTCGTCGGGCCGCGCCGCGACGTCGGGCCGGGCGAGCACCACGGGCCACCGCGCCGCGTTCGCCCGGACCCGATCGGGAATCCGCTCGAACTCGACCTCCGAGGGATCGAATCCGCATTCGGGGCACGGCTTTTCCACCACCCAGGTCCAGTTCTTCGAATCCGGGGTGATCGCCATGCCGCCACCCTAGCCGCGCGTTCACCCATCGTCCGGACAACCGTCGCATGGCGGCCACCCGACGCTCACCGGCGTCCGCGACGGTGGCCCGGCCAATGCCCAACGACAGGAGATCACCACCCATGTCCCTCGCCTCGCGCGTCGCGGCCCTCGGCGCCGCCGCGCTCGCCCTCACCGGTGTCACCGTGGGCACCGCCGCCGCTTCTCCGACCGCACCCTGCACCACGACCGGCGGCCTCACCACTCTCCTCGCCACCGGATCCGCCGGCGGGTCGACCGATTCCCCGTACCTGTGCGCACAGGAGGGCGATCTGCTCGACGTCCGGATCGGTGACGTCCGGACGACGCAGCCGTCCCTGGGGTACGACGAGGTGTACTACAAGCTCGGTCGCTACACACTGGGCAAGGACGAGATCAACAAGAAGTTCGAGGACTGGTGCGAGGCGAACGGCCAGGGCACCGCGATCGCCGCGAATCCGGAGGCGCGCCTGAGCGATCCGGCGTCCTTCACCTGCGAGGTCGCGGTGGGTCAGGAAACCCCCGAGACCATCGCGCCGATGAAGACCGTCGTGGTCGGCCCGGGCGGCCTGCTGTACCTGACCGACGGCCACCACACGTTGACCTCGTTCCAGGAGGTGGAGGGCCCCGACGTGCACGTGCGCCTGCGGGTGCTCGGCAACCTGTCGACCCTGAGCATCCCCGACTTCTGGGCGCAGATGCAGGCGAACCGATGGGTGTGGAACCACGACGTCAACGGCAACGAGGTCGCGTATGCCGCACTCCCCCAGGGTGTGGGGCTGGCGAACTTCGCCGACGATCCGTACCGGAGCCTCATGTACTTCGGCCGCGACATCGGCTACACCGCGGGCACCATCCCGTTCCAGGAGTTCTACTGGGGCGACTGGCTGCGCGGCGGCGGCGCGGGCGGTGTCGCCGGGTGGGACAACAACGACTCCGCGAGCTATCTCGCCGCCGTGGACCGGGTCACCCGGGCACAGACCGCGCTGCCCACCGACTCGGTGGTGACGGCCGGTTTCACCGCGTCACAACTCGGCGTGCTCGCGGCGTGGAACGACGGAAAGGCCGCGGACAAGGGTGAGTTCGCGAAGCTGTCCAAGCCGTACTCGGATGCCAAGCCGGGCAAGATCGGGTACGCGCTGGAGTACAAGGCGTCTCACGGCCTGTGACACGAGGGGAGGGGATGCTCGCGTTGCGCGCGCATCCCCTCCCTTCCGCGACTTGCCGTCGTTCAGCCCTGCCGCGCCTTCATGCGCGGGTTCTTCTTGTTGATCACGAACACCCGGCCACGGCGGCGCACCACCTGCGACCCCGGCTGCGCCTTCAGTGCCTTCAACGAGTTGCGAACCTTCACTTCATCTCCTTATCGATAACGGTTATCGTTCACGATACACCGCGAAGACAAGGACACCCGATGACAGCCCGCGCACACCTGCACTTCATCCAGACCGAGGCGACAGACGCATTCGACGCCGCGGTCGTCCGAGCCGGGATCGGCGCACCCACCCCTTTCGCCGATGCGATCGATCGCCTGGACCAGTTCCACGACGACACGTTGCTTCGATGCCCATCGGATGCGTGTCCACGCCACGTCCTCACCGATTTCACGACTGCCCGCCTGAGTTCCGACGACCCGATCGCACTTGCATCCGTCGTCACGACCCTCGACACCGAATCGACCTGGCACGCCCTGACCGGCCGGTCACCCGGAACCGCGTCCGCGGTCACGGTCGCCGCACAGATCGAGCACGCGACCACCGTGGTCCTCACCGAGTGGCGCGCCCTCGACACCGAATCGGTCACACTGCTCGTCGCTCTACTGGGCCATCTGAATCCGAGTGCCTCCCTTGTGCTGCTCGGCTCCGATTCGTCCATCGGAGTCGACGACGGCCGCCATCGGGACATCGCGTCGGCGGTGATGGCGAACGCCGGCTGGATGCACGTGTTGAGCGGAACCTTCACGCCCCGAACGGTTCACGACCGGGTGGCGACGTTCCGCTACGAGAATGTGCGCCCATTTCACCCGGGCAGGCTCGCGGAACTGTTCTCGGACGACTCCGACGGAGGCGGTCGCATCGTCCGGTCCGCCGGCTTCTTCACGATCTCCAGCCGGCCCGACGAGGTCGCGCTGTGGGACCAGTGCGGAACCGCGATGACGTTCTCACTCCTCCGACACGACCACTCCGACGGGGAGCCGCTCACCATCGGGCAGGACATCGCATTCACGGGCGTCGATCTCGACGTCGCTCGGCTCACCACCGAACTCGACGCCTGCGTCCTCGACGACGACGAGTTGCTCGCGGGCGCCGAATCGTGGACGCGATGGCCGGATCCACTTCCACGATGGGACGAGTGACGACCGGGCCCGGACACGAAGAAGGGGCGCCGACATCGTTGGCGGCGCCCCTACGGATCAGAGGGTGACGAACTCAGGCGTCGACGAGTTCCACGTCTCCGGACGGCGACGGCGCGGACTCGGCGGCCGGTCTGCGGCGCCGCTCGAGAATCCGGTCGACCGACAGGGCTCCCGAACCGATGAAGATGAGCACGAACATCGCCCAGCAGAAGAGGGCCGCGGACTCGCCGTCGTTCTGGATGGGGAGCGCGCCGTCGGCCTGGTGGCTCCAGAAGTATGCGTAGGCCATCGAACCCGACCCGAGGAACGCGGCCAGGCGGGTGCCGAACCCGACGACCAGGGCCGCACCGCAGACGACCTGGATGACGGCGCCCCACCAACCGGGCCAGGCGCCGAGCTCGGCCGTGTTGCCGCCGTACGGCTCGGCAGGCCAGGCCCACAGGCTCGTGGTGCCATGGCACAGGAAGAGGAATCCGATGACGATCCGGAACGTCGCGATCACGTAGTCGCTGCTGTTTGTCAGCCAGGTGCGCAGAGTTGTTGTCACTCGACGGAGTTAAGCATGCCTTACCTAAGCTGTGGGGTGTCAGCCTTGCGCCGCGATCGCAGCGGGAAACGGTGGGGCGGGCGGGGCTCGAACCCGCGACCAATGGATTATGAGTCCACGGCTCTAACCGACTGAGCTACCGCCCCGTCCGCCCGCGGATCCGGAAATCGATGCGGGCGCACGGGAATGCTACCGGCCATCGCCGTCGGCGCCGACACCGGCGGTCGGTCAGCTCAACGCCAGGAGCAGAAGGACGCCTGCGGCCACCACGGACAGCGCGATGAGCATCGCCAGGACGAACTGTGTGCGCGCGACGTGCTCATCGGCGTCGCGCGGTGCCAACAGGTGGGTACTCGCCGGAGTTCGCGAGTTCTGCCTCATTTCCATCGCCTTTCCTCGACAATGCGAGGGTTCCACCTTCGACGCGGCAGAAACAGGGCCGAAGGTCCCGACCTCGGTCACCGCGACGACAACGGGTCCCCGACCTGCGTACACAGGTCGGGGACCTGCGCGTCGGATCGCGGATTCAGGCTCGGGGGTGCTCGAGCATCGAGGAGCCGGCAGCATTCCCGACGCGTCCGGGACGGCGATGCCTCCAGAGCAATTCACGCGAGTGAACAGGTGACGTCCCAGATGTGTGAAGCGCGCTCGTCGGAGCCTGGCGAATCGGCGTCGCTGTCAGGCACTTACGTGGACCTGCTGAAGTCGACCCGGAAGCGCATCCGACCGCACACAGGCTGCTCGCCGCTGCGTGTACCGACCTGCTGGGCCGGACTCACCTGTCGGCAGTAGGTGTCACGCCCGAGGGATGTCCAATTCAGCGATGGCGCTGATCTCATCTGCAAACCGATCGCCGAAGCTGCCACCGCCGTGCCCGGCGTCGTCGACGACGACGAGAGTGCTCCCCTTCCACCGGCGATGCAGGCCCCAGGCGGTGTCGAGCGGGCCGGAGACGTCGTACCTGCCGTGAACGAGGACGGCGGGTACGTCGGCCAGCCTGTCCATCCGGTCGTGGATCTGGCCGTCGACGAGGAAGCAGTCGTTGCCCCAGTAGTGGGTGACCATTCGCGCGAACATCATTCGGAACGACGGGTCCTGATAGCTCGCGCGGGCCGTCCAGCCGGGCATCAGCGAGACGTGGACGTCTTCCCACTCGCACCACCGCCGAGCGGCCAGCTCACGTACCCCCTGATCCGTGTCGGCGAGCAGGCGCGCGTACGCGGCGGCGATGTTCCCCTCACGTTCGTTCTCGGGCACCGGTTCGATGAACCGCTCCCATTCACGCGGGAAGACGCGCCGCATGTCACGCGTGACCCACTCGACCTCCTTCCGGGTGCCGGCCGTGACGGCTCCCAGCGCCATTGCGAGCACCCGATCGGGGTGCGCCTGCGCGTAGGCCAGTCCGAGTGTCACTCCCCACGACAGTCCGGCCACAACCCACCTGTCGATCCCGAGATGTTCCCGGAGTCGATCGATGTCCGCGATCAGATGATCGGTCGTGTTCGCCGACAGGTCGGTCGTGGGGTCGTCCGCCCGCGGGTGGCTGCGACCGCACCCCCGCTGATCGAACAGCACCGCGCGGAACACCTGCGGGTCGAAGAATCTCCGCGCGCCCAGGGTGCAGCCCGAGCCGGGTCCGCCGTGCAGGTAGACGAGAGGAAGGCCGGTGGGCGTTCCGACGGTCTCCCAGTACAGGGAGTTCCCGTCGGTGACATCCAGATGACCGGATTCGTACGGTTCGACGGATGGGTGAAGGCCGGTCACGGCGCAAGTCTTGCAGGCCGGCAGTGCTCGCGTCGCTCGCCTCGCGTCCAGGTATCCACCTCCGGATCATCCGTTCGGTGGCCGAGCAAATAGCCAATCGGATGATGTGGACCCCTGGGCCCGATTCGTAGCGTCGAGGACATGAACAACATCGCGCCGATCTCTCGCCGTGCCGCTGTCGCCGCCTCGACCCTCGTGCTCGCCGCACTCGCGATCGCCCCGACCACCGCCGCTGCCGCCGTACTCGCAGCGCCGGCGTACGTCGGCTCATCCGACGTCGCGCAGACCCCCTCGGACGTACTCGCCTCGACCCCGTGGAAGACCACCAGCGCCCTCGACCAGGACGGCAACCGCGTCGCCCTCGACAACCCGGCCGTCTCGAACTTCGTTGGCTGGGCCTACTTCAAGGCAGACGGCACCTACACGATGTACAACCTCGACGACAGCCCCAAGCTGCACGGCGACTGGACCGTCACCCCCGACGGCTCCGAGCGCTGGATCAACGCGAAGAACGACGCCGGCCAGGTTCTCTTCGAGCGTGTCGTCCCGATCACCCAGCTCGACAAGAACGTCTTCACCTACCGCATCTTCCCGAACGCAGCCGACACGAGCGTCTACTACGACATCGTGCACACCAAGACCAACCACGTCGAGCCCGGCACCGACGGCCGCGGCCCCGGCGCGAACGGCAGCCTGTACGGCAACGGCAGCGCCGACTATCACTTCAACAACGGCAACAGCCACTGACCCGAACAGACGTGTACGAGCGAGACCGTCCCGGCGTGCCGGGCCGAGCCCGCAAGGGCTCGTAAGCTACGACGAAACGCCTCCACTCCGACACAGGAGTGGAGGCGTTCGTGGTCGGATTGCGAGCGCGAACGCTCCGGCAGCCCGACCTTGATTGGGGCCGTTGGTGGTGGCACGCCGCACGGTGAACATGTCGACCACTTGAACAAGCGAGCCGCGACTCAGGAGACCTTCATGTTGCCGATGTCGCCGACGTGTGCCGTCGGCTCGCGGCCGCTGCGACGAAGTGTGGGATCGGTTGTGACAACAGTGCGTAGTCGTCCCTGAAACGAAAAAAGGCCTTTCACCTGCATTGCTACAGGTGAAAGGCCTTTCGAAGCTCCCCCGGCTGGACTCGAACCAGCAACCGTCCGATTAACAGTCGGAAGCTCTGCCAATTGAGCTACAGGGGATTATCTTCGGCAGCTCTCGCTTGCGCTTGGCTGCGGAACAGACTTTAACCCATAGACCCACCCCGGTACCAAATCGCCTGCCAGTGGGCTCGTCAGGCAGACTGTGGGAGGCCGTTCGACAGGAGGGAAAGCAGTACATGTTGCGCTTGCTGATCGGGATCGCGGCGGGGTACGTGCTCGGCACGAAAGCCGGGCGCGCTCGCTACGAACAGATCACCCGGACCACGAAGGCGATCGTGGAGAGCCCCGCCACGAAGAAGGCCATCGACGTCGGCCGCCGCAAGCTCGCGGACAGCCTGGATCCGACACCCAAGCTCGAACCCCTCAAGCCGATCGACGAGAACACCCAGCTCTACGTCCCCCGCGACCGCCTGTAGGCGCGGGCCGGGCCTCAGTACTCCTCGGTGTTGTCGCCGACGGCCTGTTCCAGGAGGCTGCGGCGGTACTGCTCGAGCGCGACGAGATCGCCGAACAGCGACATGTACTCATCCGGCTGGTCGGCCTGTGACATGCGCTGCAGGCGCGACTTGAGGTCGGCGACCTGCTGACCGACCCACACCTCCTGCAACCGGGCGAGGACCTTCGGGATGTAGGCGGGGACGTCCGCGGCTCGGATCGGCTCGACCGCGAGCTCCGTGACGAGCGACTGCAGCGGGTCGGACAGTTTCGCGACCGCGTCCATCCACTCGGCGCCGCCGAGTCCCGCGGCGGTCCCACCGGCATCGGCCATAGCCTGCCGCACGAGCGCGTACGCGGGATGGGTGAACGTCTCCGGCGGCAACGAGTCGAACACCGAGCCGGCGACCTCCGGGTACTGCAGTCCCGCCTTCAGCGCGTCCCGCTGCGGCCACAGTGCCGGGTCCCGCGGGTTCGGGCGGGGTGGGCCTGCCGGAGCGGACGGGGCCTGCGGCTCCTCGCGAAACCTGCTCGGCTGCTGTGTCTTCCCGCCACGCGGTCCGCCGCGGCGCGCCTCGTCACGCACGCGCCGCACGACGGAGTTGATGTCGTCCCAGCCGACCCAGCCGGCGAGTTGCCGCGCGTAGTCCTCCCGCAGGGCAGTGTCCTTGATCCGGGCGACCACCGGGACGGTGCGGCGCAACGCGTCGACCCGACCCTCCGCGGTTTCCAGATCGTGTTCGGACAGCACCGATTTGACGACGAAGCGGAACAGCGGCACCCGACGCGCGACGAGGTCGCGGACGGCGGCGTCGCCGGACTCCTGACGCAGCTCGCACGGGTCCATGCCGTCCGGGGCGATGGCGACGTACGTCTGGCCCGCCATCTTCTGGTCGCCCTCGAACGCCTTCATCGCCGCCGCCTGCCCGGCCGCGTCCCCGTCGAAGGTGTAGATCACCTCGCCGCGGAAGTAGCTGTCGTCCATGAGCAGGCGCCGCAGCAACGCCAGATGGTCGTCACCGAACGCGGTACCGCAGGCCGCGACGGCGGTGGTGACACCGGCCAGGTGCATCGCCATCACGTCGGTGTAGCCCTCGACGACGACTGCCTGGTGACCCTTCGCGATGTCACGTTTGGCCAGGTCGAGTCCGAACAGCACCTGGGACTTCTTGTACAACATGGTTTCCGGGGTGTTGATGTACTTGCCCGGCATGGTGTCGTCGTCGAACAGTTTGCGTGCACCGAACCCGATGACGTCTCCGCCGAGGTTGCGGATGGGCCACACCAGGCGGCGGCGGAACCGGTCGATCGGTGTGCCGCGTTTGCCGGGCGTCGCGAGGCCGGCGTCGATGATCTCCTTCGCCTCGAAACCCTGCGTCATCAGGTGCTTGGTCAGGGTGTCCCAGCCGTCGGGGGCGTAGCCGCAGCCGAACGTCAGCGCGGCCTGGCCGTCGAAGTTGCGTTCGGTGAGGTAGTCGCGGGCGGTCTGCGCGTCCGACTCCCGTAGCCGGGCCGCGTAGAACTTCTGCGCCGCGGCGTTCGCGGCGACGAGCCGCGCGCGGGTGCCGCGGTCGCGCTGGACGGACGTCCCGCCGCCCTCGTAGGAGATCGTGTAGTTCAGCCGGTCGGCGAGTTGTTCGACCGCCTCGACGAAGGAGATGTGCTCGATCTTCTGCAGGAACGAGTACACGTCTCCACCCTCTCCGCAGCCGAAGCAGTGGAAGGTGCCGTGGTTGGGGCGGGCGTGGAACGACGGCGACTTCTCGTCGTGGAACGGGCACAGGCCCTTCATCGAGTCGCCGCCGCTGTTCTTGAGCGCGACGTACTCGCCGACGATGTCCTCGATACGAGTGCGCTCCCGAATGGCCGCGATGTCACGTTCAGGAATTCGGCCGGCCACGTCGACAGTGTAGGTGCTGCGCGCGGCGGCGACCCCGGCGCATCGCCGCCGATCCGCCGACATGGCGGCGTCTACGATTCCGCCATGTCGTCCACATCACGCCGCCGGCTGCGCCGCGCCGCCATCGGTGTCGCCGTTCTGGTCCCCATCGGCGCCCTCGCGTTCTTCGCGCTGGCACCCGGCATCGTCGAGCGGGCGCAGAACAAGGTGGTGGACACCGACCTGCCGGAGGTCACCCCCGAGGCGCGGGCGTTGCACGAGAGCCTGCTGATCGCGGACATGCACTCCGACACGCTGATGTGGAACCGCGATCTGCTCGTTCGATCCGCCCGCGGCCACATGGACCTGCCGCGCCTGCAGGACGGAAACGTCGCGCTCCAGGTGTTCTCGTCGGTGTCGAAGTCGCCGAAGGGCCAGAACTACGACGCCAACACCGCCGACTCCGACAACATCGCTCTTCTCACGTTCGCGCAGCTGCAGCCGCCGCGCACGTGGGGGTCGCTGCTGCAGCGGTCGCTGTACCACGCGGAGAAGCTGGAGAAGGCGGCCGCGGACTCCGACGGCACACTGCGGGTCATTCGCACCCGAGGCGACCTCGACACCCTGCTCGCGGACCGCGAGGCCGGGAAGGACGTGACGGGCGCACTGTTCTCCGTCGAGGGGTTGCAGAACCTCGAGGGCAACATCGAGAACTTCGACGCACTGTACGACGCGGGCATGCGGATGGCCGGGTTCGCGCACTTCTTCGACAACGAGGCCGTCGGGTCGATGCACGGTGTCGAGCAGGGCGGGCTGACCGAGCTCGGCCGGGCGGCGTTCGCGGAGATGGAGCGGCGTGGCGTCATCGTCGACATCGCGCATGCGAGCCACACCGCGATCGCGGAGATGTTGGCGCTGGCGACCAAGCCGGTCGTCGCGAGCCACGGCGGCGTGCAGGCCACCTGCAACGTGAACCGCAACCTCACCGACGACGAGATCCGCGGCGTCGCGGCGACCGGCGGCGTCGTCGGGATCGGGTACTGGGACGCGGCGGTGTGCGAGCTGACCCCGGCCGCGGTGGTCGACGCGATCGAGCACGTCATCGCGGTCGGCGGCCTGCAGACCGCGGCGCTCGGCAGCGACTACGACGGCGCCACCACCGTCGCCTGGGACACCAGCGAGATCGCCGTGATCACGCAGGAGCTGCGCAACCGGGGCCGCAGCGACGACGAAATCCGGGCGATCATGGGCGGCAACACCTTCCGCGTCATGGCGCAGGTCCTGCCCGACTAGCACGTCTACCCCCAGGACGCCTGCGCGCCGAGACTCTGCTTGTCGATTCGCTCGAGGCGGCTCTCGGTGTAGGAGGCGATCTGGTCGACGATCACCCGTGTGCGGGCGGCGTCGTCGACGGCCCGCTCCCAGGACGGCAACAGGATCGGGTCGAGGCAGCTCGGCGCCGTGTGCGCCAGCCATTCCGCGACACGGTGGATCCGGTCCCGCTGCCGGTCCTGTTTCGCGCGGTGCCCGGCGTCCGACATCACATAGCGCAGGGCAACGGTCTTGAGCAGGGCCACCTCCGCCGCGACGACCGGCGGGATCTCCAGGTCCGCGGCATAGCGGGTGAGCGGGCCGTCGCCTGCGGCCTCCCGGGTCGCGGACACCGCGGCCGTCGCGAACCGGCCCACGAGCTCGCTGGTGAGGTTCTTCAGCGCAACCGACGAGGCCAACGTGCCGTCGTAGCTGCCGACCGCGACGACCACCGGTAGCCGCGACAGCCGGAAGGCGGCCTCGACGAGGTCGTCGACGACCAGTCCCCGGAACTCGGCGGCCCCCATCGCGGCGAGTGCCGCCCGTTCGGCCGGGTCGGCGAGGGCACGCAGGTCGATGCGACCGGCGATGACGCCGTCCTCGACGTCGTGCACCGAGTACGCGACGTCGTCCGACCAGTCCATGACCTGGGCCTCCAGGCAGCGGCGTCGCTCCGGCGCGCCGTCGCGCACCCACGCGAGGATGTCCGCGTCGTCGTCGTACGCACCGAACTTCGCGCCCGGCGACGGCCGCGTCCACGGGTACTTGATCGCGGCGTCGAGCGCGGCCCGGGTCAGGTTCAGGCCCACGCTGCATCCGTCGTGGCCGAGGACCTTCGGTTCGAGGCTGGTGAGGATGCGCAGGTTCTGCGCGTTGCCCTCGAAACCTCCACAGTCGGCGGCGACCTCGTCGAGCGCCTTCTCCCCGTTGTGTCCGTACGGGGGATGTCCGATGTCGTGGGCGAGGCCGGCGAGGTCGACGAGATCGGGGTCGCAGCCGAGTCCCTCGGCGATGCCCCGTCCGATCTGTGCGACCTCGATCGAATGTGTCAGGCGGGTGCGGGGCGTGTCGCCGTCGCGGGGTCCGACGACCTGGGTCTTGTCTGCGAGCCGGCGCAGTGCCGCGCTGTGCTGCACGCGGGCCCGGTCCCGGGAGAAGTCGCTGCGCGGTGCGGTCGCTCCGGGCAGTCCGGCGCTCTTCGCCCCCTCGGGGATGCGCCGTTCGAGGTCGTGCTCGGTGTATGCCGGCACCGTCACTGACCCGCGTCGTAGGGGAAGTCCGCCGAGAAGTGCGTCAACTGATACCAGAGCAATGCACCTGTCTCCCTTGCGATTCCGTGGAACTGCGATTCCCTGGTGAACACCGCCGGCCCCTGCCGGGTCGGGGCCGTCCACGCGTCGAGCCCGGCGTCACGCGCCATCGTGCGGGTCCGCAGCGAATGCCACGGGTCGCTGACCAGGACCGCCGAACTCATGCCGGCCTCCCCCATCACCCGGTTGACGCCCTCGATGCTGCGCAGCGTGTCGGAACCCTCCTCGACCGCGATGATCCGGTCCTCCGGCACTCCGCGCGAGATCAGGTAGTTCTTCCCGGACGCCGCCTCCGTGTACAGGTCGCCGTCCTGCTTGCCGCCGACCGTGACGACCGTCGGGGCCACCCCCTTCTCGAACAGCTTCGCCGCCTGTTCGAGCCGGGCCTCGAACACCGACGACGGGGTACCGGCGTACTGCGCTGCTCCGAGCACGACGATGGCATCGGCAGCCCGCGTGTCGTCGATCCTGGCAACCTGCCACACGCGGACCGCGGTGCCGCCGACCAGCAGCAGCACGATCAGGATCACCCCGACGACGACACGCCGAGTCCAGCGGGCGAGGGTGCCCGCGAAGCCGAGCCTGTCGTCGCGCCCCGGGGGCGCAGCTGCGTAACTCACTCCCCAAGTCTGCCAGCCTCGATCACTTGCACCGGCCAGCGGCGCACCGCCGAGGGCAAGCGCCACCGCGGCGGCACCCGATAGATTCGTCGCCATGCCATCCGGGGTCCAGTCATCCACACGACCGCTCGTCACCGGTCGTCCACGCCGACTACGCGGTTCCGTCCGCGCCGCACTCGCGGCCGCGATCGCCGCGATCGCGCTGCTCTGCCTCCCGGCCACCGCCGCGGCGGAGGCACCGAGCAGGTTGCCGGGGCAGATCACCGACACGGCGGGGGTGCTCGACGACGACGCGCGCGCCGACGTCCAGGACGCGGTGGACACCCTCTTCGACGAGCACCACGTGCAACTGTGGGTCGTCTACGTCGACTCGTTCGACGGGATGGACGCCGACACGTGGGCGGCGCGGACCGAGCAGTTGAGCGGTCTCGGCAGCGAGACCGCTCTGCTGTCCGTCGCGACCGGTGACCGCGAGTACAGATTCACCGTGCCCGTCGGCATCGGCGATGTCACCGACTCCGACATCGCCGACATCGAGAGCGACGCCATCGTGCCGGCGCTGCGGGACGAGGACTGGGCCGGAGCCGCCGTGGCCGCGGCCGGAGGACTGTCGGACGCGCTGTCCCCGAGCGGTTCCGGGTCGGGCGTCACCTACCTCGTGATCGGCGGCGTCGTCGTGGTGCTCGTCGGCGGAGCCGTCCTGTACACGCGGCGGCGCAAGAAGAACACGGGCGGTGCCGCCGTCCCCGCCGACATCGACTGGACGGACCCCACCGCAGTGGCGACGGTCCCCGTCGCCGCCCTGGACGCTCGGGCACGGGAGGTGCTCGTCGACACCGACAACGCGATCCGCACGAGCGAGGAGGAGCTGAACCTGGCCCGCGGCGAGTTCGGCGACGCGACGACCGCGCCCTTCACCGCCGCGTTCGACGCGGCGAAGGCGGCACTCGCGTCCGCGTTCACGATCCGGCAGCGCCTCGACGACGACATCCCCGAGACCCCGGAGCAGCGGCGGGACATGCTGGTCGAGTTGATCGCCACCTGTTCCCGCGCCGACCGGGAATTGGACGAGCGCGTCGCCGAGTTCGACGGCATGCGCGATCTGCTGATCGACGCCCCTACCCGGCTTGACGCACTCACGCAGCGGATGGTGGAGATGACGGTGCGGGTGCCTGCGTCGGATTCCGTTCTGGCGCAGTTGCGCACCGAGTTCCCCCCGTCCGCATTGGCGTCGGTCGAGGGCAACATCACGCTGGCCCGCGAGCAGCTGGCGTTCGCGGACGAGAACGTCACCGCAGGCCGCGTCGCGATCGCTCGGGCGGCAGGCAAGCAGGGGCCGGCCGTCGTCGCGATCCGCGCGGCCGAAGCCGCACTGGACCAGGTGCGTGATCTCCTCGACGGCATCGACCATGCCGCCGACAACATCCGGGCCGCGACGGCGACCCTGCCCGCGGCCATCGACGACGCCCGCAAGGACGTCGCCTCGGCCGACGCGCTGACCGCACATGGCGGCGCGGAACTCGCGACGGCGCGGACGGCCGCGCAGGATGCGATCGCGCGGGCCGAGGCACTGCGTGACAGCGACCCACTCGGAGCGCTCACCGAGATCGCCAAGGCGGACGCGGTGCTCGACGAGATGCTCGCGACGGCGACCGAGGCGAAGGTGCAGGCGGAGCGGACCGCGCAGCGTCTGACCCAGGACATCACCGCCGCGCAGGCCCAGATCACCGCGGCGTCCGACTTCATCGCGACCCGCCGCGGTGCGGTCGGAGCCGAGGCCCGCACCCGACTGTCGGAGGCGCAGCGGCACCTCGACGCGGCCCGTCAGCTCAGCCAGTCCGATCCCGCGCAGGCGCTGCAGCACTCCCGTGCGGCGGGCGAGCTGAGCGGTCGCGCACTGTACGTCGCGCAGGCCGACGTGCAGCAGTGGGAGGCGAGCCGTCGTCCGCAGCAGTCGTCGGGCGGGAACACCGGTGCGATCCTCGGCGGCATCCTCATCGATTCGATGATCCGCGGCAGCATGAGCGGCGGTGGTCGCGGTTACCGAGGCGGTGGCGGCCACAGCGGTGGCCGCAGCCCGGGCTCGTTCGGCGGCTCCGGCAGTTCGGGCCGCATCAGTCGCGGCGGACGCTTCTGATGCGAGGCCGTCGCGGCGATCGGCCGGTCGCGGTCACGCCGTCGGCGAGCACGCCACTGCGATGAGCACTGCGCTGGCGGAGCCCGGGTTCGCGCTGGTGGCATTGTGCGCGGCGATGGCCCTCGCGGCCGCGCTGGTGTACCGGGTCGCCGGGCTGGACCGGGCGCTGTCGGTGCCGTCCGCTGCCCTGCGGGGCGCCGCGCAGCTCGCCGTGGTGTCCCTGATCCTCGCGGCTGCCCTGCGACATCTGTGGTCGGCGATCGCCGTCCTCGTGGTCATGTTCGTGGCCGCGTCGGTCACCGCGGCGCGGCGGTCGAGGTCCGGCCGATCCGGACTGTGGCTGACGGCAGCGCTGGCCGTCGGGATCACCGCGGTGCTCACGCCGATGCTGGCGAGTGGAGTGGTCCCACTGGAGGGGGTCGCGCTGATTCCGATCGGCGGCATCGTCCTCGGCAACACGATGACGGCCACGTCCCTGGCCGCGAAACGGGCCCTCGACGCCGTCGACCAGCGCCGGGGCGAGGTGGAGGCGGCGCTGAGTCTCGGCCTGGAGGAACGGGATTCACGAATGCTCGTCGTCCACGACACCGCCTCGGACGCACTGCTCCCGGGACTGGACCAGACCCGTACCGTCGGCCTGGTCACCCTCCCGGGTGCATTCGTCGGCGTGCTGCTGGCCAGCGGCTCCGCGGTCCAGGCCGGGGCCGTGCAGATCCTCGTCCTCGTCGGCCTCCTGCTCGCACAGACGTGCAGCGTCGCGACGACGATGGAACTCGTCGCCCGAGGCCTGGTCAGGCGCTGACGCACCTGTGCGCGTTTTTGGTAGCTCCCGCTACCAGAAACGCGCA
>NZ_JBHUFB010000010.1:464145-512414 GCF_042681175.1 Rhodococcus gannanensis
ACCCGCTCCTGCTCCATGGTGTCGCGCTCACGGATCGTGACGGCTTGGTCGTCGAGGGTGTCGAAGTCGACGGTGATGCAGAACGGGGTACCGATCTCGTCCTGGCGACGGTAGCGACGTCCGATGGCACCGGCGTCGTCGAACTCGACGTTCCAGTGCTTGCGCAGCTGGGCGGCGAGATCACGGGCCTTCGGCGACAGGGCCTCGTTGCGGCTGAGCGGCAGCACCGCGGCCTTGACCGGGGCGAGCCTGCGGTCGAGGCGCAGCACGGTGCGCTTGTCGACACCGCCCTTGGCGTTCGGCGCCTCGTCCTCCTGGTAGGCGTCGACGAGGAATGCCATCAGCGACCGCGTCAGGCCGGCTGCCGGCTCGATGACGTACGGCGTGTAGCGCTCGCCGGTCGTCTGGTCGAAGTACTTGAGGTCCTGACCCGACGACTCCTCGTGTACGCGGAGGTCGTAGTCGGTGCGGTTCGCGACGCCCTCGAGCTCGCCCCACTCGCTGCCCTGGAACTCGAAGCGGTACTCGATGTCGACGGTGCGCTTCGAGTAGTGCGAGAGCTTGTCCTCGGGGTGCTCGAACAGACGAAGGTTGTCCGGGTTGATACCGAGGTCCGTGTACCAGGCGAGGCGAGTGTCGATCCAGTACTGGTGCCAGGTCTCGTCCTCACCGGGCTTGACGAAGAACTCCATCTCCATCTGCTCGAACTCACGGGTGCGGAAGATGAAGTTGCCGGGGGTGATCTCGTTGCGGAAGCTCTTGCCGATCTGGCCGATGCCGAACGGCGGCTTCTTGCGCGAGGTCGTGAGCACGTTCGCGAAGTTGACGAAGATGCCCTGCGCGGTCTCGGGGCGCAGGTAGTGCAGGCCCTCCTCCGACTCGACCGGACCGAGGTAGGTCTTGAGCATCATGTTGAAGTCGCGGGGCTCGGTCCACTGACCGACGGTGCCGCAATCGGGACAGACGATGAGGTCCATCGCGACGTCGTCCGGGTTGTCGAGGCCCTTCTTCTCCGCGTATGCCTCCTGCAGGTGGTCCTGCCGGTGCCGCTTGTGGCAGTTCAGGCACTCGACCAGCGGATCGTTGAAGACACCGACGTGACCGGAGGCGACCCACACCTGGCGGGGCAGGATGACCGAGGAGTCGAGGCCGACGACGTCGTCGCGGCCGGTGACCATCGACCGCCACCACTGCTTCTTGATGTTCTCCTTGAGCTCGACGCCGAGCGGCCCGTAGTCCCAGGCGGACCTGGTGCCGCCGTAGATCTCACCACAGGGGAAGACGAGACCTCGACGCTTGGCGAGGTTGGCGACGGTTTCGACCTTGGACTTGGGTGCCACTGGGGAAGCTCTCCATCTGGGTAATAGATGCCGTGTGGATAGGAATCTGCCCATCCAGCCTATCGGGACGGGTGACTGCACCCAATTCGCCGTTTGACATGCATACTCGCGCATATCAAAATGGATATGATTTGCAATAAGCCCGATCTCGGCATCACCGACGCGGCATCGTGAGGAGCACGCACTCGTGAGCATCACCGACGCGGACGACCTGCGCGGCCACACCGCCGCGCACGACGCGTCCGCACCGCCCGCAGCGATGCCCGATCGCGACACACTCACCGCCGCGGGCGACATCCTCCGCGCCCTTGCGGCGCCCGTGCGCATCGCGATCGTGCTGCAACTGCGGGCCGCACCGCGGTGCGTACACGAACTCGTCGATGCGCTCGCCGTCACCCAGCCGCTCATCAGTCAGCACCTGCGGGTTCTCAAGTCGGCGGGCGTGGTGCGCGGGGACCGGTCCGGTCGCGAAGTCGTCTACCGACTCGTCGACGACCACCTCGCACACATCGTGATCGACGCCGTCGCCCACGCCGAGGAAGGCCACTGATGAGCGCCAGTACCGAGGAAGGAAACCGCGTGCCCGACAAGCCCCGCACCCCCGTCGCAGTGGGTGTCCGCGCTACCAAGCAGCGCAGTGCGATCTCGGCGTTGCTCGACGAGATCGACGAGTTCCGATCCGCCCAGGAACTGCACGACGTGCTGCGCAGGCGGGGTGAGGGTATCGGCCTGACCACCGTGTACCGAACGCTCCAGACACTCGCGGAGGCCGGCGCGGTCGACATGCTCCGAACCGATTCCGGCGAGTCGGTCTATCGGCGCTGCTCGTCGGGACACCACCATCACCTGGTGTGCAGGTCGTGCGGGTACACGGTCGAGGTCGACGGCCCCGAGGTCGAACAGTGGTCGCACTCGATCGCCGAGGAGAACGGCTTCACGGACGTCAGCCACACCGTCGAGGTCTTCGGGACGTGCCGCAACTGCGCATCCTGACATCGTCAACCAACGGTTGACGATCGCGATTCGTCAACCTAGGGTTGACGCATGACCGAACCGACTCCGCTCAGCCCCCGCATCCGCCTCGACGACCTCATCGACGCGATCAAGACGGTTCACACGGACCCCTTGGAGCAACTCTCCGACGCGGTTCTCGCCGCCGACCACCTCGGCGACGTCGCCGACCACCTGATCGGCCACTTCGTCGACCAGGCGCGCCGCACCGGCGCATCCTGGACCGACATCGGCCGCAGCATGGGGGTCACGAAGCAGGCCGCCCAGAAGCGTTTCACCCCGAAGGATCCCGGCGGCCTCGACCCGAACCAGGGCTTCAACCAGTTCACCCCGCGGGCGCGGAATGTCATCGCCGCCGCTCACAACGAGGCGAAGGCCGCGCGGAGCGCCGAGGTAGGGACCGCACACCTCACGCTCGGCCTCCTCGGCGAGCCGGAGTCGCTGGCGCTCGTCCTCCTCGCGCGGCAGTCCGTCGACGCCGACACGCTTCGCACCTCCGCGACCGCGGTACTACCCGAAGCTGCCGACGAAGCCCCCGACCTCGTCCCCTACGACGCGGACGCGCGCAAGGCCCTGGAACTGACCTTCCGGCAGGCACTGCGTTTGGGCCACAACTACATCGGCACCGAGCACGTCCTGCTGGCCCTGCTCGAGGCGGAGAACGGCGACGGCCCGCTGAACGCCGCAGGCGTGGACCGCGAGCAATTCGAGTCCGACCTCGCCGCTGCTCTCGCCGCGCTCGCACCGAAGAGCGACTAGAACAGTCGCCGCATGATCGCCTGCGCGCGCTCGGTGTACGGCGGGTAGGCGAAGCGGAGATCGGGAGTGAAGGGCTTGACCAGAACGGCCTTCCGGTTGCTGAAGGTGTCGAAGCCCCACCGCCCGTTGTAGCGACCCATCCCACTGGCCCCGACACCGCCGAACGGGAGTTGCTGCGCCGCATAGTGATAGATCAGGTGGTTGACCACGACCGCGCCGGCGGTCACCTGGTCGAGCACCTGCCGTCGGACCCTGCTCGACCGGGTGAACAGATAGGCCGCCAACGGTTTCGGCCGGGCCGTCACGAACTCGACGGCCCGGTCGATCGAGTCGACCGTCACCACCGGCAGGACGGGCCCGCAGATCTCCTCCGTCATGACCGGTTCGTCGGCCGCGGGCTCGACGAGAACCGTCGGTTCGACGGCGAGTTCGGACACGTCCGTTCCGCCTCCGGCCGCGACCGTTGCGCGAGTCGCAGCGAGGCATTCGGTGAGCCGATCGAACTGACGTCGATTCACGATCCGCATGCCCGGCCGCGTGGCGTCGGATCTGAACTCTGCGATCGTGGACGTGAGCCGCTCGACCAGGTCGTCCCGCACCGACCGTTCGACGAGCACGTAGTCGGGAGCGATGCACGTCTGCCCCGAGTTGAGCAGCTTGGCCCAGGCGATCCGACGTGCCGTCACGTCCAGATCGGCGTCGGCCGCCACGATCGCAGGCGATTTGCCGCCGAGTTCGAGCGTCACAGGAGTCAGATGAGGTGCGGCCGCTGCCATGATCTTCCGGCCGATGTCCGTGCCGCCGGTGAAGAGGCAGTGGTCGACGCCCTGCGCCAGCAGGGCCTGCGTGACGCCTCGAAGGCCGACCGCCCGAGATCCGCAGCGAGCGCGTCCGCGATCGCGTCCTCCTGTTCGACGACCAGCCGCTCGATTCCGTCGAGCTGTGCGAGGCGCCAGTCCAGGGGTTTCGTGCGCCCGGACGCGAACGTCGCTCGCAGGCCGGCGACGACGGATTCGGCCGTCCGTTCCGGAAGGATTTCGGTGCTCTGATCGATTCCCACAGCGGCCACCTCGGCTCGACTCGGGTCATGGGATCAGCTTCACGATACGACTGACCCGCACCAACCGACAGGCTCACGTGCGGAGACACCGTCGACAGGTCAGCGGTAGGTCTCCCCGGTGATCGCCTCGATGATGTCGAGCAGATGCACCACGACGAATACCGCGACTCCGAGTCCGAACAGTACGAGAGACGCGAGTGCGACCCACGCGAGCGCGCGCACCCACGCCGGAGCGGGGTAGGTCCCGCCGAGGATGCGCAGGAGCGTGACGACGACGTCGATCAATCGGACCAGGACCATCATCGGCACGCCCCCTCGACTGCGTCGTGGCAGGTCACGTCATGCACACGTTCGAGAACAGCAGCACCGGCCAGCACACGATCGATCCGAGGAACGAGATCACGACGTCGAGGCCGCTCATGTCACTCAGATGGTCCGTGTGGGTGACGGTCCAGATCACCCCGACCACGAAGTACGGGATCCCCACCAGGATCAGGATCCCCAGGATCTCCGAGACCTTCAGCTCGTAGTCGAGCACCCGACTGAGCGTTTTCATGGACGTTGCCCCCTAGGCCGGCGAAGTGGACCCTGCAGCGACCACCCCCTGACCGCTGCCGGAATGTTAACAGCGATTCGCACGTCGCGACAGGGCCACACATCACAGAGCCGGCCGTCAGGGAATCAGTCCCTGCCTGCTGTCCTCGACACCTGCCAGCACCAACAGCAGCATGGTGGTCAGCGCCTCGTCCTCCAGTCCCGCCGCCGGGAACGTGTAGCGCAGGATGACGTCGGCCAAGCGGGAACGCGTGATCACCGAGACCAGGCCGAACTGCAGCAGGTCGTTCTTCGCCGCGACCTTCTTGTGCAGTGTCGTGCTCACCGGACGATCCCAGGCGAGCACCGCCGTCAGCGACAGCACGTCCAACCCCGGCGCGAGGTTCACCGCTCGCATCGAGCACAACGCGCCCGCGTACTCGAATCCCAGTGAACCGTCACTGGTTTCGGCGACCTCGACGAACGGCGCGAGCGCCGCCTGCGCCCGAACCTGCAACGCGGCAGCCGACTCCTCGCTCACTTGACCCCTCCGAACCTGCGGTCGCGGGAGGCGTACTCGACGCAGGCGGCCCACAGGTCGCGGCGGTCGAAGTCGGGGAACAGCTTCTCCTGGAACACCATCTCCGCGTAGGCCGACTGCCAGATCAGGAAGTTCGACGTGCGCAGCTCACCCGAAGGCCGCAGGAACAGGTCCACGTCCGGCATGTCGGGCTCGTCGAGGTACTTCGCGACCGTGGCTTCGGTGACCTTCTCCGGGTTGATCTCCCCCGCCGCGACCCGGCGCGCGATCTCCCGTGCGGCGTCGGCGATCTCGGCGCGACCCCCGTAGTTGACGCACATCGTGAGGGTCATGACGTCGTTGTCCTTCGTCAGCTCCTCGGCGATCTCCAGTTCCTTGATCACCGACGCCCACAGCCGCGGACGGCGGCCCGCCCAGCGAACGCGGACACCCATCTCGTGCATCTCGTCGCGCCGGCGGCGGATGACGTCACGGTTGAACCCCATGAGGAACTTGACCTCCTCGGGGCTGCGCTTCCAGTTCTCGGTGGAGAACGCGTACGCCGACAGCCACTTCACCCCGACCTCGATGCACCCTTCGACGGAGTCCATCAGGACCGCCTCGCCGCGCTCGTGGCCCGCGGTGCGGGGCAGGCCACGCTCCTGCGCCCACCGGCCGTTGCCGTCCATGACCAGCGCGACGTGCCGGGGAATCAGCTCGGGCTGGATGATCGGCGCTCGCGCCCCGGACGGGTGCGGGCTGGGGGGACGGATCTCCCGGTCAGGCGAGGCTTGCGGTGCGCGTCGTCGGATCACGCCCTTCATCCTGCCCGACGGTCTCATCGACGGCGGCATGCGGCCGCGCCCGCTCGATCAACGGCAACGTCCGCAACTGCCGTTCCAGATGCCACTGCAGGTGCGCGGCGACCAGACCGGACGCCTGTGACCGCACACCCGATGCGACGGACTCGGCGAACACCCAGTCTCCCCGCTCCAGGGCCGCCATCAGGTCGAGGACGCCGGGGGACGGTGTGGCCGCGCCGGGCGGACGGCAGTGCACGCACACCGCGCCGCCCGCTGCGACGTGGAACGCGCGGTGCGGGCCGGGGGCGGCGCAGCGGGCGCACTCGTCGACCGCGGGCGCCCAGCCGGCGAACCCCATCGCCCGGAGCAGGAACGCGTCGAGGACCAGTTCGGGTGGGCGGACCTGGTCGCTGACCGCGCGCAGCGCACCGACCGTCAGCCGGTGCAGGCGCGGCGCGGGCGCGCGCTCCTCCCCGGACAGCCGCTCCGCGGTCTCCAGGATCGCGCAGGCGGTGGTGTAGCGGCCGTAGTCGTCGACGATGTCGGTGGCGAACGCATCGAGCGTCTGCACCTGGGTGATCACGTCGAGGCTGCGGCCGGGATAGAGCTGGACGTCGACGTGGGCGAACGGTTCGAGCCGCGCCCCGAACTTCGACTTGGTTCGGCGAACTCCCTTGGCCACGGCGCGGACCAGCCCGTACTGCCTGGTGAGGAGGGTGACGATGCGATCGGCCTCGCCCAGCTTGTGCTGGCGGAGCACCACAGCATGATCCCGGTACAACCTCACGACGTGATTGTCCCACGCGGCACCGACTCCCCCGGTGACGCCGGCCTCCATGTCGCATCGGGACGCCGCATCCGTGAAAACCGCACACCGCGCCGCATGAAACGCGTTACTGTTCGTTCGAACGAACAGGGGAACCGACATGAGCGTTGACACGGGTCAACAGGGGGCGCACGAACCCGGTGCGGCCGCGCACGAGGGGTCCGGCCGAACCGGAGACACCACAACCTGGCCGACGCTCGCGGAATGCGCGCGGTCCCTGGCGGCTGGGGACACCACCTCCGTCGCGATGGTCACCCGCAGCCTCGACGCGATCGACGCCAGCCAGGCCACACTGAACGCGTTCAAGGTGGTCCGGCGCGCCGCCGCGCTCGCCGAGGCCGAGGAGGCCGACCGCAGACTCGCCGCGGGCGAGCGACTCCCGCTGCTCGGCGTACCGATCGCGGTCAAGGACGACGTCGACGTCGCCGGGGAACCGACCGCCTTCGGCTGCGCCGGCGACTTCCCCGCGAAGACCACCGACTCCGAGGTCACACGCAGGCTCCGCGCGGCGGGCGCGGTCATCGTCGGCAAGACCCACAGCCCCGAACTCGGGCAGTGGCCCTTCACCGGCGGCAGCTTCGGTCACACCCGCAACCCGTGGGCACGGGACCGGACGCCCGGCGGATCCTCCGGCGGCACCGCGGCCGCCGTCGCGGCCGGACTGGTCCCGGCTGCCCTCGGCTCCGACGGCGCCGGATCCATCCGCATCCCCGCAGCGTGGACGAACCTCGTCGGCATCAAGCCACAGCGCGGACGCATCTCCACGTGGCCGGACGCGGAGGCGTTCAACGGCATCACCGTGTTCGGACCGCTCGCCCGCACCGTCGCGGACGCGGCACTGCTCCTCGACCTGGTGTCGGGTGCCCACGACGGCGATCTGCACACGCCCGCTCCGGTGTCGGTACGTGACGCCGTGGACCGCGAACCCGGACCACTTCGGGTCGCGCTGTCGACGAAGCTGCCGTTCACCGCGACCCCGACGGCGCTGCACCCGGAACTGCGGGACGCGCTCGGAGCCGTCGCGCACACGCTCCGCCGGCTGGGGCACCAGGTGACCGTCGCCGACCCGGACTACGGAATTCTGCTGGGCGCCAACTTCCTTCCCCGCTCGATGGCGGGGCTGGAGGACTGGCGCGGACGGGTACCCGACCCCGGCCTGCTCGATCCCCGCACCCTCGCCAACGCGAGAACCGGGCGGATGCTCGGCGGCCTGCCCCTGCGCGCCGCCCGTGCCGCCGAACCGCGGATCCGGCGCCGCGTCGGCGCGATCTTCTCCGAGTACGACGTCGTCCTCGCCCCGACCACGGCGACACCGCCGCCCCTCGTCGACGCCATCGACGGGATCGGCCACTACGCCACCGACAAGGTGATCACCGCGGCCTGCCCCTACGCCTGGCCGTGGAACGTGCTCGGCTGGCCGAGTGTCAACGTTCCCGCCGGGTTCACGGACGACGGCCTCCCCCGCGGCGTGCAGCTGATGGGTCACGAGTCCAGCGAACCGCTTCTCGTCTCGCTCGCGGCGCAGCTCGAACGCGAACTGCGCTGGGACACCGCCGTCCCCGACCGGTGGTGGTGACATGAGCGAGCCCGCCGTCGTCGCGCCCGCACGGGAACGCATCCTGCAGGCGGTGCTGCAGGTGATCGGCTCCGACGGCGTCGCGGCGGTGACCAACCGCCGCATCGCCGCACAGGCGGAGGTGTCCCTCGGCTCGATCACGTACCACTTCCCCACCCAGAGCGACATGCTCCGCGATGCGATGCTCGGGTTCGTCACCGACGAAACGGCGCGACTGACCGAACTTGCCGAGAGCTACCGGGACCGCGGGCTCAGCGTCGCCGACGCCGCGTCGCTCACCCAGCAGGTGGTCCGCGACCTGGGGTGGTCCGCCGAACGTCTCGCCCCCTTCGAGTTGTACATCCAGGCCGGACGAGACCCCTCCCTGCAGGCCGCGGCAGGCGAGTGCTTCGCCGCGTACGACACGCTGACGGTGACGATCCTCGAGGCGCTCGGCGTACCCGACGCCCGCACCGTCGCGTCCACCCTCGTCGCGACGATCGCGGGTCTGCAACTGAGGCGCGTGGCAACCGGTGTGCCGCAGGACGTCTCGGCGGCGATCCTCCGCCTGGTCCTGCCCCGCTGACCGCGTGCACGTACGCACCTGTGCGTGGTCTTCACCCCACCGGGTAAAGATCACGTACAGCTCGCGGCCGCGTCAGAAGCCGAGGCGGCCCAGCTGCTTCGGGTCGCGCTGCCAGTCCTTGGCGACCTTTACGTGCAGGTCCAGGTAGATCTTGACGCCGAGCAGCTTCTCGATCTGGGTGCGGGCCCGGGTGCCGACCTCGCGCAGCCGGGTACCGCCCTTGCCGATCACGATGCCCTTCTGGCTGGGTCGCTCCACGTACAACAGGGCGTGCACGTCGAGGAGCTCACCCTGCTTTTCGGTGCGACCCTCCCGCTCGGTGATCTCCTCGATCACCACGGCCAGTGAGTGAGGCAGTTCGTCGCCGAGGCCCTCGAGCGCGGCCTCGCGGATCAGCTCGGCCATCAGGGTTTCCTCGGGCTCGTCGGTGAGCTCGCCGTCCGGGTAGAAGGCGGGCCCCTCCTCCATGTGCGACGCGAGGACGTCGACGAGCACCTCGACCTGCTCACCCGAGCTGGCGGACACCGGCACCACGTCGGTGTCCGGGCCGAGCAGCTTCGACACCGCCATCAGCTGGTGTGCGAGCTGGTCTTTCGTCACCTTGTCGATCTTCGTGACGATGCCGATCAGCTTCGTGCGCGGCGCGACCTGCCGGACCTGCTCGAGGATCCAGCGATCACCGGGCCCGATCTTCTCGTCCGCGGGGATGCACAGACCGATCGCGTCGACCTCCGAATAGGTGTCGCGGACCAGGTCGTTGAGTCGCTGCCCGAGCAGCGTGCGCGGACGGTGCAGTCCCGGGGTGTCCACCAGGATCAGCTGGGTGTGCGCGCGGTGCACGATGCCGCGGATCGTGTGCCGCGTCGTCTGTGGTCGCGACGACGTGATCGCGATCTTGCTGCCGACGAGCGCGTTGGTCAGCGTCGACTTGCCGGTGTTCGGCCGGCCGACGAAACAGACGAAGCCGGAACGGAACTCGGTTGTGGTCATGCGGACTCCTGGGTGTCGTTCTCGTCGGTGTGGGGTGCGCGCCAGGCGAGCACCGTGGTGATGCGGACACGCCCGCGCATGTCGCCGCCGCCCTCGGCGCGCAGCACGATGCTCTCCGTCGGTGCGTCTCGGCCCGTGGCCGCAGCGTCGCGCGCGGCGACCACGACCTCGGAGCCGGGCAGCGGCACCCTACCCAGCTCGTAGCCGACGAGCCCGCCGACGGTGTCGACCTCGTCGCTGTCGATCTCGATGTCGAACAGTTCGGCGAGATCCTCCAGCGGCAGCCGCGCCGACAGTCGGTAGCGCCCGTCCTCGAGGTCCTCGACGGGCGGGATCTCGTCGGTGTCGTACTCGTCGGCGATCTCGCCGACGATCTCCTCGATGACGTCCTCGATGGTGACGAGTCCGGCGATGCCGCCGTACTCGTCGACGAGCAGCGCCATGTGGTTGCGGTCGCGCTGCATCTCGGCGAGGAGACTGTCGAGGGGTTTGGAGTCCGGGACGAACACGGCGGGACGCATCACCTCGGCGACGGTGACACCACGGCCGCCGTCGGTGGAGTGGTACGTCTTGTCCACCAGGTCCTTGAGGTACACGACGCCGAGGACGTCGTCGACGTTCTCCCCGATCACGGGGATGCGGGAGTGCCCGCTACGCACCGCCAGCGACGTGGCCTGGCCCGCGGACTTGTCGGCCTCGATCCACACCATCTCCGGCCGCGGCACCATCACCTCGCGTGCGGGGGTGTCGCCGAGTTCGAAGACCGACTGGATCATGCGGCGTTCCTCGTCGGCGACGACGCCACGTTCCTGCGCGAGGTCGACGAGTTCGCGCAGTTCGATCTCGGATGCGAACGGGCCGTTGCGAAATCCCTTGCCCGGGGTCAGTGCGTTGCCGATGAGGATGAGCAGCCGGCTGATCGGGCTCAGCAGGACACCGAGTGCCTGCACCGGCAGCGCACCGCCGAGAGCGATCGAGTAGGCGTGCTGCCTTCCGATGGTGCGCGGCCCGACGCCGATGGCGACGTAGTTCACGAGCACCATCACTACGGCGGTGATCGCGAGCGCCCATCCGGTCGAGAGCATCGTCAGCAGTCCCGCCGCGAGCAGGACGGTCGCGCTGATCTCGGAGGCGATGCGCAGCAGCACCGTCAGATTCACGTACCGGGGCCGGTCCTCGACGACGGCGAGCAGCCGGTTCGCGCCGGGACGTTCGTCTTTCGCCATCTCCTCGACCCGGGCGGGAGAGACGGTGTTCAGTGCGGAATCGAGGGCGGCGAACACGCCACCGAGCAGTGCGAGGAGTACAGCGAACAGGATGAGCAGAGCGGCGGCGCCGGTCACGGGCGCTCGCTCTCCGCTCGGGCCGCGCCGGGTGTCACGACTCGGGCCGGTCGACGAACCCGGTCTTGCCGAGGAGCCTGCTGTCGCGGGCGGCGAGCTCGGCTTCGCGTTCCTGACGCGCCACGTCGTCGTACCACTCGGCAAGGAGGCTGTTCTGCAGGCCGAACATCTCCTTCTCCTCCTCCGGCTCGGCGTGGTCGTAGCCGAGCAGGTGCAGCACGCCGTGGACGGTAAGCAGTGCCAGCTCGTGCGCCGTGGAGTGACCGGCCTTCGCGGCTTGGTCGGCGGCGAACGCCGGGCACAGGACGATGTCGCCGAGCATCGCCGGACCGGGCTCGGGCGCGTCGGGGCGGCCGCCGGGCTCGAGTTCGTCCATCGGGAACGACATCACGTCGGTGGGGCCGGGCAGGTCCATCCACCGCATGTGAAGGTCCGCCATGGTGTCCAGGTCGACGAGCACCATCGACAGCTCGGCCGCCGGGTGCACGTCCATGCGGGAGATGACGAACCGGGCGACGCTGACGAGCTCCGGTTCGGAGACGTCCATCCCGGACTCGTTGGATACCTCGATGCTCATGTGTGCGTTTCTCCTCGGGACCGTTCTCGGCGTGTGGCGATCGCGCCGTGGCGTCCTGCGATTGTCTGGGGATTCAACTGTAATGCGGTCCGGGGCGGATGCCCGGTCACCGACGCCCGGGGCGGCCACCCGCCGCGCGGCGCTGCGCCCGGTTGCCGAGTGGTACGTCGTCGCTCCGCTCCGACTCGAAGCGGTCGTAGGCGTCGACGATGTCGGAGACGAGCCGGTGCCGGACGACGTCGGCGCTGGTCAGCTCCGCGAAGTGGATGTCGTCGATCTCAGTGAGGATCTCGCTCGCCGCGCGCAGGCCGGAGCGCTGCCCGCCGGGGAGGTCGATCTGCGTGACGTCGCCGGTGACGACGATCTTCGACCCGAATCCGAGACGGGTGAGGAACATCTTCATCTGCTCGGCGGTCGTGTTCTGCGCCTCATCCAGGATAATGAATGCATCATTCAACGTCCGGCCACGCATATATGCCAGCGGCGCGACCTCGATCACGCCCGCCTGCATCAGCTTCGGGATCGCCTCGGGATCCATCATGTCGTGCAGCGCGTCGTGCAGCGGCCGCAGGTACGGGTCGATCTTCTCGTGCAGGGTGCCGGGCAGGAAGCCGAGCCGCTCGCCCGCCTCGACGGCGGGGCGGGTGAGGATGATCCGGCTGACGTTCTTGCTCTGCAACGCCTGCACGGCCTTCGCCATTGCCAGATACGTCTTGCCGGTACCCGCGGGACCGATGCCGAACACGATGGTGTTCGCGTCGATCGCGTCGACGTACCGCTTCTGGTTGACGGTCTTCGGGCGGATCGTCTTGCCGCGCCGGGACAGGATGTCGAGGCTGAGCACCTCGGCGGGAGACTCGCCTGCGCCGTCGGTCATCATCGAGATGCTGCGGCGCACCGCATCGGGGGTGAGGGCCTGACCCTTGCCGACCAGGGCGACGAGTTCACTGACGACCCGCTCGGCGAGCGCGACGTCCGCGGCGGCGCCGGTGAAGGTCACGGTGTTGCCGCGGGCGTGGATGTCGGCGGCGAGCGCGCGTTCGAGTGCCTTGAGGTTCTCGTCCGTCGAACCGAGCAGAGGCAACATCGCGTCTGGCGGGATCTCCATGCTCGATCGCACCGAGCGCTGCGCGGGGCGCTGTTGCGCGTCGACCGTCCGCGCCGAGGAACCGGACCGGGAGACGGGGGACGACGTCCCACCCATGCTGTCTGCACTCACGTGGTAGCTATGGCCTGCTTTCCTGATCCGACGGCGGTGACGTATGCAGTCTATCGCGCACGCCGGCGCCTTCCCACCGAGTAACCAGCACCGCAGCCGACGGTGGCGTCCTCACGCTCCCGGCGTCGCGGGCCTCGCGCGCAGCAGGTCCCACGCCTCGGCGACGACGTCGGCGGCCCGGCCCGCCTCGACCCCGAGCAGGACGAGCGACGCGAGGGCGAACGAGTCGCCGTCGTCGGCGATCGTGCCGTGGTTCGCCTCCTCGAACAGGGCGAGGGTGACGGCCTCGGTCATCGCCACCAGCACGGATGCCGGCAGATACGTGGAGAACACCCCGTCGGCCTGACCGCGCTCGACGAGAGCGATGCTCGGCGCTCGCGCCGGAACGAGGAGGTCCCGGATGCGGTCCTCGCCGATCTCGGCCCGCGCGAAGGTGAGCAGGACCCGGAAACGATCACCGATCGGCCAGCTCAGCAGCGCCATGACAGCCGTCGTCAGGTCGGGACGATCCGGCATCGTCGGCAGTTCGTCGAGGACTGCGAGCAGCGCGGACGACGCCTCGTCGACGAGGCCCTCGATGAGCGCGTCCCGGCTCGGGAAGTGCCCGTAGACGGTCCGTCGGACAACACCTGCGGCGCGGGCGACGTCGTCCATGCTCGCGTCGGGGTTGCGGGCGAACTCGCTGATCGCGGCCTCGATGATGCGCGATCGGTTCGCGCGGGCCTGACGGCGCCGCGGCCTGACCGATTCGTTGCCCACGACTGCACCGCCTTCCACCTCACGCAGTGTTCCACGCCCGACGGAGCGAGCCGGCATTCCGCGCGCCGGTGATCCCGATCACAGCGTCATTGCACAACAGTGTGCAATCAACGTAACTTGCACATCAGTGTGCAGTCAGCGTCGCGAACTCGAGGAACGGAGCCCGGCATGACCCTTCTCGCCACCCGACCGGTAACAGACGACCGAACTCCATACCGCTGGCGGTGGGCCGCCCTCGGCGTGCTGTGCCTGGCCCTGCTGATCGTCGTCATGGCCAACACGGCCCTGATCGTCGCGGCACCGGACATGACCCGCGATCTCGCGCTGACCAGCTCGCAGCTGCAGTGGGTGATCGACGGCTACACCGTCCCGTACGCCGCGCTGATGCTGCTGTTCGGAGTCGTCGGCGACCGCTACAGCCGTCGCGGTGCCCTCCTCGCGGGCCTGCTTGTGTTCGGAGCCGGCGCGGTGTTGGGCAGCCTCGCCGACACCACCACCGCGGTCGTCACCGCCCGGATCGTCATGGGTATCGGCGCGGCCGTCATCATGCCCGCGACGCTGTCGCTGCTCGTGGCGACGTTCCCGCGCGCCGAACGATCCCGCGCGATCGCGGCGTGGGCGGCGACCGCAGGCCTCGCCATCGCGTTCGGACCGCTGCTGGCCGGATGGATCCTCGAATCCCGTTCGTGGAACGCCACATTCCTGATCAACGTGCCGATCGCCGCCGTCGCGGCCGTCGGCGCCCTGATGCTGGTACCGCCGTCGAAGGCGGCCGTGGCACGCCGCATCGACTGGATCGGCGGAGCACTGTCGGTACTCGCGATCGGCGCGCTGGTCTACTCGATCATCAACGGCTTCCACTTCGGGTGGAGCGCAGGACCGATCGCGGCGGCCGCGGTAGCCGCCCTCGCAACGGCGGCGTTCGTGTTGTGGGAACTGCGCCACCCCGCTCCCCTCCTCGACGTGCGCCGGCTGACCGACCGGACCATCGGCGGCGCGACGCTGGCGGTGCTCCTGCTGTTCCTCGCCGCCTTCGCCGCGATCTACTTCGTCGCGCAGCAGTTCCAGTTCGTCCTCGGCTACGGCCCGCTCGAAACGGGTGTCCGACTGCTGCCGCTCGCCGCCGCGGTCTCGCTCGGCGCCCTGGCCAGCGGCCGGATCTCGCCACGATTCGGGGTGCGCGGCACCGTGGTGACGGGGATGCTGTTCGCCGCCGCGGGCGTGCTGCTGATGGCACGTGTCGACGCCGACGCCGGCTACCTCGCGTTCGCAGTGCCTCTCGTCCTGCTGGGACTCGGCATCGGACTCGCCGAGCCCCCCGCCACCGACGCGATCATGGACCGGTTCCCCGAGGACGACCTCGGCGCCGCGGGCGGACTGAACGACACAGCCATCGAACTCGGTGGATCGCTGGGCATCGCGATCCTCGGCTCGGTTCTCGCCTCGACCTACCAGAGCACGGTCGCCGGATTCCTCGACGCCGCTCCGCTGCCGACGCTGACCGGCGACCTGGCCGCGCAGGCCGACTACGCGATGGAGGTGTCGCGCGAATCCGTCGGCGGCGCAACGCTGGTCGCGCAGGAGATGGCGACGAACCCGTTCGCCTCGTCGTACGCCGAGCCACTGCGCGAGGCGGCGAGCACCGCCTTCGCGGACGCGATCGGGCACGCCAGCCTGGTCGGCGGTCTCGCGCTCGCGATCGGCGCCGTCGTGGTGGCCGTGATCCTGCCAGGACGCCGCAAGGAGGCCTGACGCGTGGACACGGGGACGCGGTCTCTCGCGTTCCTGGTGTCCGGTCCGTCACGTCACCCGCCGGCGATCCACTCGACAGCCTCCGCCTCTCGGGCGGTCGCGAACACCTGTAGCTCACCGGGGAAGAGGAACGCGAACAGATGAACCGCCTCCCCCAACCCGGTGTGGTCGGTGACGAGCGCCAGCCGACCCCAGACGTCGCGCGGGACGCCGATCATCCTGGTGTCCTGCCACATCGCGCCCAGCGAGTAGCGGTCGAATCCATCGCCGAGGACGTATACGAGGTTGACGCGGTCGTGCGCGGAGACGGCTGCCTCGATGGCCGGGTCGAGGACGGTCCGGTAGTCGTCGGAGGTCACCATCCCGAGCGCTCGGAAACCGAGGGTGCCTGCCGGGAGTCCGTCGATCTTCTCGATGGTCATGGCCCGACTCTCGTACACGTCCGCCGCACGTAGCCGTAGGCTCGCCGACGGCTGGGTGCGAACTGACAGACTGGCCGACATGTTCGCGCTGCTTCTGACAGGACCACCCGGGGCGGGGAAGAGTTCCGTCCTCACCGAACTGCACGACGGCCTCGGCGACGCAGGTATCGCCAACGCACTGATCGAACTGGACGAACTCGAGCGGAGCTACCCACCGCTGGACACCGCACGCGTCTTCCGGCACGCGGCACTGCTGGCGGGCTCCTACCGCGAGGCCGGCCACACGCTCCTCCTCGTCACCGCGACGATCGAGGACGACGCATACGGCGAGGCACTGTCGGCGGCGATCGATGCCGACAGACACGTCACGGTGCGGTTGGACGCCGAACCCGACACCGTGCGACGGCGGGTGCTGGACCGGGAGCCCGAAACCTGGTCGGGGCGGCAGGAGCTCGCCGACCATGCGCACGAGCTCGCCACCACCATGCGCGGGCTCACGTGCGTGGACCTGGTTCTGAGCACCGAGGGAACGAATCCCGTCGACGTGGCGGGACGACTGGACGTCGCGCTACGGGAGCATCCGGCGGCGCCGTTGATCGGGGTCGACCGGATCGCGGGGTCAGCGGTTCGTCTGACCCGCTAACCCACCCAGGGATCGTCGCCGAGAATCGCCTCCATCGTCAGTGCCCAGCTGCGAGTGGTGCGGCCCAGGAAGTCGTTGTGCCCCTCCCCCGGTACCTCCCACAGCACCGCACGGTCGCAGGCCGCGCGGGCCGCGTCCACGTAGGCGCGACTGGCCGCTACCGGCACCTGCACGTCCTCGACGCCATGGATGCAGACCGTCGGCACTCCGGTCGGGACGCGGTGCAGCGGCGACGCCGACCGGTACAGCTCGGGGTCGTCGGCGTAGGACACCCCGAACAGTGCCGTGAGTGCGGCACCCCCGCTCCGGGTGGCGGCGCGGGACGCGAGGTCGAGAGCACCTGCCTGCGACACGACTCGCGTGGGCCGCACCGGGCACTCTCGTTGTCCTGCAACCCATACCGCGAGCTGCGCGCCGGCCGAGTGCCCGACGATCCGTACGTCGGCGGTGTCGAGCGGCACCGGGGACTGCTCGGGCAGCAGCGTCGCCGTCGCGGCGAGCGCGGTCTCGATGTCGGCGCTGGTCTCCGGCCAGCCGCCGCCCGCTCCGACGCGGCGGTACTCGACGTTCCATGCCGCGACCCCGCGCCTGGCCAGATCCGACGCGAGCGTCGTGGCGAGGTTGAGGTGGAAGTCGGCGCTCCAGTAGCCGCCGTGGATCAGCATCACCACCGGCACCGGCCCGTCGACACCTGTCGGGGTGTAGAGGTACCCGAACTGAGCGGGGTGCGGGCCGTAGTCGATGCGGGTGCGGGGCATGGACGCCATTGTCCCGGCCCCGCCCCTACTCGCCGAGACGAGGTGTGGTCACCGGCGCCGGATGCGCACCGCCAGCCCCGCGACGTGGGCGCAGCACGCGGCCCGGGCGCCGTCGGCGTCACCGGAGCGGATCGCGGCGACGATCCTCTCGTGCTCGTCGACGGCGATCCGCCTGTTCGCCTCCAGCGCCCACATGTCCGAGCGGTACAGATGCGCCTGCGCGTCGAGCCGGAACAGCGCCTCCCGGAGCGGCTTGTTCGCAGCCACGTCGCGGATCGCGGTGTGGAAGTCGAGATCGTTCCTCGCGTCCCGACGCTGGTCCGCAGGCTGGTCGAGCAGTGCCCGCTGCTCGTCGACCATCGCCACGAGGTCCTCGACGTGCTGGTGCGTTGCTCGCAGTGTCGCCTGATAGCCGGCGAGACCGTCGAGCACCTCGCGCACGGCGAACACCTCCCGGATCGTCTCGTCGTCGACGACGTCGACCTTGGCGCCGGCGTTACGGGTGTAGACCGCGATCCCGTCGTTGATGAGCTGCTGCACGGCCTCACGGACCGGGGTCCGGCTCACGTTGAGCTTCGCCGCCAGCGCCGGCACCGACAGCGCTGTGCCCGGCAGCAGCTCACCGGCGAAGATCTGTTCCCGGAGCGTGGCGTGCACCGACTCCGCGAGCAACTCGCGTTCAGTGGTCGTCATCTGTGCTTCTCCGCTGCTGTTGGCCACGCCCCACGGTAACGCGGACGTGGCAGACTACTCGTTCCCTGGATCGGGTGTCAGGCTCGCTGCGCTGCGAGGACACGCTCCGCTTCCCGGAGTCCGACCGGCGCCACGCCACCCTTCATCCCGGCGAGCTTGGCGGCGATGTTGTCGGCGATGGTGATCGGCGGGTAGCCGGTCTCGCCCTCGGCCACGCAGCCGGGCAACGTCTCGATCACCGCGTCGTGGTTGCCGTCGAAGAAGAACGCGGCCGACCGACGGCGGATGATCCGGCCGTCCACGACAGGCGGGTCGACACGATGGATGGTGGATCGCCAGCGGTCGTTCGTCCACCTCGCCAGTGCGTCACCGAGATTGACGAGCAGGGCACCCTCGGCGGGCTGCACATCGTGCCACTGCCCGTCACTGCCCAGGACCTGCAGTCCGGGCACGCGGTCTGCCCACAGCACCGTGAGAATCCCGAAGTCGGTGTGGGCGCCCATTCCGGTGAGGTCGCCTGCGACCTCGCTCTCGGATTCCGGCAGCGCGTAGTTGTTCATCTTCATCACCTCGATCGAGTGGTCGACGAGGGAGTCGAAGTAGCCGGCGTCGAGCCCGAGCGCGTCCGTGAAGGCGATCATCAGCGTGCGCGAGAGTGCCTGCGCCCGACGGAAGTACTCCTCCACGGGTTCACGGAACGACTGAGCCGCCTCGGGCCAGGTGTTGTGCGAGTAGCTGGCCTCGGGAAGGTCGAGCCCGGGGAACTCGGACGCCTCGGAGCCGATGGTGATCGCCTCGTAGAAGTCGTTCATCGCGGAGGCGGACGCCACCCCGAGGCTCATGCTGAGGGACTCGGACTTCGGCGGTGCATAGCCGCGGTTCTCGCCCGGCCGCCGGTACTCCTTCTTGGCCTCCATCGGCAGCGCGAAGAACTCGTCGAGGGCCGCCGCGAGATCGGCCTGCACACCGTCCGGGATGCCGTGCCCGACGATCTGAACGAATCCGACATCACGGCAGGCGCGGTCGAGCTGCGCCGCAACCTCGGCTCGGGCGGCCGGATCGGGCGTGTCCGCCAGATAGGGGCCGATGTCGACGGTGGGAACTTCGAAGGAGGTGGTGCTGTCGTGCATCGTGGTGGCTCCTACTTCTTGCTGGTGTCGGCGGAGGAGTGCCAGCTGCCGATCAGAAGCTTCGACAGGGCACCGAAGAGCATGAACACGGCCACCCCGAGCAGGGACGCGAGGACGATCGCGGCGAAGAGGTCCTCGGACTGCAGGCGGCTGCGGTAGACGTCGAGCAGGGTGCCGATTCCGGGGTCACCCTTGGCGAAGAACATGTCGCCGATGATCGCGCCGACCACGACGAGCCCGGCGGCGGTGCGGATGCCGGTGAGGATGGACGGCAGGGCGGACGGCAGCTCGAGCTTGACGAGGCGGTCCCACGCGGAGGCCCGGGCGAGCGTGAACAGTTCGTGCTGCCCGCGGTCGACGGACTGGAGCCCGAAGTGGGTGTTGGTGATGATCGGGAACGCGGCGATCAGCACACACACCAGGACGCGGGCGAAGGTGCCGTAGCCAAACCACAGTCCGATCAGGGGCACGATCGCGAGGATCGGGATGACCTGGAGCACAACGGCGTACGGGTAGATCGCTCGCTCGAGCCACGTGGCGCGGCTCATGAGAACACCGACTCCGACACCGATCGCGGCGGCGAGCGCGAAGCCCATCGCCGCGACCTGGGTGGTGACGAGCAGGGCGTCGAGCATCGGCTTCAGGTGCGACCAGTCGAGGATCGAGTTGGTCAGCACCGCGTGCGGCGGCGGGAGCAGGAAGCGCCGTTCGGGGCTGAGCACAAGGTACGTGACGGCATACCAGGCGGCGATGGCCACACCGAACGAGGCGAGCGGAACCATGATGCCGCCGAGCATGTTTCGCAAGAAATTACGGGGTGCGCGCGAGCCGGCGACCGGATGCGAGGTCGTGGCGGTGGCCATCCGGGCAGTGAGGACGGTCAACGTGCACCTCCGTGCAGTGAGGCGGAGATCCGCGAGACGTGGTCGGTGAAGCGGGGGTCGTAGCGCAGTTCGGGTCCGCGGGGGTACGGGAAGTCGACGTCGATGACCTCGGCGATGCGTCCCGGCCGCGCGGTCATCACGACCACCCGGTTCGCGAGGAACACCGCCTCGGACACCGAGTGCGTGATGAACATCGCCGTGAACCGCTTCTCCGCGTAGAGCCGCTGTAGCTCGACCTGCATGTCGAGGCGCGTCATCTCGTCGAGAGCGCCGAACGGCTCGTCGAGAAGCAGTACGTCGGGTGCGAGGGCGAGCGAACGGGCAAGGGACGCACGCATCTTCATTCCACCCGAGAGCGCGCGCGGCAGCTGGTCGGCGAAATCGCCCAGGCCGACCGCGGCGATCGCGGCCTCGGCCCGTGCCCGCCGTTCACCCTTGGGCAGGTGCCCGAGCTCGGCGGTGAGCTCGACGTTGCGCCGGACCGTGCGCCAGGGCAGCAGGGTGGGCTCCTGGAAGATGAACCCGACGGATTCGGTGCCGACGGCGACGTTGCCCTCGGTGGGGGTGTCGAGGCCGGCCGCCATCCGCAGCAGCGTCGACTTGCCGCACCCCGACGGGCCCACCACCGCGACGAAGTCACCGCGGCCGACCTTCAGATCGATTCCGTCGAGTGCCGTTGTCCCCGTGGGGAATCGCTTGACAACGCCGTCGAACGACATCTCCGTGGACTTGGTCAGCGTGCGCGCATCCGCGTCGCGCATCGTGTTCGTTAGAGCCATTCCGACCTCCGGATAAGTTCCTACATGCAGAACCCCGTGAATTGATGAGTCAGATCATTGATTACATGTATGACGGCCGAATGACCGATTGTTTCGGTCCGATCAACAAATCGCCCAAGAGCTGGCCGAATCGACCTGACGACGCTCATTCGAGGTGTTAACCCAGACGAAACATCCGAGATATTGCATGTAATCACTCGTCGTGGATAGTTGTCGGCGTTGCACCGGTGACTCTCCCCGGCCGCACATCGACTCTCCCCCATGTCCTTTCCGGCGCGACAACGCGCAGAATCACGAGGAGCACAGTGACCACTTCACGCACCATTCGCATGCGGGCCGGCCTCTCGGTCCTCGCTCTCGCCTCGCTGACCATGACTGCGTGCTCCAGCAGCGACGCCGCGGAGACGACGGACGTCGCCCTCGAGCCCGCGGCCCAGGAACAGCAGCTCGCCGGAGCCTGCCCCGAGAACGTGAACGTGCAGCTGCAGTGGCAGCCGCAGTCCGACATGGGTGCACTGTTCGAGATGCTCGGGCCGGGCTACACCGTCGACACCGAGAACCGGTCGGTGACCGGGCCGCTGGTGGCGGGCGGCAAGGACACCGGTGTCGACATCACCCTCCGGGCAGGCGGCCCTGCGATCGGCTTCCAGTCGGTGACCTCGCAGCTGTACGTGGACGACGCGATCGACCTCGGCGTCGTGCACGGCGACCAGCTCATCGCCGCCGCAGGCAACCAGCGGGTCGTCGGAGTCACTCCCCTGCTCAAGTACAGCCCGGCGATCCTGATGTGGGATCCGGCCAGCCACCCCGACTGGAAGTCCATCGGCGACATCGGGAAGACCGACGCGACCGTCGTCGTCTCCAAGGAGCAGATCTTCCCGCAGTGGCTCGTCGCGAAGGGCATGCTCAAGTCCTCCCAGCTGGACACCACCTACGACGGTGCACCGTCCCGCTTCGTCGGTGATCCCACCATCGCGCAGCAGGGCTTCGCGAACTCCGAGCCGTACTCCTACCAGGAGGACACCCCGGCCTGGAACAAGCCGATCGAGTACCAGCTCGTCAAGGACGCCGGGTTCGACATCTACGCCTCGAACATCGTCGTCCGTGCCGACAAGGTGGACGCGATGTCGTCCTGCCTGGAGAAGCTGGTGCCGATCATCCAGCAGTCGAGCGCCGACTTCGTCACCTCCCCCGACGCGGCGAACGAGAAGATCGTCGACGTCATCGCCCAGGACGTCGCGTACTCGCCGTACAGCGCCGGTGAGGCAGCGGCAGGCGCGGAACTGCTCGCCGCGGACGGCCTGATCGCGAACGAGGCGGACGGTTCGGTCGGCACCTACGACCAGGCCCGCGCCCAGCACAACATCGACGACCTCGTGCCGGTCCTCACCGCGGGCGGCGCGAACCTGCCCGCCGGCCTGACCGCCGAGCAGCTCTTCACGAACCGGTTCACCGACGCCACCATCGGCATCGAGTGACGACCGCGACTCACCCCGATCGACAGGACCACCCATGAACCACACCATGACCGAACTGCAGCGCGAGTCCCGGATGGGCGCGCTCGGCACCGTCACCACCGACCGCGAGGTCCGCCGAATCGACCTGTCCGACTTCGACAACCGGCGCGACCAGATCACCGAGGAACTGTGGGCAGCCGCCACCGACATCGGCTTCTTCCAGGTCGTCGGGCACGGCATCGACCTCGACGAGGTGCGGAGCGCCTTCGCCGCCGCCGAGGCGTACTTCGCGCTGCCGGAGTCCGTCAAGGGAGAGGCACCGCTCAAGAAGGGCCTCAACTCCGGATGGGAGTCGATGACCCAGGTGCGACCGTCGATCGGCACTCCCGACCAGAAGGAGTCGTTCCAGCTCACCCGCCCGCACATGGACGGACTGTGGCCCGGCGAGGAGAACCTGCCCGGCTTCCGCCGGACCGTCCTCGACTTCGAGCGGCGCTGCTGGGAGCTGGCGATGAAGCTGCTGTCCTGCTTCGCGGACCACCTCGGCTTCGACCGGGATTTCTTCACCCGCGCACACGATCCCGAGACAGTCAGCTACCAGAGCACGCTGCGCCTGCTGCACTACTTCGCCCTGCCCGAGGACGCACCGCTCTCCCCCGACGTCTGGCGCGCCGGCGCCCACACCGACTTCGACTGCCTGACGCTGCTGTTCCAGCGCAACGGGCAGGGCGGCCTGCAGGTGTGCCCCGGTCGCGAGATGGACGGCGAGGCATGGACCCCGATCGAGCCGTCCGACGAGGCGATCACCTGCAACATCGGCGACATGCTCATGCGCTGGAGCGACGACCTCCTGCCGTCGAACTTCCACCGCGTGAAGTCACCCGGGCCGGACGACCACCGTGGCGCCCGCTACAGCCTCGCGTTCTTCGCCCAGGCCAACCGGGACGTCCTGATCGAGAGCCCGCAGGGCAAGTACCCGCCGATCACCGCCGAGGACTACCTGCGTCAGCGCGTCGAGGCGAACTACTCGGCGTCGAAGGCGAAGGCACAGCCGGCGCAGGCGGCGGGATGACCGCCCTGCTGCGCTGGGCACGCCACCAGATCGGTGTGTTCGCCGCCGATGCCCGCGCCGTCCACACAGTCCTGCCCTACAACCCCAGCTGCTGATCCGCTCCACGCCACAGCAGTCCGCAACACCCGAACACCCGGAGGAACGACCATGACCGACACCACCCCCCAGACCACCACCGCGATCACCGACGTGTCGGTGTTCTCCGGGGGGCGGTGGCTGACCGGCCGTGACGTGCTCGTCGAGGACGGTCACGTCACGGCCATCGGCGCTCACGGCGAGGTCGAACTGCCTGCGGCCGGCCGGATCGACGGATCGGGCGCCCACCTGATCCCGGGTTTCGTCAACACCCACACCCACCTGCAGCAGTCGCTGATGCGGGGCATCGCCGAAGGTGTTCCGCTCCTCGAATGGCTGCTGCAGGTGGGCGAGGAATCGGTGGCCATCACGCCGGAGCGGGCGTACGCCGCGACCGTCGCCGCATCGCTCGAGGCGCTGCGCAGCGGCACCACGGCACTGGTCGAGCACATGTGGCCGCACCCGTCCACCGAGGTCCACGAGGCGGTGCTGCGGGGACTGCGGGACACCGGGATTCGCGCGGTGCTCGGTCGTGGCGTCGCCGATCGCGGTGACGCCTCCCGAAGGTGGGGCTTCGAGCCGCGGCTCATGCAGCCGCTCACCGACGTCCTCGACCACACGGAGCAGCTGGCGAAGGATGCCGCGGGGTCCACCGTCACCGTCGGATTGGCGGTCCCGAACCCGCGTTCCGTCACGCCCGAGGGCATGGCCGCGATCCGGAACTTCGCCACGGCCCGGCACATGACGGTCTCCATCCACCTCCTCGAAACCACCACCGACGACCTGATGTGCCGCGAGCACGCCGGCATGGGCGCGGTGGAGTACCTCGCCTCCCACGACTTCCTGTGGGACCGGATGATCGCGGTGCACTGCGTCGAGCTCGACGCCGAGGGCCGTCGTACCCTCGCAGACCGCGGTGTCGCCGTGTCGTACAACCCGATCTCGAACATGCGCCTGGGCAGCGGGATCGCCGCGGTGCCCGACCTGATCTCCGACGGCGTCTCCGTCGGTCTCGGTGTGGACGGCGCCGCCAGCAACGACACCCAGGACATGCTCGAGTCTCTCCGCACCGGTGCGTACGTGCAGCGGGCGGCCCGGCGCAAGGCCGACCTGTTCGGCTTCGAGCAGATGCTCGACATCGCCTCGGGTGGAGCCAATTCCGCGCTGGGCCTGCAGGCACGCTCCGGGGGCGTGCAGGTCGGCGACGTCGCGGACCTGACGCTGATCCGGTTCGACCGCGACTTCGCCACCCTGCCCGTCCGCGATCCGGGTGCCGCCATCCTCACCACCGGAACCAGCCGGATCGTCGACATGGTGATCGTCGGCGGTGACGTCGTGATCCGTGACGGCCACAGCACCCGCGTCGACGAGGCCGACCTGATCCGCACCCTGGCGGCGCTGTGAGGATCGACGAGTTCGACGCGCTCGACTCCCACGATGCCGAGGCCGCACTTCTTCGGGTCTGCGAATCCGGCGTGTGGGCGGGAGGTCTCGCCGCCTCCCGGCCACACGGCACCGTCGGCGCACTGCTCGACGCCGCCGACTCCGCGCTGACCGCGCTCCCGGACCCGGAGTTCGACGCCGCGCTCGCCGGACATCCCCGCATCGGGGAACGCACCGACCGCGCCCGGTCCCGTAGCGAGCAGGCGGGCGTCGCCGGCTCGGACGCGGTGACGCTCACCGAGCTCGCGACGCTCGGCGCCGAGTACGAACGCAGGCACGAGATGGTGTACCTCGTCTACGCGTCCGGGCGTTCCGGAACCGAACTGCTCGACGTGCTCCGCAACCGGATCGGCAACGACACCGAGACCGAACGCCGTACCGCCAGAGAAGAACTCGCCAAGATCAATCGAAACCGACTGCGGCAGATGTTTGCGCCCGAGGGGCGAGTCGCCAGACACGAGGGAACCGATACCATGACCGCCCAGATCACCCAGGCCGCCCCCACCCACCTCACCGGCGACATCGTGCTCGGCCCGCACCAGTACGGCAAGGCCGAGAACCGCGTGGTCCGCATCTATCGCGAGACCGACCGGCACGAGATCCGCGACGTCAGCGTCTCGACCTCCCTGCGTGGTGACTTCGCCGCCGCCCATCTGCAGGGCGACCAGTCGTCGGTGCTGCCGACCGACACGCAGAAGCAGACCGTGTACGCCTTCGCCAAGCAACGCGGCCTCGAGTCGATCGAGAGCTACGGGCTCGAGCTGGCCCGCCACTTCGTCGACGACGTGGAGCCGGTGCGCTGCGCCCGGATCGACGTCGAGGAGTACGCGTGGGCCCGCGCGCAGGTCAACGGCCGCGAACACGATCACACCTGGATCCGGCAGGGCCAGGAAGTCCGGACCGCAGCCGTCACGGTGGAGGGCACCGGCGACGAGCAGCGCACCTGGGTGACCGCCGGCCTCAAGGACTTCACGCTGCTCAAGTCCACCGGCTCCGCGTTCTCCGGATTCCTCGTCGACGAGTACACCACCCTCACCCCCACCGAGGACCGCATCCTGGCGACCACCCTGATCGCCGAATGGCGCTACACGACAACGGATGTCGACTGGGAGGCGACCTACCTCGGGGTTCGGGCGTTGTTCGTCGAACGCTTCGCCGAGGTCCACTCCCTGGCCCTGCAGCAGACGTTGTTCGAGATGGGCAAGGCGGCACTGGAGGCGTACCCGATGATCGCCGAGGTCCGGCTCGCCGCGCCCAACAAGCACCACTTCGACTACGACCTGAGCCCGTTCGGTCTGGACAACCCCAACGAGGTCTTCCACGCCGACGACCGCCCCTACGGGCTGATCCAGGCCACCGTGCAGCGCTCCGACGCCCCCGACGCCGGCCCGGCCTGGACCCGGGGTGCGGCATGACCGCCACGGTGAGCACGCATGTCCTCGACGCGGTCACCGGCACACCGGCCGCCGGTGTCGCGGTCGTGCTGACGGACGCCGACGGCACCCGGATCGCCGCGGGCAGCACGGACGCGGACGGGCGGATCGGGGCGATCACGCCGTCCCCGATCCCGCCGGGGCGCTACCGACTGGCGTTCGACACGGGCGCCTGGTTCGCCGCCCGCGGCCGCGACACCTTCTACCCGGAGGTGGTCGTCGCCTTCGACCATCTGGGCGGACACTGCCACGTACCGCTCCTGCTGTCGCCGTTCGCCTACTCGACCTACCGGGGCAGCTGATGGACACCCTCACCCTCGACGCCCACGTCCTGCACCGGATCGACGAGATTCTCGCCCCGGTCGACGCCGAGCTCACCGCCCGGTTCCCCGACCCGCGTATCGACGACCAGCCGGTGCACACCGTGTACGTCGGTGCGGCACAGGCGCATTCCGGGACGCCTACGGAGTGGGGAGCATCCGCACGGACCCTGCTCGCCTCGCACACCGAGCAGATCACCGGGCTGACGGACGCGCCGACGGTCGCCCGCGTCGACGAGATCCTGTCCCGGCGGCCGATCGCCGACCTGCGCGTCGACTTCGAGGACGGCTACGGCTGGCGCGCGGACGCCGTCGAGGACGAGGACGCCCGCCGCGCGGGCCGAACCCTGCGCGCCGTCACCGCTGCGGGCGACGCCGCTCCCGACTGGTGCGGGATCCGTCCGAAGGGCCTCGGCCTCACCGAGCGCCGGCGTGCGATCCGCACCCTCGAACTCGTCCTCGACGCGGCGGGCGGAGTGCCGCCGGGATTCGTGTTCACGGTGCCGAAGCTGCGCGCCGCGGAACAGGTGCCCGCCGTCGTCGCGCTGTGCGAGGAGATCGAACGCGCACACGGACTTCCGGAACACTCGTTGCGGTTCGAACTCCAGATCGAGAGTCCGCAGGCGGTGATCGGCGCCGACGGGACGGTTCAGGTGGCGCGGGCCGTGCACCTCGCCGACGGTCGCTGCACCGGACTGCACTACGGCACCTACGACTACAGCGCCGCCTGCGGGATCGCGCCGCGGCAGCAGTCGGCGGACCACCCGGTCGCCGACCACGCGAAGTCGGTGATGCTCGTCGCCGCCGCCCAGACCGGGGTCCGGGTCTCCGACGGTTCCACGCAGGTCGTGCCGGAGGGCACCGACGCGGAGATCCGAAACGCGCTGGCTCGGCACTTCCGCCTCGTCACCCGCGCCCTCGAACGCGGCTACCACCAGGGCTGGGACATGCATCCCGGACATCTGGTGACCCGCTGGGCGGCGGTCCTGCAGTTCCACCGCAGCGCACTCACTGCCGCCGCGCCGCGCATCCAGGCCTACCTGCAGCGACGCGGCGGGTCGGTGATCGACGAACCGGCCACCGCACAGGCCCTGGCCACCATCGTCCTGCGCGGACTGGGATGCGGCGCGTACACCGAGCCCGACGTCCTCGCCCTCGCCCCGGACTGCACGTCCGAGATCCTGCACGGCCTCGCCGACCGCACCCTGCCCGTCACCCACACCGATAGGTGAACCTCATGACCGCACCCGACTTCTGCACCCTTCCCGATCTCGCGCTGCGCAGCCTCGGCGGCGCCGTCGTCTGGGCGAACGACGAATCCTTCGCGGAGAAGGAGAACTTGATCCTCCCGGGTGACGCCGGGCACCGTCCCGCGACGTTCGGTCCTCGCGGCCAGGTCTACGACGGCTGGGAAACCCGGCGCCGGCGCGTCCCGGGCTCCGACGAGGCGATCGTGCGGCTCGGTGTGCCCGGCGTCGTCCGCGGCATCGTCGTCGACACGGCATGGTTCACCGGCAATCACCCCATCGAGATCACCGTGCACGCCACCGCCCAGGACGGCCACCCGTCACCCGAGGACCTCCTCAAGGCGGACTGGCATCTCATCGTCGACCGCAGCCCGGTCGCGGGTGACACCCGCACCCACTTCGCCGTGGACTCCGAAACCCGGTGGACGCACGTCAAACTCACCATCCATCCCGACGGCGGCGTCGCGCGCCTGCGGGTCCACGGGGAGGGCAGGCCCGACCTCGCACTGCTCGACACCCGGTCGCTGGATCTCGCGGCACTGGAGAACGGTGCACTGGTGACGGCCTGCTCGAACGGGTACTACGGCTCGCCGCAGAACCTGCTGTTCCCCGGTCCCGTCCGGACGATGGGCGAAGGCTGGGAGACCAGCCGGCGCCGCGACGACGGCAACGACTGGGTGGAGGTGCGGCTGGCAGGAAAAGGTCTGGTCCGTCTGATCGAACTCGACACCTCGTACTTCCTCGGCAACGCCCCCGGTTCCGCGAGTGTGCGAGGACGACGACCGGACGGCGAGTGGTACGACCTGCTGCCGCGCACCGAACTGCAGCCGGACAGCCGGCACCGGTTCCTCGTCGACGCACCGGAACCCGTCACCGACGTCCGGCTCGACATCCACCCTGACGGCGGCATGGCACGGCTACGCGTGCACGGCGCCCTCGTCGACGACGACGAGACCGCACGATGACCACGTACCCGCGGGATCTCGTCGGATACGGCCCGCACCCACCCGACCCACGGTGGCCCGGCGGTGCGCGCATCGCGGTGCAGTTCGTCCTCAACTACGAGGAGGGTGCCGAGAACTGCGTCCTGGACGGCGATCTCGCATCCGAGACGTTCCTGTCGGAGATGGTGCCCGCGCAGGCGTTCCCCGACCGGCACATGAGCATGGAGTCGCTGTACGAGTACGGCTCGCGGGCCGGCCTGTGGCGCCTGCTCCGGGTGTTCGAACGCCGCGGGCTGCCCCTCACCGTCTTCGGTGTGGCACGGGCACTGCAACGCAACCCGGAAGCGGTCGCCGCGTTCGGTGAACTCGGGCACGAGATCGCCTGCCACGGATTGCGCTGGATCTCGTACCAGAACGTCGACCGCGAGACCGAGCGCGCCCACCTCACCGAGGCGGTACGGATCCTGACCGACCTGACGGGCGCGGCGCCGCGCGGCTGGTACACCGGCCGCGACTCCCCGAACACCCGAGACCTCGTCGTCGAACACGGCGGCTTCGCCTACGACTCCGACTCGTACGCCGACGACCTGCCCTATTGGGTGCCGGTCGGCGACACCGCGCACCTGGTGGTGCCGTACTCGCTCGACACCAACGACATGCGGTTCTCGTCGCCGGCCGGATTCCCCAGCGGGGAACAGTTCTTCACGCACCTGCGTGACACCTTCGACGTCCTGTACGCGGAAGGGTCACGCGGCAGCGCGAAGATGATGTCGGTCGGGCTCCACTGCCGCCTGGCGGGACGTCCGGGACGCACCGCAGCGCTCGAGCGGTTCCTCGACCACATCCAGCGCCGGGACGACGTCTGGGTGACGCGCCGGATCGACATCGCGGAGCACTGGCGCTCCGTGCATCCCGCTCCCGCAACGCGAGAGGTATTGCACACCAGCGGTCGGTGATTACTCCGAGCGGGCTGTTGTCGCCGGCTCCACTCGAGTGTTGGTCCGACAACCGCCCGCTCGGTGATCACCGACCTGTGCGACCGTGCCGAGGAGTGGCTGAGCCGCTAGGCCAACGGAGCCGCGGACCAGCGGTCGGTGAGGACACCGAGCGCGCCCAGCGCGACGGCAGCGGCCGTCGAGGTCCGGAGCACGGTCGGGCCGAGCCGGACCGCGGACGCGCCTGCCTCGGTCAGCGCAGCGACCTCGTCGTCGGCGAGGCCGCCCTCGGGGCCGACGACGAGCGCGATCTCCGGCACCGTCCGCAGATCCAGCGCCGCGAGCTCCGCAGTCGCGGCCTCGTGCAGCACCAGAACCACACCGCCCGACGCCACGATCTCCCGCACCCGGGCGAGCACCCGCGCACTGCGGTGCAGATCGGCGACATGCGGAATATGTGCTCGCCGTGACTGTTTCGCCGCCGCGACCGCGACGGCCTGCCAGCGCGCCACACCCTTGACCGCCTTGGGGCCCTGCCACTTCGCGACGCAGCGGGAGGACTGCCAGGGCACGATCTCGTCGATGCCGGCCTCGGTGGCCAGCTCGACGGCGAGCTCGGACCGCTCCGCCTTCGGCAGGGCCTGCACGAGGGTCACTGCCGGACTCGCTGCGGGCAGCTCGTCGCGGGCGGTGACTGTCAGGTCCAGGCGGTCCTTGCCCACCTCGACCACCTCGGCGCGGGCGATACCGCCACGCCCGTCGGCGAGCACCAGGTGCTCACCGACACGGATGCGGCGCACCGTCGCGGCGTGCCTGCCCTCCTTGCCGTCGAGGACGGCAACCGCTCCGACAGCCGGAAGCGGGTCGAGGTAGAACAGGGTCGCAGCCATGACGGTCCCTCGTCAGCGTCCGCTGAACGCGTCGCGCAGTCGCGAGAACAGGCCGCCGCTCTGCTGAGTGCTGCTGCTGACGACCTCGGCGAGATCCCGATCGCGCAGGTCCTTGAGTTCCCGGAGGGCCGCGGTCTGCTTGGAGTCGAGCTTCGTCGGGACCACGACCTCGAGGTGGGCGTGTACGTCACCGCGGACGCCGGACCGCAGCTTCGGCATGCCGTGGCCGCGCAGCACCGCCACCGAACCCGGCTGCGTGCCCGCGTCGACGGTGACCTCGGTGGGGCCGTCGATGATCGTGTCCAGGGTGACGGTCGTGCCGAGCGCCGCGTCGACCATCGGCACCCGGATCGTGCAGTGCAGGTCGTCACCGTCGCGAACGAACACATCGTGCTGCTGCTCGATCACCTCGACGTACAGGTCGCCTGCCGGGCCGCCGCCGGGCCCGACCTCGCCCTGCGCGGACAGCCGGATCCGCATGCCGTTGCCGACACCGACCGGCACCTTGACCGCGATGTCGCGGCGCGCACGGACGCGGCCGTCGCCGCCGCACTTGTGGCACGGGTCGGGGATGGTCTCGCCCGCGCCGCGGCACGTCGGGCACGGACGCGAGGTCATCACCTGACCGAGGAAGGACCGCTGCACCGACTGCACCTCACCGGCACCCTGACAGGTCCCACAGGTGACGGGCTTGGAATCGCCGTTGGTTCCGGAGCCGGTGCACAGGTCGCACAGGATCGCGGTGTCCACGGTGATGTGCTTGGTGACACCGGTCGCGCATTCTTCCAGCGTCAGCTTCGTGCGCAGCAGCGAATCCGCGCCGGGCTGCACGCGACCGCGCGGACCACGCCGCTGAGTGCCGCCTGCCGCGCCGAAGAACGCCTCGAATACGTCGCCGAGGCCGCCCCCGAAGCCGGCACCGCCGAAGCCGCCCGCTCCGCCGCCACCCTGCTGCAGCGGATCACCGCCGAGGTCGACGATGCGACGCTTCTCCGGATCGGACAGCACCTCGTACGCGGTCGAGATGTCCTTGAAGCGGGCCTGCGCGGCCTCGTCGGGGTTGACGTCGGGGTGCAGCTCGCGGGCGAGCTTGCGGTACGCCCGCTTGATCTCCTGATCGGTCGCCTTCGGCGAAACACCCAGCAGTCCGTAATAGTCCCGTGCCACGTTACGTCTCTCGTCCTCGTTGTCTGTCCACTCGAAAAGAAGTTCATCACGTCGGAATTTCGGGTCCGACGACCACCCCACGCCCGGCGACGGGCGCGCGTCACCGCTCGGCCAACACCTCTCCGATGTACCGGGCAACGGCGGCGACCGACGCGATTGTTCCCGGGTAGTCCATGCGGGTGGGCCCGAGCACACCCATTCCACCGAAGACGGCGCCGCCCGCGCCGTACCCGGTGGTGATGACCGAGGTGCCGCGGATCTGCTCGACCTGCGTCTCCTCACCGATCCGTACGGTCACCGACCCCGGCGCACCGGTAGCGGCCAGCAGCTTGAGGACGACCACCTGCTCCTCGAGGGCTTCGAGCACCGAGCGCAACGAGCCCGGGAAGTCCGCCGCATTACGGGTCAGGTTCGCGGTGCCGCCGAGGACCAGTCGCTCCTCGGGGTGCTCGACGAGCGTCTCGATGAGCACCGTCGACGTGCGAACCACCGCGTCCCGCAACGACTCCGGAGCGCCCTCCGCCAACTCCGACACCGCCACCGACGCGTCCGCGAGCCGCTTGCCCTCCAACGCACCGCCGAGCAGCGCACGCAACCGCGACAGCTCGTCGTCACCGATCACGTCGCCGAGTTCGACGATCCGCTGGTCGACGCGACCGGAATCGGTGATCAGCACGAGCAGCAGTCGCGCCGGCGTCAGGGCCACCACTTCCAGGTGCCGCACCGACGACGCCGACAACGTCGGATACTGCACGACCGCGACCTGCCGGGTGAGCTGCGCCAGCAGTCGGGTGCCGCGACGCAGGACGTCGTCGAGGTCGACACCCGATTCGAGGAAGTCGAGGATGGCGCGCCGCTCGGCCGGGGAGAGCGGCTTCACCTCGGCGATCCGGTCGACGAACTCCCGGTAGCCCTTGTCCGTCGGCACCCGGCCCGAGCTGGTGTGCGGCTGGGTGATGTATCCCTCGGCCTCCAGCACCGCCATGTCGTTGCGGATCGTGGCGCTGGACACCCCGAGATTGTGGCGCTCGACGAGCGCCTTCGAGCCGATGGGCTCCTGGGTGGAGACGTAGTCGGCGACGATCGCGCGCAGGACCTCGAAGCGTCGTTCGTCGGTACTCGACATGCCGGCCACCTCCATAGCTGCTCGCCCCGAGCCACCGGGTCCCCCACATTGCCGTCGGGTGCCCCCGCATTCTAGTCGTCTCGTGACCCCTGCCCGTGCAGCCCTTACTGTGGTGGCGCTCGACCGCAGTCGGTGCCCACCGCACCGACCGAACCATCCGACGGGGTGCACAGATGATTTTCAAGGGTGTCCGGGACGGCAAGCCCTACCCGGACCACGGTCTCTCGATGCGCGACTGGTCCAAGATTCCGCCGCGCCAGGTCCGCCTCGACGAGATCGTCACGACCACCAAGGTCCTCGAACTGGACCGGTTGCTGTCCGAGGACTCCACGTTCTACGGCGATCTCTTCCCGCACGCGGTGCTGTGGCACGGCGTCATCTATCTCGAGGACGGCGTGCACCACGCCGTCCGGTCGGCGCTGCGCAACCGGGCCGTCCTGCATGCCCGGCTGTTCGACTACGACGCGCTCAACGGAACACAGGTTTAACGCTTCACCTGCGACAACGCCGATTCCAGGCGAATCGGCGCGGGCACACACCGAACGGGCGGTTGCCGGACCATCGGCCGAGTACCGATCCCGGAAACCACCGGTTCGGCGACTCAGCTCAGGATGTCGCGAATGACGCCGTCGGCGAGCAGGCGGCCGCGGTCGGTGAGCACGACCCGGTCGCCGTCGCGGCGCAGCAATCCCTCGTCGACGACCCGCTCGGCGGCCGCGACCTCGTCGGGTTGCAGGTCGGCGAGAGGCAGTCCGGTCCGCAGCCGCAGCACCAGCATCACTCGCTCCATGTGCCGGTCCTCGGCGGTCAGCGTCTCGCTGTCCGCGACCGGCAACGCGCCCGCCGCCAACTCGTCGGCGTAGCGGGCGGGGTGCTTGACGTTCCACCAACGCACGCCTCCGACGTGGCTGTGCGCGCCCGGTCCCGCACCCCACCAGTCTCCGCCGTCCCAGTAACCCAGGTTGTGGCGGCACTCCGCGCCGGGCTTCGACCAGTTCGATACCTCGTACCAGCCCATTCCGGCCTCCGCGAGCCGCGCGTCGATCCGCTCGTAACGCGCGGCGAGTACGTCGTCGTCGGGTGCGGGCAGCTCCCCGCGCCGCACCTTGCGAGCCAGCGCGGTGCCGTCCTCGACGATCAGCGAGTACGCCGAGACGTGATCGACCTCGGCGGAGAGCACCGCGTCGAGGGTGGCGTCGAGGTCCTCGTCGCGTTCGCCGGGGGTGCCGTAGATCATGTCGAGGTTCACGTGCCCGAAGCCCGCGGCACGGGCCTCCTTCGCCGCCGCGACGGCCCGGCCAGGGGTGTGGGTGCGGTCGAGAACGCGGAGCACGTGCTGCGCCGCGGACTGCATGCCCAGGGACACCCGGGTGTAGCCCGCACCGCGGATCGCCTCGAAGAACTCGGGCGACGTGGACTCGGGGTTCGACTCGGTGGTCACCTCGGCCCCGGCCGCGAGCCCGAAGCTCGACCGGACGGCGGCGAGCACGTTCGACAGTCCGTCACCACCGAGCAGCGACGGCGTTCCGCCGCCGACGAACACCGTCTCGGTAGCGGGCACGGTCCGACCGTCGCGTCCCAGCATCGCCGCGCCGGCGTCCAGTTCCCGGCGCAGACCCTCCAGCCACGACTGCGGCGACGCCGAGGTACCCAGCTCGCCTGCGGTGTAGGTGTTGAAGTCGCAGTACCCGCAGCGCGTGGCACAGAACGGGACGTGGATGTACACGCCGAACGGCCGGGTGCCGAGTCCGTCCAGTGCCGCGTCGGGCAGCGTGAAGACAGTGGCGGTGCGGTCGGTCACGCGAGTACTCACGGCTCCAGTGTCCCACCGAGCCGAAAGTGATCCATCCCACACCGGCCACTGGTCTGCGCATTTCCCCGCATTTCGGGGGAAATATCCGTGCAGGTGTCGGCATCGCGGATGTGATCTGGCACAATCGTCGGCGTGACCGGACTTGGGATTGTGCTCGTGGCTCGCCGCCATGTCGATCTCAAGCGTGTCTGTAGCTGTTGCTGTCTGTCCTGTTCTGCGTAGACGCATTCTCAGCAGCCCGCCAGTCCCGGCCGGTCTCGAATGTGGGCACGCGGGGACAGCCCTCCCCTCGACAGCCATGCCCTCCGTAGACCGGCGCCCATAAAGATCCATCCGGAAGAAGATCTTGGAGCGCCCCCTGATGTCGCAGACAGTCGACTCGTCACCTCCCGCGGCGGACGCCGCACCGCGTGCGCGCGCACCGCGCCCGGTCAAGCGCCGTTCCGAGGGCCAGTGGGCCCTCGGGTACCGCGAGCCGCTCAACGCGAACGAGCAGACCAAGAAGGACGACAACCCCCTCAACGTCCGCGCCCGCATCGAGAACATCTACTCGAAGCAGGGTTTCGACAGCATCGACAAGGCCGACCTGCGTGGCCGGATGCGCTGGTGGGGTCTCTACACCCAGCGTGAGCAGGGTTACGACGGCACCTACACCGGCGACGAGAACATCGACCTGCTCGAGGCCCGTTACTTCATGATGCGTGTCCGCTGCGACGCCGGCGCGCTGAACGTCGCGCAGCTGCGGACCATCGGCGAGCTCTCCACCGAGTTCGGCCGCGACACCGCGGACCTGTCGGACCGCGAGAACGTCCAGTACCACTGGATCGAGATCGAGAACGTCCCCGAGATCTGGAAGCGCCTCGAGGCCGTCGGCCTCAAGACCACCGAGGCGTGCGGCGACTGCCCGCGCGTCGTTCTCGGCTCGCCCCTCGCCGGTGAGTCGTTGGACGAGATCATCGACCCGACGCCCGCGATCGACGAGATCGTCCGCCGCTACATCGGCGACCCGCAGTACTCGAACCTGCCGCGCAAGTTCAAGTCCGCGATCTCCGGTCAGCAGGACGTCGTGCACGAGATCAACGACATCGCCTTCGTCGGCGTCAATCACCCCGAGCACGGCCCCGGCCTCGATCTCTGGGTCGGCGGCGGCCTGTCCACCAACCCGATGCTCGCGCAGCGGGTCGGCGTGTGGGTGCCGCTCGACGAGGTCCCCGACGTGTGGGAGGCGGTCGTCTCGATCTTCCGCGACTACGGCTACCGCCGCCTGCGCACCAAGGCCCGGCTGAAGTTCCTCGTCAAGGACTGGGGCATCGAGAAGTTCCGCGAGGTGCTCGAGACCGAGTACCTCAAGCGGAAGCTGATCGACGGCCCCGCGCCCGAGAAGCCCGCGCGCCCCATCGATCACATCGGTGTGCAGAAGCTCCGCAACGGCCTGAACGCGATCGGCTTCTCCCCCATCGCCGGCCGCGTGTCGGGCACCATCCTGCAGAAGGTTGCCGACGCCGTGGCCGCAGTCGGTTCCGACCGTGTCCGCTTCACGCCGTACCAGAAGCTGATCGTCCTCGACGTCCCGGACGACAAGGTCGAGTGGCTGATCGAGGAGCTGAAGCCGCTCGGCCTGCACGGCCGTCCGTCGCACTGGCGCCGAAACCTGCTCGCCTGCAGCGGTATCGAGTACTGCAAGCTGTCGTTCACCGAGACCCGCAAGCGGTCCCAGGTGCTCGCGCCGGAACTCGAGCAGCGGCTCGCGGACGTCAACGACGACCTCGACGTGCCGATCACGGTGAACATCAACGGCTGCCCCAACTCGTGCGGCCGGTCCCAGATCGCCGACATCGGCTTCAAGGGTCAGCTCGTCGACGACGGCGAGGGCAACCAGATCGAGGGCTTCCAGGTGCATCTCGGCGGCAGCCTCGGCCTCGACTCCGGGTTCGGTCGCAAGCTGCGTCAGCACAAGGTCACCAGCGAGGAACTGGGCGACTACATCGAGCGGGTGACCCGCCAGTTCGTCAAGCACCGCAACGAGGGTGAGCGGTTCGCCGAATGGGCAGTGCGGGCAGACGAGGAGGATCTGCGATGAGTTCGGGTCTCGACCTTTCCACCGTCACCGAGGCGGAGCTGCGCGAGATCGCGGCCCGCGGTGCAGCGGAGCTCGACGGCGCGTCGGCCGAGGAACTGCTGCGCTGGACCGAGGACACCTTCGGGTCGGCGAGCGGAGCGACGGGGAATCAGCGCAGCAACTACATCGTCGCGTCGAACATGCAGGACGGCGTGCTCGTCCACCTCGCCGCGCAGGTGCATCCCGGCGTCGACGTGTTGTTCCTCGACACCGGCTACCACTTCGCCGAGACCATCGGCACCCGCGACGCCGTCGAGGCCGTCTACGGCGTGAACGTGATCAACGCGAAGTCCGAGCACTCGGTCGCCGAACAGGACGCACTGCTCGGCAAGGACCTGTTCGCCCGCGATCCCGGCGAGTGCTGCCGCCTCCGGAAGGTGGTGCCGCTCAAGAAGTCCCTCGCCGGCTACAAGGCGTGGGTCACCGGTATCCGCCGCGTCGAGGCGCCCACCCGCGCCAACGCGCCCCTGATCTCGTTCGACGAGGCGTTCGGCCTGGTCAAGATCAACCCGATCGCAGCATGGTCGGACGAGGACATGCAGAACTACATCGACAAGCACGGCATTCTCGTCAATCCGCTTGTCGACGAGGGCTATCCGTCCATCGGGTGCGCACCGTGCACCTCCAAGCCAGCACCCGGCTCCGATCCGCGCAGCGGACGATGGGCCGGCAACTCCAAGACAGAATGCGGGTTGCACGCCTCATGACTGCTGAACTGACCGACATCCGTCCCGTCCTCGACGGCGCCGACTTCGACACGCTCGCCGCGCTCGAGAGCGAGGCCATTCACATCTTCCGTGAGGTCGCGGGCGAGTTCGAGCGGCCGGTGATCCTGTTCTCCGGAGGCAAGGACTCCACCGTCCTGCTGCACCTGGCGATCAAGGCGTTCTGGCCCGCGCCGATCCCGTTCGCACTGCTGCACGTCGACACCGGGCACAACCTGCCCGAGGTGCTCGCCTTCCGCGACCACGTCGTCGAAAAGTACAACCTGCGGCTGCACGTCGCCAACGTCGAGGACTACCTCGCCGACGGTCGGCTCACCGAGCGCCCGGACGGGGTCCGCAACCCGCTGCAGACGGTGCCGCTGCTCGACGCGATCGCCGAGCACCGCTTCGACGCCATCTTCGGCGGCGGCCGACGTGACGAGGAGCGCTCCCGCGCCAAGGAGCGCATCTTCTCGCTTCGTGACGCCTTCGGTCGCTGGGATCCGAAGAAGCAGCGTCCCGAACTGTGGAACCTGTACAACGGCAAGCACTCTCCCGGTGAGCAGGTGCGGGTGTTCCCGCTGAGCAACTTCACCGAGCTCGACATCTGGCGCTACATCGCCCGCGACAACATCGAGCTGGCCAGCATCTACTACGCCCACCAGCGCGAGGTGTACCAGCGCGACGGCATGTGGATGACGTCCGGCGTGTGGGGCGGCCCGCGCGAGGACGAGCAGGTGCAAACCCTGTCGGTGCGGTACCGCACCGTCGGCGACGGCTCCACCACCGGCGCCGTGCTGTCCGAGGCCGCCGACAACGACGCCATCCTGGCCGAGGTCGCGGCGTCCCGCCTCACCGAGCGCGGCGCGACCCGAGGCGACGACCGAGTTTCCGAAGCGGCCATGGAAGACCGCAAGCGAGAGGGCTACTTCTGATGAGTGATCTGCTGCGCCTGGCGACGGCCGGCAGCGTCGACGACGGCAAGTCCACCCTGGTGGGCCGGCTGCTGTACGACACCAAGTCCGTTCTCGCAGACCAGATCGACGCCGTCACCCGCGCGTCGGTCGACAAGGGTCTCGACACCCCCGACCTCTCGCTTCTCGTCGACGGCCTCCGTGCCGAGCGCGAGCAGGGCATCACCATCGACGTCGCGTACCGCTACTTCGCCACGCCGAAGCGCAGTTTCGTGCTCGCCGACACCCCCGGCCACGTGCAGTACACCCGCAACACGGTGTCCGGCGCGTCGACCGCGCAGCTGGTGATCCTGCTGGTCGATGCCCGCAAGGGTGTCATCTCGCAGACCCGCAAGCACGCCGCCGTGCTCGCCCTGCTCGGCGTGCCGAAGCTGGTTCTCGCGGTCAACAAGATCGACCTCGTCGAGGATCCCGCGACGGTGTTCGCGGACATCTCCCGCGAGTTCAACGCGCTCACCTCGTCGCTCGGCTGGGCGTCCGAGGACGTGTTGGAGATCCCCGTGTCGGCGCTGCACGGCGACAACGTCGCGGTGCGTTCCGAGAACACGCCGTACTACGACGGCCCGACGTTGATCGAGCACCTCGAGTCGGTGCCCGTGGACGCCGAACCGCACCGCGTCGGTCTGCGTTTCCCCGTGCAGTACGTGATTCGGCCGCGCACCGCCGAGTTCCCCGACTACCGCGGCTACGCCGGTCAGGTCGCCGCGGGCGAGGTCCGTCCCGGTGACGAGGTCGTCGTGCTGCCGTCCGGCATCCGCACCACCGTCACCCGGATCGACACCGCCGACGGCGAACTCGACTCCGCGCATGCGGGTCGCAGTGTCACGCTTCTGCTCGAGGACGACGTCGACATCTCCCGCGGCGACACCATCGCCTCCCCGCAGGACGCTCCGGAGCCGATCGGTGACTTCGAGGCGACCGTGTGCTGGCTGGCCGAGAAGCCGCTGCGTCCCGGTGCGCGCCTGCAGCTCAAGCACGGCACCCGCACCACGCAGGCGATCGTGGGCGCCATCGTCGAGCGCTTCGACGAGCAGGAGCTCACCACCGAGCAGAGCCCGGAAACCCTCGAGCTCAACGAGATCGGCAAGATCTCGGTGCGCGTCGCGGACCCGATCGTCGCGGACGACTACCGCGTCAACCGGCACACCGGCAGCTTCCTGCTGATCGACCCGGCCGGCGGCAACACTCTGGCAGCCGGCCTCGTCGGCGACGCCATTGCCGCCATCGAGCTGGGCCAGCCCGTCTAGTCTCGTGCACTCCGTTCCGCTCGTTCTCGTCGCGCACGGCAGTCGCGATCCCCGCTCCGCGCGGGTGGTCGCGGCTGCCGCTGCGGCGGTTCGTCGGACCCGGCCGGACCTCGACGTCCGGCTCTGTTTCCTCGACCTCTCCGCACCGTCCGTCGATCAGGTGCTCGACACCGTCGCCGCGGAAGGTCACTCGTCGGCGATCGTCGTACCCATGTTGCTCGGCAGCGCCTTTCATGCCCGGGTCGACCTGCCGGGACTGCTCGCCGCGGCCCGCTCGCGCCACCCGGGACTCGACCTCGTCCAGGCGGACGTGCTCGGGGACGACGACCGCCTCGTCCACGCGGTCTGGGACCGCGTCGCGGCGACCGGTGCCGCGGGTTCGGATGTCGGCGTCGTCCTCGCGGCCGTCGGATCGTCCGACACCGCGGCGAACTCACGGACCACCGCCATCGCACCGCGTCTGTTCGCCGGTACCGGCTGGGCGGGCGTCGAGGTCTGCTTCGCCACCACCGAACCGTCACTGCCGCAGGCGGTCTCGCGTCTCCGTGCGTCGGGTGCGCGGCAGATCGTCGTCGCCCCGTGGTTCCTCGCACCGGGCCTGCTGACCGACCGTCTCGACCGCCAGGCGGACGAGGCCGCGCCGGACGCGCTGCGCGCCGACGTCATCGGCGACCATCCGCTGCTCGTCGACGTCGTCCTCGACCGCTACCGCGCAGCGCTCACCCGCCGCACCCTCCCCCGCGCCGCCTGACCCACTCCCCGCCCTACCGCCAATGGCTGAACGTGGCGTTCATCTCGTCCAACCGCACGAACGCCACGTTCAGCCGAACTCGTGGCTCACCCAGCCGTCGACTGAACGTGGCATTGATCCCGCTGAACCGCATGAACGCCACGTTCAGCCGGTGACAGCGGCGGACTGTCAGGCCCGGGTGCCGGGCTCGCAGACGAAGGCGGTCGGGGTGCGGCCGATGCGGGTCAGGACGACGCTCAACGACCGGCTGCCGCGCAGCTTCAACCGCGGACGCAGTACTGCCGGGTCGACATCGAGCCCGCGGACCAGGATCTCCGCGACACCGCAGTCGAGTCGCGCGAGTTCCTGCTTGAGCGCCTTCTCGGAGTACTTGAGCTGTGCGAGGATCCGGAACCCGCGCACACCGTCCGGTACCGCGTCACCGGTGAGGTACGCGATTCGCGGATCGAGCTGCCACAGTCCGTGGCGTGCCGCGTAGTGCCGCACCAACCCGGCGCGCACCACCGCACCGTCGGGGTCGACTATCCACTCCCCCGGCTCACGTTCCGGGATGTCGTCGGGTTCGGCGTCGGTGATCTCCCACCCACCGCCGTCGGCGTCGAGGACGGTCGCGCGACGTCGCACACCGGCGTCGGCGAGCCCGGGCGACCACAGGCACGCCTCCCGCACACCGCCCGACAGCGAAACGATCTCGACCTCGCCGCCCCAGCCGAGCTTGTCGTAGTCCAGACCCGGCGCGCACTTGACCGCGATGTCGCGCCCGGCGTACACCTCCAGCAGATCCGGCAGCGGCGGCATCAACGCGGCCGGATCGTGCCTGCGTTTGCCTCCGGATCGACGCGCGGGATCCGCCAGGACGACGGTTCCCCGACTGCACGGAACCAGCGCATCGGCCCGAATCACCGTGGCACCCGGAACGTTCCGGGCCGCCATCGCCGTTCGAACCGGATCGAGGTCGCTGCCGAGCACCGCCCCCGCAACCCCGACGAGCGCGGACAGGTCCGCGCCGACGGAACAGGTGACGTCGTGGACGTCCCGACCTGCGAGCCGTGCGGCGCGGTGCCGCGCCACGACGGTCGGGGTGGCCTGCTGCAGCGCATCATCGGTCAGCAGCCAGTCGCGCTCGGCGAGCTTGCCCTCCGCCCGACGCCGCAACAGGACCGTCTCGACGAGCGCGCCCGACCGGTCGCCGAAACGGGCACGCACCCGGCCGATGTCGGCCAGGTGCGTGCTCGGGGAGAGATCCAGTCGGTCCACCTCGGTGAGATCCGCCGCAGCGTGACTCAGATAGCGGACGTCCTCCGTGGTGAACTCGTAACCCACTCGAGGATCAGGCTTCCTTGGGCTCGGGCTTCACGCCGGTGATCATCGCGTTGTAGAAGAAACCCTTGGGCACGAAGCGCTTCATGACGTTCTCGTCGACCCAGCTCAGCGCCTTCCAGCCGCCGAACGCGAACTTGCCCCAGTTCCAGCCGAGCTTGCCCTCGGGCACCGCGGCCTCGAAGGTGCGCACCGGCCAGCCGAGCATCGCCGCGGTGAACTCCTCGCTGGCGGCGTGCACCTGCACCGCACCGGCCGAACGGGCCATCTTCTCCAGGTCCGCCGGATCGAAGGTGTGGATGTCCACGACGGCCTCGAGCGCTGCGGCACGAGAGGACTCGTCCAGCTCGGCCTGCGGGCGACGCCAGCCGCGCAGCGGACCGAGCTTGGTGATGTTGGTGGTGGCGTACCAGGTGGCCCGGCTGAGCCAGCGGGCGTAGAAGTCGCCGACGGTGGTCGGCTCACCGGCGAACACGAAACGGCCGCCCGGCTTGAGCACGCGGATGACCTCGCGCAGCGACTGCTCGACGTCGGGGATGTGGTGCAGCACAGCGTGCCCGACAACGAGGTCGAAGGTGTCGTCGTCGTAGGGGATGCGCTCGGCGTCCGCGACGCGGCCGTCGACCGGCAGACCCAGGCCCTCGGCGTTGCGCAGCGCGACCTTGACCATGCCCGGCGACAGGTCGGTGACGGAACCGGTCTTCGCCACGCCGCCCTGCATCAGGTTGAGCAGGAAGAAGCCGGTGCCGCAGCCCAGTTCGAGCGCGCGCTCGTACGGCAGCGCCTGGTCGGTTCCGACGACTGCGTCGAAGCGGCCGCGGGCGTAGTCGATGCACCGCTCGTCGTACGAGATGGACCACTTCTCGTCGTACGTTTCCGCTTCCCAGTCGTGGTAGAGGACCTGGGCGAGCTTGGTGTCCTTGAGCGCAGCTTCGACCTCTTCGGCCGTGGCGTGCGGGTTCGGTGCGGGATCGACGCCGTTGTTGGGGCTTGCAGTCATGGAGGAGAGCCTACCCTGCGGTAAGCAAGGAACAAGTTCTAGTTCTGGATAAAAATATCCCGGGTGACGCGACTACGCGCCACCCGGGACATCCGACGTCACTTACCGACGAACTTGGCCTTGCCAGGCCCGTTCTCGATGAACGAGGCCATCCCGATGGTGCGGTCCTCGGTGGCGAACAGAGCCGCGAACTGGGCCGCCTCGATCTTCAGGCCGGTGTTCAGATCGGTGTCGAGACCCTGGTCGATCGAGGCCTTCGCAGCGGCCAGCGCACGCGCCGCGCCGCCGACGAACTTCGACGCCCACGCACGGGCGGCGTTGTACACCTCGTCGGGTGCGACCATCTCGTCGATCAGACCGATGGCCAGCGCCTCCTCGGCGCCGACGAAACGGCCGGTGAACACCATGTCCTTGGCCTTCGCGGGGCCGACGAGCCGCGCCAGCCGCTGTGTGCCACCGCCACCCGGAATGACGCCCAGCAGCACCTCGGGGACACCGAGCTTCGCGTTGTCACCGGCGATGCGGCGGTCGGCACCGAGGGCGATCTCCAGCCCGCCGCCGAGGGCGTATCCGGTGATCGCCGCGACCGTCGGCTTCGGGATGTCGGCGATCGCGCCGAGTGCGGACTGGAGTTCACCGGCGATGGGCGCCATCTCGGCGAACGTCATGTCCGCCATCTCCTTGATGTCCGCACCGGCGGCAAACACCTTCTCGCCGCCGTACACGATGACGGCCGCAATCTCGTCGTTGACGGTGGCCTCGCGGGCCGCCGCCCGCAGCTCCTCCTGAAGCTGACGGTTCAGGGCGTTCATCGGAGGACGGGCAAGACGGATGGTGCCGATGCCGTCGGACACTTCGAGGGTTACGAACTCAGCCATGACCCGAAGGTTACCGGGCGGCCCGGGGCGGTCAGCGAGGCGCTACCTCTTGCTCCACGGATGCACCACGGCTTCGTAGTACGGCTCCTGTCCCGGGAACCGGACCCGCAACTGTCCGTCCTCCTGGTACAGCGTCGGCAGGATGACGGGGATATCCGGTTCGGCGGCGAGAACGTCCGCCACCGAGCCGAACTCGGCGAGCGAGCTCAACTGCGTCCACGTCGGCGGCAGGAGGATCGTGTAGCCACCACGCCAGTCCGTCAGCGCCTCAGCAGGCGACCGCCACGCCACCGACGCCGCCTCGGACGTCTCGCCGTCGGCGACCTGACCCGCCGGTGCCGCGGCGACGAAGAACCGGGTGTCGTACCGACGGCTCTCGCCCACGGGGGTGATCCAGTTCGCCCACGGGCGGAGCAGATCCGCGCGCAGCACCAGACCCTCGCGGCGGAGGAACTCGCTGAACGACAGCTGCCGGGCCTCGAGGTCCTTGCGGGCGTCCGCGTACTGCGCGGTGTCCGCGACGACGGTGTCCGCGGTCGGGCCTGCGAGCAGCACGCCGCACTCCTCGAACGTCTCGCGCACCGCCGCGCAGACCAGCGCCTTCGCCCGAGCCTCGTCCACACCGAATCGCTCGGCCCACCACGACACCGACGGGCCGGCCCACGAGACGTCCGCGGTCGCGTCCTGGGGGTCGACGCCACCACCGGGGAACACGGTCATTCCACCCGCGAACTCCATGCTCACGACGCGGCGGAGCAGGAACACCTCCGGACCCGATGCGCCGTCGCGCAGAAGGATGACGGTCGATGCGTCCTTGACCGGGACGTCGGTGGGCAGTTCGCTGAGATCCATGTCACGCAACTTACGCGTCCTCACGATCTGCCCACACCGCCCCTCCCACTGACGGGAGCGGCACGGTCGCCTTCGTTCGCGTCCACCGCACGAAGGCCACCTTCAGCCGGTGAGTCGTGGTGGGTCAGCGGCGGTGCTGACCCGGAAGGCGCGTCCGGCGGGCGAAGAATCGCCCGTCGACGCGGTCCAGCGAGATCGACTGGCTGAACGCCGTCGTGAGGTTCTCGGCGGTGATGACGTCGTCGACGAGGCCCTGCGCAACGACCTCGCCCTCCTTCAGGAGCAGCGCGTGCGTGAATCCCGGCGGAATCTCCTCGACGTGGTGCGTGATCAGGACCGTCGCGGGTGCGTCCGGGTCCGCCGCGAGATCGGCGAGCCGGGCGACGAGTTCCTCACGACCGCCGAGATCGAGTCCGGCCGCCGGCTCGTCGAGGAGCAGCAACTCCGGGTCGGTCATCAGGGCGCGGGCGATGAGGACACGCTTGCGCTCACCCTCGGAGAGGGTGCCGTAGGTCCGGTCGGCGAGGTGCTCGGCGCCGATGCTCTCGAGGATCTCGACCGCGCGCTCGGTGTCCATGTCCTCGTAGCGCTCGCGCCAGCGACCGAGCACGGCGTATCCGGCGGACACCACGAGGTCCTTCACCAGCTCGTCCGACGGGACGCGGTTCGCGAGCGCCGACGACGACAGCCCGATCCGCGGCTTCAGCTCGTTGACGTCCACCCGGCCGAGCGTCTCGCCGAGCAGGTTCGCGTGACCCGACGTGGGGAACACCTCCCCGGCCGCGATCCGCAGCAGCGAGGTCTTTCCTGCGCCGTTGGGGCCGAGTACCACCCACTTCTCGTCGAGCTCCACCTTCCATGTCACCGGACCCACCAGGGTCACGCCACCCCGGCGGATCAGGACGTCGTCGAAATCGATGAGCAGATCAGGATCAGGTTCGGACACGGCAGTCATCTTCTCTCACGAAAGCCGATCCCGTGCACCCGGACCCGGATGCGTGTCGGGACCGGCGGATGTCCGACGTTCGGGGGACGACGTGCGCGGCGAGCCCGACCGTCAGCGTCCGGCGGGCGCCACCGCGACGACCGTCATCGACCCGGGCGCGACCTCGGTGAACCCGGCGTCACGGACCGCGACCGCGGTGCCCTCGGCGACCTTCGCGGTCGCGACGGTCCATTGCTCGGGGCCGGCGTCACGGACCGCGCAGCGGTAGCCGTCGGCGGCCCATGACGCGGCCTGCTCGACCGTCATCGCGCCGGCCAGCATCATCGCCGCGTGCCCGACCTGAGCGGCAGCCTTCCCTACAGTCATGCCGAGTGCGGCGTTCAGCCAGAGCACCGGAACCTCGGGATCGCCCTCTCCGGGAACGTCGTGTTCGAGGTCGGTGCCGCCGATCTGCAGCTTGCGGACCCGCTGATCGAGCGCACCGACCGGTCTCGGCACGAAGGCCCGCGCCTGCGCGCCGTCGACGGTGACGGTGACGCCGTCGACGTCCTGGACGGCGAGCCACTGCGCTCCCCGCGCCCGACGCGCCACCTTGCGGATCCGGGCGTCCGTCCACGCCAGGTAGTCGCGTTGCCAGGGACCGGCCTCACCGTCGGCATCGACGCCGACCCGGGGGTCCAGGCACAGCGCGACCGTCGCCGCGGCAGCGGCTTCGAGCACCGCGGTCCGGGCCGGCGGGTCGACCTTCGGAATGTGCAGCACGATCGGCATCGCGAGCACCTGAGCGGGATCCTCGGGGTCGGGCCGGTGGCCGTACCCCGCCGCAAGGACTGCATGCCTGGCGGCGAATCCGGGGTCGGGCAGCATCAGAGCGGAACCCGGCGCACCAGCCCGTCGACGGCGTCCGCGGCCTCGACCTCGTGCCGCGTCACGCCCAGGATGAAGAGCACCGCGTCGAGGAACGGGTGCGAGAGCGCCGTGTCGGCGACCTCCCGCAACGCCGGCTTGGCGTTGAACGCGACGCCGAGCCCGGCAGCGTTGAGCATGTCGATGTCGTTGGCACCGTCGCCGACCGCGACGGTCTGCTCCATCGGCACACCGACCTGGTCGGCGAAGCGACGCAGCGCGACCGCCTTCGCCGCCCGGTCGACGACGTCGCCGACGACGCGACCGGTGAGCTTGCCGTCGACGATCTCCAGCGTGTTCGCCTGAACGAAGTCGAGTTCGAGTTCGTGGGCCAGTCCCTCGATCACCTGACGGAAACCGCCCGACACGACACCGCAGTGGTAGCCGAGGCGGCGGAGGGTGCGGATGGTGGTGCGGGCACCCGGGGTCAGTTCGAGCTTCTCGGCGACCTCGTCGATCACGGAGGCGTCGAGCCCGGCGAGGGTGGCGACACGCTGGTGCAACGACTCGGTGAAGTCGATCTCGCCGCGCATCGCGGACTCGGTGACCTCACGGACCTTGTCCTCGACGCCGGCGTGGGCCGCGAGCATCTCGATGACCTCGCCCTGGACGAGGGTGGAGTCGACGTCGAAGACGACGAGCCGCTTGGCGCGCCGCGCGAGACCCGCGCGCTCGACGGCGATGTCGACGGCCTCGGCCATCGCGAGCTCGGAGAGGCCCGTGCGCAGGCGCCCGTTGGTCTCCTCGCTCGTGTCTGATGCCGTCACCATCAGTTCGAGGCCGGTGACCGGGTAGTCCGCGATCCCGCGGATCGAGTCGATGTTCGCGCCCTGCTTCGCGAGTTCGCTCGCGATCCGGCTGAACGAACGGGCGGTGACGGGGCTGCCGAGCACCACGACAGCGTGCGTGGACGGCGCGGGCCGCTCGGCCGCACCGGCGCCGATCTCGACGTCCACGTTCATGCCGACGGTCGCCATGGCGCCCTCGAGAGCCTCCTGCAGCGCCTCCGGATCCGACGGGCACTCGACGAGCACTCCGAGCGTCAGCCTCCCGCGGATGACGACTTGCTCGACGTCGAGCAGGCTCACGTGATGGCGCGCGAGCGCGGCGAGCAGGACCGAGGTGACGCCCGGGCGGTCCCGGCCCGTCACGGTCACGAGAACCGTCGTCGCCGACTGTGCATCCGAACCCACCGAGAATCTCCCTCCATCCCGTGGCAGCTGCCACGGATTTCGCCGTCCATTGTGCCAAGTAGGGTTTCCACACGCGAAAGGCCCCGCCCGGTCGACGGGCGGGGCCTTCCTGCACCGGCCGCACGGAGCGGCTGGGCGCGTTCTACTGGTGCGCGTCCTCGAGGACGGCGCTCTTGCTGCCGTGGCCGGGGCCGACGTGCGCCTCGGCGCGCATCCGCTCGACCATGTGCGGGTAGTGCAGCTCGAACGCGGGGCGCTCGGACCGGATCCGCGGCAGTTCGGTGAAGTTGTGGCGCGGCGGCGGGCAGGTGGTGGCCCACTCCAGCGAGTTGCCGTAACCCCACGGGTCGTCGACCGTGACGACCTCGCCGTACCGGTAGCTCTTGAAGACGTTCCAGATGAACGGCAGTGTCGAGGCACCGAGGACGAACGCACCGATGGTGGAGATCGTGTTCAGCGTGGTGAACCCGTCCGACGGCAGGTAGTCGGCGTAGCGGCGGGGCATGCCCTCGTT
>NZ_JBHUFB010000010.1:512598-517463 GCF_042681175.1 Rhodococcus gannanensis
GGTCGCGAACACGATGGTGCCGAAGAGCACGTAGTGGAAGTGCGCGACGACGAAGTACGAGTCGGTGACGTGGAAGTCGAGCGGCGGGCTGGCCAGCAGGACACCGGAGAGGCCACCGAAGAGGAAGGTGACGATGAAGCCGACCGAGAACAGCATCGGTGACTCGAAGGTCAGCTGTCCCTTCCACATGGTGCCGATCCAGTTGAAGAACTTCACGCCGGTCGGGACGGCGATGAGGAACGTCATGAAGGAGAAGAACGGCAGCAGGATGGCGCCGGTGGCGTACATGTGGTGCGCCCACACGGCGACGGACAGGGCCGCGATGCCGAGGGTGGCGTAGACGAGGCCGCTGTAACCGAAGATCGGCTTACGCGAGAAGACCGGGAAGATCTCCGAGACGATGCCGAAGAACGGCAGCGCGATGATGTACACCTCGGGGTGGCCGAAGAACCAGAACAGGTGCTGCCACAGCAGGACGCCGCCGTTGGCGGGGTCGAAGATGTGCGCGCCGAAGTGACGGTCGACGAACAGGCCGAGCAGCGCAGCGGTCAGCAGCGGGAAGGCGAGCAGGATCAGGACGCTGGTCACCAGGATGTTCCAGGTGAAGATCGGCATCCGGAACATGGTCATGCCGGGGGCGCGGAGGCACACCACGGTGGTGATCATGTTGACGCCACCGAGGATGGTGCCGAGGCCGCTGACGCCGAGGCCGAGGATCCACAGGTCCGCGCCGACACCGGGCGAGTGCAGTGCGTCGGTGAGGGGGCTGTACGCGGTCCAACCGAAGTCGGCGGCACCACCGGGGGTGATGAAGCCGGCGGTCGCGACGGTCGAGCCGAACAGGTACAGCCAGTAGCTGAACGCGTTGAGGCGCGGGAACGCGACGTCGGGCGCACCGATCTGCAGCGGCAGGATGTAGTTGGCGAAGCCGAAGACGATCGGCGTCGCGTACATCAGCAGCATGATCGTGCCGTGCATGGTGAACAGCTGGTTGAACTGCTCGTTCGACAGGAACTGCATGCCGGGGATCGCGAGTTCCGAACGCATCAGCAGGGCCATCAGGCCGCCGATCAGGAAGAACGCGAACGACGTCACCATGTACATGATCCCGAGGACCTTGGGATCGGTCGTGGTGATCATCTTGTAGATGAACGAGCCCTTCGGTCCCAGTCTCGCCGGGAACGGCCGTTTGGCCGTTAGCTCGGGGACTGGCTGGGGCGCTACGGCAGTCACTGATCCTCCTGATTGTGCCCTTGGTCGCTCCGCATGCCTGCTGCGGACACTCGGCTCGGACTGCGAGACGACCATCCTCGTGGCTTGCGCTGTGAGAATCGTAGACCGTCGCCGGACGATCCGCGGAGCCGGTCCTACCCGTTGTCGTACTTCGTGTCGATCCGAGCCGCAGCCCTCGCGCTGACCTGCGCCGACGGCAAGACCCTCAACCGTCCCGATTGCGCGACGCCCGCGCGGACGTCGCGACCGACCACCCACGCGGGCCGCCGCATCGTGGGACCGCTCACGTCCCGCACCGAGCCGATCACGCATTCTGTTAAGGTTTGGCTTACCTATTCTTACTTGTTCTCCCCGGCGGTGACGGCCCGAAGGCCGTCGATACTCTCGGAGCACCCCACGAGAAGAGGAAAGCCCCGCCATCATGCGCAAGCCCACACCCCTCCGCCTGGCGCCGGCCGCCGCAGTCGCCGCCGCCCTCGTCCTCACCGCGTGCGGCGGATCCGGCACCGACGACGCGGCCAGCACCATCGTGCGCAGCACCACCAACGTCGCCGGCGCCGGTGTCCTCGGAAACGACCGCGACACCGAGAACGTCTGCGGCCCGACCGCCCCCGTCGACACCGACGGTGTCGCCGGCTCGGTCCGCAAGGTCGTGCACGCGGCGGGCGAGACCGAGGTCCCTGCGGACCCGCAGCGGATCGTGGTCCTCGACACGGACAAGCTCGACACCGTCTGCGCGCTCGGCCTGCAGGACCGACTCGTCGGTGCGGCGGTCACCGGAGCGGTGGGCGCCCAGCCCGAGTACCTCGGCGCGACGATCGCCGGCGTCGAGCCGGTCGGAACGGTCCAGGAGCCCAACTTCGAGAAGATCGCCGCGCTGCAGCCGGACCTCATTCTCGGTTCGGAGTTCCGCACCCCCGAGGCCTACGAGCGCCTGTCCGCGATCGCGCCGACGACGTTCACCGAGAAGGTCGGCCTGACGTGGAAGGACAACCTCGTCCTCGACGGCACCGCACTCGGCCGGGGCGCGAGCGCCAGGCAGGTGCTCGACGAGTACGAGACCGCCGCGGTCGAGACCGGCAAGTCCCTGAACTCGTCCGAGACCCAGGCGTCGGTCGTGCGGTTCATGCCGGGCGTCATCCGGATCTACGGACCGGACAGCTTCTCCGGCCAGGTCCTCGCCGACGCGGGTGTGCAGCGGCCCACCTTCCAGCGCCTCGAGGGCGCCCAGGACCGCCGCTTCGCCGAGATCAGCGAGGAGACGCTGCCGAACGCCGAAGGCGACGTGATCTACGTCAGCTTCTACGGCGACGAGGCCCGCGGTCAGGGCGTCGACGTCATGAACGGCGACCTGTGGCAGGGCCTCGGCGCAGTCAAGGACAGGCGCGTGTTCACCGTCGACGACGAAATCTGGATGACCGGGATCGGCGTGATCGCGGCGAACGGCATCCTCGACGATCTGGAGGCTTCACTCAATGGGTACGCCAACTAGCACGTCGGCCAGAACCCGGATCCTGCTCGCCGGGGTGGGCGCCGCGCTCGCCGGCACGGTGCTGACCGCACCGGCCGCGACCGCCGCACCCGACGGCGCCGCCCGCATCGAGGTCCTCGCGGCGGACGGCGTCACCCCGCTCGGCGACACGGCCGTCCACGAGGGCGACCGGATCGTGGTGCGCGGCACCGGATTCGACCCGGACGCGAACACGTCGGGACTTCCGGTGCCGGTGCCACCCGGCGTCCCGCACGGCACCTTCGTCACGTTCGGTGCGTTCGCACCCGACTGGCGTCCCTCCGAGGGTGCCCCCTCCGACGCCCGCGTCGGGCAGCAGCGCTCGGCGACCGCGTGGGTGATGTCGGACGATGCACTGGGCCGGGTACCGGACGCGCCGTTCGACTTCCGTCGCACGATCCGCCAGCAGTGGGTTCCACTCGCCGACGACGGCTCGTTCACCGCGACCCTCTCCGTCACCAAGCCGGCCACGACCGCGCCGGACGCCGTCTACGGCGTCTACACATACGCCGCCGCCGACGCGGTCAACGCCGCCGAGGAGTTGTCCGTCCCGGTGAACTTCGACCCGACTCCGGGCCCGAACGCGCCGGTTCCGCCGCAGCAGGACCTCGTGTGGGGTCTCGCGCCGGGGTATCGGGACCTCGTGAAGAACTCGCTGCAGGGTTCGGTCACGGGCAGCGACGGCGCATCGGTCCGCGCCGACGGCCGGCTGACGTTCGAACTCGACGGCACCGACGTCGATCCGTCCACCGGACTCGGCACCGTCCGGTACCGGGGCACCGTGGTCTCGTTCACCCGATTCCACCTCGCGGAGATCGCCCTCGCGAACCCGTGGATCGAGTTCACCGAGCGGGGCACCTTCCTCACCGCGGAGACCTCCGACGGCAACATGGTCGGCACCGACACCATGCACCGGATCCGGTTCGCGCAACTCGACACCGGCCCGCGGTCGGGCGGCGGCGAGTTCACCGACGTCGCGGCCAGGTTCGCGCTCCCGCTCGAGCCAAGCATCCTGCTCCCCTACTCCGGGCAGCAGGCCGCGCCCGTCAGTTTCCGGTTCTGATGCCGGTTCCGGAGTTCATCGTCGAGCTGCGCGCTCACGTCGGACACGCGCCACTGTGGCTGTCCGGCGTGAGCGCCGTCGTCGTCGACGACGAGGGCCGAATCCTGTTGGGCCGCAGGTCCGACAACGGGAACTGGGCGATCGTCTCGGGAATCCTGGAACCCGGCGAGCAGCCGGCGGCCGCGATCGTCCGGGAGATCCGCGAGGAGACCGGTGTCGAGGTCGAGTTGGTCCGGCTGGCCGGAGTCGACGTCACCCCGCCGCTGACGCATCCCAACGGCGACCAGGCCCAGTACCTCGACCTCTGTTTCCTGGCGCGGTGGACGGGAGGCACGCCGCAGCCCGCGGACGACGAGAACCTCGACGTCGGCTGGTTCGCGCCCGACGCGCTGCCCACCCCGATGAACGACTCGTCCGTCGGCCGCATCGCGACGGCGTTGCGCGGAGACGAGCGGGCCTGGTTCGCCCGCTGAATCCTTCCGGCTGGGGTCAGGACGTCCGCGTCTCCCACAGGCCCATCACGTTGCCCTCGGTGTCGGTGAAGTACGCGGCGTACCCCATCTCGCCGACCTCGGTCTTCTCCCCCACCGGTTCGCCGCCGAGCGTGGTGATCTTCGCGAGGGTGTCGTCGATGCTCGCGACGTCGATGGTGATCACGGGTCCGCGCGGGAAGGACGGTTCGCGTTCGAACATGCCCCCGCCGATGTACCCGGGCTCGGCGGGCATCCCGTTCTCCCCCGTGGGACCGGTGGACACACCGGTGTAGTTGTACTCCGGCATCTCGTGGTAATCCCAGCCGAAGACGTCCCGGTAGAACGCCCGCGCCCGGTCCCCGTCGTTGAACGGGACCTCGAAGTGCACCACTCGACCGCTCATCGCCGCCTCCTCGCGCGATTGGTGAACCCGCCAGCCTCGACGCTAGCCCGATCCACCGCCCCCGGAAAGGGCGAAGGCGGCCTTCATCTCGCCTATCCGCACGAAGCCCACCGTCACCCCGACAGCGCGCTTACCTCTGAAACGGCTGAAGGTGGCGTTCATGCGCGTAGATCGCATGAAAGC
>NZ_JBHUFB010000010.1:517589-535289 GCF_042681175.1 Rhodococcus gannanensis
GCTCGAGCCCGACCCGGAGAAGAAGTCGTGGTTCTCGTCGGCATTCGGTGACAGGGCCGACAGGATCGCCGGGTTGACGTCCGTCTCGTCCTTCGGGAACAGGCCCTCGTAGCCGAGGTTCATCAGCGCCTTGTTGGCGTTGTAGCGGAGAAACTTCTTGACGTCCTCGGTGAGACCGACCTCGTCGTACAGGTCCTGGGTGTACTCGACCTCGTTGTCGTACAGCTCGAACAGCAGCTCGAACGTGTAGTTCTTGAGCTCCTCGCGCTCCTCCTGCGTGAGCTGCTCGAGGCCCTTCTGGTACTTGTAGCCGATGTAGTAGCCGTGGACGGCCTCGTCACGGATGATCAGCCGGATCAGGTCGGCGGTGTTGGTGAGCTTGGCCCGCGACGACCAGTACATGGGCAGGTAGAAGCCGGAGTAGAAGAGGAACGACTCGAGCAGCGTCGAGGCGACCTTCCGCTTGAGCGGGCTGTCGCCGTTGTAGTACTCGAGGACGATCTCCGCCTTGCGCTGCAGGTTCGGGTTCTCCTCCGACCACCGGAACGCGTCGTCGATCTCGCGGGTCGAGCACAGCGTCGAGAAGATCGACGAGTACGACTTCGCGTGCACCGACTCCATGAACGCGATGTTGGTGTACACCGCCTCCTCGTGCGGGGTGACCGCGTCCGGGATGAGCGAGACGGCGCCGACGGTGCCCTGAATCGTGTCGAGGAGCGTCAGACCGGTGAACACCCGCATGGTGAGCTGCTTCTCACCGGCGGTAAGGGTGTTCCAGGACGGGATGTCGTTGGAGACCGGCACCTTTTCCGGCAGCCAGAAGTTTCCGGTGAGGCGGTCCCACACCTCCGCGTCCTTCTCGTCGGGGACGCGGTTCCAGTTGATCGCCGACACCCGGTCGATCAGCTTGATCTTCTGGCTCACGATGCCCTCATTCCGTTCGAAAAATCGTTAGCAGACGTCACAACATGCACGAGACGCAACCCTCCACCTCAGTGCCTTCGAGGGCCATCTGCCGCAGGCGGATGTAGTACAGGGTCTTGATTCCCTTGCGCCACGCGTAGATCTGCGCCCGGTTCAGGTCACGGGTCGTCACGGTGTCCTTGAAGAACAGCGTCAGCGACAGGCCCTGGTCGACATGCTGGGTGGCCGCCGCGTAGGTGTCGATGATCTTCTCGTACCCGATCTCGTACGCGTCCTGGTAGTACTCCAGGTTGTCGTTCGTCAGGTAGGGCGCCGGGTAGTAGACGCGACCGATCTTGCCTTCCTTGCGGATCTCGATCTTCGATGCCACCGGGTGGATGGAGCTGGTGGAGTTGTTGATGTAGGAGATCGAACCGGTCGGCGGGACGGCCTGCAGGTTCTGGTTGTAGATGCCGTGTTCCTGCACCGACGCCTTGAGCTCGCGCCAGTCGTCCTGGGTGGGGATGTGGACGCCGGCCTCGGAGAACAGCTGCCGTACCCGCTCGGTCGCCGGCTCCCACACCTGGTCGGTGTACTTGTCGAAGTACTCACCCGACGCGTACTTCGACTCCGGGAACCCGGCGAAGTAGCTGCCACGCTCCTTGGCGATCTCGTTCGACGCCCGGATCGCGTGGAACACGACGGTGTAGAAGTAGATGTTCGTGAAGTCGATGCCCTCGGCCGAGCCGTACAGGACGCGTTCGCGTGCGAGATAGCCGTGCAGGTTCATCTGCCCGAGCCCGATCGCGTGGCCCTCGTCGTTGGCCTTGCGGATCGACGGAACCGAGTCGATGGACGTCTGGTCGGCGACGGCGGTCAGCGCCCGAATCGCGACCTCGATGCTCTGCGCGAAGTCCGGCGAGTCCATCGCCTTGGCGATGTTGAGTGAGCCGAGGTTGCAGGAGATGTCCTTGCCGACCTTGCTGTAGGACAGGTCGTCGTTGTACTCGGACGGCGTGGAGACCTGAAGGATCTCGGAGCACAGGTTCGAGTGGGTGACCTTGCCCGCGATCGGATTGGCGCGGTTCACGGTGTCCTCGTACATGATGTACGGGTAGCCGGACTCGAACTGCAGCTCGGCGACGGTCTGGAAGAACTCGCGCGCCTTGATCTTCGACTTGCGGATGCGCTTGTCATCGACCATCTCGTAGTACTTCTCGGTGACGTTGATGTCGGCGAACGGCTTGCCGTAGATGCGCTCGACGTCGTACGGCGAGAAGAGGTACATGTCCTCGTTCTTCTTCGCCAGTTCGAACGTGATGTCCGGGATGACGACGCCGAGGGACAGCGTCTTGATGCGGATCTTCTCGTCCGCGTTCTCCCGCTTGGTGTCGAGGAAGCGGTAGATGTCGGGGTGGTGCGCGTGCAGGTACACGGCGCCGGCACCCTGGCGGGCACCGAGCTGGTTCGCGTACGAGAACGAGTCCTCGAGCAGCTTCATGATCGGGATGACGCCGGAGCTCTGGTTCTCGATCTTCTTGATCGGCGCACCGTGCTCACGAACGTTGCTGAGCAGCAACGCAACTCCGCCACCGCGCTTGGACAGCTGCAGCGCCGAGTTGATCGCGCGGCCGATGGACTCCATGTTGTCCTCGATGCGCAGCAGGAAGCAGGAGACGGGCTCGCCGCGCTGCTTCTTGCCGGAGTTGAGGAACGTCGGGGTGGCCGGCTGGAACCGGCCGGTGATGATCTCGTCGACCAGCTTGGTGGCGAGCTCCTCGTCGCCGGCGGCGAGGGTCAACGCGACCATGCAGACGCGGTCCTCGAAGCGCTCCAGGTAGCGCTTGCCGTCGAACGTCTTGAGCGTGTACGAGGTGTAGTACTTGAACGCGCCGAGGAACGTCGGGAACCGGAACTTGTGCGCGTAGGCGTGGTCGATCAGGTCCTTGACGAAGTTGCGGGTGTACTGATCGAGAACCTCACGCTCGTAGTAGTTCTCCTTGATCAGGTAGTCCAGCTTCTCGTCGACGTTGTGGAAGAAGACGGTGTTCTGGTTGACGTGCTGAAGGAAGTACTGGTGCGCCGCCTCACGGTCCTTGTCGAACTGGATCTCGCCGTTCGGGCCGTACAGGTTCAGCATCGCGTTCAGCGCGTGGTAGTCCAGCTCTCCCGCGGACGAATCGGGTCGTGCCGTAGCGCGCTCTACACTCCCAGCCGGGGCTGTGTCTGTGATGGTCGGTGCCACTGTTCACTCTCCATGAATTGCTCGAGACCGTCACGGACGGCCACAACGTCGTCGGCGGTGCCCATGAGTTCGAAGCGGTACAGGTAGGGAACCTGACATTTCTGCGAAATCACGTTGCCGGCATAGCAATACGATTCGCCGAAGTTCGTATTACCGGCTGCGATAACCCCTCGAATGAGGGAACGGTTGTGCTTGTTGTTGAGGAATCGGATGACCTGCTTGGGCACGTAGCTCGTGTCGCGTCCGGTCACCGTCGTGCCTCCCCCGTAGGTGGGGAGGATCAGGACGTACGGTTCATCGACCTCGAACGTTCCCTCGCGATCGTGCAGCGGGATGCGCGTCGCCGGGACACCCAGCTTCTGTACGAAGCGGTGGGTGTTCTCCGACGCGCTGGAGAAGTAGACCAGCGAAGTCACTGCCGATCATCTCCGTGAAGTCTTCAGGCTGCTGCGGTCGCGAGGGACTTGATGCGATCGGGACGGAAACCCGACCAGTGATCGTCGCCGGCGACCACGACGGGCGCCTGCAGGTAACCGAGGGCCATCACGTAGTCGCGGGCCTCGGCGTCCTCGCTGATGTCGATGACGTTGTATTCGATACCGGCCTTGTCGAGCGCGCGGTAAGTCGCATTGCACTGAACGCATGCCGGCTTGGTGTAGACGGTGATGCTCATGTAAGTCCTCTTCCCCTTGGCTTACGAATCGAAGCGGTGCTTTCGAAATCCAGTGAGCGGTGTTTACTCGGCACTTCGGAACGCGGTTGCCACGACCGCGAACAGCCGGATCGTGACGCCGTGTGTGACGCCAATCTCACCTACTGAAGCAGCCCCCACGGCCCTTGTTCTCGACCGTTCCGGCACTGCCCTCTCGGTTCCTCCGACACTACACCTAGTGGCCGACAAACCCGCAACACGCGAGATGTTGTGAACGACATTCGTGAAATTCCCAGGTCGTAAGCCTTCGCGCAGGTCACCGACGTGTCGCCCTCGGCGTGTCGCAGCTCACACTTTTACGGATACTTCCAGGAAATCGCTGGGATGTGCCTGGTCGCCTAGGGTGAGGCCGTGCAACGCCCCGACGAACCCCATCATCGTGCCGACGTCGTCGACGTGATCGACCTCTCGCCCGCCCTCCGGCGTGTCCGGTTCGGCGGCCCCGGACTGACCGGGTTCACCACCAGTGGCGACGTCGACGAGCGGATCCTGATCGGGTTCGGGGACGCCGCCGGCGACGCCGAGCACCGCCGCAGTTACACGGTCCGGGCGTGGCACCCGGTCGACGGGACGGTCGACGTCGACTTCGCGGTCCACACCGGTGGGGTCGCGGCGGCCTGGGCCCGTTCCGCGTCGCCGGGCGACAGCGTCCGTCTCTCCTCCCCCAAGGGTTGGTGGAATCCGCCCGCCGGTGCCGACCGACTGCTGTTGCTCGCCGATCTGACCGGACTGCCCGCGGTGGGCCGGATCGTGGAGTCGCTGCCCGCCGGAGTGTCGGCTCGGGTGATCGTGGAGGTCCCGGGCCGCGACGACCGCCAGGTCTGGGCGACGGCCGCCGAGGTCGGCGTCACGTGGCTGATCGGCACCGGCAACGGAACCGGCTCGAGCGCCCTCCGCGACGCCCTGCCCTCGACAACGGACCTCGATCGGATCGACTACGCGTGGGCGGGGTGCGAGTCGACAACCGCGCGGGTGATCCGTACGGCGCTGCGCCGCGAGCGCGGCTGGGCTGCGAACCGCCACCACATGATGGGGTACTGGCAGGCCGACAAGGTGCGCTGGCTCGCCCGGTACGCGGAGGTGCAGGACCGGATCGAGATGCTGACCGTCCGGGAACTCGCATCCGGGAAGAGCCTCGACCAGGTCCGCGACGCGATCGACGACGTGCTCTTCGACGCCGACCTCTGAGCGCCACGCCCGGGTCACATCCGGGCGTAGCGCGCCATTGCGAAGCTGTACAGCCCGTACGCGGCGATCCCGAAACCTGCCGTGACCAGCAGAAACTGACCGAACGCGGCCTCGCCCAAGGTCTTCACCGCACCGTCGATGCCGGTCGCCTTGGACGGGTCCGACTGCACCGTGGCGACGATCACCAGGATCCCGGCGCCGACGATGACGAGCCCCTTCGCCACGTAGCCGACTACCCCGAGCGGCTCGACGAATCGCCCGCCCGAGGTCTTCAGGTCGTCGAGGAAGTTCTTCGACGCGCCCTTGTACACGTGATAGCCGCCGATCGCGATCGCGATCAGCCCCACCATGATCAGCACAGTCTTGCCGCCGGCCGACTCCATGAGTCGCGCGCTCAACCCCGCGCTCTGTTCCCCGCTTGACTTACCGCTCCCCCGCGCGAACCGGTACGCGGAGTACGCGAACGCGAAGTACACGACCGCCAAGCCGAATGCCTTCATCCGGTCGAAGAGCGACGAGTCGTCCTGTGTCGAGGGCTCGGTCGCGTGCGGTCCGATCACCGTTTCCGCGAGACGCCACAATCCCATCGCAAGGAACACGATGACCCCTGTCCAGAGCACGACCGCACCGCCCGTGGCCGAGGCCATGGCACCCAGTGCGCCCGACTGGTCGGCGGTGCCGCCGCCCCCGAACGCGAGCCGGACGATGATGTAGCCGATCAGCAGGTGCACGACCCCGCTCATGACGTGCCCGCCACGCGCCGCCCGCTCGAACCCACGGTTGCCGGTGGCCCTGTCCACCGCTCGATTGACGGGATTCTGGGACATCAGGTCCCCCTGTGGTCGGATCCGAGGCTGCCGGTCGACAGCACACCGTGGTTACCCCGGGATCGGCCCGCTCATCCCTGGCTCATACCGCGGCCAGGCGCCCGAATCCCACGACTGCGGAGTCGCCCGCCCAGTCGACGGTGTGCACCCGGATCCTCCCCATCTCGTTGCCGCCGACGGTCGTGACGGTGTCACCCTCGACGGCGACGACGACGTTCGTGTGCTGGCCGACCCAGCTGGTGTTGTCATAGAGCACGACGTCACCGACGACGGGCACGTACCCATGTCCCGCGACTTCGAACCGTCCGACCGATTCGTAGTACTCCTGCAGGGTGTAGACGCCGGGAATGCGCCAGTGTCCGGAGTTGGGGTTCGACAACGGCATGCCCGCCTCCCGCATGATCCAGCTGACGAAGTTCGCGCACCACGGCTGCTCGACTCCCTCCGAGTAGAAGGTGCCGGGGCGCTGCTCGGAGTGCTCGGCCTCGAGCAGGTCCACCACCCGGACCTGTTCGGCGGTGAGGGACGTTCGGTCGACGTCCGGGAAGCGTGCGGTGTCCCAGGGCAGGTACCGGTCGGGCACCGTCCACAGCACCGCCGCCCCGGCGAGCACGACCACCGCGGTCGCCACGGTCACCCAGGCGAGTACACGGGAGCGGGAACGTGTCGGTGTCGTCATGCGCCCAATCTAGCGACGCACGAGGGGCTCCTCCCGAATCATCGGGAGGAGCCCCTCGTGTGGAGTGCGGTCGCGTCAGCGCCGGGCGTGCCGGGCCGACCCGGCCTTCTCCTCGAGTTCGTCGACCTCGGAGATCATCTCGCTGTCCGCGCCGCCGACCGACAGGACGTCGGCGGCGGCCTGGGCCGCACGCTCGGCGGCGAGCTGTTCCATTCCGCTGTGCGTCTTGAGCGCGACCTCCTTGATGAAGGCGATTGCGACGAGGCTCAGGAGCGCAAGGATGCCCGCGATCAGAAACACCCGCGCCGTGGCGTCGCCATACGCACCACGCACGATGTCGCCGATCTGCTCGGGCAGTTCGTTCAGATTCGACAGGCCGGCGCCGGAGCCGGCCGCCTTGCTCATGTCGACACCGGCGTCGGTGAGACCCTTCACGGTGAGGTCCGAGACGTGGCTGGACAGCACGGCACCGAGGACGGACACACCCGCCGCACCGCCGAGCGAGCGGAAGAACGCGACGGTCGCGCTGGCGGACCCGAGGTCGGTCGGGGCGACGTTGTTCTGCACCGGCAGCACGAGGTTCTGCATGGTCATGCCCATGCCGACGCCCAGGACGAACAGGTACAGGCCGATCAGAGCCATGTTGGTCGCGTGGTCGGTGGTCCCGAGCAGCAGGAACCCGGCCGCCATGCCGATTCCACCGGCGACCAGGTAGCGCTTCCACTTGCCGTACTTGGTGATGAGCGAACCCGACACCGTCGCCGACAGCATCGATCCGACCACCATCGGCAGGGTCAGCAGGCCGGCCGCGGTCGGCGAGTAGCCGCGCGCGATCTGGAAGTACTGCCCCAGGAACACTGCGCCACCGAACATTGCTACGCCGACGGCGATGCTGGCGAGGGTGGCCAGCGTCATGGTGCGGTCCCGGAACAGTCGCAGCGGGACGACCGGGTCCTTGGCCTTGGTCTCGACGAAGACGGCGAGTCCGAGCAGCACCACACCGAGCGCGACGAGGAGGTACGACGTGCCCGACGCCCACGCGAAGTTCTTGCCCGCGAGGGTGACCCAGATCAGCAGGACGCTGACGCCGGCGGCGATGAGGGTGGCGCCTGCATAGTCGATCTTCACGTCGTCGCGCTTGACGACGGGCAGGTTGAGGGTGCGTCCGATGACGACGAGGGCGATCACCGCCAGCGGGGCGCCGACGAAGAAGCACCAGCGCCATCCGAGCCAGCTGGTGTCGACGATGACGCCGCCGAGCAGCGGACCCGCGACGGTCGCGACAGCCATCACCGCAGCCATCGGGCCCTGGTAGCGGCCGCGCTCACGCGGGCTGAACATCGCGGCGATCACGATGATGCCGAGTGCCTGCAGGCCACCGAGTCCGAGGCCCTGGACAACGCGGAACCCGATCAGCCAGGGAACGCTGGTGGAGAGTCCGGCGAGGACCGAGCCGAGGGTGAAGAGCACCAGCGACAGCTGTACGAGCAGCTTCTTGCTGACGAGGTCGGCGAACTTGCCCCAGATGGGGGTCGTCGCGGTCGAGGCGAGCAGGGTCGCAGTGACGATCCAGGTGTACTGGTCCTGCGTGCCGTGGAGTTCGGTGATGATCGTCGGCAGCGCGTTCGAGACGATCGTCGACGACAGGAACGCGACGAACATCCCGAGCAGGATGCCGACGAGCGCCTCGATGCGTTGCTTGTGCGTCATCGAGCCGAGCGAGGGGTCCTCGGCTGGCGGACTGTCCGTGGACGACGAACTCATGGTCACTCCTTCGAGATCAGAAAATATGGCACCCACGGTGGGGGCGAGTAGTCCCGCGGGTGCGGAAATGTGCAGAACGTGGCCGCGGGCGGCACACGGAGAAGAGGGCGTCAGTGCGCGTGAGAGACGGGATCCGTCGAGGTGGCATCGCGCAACCGTCCGAGCCGGTCGGTCAGGTCGCGCACCTCCTCGTCGGTCCAGTCCGACATCATCGACAGCGCCCAGTCGAGCTGGGCCTCCCGATGAACACGGAGCGCTTCGACGCCGGCGTCGGTCAGCGACAGGAGCGTGGCGCGCCCGTCACGGGGATCCGGCGTGCGCGCCACGTAGCCGAGCGACTCGGCCTGCGCGATCTGCCTGCTCAGCGCCGACTGTGTGACCCGCAGGTCTTCCGCCACCGCACTCGGGCGGTGACCCTCGGTGCACGAGACGTGGGACAGCAGCGCACCGAGCGGCGGCGCCAGCATCCCGAGGTGTGCACTGCGCGCCGCCTTGGCGCGAGCGTGCCGAACGAGTCCGCGCAGCGTGTCGATCAGATTCGACGCGGTTTCGGCACTGACCATGTCACCCTCCATTAGTTGATAGATGCAACCATAGACTTAATTGATTGCACCTAGCAACTAAGTTTCCTGTGAGGAGCCTCTCAGCCCGCAGCCTCGCCAAGGCGACGCAGCAACTCGGCGAGCGACCGCAGGTCGCCGGAGTCCCACTGCTCCAGGTTCCGACGCCACCGCGCGACCCGCTCGTCCCGCTGGGTGGACACCCGCGCGCGGCCGTCGTCGGTCAGTTCCACGAGTTTTGCCCGCGCATCGGCTGGGTCCCGGCGGCGCCGCACGAGACCGAGCCGCATCACGGCATCGATCTGCCGGGTGAGCGTCGACTTCTCCACTCCGAGGTCCTGGACGAGGGTCGACATCGGCACGGCCTCGATCGACCGGGCGAGCAGAATGAGGAGCGGATAGCACGCCGGGTCGAGCTTGGGGTCGATCGCGTGCGCGGACTCCCGGGTGCTGATGCTCCCGCGGCGCCACATGTCGACCAACTCGGCCTCGAGTTCGGCTATCGGATCCTCGTCCACTCGGACGATCCAACCAGGCAGGAGCCGCTGGAACACGCGCCGCCCCGAATTGCACCCCACCCTCGCCATGTCGAAATTCGTCGTTGACGCAACTCGTTCCCAAACTTATTGTAGTAATCACTCCAAAAGTTGATCGATCGAATGCGAGCCTCTACGTGAGCGAGAAGCCCGTCTACGACGTCGCGATCGTGGGCTACGGCCCCACCGGCGTCACCGCAGCCAACCTTCTCGGCCAATACGGATTGAAAGTTCTTGTCGTCGAGCGTGATCCAGACATCTACACACGCGCGAGGGCGATCTCCACCGACGAGGAGGTGCTCCGGATCTGGCAGCGGGTCGGCCTCGCCGACCGCCTCGGCGACGACATGCTCGAAGGGGGCCACGTCGCCTTCGTCGACGCCGCCGGCCGCCCGTTCACCGAGGTCCGGCCCGCCCCGCACGGCTGCGGGCACCCACCGCAGCAGTTCGTCTACCAGCCCGCGATGGAGCAGACATTGCGCGACGGTGTCACCCGCTTCCCCGCCGTCGACGTACGACTCGGCCACGAGTGCCTGCGTTTGCTGCAGGATCAGGACGGCGTCACCCTGATGCTCGCCGACCTCGAGACCGACTCATTCGTGCGCGAACGGGCCCGATACGTCATCGCGGCCGACGGTGGATCGAGCCCCACCCGAGCGCAACTCGGCATCGGATACGAGGGCCGGACGTACGGCCAACGGTGGGTGGTGATCGACACCGAGGTCCACGAGAACTGGCCGGGCCACGACCGACTGCGGTTCCACTGCAACCCGGCCCGCCCGACCGTCGACTGCCCGACCCCGCTCGGGCATCACCGCTGGGAGTTCCCGATTCGCGACGGCGAAGACGAGAAGGACCTGTCGAGCGCGACCTCGATCTGGCGAATTCTTGCCGGGCAGGGCATCACCGAACGGAACGTGTCGATCCTGCGTTCGGTTGTGTACAGCCATCACGTGCGGTTCGCGGACCGGTGGCGGGTCGGGCGGGTCTTCCTCGCCGGCGATGCCGCGCACGCCATGCCGCCGTGGATCGGCCAGGGCATGTCGGCGGGTGTGCGGGACGCGGCCAACCTGTGCTGGAAACTCGAAGCGGTACTGCGGGGTTCGCTGCCCGAGTCCGTACTGGACACCTACCAGACCGAGCGCATGCCACACGTTCGCGAGGTGACGAAGCGGGCCGTGAACGTGGGCCGCATCATCGTCGAACGGCGGCCCTGGCTCGCAGCCCTCCGGAATCACGCGTTCCGGGCACTGTCGAGAAATTCCCGACTGACCGACCTCCTGATCGACCGGATGTGGATCCCGCAGGCGCACTATCCGAAGGGCTTCCGGGCGGATTCGACGATTTCGGCGGTCGGCAGGCAGATCCCCCAGCCATGGGTGAACACAGTGGATGCAGCGGATCGGCAGCGCTTCGACGACGTCCTAGACGGGAACTGGGCCGTCGTGCACCTCGGCACACCCACCGCGCTGCCGCGGTGGGACGGCGCCGGTGTCCGCCGCGTCGAGGTCAGCGACGCACGGATCACCGACCGCGACACCGTCGTCGACACCGGATCGGTTCTGACCTCGTGGATGCGCGAACACGACGTCGATGTCCTCGCGCTCCGCCCGGACGGATTCGTGTACGCCGCGGGCACCGGCGGCCGGCTACCCCCGCCACCGCCCGGCCTCACCGTCCACCCCGCACAGACCGCGATCGGAGAATCAGCATGACCACCGCGAACCTTGTCGAGCGCACCGTCACCACCGTGGACGGAAAGTCGATCCACTACGCCGAGACCGGCTCCGGCCCCGCCCTTCTCCTGCTGCACGGCGGCGGTCCGGGCGCGTCCGGCGTACCGAACTACGTGCGCAACATCGACGCGCTCGCCGAGGATTTCCGGGTGATCGTGCCGGACCTGCCCGGGTACGGCGGCTCCTACAAGGGCATCGACCGGTCCGACCCGTTCGGCGCCCTGGCGGACGGTATCCGGGGTCTCGTGGACGTGCTGGGCGTCGACTCCGCCGACTTCGTCGGCAACTCGTACGGCGGTGCGTGTGCGCTGCGGCTCGCACTCGACAGCCCGGACCGGGTACGACGCATGGTCCTCATGGGCCCCGGCGGCATCGGAACCACCCGCGGCATCCCGACTCCCGGACTGCAGTCCCTGCTCGGCTACTACGGCGGAGACGGGCCCTCCAGAGAGAAGCTGGCCCGCTTCATCCGCGAGTACCTCGTCCACGACGACCACCTGCTGCCCGACGAGGTGATCGATGCCCGCTACCGGGCCAGCATCGACCCCGAGGTGATCGCGAACCCGCCGCTGCGCCGGCCGTCGGGGCCGACGGCGCTGCGCACGCTGTGGCGCATGGACTTCACCCGCGACTCCCGACTGCGCGAGCTGCGGACGCCGACCCTGGTCATCTGGGGAGCCGAGGACAAGGTCAACAAGCCGAGCGGCGGTCCCACCCTGGCGAACACCATGCCGAACTGCGACCTGCTGGTGGTCGCCAACACCGGCCACTGGGTGCAGTGGGAGCGCGCCGCCCTCTTCAACGCCGTCACCCGCGACTTCCTCATCGAGGAACGACCGTGACCGACTCTCCCGAATCCGTGTTCGGCCGCGTCCACCTCGGCTACGTCGTCATCGAGACCGAGAAGTTCTCGGACTGGCGACGATTCGGCGCCGACGCCATCGGCATGCACGTCGACGGCCTCGACACGCGCACCATGCGGTTCCGCATGGACGATCACGAATGCCGGTTCCTGCTGCGCCGCGGACCGGCCGAGGACGTGACCGCCCTCGGCTGGCAGATCGACGACCACGAGTCCTTCGACCGGATCGTCGCTCGGATCACCGCGGCCGGCGTGCCGATCCGCGAAGGCAGCGAGGAGGACAGCGCCCTACGCGGCGTCGAACGGCTGCTCCGGTTCCCCGGCCCCAAAGGCATTGCGCAAGAGATCTTCACGACCGCGCGGATCCGGGCCGCACCCCTGCGGGCGAACTCCCGGTTCGTGACGGGCGAGTCCGGGCTGGGCCACGTCGCGATCACCTCGAAGCGTCCGACACACATGCGCGCCTACTTCACCACGGTGTTCGACGCCCGCCTGTCGGACTACATCGACGAGACCGTCAACGGCGCCAAGCTCAAGGCCCGGTTCCTCCGGGTGAACGAACGGCATCACTCCGTCGCGATCGCCGCGCTGCGGGGGCTGCCGATCGACCCGATCCGCACCCGGGTGCAGCACGTCAACGTGCAGGTCGCCACCCTCGACGACATGGTCGCCGCGTACCAACGCGTCACCCGGCTCGGATTCCCGATGATGTGGGAGGTCGGGCAGCACACCAACGACCGCGAGCTGTCCTTCTACGCCGGAACCCCGTCCGGATTCGAGTGGGAGGTCGGCTGGAATCCGATCGTCGTCGACGAATCCACATGGGAACCGTCCACGCATGCGGGTTTCAGCGTATGGGGCCACCAGAGGGAGGGCGAGACGATCGCCCACAAGTTCGCACAGTTCCGGCGCGGCCTCGGGTCGCTCGGATCCCGGGAGGAGACGGTACCGGCGCTGTCCGGCAGCGGAATCCCCGACCACGGCCCGCTGGGCTGAGCCTCCGCCAGTCGGTCGTCACCCTACGAAATCAGAAGGATTCGGACAGTGGATGCATCCATCATCGTCGCGGGCGCCGGTCCCGTCGGCACCTGCCTCGCGATCGACGCCGCCCTGCGGGGCGTCGACGTCATCGTGATCGAGCCCCGGCACGCGGATGCGCCGCCGGACGCGAAGTGCAACACCATCGCCGCACGCACCATGGAGACGTTCCGCCGATTCGGCATCGCGGACCAGGTGCGGGCCGCCGGGCTCCCCAACGATTACCCCACCGACACCGTCTACGCGACGAGTTTCGCGGGGCCCGAACTGACCCGCATCGTCATGCCGTCCCGCGCGGAGCGCAGCCGGTCCGGCTTCCACGACAGCGAGTGGCCGACGCCTGAGCCGATGGTGCGGGAGAGTCAGCTGTGGCTCGAACCCATCCTGCGGACGAAGCTGACCTCGCTTCCCAACGTGCGATTCATGCCGCGGACCGAACTCGTCGCGTTCGATCAGGACGACGACGGGGTCACGGTGCACTGCCGCGGGCTCGGCGACGACGCCGTCTTCGATCTGCGTGGCGCGTACCTCGTCGGCTGCGACGGCGGGTCGAGCCGGGTCCGCAAGGCGATGGGCGCGAAACTCCGCGGCGACGCCGAGATCGGGCGCACCCGCACCAGTCTGATCCGGTCGAAGGACGTCAAGGGGCTGTTCGGCGACCGCAGACCCGCGTGGATGACCTGGGTGGTCAACGACCGGGTGCGGGGCAACGTCGTCGCGATCGACGGCGAGGACCTGTGGCTGGTCCACCGGGCACTCCCGACCGGCGAGAAGGACTTCGACGCGCTCGACACCGACCGGTCCATCAGGGACGTCCTCGGCGTCGGCCCCGAATTCCCGTTCGAGGTCGTCCGTCACGAGGACTGGGTCGGCCGCCGGCTCGTCGCGGAGCGGTTCCGTAGCGGGAGGGTGTTCGTCGCCGGCGACGCCGCACACCTCTGGGTGCCGTTCGCCGGCTACGGCATGAACGCGGGAATCGCCGACGCGATGAACCTGTCCTGGCTGCTGAGCGCGGTCGTCAACGGTTGGGCGGACCCCGCGATCGTCGACGCCTACGAGGCCGAGCGGCTGCCGATCACCGATCAGGTCTCCCGGTTCGCGATGGCCAAGCTCGAGGAGAACGCCAAGGCGATGTCCGAGCGGTCGGCACCGAAGGTCCTGAGCGCGCCCCATCTCGTCGGGCGAGCGCTGCGGAAGCGACTCGGCCGGAAGCTGTTCGACATCAACCTCTCGCAGATGTCGCCCGAGGGCCTGAACTTCGGCTACTACTACGCCGACTCGCCCATCATCGTCGGCGACGGCGAAACCGCCCCCGCCTACGACATGGGCAGCCACATCCCGTCGACCGTTCCCGGGTGCCGGTTGCCGCATTTCCTGATCGGCGGGCAGAGCGTTCTCGATCACCTGGGCGCCGACTACACCCTCATCCGCTTCGACGACTCGATCGACGTCACGGCGCTCGAGGACCTCGGACTCCCGGTGAAGGTCGTCGACGCGGACACGCCCGGTCACCCTGCGTTCCGGCACAAGCTGATAGTCGTGCGTGCCGACACGCACGTGGTCTGGCGCGGCGACGCACTCCCCGAGGACCCCGGCATGATGGTGGATCGGCTGCGCGGGGTGCCGGTTTCGTGATCACCGGCTCCGGCCGCGGTGTGCCGTCCCGCGGCCGGGGCCCGCTGACACCTCAGGCCGTCAGCGCCGCGTGCACCGCCGTCATCGCGGTGGGAAGGTTCGCCAGAATCTCTTCTGCCGCTATCCCTTCGGATTTCCGCGCGAGAATCGTCCCGTCGATCGTGCTGAGCGCGAACCGCGACAGTGTCAACGCGACAGGCCCGTTCTCGTCGACACCGAACGACACCGCGGCCGCCCGGCACAGCAGTTGCAGCGCGGTCGCCCGAACCCGCTGCACAACCTCCAGCGCCTGTTCCGCCGACGCCACCGGCGGCTGCACCGTCATCACCGTGAGCAGACGGAGGAAGTCCGGCTGCCGGTCCAGTTCCGTGGTCAACGCCCCGAGCAGAAAGCGCAGCCGCGCCTCCTGCCCGTCGGGCAGGTCCGTCATGTTGGGCAGGTCCGTCATGACGGGCATGGTCGCGAAGAACCGGCGCGCGCCCCGCTCCATCACGCCCAGCAACACGCCGTCCTTCGAGCCGAAGTAGTGGTATATCGAGCTGAGCGGAATGGACGCCTCGGCAACGATCTGTGCGACGGACACACCCTCGTAACCGTATTCCGCCATCAGCCGCTCCGCGGTGTCGAGGACCAACTCGCGTGAACGCGCTCCGCGCTTGTTCGGCTTGACGGATCGGCGCTCGGTCATGAGACGAGGATATCCGCCTCCTGCGCGCGAGTTCCGGTCGACGCGATCACGGTGAGCACCAACGCTAGTCCCGCGACACCGGCCCCCACGGCGAACGCGATCACGAATGCCGTCTCCCGCGGAACTGCGGTGCCCGACACGGTGAGGATCGTCAGCAGTGTCGAGATCAACGCACTCGACAGCGAACTGCCGATCGTGCGGGCAATCGAGTTGACGCTGTTCGCGATGCCGGTCTCGGCCTGGTCGACCTCCGCCACGATCATCGCAGGCAGTGCCGCGTAGGCGAGGCTGATGAACACCTGCACCGCCGTCATCGCGACGATCACCGGCGCGACCGCGTCATGAGACAGGGCAGCGAGAACGAATCCGGCGATGCCGAGCAGGCAGGCGCCGATCAGCACGCCACGGGGGCCGAACCGGTTCAGCAACCGTCCGCTGCACACCGACGCGACGACCCCGACCACCGCACCGGGCAACAGATACACGGCTCCGGTCTCGAGGACCGTCGCGTCGAACCCGTAGCCCGCGACGGCGCGCGGCGCCTGAACGAGATAGGCACAGGCCAGGAATCCCACGAACAGGGCGGCTCCGACCAGCAGCGCGGTGAGGTTCGCGACGAGCACCGGTCGACGGGTCGGCATCTGCGGCGGTACCAGCGGATGGGCGGTGCGGCGTTCGAACGCGAACCATCCGGCGAGGACGACGACACCGCCGGCCGCGCACCCGATCGTCCCCGGCGAGCCCCAACCCCAGTGCGCGCCCTCCGACAGTGCGAGCAGAACGAGGACGAGCCCCAGTGCCAGCAGTGCGGCACCGATCCAGTCCAGCGGACCGGACGCGACACTCGGCCGAACGGGAATCGATGCCATGGCCGCGACCAGGACGACCAGCCCGACAACCGCCGTGAACCAGAACACCCGACGGTAGTCGGTGTCGTCGTGCACGAGCAGTCCGGTCACCACCATGCCGACCCCACCGCCGACCCCGAGCATGCCGGAAAGCAGGCCCATCGCGCCGACCAGTCGCTCGGCCGGGAGCTCGTCCCGGAGGATCGCGATACCGATCGGGAACAGCGCGAACGACGCGCCCTGCAGTACCCGGCCCAGGATCAGCAGAGGCAGGGCGTGGGTGAGCGCGGCGAGGAGTGAGCCGCACAGCACGACGACGAGAATTCCGATCAGGACCGGACGTTTGCCGCGCAGGTCGGCGAGCCTGCCGAGGATCGGCGTCGACACCGCGGCGGCGAGCAGATTCGCGGTCAGTACCCAGCCGACGGCGGTGGTTCCGACGTCGAGTTGATCCCCGATTCGGCCGATCACCGGCACGACCATGGTCTGCATCATGGCAACGGTCATCACCGTCAGGCTCAACACGGGCAGCATCAGCCACGGCGCCGCGGTGGAATTGCTCGTGCCCGTACGTGCAGGTGCGACGGCGGTCATCGTCCGGCCTCTGTCCGCGCGAATCGAAGCAGACCCTCTTGGGCCGCGATCGCCACGAGCCTGCCGTCGGTGTCGAACAGTCGCCCCGTCACCAGTGCCCTGCCGGATTCCGAGGACGGCGACTCCTGGTCGTGCAGGAGCCACTCGTCCGCGCGGAAGTCGCGGACGAACCAGAGCGTGTGGTCGAGGGAGGCACCCTGCAGGTTCCGGTGCGGATGCGGGAGCAGCGCGCTGTCGAGGAGGTCCATGTCGGTGAGGTACGTCAGGGCGCAGGCGTGCACGACGGGGGCGTCGGACAGCCGTTCCCGGTGCCGGATCCACAGCCGCTGCCGCGTCGGATCGCCGTCCGCGGCGCGGGGTACCCAGCGGCGGTCCCAACCCGCCCACTCCGCGAGTCCGACGGGGTCGTTCCCGCCGACCAGTTCCTCAGGTCCGGGCACGTCGGGCATCGCAGCCTGGTGGGAGAATCCGTCGTCACCGCGGTGGAAAGAGGCCATCATCGTGAAAATGGCTTCACCGCCCTGGGTTCCGGTGACGCGGCGGGTGCCGAAACTTCCGCCGTCCCGAATCCGGTCGACGGTGAAGTCGGTCGGATCGAGGACCCGACCGGGGCGCAGGAAGTAGGCGTGCACGGAATGCACCTGCAATGCCGCGTCGACCGTGCGTGCCGCTGCCATCAACGCCTGACCCGCGACCTGACCACCGAAGGTCCTGGGTAGCTCACTCGGAATCGGGCGGGAGCGGAACGTGTCCGGTGCCCTTTCCTCCAGGTCGAGGATCTCGTCGAGATGTGCCACCGCTTCCTGCCTTTCACTGCGCGTCGGCTGGTGGATCCCCGCCGGACGCCGTCGCGGGGGTGAGGTCGGTTCACCGACCCACTCCCGC
>NZ_JBHUFB010000010.1:535409-604853 GCF_042681175.1 Rhodococcus gannanensis
GGGATGACCGTCCCGGTGAGGTATGCGCCGGCTCGCGACGACAGGAAGATCGCGGTGCCCGCGATGTCGTCGGGGCTGCCGACCCGGCCGAGTGGGACGCTGCCCTCGACCGCCGCGCGTGCGTCGGGGTTGTCCAGCACGAATGCCATCATCTTGGTCGGGAACGGTCCCGGCGCAATGGCATTGACGGTTATGTGCTCGCTCGCCAGGGTCGCAGCGAGCTTGCGGGTGAGCATGTGGACCGCGGCCTTGGACGCTCCGTACGAGAAGTTCTCGGTTCCAGACACCCCGATGCCGTCGATCGATCCGACGTTGATCACCCGGGCGGGCGCCTCCGTGCTCGCCGCCGCCCGCAGCTGCGGCAGCAACCGCTGCGTCAGCAGGAACACCGACTTGACGTTGACGTTCATGATCTTGTCGAAGCCCGAGGCGGGGAACTCGTCGATCGGCGCACCCCAGGTGGCACCCGCGTTGTTGACGAGGACGTCGACCCGGTCGAACCGGCCGGCGACGAACGTCGCCAGATCGGCAACGCCCTCCTCGGTACCGAGGTCGGCGGGGTGCGCGACCACGTCACCGAACGCGGACAGTTCCGCGGCCGCGGCGGCGCAGGCGTCCGCCTTGCGGGAGGAGATGATCACATGCGCGCCCGCCTCGGCGAAGCCCTTCGCGATCATCGACCCGATACCGCGGGTGCCGCCGGTGACGACGACGTTCTTTCCCGTGACGTCGAACAGATTCCCCATTGATGTCCCTTCGGATTCGGCGGTGTCGAGGCGCGTCAGCGCATGAAGACGAGGCGGCCGACGGTGGATCCGTCGCCGAGGCGGCCGACCCCGTCGGCGACGTCGGTGCCGCCGGTGAGCGAGAGCCGCTCACCGATGAGCGGGCGCAGCAGACCCTCGTCGGCGAGCCTGGTCAGTTCGGCGTGGCAGTCGTCGATGACGGCCCGGTTCTTCGCCTGGTACAGGCCCCAGTGCAGTCCGACGATCGAATAGTTCTTGATCAGTGCGTGATTGAGGGCAGGCTGCGGAATGGTGCCGCCGGCGAATCCGATGACGACGATCCGCCCCTCGAACGCGATGCACTTCGTCGAGCCTGTGTAGGCGTCACCGCCGACCGGATCGAAGACGATGTCGGCGCCGCGGCCACCGGTGAACTCCTTGACGGCGTCGACGAAGTCCTCGGACCGCCGGTCGACGACGAGGTCGGCGCCGAGTTCCTTGGCGTAGGCCGCCTTCTCCGCTCCGCCGACGACGCCGATGACGGTGGCACCGGCGGCCTTGCCGAGTTGCACGGCCGCACTGCCGACACCACCTGCGGCGGCGTGCACCAGCAGGATGTCTCCCGCGACGATCTGTGTGCGCCGGTGCAGCGCGAACCACGCCGTCTGGTACCCGATCGTCAGCGCGGCCGCCTCGGCGTCGTCGAGCGCCTGCGGGGCCGGAAACACGTTGGCCTGGTCCAGGATCGCGTACTCCGCGAACGCCCCGCCGGGCAGGACCGGGGTACCGACGACCCGGTCGCCGACGGCGGCTCGGGTGACACCCGCCCCGACGGCAACGACCTCTCCGCACAGCTCCACGCCCGGCGTGAACGGCAGCGGCGGCTTGATCTGGTACTCACCGCGGCAGAGCAGGACGTCAGGGAAGTTCGCCGGCGCCGCCAGCGTCCGGACGAGGACCTGCCCCTCCCCCGCGGTCGGGTCGGCGACGTCCTCGAGGGTGAGGACGTCGCGGGGTTCACCGAGTTCATGGACGCGCCATGCCTTCATCGTTCAGCTCCTGGGGGTGGTGTGGTGGCTCGCGGCGGGTGCGGTCAGTCCCGGGGTCCGCCGGCGACGTAGACGACCTGGCCGGAGACGAAGCCGGCGCCCTCGCTCGCGAGGAACGATGCCGTGTTGGCAATGTCCTCCGGCTGGCCGACACGGCCGACGGGGATCTCCGCCGCGGCGGCCTTCTTCATGTCCTCGAAGTCGACGCCGACGCGGGCGGCGGTGGCGGCGGTCATCTCGGTCTCGATGAATCCGGGTGCGATCGCGTTCGCGGTGACGCCGTAGCGGCCGAGTTCGATCGCGAGGGTCTTGGTGAAGCCCTGCATGCCTGCCTTGGCAGCCGAGTAGTTGGCCTGGCCACGGTTGCCGAGAGCGGACACGCTCGACAGGTTGACGATGCGTCCGAACTTCGCGTCCACCATGTACTTCTGGACGGCGCGGGTCATCAGGAACGATCCGCGCAGATGCACGCTCATCACCGAGTCCCAATCCTCGACGCTCATCTTGAACAGCAGGTTGTCCCGGGTGATGCCTGCGTTGTTGATCAGCACGGTCGGCGCGCCGAGTTCGGTGGCGACCCGTTCGACCGCGTCCGCCACCGAGGCCTCGTCGGCGACGTTCGCGCCCACGGCCAGTGCGGAACCGCCCGCGGCCTCGATGGCGTCGACGGTCGCCACGCACGCGGACTCGTCGAGGTCGACGACCGCGACCGCGTACCCGTCGGCGGCGAGCTTCTTGGCGACGGCGGCGCCGATGCCCCGTGCCCCACCGGTGACGATCGCGGTCCTGCGTTCCTGGGTCATGCTCGTGTCCTCACTGTCGAATACCTGTTGTGGTGGCGGCGTCAGATGCCGGCCGAGTCGGCGATCTCGCGGGCCTTGCGCACGATCGCGTCGATCCTGTCGACCGTGGGCGTACCCGCGGCGGCCTTGTTCTCGGGAGTGTCGAGTGCACGCCGCATCACGCCCTCGGCGATGATCGACAGCTTCCACAGCCCGAGGGTGTGCCAGAACTTGAGTGCCTGCGGGTCGCGTCCGGTCTCGTCGAGATAGATCCGCGCCAGCTCGGCCCGGTCCGGGAACCCGTCGAGTGTCGACGCCGGGAAGTCGCCGCCGGTGTCCTCACCGGGCTCGGGCCAGTACGCGAGCATGGAACCCATGTCCGCCAACGGATCCCCGAGGGTGGACAACTCCCAGTCGAGCGCACCGATCACGACACCGGTGTCGCGGGAGACGATCACGTTGCGCAGGTGGAAGTCGCCGTGGACGAGGGACAGCTCGGTCTGCTCGGGGACCGCGGCGACGAGTCGCCGGGTCAGGTCGTCGAGCTCGGGCAGCTCCCGCGTCTTCGACTGCTCCCACTGCCCGGCCCACCGCTTGAGCTGCCGCGCAGCGTACGGCTTGTGACTGGCCAGGTCGGACAGACCTACCTCGTCGATGTCGACGGCGTGGATCTTCGCGAGGGTGCGGGGCAGCGACTCGGCGATCTCCCGGCGCCGCTGCGGGGTGAGCGACTCCGCGATCTCCATGGTGTCGACGACCTGACCGTCGATGTGCTCCATCAGCACCAGCGGAACCTCGGACACCGCCGGGTCCTGTGCGACACCGAGGATCCGGGGCGCGGGGACGTCGGTGTCGGCGAGCGCCGCCATGATCCGTGCCTCCCGCGCCACGTCGTGCGCCGAGGCGAGCAGGTGGCCGAGCGGTGGGCGCCGCAGCACCCACCGGCTCCCCTCTCCGTCGGTCACCAGGTAGGTGAGATTCGACTGCCCGAGACCGATGCGGTCAAAGGTGAGGTCGCCGGCGAACGCGACACCGAGGTCGCCGAACCAGCGGGTGGCGGCATGGCTGTCGATCCCGATCACCTCACGCTGAGAAGTCTCAGACACCGGCAGCCGTCCCGCTGTGGTAGGCGCGGACGTCGCCGAGCCGCTGACCGCCGTCGATCACCATGGTCTCGCCGGTGATCCAGGAGGCCGCGTCCGACGCGAGGAACGCGATCGCGGAGGCGACGTCGTCCGGCTCGCCGATGCGGGCCAGCGCGGTCGCCCCGGCGACCTGCTGCTCGTGTTCCTTCCACAACGCCTCGGCGAGCTTGGTGCGCACGACACCCGGCGCCACCGCGTTCACCCGGATCCGCGGTGCCAGTTCCAGCGACAGCTGCTTGGTGAGGTAGATCAGCGCCGCCTTGGACACGTTGTACAGCCCGATGTTGGCCTCGTGCCCCAGACCGCCGATGGATGCGGTGTTGACGATGCTGCCGCCGTGCTCACCCATCCACGCCTCGGTCGCCAGGCGCGACCACAGCAGCGGCGCCCACAGGTTGACGTCCATCGTCTTGGTGAACCGGCCGTGATCCTGGGCGATCATCGGGCCGAACGCCGGATTGGTTCCCGCGTTGTTCACGAGAATGTCGATGCTGCCGAACTTCTCGAGCGTCACGTCGATCGCCCGGCGTGCCTGGTCCTCCTCGACCGCGTGCGCGCCGACACCGATCGCGCTGCCACGAATCAGGGCGGCTGCCTCGTCGGCGGACTCCTGTTTGCGGGAGGTGAGCACGACGTTGGCACCGGCGTCGGCGAGGGCCTGCGCCGTCGCCAGGCCGATGCCTCGGGACGCCCCGGTGACGACGGCGGTCCGGCCGCTCAGGTCCAGGCCGGATCGGTTCTGCTGGTCCGCCACGTGTCAGACGCCTTCCGGTCGCAGGTCTCGGTACTGGCGCAGTTCGCGGCGGGCGATGGCGCGCTTGTGCACCTCGTCCGGTCCGTCGGCCAGACGCAGGGTCCGCAGGTGCGCGTACGCCATCGCGAGCGGGAAGTCGTCGGTGACGCCTGCGCCGCCGTGCACCTGGATGGCTCGATCGACGATCGTGAGCGCGATGGTGGGCGCGGCGACCTTGATCGCGGCGATCTCGGTCTGCGCCTCCTTGTTGCCGACCGTGTCCATCAGGTGGGCGGCCTTGAGGGTGAGCAGGCGGATCATCTCGATGTCGATGCGCGCCTCCGCGATCCAGTCCTGGATGTTGGCGTTGTCGGCGACGGGCTTGCCGAACGTCACACGTGACTGCGCGCGCTTGCACAGCAGCTCCAGTGCCCGCTCGGCCATGCCGATGGCACGCATGCAGTGGTGGATGCGGCCGGGTCCGAGGCGGGCCTGGCTGATCGCGAAGCCCTCGCCCTCGCCCTTGAGGACGTCCTTCGAGGGAACCCGAACGTCCGTGAAGTCGATCTCCGCGTGGCCCTCGCGGTCCTGGTAGCCGAACACCGGCAGCCCGCGCATGACGGTGACGCCGGGTGCGTCGATGGGCACGACCATCATCGACTGCTGGCGGTGCGGCGCAGCGGTCGGGTCGGTCTTGCCCATCACGATCATCACCTTGCAGTTCTGGTGCAGGGCGTTGGAGGCGAACCACTTCCGGCCGTTGAGGACGTAGTCGTCGCCGTCCTTGACCATCGACAGCTCGACGTTCGTGGCGTCCGAGCTGGCGACCGCGGGTTCGGTCATCGCGAACGCCGACGCCATCGTGCCGTCGAGGAGCGGCTTCAGGTACCGCTCCTTGTGCTCCTCGGTGCCGAAGAGCTCGAAGACCTCCATGTTGCCGGTGTCGGGGGCGTTGCAGTTGCACGCCTCGGACGCGATATGGCTGCGGCCCATGATCTCCGCGAGCGGGGCGTACTCGAGATTGGTCAGGCCTGCGCCGGTACCGGGGTGCGGGTGGAAGAGGTTCCACAGACCCCGCTTCTTGGCCTCGGCCTTGAGTTCCTCGAGGATCGGCGGCTGGAAGTGCGGGTCACCGGACGCACGCATCTGCTCCTCGTACACGGCCTCGGCCGGGTAGACGTGCGAGTCCATGAAGTCGAGCAGTTCCTTCTGCAACTGCTGGGCGCGTTCCGAGATGTCGAACAGGGACATGAGAACTCCTGGGGTGGAATGGATTCGAATGATCGTGGGCCGCGACGGAGCCGGGTCGGGGCGTCAGCTCCCCTGGAGCGACGCCTGGTAGCGGCGCATCCCGCGCAGCCAGCGGTCGTAGTCGGCGCCCTTGTGCCGGTACATGTCGAGGACCTTCGGGTGCGGAAGGATCAGGAACCGCTCGTCGTCGATCGCTGCGAGCACGTCGGCGGCGACCTGCGCGGGCTCGAGGACGTCACCTGCCTCGGTGACGGCCTTCATCGCGGTGGCCGACAGTCCGTCGTCCGCACCCTCGTCGGGGAACAGCAGCTTGGTGTTGACGCCCTGCGGGCACAGGCAGCTGACCTTGACGCCCTGGTCCCCGTACGTGACGGACAACCACTCCGCGAACCCGACGGCGGCGTGCTTGGTCACGGCGTAGGTGGCCCCGCCGATCTGGGTGAGCAGACCCGCGGCGGAGGCGGTGCTGACGAAGTAGCCGTCGCCGCGCTCGACCCATCCGGGCACGAGCAGCTGCGCGGCGCGGATGTGGGAACGCAGGTTGACGTCGAGCGAGAGGTCCCAGGCCGCGTCGTCGGCGTCGAGGCCGGGCGCACCGGTGATACCCGCGTTCGCGAAGTACATGTCGACGGGACCGAAGCCCTTCTCCGCCAGTTCGATCAGGCCGCGGATCACCTCGGTGCCGGAGACGTCGCCGCCGGCGGCGACCGCGGAACCGGGGTGGTCGGCATTGATCTTGTCGGCGACGGCCTGCGCCGTCGCGGCATCGAGGTCGGCCACGACGACCCGCGCGCCCTCGGCGGCGAGCGCCTGGGCGATCGCCCCACCGATTCCCCCGCCGCCACCGGTGACGACGGCAACCTTGCCTGCAACCTTCACTGACGAATCCCCACTTCCGTGTCGATGATGCGCGCGCCGGTGCGGCGGCGCGATGCCGTCCGCTCCGTGTGACGCAGCTCTCCCACCATGTATAGTTGAATCCGGCGTCAGATTCAACCTTGCGTCGCTCCAGACGCGACGCCACGACCTTGACCTGCAGACATCAAGGAGAACCATGGACACAACCACCCTTCCCGTCCGCCCGAGCACGGCCGCGGACCTCAGTGATCTCGTCGGCCGGGAGCTCGGCCCCACCGACTGGTTCGAGGTCACCCAGGACCGCGTGAACGCGTTCGCGGACGCAACCGGCGACCACCAGTGGATCCACGTCGACGTGGAGAAGGCCGCTTCCAGCCCCCTCGGCGGCACCATCGCGCACGGACTGTTCAGCCTGTCGCTCGGACCGTTCCTGTCGAGTCGGCTACTGGCCTTCGACGGGTTCGCACACGGCCTGAACTACGGCTACAACAAGGTCCGCTTCCCCGCGCCCGTCCCCGTCGGATCGCGAATTCGCATGCGCGTCACCGTGGTCGCCGCCGACGAGGTCGCCGGAGGCATCCAGGTGACGACGACCCAGGTCGTCGAACTGGAGGGCTCGGACAAGCCCGTCATGGTCGCGGAGTCCGTCGCGCGAGTCGTCGCCGGAGCCTGACCCGCACGTTCCCCGGCCGGCCGCTCCACTGAACACGGTGGAGCTCAGGGTCGGCCGGGGAACCTCAGCGCATTGGCCCAGAGTCGGGTGAGCGCGCCGACCAGCTCGTCGAGGTCGTACTCGCGGCCGCCGTCGGCAGCCTCACCGGAAACGAACACCCCGTAGGCCATGCGGCTCACCATGCCGGAGAGCGCACGCGACGCCGTCATCGGGTCGATTTCGGGATCCGCGACGGAACGTCGCTGCAACTCCGCGATGCCGCGTGCGTTGCGCTCGATGAACGCCTCGGCACGTTCGGTTCGGATGCGACGGAATTCCGGATCGACGTGAGCCACCTGTTCCATCAGACCCATGAGCTTCGCATTGCGTTGGTACGCGGTCAGATACGCACGGTTGCTCGCCTCGAGCACAGCGTAGGGGTCGTCCTCGTCGTCGACCCGATCCATGCCCGGATGCATCATGTCCTTGCGGGCCTCTTCTAGGACGGCCGCGAACACCTCTTCCTTGTTGGCGAAGTAGGTGTAGAAGGTGCCCGTGGCGCAGCCGGCCTGCTTCGTGATGTCGGTGAGGCGGGCGTCGAGATAGCCGTCGCGCTCGAACACAACCCGCGCCGCGACGACGAGCGCGGCCCTGGTGCGCACACCACGGGCGGTAGTGGGCATCTCGCGCGACTGCGGCGCACCACCCCCGGCATCCCCGAACACAATCGTCGTCACCCTCACGTTTATACATGAATCTGGCGTCAACTTCGACGTTTCACCTCAACAAGGCCCCTCCCCTGCCCGGCTGAACGCCACGTTCATGCGTACCAACGAGCCGAACGTCACGTTCAGCCAACAGGGGCCGGGTCGATTTTCGATATTGACGCCGACTTCAGGTGTGTGGTCTGGTGAGACGCAGACCACAGTCGTACGTGATCACTCCCCCACCCCGATCCGGAAGGCGCACGCCGATGCCCAACCTGCTCGATCCGATCACCCGCCACGCCACTGCGTCCGACACGGCGATCGCACTGCGCACCCCCGACGGCACCTGGACCTATGCGAGCCTGCGCGACCGCTGCCTGCGCTACGCGGGCGCACTCCGCTCGGCAGGCATCGGCGCGGGCGACCGTGTCCTGCTGGTCGCACCGTCGGTTCCCGAGTTCGCGGTGGCGTACATGGGGATCGCCGCCGTCGGCGCCGTCGTCGTTCCGGTCAACACCATGTCGACGGCGGCTGAGATCGAGTACTACCTCACCGATTCCGGCGCCTCGCTCGCGATCGGCTGGCACGGCCTCGGGCCTGCCGTGGCCGACGCGTGCGTGACGGTCGGGGTTGCCCACTGGCACCTCGACGCGGGGGCCGAGGCCGGTGCCGATCCGATCCCGCGAGTCGTCGAACGAGAGCGCGCCGACACCGCCACGATCCTCTACACCTCCGGAACCACCGGCCGACCGAAGGGCGCGCAACTCACCGTCGGAAATCTGCTGTCGGCAGGGGAGATCGGTGCGGCCGTGAGCGGCGGAACCGCGAACGACCGCACCGGAACCGGCCTGCCGCTGTTCCACGTCTTCGGTCAGGCATCGGTCATGATGGCCTCCTTCACCGGCGGTGGTTCGCTGTCGCTGCTGAGCCGCTTCACCCCGGACGGGATGATCGAGATGATGCGCCGCGACGACCTGACGATCATGTGCGGGGTACCGACGATGTGGAACGCCATGCTCCACGCCGCCGGCGACCTCGATGCCACCGACTTCGCGCACCTGCGTGTGGCCGTCTCCGGTGGCGCCTCGCTGCCCGGCGAGATCGCTCGCGCATTCGTATCCCGCTTCGGCTGCGCCATTCTCGAGGGCTACGGCCTCACCGAGACCACCGCGCTCGGCACGTTCAACGACGTCGACCGCGGCGGCAAGATCGGCTACACCGGCGCAGCCGTGCCCCGGACCAGGGTGGAGGTCCGCGACGACGACGGCCGACCCTGCCCCGCCGGAACCGTCGGCGAGGTGCACGTGAAGGGTGAGACCGTGATGTCGGGCTACTGGAACCGTCCCGACGCGACCGCCGCCGCGTTCACCGACGACGGCTGGTTCCGCACGGGCGATCTCGGCGAGTTCGACGCGGACGGGGATCTGCGCATCGTGGATCGACTGAAGGACCTCATCATCCGCGGCGGCTACAACGTCTATCCCGGAGAGGTCGAGGAGGTGCTCTACCAGCACCCCGAGATCGTCGAGGCGGCCGTCGTCGGCGTTCCCGACGACCACTACGGCGAGGAGGTCGCCGCCGTCGTCGCGCGCCGACCGGACTCCGGTCTGACCGCCGACGACGTGATCGCCTGGAGCAGAGAGAAGCTGTCGGCCTACAAGATCCCGCGTATCGTCCGATTCGTGGACCAACTCCCCAAGGGATCGACCGGCAAGATCCTCAAGCGCAACATCGACCGAGCCGAGCTGCGGGCGGCACACGCATGAACAACCGTCAGGTCCGCCTCGCCACCCGTCCCATCGGCCGCATCGACGACAGCACGTGGTCGATCACCTCCGAGCCCGTTCCCGAGCCCGCCGACGGCGAGTTCGTGGTGAAGGTCGAGTACGTGTCGGTGGATCCGGCGATGCGCGGCTGGCTCGACGACGTCCGCTCGTACGTGCCGCCGGTCGCCATCGGCGCCGTCATGCGCGCGCACGCTGTCGGGCGGGTCCACTCCTCCCGCAACGACCGGTTCCCCGTCGGGACGCCGGTCGCCGGACTCTTCGGCGCCTGCGAGTACGCGCTCTCCCACGGCTCGGACGTCACGGTCGTCGACCTCGATCTGGCGTCCGGCCCGACGTGGCTCGGCGCTCTCGGGTTCCCGGGCATGACTGCCTACTTCGGGCTCGTCGACGTCGGCCGCCTGCGTCCCGGCGACACCGTGCTGATCTCGGGGGCCGCCGGCGCGGTGGGCAGCATCGCGGGTCAGATCGCGAAGCTGTTGGGCTGCCGCGTGATCGGCATTGCCGGCGGCCCGGAGAAGTGTGCCTGGCTCACCGACGAGCTCGGCTTCGACGCGGCGATCGACTATCGCGCCGGGTCGATCGGTCGGGCGCTGCACGCCGCCGCACCGGACGGAATCGACGTGTTCTTCGACAACGTCGGCGGCGACATCCTGAACTCGGCGCTCGCCCAGCTCCGGACCCACGCGCGGGTCGTGATCTGCGGGGCGATCTCCGGGTACAACGCGACGGAGCCGCAGCCCGGGCCGTCGCGGTACCTGTCGTTGCTCGTCAATCGGGCGTCGATGGCCGGGCTCATCGTGTTCGACTACGCGGACCGTTTCCCCGAGGCGCAGGCGGCGCTGTCGAACTGGATCCGGCGCGGAGACCTGATCACACGCGAACAGGTCGAGCCGGGCGGCATCGAGGCATTCGGCCGCACGCTGAACATGCTCTTCGACGGCGCCAACACTGGCAAGCTCGTCCTGGAGGTGTAGGCCCTGTGCGCGCTTGTGGTAGTGGGAGCTACCACAAGCGCGCACAATGCGTCAGCACACGGGGACGGAGAAACCGAAGCGGTCGCGCAGTTCGACGGCGGTGTCGGCGCCGGAGGTGTGCAGGACTCCGGCGATGCCGAGCCGGGCGGCGCCGTCGAGGTTTTGCTGCAGGTCGTCGACCATCACCGCCTGCTCGGGGGCAATGCCGAGGCGCTCGCAGGCGATCCGGTAGATCTGTCGCGACGGCTTGCGGATCCCGATCTCGGACGAGATCACCACCTCGTCCGCGAGCTCGGCAAGGTCGAATCCGGCGTAGGTGTCGCGGCCGAATGCGTTGGACACCAGGGCAACCGGAACCCCGCCCGCACGCAGTGCACCGAGCAGCTCGACCGTGGCGTCGTCGCGACGCAGTCCCGACTGCATCCGTGCGGACAGGCCGGCGGACTCGACCTCGACCCCGTGCGCGCGAAGGCGGTCGGCGAATCCGTCGTCGAAGGTGGCAACGTCGATCCGTCCGGACTCGTGGTCGGACAGCAGTCTTCGCGAGACCTCGTCGCGGGCGAGGAGTGTGAGCGGCAGGTCGGGATCGCCGATGTCGGATCCGAACGAACGGAACGCGTCGAGGACGCTGGTCGTGACCACTCCCCCGAAGTCGACGAGGACCGCCGTGCGGCCGGTGTCCACGGTGCTGGAAGTCATTGCGCATCATCCGTTCTCGTCGGCGTCTCCTCGATTCAACCGCACAATTGAATCCGACGTCAACATTGAATAGCCGCGGAGGCGGAACGGACGCGCCGAAGGTCGGGCCCGTCAGCTACGAGGAATCACGAGCGCGTTGACCCACAGCCGCGTCGCGGTGTCGATCAACGCGTCGAGATCACCGTCGCCGTCACCGACGACGAAGTGGCCGAACGCGAGTCGGCTGATCATGCCGGACAGCGCGCGCGAGGCGAGCAACGGATCGATGTCGGCATCCGCGAGGCCGCGGGACTGCAGCGACGCGATGCTGCGGGCATTGCGCCGGATGAACGCCTCACCGCGCTTCTGACGCAGCCGACGGAACTCCGGGTCCACGTTCGCGACCTGCTCGAGCAGGCCCATCAGCTTCGCGTTGCGCCGGTACGCCTCGAAGTAGGCCCGGTTGCTGGCCTCGACGATCGCGGCGGGGTCGTCCTCGTCGGCGACGTGCGGCATCCCGGGATGCATCATGTCCTCTTGCGCGAGCTCGAGAACCGCGGCGAAGATCTCCTCCTTGCTGGAGAAGTACGTGTAGAACGTCCCCGCGGAGCAACTCGCCTCCTTGGTGATGTCGATGAGCCTGGTGTCGAGGTACCCCTCCCGCTCGAAGACCGCGCGCGCGGCCGCGATCAGCGCCGACCGGGTGCGCTGCCCGCGTTCGGTGGCGGGAAGTTCGCGAAGCAGCGCGGAGTTCGCCATCGACGGCGGCGCGTCCTCGTGGGCTTCCTCTGTGGAACCTGACATGACCACAGTTATAGCAACGACACCGGTCACGCCCACCCATCCACCCGCCGACACGCGCCGTCCGGCCGGACGCACGACGATGCCCGCCACGCGAGGTGGCGGGCATCGTCGGTCTCTCCGGCGGGTCGGGCGGGATCGTCAGCGCACGAGTTGCGCACCCGGGACCGCAGTCGGATCGTTGCGCACCTCGGCCGGGTTGGTCTCCCGCAGCCGCCACGCCGACAGAACCGTGACCAGGCCCATCAGTGCGACGAACACCGCGACGAGCGTGGTGGTTCCGGTTCGGGCGATCAGCGCAGTCATGATGAACGGCGTTCCACCACTGACGGTGATCGCCGCGAGCTGGTATGCGAGTGACGCACCGGAGTACCGCACGTTCGGGGCGAACAGCTCACCCATGTACGCGGCGATCGGACCGTAGGTCATCGACTGGAAGATGCTGCCGACCGTGACGGCGAGGAAGAACAGTCCCAGGTTCGCGGTGTTGACGAGCATGAAGTACGGGAACGCCCACAACACGATCGCGATGCCGCCCGCGATGATCATGGGCCGCCGACCGATGCGGTCCGAGACCCAGCCCGAGAACGCCACCACCGGAACCGAGATGATGCAGCTGAGCATCGAGATCGTCAGCAGGTCGTTCCGGTTCATGTCGAGTTCGGCGGTGGCGTAGGTGAGCACACCCGCGATCGAGATGTAGAACAGTGCGTTCGTCGCAGCGAGCAGCCCACAGCCGAGCAGGATCGTGCGCCAGTGCTCCTGGAGCGCCTGCTTCAGCGGCGCCTGGGCGACGACCTTCGTGCCGGACGCCTTCTCCTCGAGTTCCTTGAATTCCGGGCTGTCCTCGACCTTCGTCTGGATGTAGAGCACGACGGGAAACAGGACCGCACTCGCGAGGAACGGAATGCGCCAGCCCCACGACAGGAACGCGTCGTTCGAGATCGCCGCGGTGGCGCTGAGGAACGCGATGTTGCCGAGCACGACACCGAACGACACGCCCATCTGTCCGAACGTGCCCGAGAACCCACGCTTCTTGGGGCTCGCGGACTCCGTGAGCAGGAGGACGATTCCGCCCCACTGGCCACCGCACGCCAACCCCTGAACGAAGCGCAGCACCACCAGGAGGATCGGCGCCGCGACCCCGATCGCGTTCGCGCCGGGCAGACATCCGATCAGGAAGGTCGCCAGTCCCATCAGGAGCAGACAGACGACGACGGCGGGCTTGCGCCCGAACTTGTCCCCGTAGTGGCCGGCGATGAGCCCACCGAGCGGGCGCGCGACGAATCCCGCCCAGAACGTGCTGAAGGACAGCAGCGTCGCCATGAGCGGCGAGGAATCCGGGAAGAACACATGCGGGAACACGAGCGCGGCCGCGGTGCCGTAGAGGAAGAAGTCGTACCACTCGATGGAGCTGCCGACGAGGCCGGCGAACAACAGCTTGCGGTGGGCACTGGCACCCGACTTCGACCGGGCGGACCGGGCGGTGGCTCTGCGACTGGGGTCGACTGCGGATGTGGTCATCCATCCTCCTGGAATCTCGTTCACTGGACGGTTGTTCAAACTTGACATCAACTTCAGGTAAGCGAGCGCTTGCCCACTATCGCGGACCAGGGTTGTGATGTCAATCACTTCTCTGTGTGGCCCGGGGTCACACCCCGCGTGGTCGGAACGCGTCAGGCGTCGCGCAGGGCGCGGCGAAGGATCTTGCCGCTCACAGTCTTCGGAAGGTCGTCACGGACCTCGACGATCCGGGGGCACTTGTAGGCGGCGAGCCGATCGCGGCAGAACTCCTGCAGCGCCGCGGCGTTCGTCGACAGCCCCGACTTGAGCGAGACCACCGCCTTGACCGTTTCCCCGCGATACGCGTCGACCACCCCGACGACGGCCGCCTCACGGATCGCCGGATGCTCGTAGAGCACGTCCTCGACCTCGCGCGGCCACACCTTGAACCCGGACGCGTTGATCTGGTCCTTCTTCCGGTCGACGATGTAGAACCAGCCACCGGAATCCATGAAACCGACGTCGCCCGTGTGGAATCGGCCGGACGGCATCGCGCGTTCGGTCTCGTAGGGCCGGTGCCAGTACCCCGCCGCCACCTGCGGCCCGGACACCACGATCTCGCCGATCTCCCCGACAGGGACCGCATCGCCCCCTTCGTCGACCACCGACGCGACCGTCCCCGACACCGGCACCCCGACGGAAACCGCACCCGATTCGGAATCGACCGGCGCCTGCACGCCGTGCGGAACGACGATCGCCGGGCTCGTCGTCTCGGTCAGCCCGTAGCCGTTGTGGATGTAGTGCCCGAACTTCTCCCGGAACGCTGCCAGGGCCGCATGCGGGACGGGTGCACCACCGGAGTACACCGACCGCAGGCTCGACAGTTGTTCGGCCGTCACCTCGGCACTGTTCGTCCAGGCGATGAACACCGTGATGGCGCCGATCGTCGCGGTCGCCCGGCGTTCGGCGATCACCTCGGCCGCCACCACCGGATGGAACCGGCACGTCAGGATCGTCGCGGCGCCGGCGAGCAGCGGCGCGGCGATGTTCGCGATCAGTCCGGTGATGTGGAACAGCGGCGCCACCGCGTACACCACCGACTCCGGACCGAGCCGCGTCCAGTCGCGGTAGATCTGGGCCGTGAAGACGACATTGGCGTGGGTGTTCATCGACCCCTTGGGTGGACCGGTGGTGCCCGAGGTGTACGGCAGGTACGCCAGGTCGCCTGCAGTGAGTGGGACGTCGGCCGGCGCCCGGCCACGGAACCGGTCGATCAGGTCGAGCAGGTCGTCGGCGGCATCGGCGGCACGGTCGCCGTCCCCGAAGATGCGTGGCTCGTCCCTCGTCCGGAAGGCGAGCTCGGAGGTCGTGATCACGGTGGCGATCCCGGCCCCTGCCGCCGCCGACGCCACCTCGTCGCGCACCGACTCCAGACAGATCACGACAGCGGCACCACTGTCGGAGAGGACGGCGCGCAACTCGCGGTCCCGGTACATCGGGTTGAGCGGCACCACCACGGCGCCGAGCTTCCACGCCGCGAGAACCGCGACGTGGAACTGCGGCACGTTCTGCAGGACGAGCGCGACACGGTCACCCTTGCCGATGCCCCGCTCCCCCAACGCCACCGCGAGGGCATCGGACATCTCGTCGAGATCCCGATACGTGACGGTGGCGTCGAAGTAGTGGATCGCCGGCGCTTCGGGCTCCCGCACGAGCGTGGCCCGGAACATCGCAAGGGCCGTGTCGAACTCGACGCGTGCGTCCGCCGGAACTCCGGCCGGGTAGTGCGCCAACCAGATTCGCTCCTCGTATGCGCTCATGCGGTGGGCTCGAAGTAGCGGCGGGGATTGTCGACCATCATCACCGCGATCTGCTGCTCGGTGATGCCTCGCCCCAGGAGCGCCGGAATCACGTCGTCGCTGATGTGGGTGAAGTTCCAGTTCGGTACAGCGGCCGCCTTGGCGCCCTCCTCGAACCAGTCGATGAAACAGGCGGCGTCGTGCGCGAGCACCATCTTCTCCGCGTAGCCGCGACGCACGAGCTCGACGACGGTGTCGACCCGGTTCTCGAACGGAAGCAGCACGTCGAGTCCGAACCGGTCCATACCGAGGTACGAGCCCGCGTCCGCGAGGGAGCAGAGGTAGTCGAGGTCGGTGGAGTCGCCGGAGTGGCCGATCACGACCTTCGACAGGTCCACCCCCTCGGACTCGAGCACCTTCTGTGCGACGAGTCCGGACTCGGTGTGCGGGTTGGTGTGCACCGTGATCGGAACACCGGTCTCGACGTGCGCCTGGCCGACTGCCCGCATGACGCGCTCGACTCCCGGCGTCAGACCCTGCTCCTCGATGGCGCACTTGAGGAACGCCGCCCTGACCCCGGTGTCGGCGATGCCCTCGCGGATGTCCTTGACGAACAACTCGACCATCGGTTCGGGCACGTCGAAGAGCAGGCCCGGGCCGGTGTAGTGGAACTGGAACGGCACGTCGTTGTAGGTGTAGATCCCGGTCGCGACGACGATGTTGATGTCGACCCGCTCGTTGATCCGCTGGATGCGCGGGATGTAGCGGCCGAGGCCGATGACGGTGGGATCGACGATCGTGTCGATCCCGCGCTCCGCGCACGCAGTGAGCTTCACGACGGCGTCGGCGACGCGGGCGTCCTCGTCCCAGTGGTTGGGGTAGTCGCCGTAGTTCTGCCGCATCTCCTCGCCGAGCACGAAGACGTGTTCGTGCATGAGCGTGGAGCCGAGAGCGGCGGCGTCGACGGGTCCGCGAACGGTTTGAACTTGGGCCATGAGAGCTCCTCGATGTGACTGACATCACTCTGGGTGAGACAGTGCGCTAGTCTGTCTCAGGTACCCCGACTCGTCAACCGTCACCTCGAATTGCATGATGGTCCGGCACGTGAGGAGATGACCTGATGCCACCCGTCGCCGACCGCCGGCGCGCGATCGATGCAGCCACCCGGATCTACATCGACGAGAAGCCACTCGACATGTCCTGTCTCGCACAGGAACTCGGAGTCGGACGCGCAACCCTGTACCGATGGGTCGGCAACCGCGAGGAACTGCTCGCCACCGTCCTGAGCGAGGCCACGGAGCGCACCTACCGGTGGGCGATCGACCGCGCCACGGGCACCGGAGCCGACTTCGTCCTCGATTTCGTCGAGCGCGTCATGAGGACCGTGGACGCCTCTCCCCCGCTGCGGGCGCTGACCAAGCGCGAACCACTGCTCTTCACCCGACTGGCCCTCATGCCCGGGTCCATCGAGGCGGTGTCCGCGCGCATCATGGCCGAGATGCTCGAACGGGAGGAGGCGTCGGGTGCGCTGACGCTCGCGCTGTCACCGGCCGTCCTCGGTGAGGCCATCGTGCGGATCTGCGACATCCACCTCTACGCGCCGCTGCTCGGAGGGGAGACCGCCCAGATCGACACCGCCCTCGACCTCGTCGCCCTGCTCCTCGGCGTCACCCGCCGCCCGGGCTGACACGCCGAAATCGGATGCGCCGGGCGCCGCCCGGGTCCACCATGGTGGGCGGCCCCGAACCGGACGCACACCGAACAGCGAGGTTCCACCCACGTCCACTCCCGCGCTCACCGACATCGCCGCCACACTGCGGGCGGCCGGATGCGTGTTCGCGGAAGACGAGGCCCGGTTGCTGGTCGACGCCGCGACGCACGACCACGAACTCGCGGCGATGGTCCGGGACCGGGTGTCCGGCCGGCCGCTCGAGCAGGTCCTCGGATGGGCCGAGTTCTGTGGGCTCCGGATCGCGGTGTCGCCGGGCGTCTTCGTGCCTCGGCGACGCACCGAATTCCTCGTCGACCGGGCCGTCGCGGCACTCGACCACCCCGACGCGGTGGTGGTCGACCTGTGCTGCGGGTCCGGTGCGGTCGGGGCCGCGATCGCCGCCGAGGCCGCATCCGGGCGGGGATCCGGGCCCGTCGTGCTCCACGCCGCCGACGTCGACCCGGTCGCCGTCGCGTGCGCCCGCCGGAACCTCCAGCCCGGGTCGGTCCACCTCGGAGACCTGTTCGACGCACTGCCCCGCACACTGCTCGGCCGGGTCGACGTGCTCGTCGTGAACGCCCCCTACGTACCGACAGATGCGCTCTCCACCATGCCCCCCGAGGCGCGACTGCACGAACCCCGCCTCGCACTCGACGGCGGTCGTGACGGCGCCGACGTCCACCGCCGGGTCGCCGCCGAGTCCCCCGCCTGGCTCGCACCGACCGGACGGCTCCTCGTCGAGACCGGTGAACGGCAAGCCGTTCTGACCGCCGCCGCATTCGCGCGCGCCGGACTCACACCGACGGTCGCGCACTGCCCCGAACTGGACGCGACCGTCGTGACCGGGCGTCGCTAGACTCCGCTCATGTCGAGCGATCCGGGCCTGCGTGAGGACTCGCAGACGAGCGGCCACGAGGCGCGCTGGGAGCAACACAATTCCGAGCGGCGATCCCGGATCCTGCGAGCCGCGGTGGAGCTCATCGAGGAGGCACCCGCGGGAACCGACGTCTCGGTCCGGCAGATCTCGGCGCGGGCGGGGCTCGCCAAATCCGTCGTGTACCGCCAGTTCGAGGGGCGGGAGGATCTGGACCGGAGGATCCGGTCGCACCTCATCGACGACTTCTCCCGCACGCTCGAAGCGGGTCTCGACACCTCGCACGGCTCGATCGAAGAGATCATCGCGCGCACCATCCGGGCCGTGGCCGACTGGATGGCCGACCACCCCCGACTCGACGAGTTCGCCCGCACCGGACCGACCCACGAGGGCCCGTCCGACGTCGACGCGGTGACGAGCCTGAAACTCCGGATGTCCGAGCGCGCTCGGGACGTGCTCACCTCGATCGCCGACCAACTCGGTGTGGACACCGGTGACGGCATCTTCGACACCCTGCCGTTCGCGGTGGTCACGATGGTCGAGGGCACCCTGACGCACTGGGTGCACGACGTCGACCCCACCCGAACGAGGGAACAGATCGTCGACGAACTGACCACGCTCACCCGCTACGTCCTCGACGGTGCGATCAGGTCGGTCGGTCTGTCGGTCGATCCGCGGATGGAGCTGACGGACCTGATCGCACAGTTGTCGGCGCGATGAACCTAGGCCGCGGCGCGGGTGCGGCGGTCCGGCTCGCTGCGGTACCGGCTGTGCCGACCGTCGATGGAGAGCCGCTTCCACAACCGCTTCGTCGTCCGGTTCATCAGGCCCAGTTCGTCGGCGAGCGCGCGCATGTCGTCGAAGTACCCCGCGAGGATCGCCCGCGAGTGCTCGCTGCGCCAGAACGCCTCCCGCATCACCTCCGGCGGGATGTCGAAGGTCCGGGCGAAGGACTTCGGCGGCGTCATGATCTCGCCGGCGAGCCACCGCATCGCGAGGGGGAACGTCACCCCGGCGGCGGCCCGCATCGCGGGACCGGCGTGCGCGAGGTGCGCCCGCAGGAACTCGCCCGCGAACGAGATGTGCCTGGCCTCCTCGGCGATGTGGATCTGCATCGTCCTCAGGACGGCGGGCGGCAGGTTCGCACCGTCGCGGATGAGCGCCTTCTGGTAGTTGTCGATCGGCTCCTCACCGCCGAGGATGCCGATGAACAGGCCCAGTGGCGCGAATCCGCCGAGGACGCCGATGAACGGTGAGAGCGCCCGGAACGCCGGGCGCATCCCCGGGACGTCGACTCCGATCCGGTTGACGAGTTCCTGGAACATCTGGATGTGGTTGCACTCCTCCGTCATCTCGTGGAGGCAGTAGCGGAACTCGGCCGAACCGTTGGGCAGCCGCATGATGTACTGCATCATTCCGCGGATCAGGATGCTCTCGAACGCCGCTCCGACCTTGATCGAGTTCGCGTGACGCCACTTCCCGATCTCGATCTGCCGGTCGAGCGGCAGTCCGCGGTACCAACTCGTCGCACCGAGCGGGTCGAGGGCCGGCGAGAGTACCCACCGCGGGTCGTCGGGGTCGATGGCGAATTCCGGCGCATCCCAGGGAACGTCGAGATACGGGTCGAAACTCCGATGCACCGAACCCTCGGACAGGGTCAACAGAGCCTCGCGGTAGTCCGAATCGTGAATCCCGCTGTACCGCATCGCCATCGAAGCCCCTCTGTCGCCGACCGGCGGTCCGCCGCTCAGGGCCGGAACGACCGGTGTACCAGTGCGGCCGAATTTACTGGGACTCGCGGTCCCATGCAAGTGTTGGTGGGACTCACGGTCCCATACGGGTGCCTACGCGACGCCGGCACGATCGGCGCCTACGATTCCGGCGTGAGCATTTCGCTGTGCTGCCTGCTGTGGGCGCGACCCGGCCAGCATGAAGGCCTGATCGCGTACGAGGATCGGGTCCTCGAACTCGTGTCCGAGCACGGCGGTCGGGTCCTCCAGCGCGGCCGCACCGACGGATCGGGAGATCAGCCCCTCGAGATCCAGGTGTTCACCTTCGAGTCGCAGTCCGCGCTCGACGGCTACATGAACGACGAGCGCCGCCTCGCGCTCGCCGACGAACGGGACCGCGTCGTCGCCCGCACCGAACTGATGCACGTCACGCTGAACGAGGGTTAGCTCAGACGCCGGAAATCCCGTTGCCGGGCCACGACGGCCGCCGTACCGTCGGAGGTGGTAACCGTTTCCCAGCCGAAGGAGCCGTTCTCGTGATGGTGCCCGTCACCGAAGCCGACATCCGGGCGTCGTTCGTCAACTGCTCGAAGGGCGACGCCAAGCGGCTGTCGATTCCGCGTGATCTGGGCGAGCGCCCCTGGCAGGACCTGGACTTCCTCGGCTGGGGAGATCCGACGCTGCGCGGCCGCTGCTACATCGTGGTGCCGATCGGGAACGACCTCACCGGCGTCGCGTTCCGCTACGAGACCGGAGGAACGGGCAAGGCGCAGATGTGCGCGATCTGCAAGACCACCCACACCGGGGGCGGGGTGTCGTTGATGACCGCTCAGAAGGCGGGTGAGGCGGGGCGGCGGGGCAACAGCATCGGGATCTACATGTGCACCGATCTGGCGTGCTCCCTGTACGCGCGGAACAAGCGGCGACCCAGTGCCGGCAACCGCTACCGCGAGACGCTGAGCATCGAGGAACGCATCGAACGGGTTCGCGAGAACATCACCTCGTTCGTCACCGGCCTGTCCGCCTGATCTCTCGAGGCGCCGAAACCCGGAGACGACTCGGGCCCGAGCGGCACACGCCGCCCGAGCCCGGGAACGAATCGGATCAGGCGCTGACGAGCTCGCCCGCTGCCGCGACGAGTCCGGCGACGACGCCACCGACCTGTGCTGCGACCTCGGCGTTCTCCTTCGGGTGCTTGTCGCCGAACTTGTCGATGGTGCCGCCGATGGAGATGGAGACGTCCTCGAGCACCTCGCCGCCGGCAATACGGACCGCCTTGCGGGTGTCCTCGTGAGCCCACTGCGCGGCATTGCCGGACGGCGACGCGCTGACGACCGCGACAGGCTTGGACTTGACCGCGCCCGCACCGTAGGGCCGCGAGATCCAGTCGATCGCGTTCTTGAGCACGGCCGGGATGGTGCCGTTGTACTCGGGGGTGACGAGCAGCAGTGCGTCCGCCTCGTTCGCTGCGGTGCGCAGCGCGGTCACGGAAGCCGGAACGGACTCGTTGTCGAGGTCCTCGTTGTAGAACGGAACCTCGCCGAGGCCCTCGTAGATCACGACATCGGCGCCCTCGGGAGCGACATGCGCCGCGGTCTCGGCGAGCTGGCGGTTGACGGAGGCGGCACGGAGGCTGCCGACGAGGGCGAGAACGCGAGTCTGAGACATGGTGATGATCCTTCGAAGTACGTGGGGCCGGTCGTTCCGACTCCGACTCTAACCGGACCGTGGTCCACTTTTGTTCCCGCACTACCATCGTCCTGTGCACCCCACCACGGTCCCGATGGCCGACGACTCCGGCGCCGAACGCTGCGATGCCGCCCGCAACCGGGCGTTGTTGCTGGATGCGGCCGCTCTCCTCGTCGCCGAGCGCGGAGCGGACGCAGTCACGATGGACGCCGTGGCGGCCCGCGCAGGTGTGGGCAAGGGCACAGTGTTCCGCCGATTCGGCAGCCGGTCCGGCCTCATGCACGCCCTGCTCGACCACACCGAGTCCGAACTCCAGCAGGCCTACCTCCACGGCCCGCCACCGCTCGGACCCGGCGCCGACCCGATCGAGCGACTCGTCGCCTACGGTCGCGCCCGACTGGCCATGGTCGAGGTGCAGGGTGACGTCCTGCGCGCGGTGGAGAACTCTCCCGAACTGCGCTTCGGCGGGCCGGCCCGCCAGGTCAGCCTGGTGCACGTCCGCACCCTCATGGGTCAGGCGGGCACGCCCGGCGACCTCACCCTTCTCGCACAGAGCCTGCTCGCGCCGCTGGAGGCGTCCCTGGTGTTGCACCAGGTTCGTGACCTCCACATGCCCATCGACCGGATCGCCGACGCCTGGGAGGATCTCGTACGCCGAATCACCGCGAGGTGATCCGAACACCCGTGCCGATCACTACGATCTGCGGTCATGCGCACCCTTCGCCTCGCGGCGCTCGCGATCGCGGCCCTCGCCCTCGCCGCCTGCTCCGACTCCGGTTCCGCGGCGTCCGATTCGCCCCAGTCGGATCTGCTCGGCCGGACGTTCGTCTCAACCACGGTCGACGGCGCCCAGATCCCCGGCGGTGGACCCCTGACCGTCGAGTTCACCGAACCGGACCGCATCGCGGGCACGGCCGGATGCAACAGGGCGACGGGCACCGCCGACTTCTCGGGCGGCACCATCGTGACCGGGCCACTGGCCACCACGATGATGGCGTGCATGGGCGAGAACGCGGATTCGGACCAGTGGCTCGCCTCCTTCTTCGCCGCGAAGCCGGCGTGGGAGCTCGACGGTGACACCCTCACCCTGCGCACCGACGCGTCGACCGTGACACTTCTCGACCGGAGGATCGCCCAACCCGACCGCCCGCTCACCGGGACGACCTGGGTTGTCGACACCACGATCACGCCCGCCGCGGTGACGTCCTCGCTCGCGATCGAGAAGGCGGCACCGACCCTGCAGATCGCCGACGACGGCACCGTGACGGGCTCCACCGGATGCAACTCGTTCACCGGCCGCGCCGAGGTGTCGGGCGAGACGATCACCTTCGGACCTCTCGCGACCACGCGACGCGCGTGCGTTCCCGAGCTCGCCGAGGTCGAGCAGGCCGTCCTGACCACGCTCACCGGAACCGCCACCGCGACAGTCGAATCCGACCGTCTGCAGCTGATGAACACGAACGGGACCGGGCTGGGGCTGCGCGCTCGGTGAGAGACGACCGGCGTTCACCGCGCGCGGTGGTCGCCGGTCGTCGTGAACGTCAGTAGTGGGCGTCGAGCCAGGCACCGAGTTCGCGTGCGCTCGCGTCGACCTGGGCCGGCCAGTCCATCGCGGACTCGTCGGCGTTGTCGCTGACGTGCTTGACGAGCCGGCACACGGCACCCATCCGGGCGCAGGCGGCGGCGATCGCGAAACCCTCCATGTCGACCAGGTCGGCGCGCCTGGACAACTCCGCGCGCCGAGCGGGGTCGGAGACGAACACGTCTCCCGTCGCCAGAACCGACCCGTCCCCGTCGGGCAGCGAGATTTCGTCCACCGCCGGGTAACCCAGTGATCGCAGTGCCTCGGCACTGAGGTCGTGATTGAGGACCCGTGACGGCACGTACAGACCGGCGTGGTGATCGTGCAACGCGCCGGCGGTGCCGACGTTGACGACGACGGGCCTCGCTCCGGCCGGATACGCCGCGAGCGCCTCGGTGACCGCGATCGCAGCGTCGACCTTGCCGATTCCGGTGTGGAGCACGCCGAAGCGCGCGGGCACGTGCGCGGCTTCGACGGCGGTGGCGGAGACGACGAGAACAGGGGCGTTGGTCACCGCGCGACTCTAGCCTTCGCGCCGGAGCGGGCACCTCGCTAGAGTCACGCGCATGTCCACACTGCGTGCGCGAATTCTGGAGGAACTCGGCGCCAAGCCGACCGTCGACCCGGCCGACGAGGTCCGGACCCGCGTCGACTTCCTCAAGGCGTACCTGCGTTCCACGCCGGCGAAGGGATTCGTCCTCGGCATCAGCGGCGGGCAGGACAGCACCCTGACCGGGCGGCTGTGTCAGCTGGCCGCCGATGAGCTTCGGGCCGAGGGACACGAGGCCGAGTTCGTCGCGGTCCGTCTGCCGTACGGCGTGCAGGCCGACGAGCACGACGCGCAGGTGTCGCTGAAGTTCATCCAGCCGGACCGGTCGATCACCGTGAACATCAAGCCCGGTGCGGATGCCGCCGCGGCGGAGAGCGCCGCCGGTCTCGTCGAGGTGCTCGGACCGATCGGCGAGCTGCGGGACTACGTGCGCGGCAACGTCAAGGCCCGCGAGCGGATGGTCGTTCAGTACGCCATCGCGGGCGAACTGGGGCACCTCGTGGTCGGCACCGACCACGCTGCGGAGGCGATCACCGGCTTCTTCACCAAGTACGGCGACGGCGGTGTCGACGTGACCCCGCTGACCGGACTGTCCAAGAGGCAGGGTGCGGCGCTGCTCCAGCACCTCGGTGCGCCGGACTCCACGTGGCGGAAGGTCCCCACCGCCGATCTCGAGGACGACCGCCCGGCCCTGCCCGACGAGGAGGCCCTCGGACTGCGGTACGAGGAGATCGACGACTACCTCGAAGGCCGCGACGTCACCCCCCGCGTCGCGGAGAGGATCGAGACCATGTTCCTGAACACCCGCCACAAGCGCGCCGTGCCGGTCACGCCGCTCGACGACTGGTGGAAGTAGTGCCGTGACCACCGTTCTGGTCGTAGGGGGCACCGGTACCGCGGGTTCTGCCGCGGTGTCGGAACTCGCATCCCGTGGCCACACCGTGCGAGTGCTCAGCCGGCACGCCCCCACCGACCTGCCCGGCGGAGCGACCCACACTCCCGGCGACCTGTTGACGGGCGCAGGCGTGCCCGAGGCGCTCACCGGCGTCGACGTGGTCGTCAGCGCGGCGAACGGACAGACCAGGGCCACCCGCCCGGTCTTCACGGACGGCGCCCGCACCCTGACCGCCGCGGCCCGCGACGCCGGGGTGCGACGACTGGTGTTGCTGTCCATCGTCGGCGTCGACAGGGTGAAGTTCGCCTACTACGAGGCGCTTGTCGAACAGGAACGGATCTTCACGCAGTCCGGGCTGGACACCACGGTCGTGCGCTGCACCCAGTTCCACTCGCTGGTGCGGTCGCTGTTCGCCGCCACCGCCCGCGTGGGGGTACTGCCCGCCGTGCGGGGTGCCCGGTTCCAGTCGATCGCTCCCGCGGACGTGGGCCGGGCGCTGACCGAGGCGGCGCTGGCCCCGACCCCCGTCGCTCGAATCGAGATCGGCGGTCCGGAACCGGAGTCGATGCGCGACCTCGCGCACACGTGGAAGCGGGTCACCGCTTCGCGAGCCGTGGTGGTCGGACTGCCGGTCCCCGGCGCAGTCGGCCGATTCCTGCGGGAGGGTCGGAATCTGACACCCGAGAACAGGTACGGCACGACCACTTTCGAGGAGTGGCTCGCCTCGAACGGCAGCTGATCAGCCGCCCGCGAAAGGCGGAAGCACGTCGACCCGGGAAGCGACGGCGTCGTCGAGGTCTCGGGTCAGCTCGTCGTTCTGCAGGTAGGCCGCGACGTCGAGCACGCGCGCCATCGCCGGACCGTGCCGGTCGATCAGCGCGGCACGCAACCGGCCGAGCGTGACCCCCTCGGTGAGCGGCAGCTGCTCCTCGCCGCATCCGGCGGCCTCGGCGGCGGCCGCGAAGTAGCGCACGGTCACCACCACCGTCTCCGGTGCCGTCCGCGCCGCCACGTTCCCGACCGTCTCAACCACCGATGGCTCCCATGCTGCGTTGCGGCGGCGCGAAGCCGTCCGCGTCGATGCCGTGTCCGGCCCACTTGGTCCACATCGCGCCGCGCCACAGCGCCGCGATGTCGTCGTCGCTCGCGCCTGCCCGCATCGCATCCCGCAGGTCGATCTCGCTGTCGCTGAACAGGCAGGACCGGACCGTTCCCTCGGCGGTGAGACGGGTTCGGTCGCAGTCCTCGCAGAAGTTCCGGGTGACGGACGCGATGATGCCGACGGTCGCCGGTCCGCCGTCGACGAGCCACTCCTCGGCGGGCGCGGACGGATCCTCACGCCCGGCTTCCGTGAGCGCGAACCGCGCGCCGAGGACGTCGAGCAGGTGCTGGGCATCGACCATCGTGGTCCGGTCCCATGCCTGATCTGCGTCGAGCGGCATCTCCTCGATGAACCGCAGGTGCGCGCCCTCGTCCAGGCACCACTGCAGGAGGTCCACTGCACCGGTGAGGGTTTCGGGCATCAGGACCGCGTTGATCTTGAGCGGCGTCAGCCCGGCGCGCGCCGCGGCGCGGATTCCGGCGAGCACCGCGGGCAACCTGTCCCGCCGGGTGAGTTCGGCGAAGTGGTCGCGATCGACGGTGTCGAGGGAGATGTTCACGCGGGACAGCCCGGCATCGACGAGACCCTGGGCGCGGTGCTCGAGGCCGACCGCGTTGGTCGTCATCGACAGCGGTGTCCCCGGCACGGCGCGCGCGCAGCCGCCGATGATGTCCTCGAGGTCGCGGCGCATCAGTGGCTCGCCACCGGTGAAACGCACCTCGCGGACACCGAGGTCACGCACCGCGATCGTGACCAGGCGGACGATTTCGGAGGCGGACAGCAGTCGCTGCTGCGGGATGACGGGCAGGCCCTCGGCGGGCATGCAGTAGGTGCACCGCAACGAGCACTTCTCGGTGATGGAGACGCGCAGGTCACGGGCGACGCGACCGAACCGGTCGACCAGATCGGGAGTGTCCGGGCGGTCCGAGGCCTCGACGTGGCCACGAACGGTGGGCAGGCCCATCGACACCGGCCGCACGGTCGCCGTCATCGGATCCCCACCTCCCACATGTCACCAGTATGCCGAGTCCGTGTAACGCGGAGGTTATCCGCGGTGCGGGTCGCCCTGTCGGAGCCTCGTCGGCTGCCGCATAGGATGGGTCTCCACGCGACCGGGAGGGCCATGACCAGCAGATCCGTCGATGAGCACGCAGAGATCGTCCGGCAGTTGCTCTCCCCTGCGCTGACGCCCGCGAGCGAGGCGGTCGCGGTGCCCGACTCCCTGGGCAGGGTCCTGGCCGACGACGTCCGTGCGCCGATCGACCTGCCGGTGTTCCGGAACTCCCAGATGGACGGATACGCGGTCGCCGCCGCGTCCCTACTGGAAGCGCCGGTCTCCCTTCCTGTGACAGCGACCGTGGCGGCGGGCGATGCCGGACCCGAGCGGCTCACACCCGGCACGGCAGTCAAGATCATGACCGGCGCCCCCGTGCCCCTCGACGCCGACTGCGTGGTCCCCGTCGAGGACACCGACTCCGACGGCGACGTCGTGCGCATTCACGCCTCCCGGCGGTCCGGCGAGTTCGTCCGGGACCGCGGCAGCGACGTCACCGCCGGCACCCTGCTGCTGGCGGCGGGCGCCACCCTGACGGCACGGCATCTCGCGATGCTCGCGGCGGTCGGCCTGGCCGAGGTGCCGGTCCGTCGCCGCCCACGGTTCGCGGTGATCGCGACCGGCGCCGAACTGATGCCACCGGGCAGCTCGCTGGGACCGGGGCAGATCTTCGAGTCGAACTCCGTCGCGCTGGCCGCCGCGGTCCGCGCCAACGGTGGCGACGCAGTCCTTGTCGGCCACAGCACCGACGTCCCGGACCGTTTCCGCGACCTGCTCGGGCGCGCCGTCGACGCCGCCGACGTCGTCATCACCTCCGGTGGGGTGTCGATGGGCGATTTCGAGGTGGTCCGCGAGGTCCTGACGCCGCTCGGTGGCTGGTTCGGGCACGTGGCGATGCAACCGGGTGGCCCGCAGGGTCTGACCACCGTCGACGGGGTGCCGGTGCTCAGCTTCCCCGGGAACCCGGTGAGCACCCTGGTCTCCTTCGAGGTGTTCGCCCGCGCCGAGCTGCGCCGGTGCGCAGGGCTCGCGCCCGTTCCCACCGACCGTGCGACGCTCACGGTGCCCGTGCGGTCCCCCTCGGGGAAGCGGCAGTTCCTGCGCGGACGGCGAGTTCCCGGCGGTGTGACACTGGAGTCGGGTCCGGGTTCACACCTGGTGGCGGCGCTGGCCCGTGCGGACGTGCTGCTCGACATTCCGGAGGACGTGACGACGATGCAGACAGGAGACGACGTGCAGGTGTGGGAGCTGTGAGCGGAGATCTGACGCACCTCGACGACGAGGGCCGGGCCCGGATGGTCGACGTGAGCGCCAAGGCGACCACGACCCGCATCGCGGTCGCCGCGGGCGAACTGCAGACCACGCCCGAGGTGATCGCGTTGGTCCGGGCGGACGACATGCCCAAGGCCGACGTGCTCGCCACCGCACGGATCGCCGGGATCGCGGGCGCCAAGCGAACGTCGGAACTGATTCCCCTGTGCCATCAGCTCGCACTGTCGTCGGTGAAGGTCGAGTTCGGGTTCACCGAATCGGCCATCACGATCGAGGCCCGCGCGAAGACCACGGGCCAGACCGGCGTGGAGATGGAGGCGCTGACCGCCGTCGCCGTCGCCGGTCTGACATTGCACGACATGGTGAAGGCGGTGGATCCCGCGGCAGTGTTGAACGGGGTCCGATTGCTGACGAAGTCGGGCGGGAAACGAGGGAACTGGGTGCGCGAGGACGAGATCCCCACACCCGCAGCGGAATCCGAACCGACGCCGGAGCGATCCGCGGTGGTCCTGGTCGCCTCGACCGCCGGCGCCGCGGGAACCCGCACCGACACCACCGGCCCGGCGCTCGCCGAGTGGCTGGGCGGGCTCGGGTTCGCCGTCCGCGGGCCGCTCGTGTGTGCGGACGCCGATATCGACGCCGGTCTCGCGGACGCGCTGCGCGGCGCCCCGGCGCTGGTCGTCACGACCGGCGGTACGGGCGCGTCGCCCAGCGACCGCACCCCCGAGGCCACCGCCGCCGTGCTCGACCGCGAGCTGCCCGGACTCGCGGAGGCCATGCGCCGCAAGGGAACCGAGAAGATCGCCCACGCATCGCTGAGCCGGGGACTCGCCGGGCTCGTCGGCCGTACCGTCCTGGTGAACCTGCCCGGATCCCCCGGCGGAGTGCGGGACGGAATAGCGGTACTCGAACCGATTCTGGATCACCTGCTCGCGCAGGTCGCAGGTGGAGGAATGCACGATGAGTGAACTGCTGGCAGCCATCTCCGACCAGCCCCTGGATCCGGCTGCGGTCGACGCCGCCGTCGCCGGTCCCGAACACGGCGCGGTGGTCCTGTTCTCCGGCGTGGTGCGCAATCACGACGAGGGGCAGTCCGTCACCGCCCTCGAGTACTCGGCGCACCCCGACGCGGAAGCGTTCCTGCGTCGCTGTTGCGAGCAGGTGTCCGAGGAGTCGGGACTGCCGGTGGCCGCGGTGCACCGGGTCGGTGCGTTGACGATCGGCGACCTGGCTCTGGTTGCCGCGGTCGCGGCGCCTCATCGCGCCGAGGCGTTCGCGGCGTGCTCGCTCCTCGTGGAGCGGATCAAGGCCGAGGTCCCGATCTGGAAGCGTCAGCACTTCGCGGGCGGGGTCACCGAGTGGGTCGGACTGTAGGACTCACCCGGCGGATTGCTCGCCAATGTCGTTGAGTGCCAGCGTGACCGAATCCGGCCGACCGGGGTAGCCCCGGACGGGAACGGTGGGTGGCGCGGCGCGGCGCCCCGTTCCACCGACCCGAACTCGGCCGACGCGGGTGTGACCCAGGCAACGGCAGGCACCCTGCAGGGTCCGCTATGCTGAGCTCACTCGGCGCGAGCTTCACAGCGCCAGCCGTCGTGGATCGGTTTTCACGTGCCAGGCACGAACTCTTCTTACGGCGATCGATGTTGCCCACCGGCAATCTCGCCACCCTTGTGCCGATGTCGCACGCGGACCCGCGCGGTCCCGTGCCGGTCGGCGCAACCCGATGCCCGAAAGGCACTCGCACACACATGACAGCGACCTTCGCCGAACTCGGCGTGCCCGCTCCCCTCGTGACAGCACTCTCCGGCGCCGGAATCAGCGCGCCGTTCCCTATCCAGGTCGACACGCTTCCCGACACCCTCGCCGGCCGCGACGTCCTCGGCCGCGGCAAGACCGGCAGCGGCAAGACCCTCGCCTTCTCGATTCCGATGGCCGCGCGCCTCGCCGGCTCCACCGCATCCAGGCGTCGCGCGAGCCAGCCCCGCGGACTCGTCCTGGCCCCGACCCGCGAGCTCGCAACCCAGATCACCGCGACACTCGAGCCGCTGGCCACCGCAGCCGGGCTGCGCGTGACCACCATCTTCGGAGGCGTGTCCCAGCACCGCCAGGTCAAGGCACTCGAGGCCGGCGTCGACATCGTCGTGGCCTGCCCCGGGCGGCTCGAGGACCTGATGAAGCAGCGCCTCGTCTTCCTCGACGCCGTCGAGATCACCGTGCTCGACGAGGCCGATCACATGGCCGACCTCGGTTTCCTGCCCGGCGTGACCCGGATCCTCAAGGCCACACCCACCGGTGGTCAGCGCCTGCTGTTCTCGGCGACCCTCGACAACGGGGTCGACGTCCTCGTCAAGAAGTTCCTGCGCAACGAGGTGCTGCACTCGGTGGACGAGGCGAACTCGCCCGTCGCGGCCATGACGCACCACGTCTTCGACGTCTCCGGTGCGGCCGACAAGAAGGATCTCGTGCACAAGCTGGCGTCCGGAACCGGTCGCCGAATCCTGTTCATGCGCACCAAGCATCAGGCCCGCAAGCTCGCCAAGCAGCTCACCGAGGCGGGCATCCCGTCCGTCGACCTGCACGGCAACCTCTCGCAGAACGCCCGCGACCGCAACCTGTCCGCGTTCTCGTCCGGTGAGGCCCGGGTGCTGGTCGCAACCGACGTCGCCGCCCGCGGTGTCCACGTCGACGACGTGGAGCTGGTCGTGCACGTCGACCCCCCCGCCGAGCACAAGGCATACCTGCACCGCTCGGGCCGAACCGCACGCGCGGGAAGCGCGGGCGACGTCGTCACCGTCGTCCTCCCCGAGCAGCGCAAGGACCTCGCGCTGTTGATGCGCAAAGCCAAGATCACGGTCACGCCGCAGCAGGTGACCGCGACCTCCACCGCAGTCACCGAACTGGTCGGCGAGATCGCTCCCCACGTCGTCCCCGCACCGAAGCCGGTGGCGCAGCCGTCGGGTCAGGGCGGCGGTCGCCGCAGCGGCGGACAGCGTGGCCGCGGTGGCAACGGGGGCCAGGGCGGCGGATCGCGCCGGCAGCAGGATTCGTCCACGTCGGGCACCGAGAGGCGCAGCGGGACAGGAATTTCCGCGAACCGTTCGGCCGGAGGCGGCCGGGGACGCGACGCCGCGGCCCGCACCGGCGAGCGCAGCGGCGCCCGCACCGGAGGGAACGGCCGGAACGGATCGTCCGCCGGCCGCTCGAACTCCGGTCAGGCGCGCGGACGCTCGTCGGCTCCCGTCACCGTCTACAGCAGCGAGACGCCCGGCACCGACACCGCCCGCGGTGGCGACAACCGGCGCCGCCGTCGCGCGACGCGCCCGTAGTCGTCACCGCGTGACCGCCTGAACCGATCGAGCCCGCATGCGCCCAGCGCGCTGCGGGCTCGATCTCGTTCCACCGGCCGCGGCGTCGTCACGCCCCGTCAGGACTCGACGACGTAGCGGTGGACGGCGGTCATCGCCTCGGGACCGGTGTCACCGCCGGATGTCTCGGAGACGCACCCGTCGAGGGCACGTGCGATCGCGTCGCCGTCGATGTCGGCGCCGATCAGGACGAGTTCGGTGTGTCGCCGTGCGCCTCTGCCCCAGGGTGCCTGGTCGAACCGGATGTGCCGGCCGACGGTCTGCACCAGGTATCGCTCGGTGTGACCCTCGATCCCGAAGTACACGAATCCCTTCACCCGGTACAGGCCGGGCGGCGGCTCCTCCAGGAACCGTGCGAGGGCCCGCGGGTTCATCGGCGCCGCAGAGGTGAACGTGACGCTGCGGTACCCGTCGTGCAGGTGGGTGTGCCCGTCCTCGCCGTGACACTCCTCCTGCTCGAGCAGCAGTTCGTCGAGCCGCAACTGGCGTGGTTCGTCGTCGGCGCGGACGACCTCGTCGAACAGCAGTCGCGGATCGATCCGGCCGTGCGTGGTGGTGAGTACGGGAGCGCGCTCGGCCAGCTCGCCGATTCGGTTCCGGACAGTGTCGGCCTCGTCGTCGGACAACAGGTCGGTCTTGTTCAGGACCACGAGATCGGCCATGCGCACGTGCAGATCGAGTTCGGGATGACGTGTCCGATTGGTCTCGAACTCGGCGCCGTCGACGAGAACCACGAGCCCGCCGTACCCGATGTGGGGGTTCTCGCTGCCGAGGATCATGCGCACGAGGGTGCGCGGCTCGGCCAGCCCGCTCGCCTCGACGACGATCACGTCGATGTCCGCCCGGGTGAGGCGGTCGAGCATCGTGTCCATCTCCTCGACATCGACTGCACAGCACAGGCACCCGTTGCTCAGGGACACGGTGGAGTCGACCTGGCCGGCAACCAGCATCGAGTCGATGCCGACCGATCCGAAGTCGTTGACGATCACACCGATACGGACACCGTGGTTTCCGCGAAGCAGGTGATTGAGCAGGCTCGTCTTACCGGATCCGAGGAACCCGGCCACCAACACGACCGGAACCAACCGCCTCGCCACCCCGCACCTCCCTGCTCGATCGGGTGTCCATCGTAGTGGTCCTCCGGCGTCACACACGCGGACCGGCCGGACGATTACGCGATGCACGCCGCGCACCCCGACCTCCGCAGCGATCTGTGGTCGCCCAGAGTTCACTCGGTGGAAATACTCGGGAAATCCCCAGTACACGACCAATCGAACTGTGCTGTTCATCACAGTGGGCACGAAAAGGCTGTCGCGTCACACAGGCATACCTAAACGTTGCGGCTACATGAATATCTCGGTGTAATAACGGCGCGTTACATGTCCTTCCGGCATGCTTCACGCATCCAGGACCGCACTTTCCGTGAAAGAGAACCTCATGAAGCGAACTGCTGCCGTGGTCGGCGCACTGGGATTGACCATCGGCCTCGGTGCCGGCGTCGCCACCGCGAACGCGCCGGTCGAGCCCGCACCGGTCCAGCCCGCCGCGGAGGCCGTGCCCGCCGAGGCCGCTGCCACGGAACCCACCGCGGAGGAGTTCGCGACCGGGTCGATGGCCATCGACACCATCGTGCGCGCCGCCAACGAAGAGGACGCCGCAGGCGCCATCGCGACCGCTGTCGGCACGATGACCGTCGACGGGCTGCGCGAGTGCGGACTCGGGATGCTGATCGGTGCCACGACCGACGAGATGACCCCGAAGAACGTCGGCACGTTCCTCACCGTGGCAGGCAAGCGCCTGATCGCAATTGCACAGGGCCCCGCAGCCGTCATCTCCGTCGTCGCGGGCGGCTGCGTCGAGCGCTCGCTGCTCATGGCGTTCGACGTCCCCGCAGGGCCCGCGAAGATCAGCGGATCGGTCGCGTCGCTTGCTCTCGGTGGCCTGCTCGGCACCGGACTGCTCGCCACCGCCTCCAGTGCCGGCGACAGCGGCCTGCTCGACGCCGCGTCGTCGGCTGCCAGCTCCGACACCGCCTCCGCTGACACCGCGTCCGCCGACACGTCGTCTGCCGGCACAGGGTCGGAGGGGCTGCTCGACGCGGGCTCGCTCGCGGCCAGCGAGCCGGTCTCGGACACGTTGATGGCCGGCGCCGCCGGATTCTGATCCCCGGAACCGACGACGAGGGCCGGACACCGCGATGGTGTCCGGCCCTCGTGTCGTCGGTCGCCTCGGATCAGCCGAGAAGGTCGAGCAGGGTTTCCAGCAGGTCGGCGAACACCCCGAGGTCCTGCTCGTTCGCGAGTTCCTGCACGATGTCGAGGTCGAACGCCGACAGCAGGGTTCGCAACAGCTCGAGGCCCTGCCCGACGACCGTCGCAGGCGCCGTGTCCTGGTCCTGCGTCGGCGACGACTCGTCCGTCGCGGGCTCGGCGGTGGTGGCCGGGTCCGGAGCCACCTGGGTGCTCGGCGCGGTCGTGTCGCTCTGCCCCACGGCCGGTGCGGTGCCCGTCGCATCCATCAGGTAGTCGACCGCCCCCACGATGATCGCGACAGCGTGCTTGAGCCGGCCGTCCTGGCTTTCCAGGACGGCCGCGTCGTCCGGATTCGACCCGTTACCCATCTCGACGAAGGCCAGCGGGACGGTGGTGAGTGCCGGCCCGGCGAGGTCGGAGCGGGACTGGATGCCGTCGACTACGCCCGCGTAGTTGGCGGGCGTGAAACCCGCCTCGCGATATGCGTCCCGGATCGCGGTCGTCGCGGCCTTGCCCTCTTCCGACTGGACTTCCTCGACAGTGGCGTCCGGGACAGGCAGCGTGGGCACGATCAGGTGGAACCCGTGTGCCGTCGGCCCCTGCGAGGCAGCGGTGGAGTCCGCGTGGATGCTGACGGCGAGATCGGCACCGGACGCGTTCGCCGCGCGTGCCCGCTCGTCGACGCAGCCACCCCACCCGCTGTCGTCCTGTCGACTCAGCTCGACCGTCGCCCCGAGCTTCTCCAGGCCCGCCTTGACGAGTTGCGCGACGTCCCAGGTGATGGTGTGTTCCGGAACGCCACCGAGAGTCGTCATCCCGGTGGTCTGGCAGTCCTTGGTACCGCCGCGGCCGTCGTCGACCTGGCGCGACAGATCCTCGTCGTGCCCGGTGCCCTGATGGCCGGGGTCGAGGAAGACGGTCCGGCCGGCCAGGGGCGTCGGCGCTGCCACTCCTTCGGCGACGGGTGCGGGGTCGGCGGCGGCCGGCTGCGCTCCGGCAACCGGTGTGAGTGCCGCGGTCATCGCGAGCGCCGCGAGGCCCGCCGTGAGAATCTTCTTGGTCATCCCGAGATGGGAGCACCTGTCCGGTGCGCCGCTCTCCTTTCGGCCGACTGGTCGAGGTGTCACTTCAGCACCTCAGGTCACAGGCGAATCAAGTGAACCACTGGACACAGCAGTCACGGGAGTCCTCGACCCCTCCGAACCGACAACCGATGACGATCCGTGACCTTCGATACGGCCGAATCCCCGACCGCCATCGATCTCACGGCACCAGCGCCTCTCAGATGTGGAAGAGCATCGTCTCCGCGGTGAGTCCGGGGCCGAAGGCCATCGCGCAGCCCGCACCGGTGGGTCCGCCCTCCTGCGCACGCTTCATGATCTCGGCAAGGACGAACAGGATCGTGGCCGACGACATGTTGCCGTAGTTGTCGAGCACATACCTCGATGCGGACAGATCCTCGGGCTCGAGGCCGATGCCGTCCTCGACGGCATCCAGGATGGACCGCCCACCGGGGTGGACCGCCCAGATGTCGATGTCGTCCTTGGACCCGCCCGCGAGGATCTCCTTGAGATTGCGTTCGTCGAGTGCACGACCCAGCGTGCCGGGCACCTTTCCCGACAGCACCATGTCGAATCCGATGTCGCCGATCCGCCAGGTGATCAGTTCGGGGGTCTCGGGGACCATGACCGCCTTGAAGGAATCCATCGCGATCCCCTTCTCCTCACCGGAGACGAGAACGGCCGCGCAGCCGTCGCCGAAGACGAGGAAAGAGAGCATCGTCTCGAGAGACTCCGATCGTTGCAGGTGCAGCGAACACAGCTCGAGACTGACGACGAGCACCTTCGCGTTCGGCTCGGACCGAACGATGTGGTGGGCCAGTTTGAGTCCGTTGATGCCTGCGAAGCAGCCCATGAAGCCGACCTGAGTGCGTTCGACCGACGAGTTGACGCCGCATCGCTTGATGATCTCGAAATCAATACCCGGAGAATAGAATCCGGTGCAGGTGATGACGATGAGGTGCGTGACCTCGGCCGCTGCGTCCCCGAGTTCGAGCCCCTCGACGGCGCGAACCGCGAGATCCGGTGCACTGCGCTCGAACTCGATCATCCGGGTCTCGGTGTCAACCGAGTTCGGATCGTTGCCGTAGAAATCGGATGGGGACGCGATCCCCGCGTAGCGATGCGAGATCTGCGACCGGTCGGCCATCCGCCGGAACAGCAACTGCTTGCGCCGCTCGGTGAAGGAGGCATCCGCGAACGCGACGAAGGCGTCGTGGACGTCGTGCTCGGGAACGACGGTACTGATGCGGTTGATGTACGCGGTGGTCACAGACAACGCTCCGAAAGGTGTTGGAAGAAACAGGAATAGCGGGCACGACAGGAACGAAGGCTGCGTCATTGAACCCTTGAGTACCAGAAGTTAGCCGACCCTAAACGTCCGCGCAAGCGGTACGTTGAGCGGCGGTCGCCCCACCTCGTACGGCGATCAGCACGCGAAAGGATCTCCGTGGCCCGAATTCTCCTGTGCAGCGCGCCCCTCACCGGGCACGTCGCTCCGATGCTCGCCATCGGCTCTCGCCTCGCCGAGGACGGCGCCGACGTCGCGATCCTCACCGGAACACGGTTCGAGGACCGCGCGCTGCGAGCGGGGCTCCGGTTCCACGCACTGCCTCCCACCTGCGACTACGACGACACCAAGCTGGGTGAGCGGTTCCCCGGGCGTGAACGTAGGCCCGCGTTCCTGCGGTCCCTCTTCGACGCCGAACAGATGTTCGCGAACCTGCTCGCGGACCAGTACCACGCCGTCGCCAAGGCCGTCGAGGCCGAGGGTGCCGACACGGTGATCGCGGAGAACCTGTTCATGGGTGCGCTGCCGCTGATCGGAAGCGAACTGGACGTTCGCCCAAAGTTGTTCGCCGTCTGCGTTTCTCCGCTGATGTCGACGAGCGTGGACACCGCACCCTTCGGGCCCGGACTTCCGCCGTCGACCGGACCACTCGGTCGGGTCCGGAATCGGGCCCTCAACGCGGGGGCTCGCTCGATCGTCATGCGCCGGGCCCAGGCGATCGCCACACGCCGCACCAGAGAGGTGATCGGCGAGGATCCGGCATGCTTCCTCCTGGACTGGCCACTGCACGCCGATGACGTGTTCGTGCTGACCACACCGGCTTTCGAGTATCCGCGCACGGACGTCGGCGACCGCCTGAGCTTCGTCGGCCCGATCCTCCCCGCGGCGCCGCGAGACTGGCCGACACCGCCCTGGTGGGATCGCCTCGGCACCGATCGACCTGTTGTCCTCGTCACACAGGGCACCCTCGACAACCACGACCTCGGCACCCTGATCGAGCCGACCGTCGACGCACTGGCGGATTCGGACACTCTCGTCGTCGTCGCCACGGGCGGCCGTCCGGTCGACTCGCTTCGGCGCACCGCAGCGAACGTCGTGGTCACCGAGTTCGTTCCGTTCTCGCTACTGCTCCCCCACGTCGACGTCATGGTCACCAACGGCGGCTGGGGCGGCGTGCATTTCGCCTTGTCACACGGGGTTCCGCTGGTCGTCGCGGGCAGCACCGAGGACAAGGCCGAGATCGGAGCGCGGGTCGCGCGGTCTGGAGCGGGCGTACGGATCCGGAGCGGATCACCCTCCCCCGCCGCGGTGCGACGGGCGGTGACCGAGGTCCTGGCGGACACCCGGTACGGGGTACGGGCGCGCGCACTCGCCGACGATCTCGCATGCCACGACGCGACGAAGTCGATATCCCGGCGGGTTCGCGAAGTTGCCGCGTCAACGTAGCACCCCATCGCGAGCGAGTTCTGGGTTATGTTGCCGCCCATGCGTAAACGTGTGTTGTGGATCATCGGGGCGGTACTCGCGGTTGCAGTAATCGCGGTCGGCGTCGGGCCGTGGGCGTACGCCAAGTTCTTCCACGGCGATCAGCCGGACGCGCTCGGGCTCAGCGGGGCGGCGACCGGCGGGTCCGGTTCCCTCGACGGAAACTGGACGGTCGCCCCGGAGTCCGCGGCCGGGTACGAGGTCTGGGAGACACTCAACGGTCAACGCGTGTTCGTGCGGGGTCAGACCCAGGACGTGACCGGCACTGCCACAGTGGAGGATTCGACGCTCAGCGCGGGGGTCGTCGAGGTCGACGTCGCGAGCATCGCGACCGACAGCGAGCGCCGGGACGCCATGTTCGACATGATGATCATGAACACCGGGTCGTTCCCGACCGCAACCTTCGAGGTGACCGAGCCGGTCGACCTGTCGGTCGTGCCGGAGGACGGTTCGACCGTGTCCGTCCCGGTCAGCGGAAAGCTGACCCTCCACGGTCAGACCCGCGATGTCACAACGAATTTCGACATCCGCCGATCGGGCGAGAACATCGAGACGGCGGGTGCCGTCGATGTCGCCTGGACCGACTACGGGGTGCAGAAGCCGACGACGTTCCCGAACATCGTCGTCGAGGATGCGGGCCAGGTGCAGTTCTCGATCGTGCTGGGCAAGTCCTGATCCCCGCAACCACCGATGTCGTCGTCGTCGGGGCCGGCCCGACCGGCCTGACCGCCGCGGCACTGCTCACGCGGCGGGGCGTCCGGTGCGTGGTCGTCGAACGTCACACCGATCCGTATCCCCTCCCGCGTGCGGTCCATCTGGACGACGAGGTCCTGAGGATCGCGCAGGCCGCCGGTGTCGCCGACGAGGTCGCCGCCGTCTGCGAGCCGGCACTCGGACTGCGCCTCGTCGACGGCCACCTCCGCACCCTGCTGGAACTCCGCCGCGACAGCGCGGTCGGGACGCACGGGTGGCCCGAGACGAACATGTTCGACCAACCCGACCTCGAGTGGGTGCTCCGAACCGCCCAGACCCGGCATCCGGAGATCACGCTGCTCTCCGGCCACGAGGTCACGGGAGCCTCGGTGCGAGGCGACGGCGGCGCCGACGTCACCGTTCGAACAACCCAGGGTGACGGATCACGCACCATCGCCACACGCTTCGTACTCGCGTGCGACGGGGCGGGCAGCGGGATGCGCGATCGGATCGGCAGCCGCATGCGGGACCTCGGCTTCGACCAGCACTGGCTGGTCGTGGACGTCCGCTGCGAACGCGACCTGACCCTGTGGCCCGGCGTCCACCAGATCTGCGCAGGCGCCGAGTCCGGAACCTTCATGCGGATCGGCGAACACCGCTACCGCTGGGAGTTCCGGATTCCCGCCCCCGTGCCGGTCACCGACGACGAGGCGGCCGCCAGACTCGGACCGTGGTTCCCCGACGGCGATGCAACCGTGGTGCGGCACACCGTCTACTCCCATCGAGCAGCCGTCGCAGACACCTGGCGCCACGGGCCGGTGTTCCTGCTCGGCGACGCCGCGCATCTGACACCACCGTTCATCGGTCAGGGCCTGGGCGCCGGCCAACGTGACGCGGTGAACCTCGCCTGGAAGATCTCGGCGGTGCTGTCGGGACGGGCCGACGAGCACCTCCTCGACACCTACCAGCTCGAGCGGCGAGGCCATGTCGTCAGCGCGGTGCTCGGCGCCGTCGTCGTCGGCAGGGTGATGGCTGCGCCGAGCGCGCTGCACCCGGTTCTACGGGGAATCGCGCGACTCCCGAACCCCGACCCGATCGCACGCCGCGTCCTCTCTCCTCGCCTCCGAGGGGGCGCACTGGCGGGCCGACTCTCGCGGTCCCCGATCGGCGCTGCGTTCCCACAATGGATCGGTGCGGACGGTCGCCGTTCGGACGATCTGCTCGGCTCCGGATTCGCCGTGCTCGGAGCCTCCGACGACCCGGGGTTCGCATCACTCGTCGACGATGTGGACGCTCGACGGATCAGCGTGGGAGACCTGCCCGCATCCGCAGCCTGGCTCGCGCGACATCGCCTGCGGGCGGCGGTGGTCCGACCCGACCGGGTGGTACTCGCCGTCGTCGACGACCGCGGCCGTTTCCACGAGCCCCGCGTCTTCCGCGGACGTCACCGGCGGGTGAAGTTCAGGTGGGTGACGCCGCTCGGCGAGGCCACCGACTCGACGTCGTAGGCGTCCTCGAGGTCCTCCAACCCGTCCCAGAGCCGCACTCCCCTGCCGAGCAGAACCGGCACCTGCACGACGTGCAAGTGGTCGACGAGGCCTGCGGCGAGGAAGTCCCGCACGACCGTCGGCCCGCCGCCGATCCGGACATCCAGCCCACCGGCCGCCTCCCGCGCCCGAGCAAGTGCCTCCTCCGGCGTGGCGTCGATGAAGTGGAAGACGTTGCCGCCCTCCATCTCCAGGGTCGGGCGCGGGTGGTGGGTGAGGACGAACACCGGCGTGTGGAACGGCGGGTTCGGGCCCCACCAGCCCTGCCACTCGTCGTCGGCGCCGAGATCGGTCCACGGACCGGTCTGCGGACCGAACTTCCCGCGGCCCATGATCTCCGCGCCGATCCCGACCTCGTGACGCCGCGCGAACGCATCGTCGATTCCCTCGGATCCGCCGTCCTCGCCGACCATCGCCCGCCAGAAACGGGTCCCGAACATCCACTGGTGCAACCGCTCGCCTGCGTGCCCGAACGGTGCGTCGAAGGTGAGTCCCTCGCCTGTGCCGAAACCGTCGAGCGAGATCGTGAAATTGTGTATGCGGACCTTCGACATGATGTGCCTCCCCTTGACGAACGTGCCCGGTCCGAGCCGGCTGATGTGTCTATCATCGCCGCATGGGGGGACACACCGGAGTACGTGAACACGTCGTGGCCGAACGCGCCGAGCTGGTGGGCCTGCTCGCGGGCCTCGACGAGGAACAGTGGCGGACGCCGTCGCTGTGTGGAGGCTGGACCGTCCGCGACGTCGCCGCTCACCTGAGCCTCGACACCGTCACGCAGGCCCGCTACGCACGAATGTTCCTGCGCCGGCCGATGCCGGACGCGTTCAACGACCACTGGGTGGCATCGCAGCGAGACGTCCCGACCGACGTCCTGGTCGCGGGGCTCGCGGAGTCCGCGCGGTCGAGCTGGTTCACCCGCTACGCGCCGCGAATCGCCCTGGCGGACCACGTCGTACACCAGCAGGACATCCGTCGCCCCCTCGGACTCCCCCGCACGATCGACCCGGAGCGACTCCGACTCCTTCTGGGCCGCCCCGATCCGTTCGCCTTCCCCTTTCGGTTCACCCGAGGCCTGACCTTCGTCGCGACCGACCTCGACTGGCGCCACGGAAGCGGACCGGAGGTCACGGGCCCGGGAGAGTCGCTGGCACTGGCGATGGTGGGGCGACCGATCGTGCTCGACGAGCTGTCCGGTCCGGGGGTCCCGACGCTGCGGGCCCGCATGGCCTGATCCCGACGGACGTGAGAACTGCGCGCCCGCACGGAGAGTTCGCGTGCGGGCGCGCAGTGGTCCACCGGTGGCTACCCGGCGGTCGGAGCCGTCTCGCTGCCGGATCTGTCCGACGCGTGCTCGGCGGCGATGAACGAGAACACGACCGAGGGACCGATCGTCGCACCCGCACCGAGGTACTTGCGCCCCATCACCGACGCGGTGATGTTGCCCGCGGCGTACAGGCCGGGGATCGGCGCACCGGCCTCTGTCAGCACCCGCCCGTGTTCGTCGCAGAGCAGCCCGCCGTTGGTTCCGATGTCGCCCGGGTACATCGCAACCGCATAGAACGGCGGCTTCGCGACGGGCCCCAGGCACGGATTCGGCTTCCGGGACGGATCACCTTGGTACTTCTCGTGGTCGCCCTCGCCGCGGTGGAAGTCCTCGTCCACCCCCGTCGCCGCGAACCCGTTGAACCGATCGACGGTCGCGGCCAGAGCAGTGGGATCGACACCGCACTGACGTGCCAGGTCCTCGAGGGTGTCCGCCTTCTTCATCGCTCCGCTGGTGACCCACTCCTTGGGGGTCTTCCCCGGAGGCGCCCCGCCGAAGACGTACCGCGACCGGTGCCGGGAGTCGACGATCAGCCACGACGGCAGCGCGCCGCCGACCGCCTTCTCCTGCGCGAACATCGACTGGCCGGCCTCCTGGTACGCGACGGCCTCGTTGAAGTACCGGTTGCCCTGGGCATCGACCATGATCGACCCCGGCTTGCTGCGTTCGCTGATGCACATCGACGGCACGCCGTCGGGCATGATCCACGAGGGCAGCCACCACGCTTCGTCCATCATGTCGGTTGCCGCGCCGTGCTTCATCGCGACCTGGAGTGCCTCGCCGGTGTCACCGGGGTTCGCGCTCGTCCACTCGACCCGGCCCGGCTGGTCCCGCGAGAACTCCTCACGCATCGTCTGGTTGCGCGAGAACCCGCCCGCCGACAGCAGCACACCCTTCCGGGCGCGGACGCGGATCTCCTTGCCGTTCCGTTCCAGAACTGCGCCGACCACCTTGCCGTCCTCGACGACGAGATCGACGAATGCGGTCTCCGTCCACACGGGGACACCACGCGTCAGCAGCGCCTTGAGCACGTAACCGATCAGCGCCGCGCCGTTGGTGACGTTCTTCCGCCCCCGCAGCCTTCCGGCCACGGTCCGCGCCATCACCCGCGACATCCGGGCGACGCCCGTGCGGGTGAACAGACTCGACACGTACGCGGCCTCGTAGGTGTACAGCGTGAGATTGCCTGCCACCGGAGGACGAAGTCGCTGCGCCCACTCACCGAGTTGCCGCGTGTCGAAGGCCGTCGCCTCGACCGAACGTGACCGTGCCACCCCGCCTTCGACCCCGCGGACTCCCGAGTAGTAGTCGCTGTAGCCCTCGCAGTGGATGAACTCCACTCCCTCGTTCTCGAGGAAGGTGAACATCTCGGACCCGGACACGAGATACGCCCGACGACGGGCCGTGGAGGAGGCGGGACTGCAGTCTTCGGCTTTGCCCGCGACGGTGTCGAAGTACGCGACGGCCTTGTCGTACGAATCCGGGACACCGACGCGGGCAAGCATCGGGTTGTCGGGCAGCCAGATGACGCCACCCGACATACCGGTGGAGCCGCCCACCTTGTCCGTCTTCTCGGCGACGACCACGTCGAGGCCGAGCGAGGACGCGCGGAGAGCTCCGACGAGTCCGCCGCCCGACCCGACGACGAGCAGGTCGGTGGTGTGGTCCCATTCGGTCCCGGCCTGGCCTCCGTTCTCGGATTCGTCGCCGTCCGTGCCGGTTTCGCGCGTGCTCACCAGGTCACCGGCAGCGAGTAGACGCCGTACGCGAGGCGGTCGGACTTGAACTCGACACGGTCTGCCGGAATCGCGACGGCAAGGTCCGGCAGTCGCTTGAGCAGGGTGCTGTAGACGATCTGCAGTTCGGCCCGCGCCAACTGCTGGCCGATGCACTGGTGCGGACCGAACCCGAAGCCGGTGTGCAGGCGAGCCGAACGTGTGATGTCGAGTCTCTCCGGCTCGGGGAATGCCGCCGGATCCCAGTTGGACGAGCTGAGCTCGATGATGACGCCGTCGCCGGCCTTGATGTGCTGCCCGGAGATGTCGATGTCCTCGAGTGCGATCCGGCGCTGACCGTTGTGGATGATGCCCAGGTAGCGCATCAGTTCCTCGACTGCGTCGGCGACGACCGTGTCGTCCTCCGCGTCGCGGATCATCTCCAACTGGTCCGGGTTCTCGAGCAGCGCCAGCGTGCCGAGGGCGATCATGTTCGCACTCGTCTCGTGTCCGGCGATGAGCATGCCCAGGCCCATCTGGGCGGCTTCCGCGGCGTCGATCTCGCCGTCCCTGGCGTACCCGGCGAAGTCGCTGAGCACGTCGTCGGCCGGATCCTCCATCTTCTTCTGGACGATCTCGAGCATGAACATGAACATGTTGGCGAATGCCTGCATGTTCTGTTCCGGCGTGGCGTACCGGTCGACGGCCTGGACGGAGTTCTCCTGGAAGAAGTCGTGGTTCTCGTAGGGAACGCCGAGCATCTGGCAGATGACGATCGACGGAACCGGAAGTGCGAGCTTCTCCACGAGATCGGCGGGCTTCGGCCCCGCCACCATCGCGTCGATCAGCTCGTCGACCGTCTGCTGGATGAACGGACGGAGCGCCTTCACCCGCTTCACGGTGAACGCGCGGGTCATCATGCGGCGGAACCGGGCGTGCTCCTCGCCGTCCGAGTTGAACACCGACTTGGGCCGGATGCCCACGTTCGCGGCCATACCTTCGTTCCAGTGCGGGAAGCCGGGGAGCTTCTCGTCGACGCTGATGCGCGGATCACCGAGCAGCTCCTTCTGCGCTTCCAGTCCGGTGATCAGCCAGGGCTTCGAGCCGTCCCAGATCTCCACCCGGCTGACGGGGTTGATCTCGCGGAGCTTCTTGGTTCCCTCCGGCGGGTCGAAGGGGCACCGCGGATCGCGCTCCATCGGGAAGTAGGGTGTCTCGGTGAGTGATTCGGTGACTGCTTCTGACATCGGGGTGTCCTTCGCTGGTCAGCTGTGAACGGAGTGGGTCAGTCTTCGACGACGATGGCCATGGCAGGACACACCGCGGCGGCGTGCCTGACGTCGGCGGCTTCCGAGGCAGGCGGATCCTCGTCGATGAGGAACGCGATGCCGTCGTCGTCCCTCTGGTCGAAGACCGTGTCCGCGGCAGCGACACACTGGCCGGCCGCAATGCACTTGCCCTGGTCGATGGTGATCTTCATGGATGTCTCCTAGCCGGGAGCCGCTGTGACGGCGGCGAGAGTTGTCGGGCGCACACGTGGTCCTGGGATTCGGACCCGTCGGTCGCCGGGTGTCACCCGACGCCCACCTGGTCCTCGTGGACCGTGTGTCCGATCCGACCGACGTGTCGGCGCGACTGCTTGGCCATGTTCCACCCGACGATCGCGGCGACGGTTCCGTCGATGGACAGGGCGGCGACGAATCGTCCGGCCGCGAGATCGCCTTCCACGACGGTCATCTCGGCGCCTCTCGGGATCACGCCGTGCACCTGGATCTTCGTCGCGAACTGGTCGGTCCAGAAGTACGGGGCTCCGACGGGACCGCGGGGCTGCCCGAGTATCTCGGCGGCGACGGTCAGTCCGTGCTCGGTCGCGTTGGTTCGATTCTCCAGCCGGCGGCTGGTGCCCGTCACCGCGTCACGCACACGCGCCACGTCCCCGGCCGCATAGATTCCCTCGGCGGCCCGGCACGCGCTGTCGCACAGGACGCCGTCGTCCACGTCGAGTCCACTGTCCCGCAGCCAGTCCGTCACGGGTGCCGCGCCGACGGCGACGACCACCACGTCCGCGGGAAGTGTCTCCCCCGTCGCGAGTTCGACCCCGCCGACCCGGCCGCCCGACTCGGCGAATCCGACCACCGCCTCGCCGAGGCGGAGACCGACCCCCTGCGCGGCGTGGAGTTCGGTCAGCACCGACGAGATCCCGCCACCGAGCTGCGATTCCATCAATCCCGCCTGCGGGCCCACGACGGTGACGTCGACACCCATCTCGTGTGCCGTTGCGGCGATCTCGGCGCCGAGGACGCCGTCCCCGACCACCACCAGTCGCCGGGCCTCCAGCAGGTCGGCCCGCAGTGCGGTCGCATCGTCGACGAAGCGGAACGAATGCAGACCGTCGATCACAGGCTGACCGGGCAGCGAACGCGGATGGGCTCCCGTGGCGATCACGACGTGATCCGCCGAGATCTCACGCCGGGACGTGCGCACGGTCCGGGTCCGGGCGTCGAGCGAGAGAGCGGTCTCGCCGAGCGCGACGGTGATGCCGAGCCCGTCGATGTGGTCCTCGGCGCGCAGCACGGCACGGTCGGGAGCCCAGTCGCCCGCGAGCACCTGCTTCGACAGCGGGGGCCGGTCGTACGGCGCGTGCACCTCGGCGCCGATCATGGTGATCTCTCCGTCGTATCCGCCGCGCCGCAGCGCTTCCGCGGTCGACAGGCCGGCCGCGGAAGCGCCGACGACGAGGACACCGGTCTCCGTCGTCATGCCTCGCCGCTCTGACCGGAACCGACGAGTTCGGACTCGTCGGCCTTCTGTTGCTGCCCTCCGCCCTGTTGAACCTGTGTGGTCTGACCGGCCGAGGTGCCGCCGTCGACGGGCAACAGGGTCGCGGTCACGTATCGGGACCTGTCGGAGGCGAAGTAGAGGGCGGCGTCCGCGACGTCCTCGCTCGAGCCGTCACGCTTCAGCGGCCGGTTCGCGGCCATCATCTGGCGCACCATCGCAATGAACGTGTCCGCATCGGCCCCCATGGCCACTGCGGACTTGGCCAGCAGCGGCGTCGGAATGCTGCCGGGCGCAATGCAGTTGACACGAATGTCGTGCTGCGCCAGATCGATTGCGACGGACTTGGTGAAGTGGATGACGGCGGCCTTCGACGCCCGGTAGGTCATGACCGCGGCGCCCGCCTGGATGCCGCCGATCGACGAGATGTTGACGATCGAACCGCCACCCGTCTCGGCCATCCGGACCGCGGCGAACTTCGTACCGGCCATGACTCCGAGAAGGTTGACGCTCATCACCCTCTCGAAATCGGCGAGGTCGTCGTCCAGGAAGCTCGAGTGCATCGTCCCGGAGACTCCTGCGTTGTTGACCATGACGTCGAGCCGTCCGTACTTCTCGGCCGCGTGATCCACGGCTGCCGCGACCTCGGCCGGGACCGCGACGTCGGTACGCACGAACTCGGCCGCATCGCCGAGTGCGGCGGCCAGCGCGCGGCCGGCCTCCTCGTCGACGTCGGCGATGACGACGCGGCCGCCCTCGGCCACGAACTTCTCGACGATGCCCTGACCGAGCCCCGAGGCACCACCGGTGACGACGACGATCTTCCCTGACAACTCGTTGGTCATGTGCGGCGCCCTTCGAATCTGATGTGAAATGCGGATGGGTTCAGGAGAATTCGCGGACCGGGCCTGGTCGCGACAGCAGTCGGGATTCGAAACCGTTGAGAACCGTCGAGTGGCCGGTTCGTACCGACCCTCGCTCGCGGGCGAGACCCGACACCCCCCGTGGGTGTGTTCCAGGTCTCACTGTGGCACCCAGGGTGGCAGCGTCACACAACCTTGTCAAGCGATTGATTGAAACTTTCCTGCCTGCACCTGTGTCTCGATGACCCGACGACGGGCGCAGCCACCACAACGCGGCGAAAATCGGGGCGGACCCGAGATTCGACGCCCGATCGACCCGCATGACGTGCATCGTCCCGGCCTGCGGGCCCGATCCACTCAATCGATTGATTCACGTGTAGGCTGGCAAAGAACCGGGCAGCACGCGCACGGACGCGGCCGATCCGCGGTTTGCGCGCCGTCCGGCTGCCAGAACCGAGTCACAGCGAACAAGAGCGAGGTCAGACACGTGGCGACTGCATCGACCGCCCCCGAAGAGGGGTACGTCGCGGGGCCGGCCACGCGTCAGCGCAAGAAGGAAGCAACGCAGGAGCTCATTCTCGACACCGCCGAACGCCTGTTCGCCGAGAACGGCATCTACACGGTGTCGAACCGGCAGATCGCCGAAGCCGCAGGTCAGGGGAACACCGCCGTGGTCGGCTATCACTTCGGCAGCCGAACCGACCTCATTCGCGCACTGGTCCGCCGCTTTCACGAGAGCGTGGAACCGAAGCGGAACGAGGTCGTCGCGCAGGCGATGGGGTCGACCAACGTCCGCGACTGGATCGAGTGCCAGGTCCTGCCGATCACCCTGCGCTTCGAAGAACTGGGCTCCCCCACCTGGTTCGCACGATTCGGCGCACAGCTCATCGGCGACCCCGAACTGAGAGGCATTCTGCTCGCGGAGTCCTGGGGCGATTCGCAATCCCTGCACGAACTGCAGGAAGGCCTCCTCTCGTGCCTTCCGTTCCTCCCGGCGCAGATCCAGCCCGAGCGCCAGGATTGCGCACTGTTCCTCATCATTCACATGTGCGCGCAGCACGAACGAGCCTTGGCCGACGGCGTTCCGACCATCAGGTCGACATGGAACGAACTGGCGACCGGACTCGTCGACGCGCTGGTCGGAGTGTGGACCGCACCGGTCACGCCGGCCTGACGCCACAGCCCACTCGCCACCCGATCCGCACCGCGGCGGGCATCTCCGATGCCGCGCACCGTCGCCCCGTGGGTGATTCACCTCCGCACTGCGCGACCCTCCCGCATCCCCACACCAGGCTCGCCTCGCATGCATTCGAGGCGAGCCTGGTGTGTTGACCTGCGTCTTCACTCCCGTTCGGCCATCAATCAAGCAGTTGATTGACTTTGCCACTGTGATGCGGTTCACTTGGCACCAGGATCGAGGGCCGGCAGCACGGCCCGTGCCGCACACCGACTCCAGCTTCGACGGCGCCCATCCGGACGCGAGCGGCCGGCATCGGCGCACTCGGCCGACGACCTCCTCGATCCTCGCCAGACTGCTTGCACCCCAAATCATTTCGATGCACTGATCACGGTTTCCCGCCGATTCCGGCAACGGACTCGAGCATCACCGTCGGCGGACACCTGATGGACACGGAGGTAGCCACATGACAGAAACCGCGGTGACCCAGGACGATCGCCCGTCGGCGGAGGAGATCATCCTCTACGACAAGGATCCGAAGACGAAGATCGCGACCATCACCTTCAACCGTCCGGATCACCTCAACGCGCCCACGGCCGACGCCCGTCTGCGCTACGCGGATCTGTTGCACCGCGCCGAGATCGACGACGACGTCAAGGTCGTGGTGATCCGCGGCGTGGGGTCCGATTTCGGTTCCGGCGCGGACCTGCCCGAGGCGATGGAAATGGAGATGGACCCCACCGCCTCCGGCCGGATGCGCGAATTGCGCATCGACGACGCCGACGCCGTCAACTTCCCCCCACCCGGGTCGTACCGGCGCGGTGCCTCGATCACCCAGTGGTACGCGAACTCGGCTGCAGGCTGCCGCAGCCTGCAGGACTTCAAGAAGATCAGCATCGTCGAGACGAAGGGCTACTGCTACGGCTGGCACTTCTACCAGGCGGCGGACGCCGACCTCGTGATCGCGAGCGACGACACCCTGTTCGGGCACCCGGCATTCCGCTACATCGGGTTCGGACCACGCATGTGGACCTGGGCGCAGACCATGGGGATTCGGAAGTTCCAGGAGATGGTGTTCACCGGTCGCCCCTTCACCGCCCAGGAGATGTACGACTGCAACTTCGCCAACCGGGTGGTCCCTCGCGACGAGCTCGAGGCCGAGGTCGAGAAGTACGCACTGGCGTGTGCGCGTACCCGGCCCACAGACACGGTGTTCATGCAGAAGGTGTTCTTCGAACTGATGAAGCAGCAGCAGGGCGAGTACATGGGCAGCATGATCACCGCCCTGTTCGAATCGCTCGGCGGAACCGCGATGCCGGATGCGGAGGACCTCAGCCTGGACGAGGAGACCCTCTCGGCCGGCATCAACAACGCGGTCAAGAGCAACGACGACCAGTTCCCTCCGGATTTCCGGCTCAGCAAGTCGGGCAGACGCCGCCCCTGAGCGCCCCGCACACAGCCAGCCGGATCCGACACACTCCGAGATCACTTTCGAAAGGCCAGGTTTGCCGATGTCCGAACAACCCCCTCTGGACAACTTCCTCGTCGTCGACATGTCGGACGGGATCGCCGGCGCGTACTGCACCAAGATTCTCGCGGACGGCGGTGCCGAGGTCGTGACGGTCGAGCCGCCGGAGGGGGATTCGCTTCGCGGCTGGTCCGCATCCGGCTCCGCCGCGAACACCGGCACCGACGGTGCCCTGTTCAGCCATCTCGCATGCTCAAAGAAGAGCCTGGTCGTCGATCCCGACGACTCCGACCGGATCGAGCTGCTCCACCGCCTGCTCGACAGCGCCGACGCCGTGGTGTGGTCGCCGGAGTCCCGGCTCGCGAGTCTGCCCGCCTTCGCGCCGTCGGCGATCCGCTCCGCCCACCCGCACCTCGTGGTCACCGCCATCACCCCGTTCGGTCTCGAGGGGCCGTGGAGCGATCGCGCGGCGACCGAGTTCACACTGCAGGCGTGGTCGGGCGGGATCGTCGGCCTCGGTCGCGGAGCCCCCGATCGCGCACCGGTACACGTGGGAGGACGGATCGGCGAATGGTTCGCCGGCGCCTACGCGTCGGCGGCGACCCTCGCGTCGCTGCTTCGCGGCGGTGCGGGCGAGCTCGTCGACCTGTCCATGCTCGAGACCGAGATCCAGGGTCTCACCTACCATTCCGTCACCTTCCAGGAACTGCGCGACCGCCCGTTCCGGTCGGAGCGGTCGATCTTCGTCCCCGGTGTCTCGCAGGCCTCGGACGGAATGGTGGCACTGGGATGTGCCACCGCCCAGCAGTGGAACGACCTGTGCGTCATGGTCGGTCACCCGGAGTGGATCGAGGACGACAAGCCGCTCGAGATCGCCACTCGTGCAGCACAGTTCGCGCCCCAGATCTACGAGTGGATCGGCGCTCGCACGGTCGACGGGGTCTGCGAGGCGGCGACCACCTTCCGGATTCCCAACGCCGCCGTCGGCAACGGCGCGAACCTCACCGACATGGTGCACCACGAGGAGCGCGGCTCCTTCGTCAAGAACCCCACACACGGCTTCAGTCAGCCGGGCCATCCCTACCGGATGAGCTCGTTCGAACTCCACCAGCCCGAACCGGCGCCCCGGCTCGGCGAACACACCGCAGCCGTGACCGCGGAACTCGCCGCCCCCGTGCGGAACCGCGACCGACGGGAGGCCCCGCCTGCCGGCAAGCCGTTCGCGGGTATGCGGGTGCTCGACATGACCGCCTTCTGGGCCGGCCCCTCGTGTACGCACATCCTCGCCACCCTCGGTGCGGAGGTCATCCACGTCGAGTCCACGACCAGGCCCGACATGACCCGATTCATCGCGGGTGTTCCCATGACGGACGACAGCTGGTGGGAGAAGTCCCCGATCTTCGCCGGGCTGAACACCAACAAGAAGGGCGTGACGCTCAACATCCAGACCGAACGCGGTCGCGAGTTGCTCAAGGAACTCGTGAAGACCTGCGACGTCCTCGTGGAGAACTACACCCCGCGGGTGCTGGACCAGATCGGCATGGACTACGAGTCGGTCAAGGCGCTGCGCCCGGACATCATCATGGTCCGGATGCCGGGATTCGGACTCGACGGCCCCTGGCGTGACAAGGCCGCGTTCGCCTACGTCATCGAGGACGCGTCCGGACTGACCTGGCTGACCGGCCATCCCGACCAGGATCCGGTCGAGCCGTACTCCATCGGCGACCCGAACGCCGGAATCCACGCACTGAACGGTCTGCTCATCGCGCTCGCCCATCGCGATCGCACGGGCGAAGGGACCCTGGTCGAGGCGAGCATGATCGAAGCCGCGCTGAACGTGTCGGCGGAGCAGGTCGTCGAGTTCTCGGCGTACGGGAAGATGCTCAACCGCGACGGCAACCGGGGCCCGGTCGCTGCACCCCAGAACCTCTACCAGTCGGCCGGCATCGACGAGTTCGGTCGCGACGACTGCTGGGTTGCGATCGCCGTCGCCACCGACACCCAGTGGGTCGCCCTGCGCGGTGCCGTCGGGTCGCCCGACTGGGCCCTCGATCCCGTGTTGGAGTCGGCGGAGGGCCGACGCAGGCAGCACGATCTCGTCGACGAGAAGCTGGCGCAGTGGTGCCGGGAACGCAGCGCCGACGACATCGTCGAGGTGCTGTGGGACGCAGGGGTTCCCGTCGCGAAGGTGATGCAGCCGCATCGGCAGACCGAACTGGCACAACTGGAGTCGAGGAAGTTCTTCGCCCAGGTCGATCACCCGGTGAACGGCGTCGCCCGGCACACGACGCTGCCTGTCCGGTTCACGTCGACGTCCGAGCAGTTCGACATGCGTCCGGCACCGCTCCTCGGCGAGCACAACACCGAGGTCCTCGCCGGCATCGGGGTCGCCACCGACCAGCTGGAACAACTCGAGAACGACAGGGTCATCGGCCGGAAACTGGCCTTCTAAACGGATCGGAAAGGTTCACGATGAAACCGACACCTGGAAAGTCACTCTTCAGCACCGTCGACTCGACGACGGTGGTGGTCATCCGATGGGGCGACGCAGACCTCGATCTCACCTGTGGCGGACAGCCGATGACCGACGCGGATCCGAAGGCCGCACCGGGCCTGCCCCCGAAGGCAGGCGCCACCCAACTCGGCAAGCGATACACCACCGGCGACGGCTCCGTGGAGCTGCTCTGCACGAAACCGGGCGAGGGCGAGTTGGCCATCGACGGTGTGGTGCTGGGGATCAAGTCCGCCACTCCCCTTCCGGCATCGGACTGACATGATGGCCGCCGGATCACTCGTCGACGTCGCGCTCCACGCACGGACTCGAATCCGTGAGGACGCGTGCGCGGTCCACGAGGCGGTCACCCGTCTCCGCGCAGGCGAGATCGTGATGGTGTGTGACGATGGAGGGTCGCCCACAACCTGTGATCTGGTGTGCGCGGCAGACCGCCTGACCATGCGGCGAACGGCCTTCCTGGTCAGGCACACATCGGGATTCCTCCAGGTGGCACTGCGGGATCCCGTCTGTCACCGGCTGCAGATCCCCCCGGTCGCACCGGGCACTGACCGCCTGTCCTCGCAGCAGTGTGTCGCCGTGGACGCGGCGGTCGGCGTCGGAACCGGGATATCGGCCGCGGATCGAACCCGCACGATCAACCGACTCGGGTCACCCGACGCGATCGCATCGGACTTCACACGTCCCGGCCACGTCGTCACCGTCCGTGTGGCGAATGGATCGTCACAGCACGACACCGCCTCTCTCGCACTGGCACTGGTCGAGATGAGCGGCTCCAACGCCGCGGTGTTCGCCACCCTGGTCGACTCCGGTCGGCACGCCACCGGCCTGCCGACCCGTGGCGAGTCCGTGGAGTTCGCAGCCTTCCACGGCCTCGCCGTCGTGCGCTCCACCCAGGTCTCCCGAGCGCGCTCGGCGTGAGGAGTGACCGTGCGCACAGCCCCAACCACACAGTCCCCGTCGCGGATCCGGAACTCCACCACGACGACGCTCGATCGAACCCACTCATCGCGCTCGATCGCGATCCCATCCGCCGACCCAGAACTCTGGGCCTTCTCCCTTGGACGGTGAACATGACCACTCTGCTGTCGGACTCCGCACCCACGAAGACGCCAACGCCGCTGCCGCCCTCGATGGTCGAGCGCGTGACCCTGATCATGGAGGCCTTCGACCGGCCACTGGCGCAACTGACCCTCGACGACGTCAACCAGCACACCGGACTCCCGCGCTCCACTGCGCACCGGATCCTCGATCAACTCGTCCGCTGCGGTTGGATAACCCACACCAAGACGCACTACAGCCTCGGCAGCCGAGCGCTGACCCTCGGCGGACGTGAACTTGCACAGCACGAATTGCGTTCCGCGGCGTCCGACATCGCGCAGTCCCTCGCCATGCGTACCGGTGCCAGCGTGCACATCGCGACGCTCGCGGGCGGTGACGTCCAGTTCCTCGAGATGTTCGCCGGGAGACAGGGCATGCAGTCGGCGTCTCAGGTCGGCAGTCGGGTACCTGCGCACTGCACTGCCGTGGGGAAGGCCATGCTGGCCGATCTCAGTCCCGAGTACGTCGACAACCAGTACACCGGTTCGTTCGCAGTCGTGCGTACCGCGCACAGCATTCGTGACATGACCCGGCTCCACCACGAACTCGCCGGCGTGCGGAGCCGGAACGGGCTGGCCATCGAACGCGGCGAGTGCTACGCGAGTCTGGCCTGCGTCGGCGCCGCCATCCGTAGCCAGGACGGGCCTGTGGGCGGCATCTCCATCGCCACCCGGCGCGAGAACCCGATCGAGCCGCTTGCCCGCATGGTCGTCCATGCCGCACAAACGATTTCGGCGCGGTTGACCGCGAACCGCAGCGCCTGCTGAGCCGCGCGACCGCACGGGATCCACACCCAGAGGGCTCCGTTCACGCTCGGTGTGCGTGAACGGAGCCCTCTCGTGTGTCACGCGATCGTCACACCATCGAGGCTGCCGGTGGCTCGCCACTGCTCGAGGAGTTCGAAGAACGCCACCGGACCTCCTCCGTAGCCGGCGGAGAGCAGGCTGTCGGGGTTGTGGGTGTCGCCCTCCGAGTCCAGGTAACTCGGGGTGCAGTCCGCGAAGAACTGCTTGCCCATCTCGGTGGTCTCGGCCATCGTCCGAACCCAGTCGTCCTCGGCCTGCTGGTCGGCCTCCACGAGGGAGCCTCCCCTGTCCCGCCATTCGGTGAGGATGTAGGCCAGGTGACGGGCCCGCTCCTCGGCGGTGTGGACGTAGTTGTGCGCGATTCCCGTCTGGGTGTAGCCCAGGAAGAAGCAGTTCGGGAAGTCGTGCGACTGCAAGCCGTGGAAGGTCCGGGGGCCCTTCGCCCACTTGTCGCTCAGTCGCACACTGCCGCGCCCGACGATGTCGAATCCGGAACGCCTGGTGTAGCTCGTTCCGACCTCGAATCCCGTTGCGAACACGAGGGCGTCGACCTTGTACTCGACGTCTCCGACCACCACACCGTCGGCGGTCAGCCGATCCAGGCCCTTGCCGTTCGTGTCGACGAGTTCGACGTTGTCGCGATTGAACGTCTGCAGGTAGGAGTCGTGGAAGCTGAGGCGCTTGCACAGTCGCTTGTACCAGGGCTTCAACTTCTCGGCGGTGTCCGGGTCCTCCACGATCGAGGCGATCCGGTTCCGCACCTTCTCCATGGACTTGTAGTCCTCTTCGAAGAGGAAGTCTCCGATCTCCTCCAGGGTCATCTGCCCACCGCGCCGTTGGAACTCCCGCATCACCGCCGGAGTGGTCAGCTCGTCGGACACCTGTGTCCACCCGTCGTCGACCAGGTCGACGTTCGCGCCCGCACCGGCGGTCATCCGGGTGAAGTTCTCCATCCGTTCCCGCTGCCAACCCGGTTGCAGGCTCGCCGCCCAGTCCGGATCGGTGGGTCGGTCCCCGCGTGCGTCCACCGCAGCCGGCGTCCGTTGGAAGACGTACAGCTTGCCAGCGCCCTTCCCCAGATGAGGAACACACTGGAGTGCGGTGGCACCGGTCCCGATGATGCCGACCGTCTTGTCGCCCAGTTCCGTGAGCTCGCCGGATTCGTCACCGCCGGTGTACGAGTAGTCCCATCGACTGGTGTGGAAGGTGTGGCCGCGGAACTCGTTGATCCCGGGAATGCCAGGCAGTTTGGGTCGGCTCAGCGGACCCGGGGACACGAGAACGATGTTCGCCGTGATCGCGTCGTCCCGATCCGTCGACACCGTCCACCTGCGGGTGTCGTCGTTCCACTCCATTCCTGTCACGGCGGTCTGGAACAGGGAGTTGCGGTAGAGGTCGAACTGCTTCGCGATGGCGATGCAGTGCTTGCGGATCTCGGGCCCGAATGCGTAGCGGCGCGAAGGGATGTAGCCGAGTTCCTCGAGCAGCGGCAGGTAGATGTACGACTCGATGTCGCACTGCGCGCCCGGATAGCGGTTCCAGTACCACGTTCCGCCGACGTCACCGGCCTTGTCCACGATCCGGATGTCCTCGAAACCGGCCTGGCGCAGCCGCACGGCGGCCAGCAGGCTGCCCAGTCCCGCACCGATGATCAGCACCTCGACCTCGTCGGACACCGGGTCCCGCTCGGCGAACGCGGTGTACGGGTCGTCCGCGTAGTGTGAGAACTCGGCCGTCACCTCGATGAACTGGTCGACCGCGTCGGTCCGGAGTCGCTTCGCCCGCTCGAAGGCGTGCTTCGCCCGTACCCATTCGGGGTCGAAGGAATCGGGCTGTGGACCCGGATCCTGAACGGTAACTGTCATCTGCTCACTTCTCTCCCTTGAGGCGGATCTCGCTGCCGAACCGCTCCCGTAAGGGTCGTGAATCGGGTGTGCCGCGATAGATTCCACGATCGATCAGGCGCGGGATCACCTCGTCCACGAAGGAACGGATGTCGAGGACGCCGGACGGGAACATCACGTTGAACCCGCCGACCGTGCCCTGGGCGTGCCAGCCGGCGAGATCGTCGACGAACTCGTCGTACGAGCCGACGAACTTGCGGTGCTGTGCGCCTCCGCGGGCAAGTGACTGGGCGGTGACGTCGCGCACGGTGACACCCGGGTTGTCGGTGATCCAGGTGTACAGCCCGACGTAGTTTCCGTAGGTGCTCTTGATCGTGTCCTGCACGTCTTCGGGCTTCGGGATCTGGTCGAGAGGGAACGGGTCGTCGATGCTGTCGAAGGTGAACTCGAGGCCGAACTGGATCAACGCGAACGGTGCGTAGATCTCGTAGGGCACGTGGTCGTCGAGCGCCCGCAGCTTCTCCTCCGCCTCCGCCTTGGTCCGGCCCAGAAACGGGATCAGGCCGGGGATCGCCGGAACCGTCCCCGCGGGCCGTCCCGCCTCGACGAGCGCTGCGTCGAGCTGAGCGCGGTAGTCGGCGGCCTGCTCGTAGGTGTTCGCGTTCGTGAACACCATCTCGGCGTGCTTGGCTGCGACCCGGATCCCCGGTCCGGAGCCACCCGCCTGCGCGATGAGCGGACGCAGTTGCTGGCTCGGGGCGACGTTGAGCGGACCGAGCACCTGGAAGTGCTTGCCCTGGTGGTTGATCGGATCCGCGTAGAAGCGCCGGATCCCGTCGGGGTCGAAGCGGAGCTCACGGTTCTCCCACAACCCCTTGACCACGTCGAGGAACTCGTCGGCGATCTGGTACCGCGTCGCGCGGTCCGGGTGCCCGTCCTTGCTGTAGTTGAGCGCCCACTCCTCGCTCACGCTGGTGACGGCGTTGAATCCCGCACGGCCGTTGGAGATCTGGTCGAGCGAGCCGAGCAGTCGTGCCAGGTTGTACGGGTCGTAGAACGATGTCGACGCCGTCGCGATCAGACCGAGGTACCGCGTCTGGGTGGCCAGCGCGGCGAACGCGGTGATCGGCTCCGGCGGGCCGCCGTCGAACGCCGGCGAACCGGCAGTACCTGCGATGTCACCGAGGAACATCGCCGTGAAGAGTCCCTCCTCGGCGAGCTTTCCCATCTCCAGAATCGGCTGGTACGCGTTGGTCCGGTCCGGTCCGCCACCGTGGTCGCGCTCGAACGCGGGCGTCCCCTGGTGGTGGTTGATCTCGTTACCGACGAGATTCAGGTGTAAATAGCGCTTGTTTGACATCTGCTCTCCGTCTTCGACTTTCGGCCAGATCCGATGCGGACTCGTGAATCGGGCGGCTACCGCCCTGCGCCCTGTGACCAGGCTATGAGAACCACCGCCACCGGCCGGAAGAAACATCCCGGTGGATGGAATCCCCGGAGGCGCCGACACGCGTGTCGGGTCTTTGCTTGCAAGCGTTCGACGGCCCCTCGCCGTCGTCCTCACACCTGCTGCGAGGCAACGAAAGACAGACCGGGCCGCCACCGGAGAACCGCGTGTCCGAACGGTCGCCGAACCACCTCCGGACTCCCGTTCACGAGTCCCCGATGCGACTCCCCCGGAATTCGTGACAGCCACGCGAGCGATGTGCAATAGTAACTTCGACCACATAGTTATCTACGTAAGATACGAGGAGCGCGATACCTGTCGGTCCGGCCAGACCGGTCACCGGAGCACGACGAGCCGGCAGGCACCGCGGCCCTCGGCACCACCCCCGCACCCCACCTGCACAGCCTCGAAGAGGTTTCGATGACACAAGACATCCAGTTCCTACTCCTGGGCCTGGGCAACGGCGCCGTCTACGCTGCACTCGCTCTCGCCCTGGTCATGACCTACCGCAGTTCCGGCGTCGTGAACTTCGCGACCGGTGCGATCGCGCTCTATGTGGCCTACACCTATGCCTACCTCCGCGACGGCGAGCTGCTGATCCCGATCCCCGGTCTGCCGAAGACCCTCGACCTCGGGGGACCCATGGGACTGGCCCCGGCGATGGCCGTCGCGCTGCTCATCGCCGCGGGACTGGGTGCACTGCTCTACTTCGCCGTGTTCCGGCTCCTGCGGACGGCACCCGCCACCGCGAAGGCCGTCGCGTCGATCGCGCTGATGCTCGCGATCCAGGCGCTCCTCGCCGCACGGGTCGGTACCTCGCCCGTGTCGGTCGACCCGATCCTGCCCACCGGCATCGTCAGGCTCGGGGACATCCGGATTCCGTTGGACCGCTTGTGGTTTGCGGGGCTGATCGTCGCGATCACCGTGGTTCTGGTCCTCGCGTTCCGCCTCACGCGTTTCGGTCTCGCGACCCGGGCCGCCGCGGAGTCGGAGACCGGCGCACTGGTGTCCGGCCTGTCACCGGAACGCATCGCCTACGCGAACTGGGCACTCGGCACGATGGTCGCCGGCCTCTCGGGGATCCTGATCGCGCCGATCGTCCCCCTCATCCCGGTCTCCTACACGCTGTTCATCGTGCCCGCCCTGGCGGCGGCCCTGGTGGGAAACTTCAGCGCGATCGGGCCTGCAGTGGCGGCCGGCATCGGCATCGGCATGCTGCAGTCGGAGGTGACCCACCTCCAGACGACGGTCGACTGGATCCCCAGATCGGGCGTCGCGGAAATGATTCCGCTCGTCGTGATGCTGGTGTTCCTCGTCTTCCGCGGCAAGCCGCTGCCCACCCGCGGCGCGATCGTCCAGTCGACGCTCGGGGTTGCCCGGCGCCCGAGGAACGTGTTGCTGATCGGCATCGTCTGGACCGCGATCGCCCTCGCCTTCCTGCTGTTCACCGACGGCAGCTACCGGGGCGCAGTCATCATCACGTTCACCCTGGCAATCATCGCCCTCTCGCAGGTGGTCGTCACCGGGTTCGCCGGCCAGATCTCCCTGGCGCAGCTGACACTTGGCGGTGTCGCGGCGTTCATGCTGAGCAGGTTCACCACGAACATGGGGATTCCGTTCCCTGTCGCGCCGATCCTCGCCGCACTGGTCGCCACGGTGGTCGGAGTCGTGGTCGGCCTCCCCGCCCTTCGGATTCGGGGACTTCCGGTGGCCGTGGTGACGCTCGGACTGGCGGTGTTCCTGGAGGCGTTCTGGTTCCGCAACAACAAACTCAACGGCGGAATCGACGGCGCCAAGGTCGAGTCGCCGTCGCTCTTCGGCATCGATCTCGGAATCGGCGTGGGCGACTCCTACCCGCGCATCCCCTTCGGCCTGCTCTGCCTGGCCGTGCTCGTCGTACTGGCGCTGGCGGTCGTCAAGCTCCGGACCAGCCGGCTCGGCGCCTCCATGCTGGCGGTGCGCGCGAACGAGCGATCCGCAGCGGCGTCCGGAATCAACGTGTCCGGCACCAAGCTCGTCGCATTCGCCATCGGCGCGTTCATCGCCGGCATCGGCGGATCGCTGATGGCGTACCAGCAGACCATGGCCGTCCCGGAGGCGTTCACGGCCATCGGCGGCATCGCAATGTTCGCAATCTGCTATCTCGCGGGCATCACCAGCGTCTCGGGCGCGATGCTCGCAGGCGTCATGGGAGCCGGCGGCATCATGTTCGTCTTCCTGGACCGGGTCGCCAACGTGGGCGAGTACTACCACGTCATCACCGGCATCCTGCTCGTCGTCACGGTCATCGCGAGCCCCGAGGGCATCATCTCCGATGTCTACAAGCGGATCGACGCGGTGAAGGCGAAGCTCGGCAGGCCCTCGGAATCGGCACTCGACACCGATCTCGACGTCACACCGGATGCCGAGACCCTGCGCCACACCGGCCCCGGTCGCGAGTTCGGCGACGTCGTGCTCTCCGCCCGCGGCATCGGTGTCCACTACGGCGGGATCACCGCACTCGACGACGTGTCGTTCGATGTCCGCGACGGCGAGATCATCGGCCTGATCGGACCGAACGGGGCAGGCAAGACCACGTTCATCGACGCGATCAGCGGGTTCGCGGAGTCCGACGGCACGGTCGACCTGGACGGACTGGCGCTGTCCGGTCTGCGGCCGCATCAGCGCAGCCGGGCGGGACTCGGACGCACGTTCCAGGGAATCGACCTCTACGACGACCTCTCCGTCGGCGAGAACGTCGAGGTCGGCACCACGGCAGCGCGGCAACACGGTGGTGACCGCCGACCGCTCGACGACACCGAGATGGACCACTTGTTCGAGGTCCTGCACCTGGACCGGGTCGTCGACCGCCCGGTCCGGGAGCTGTCCCAGGGACAGCGCCAGCTCGTGTCGGTGGCGCGCGCGCTCGCCGGTCGACCACACGTCGTGCTGCTCGACGAACCGGCGGCAGGGCTCGACACCAACGAGAGCCAGTGGCTCGGCCACCGACTGCGGGCGATCCGCGACAACGGCACCACCATCGTCATGGTCGACCACGACATGGAACTCGTCCTCGAGGTGTGCGACCGCATCGTCGTCCTGGATCTCGGCAAGGTCATCGCAGTCGGCACACCCGACGAGGTGCGGCGCAATCCCGCCGTCACCCGCGCCTACCTCGGTGCCACCCACAGCGGACAGGAGCTCCACGCATGACGACGGTACTGCGCTGCACCGATCTTGCGGCCGGCTACACGAAGGGCAGGCCCTGTGTCCGCGGCCTCGACATCGAACTCCGCAGCGGCGAGGTCCTCGCGATGCTCGGTCCCAACGGCGCGGGCAAGACCACCGCTCTGTTGACCCTCGCGGCCCTCCTGCCGGCTCTGGGCGGGACGATCGAGGTGAACGGGACGCCGTTGCGACCGGGAGATGCCAGGGGCGCGTCCCGCGCCGGACTGGTGCTGGTTCCGGACAACCGGGCGCTCTTCACCACGCTGACGGTGGCCGAGAACCTGCGCCTGGCCGTCCCGGGCAGGCGCAGGTGGCCCGGTGAACGCGACCGCATCCTCGGCTGGTTCCCGCGTCTCGGCGAGCGGCTGAAGGTCGCGGCGGGAGCCCTGTCGGGCGGCGAGCAGCAGATGCTGGCCATCGGTCGGGCGCTGGCGCAGCACCCGAGCGTCCTGCTCGTCGACGAGTTGAGCATGGGGCTGGCCCCGGTCGTCGTCGAGCGCCTGCTGCCCGTGATGCGCCAGGTTGCGAACGACACCGACACCGCAATCATCCTGGTGGAACAGCACGTTCAGCTGGCACTGGGAGTGGCCGACACAGCGCTCGTCCTCCGTCACGGCGAGAAGGCACTCGAGGGAGACGCCGGTGAACTCGCGGCCGATCCACAGCGGATCGAGCAGGCCTACCTCGGCGAGCACACCGTCCCGGGGGGAGGTGTCGTTCCCGCAGTGCACGTTGACGCGGTCCAGTGATGGCCGACCCGCACAGGTTTCCCTGAACACACAGCAGTTCAACGCATTTCGTGCACCGCGCGAAAGCGACCACCCCAGATCCGACACGAGATCACGGCACACGCCACACGTCGAAAGGTGAATCAATGAAGACCGCTCGCCGAACCAGGACCTTGCGGATCGTGGCTGCCACGGCCGCGGCGGTCGTGGCCACCTCCCTGGCCGCGTGCAGCAGCGACGACGACAGCAACACGGTGGACGGCGCGAGCCCCAGCGCCGAACTGCCGCCCGGCGCCTTCGCCGGAAAGGTGGCTTCGGGCGAACCGGTCCGCATCGGGCTCCTCACCAACGAAGGCGGACAGGCGATCTCGCAGCCGGAGACCCGTGAGGCCGCCGAGGCCGCCACCAAGTACGCGAACGAGAACCTCGGCGGTATCGCTGGACGGCCGATCGAGTTGGTGGTCTGCAAGACCCAGGAGGAGCCGACCGCGGCGCGCGACTGCGCACAGCAGATGGTCGAACAGAACGTGCCCGCGGTGGTCGTCACCAGCACCGGCCTCGGCAGCATCGTCAATCCGATCATCACCGGCGCAGGGATCCCCTACGCGACTGCGCTCGGCGGCAGCCCCGCCGAGATCATGAGCGAGAACTCGTTCGTCTGGACCGCAGGCTCCAACACCTCGCAGGCGATGGCCGCCTACGGCAAGGAGCAGGGCTGGAAGACGGCTGTCGCGTACAGCATCGACAGCCCTGCTGCCACTGGCTCGCTGGAGCGGATGGGCGGACCGGCGTTCCGGGCGAACGGCATGGAGTTCGAACTCATCACCATTCCCTTCGGCACCCCGGACGCGACGCCGCAGGTCAGCGCCGGCCTCGACAAGGACCCGCAGGGCGTCCTCGTGTACGGCGAATCCACCGTCTGCACATCGGTCATCAAGGCCCTGAGCACGCTCGGTTCGACGGCCCAGATCATCGCTCCGCAGACCTGTGCGGCACCCGACGTCGTGTCCGCCGTCGGACCGACTGCAGTGGAGGACATGAAGATCTTCAGCAGCGGCGACTCCGTGTCGGACAAGCCCGAATCCGTCCTGTACCGGGAGATCATGGCGAAGTACGCACCGGACACCTCCACCGAGGGCTACGCCGTGACCGGCTACCAGAGCATGCTCGGGTTCGTGCGAGCCGTCCAGGGCCTCACCGGTGACGTCACGAAGGAGACCGTCGGCAACGCACTGCGGGGCGCCAAGGACATCCCGTTGCCCGCGGCGGAGGGCGTCACGTTCACCTGCGACGGCACCGCCATCCCCGGGATGTCGTCGATCTGCGGCAACAAGATGATCGTCCTCACCATGAAGGACGGCGTGCTCACCGACCCGCAGGCGGTCAGTGTCGTTCCGCCGCAGACGTCGGGGCAGTGATTCCACAGCCGACGTGATCGACGACCGCGGCGCCCGAGTCATCGGGCGCCGCGGTCCTGTGCGCGCTGCACGAGCGAGCGCTGCGTGTCACGCCTGGGGCATGTCTCCCAATCCCCTTGTCGGCGCACCTGGCGCTCAATCGCCGCCCCGCTGCGTTGTCGTCGGCGCAGATACAACCCCGGTATCTGCTTCTCCTCCGCCTTGCCGGACAACGATTGATTCGCCAGGAGCATCCGAGAGGGATCGGGAGACATCCCCTAGCGTCGAACCATGCAGCGAACACATGCGGCCCGCGCGCGGCGCCGATCGGGACGAAGCGCCGCGCTTGCTGTGTCGGGAGTTCTCGTGCTCGCGGTCAGCGCCTGCTCGAACGGTCCGGACGGCGACGGCACCGGGCTTGCGCCGACATCCACGACCGCCACGGACCCGGCGGTGGACGCCGGCAGTGACGGGCTCGCGCCAGTCGAACTCACCGTCACCGCGGGCACGGATCCGGGTTCCGCCGACGGCAGATCGCTGAACGTTCCGTCCGGGTGGAACGCCGAGATCTGGGCCGACGTCCCCGGCGCGCGGCTCGCAGCCTGGGCACCCGACGGCAGCGTCGTCGTGTCCACCGGAGATCAGGGCGTCGTGACACGCCTCGTCCCCACGTCGGAGGGCGAGGCACCGTCGTCGACCACGCTGCTCGACGGCCTCGACGACCCGCAGGGAGTGGCGTTCGCCGAGCAGAACGGGCGATCGGTGCTCGTCGTCGGTGAGGCCACACGGATCGTGGCATGGGACTACGCGGACGGCAGCGCATCCAACCGGCGGATCCTCGTCGACGGACTGCCGTCCTCCGGCCACGGCAAGAAGGCGGTGACCGTCCGAGGCGACACCGTCTTCTACAGCCTCGGATCGAGCGCGAACCGGGATCCCGCGGACCGCACTGCCGATCCGCAACGCGCCACCGTCTGGCAGGTGGGTCTCGACGGGACCGGGAACAGCGTCGTCGCCACCGGCGTGCGCAACGGCTTCGGACTCGACGTCGGCCCGGACGGGACACTGTTCGTCGCGGTCAACCAGTCCGACAACCAGCCGTACCCGTTCCGGGACGACACCGGACGCTACAGGGAGTCGGTGCGCGGGTACGTCAACGAGAACCCGATCGAACAGATTTCCCGCATCGCTCCCGGCACCGACCTCGGTTGGCCGCTGTGCGTCCCCGACACCCGCGGCGGCATCACCGACGTTCCCTACGTGCCCGACCCGATGAACAACCCGGACGGACACGAACTCGACTGCGCCACCCTCCCGAACACGATGGTCGGGCTGCCTGCCCACTCCGCGCCGCTCGGCCTCGAGTTCACGGCGGGCACTCCGATCGAACGGGCGCTCGGGAGCGGTGCCCTGATCACCGCCCACGGCTCATGGAACCGGGAGCCGCCGCGCCCGCCGTCCGTCGCGTTCACCCCATGGGACGCCGCGACGGCCACGCTCGGTCCGCCGATCGCACTGGTCACCGGCTTTCAGGACGACGACGGTTCGCGCTGGGGCCGCACCGTCACCGCGGTCCCCGGCCCGGATGGATCGCTGTACGTCACGGACGACGACGCCGGCCTCGTCTACCGTCTCGCCCCCGGAACGTGATGGGCGCGACCTCCGTGAGCGGCTCGATGAGCGACCTACCCGACCGCTCGGGAACGGTTTAGGAAAGGATGGGGGCCCACACTGCAACGGCGACGACAGGAATCGACGGGGTGAACGAGACGTACACCGGTGACACGATCCCGGTCTTCTTCCTCTCGGACAGCACCGGGATCAGCGCCGAGACCATGGGCAACGCCCTGCTCCTGCACTTTCCCGATCACCGGTTCGACCGAACGCTGATCCCGTTCATCACCACTGCCGACGACGCCCGCGAGGTCGTGCACAGGATCGACGCAACGATGGACCGCGGTGTGACACCGCTCGTGTTCGTGACGGCGGCCCTCGACGACGTGCGTCTCGAGTTGCAGAAGACCCGCGCCCCCGTCATCGACTTCTTCGACATGCACATGCAGCAGGTCGAGTCGATCCTCGGCACCCGCGGCGCCCGGACTCCCGCACGTCTGCACGGCGTGGGTGACGTCAAGCGCTACAACGCGCGTATGCAGGCCGTCGAGTACTCGATCGAGCACGACGACGGCCAGCGTGTTCGCACACTGGACAAGGCCGACGTGATCCTGGTGGCGCCGTCGCGCTGCGGCAAGACTCCCACGACCATGTACCTCGCACTGCAACACGGACTGCGGGTCGCGAACTACCCACTGGTCGACGAGGATCTCGTGAGCACCGACCTGCCGCTCCCGATCCGGCATCTCCAGGACCGCTGCTTCGGGATCATCACCACCGCAGCGCGCCTGAGTGCGGTGCGGACGGAACGTCGCCCCGACTCGACGTACGCGTCACTGCGCCAGTGCACCTATGAGCTCAAGCGTGCGGAGGAGATGTATCGCACGCACGACCTGCCCGTCATCGACTCGTCGGCGAAATCCGTCGAGGAGATGTCCACCCTCATCCTGCAAGTGCTCGCACGCAAGTCCCGTCGTCACGATTGAGGAGCCAGTTCATGAACACAAACGTCCGGTGGTTCGCCGACCTCGGCCTCGCCGACCTCGAACAGGTGGGCGGCAAGAACGCGTCGCTGGGCGAGATGGTCCGCAACCTGACGAACGTCGGGGTCCGGGTCCCGAACGGGTTCGCGACGACCGCCGACGCGTTCCGCCGATTCGTGAACCAGCCGAGCGCTACGGGCACGATCCTGGCCGAGACGATCAGCGCGCGGCTCGCCGGCCTCGACACCGACGACGTGCAGGCCCTGGCCGAGGCAGGCCGGGAGATCCGGGCAGCGGTCATGGAGCAGCCCTTCCCGGCCGATCTCGACGCCGATATCCGGACGGCGTTCGCAGAGCTGTCGGGCGGATCGGACGACGCGTCGTTCGCCGTCCGGTCCAGCGCGACCGCCGAGGACCTGCCGGACGCGTCGTTCGCCGGGCAGCAGGAGACCTTCCTCAACGTGCGGGGCGTCGACGCGATCCTGCAGGCGATGCACGAGGTGTTCGCATCGCTGTACAACGACCGCGCCATCGCGTACCGGGTGCACCACAACTTCGACCACGACGCCGTCGCGTTGTCGGCGGGCGTGCAGAAGATGGTGCGCTCCGACATCGGGACCTCGGGCGTCATGTTCACCATCGACACCGAGTCGGGTTTCCCCGATGCCGTGTTCGTGACGTCCTCGTACGGCCTGGGCGAGGCCGTCGTCCAGGGCGCGGTGAACCCCGACGAGTTCTACGTGTACAAGCCGTCCCTGCGCGCGGGCCGTCCTGCCGTGCTCAAGCGCGGCGTCGGGTCGAAGGCGACCAAGATGGTCTACACCGCCGACCGCTCGGTCGGCAGGACGACCGAGTTCGTCGACGTCGATCCCGCTGATCGGCGTCTGCTGAGCCTCACCGACGCGGAGGTCGAGGCGCTCGCCCGTCAGGCATTGCTGATCGAAGAACACTACGGGCGCCCGATGGACATCGAGTGGGGCAAGGACGGCGTCGACGGCGAGCTGTACATCCTCCAGGCTCGTCCGGAGACGGTGCAGTCGCGGGCGGCTGTGACCGGCCAGCAGCGCTTCAGGCTGAACGAGACCGGCACCGTCCTCGTCGAGGGCCGCGCGATCGGCGCCCGTATCGGCGCCGGTGCGGTCCGCGTCCTCGAGTCGGTGGAACAGATGCACGAGTTCCAGGCCGGAGAGGTTCTCGTCGCGGACATGACCGACCCCGACTGGGAACCGATCATGAAGCGCGCCAGCGCGATCGTGACCAACCGCGGTGGCCGTACCTGTCACGCGGCGATCATCGCCCGCGAGCTGGGTATCCCCGCCGTCGTCGGAACCGGTGACGCCACACGGGCTCTCACCGCCGGCCGCGAGGTGACGGTCTCGTGCGCGGAGGGCGATACCGGTTACGTGTACGAGAGCCTGCTCGACTTCGAGGTCACCGAGTCCTCGATCGAGGCGATGCCCGAGATCGGCACCAAGATCATGATGAACGTCGGGACTCCGGAGCAGGCCTTCGCCTTCTCCCGCCTGCCGAACAACGGCGTCGGACTCGCACGCCTCGAGTTCGTCATCAACCGCCAGATCGGCATCCACCCGAAGGCCCTGCTCGACTTCGACACCCTCGACGCGCCGCTCAAGGAGAAGATCGCTGACGCGATCGCCGCCTACCCGAGCCCCCGCGAGTTCTTCGTGGACCGGGTCGCCGAGGGCGTCGCGACGATCGCCGCGGCCTTCGCGCCGCATCCGGTGATCGTGCGCATGTCGGACTTCAAGTCCAACGAGTACGCGAAACTCGTCGGCGGCGAGCTCTACGAGCCCGACGAGGAGAACCCGATGATCGGCTACCGCGGCGCGTCGCGGTACCTGTCGAAGGACTTCGCCGACTGCTTCGCGATGGAGTGCGCGGCGCTGAAGTACGTCCGCGACGAGATGGGTCTGACGAACGTCAAGATCATGATCCCGTTCGTCCGCACTCTCGCCGAGGCCGAGGGCGTCATCTCGCTGCTCGCCTCGCACGGGTTGCGACGCGGTGAGAACGGACTCGAGGTCATCATGATGTGCGAGGTGCCGTCCAACGCAGTCATCGCCGACGCATTCCTCGACCACTTCGACGGGTTCTCCATCGGGTCGAATGACATGACGCAGCTGACGCTCGGGCTCGACCGCGATTCCGCGCTCGTCGCAGACTCCTTCGACGAACGTGACCCCGCCGTGAAGCACATGCTCGCAGCGGCGATCTCGGCCTGCAAGGCCCGCGGCAAGTACGTGGGCATCTGTGGGCAGGGGCCCAGCGACCACGTCGATCTCGCCGAATGGCTGCTCGAACAGGGCATCGAGTCCATGTCCCTGAACCCGGACACCGTCGTCGACACCTGGCAGCGACTGGCCGCACTCGGCTGAGTCAGCACTCCCCACGCACGTCGCGGCGCGACGTGCGTGGGGAGCATCGGCTTCTCGCCGGGCCGAACGGCGTCAGGTCACTCGAGGACGAAGACGGGGATCCGACGCCGCGTCTTGGTCTGGTACTCGGCGTACGGCGGAAACGCGGCCACCGCCAGTTCCCACCAGTGCTCGCGTTCGGCGCCGTCGATCTCCCGCGCGGTGAGCTCGCGGACCGTCGTCCCGTCCTGCACCGTGATCTGCGGGTGTGCCTTCACATTGAAATACCACGACGGGTGGCCGGGTGCGCCGCCCTTGGACGCCACCATCGCGTACCTGCCGTCCTCCTCGACCCGCATCAGCGGGACGTAGCGCTGCTTGCCCGACTTCGCCCCGGTGGTGGTGAAGAGGACGATCGGGCGATCCAACGCCTGAACGCCGTCGGTCGTTCCCTGTTCCAGGATCTTCTCGGTCTGGTCACGTACCCAGCCCTCAGGGCTGAGTTCCGGTTGATCGCTCATACTCATCGCCAACACCTCCGAGGCGTCCACCATTCCAGGATCATCGCGCCCTCCCGGTCGCCGTGGGGGCCCGGACTCGTCCTTGACCTCCCGAGGCCGGCACAGCCCGGACAGGACCGGCGGCAGGGTCAGAGCGGGTCGGCGAACAGGTCTTCGACCTCGCTCAGCGGGAGCCCTGTCGCCTCGGCGATGTCGTCCAGAGGGATTCCCGCCCGGCACAGTTCGGCGGCCCGGGACCGTGGACCGTAGAGCCATCCGAGCGTCGTCAGGGACTGTTCGGCGGCTTGCCTGAGCTGGGCCCGCTGGGAGGGTGACCACGGCGCCGACCGCAATCGCGACGCCTTTCCGATCCAGTGGCGCAACAGCTCCCCAACAGCCTCGCGTTGCTGCGCTGCGGTGCGTCCACCCATCGCTTCCTCGGACACACAGGCGTCGACGAGCATCGAGGGTTCGGTCCTCTCGAAGCGGGTGAACGACCTCCGGCCGCCGCTCTCGGGCAGGCAGCGCAGACAGATCACGAGGGTGCCGGGGACCGCCTTCGTGGCGGCAGCGAAGTCGGCTCCGGCGTCCTGCAACTCGCTCGCCAGCCGGTACACGTCGCCGACCGGTCCGGTGTCCGACGTGACCACGAGATCCATTGGCCCGACGATAGCGCCTGGCCGCACTCGACCGAACCGACCGCTCCACCCGGCGGGGAATGACCGGCAGCGCCACCGCGTTACGTCGACATGGCGACACTCGAGATCTCCCCACGGGTCACCGAGCGACTGATCGGCGAAGACGTCATCTGGCTGACGACCGTCCGCCCGGATCTCGCGCCCGTGCCCACCCCTGTCTGGTTCCTCTGGTCCGACGGCAGTTTCCTGCTGTTCAGCGAGCCTGGGACAGCCAAGCTGCGCAATGTCACCACCAGCCCCGGTGTGGCCCTGCACCTCAACTCGGACGCCCACGGCGGCGATGTCGCGGTGTTCACCGGAAAGGCCGTGATCGACGAATCCGGGCCCACCGCGGCCGAGTGGGCCGCGTACGCCCGGAAGTACGAGCGCGGCTTCACCTCGATCGACATGCCACCCGACGAGTTCCGGCAGTCCTATTCGGTTCTCGTGCGGGTGACACCGGATCGGCTACGCGCCTGGTGACGAAGGCACCTCGGATCGGTTCACGATGCCGGCCGCACCGCCGACGCTGCAGGACGCCCCATCAGCTCGAAGATCGACAGTGCTCCGCCGCCGGTTTCCGCCACGCCCCGGGCAGCGCGCCACAACCGCTGCGAGGTGACGTTGACCGCGGACTCCTCGGCCGCGACCGACGGGACCCGGTCCGCAACGCGCTCACGCTGACCAACCCGTCGGCAGATGTTCCCGCGGCGTTGCCGTGACGTCCCTTGACCGCCCGGTTCACGTCAGCTCAGATGGTCGGATGAGCGACGAACTGTTCGAACACGAGACCAAGACCGAACTCAGCCGCGAAGACGCCGCGCAGCGGCTACGCGACCTCGCCGATGCGATCGCGCGCCACAACGAGGTGTCCTTCGTCGTGAACAACAAGACGGTGCGCGTCGACATCCCGCCGGTGGTGAAGTTGAAGGTCGAGATCGAGCGGGGCGAGGAGTCGGAGATCGAGGTCGAGATTTCCTGGTAGGTGCCCAGATACGACGAAACCCGCCCTGTCCGAGAACAGAGCGGGTTTCGTCTTGTGGAGCTAAGGGGACTCGAACCCCTGACCCCCACACTGCCAGTGTGGTGCGCTACCAGCTGCGCCATAGCCCCGTGTTCACTTGTTCGAGCCCGGTCCGGCTGGTCCGAATCGATCCGGGCCGTTCCGCTCTCGCCTGGAAAAAGTTACACCACCATCTGTTGCGGCAACAAATCGGCTGGTCAGAACTGCTATCCGCCTCGACTGGGTGGTCGGCGCCGCTGTCGGCGCCGACCACCGAGAGGTCGTCAGTTGAGTTCGGACACCCAGTTCGGGTTGCCGAGCGCGT
>NZ_JBHUFB010000010.1:604941-785785 GCF_042681175.1 Rhodococcus gannanensis
ATCACCGCGGGGGTGCCCGCGGCACCCGTGGCGGCGAGCGCCTCACGACCGGTCTGCGCGGCGGCGGTCGCATCCGCGACCTTCGCGCCGTCGGCGATGCAGGTCACCGCCTCGTCGTTCGCGCCCGCGTCACGGGCGAGGTCCGCGAGATCGGCGTTGCTCAGGTCCGAGCTGCCGTTCTCCGCGGGCTGGTTGTCCGACGAGAACAACGCCGTGTGGAACGCCGAGAACGCGATCGCGTCGCCGCTGTCCGCGACGCACATCAACGCGCCGGCCGCGCGGGAGGAGTAGTCGCCGCTCGCCGACAACCGGTTGAGGAAGTCCAGCGTGTGGTAGCGGACCGCGAGGGAGCCCTCGTCGATCTTCTGCGCCATCTCCTGACCGTTGGTGTGCTCGAGTTCCGCGCAGTACGGGCACATCGGATCCTCGTAGAGGTCGATCGTCGTGGTCGCGTCGGGCAGACCGACGAGGATCCCGCCGTCGGCATCGGTGGTCACCTGCACGGCCGAGTTCGACACCCCGCCGTAGCCCTCGTTGCGAGGCTTGCTGCGGTTGCTGCTCCACAGCACACCGGCGATCACGACGACGGCGATCACCACCACCGCGAGGCCACCGAGGATGTACGTCGATCGACTCGACGTGGCCTGCGGTGCCGCCTTGACGGGTTTGACCTTCTTGCTGCTCACGGTGCGGTCCTCCGGTCCGGTATGTCCGTGGATGGATTCTGCTGGGTAAGTACGGTTTTACTGTGTCACCTCTTGCTGAGCTGGCACTGAGAGCATGGCGCGCGACCCCGGCCCGAGCGCGACCGGGCTGCGTGGGAACACGATCAGCCAGACCGCGAGTACGAGGAAGCCGACGTCGCGGGCGATCTCGCGGGCGTAGTCCCAGCCGTCGACGTCCGCGACTCCGCCACCGCCGAAGCATCCGCAGTCGATGGACAGGCCCCGTGCCCACACGGAGACGATGACCCCGATCAGGACGAGCAGCATCGCCGCCGACGCGACCGCGGTCGCTCGCACCGCGAGGCCGACGAGCAGCAACAGGCCGAGCGTGATCTCGAACATCGGCATCACCGACGCCACTGGGCGAACCAGGTCCTCCGGGAGCAACTGATACGCCCGGACCGCCACCACCGTCTGCATCGGGTCGGCGAGCTTGACCGCCCCCGACACGAGCCAGACGGCCGCCAGACCGAGGCGAGCGAGCAGACTGACGACGGGCTTCCACACGACTCTCACCGTACTCACGCGGCGCGTACATTCGATTCATGGATGACGTGGCGTCACCTCGTCCCGGCAGCTCACAGCCGCCGTCCGACGGGCCGGAACGACCGGCCGTGCAGGCGCCCGGCCTCCCCCACGGCTCGTTGCCGCACGACTTCGACCACCGGCACGCCGACGTCTCCGGCGGATGGCTGCGAGCGGCGGCATTCGGGGCGATGGACGGGCTGGTGACGAACACCTCACTGCTCGCCGGTGTCGGTGGTGCCGGACTGGCCGCGAACGAGATCGTGATGAGCGGAATCGCAGGCCTCGCGGCCGGAGCGTTCTCGATGGCGCTCGGCGAGTACGCATCCGTGTCGACGGCGAACCAGCAGATCGACGCCGAGGTCCGGGTCGAGCGCCGCGCACAGAAACGTCACCCCGTGTCCGAACAGACCGAACTGGTCGGCACCTTCGTGGAGATGGGGATGAGCGAACCGACCGCGCTGGCCGCCGCCGCCGAGGTGCACCGCGACCCCGAGCAGGCCGTCACGATCCACCTGACGCACGAGCTCGGCGTCGACCCGACGGAGAAGCCGTCCCCACTGGTCGCGGGGGCGTCGTCGTTCGTCATGTTCGCGATCGGCGCGATCATCCCGCTGATCCCGTACCTGCTCGGCTTCGAGTCACTGGCGGCGGGTCTCGCGGTTGGCTGCGGCGGCCTGCTCCTCGTCGGGGCCACGACCTCGCACCTGACGTCGCAACCGCTGCTGCGCGGTGCGATCCGACAACTGGTGTTCGGGCTCGTCGCGGTCGGCGCCACCTACCTCGTGGGCCACCTCATCGGCGTGGCCGTCGCGGGATGATCGCTACCGCGACCGCGCCTCGGGTTCGCTGCCGTCGGCGCCCTCGCCCGCGACGGGAACGCCGCGTCGCGCCGACCGGGGCACCATCGCCCACGCGACGATCGCCGGCACCGTCAGCGCACCGGTGATCGCGAACGCGACACCGTAGGACACCTGCTCGGCGAGTAGACCCGCGACGAGCGGACCGAGGACCGACCCCACGTCCGACGCCATCTGGAACGCCGCCAGCACGGGTCCGCCACGCGCCTTCGATCCGACGACGTCTGCGACGGCGGCCTGCTGCGACGGATTCATGAACCCCGACCCCACCCCGGCCAGCGCGGAGAGCCCGAACAGCACCCACAGGTTCGGACTGAACCCGAGCAGCGCCGTCGACGTTCCGGCGACGACGAGTCCGATCAGCACGAACGGGCGCCGACCGTGCGCGTCGGAGAGGCGTCCGGCCTGGATCTGCACGAGCGCGTTCCCGATCGCGAAGACAGTCAACGCGATACCGGCGTAGCCCTCGCCCGCATTCAGCGCCTGGACCACGAGGAGCGGCACCAGCGCCACCCGGACGCCGAACACCGCCCACCCGTTCACGAAGTTCGACAGCAGCGCGGCCCGATAGATCGGTGACCGCAGGGCGTCACGGAACGTCATCGACTCCACGTGCCCGGCCTGCTGGTCGGGTTCGGCGAGCGGTGAGTCCTTGAGTCGCAGGTACACGACGGCCGCCGCGACCAGCAGCGCGACGGCGTAGATGAGGAAGGGCACCCGCAACCCGAACCCGACGAGCCCCGCACCGACGAGCGGGCCGCCGATACTGCCGAACAAGAACGAGGTGGCGTACAGGCCGGACACCCGGCCCCGCATGTGTGCTGGGGTGATGCGGATCAGCAGGCCGAGCGCGGACACGGTGAACATCGTCGAGCCGATACCGCCGAGCCCGCGGAACACCAGCAGCTGCCAGTAGCCGGACGAGAACGCCACCGCCCCCGTCGACACCGCCACGATCAGCAGACCGGTGAGATAGACGGGCCGCTCCCCCAGCCGCTGCACCAGCGAGCCACTGACCGGAGCGAACACGAGCCGCATGAACGCGAACGACGAGATGACCACCGTCGCCGCGAACGCCCCGACACCGAAGCTGACGGCGAACTGCGGCAACGCGGGCGCGACGATGCCGTAGCCGAGCGCGATGACGAACGCGGCGCTGACCAGCACCCAGATCTCGGAAGGAAGCCGCGTCGACGACGTCGGGGCACTCGTCTCGGGACTGTTTGCTGTCGGCTCACTCATCTCGGAACGAATGGTAGGCGCGCACCCCACCGGCCCCGGTGACGGGTCAGGCGCCGGCGAGCGCTCCCTGCACGACGTCGCGGGCCGCCTCCTGCACCTGTGCGAGATGGTCCGGGCCGCGGAACGACTCCGCGTAGATCTTGTACTTGTCCTCGGTTCCGGACGGTCGCGCCGCGAACCATGCGCTCTCGGTGCACACCTTCAGACCGCCGAGCGGCGCACCGTTGCCGGGTGCCGAGGTGAGGGTCGCGGTGATCGGCTCCCCCGCGAGCTCGGTCGCGGTGACCGCCTCCGGGGACAGCGCCGCCAGCGCCGCCTTCTGGGCACGGTCCGCGGGCGCGTCGACCCGCGCGTACACCGGGTCACCGAAGCGGTCGACCAGCTGCCGGTAGCGCTGCGAGGGCGACGCCCCGGTCACCGCGAGGATCTCCGACGCCAGCAACGCCATCACGATGCCGTCCTTGTCGGTGGTCCACACCCGGCCGTCGCGGCGCAGGAAGGAGGCGCCGGCGCTCTCCTCACCACCGAAGCCGAGCTCCCCGGACAACAGACCGGGCACGAACCACTTGAACCCGACGGGCACCTCGACCAGTTCCCGTCCGAGGCCCGCGACGACCCGGTCGATCATCGACGAGCTGACGAGCGTCTTGCCCACCTTCGTCCCGGCGCGCCACCCCTCGCGATGCGTGAACAGGTGGTCGATGGCGACGGCGAGGTAGTGATTCGGGTTCATCAGCCCGGCGTCCGGGGTGACGATGCCGTGCCGGTCGGAGTCGGCGTCGTTGCCCGTCGCGATGTCGTACCGGTCCCGCGCCCCGATCAGCGAGGCCATCGCGTCCGGCGACGAGCAGTCCATCCGGATCTTGCCGTCGGTGTCGAGGGTCATGAACCGCCACGTCGCGTCGACCAGCGGGTTCACCACCGTGAGGTCGAGGCGGTGCCGCTGCGCGATCTCGCCCCAGTAGTCGACGGCGGCACCACCCATCGGGTCCGCACCGATCCGGACACCTGCGGTGCGGACGGCGTCGAGGTCGACCATCGACGGGAGGTCGTCGACGTAGCTGCCGAGGAAGTCGAACGGGTACGCGACGGTCGCGAGCGCCTTCGCCAGCGGCACCCGCCGCACCCCGGTGAGACCGGTGGCAAGCAGCTCGTTCGCCCTGTCCTGGATCACCGACGTCGCATCGGATCCGGCGGGGCCGCCGTGCGGCGGGTTGTACTTGAATCCACCGTCGCGGGGCGGGTTGTGGGAGGGGGTGACGACGATGCCGTCGGCGACGGCAGCGGGCCCGAACTCGTTGTGCCTCAGGACGGCGTGGCTGACCGCCGGGGTGGGCGTGTACCGGTCGGCGGCGTCGATCAGTACGTCGACAGCGTTGCCGCCCAGCACCTCCAGGGCGCTGGTCCACGCCGGCTCCGAGAGCGCGTGGGTGTCCCGCCCGAGGTACAGCGGACCGGTGATGCCCTGCGACGCGCGGTACTCCACGATTGCCTGCGTGGTCGCGAGGATGTGAGCCTCGTTGAACGCACCAACGAGGCTGGATCCTCGATGTCCGGAGGTACCGAAGGCCACCCGCTGATCCGGGTCGGTCGCGTCGGGCACGACGCTGAAGTACGCGGTCACCAGGTGTGCGAGATCCTCGAGATCCTGCGCCTGCGCCGGCTGACCGGCCCGTTCATGTGCCACGACGACCTCCTGAGTTCGCGTTGGTGCAGCGTCATTCGATCACGACGCGGGCACCCGCGTCGCGGTGGCGAGTCGGACCAGCCGCAACGTCACCAGCGGCAGCAGCGCGAGCGTCCCGAAGACCGCTGTGCCGCACACGAGGACCGCCGCCAGCCGCACCGGGCCGAGGTCGCCGAGGTACCCGACCTCCTCGGACGCGATGCCGACGGCCGGAAAACACAGCAGCACCGCGCCCGCCACGAGCGGGAGCGTCGACCCGCGCCGCGTCGTCAGGGCCGCGACGATCGCGCCCGGGATCATCGCGACCGCGTAGACCACGACGACGGACGCCGATCCGCTCCAGGAGAAGCCGGGGGTCCCACCCGCGAGGAGGGTCGTGGCACGCATCAGGATTCGGCCGACGACCCCGACGACGAGGCCGGCGCCGACGGCCGCGAGGACACCGGTGAACACCGCGCGCGTGATCGTCGCCGTCATCTTGCTCCAGGTGCTGTCGGATGGGATCGGCCCGAGTGTGCCAGGCCGCGGCGCCCGGCGCGGGTCAGGCGAGAACTGCGCCACCGGCGGCGAACCCGAGCGCAGCCACGGCCACACCGGCCACGACGCTGACCGCGACATTGAGGACGGCGATCGCACGTGCACCCGTTTCGAGCAGTCGGACCGTCTCGTACCCGAAGGTGCTGTAGGTGGTCAGCGCCCCGCAGAATCCGGTCCCGAGGACCGTCCACAATGCGCCGTCGTGGGCGGTCGCGGCCCCCGCGAGGGCACCGAGGATCAGCGACCCGATCAGGTTGACGCACAGGGTGCCCCACGGGAACACCGAGTCGTGCCGGGACTGGACGGTGCGGTCGAGGAGGAAGCGAGCGGGTGCGCCGATGGCGCCGCCGAGCATCACCAGCAGGACGGTGGTCACTGTTCGCTCACGCGCACCTGCTCGACCGGCTCCACGGTCACCGTCGCCTGGGTGAGCAGTTCGGCGATCGTCGGCAGGAAGGCGCGGATCCTTTCCTCGTCGTCGACGATCACGACGAGTACCGGCAGTCCGTCCGTCAGGTCGAGGAGCCGGGTCGTGTGGATGTGCGAGGACGCCCCGTAACCCTCGATCCCCCGCCACACGCTGGCACCGGCCAGTCCGGCGTCGCGAGCGCGTCGGACGATCTCCTGGAACTTCGGCGTGTGATGCCACAGGTCGTCGGCACCGAGCAGCATCGACAGGCGTGCTGCGGAAACCGATCCGAGGACATGCTTTTTCGGATCGTCAGCCATCGTCGGATCCCTTCGTGACCGCCACGCCGACCGCGGCGCGGGTGAACCACACTCCGGCGACGACCGCCGCGAGTGCCGCAACGAGCGTGCCCGCGAGATAGGTGAACGCGAGCACCGGCCGCCCCTCGTCGGTGAGGCCTACGATCTCGACGGCGTAGGTGGAGAACGTGGTGAAGCCACCGAGCACCCCGACCCCGAGGAACGGCCGCAGCAGGAAGTGCGCCGTCCACGCCTCGGTGACGAGGACGAGCAGGATTCCGATCAGCAGGCAGCCGAGGACGTTCACCGTGAACGTAGCCCACGGGAACGTGTCGGGAGCGGCGGGAATCATGCGGGCGACGCCGTACCGGGCGAGCGCCCCGAGCGCCCCTCCCACGGCCACTGCCGCCACGACGGCCGCGTCACCACGCATCACGCCTCCTACTCGGCACCGCCCGGGTCCGCGAGCCGGAACCTCAGGGCCGCCACGACGTCGGCGAGTGCGTCACAGAGGACGAGAACCCGATCCCCCGGCCCCGGCGCGGACAGCACTCGCAGCCTGTCGATCGCACCGATAGGCAGGCTGCGAGCGAGCGCGAAACCGCGGTCACCGTCGGTGCCGGGCAGGTCCGCCCAGACCGGGACCGGCAGCGCGGGACGTCCCTGCCGCACCGAGAAGCGCGCGAAGAGGTCGGCGAACTCGGCCAGCCTGTCGGTGAGCTCCCCGGCCGCCGCATCCGACACGTCCGACGGCTCGTCCGGCCACTCCGTGACCACGGCCCTCGGGTACGGGTCGTCGGGCAGCCACTCGTCGACCCGGATCCGCTGCTCGCCGACACTGCCGATCAGCAGCCGGGCACCGCCGCCGGGCCGGCACGAGGTGATCCGGGCGATCGTCCCTACACCGGTCCGGTCGTCGCCGCCACCGACCTCGTGGCCGCGGGCGATCAGCACCACCCCGAACCGCAACCGGTCGGGCTGCGCGAGGCAGTGGTCCACCATCGTCAGGTAGCGCGGCTCGAACACCTGCAGCGGCAGCGCTTCACCCGGGAACAGCACCGTTCCCAGCGGAAACATCGGCAGTTCGGTAGGCACCGGGTCAGGTTAGCGCTGCGAGCACCCGGCCGGAGTCGTAGCCTTGCCGATGGAAGGGGACGACCATGCACTCTGTGCTCCGGCGGACCACGTCCGCCCTCGCTGCCCTGTTCGCCACCGCGCTGCTCGCCGCCCTGATCGCGCCACCCGCCGCGGCGCAGCCGACGACGCCCGTCGCGGATCCCGACCCGTTCTACTCGGCTCCACCGGATGTCGCGGCCCGGGCCAACGGCGACGTGCTGCGCGTGCGACCCGTCGACGTGTCCCGCTACGGCAACGCCGACGGCTGGCAGTTGCTGTTCCGGTCCACCAATTCGTCCGGTGCACCGATCGCCGCGGCGACGACGGTGATGGTGCCGCGCGGCGGAGTGGATCGGCCGCTGGTGTCGTTCCAGGCGATCATCAATTCCCTCGGCACACAGTGCGGGCCGTCGCACACGCTGTTCAACGGCGGACTCACCGAGGCTCCGGCGCTGGCTCCGCTGCTGCTGCGCGGCTGGGCAGTCGCCCTGCCCGATCACCTCGGCCCGACCAGTGCCTACGGCGCCGCCAAGCTCGGCGGGCAGATCGTGCTCGACGGAATCCGTGCCGTCAAACGACTTCCCGAGCTGCGCCTGGTGCGCAGCCCGGTCGGGCTGGTCGGCTACTCCGGCGGCGGGATGGCATCGGGATGGGCGGCGGCGCTGGCACCGACGTACGCGCCGGAGCTGCCGATCGTCGGCGTCGCGCAGGGTGGCGTTCCGACGAACCTGTCCGAACTCGCGTCCGGACTGGGCCTGGCACCGCACCCGCTGTTCGGGTTGGCCTTCGCCGCCACCCTCGGCCTCGAACGCGAGTACGCCGGGCGCATCGAACCCTCCGCGTTCCTGACACCCGCAGGGTCGGCGCTGCGCGACAGCATCGCCAACGCCTGCCAGGAACAGATCATCAACGCGGGCGCCGGCCGCAGCACCCCCGAGGTCACCGCCGATCCGGCGCGGGTACTCGCACCGGAGATGCGAGCGGTGTTCGACGAGAACAGCCTGATGTCGTATCCGGGAGTGCCGCGTGCCCCGGTGTTCGCGTGGCACGGCGCGAGCGATCAGCTCAGTCCCGCGTCCTCGGTGGCGGCAACGATGAGCCGGTGGTGCCGGGGCGGAACCCCGGTCGTTCTGAACGTCCTGCCCGGCGATCACGGGCCGGCAGCGTTGGAGGGCATCCCCGGCGCGTTCGCCTTCCTCGGCGACCGCTTCGCCGGCCAGGCCGCGCCGAGCAACTGCTGACCGACCCCCGATCTCACCGAACGCGCCCCCAGCCGTCGGGCTGAACGTGCCGTTCATGCGACTGAACGAGACGAACGCCACTTTCAGCCGTACGGGTCGGGCAGGTGGGCAGGGGGTCAGCGGCCGGGCCAGGGCGGCAGCGGCGGCTTGACCCAGGTGATCTTCTCGTCGGCGTAGGCCGGGACGGCCCGCGGATCGTCGGGATGGGCGTCGGCCCAGCGGGTCTTCTCGCCGAGCAGCTCGGCGACGACGGTCCACGTCTCCCGGGTGCTCGGCGGATTCGCCCCCGCCTCCCGGGCCAGCTTGCGCAGCCGGTCATCGGCCATGGCGAGGAGTTCGTCACCGGTGATCGCGCGGTCCCACACGAATCGCGCGAGGTGCGTTGCCTTCTCCCGGCGTCGACGGGCCGCGGCCTCGGTGTGCGCGAAATCGGCGGGTTCCTGGTCCACGCGGCCAGCGTACGACCCCCGGCCCGGACACGACGAGGGCCCCGGACCGTGTGGTCCGGGGCCCTCGTTCGTGGAGCTGCCGGGAATTGAACCCGGGTCCTACGCAGCTTCGCCTGGGCTTCTCCGTGTGCAGTTCGCTATGCCTCTACTTGGATCTCCCGGTCCCGCGAACAAGCCGTGATGACGATCCCAGTCACTGTGTGATGTCCCGTCCGACTCCGTGACCGAGCCGTGCGGTGAAGCCCTCTAGCTGATGCCAGTACCCGACCCGAGGGCGAGATCGGACTGACAGACACGCTTCGCTACTTAGGCAGCGAGAGCGTAGTCGCGCTGATTGGAATCGGCGCTTAATTGGTTGCATCGACGCTTACGGTGGTCTCTTGCCTGCACCGACACGCTTCCCCTGACTCAACGTACGCAGTCGAAACCGTTCAGCCCCGTACGTCCCCAGCAACCTGCTGGGACCACACACTGTAACGCCCCCGCGCGGAGATTTCATCCTCGTTTCTTCTCGGCGTGTCTCGAGTAGATATCTGGACATTCGTCCAATAGCCCCCTACGCTCCGGACCGACATGCGGCAGTTGATCCACAGCACACTCAGTCAACGGGGAGACTTCGGACACAGATGAGACTTGCAGCCCGCCTCGGCCGCGTCCTGCCCGCGATCGGCCTCGCCGTCGCGCTGGCCGCCGGCGCCGTCACCGCCTCCGCAGCGCCCGCACAGTTACCCACGCTCCCGGGCGACGATCCGGTGTTCGGTCTCGCGAACGGCTGCTTCTCACTGCGGTCCGAGACGGCCGACGCCTTCGTCCGCGTCACCCCCGACGGCCCCCGCGCGGACGCGCGAACCCCAGACGAGGCCGAGGCGTTCCGACTGCACGCCGCACAGCTCGGACGGTTCATGTTGTACGGACGCGGCGGAGACATGCTCGCCCACGACGACGGCAACGCGGTCGTCACCACCCGCGACGCGACCCCGGCGACGGACTGGACGCTCACCAACACCGACGGTGTGTACAGCCTCACCGCGACCTCGAACGGCACGCAGCTCACCACGCACGACGGTCGCCTGTGGTCGACCGAGCCGGGTGTCGACCCGAACGGCGGCCGCTTCACCCTCACCCGCGCCGAGGGCTGCGCCGACTTCCCCGACTCCGAGGTGGGCGCCACCGGCACTCCCCTGTCGGGCACGGGCCCGAACGGCGAGGTCCGCGGCTTCATCGACACCCACGTGCACATGAACGCGAACCTGTTCATCGGCGGCGACGTGCACTGCGGCACCCCCTACGACCCGCAGGGCATCACCGTCGCGCTGCGCGACTGCGAGGACCACGGCAGCGACGGACTGCCCGCGCTGCTCGAGGACGTCATCTCCCACGGCAGCCCGTTCACCGGCCACGACACCACCGGCTGGCCCACCTTCGCGGACTGGCCGTCGCACGACTCCCTGACCCACGAACAGACCTACTACAAGTGGGTCGAGCGGGCCTGGCGCGGCGGCCTGCGCATCTTCACCAACCTGCTGGTGAACAACCACGTGCTGTGCGAGGTCTACCCGCTCAAGAGCCGCTCCTGCAACGACATGGACACCGTCCGCGAACAGGCGGCACAGGCTCACGCCATCCAGGACTACGTGGACGCCCAGTACGGCGGGCCCGGCCGCGGCTGGTTCCGGATCGTCAGCTCCCCCGAGGAGGTCCGCCGGGTCGCCGCCGAGGGCAAGCTCGCGGTGACACTCGGCATCGAGGTGTCGGAACCGTTCGGCTGCGGCATCCAGGACGGCGTCGCGCAGTGCACCGAGGCCGACGTCGACCGCGGCCTCGACGAGGTCTACGCGATGGGTGTGCGGCAGATGATCGTCACCCACAAGTTCGACAATGCGTTCGGCGGCGTCCGCTTCGACCCAGGCGTCCAGGGCGTCGCGGTGAACGCGGGCAACTTCCTCGGCACCGGTCGGTTCTGGGAGGCCGAGCCCTGCACCACCGCCGAGCACGACAATCCGCTGCTGTCGATGGGAGACGGTCCGGCGCAGGCGCTGGCGGCACTGCCGCCGGGCGTCACCACGCCGGTCTACCCCGAGGGACCACTGTGCAACGTCCGTGGCCTGACACCACTCGGCGAGCACATGATCCGCGGAATGATGGACCGCGGCATGATCGTCGACATCGACCACATGAGCGTCAAGACCGCAGACGCCACCCTCGACATCCTCGAGGACGCCGGGTACTCGGGCGTGGTGTCGAGCCACAGCTGGTCGGACCCCAAGTTCTACGGGCGGATCTACGCGCTCGGCGGATTCGTGGCGCTGTACGCGGGCCAGCTCGACGCCCAGGAACGCGAGCCGGGTCAGGATCCCAAGGCTGACCGCGCCCCCGGCTTCGTCACGTCGTGGCGCGAGGCCCGCGCCCAGCGCAGCGACGACTACTACTTCGGTTTCGGTTACGGCGCGGACACCAACGGCTTCGGCCCGCAGGCCGCCCCGCGCAAGGACGCCGCAGAACATCCGCTGGTCTACCCGTACACCACCTTCGACGGCGGCACGGTGATGGACCGTCAGCGCACCGGCGAGCGCGTCTTCGACGTCAACACCGACGGCGTCGCCCAGTACGGACTGATTCCCGACTGGATCGCCGACATGCGGAACGCCGCCGGAGCGGACGGTGACCAGATCATCGACGACATGAGCCGTGGCGCCGAGGCGTACCTGCAGATGTGGGAGCGCGTCGCGAAGTAGACAGTCGCGAAGTGGGACAAGGACCGGGAGACATTTCCTCGAGGTCACAGCTGGGGCACGCGTGGCCGATTCGCCCGGATCGGCCACGCGGCCGCGCCTAGACTCGACCCCGAGCCGGCACCGCCGCCGCCCTGGCGACATCGCCGGCGTGAGGAGGCTCGACGTGGCCGACCGATCATCGTCCCGGTCTCAGCCGGCCGCACCGGACACCGAGCAGATACGCAACGTCGTTCTCGTCGGCTGCAGCGGCGTCGGGAAGACCACGCTCTCCGAATCGCTGGCGCTGGCCGCGGGTGCGGTCACGAAGGCCGGGCGCGTCGCCGACGGGACCACGGTCTCCGACTTCGAGGATGTCGAACACCAACAGCAACGGTCGGTGCAGCTGTCGGTGCTCCCCCTGGACTGGAACGGAGTCCGGATCAACGTCCTCGACCCGCCCGGGCATCCCGACTTCGACGCCGAGCTGCGCGCCGGGATCCGCGCCGCCGACGCGGGTGTGTTCGTGGTGTCCGCGACCGATCCCGTCACCGCGCCGACCCGCGCCCTGTGGCGCGAGGCCTCCGAGGCCGGCGTGCCACGCGCGATCGTCGTGTCCAAACTCGATCAGGCCCGCGAGAGCTTCGACGACATCCTGACCCTGTGCCACGACGCGTTCGGACTCGGCCCCGACACGTTGCGAGCGGTGTACCAGCCCGTTCTGGCTGACGGCGTCCCCGTCGGTTCCGTCGACCTGCTGACCGGCCGCACCTACGGTGACGTCGAGTCGGCACCCGACACCGCCGCCGCCCGGGAGAGCCTCGTCGAGGCGATCTCCGGTCTCGACGACTCGTTGATGGAGCGGTATCTCGGCGGGGAGGAGTTGGACACCGATGCGCTGTTCGCCGGGCTGCGGCACGAGATCGTCGACTGCACCCTGCATCCCGCGCTGGCCGTCACCGACTCCGGGTTCGGTTCGACGGAACTCCTCGACCTGATCGCCGGCTCCTTCCCCGACCCCACACACCGCGTCGGCCCGGGCCCGGCCGCGGACCCCGATGCCCCGCTGACGGCGCAGGTCATCCGAATCACCGGCGACGCGTACGTCGGTCGCATCAACCTGGTGCGGGTGTTCGCCGGCACCCTGCGGCCCGACACCCACCTCCAGGTGATCGGCGCCGACGGTGCCACCGAGGATCGGCTGACGACGCTGTCCGGGCCGTTCGGCAAGGCCACGCACCCGATTCCGGAAGCCAAGGCCGGCGACGTCGTGTGCGTCCCGAAGGTCGCCTCCACGCGCATCGGGGACACGCTCGCCGACGACGCCTCGGCCGATCCCATGCCGCCGTGGCCGCTGCCCGCCGCGCTGCTCCCGATCGGCGTGGAGGCGCACAGCAAGGCCGACGACGACAAGCTGTCCCAGGCATTGGCCCGGCTGGTCGTCGAGGATCCCGCGCTCCGGCTCGAGCAGAACCCGCAGACGCACCAGATCGTGCTGTGGTGCACGGGCGAGGCGCACGCCGAGGTCACCCTCGACCGGCTCCGCACCCGACACGGCGTGCACGTCGACACGGTTCCGTACCGGGTGGCTCTGCGGGAGACGTTCGGGGGCAGTGCATCCGGCCATGGCCGCCTCGTCAAACAGTCCGGCGGTCACGGGCAGTACGCGATCTGCGATCTGGAGGTCGAGCCACTCCCAGCGGGTTCCGGATTCGAGTTCGCGGTGAAGATCGTCGGCGGATCGGTCCCCAAGAACTTCATCCCGTCGGTGGAGAAGGGTGTGCGGACGCAACTGTCGTCGGGGGTGGCGACCGGCAATCCCCTCGTCGACGTGCGGGTCACCCTCGTCGACGGGAAAGCCCACTCCGTCGACTCCTCCGATGCCGCCTTCCAGACGGCGGCCGCGCTCGCGATCAAGGACGCGGCCGGGCACACCGAGATCCGACTGCTCGAACCCGTCGCCGCGGTACGGGTGACGCTGCCCGACGACTACCTCGGCGCCGTCCTCGGCGACCTGTCCGCCCGGCGCGGCCACGTGCTCGGCACCGAAACCCCCGAGCCCGGCACCGCACTGCTCCGCGCCGAGGTTCCCGAGATCGAACTCGCCCGCTACCCCGTGGACCTTCGATCCCTGACTCACGGCACCGCCGAGTTCGCGCGCGCCCACCTCCGATACGACGTCATGCCCACGGCCGTGGCCGCCAAGCACACCGGCAACGGTCACGCCGACTGACGACTCACGCCATCGCGATCATCGCGACCGCCGCGACGGCCAGCACCATGCCGAACTGCTGCAGCCGCCCCACGCGCTCCCCGAGCATGGTCATCGCCAACAGCACCGTCGCCGCCGGATACAGCGACCCGATCACCGCGACGAGGGACAGCATGCCGCCCGAGAACGCGAACATCAGAGCGCCGTTCGCGATCACGTCGAGGAGCGCGATCCCGATCGCGAGCCGGGCGACATCGCGCGGCGGGAGCCGGAACTGACCGGACGCGGCGGCGACCACCCACACCACGGCAGTGGCGGCGGCCCGCGACACCGCGAGCGGCCACAGCCCGGAGTCGTCACCGACCCGGTCGAGACCGATGAACGAGAACGCGAACGCCAGACCCGACCCGACTGTCAGCCACGCCACCGTCGACGTGAACCGGGCCCGGTGACCGTCGACGGCCTCCCCCGCTGCCTCCGGAGTCTCCCGGCTCACGAGGACGACCGCGACGAGCGCGAGCACGACTCCCGCTCCCGCGAGCGCGCCGGGGCGCTCGCCGGTCGCGAATCCGACCCCGACCGGAACACCCGCCACCAGCACCGCCGTCAGCGGCGACACCACCGACATCGGGCCGTCGGCCAGCGCGAGGTAGAACCACCACACCGCGAGGCCGGACGTCACCCCGGACACGGCGCCCCACAGCAGCGCCGACCGGGTCAGCTCCCCGCCTACGAACGGCGCGACCGCGAGCACCATCAGAAGCGACACCGGGTAGGAGACGAGCACCACCCGGAGCGCGGCCACCCGGCGGGACGCCAGCCCGCCGACGAAGTCGCTGACGCCGTAGCCGACGGCGGCGACCAGTGCCAGCAGGACAGCGGTCACGGCCGGCGTGCCTGGATCAGCGGCTCATGCCCTTGATGCGGCGGCCGAGTTCGCGGGTGACCTCGCGCTCGGCGGTGCGGCGGGCGATGTCCTGCCGCTTGTCGTAGTCCTGCTTGCCCTTCGCGAGGGCGAGTTCGACCTTCACCTTGCCGTCACTGAAGTACATGGACAGCGGAACCAGCGTCTGGTTCCCCTCACGCGTCTTGCCGACGAGACTGTCGATCTCGCGGCGATGCAGCAGCAGCTTGCGGGTGCGCCGCGGCGCGTGGTTGGTCCAGCTGCCGTGGTTGTACTCGGGAATGTGCAGGCCCCGCAGCCACACCTCACCGTCGTCGACCGTGGCGAACGCGTCGACCAGGGACGCCTTGCCCTCACGCAGGCTCTTGACCTCGGTGCCGACGAGCGCGATGCCCGCCTCCACGGTGTCGAGGATGGTGTAGTTGTGCCGCGCCTTACGGTTCGTGGCGATGACCTTGCGGCCCTTTTCCTTCACGTGCGGGCCCCTCCGGTCCACGACAATGTGCCGGGGACGTCGTGCCACCGGCCTGGCTCACCACCCACGATAGTTCGGTGGCCCGGCGCGGCACCAATGAGATTCGCGGCACCCCCACGAGCGAGATTCGCGGCACCCCCACGAACGGGATTCCGGCGGCGCCGGATCGGCGCCGCCGGAGCCGCGTCACTTGTGCGGGACCGCCGCGGTCAGGCCGCCGTCCATGACGAATTCGGAGCCGGTCGAGTACGACGACTCGTCACTGGCGAGGAACACCACGAACGTCGACACCTCCTCCGACTCCGCGGGGCGGCCCAGGGGGATCTTCACCAGGTCCTCGGGCAGACCCTCGGTCATCGGCGTGCGGATGAGACCGGGGTGGATCGAGTTGACCCGGATGTTGTGCGGCGCCAGTTCGAGAGCTGCGGACTTCGCGAGCCCACGCACGCCCCACTTCGTGGCGACGTAGCCGTGCGCCCACGGGCTGCCGCGAAGGCCCTCGACGGACGACACGTTGACGATCGACCCGCCGCCGGCGGCAATCATCGGCTCGACCACAACCTGCATGCCGAGGAAGGTGCCGGTCAGGTTGACGTCGAGGATCTGCTTCCACTTCGCGAGCTTGAGGTGCTGCAACGGGGCACCGTTGACGATGCCCGCGTTGTTGACGAGCACGTTGAGCTTCCCGAAGTCGTCCACTGCGGTCGCGACCGCGGCCGTCCAGTCGTCGGGCGAGGTGACGTCGAGGTGCACGTACCGCGCTGCGTCCCCCAGCTCCGCAGCGAGAGCCTTGCCCTCGTCGTCGAGAATGTCACCGATCACCACCTTCGCGCCCTCCGCCACGAGCATGCGCGCGTGTGCCGCACCCATGCCTCGCGCACCACCACTGATAAGAGCAACTTTGTCGTCGACACGTCCCATGGGTCGGAACGGTACCGCGACGGGACACGTTTGTGAACAGGTTTATGGACAGCTGTCTGGATTGCCGTCTACTGTGACGCGACGCACAGGCTCAGCGCTTCCCCCAACCGCAGGAGGTACACATCCATGGCGATCCGTGTCGCCCACGTGGGCACCGGCAACGTCGGCCGGCTCGCACTGACCCAATTGATCGAGGACGCGCGATTCGAGCTCGTCGCGGTGTGCGTCTCGACGCCCGAGAAGGTGGGCAAGGACGCCGGTGAGCTCGCCGGGACCGACACGGTCACCGGCATTCTCGCGACCGGCGACCTCGACGACCTGATCGCCGCGGCACCCGACTGCGTCGTCTACTGCGCCATGGGCGACACCCGCACCGCCGAGGCGATCGGCGACTGCCGCCAGTTCCTCGGCGCGGGCATCGACGTCGTCGGCTCGGCGCCGGTCATCCTGCAGTACCCGTGGCACGTCATCCCCGGCGACTACCCCGACAAGCTCGACGCCTTCGCGGCCGAGCACGGCGCGAGCCTATTCGTCACCGGCGTCGACCCGGGATTCGCGAACGACCTGATTCCGCTCGCGTTCGCGAGCACCTGCCAGCGGGTCGAGTCGATCCGCTGCACCGAGATCGCCGACTACGCCACCTACGACGGCGCCGAGGTCATGTTCGACGTCATGGGATTCGGCAAACCCATGGACGAGATCCCGATGCTGCTGCAGCCCGGGGTCCTGTCGATCGCGTGGGGGACGACGCTGCACCAGCTCGCGGCCGGTCTCGGCGTGACGCTCGACGGCATCACCGAGCACTACGAGCGCGAACCTGCACCCGAGTCGTTCGACATCGCCGCCGGCCACGTGCCCGAGGGCAGTGTCGCCGCGATCCGGTTCGAGATCACCGGGACAGTGGACGGCAAGCCGGCCGTCGTGGTCGAGCACATCACCCGGTTGCGCGACGACCTGCGTCCGGACTGGGCCCGTCCCGCGCAGGACGGCGGCTCGTACCGCGTGGAGATCGTCGGCGAGCCGTCGTATCGCGTCGACATCTGCCCGACCAGCCGCAAGGGCGACCACAACCACGCTGCAATCGTCGCCGCGGCCGGACGGATCGTGAACGCGATCCCCACCGTCGTCGCGGCGCCTCCCGGCATCCGCACGACGCTCGACCTGCCACTGGTCACCGGCAAGGGCACCTACTCGCCGGCATCCTGATCCGATGACGCAAGGAGCCCCGGCGACATCGCCGGGGCTCCTTCGTAGTCAGGGGGAACCGCGCTATTCGCGGACATACAGACGCAGCGTGACGTACGCGGTGATCGCAGCCATGCCGACGCCCACGACGGCGAGGATCGGCGCCACCAGGAGCACGTCACTGTTGGAGATCTGGGCGACGATGTTGGCCTCGTAGACGTCCGCGAGGACATCGTCGACGAACAGACTCTTCGCGGTGAACAGTGCCACGATCGCGAGAATCGCGCCGACCAGCGCGGCCATCACTGCCTCCAGTAGGAATGGCAACTGCGTATACCAACGGGTGGCTCCCACCAGCCGCATGATCCCGACCTCGGTACGGCGGGTGTACGCGGCGATCTGGACCATGTTGGCGATCAGCAGGATCGACGCGATCGCCTGGACGACGGCGATCGCGAAGGCGGCGTTGCGGATGCCGCCGAGCACACTGAACAGCCGCTCGACGAGGTCCCGCTGGTTGAGCACGCTGTCGACACCCGGTCTGGTCGCGAACGTGTCCTCGACGACACCGAAACGGTCGGGATCGGACAGACGCACCTTGAACGACGCGGGCAGCGCCTCCGGGCTCACCATGGCCGCGAGCTCGGGCTGGTCCTTGAAGACACGCTCCTTGGCGTCGGCGACCGCGTCCTCCCGGTTGAGGTACTGCACGGACACCACCGCGTCGGTGGCCTCGAGGTCTTCACGCAGCCCACGGCACAGGTCGCCGGTGCAGCCCGGGTCGGACGTGGAGACGTCGTCGGTGAGGAAGATCTGCACCTCCACCCGGTCCAGGAAGATCTGCTGGGTCTTCCCCGCCATCTGGACGACGAGCAGGCCGCCACCGAACAGCGCGAGGGAGATCGCGGTGGTCAGGATCATCGCGATCGTCATGGTGATGTTGCGGCGCAGTCCGGTGAAGACCTCGCTGAAGATGAAGCTGGCACGCATCGAAGTGGTGGTCCTTCGTGAGTCGGGGCGGTTTCGTCGGCGGCGGGGGCGTCAGCGACCCACGCCGTAGACCCCCCTCGCCTCGTCACGCACCACCCGACCGAGGTCGAGCTCGACCACCCGGCGGCGCATCGAGTCGACGATGTGGTTGTCGTGGGTGGCCATCACGACCGTCGTGCCGGTCCTGTTGATCCGTTCGAGCAGCAACATGATGTCGCCGCTCGTGTCGGGGTCGAGGTTGCCGGTGGGCTCGTCGGCGAGCAGGACGAGCGGACGGTTGACGAAAGCCCGCGCGATCGCGACGCGCTGCTGCTCACCACCGGAGAGCTCGTTCGGGAGGCGATCCGCCTTGCCGGACAGTCCCACCAGGTCGAGCACCTCGGGGACGGTCCGCTCGATCACCGCCCGTGGCTTTCCGATCACCTCGAGCGCGAACGCGACGTTCTCGGCAACCGTCTTGCGGGTGAGCAGCCGGAAGTCCTGGAACACACACCCCATCGACTGCCGCAGCTTCGGCACCCGCCGACCCGACAACCGGTTGACGTGGAAGTCGGCGACATGGATGTCACCCGACGTCGGCGTCTCCTCCTTGAGCAGCAGTCGCATGAACGTGGACTTGCCCGAACCGGACGCGCCGATCAGGAAGACGAACTCCCCCTTGTCGATCGAGACGTTCACCTTGTCCAGCGCGGGCCGCGAGGACGCCTTGTAGGACTTGGACACATTCTCGACGCTGATCACGAGGAGCCAGTGTAGACACGACCCGGGCCGGGCACCGGGCACCACCGCGGGGCCTGCGACGACGACACCGCGGGACCCCCACCGGCAACTCGGTGGCGAATCCCGCGGCGGTACCCGGGTCAGGGTGTCGTGGTGGGCGCGACGGACGCGCTGGGCGTGGGCGCGGTCGTCGTCTCGACAGCGACACCCGGCGGCAACTCGACCCCGGACGGAACCAGCCCCGGCGGCAGCACGATCAACGGCGACGTCGTCGGCGTGTCGCTCGTCCCGGTCGCGCTGCCCTCCTGGCCGGTGGTCGTACTCGGCGGGGGCGTCGTGGTGGTCGGCGGAAGCGTGGTCGTCGGCGGCTGGTACTGCGTCGTCTCCATCGGGACCAGCACGGCCGCGTCGGGCTGGCTCGGCTCGGGCTCGGCAGCCATGAGGTAGCTACGCAGCAACGCGGTGCCGAGGAAGGCCACGATGAGCACGACTGTCGACGTACGAAGCCGCCCGATGTGGTCCGGCCAGGTCCACTTCCTCCGGGGCTTCGCCCCGAGGTCGTCGACGGTCACGCTCACGTGGGCCTCGTGGGCACCCTCCGGGCGGCTCACGTCGCGTCCCCCTGGTCCATCGAGAGGTCGGGTCCGATGAAGATGCCCTCCCTGCGCAGCGCGGCGGCGACCCGGATGCGCAGTGCCCGACCGACCTCGAACTGCTTGCCGGGCAGGGTGCGCGCCACCATCCGGATGTTGACGGTGTCGAGTTCGATGGACTCGACGCCCATGACCGTCGGCTCGTCGAGGAGCAACGGTTCGAGATCGAGATCCGCGAACGCGTCCCGACCGACCGTCCGGAGGATGTCGTTGACGTGGTTGAGATCAGCGGCCGCCGGAATCGGGACGTCGACGACGGCGCGGGCCCAGTCCTTCGACAGATTCACCGCCTTGACGATCTGGCCGTTCGGGACGGTGATGACCTCGCCGTCCGACGAGCGCAGCCGCGTCACCCGCAGCGTCACGTCCTCGACGGTGCCGGACGCGTCCTCCCCCGATCCGGTGATGGCGATCGTGACGACGTCACCGAAGCCGTACTGCTTCTCGGCGATGATGAAGAACCCGGCGAGGATGTCCTGGACGACCCGCTGGGCACCGAAGCCCAGGGCGGCGCCGAGCACGGTGGCGGGTGCGACGAGGCTGCTGATCGAGAAGCCGAGGCGCTGCAGCACCTCCAGCGCGACCAGGGTGTAGACGATCGTCACCAGCACCCAGGTGATCACCTGGGCGAGCGCGTGGCGGTGCTTGGTCGCCTCGGACCGGACCAGCGCGTCGCCCTGGTTGTAGTTCTGGTCGATGCGGTCGGTGATCCGGTTGCCGACCCATGACAGGAACCGGCCGATGAGCAACCCGCCGAGCACGTACAGGACGATCTCGAGGCCACTCGACTTCAGCCAGTCCTGGAAGTTCGTGGTCTCCGGGAGCCACCCTGCGGCGAGGGTGACGGACACGACGGGTTCGGTCAACTAGTCCTGCTCTCCCCGCATCCGCCAGCGGATGCCGGATTCGATGAACCCGTCGATGTCGCCGTCGAGGACGGCGGACGGGTTGTTGACCTCGTACTCGGTGCGCAGGTCCTTGACCATCTGGTACGGGTGCAGGACGTACGAGCGCATCTGGTTGCCCCAGGAGCTGCCGCCGTCGCCCTTGAGGGCATCCATCTCGGCGCGCTCTTCCTGGCGCTTGCGCTCGAGCAGCTTGGCCTGCAGGACCCGCATCGCGGACACCTTGTTCTGCAGCTGCGACTTCTCGTTCTGACACGTCACGACGATGCCCGTCGGGATGTGCGTCAGGCGCACCGCGGAGTCGGTGGTGTTGACGGACTGTCCACCCGGGCCGGACGAGCGGTACACGTCGACGCGGACGTCGTTCTCGTCGATGTCGATGTGGTCGGTCGTCTCGACGACGGGAAGGACCTCGACCTCGGCGAACGACGTCTGCCTGCGGCCCTGGTTGTCGAACGGGCTGATCCGGACGAGACGGTGGGTGCCCATCTCGATCGAGAGGGTGCCGTACGCGTAGGGGGCCTTGACCGCGAAGGTCGCCGACTTGATGCCGGCCTCTTCCGCATAGGAGGTGTCGTAGACCTCGACGCCGTAGCCGTGCTTCTCGGCCCAGCGGATGTACATGCGCATCAGCATCTCGGCCCAGTCGGCCGCGTCGACGCCGCCTGCGCCCGAGCGGATGTTGACCAGCGCGTCGCGCTCGTCGTACTCACCGGAGAGCATCGTCTTGACTTCCATCGCGGCGATGTCCTCGCGGAGCTTGTGCCGCTCGGTGTCCGCGTCGGCGACGGCCTCCGCGCCGTCCTCCTCGGCGAGCTCGTACAGCACCTCCATGTCGTCGAGGCGCGAACGCAGTTCCTCGACGCGGCGCAGTTCGGCCTGCGCATGCGACAGTTGGCTGGTGACCTGCTGCGCGTGTTCCTGGTTGTTCCACAGGTCCGGGTCGGCGGCCTGGTGCTCGAGCTCGTCGATGCGGCGGCGCAGCTCCTCGATGTCGAGCACCGTCTCGACGGTGGTCAGAGTGGTGTCGAGCTCGGCGAGGTCAGCGGAAACGTCGGGATGCACGAGAATCAAGGCTACCGGGTCCGACCGACGACACATGCGTCGCGGCCACTCTGCTCCGACCGCGGTGCGCAGAAACATTGTCAGGACGGTCGGTGAGGTGTTCCCTGCACGGATCGACCGTCCCCGACGAAGGAGCTCCACCATGAGCGTGACCGACGACTACCTACGCAACAACGCCGAGTACGCACGCACGTTCAGCGGTCCGCTACCGCTGCCGCCGAGCAGGCACGTGGCCGTGGTCGCCTGTATGGACGCTCGGCTCGACGTGTATCGGATCCTCGGGTTGCAGGAGGGCGAGGCACACGTCATCCGCAACGCGGGCGGTGTCGTCACCGACGACGAGATCCGCTCCCTCGCGATCAGCCAGCGTCTGCTCGGCACCACCGAGATCATCCTCATCCACCACACCGACTGCGGGATGTTGACGTTCACCGACGACGACTTCAAGCGCGCCATCCAGGACGAGGTCGGCATCAAGCCCGCATGGTCGGCGGAGGCGTTCGGCGACCTCGACGAGGACGTGCGCCAGTCGCTGCGCCGGATCGAGACGAGCCCGTTCGTGACCGCGACGACGTCCCTGCGCGGATTCGTCTTCGACGTCGCCACCGGGCTGCTCCGTGAGGTCGCCGCCACCTCCTGAGCCGACCGCACGCCCGCACCCCTTCGCCCCATGGGCGCAATGTCACATCGTGCGCGTTGATTGCACACGATGTGACATTGCGTCGACGCCGCTGCGCGGTGCGACAGCCCGGACGAGCCGCGGTGGTGGGACGAGGCGGCGGTAGCGTGTGTGCCCGTGACCGACTTCAGCGCCGACCTCCAGCTCGCCCTGCGCATCGCCGACGCCGCCGACGCCATCACCCGCGACCGCTTCGGGGCCCTCGATCTGCATGTCGACGACAAGCCCGACCTCACGCCGGTGTCGGACGCGGACCTGGCCGTCGAGCGGGAGGTCCGGGCCGTCCTCGCCGCGGAACGCCCGGACGACGCGGTGCTCGGTGAGGAGTTCGGCGGCGACGCCATCTTCGACGGCAGGCAGTGGGTGGTCGACCCGATCGACGGCACGAAGAACTTCGTCCGCGGCGTGCCCGTGTGGGCGACCCTGATCTCACTGCTGCAGGACGGTGTCCCGGTGGTCGGCGTGGTGAGCGCGCCTGCGTTGTCGCGGCGCTGGTGGGCGGCGACCGGCTCGGGGGCGTTCGCGACCGCGGGTGACGGCGAGCCGCGTGCGATCACGGTGTCGTCGGTCGACGCTCTCGGGTCGGCGAGCCTGAGCTTCTCCAGCCTGTCCGGCTGGAAGGACCGTGGCATCCGGGATCGGTTCGTCGACCTGACGGACGCGGTGTGGCGGGTCCGCGGCTACGGCGACTTCTTCTCGTACTGCCTGCTCGCCGAGGGCGCGTTGGAGATCGCGGCCGAGCCCGAGGTGTCCCTCTGGGACCTCGCCGCGCTCGACGTGCTGGTGCGCGAGGCCGGTGGCCGGTTCACCAATCTCGAGGGCGCGGCCGGTCCGCACGGTGGTAGCGCCGTCGCCACGAACGGATCGCTGCACAACGAGGTCCTCACCCGACTCGGAACCGCCTGACCCGAGCGCCGACGGTCGGCCGAACCGGCGGCCGGTACCACGACGCAGCGACGGACACAAGGGTCGCACGGCTGGTTCCGGGCACCCCGGTTGCGGCCTGACGGCGGAGTTCGAGGCCGCCTCCGCCGCGAAGACTCGATGTCGATCCACCGTCGACACCGAGGAGTTCCGTGAGCGCCCGCACCACCGCCCTGTCCCGCCGGTCCTTTCTGATCGGACTGGCCGCCGCGCCGGTCGCACTGTCGGCGGCGTGCGCAGGGGACGGCGTCGGGTTCGCGACGGAACCCGCGCGCTCCGTGGCCGGTCGGCGGCGGCCGCTCCCGATCCCTCCGCTCGCGACGGCGACGACCGACGCGTCCGGAGTCCGGCGGTTCGCCCTCACCGCCGGTCCGGGATCCACCGAGATGCTGGCGGGCACACGCACTCCCACGTGGGGGTACAACGGTTCCGTCCTCGGCCCGACGATCCGCGCCCGGCGCGGTGAGACCGTCGCCTTCACGATCGACAACGCCCTCCCCGAGGCGACGACTGTGCACTGGCACGGGCTGCACGTGCCCGCCCGATACGACGGCGGCCCGCACCAGACGATCGCCCCGGGCGCGCGGTGGGAACCGACGTGGACGGTGAATCAGCCGGCGGCCACGCTCTGGTACCACCCGCACCCGCACGGCACCACCGAGAAGCACGTGTACCGCGGCCTCGCCGGCTTCTTCCTCGTCGACGACGAGGACACCCCGTCGAGCGGACTGCCCTCGACCTACGGGGTGGACGACATCCCGATCGTCGTCCAGGACAAGCGGTTCGCGGCGGACGGCGCACTCGACGAGTCGGGTTCCACCGACGTCGGTCTCCTCGGCGACACCGTGGTCGCGAACGGGTTCGCCGACACCTACCTGCCCGTGAGCACCGAACTGGTTCGGCTGCGCCTTCTCAACGGTTCCGCCGGGCGGATGTACAACCTCGGGTTCTCGGACGATCGCGAATTCGACATGGTCGCGAGCGACGGCGGCCTCCTGCCCGAACCGGTGCGGCTGACTCGGATCGCGCTCAGCCCCGGCGAGCGAGCCGAGATCGTGGTGGCCGCAGGCGCCGCCCCGGTTCTGCTGCGCGCCTTCCCGTTCGAGGACGGCGCCGGGCTCGACGCGCCGGAGGCCACGGACGCCGGCGTGCACGACGACTTCGACGTCGTCGAGCTGCGTCCCACGACGACCCTCGGCCCTTCGGCCGCGATCCCCGACACCCTCGCCACGGTTCCCTCGATCGACCCGAACGCCGCGGTCGCTCGCCGCGAGTTCGAACTGCAGTGGTTCATGATCAACGGGCAGCAGATGGACATGGCACGCGTCGACTTCACGTCGGCCGTGGACACCGTCGAGGTCTGGACCGTGCGCAACGTCGACAACTGGCCGCACAACTTCCACGTCCACGACACCCAGTTCCAGATCCTCGACATCGACGGCGCGACGCCGCCGCCTGAGCTGCGTGGCTGGAAGGACACCGTCTACACGCCGCCCGGCAGCACGCTCCGGCTGGCGCTGCGGTTCAGCGAGTACACCGACCCGGCGATGCCGTACATGTACCACTGCCACCTGCTCCTCCACGAGGACATGGGAATGATGGGCCAGTTCCTCGTGCTCGGACCGGGCGAACAGCCACTGCCGATGGCCGCCACGGGAATGGGGACCGGGCACGCGGCGAGCGCCCCGACGACACCGGGCGCCGGCCACGGCGGGCACTGAGCGGTCGTCGGTCAGGTGCGTCGATGCGCGAACACGGCCAGCCGCACCCGGTTGTCGCAGCCCGTCTTGTCCATCAGGTTCGCGATGTGGGACTTCACGGTGGACAGACCCAGGTGCAGTCGGTCGGCGACCTCCTGGTTGCTCAGGCCCTCGCCCACCAGCGCCAGCACGTCCTCCTCGCGCCCGGTGAGTTCGATGCTCTCCGTGGCGTCCCGTCGCCCTGTGGTCGTGCCACCGTCGACGGCACGGTCGACCAGCCGCCGGAGCAGTGCAGGCGAGAACTGCAGGTCACCGTCCGCCACCCGGCGAACGGCATCGAGCAGATCGGCCGGCGCGGTGTCCTTGACGAGGAATCCCGCCGCACCCGCCGCGAGCGCCGGGTAGAGGTGGTCGTCGTCGTCGAAGGTGGTGAGCACCAACACCTTCGGCGGTGCCGCGCCGGAGCAGATCTGCCGGGTCGCCTCGACGCCACCCACGCCGGGCATGCGAAGGTCCATCAGGATCACGTCCGGCGACAGCTCGACGGCCAGCCGGATCGCGTCGGCACCGTTCACCGCCTCCCCGACCACGGCGAGGTCGTCGCTGGACTCGATCAGCATGCGCAGACCTGCGCGTACCAGCCTCTGGTCGTCGACGACGAGCACGCGGATCATCGAGGTTCCCCTGTCGTCGCGGCGGGCAGCCACACGCGGACCCGCCATTCGTCCGGGGCGGCGTCGACATCGAGCGTGCCGTCGGCGAGTTCGACCCGCTCCGCCATGCCGACGAGGCCGTAGCCGTCGCCCGATGAGGACCTCTCGGCGCAACGGCGGTTGGTGACCGTCACGGACACCCCACCGTCGCGCGGAACGGCCCGAACACCGACGGTCGCAGCGGGGTCGGCGTGCTTCATCACGTTGGTCACGGATTCCTGGACCACCCGCAGCAAGGTGAGCCGACCGATCGCATCGAGGTTCCGGATCCAGGGGTCGATGTCCGAGTCGACGGCGAACCCGGCCGCACGCAAGCGGTCGACGGCGGCCTCGATCTCGGCGGGGACGGCGTCTGGTTCGACGAGCGCGACCTCGCCCAGGTTCGGATCCCGCAGCGCCACCGTCATCCTGCGGACGTCGGACAGGGCGCCGGTGGCGGTGGCGCGCACGTCCTCGAGTACGCCACGAACCCGCGGATCGGCGTCGGCGAGCACGTGTTGGGCGGCACCGATCCGCAGCACTATCGACGCCATGTGGTGCGCGGTGAGGTCGTGCAGTTCGCGTGCGAGCGCGGTGCGTTCGGCCGCACGCACCCGCCCTGCGTCGTGGGCGCGACGCGCTTCGGCCTCGGCGGCGCGCGCCCGCAGCTGGGCGGCGAGGTCGCGTTGCGCGCGCAGGTACAAACCGAGGAGCAGTGGGAGGCCGACGGCCGCAACCGTTTCGACGGCGGTTGCGGCCCGCCAGAACGGAGTGTTCTCCGCGGCGAGTCCCAGCAGTACCGCCGCGGCCCAGCACGCGGCGAGGAGGACAGTCGTGTCCGTGCGCCGAGTCCGCATCACGGCCTCGGTCAACGCGACCGCCCCCAGGTACGGGACAAGACCGGAGAGCCCCCATGCCTCCGCCGCGAACATCGGAATCGCGAGCGCCGACAGCGCGACGGACACCGGAGTCGGCCACCGGGCGCCGAGCAGGAACACGACCGCGGACGACATCGCGGCCATCCAGTACCACGCCGGGACCTGGAACTCCCCGGGGAAGTCGCTCGCCAGCAACATCAGCGGAACGAGGACCAGCGGCAGCCCGCGCAGCAGCGCTGTCGGCGGGGTCAGCGGGCGACGTTCGGGCACCGGTCCACAGTAGGCCCGGCGGCGGTTCCGACGCCGGGCCCCGCGCCGTCAGCGGACGGGCAGATGCACCGCCGTCACCAGTTCCGCCTCGGGGGTTGTGCTCGGATCGGTGACGTAGACGTTGAAGTGGTGCGTGGTGACGTCGTCACCGTCCCGCGCCGCGGACAGCCCGTGCTCGGCGAGGAAGGCGGCGATCGCCTCGTGCGCCCGCGGGATCGCCTCGGCATAGGGGCCGGTCACGGTGGCCACCACGACCCGCCGGTCCGGGACCGCGACGGTGTGCAGTGGCGCGTCGACCGCGGTGCCGGGCGCGACGGGCAGGAACACCGACTCGTCGACGTCCGCTTCGCGGAACTCGCCGTCGTGTTCGATGCACCCACCGGGTCCGGCCGGGGTGACGCCCTGCGACTGCACCGCGGGCATGAAGCGTTGCCAGAGTTCGCCTTCGGCGGCGTAGTCGGCGACGGTGCCGCGCAGGCAGACGAGCGTGTGGGCGGGCATGTCGGTCAGTTCGACAGTGGTCATGGCGATCTCCTCGGTTGTCTCGTCGAGCATCCGGTCCAGGGCACGCAGTCGGGTCCGCGCGAGATCGGCCTCCTCGACCAGGGTGCGGCGATGCATGTGCAGCGCACGCCGGTACGCGGGAGTTCCGTCGGCGGCGAGCAGCGCCCCGATGGCGGACACGCCGAATCCGACGTCGCGCAGCCGGCGGATGCGGGCTGCGTCGGTGATCTGCTGCGGCCGGTACCGGCGGTAGCCGGTGGCGGCGTCGACGGCAGCCGGGGTCAGCACGCCGTGTTCGTCGTAGTGACGCAGCATCCGCACACTGATGCGCGTCAGCGAGGAGAACTCGCCGATCGCCATCAGGGTGTCGTCGGTGTCGGGGTCGTCGGCCATGGATCAGAGTCTGCGGCCTCACACGATGTGAGAGTCAACATCGTGATCTCGTGTCGCACGAGTTCGCTACCCCAGCGTCACGGTGTCAGCGCACGACGCACTCGGGCCGACCGGCCGCTCTCGCAGGATTTCTCGGGCCCGCGCACGGGCTGCGTTGAATTCGTACCAGGCGTCGGGCTGCACCCGGGTCCCGCGCAGCGCGCAGGAGCGGACGGGTTCGGGCAGCCGATCCAGGGCGGGTACCGCGTCCACCGTCAGCCCCCGCAGGTAGCTCACGTCGATCGATCCGGTCCGCTCGTATCGCTCGACGTTGCGGTCGGCGACGAGTCCGTCGGGGTTAACCGCCGCAAAGATCAGCAGTCCGGCCGCCGCCGATCCGAGCACGACCCGCGGCAGGTGGTCGCCTCGCATCCGAATCCCCGCCACGAGCAGAACGCCGAAGACCACACCGAACCAGAGTTCGACCGCCCACACCGACAGTCGCAGCCGCGTGTATCCGAAGGCGTTCTCGTACAGCGACATTCGATGGAGTGCCGATGCGACCACGACGATCGCGAGCAGGCACAACATCCCGAACAGCACGCGGGCCAGCGCCCGGTCCCGGGCTGCGCCTCGGTTCACCCGGCGGACGGCGATCGCGATCACGACCAAGGTCAGGACTGTCACCGCGCACAGCTGCCAGAATCCCTGACGGGCGTACTGTGCGTACGTCAGGCCCGGCGTCGTCATCACGTGCTCGTGGCCGCCGAACATCACGCGGACCTGGACGGCCACGAAGCCGGCGAACAGCAGGACCAGGGCGAGCAGCGGGACGGCCCATTCCCAGGCTGCCACCGGGCGCCGGGGAGGTGGCGCGAGACGGTCCAGGCGGATCGGCCGGCGCCACAGGTACGCGAGGGCCAGCGACACGACGACGACCGCCGAGCCGGTGACGATCCCTGCGGTCAGATCGTCCGTGTGCACACTCGGAGCGACACCACCGAGCATTCTGCCGAATTCCGGGTCCGCTTCCGCGAACAACCAGCCGAACACCGTGACGAGGACGGCACTCACCGCGACGACGCCGAGCACGCGCGGGGCACGGAGGCGAACGCCGGTACCGCGGCGACCTCCACGTCGCCGCACCCAGCCGACGAGCCGTGTCGGTGTGCACCACACGGCGAACGGCGCGAGCCCGATTCCGGTCCACCGTCGCACCCCGAGCAGGGCGACGGACCCGACGACCCAGCCGGCGACGACACACAGCGCGATCAGCCAGCCGGCGCCACGCACCGTCGCAACGGACAGCATCGCGACCGTCACCGCAACGGCGAGCAGGTGGCCACGGGACGGTCGTGGACGGCCGGCGACGACGGCTGCTCCGGCGACGACGAGCCCGACGAGCGGGTACGTGAAGCCGGGTGTGTCCACTCGCAGGACGAGGGCGGCGAGGGCACCCGCGCCGAGAGCGGCGGCGAGGGTCACGGTCGGCGCGATCGACGTCCGGTCGCGCCGCCACAGGCGGGTCCCGGATCCCGCCGGTGTCCCCGAGCACGTCGCCGACGGTGGACCGATGGTCGGAGTGGTCACAGCTGAGTTCCCTTCCTCACCGCCTCCCGGTCGAGGGCAGGCGTCATCGCGGGACGGCGGCGGGTGCCGGCGTCCCTCTGTCTCGTCGGACTGTCAGGTGGGTAGTTCGACCCTGATGCAGCATCCGGACGGTGTGTCGAGGACCCCTATCCGGCCGTCGTGCAGCTCGACCGCCCACCGCGCAATGGCGAGCCCCAATCCCGTTCCCCCGCCGGTGGTTCCACCTCGACTGAAGCGCTCGAAGACCTGGGTCCGTTCGGACACCGGGATTCCCGGGCCGTCGTCGTGGACGTCGACGACCAGGTGGGACCGTCGGTCGACGTGCGCCCGCACGTGCACCGACGAGGACGCCCCGTGCCGGAGTGCGTTGTCCACGAGATTCGACACAGCCTGACGCAGGCGAGCGGTGTCGGCCTCGGCGCGCAGTGTCACGGGCTGAACGTCCAACCGGAACTCGACGCCGGCCGCAGGACCGACGCGCTCGTCGAGGACACCCCGAAGGAACGGCTCCACCTCGAACCGGTGCCGTTGCAGCGGAACGACTCCCGCCTCCAGACGGGACAGGTCGAGGAGGTCGCGCACCAGGTCCGCGAGCCGTTCGGTCTGGTCGAGGGCGGTGTGCAGGGCGGCGGGGTCGGGCTCGACGACACCGTCGACCATGTTCTCGAGGACCGCCTGCAGGGCGGCGATCGGGGTCCGCAGTTCGTGCGAGACGTTCGCGATCAGCTCGCGTCGATACCGGTCGTCGGCTTCGAGGTCCTCGGCCATCCGGTTGAACGCCCGCGCCAGCTCACCGATCTCGTCGCGGGAAGTGGCCCTGACACGGCGGGACAGGTCACCGGCCGCCATCGCCCGGGTGGCCGCGGTCATCTCCCGCAGCGGAGACGTCATACCGTGGGCGAGGATCTGCGTGACAGCCAGTGACACCAGCAGCGCCGCGCCGAGGGCAAAGCGGAACTGCCAGTCGGAGGCGAACCAGAACGTCACAGACGCAGCGAACACCGACAACACCACCAGCAATCCGGTCTTGACCTTGAACGACCGGAACGGGTCGAGGGGCCGAGGCCACCTCATCGCGGCACCCGGCGTCCGGGAACCTCGACCGCGTACCCGACGCCGTGGACGGTGCGGATCAGGTCGCTACCGAGTTTGCGGCGCAATGCCTTGACGTGACTGTCGACGGTCCGGCTGGTGGCCCCGCCGCCCCACCCCCACACCTGTTCGAGCAGAACTTCCCGGGGCATGGCTGCACCTGGCCGGCCGGCCAGGTGCAGCAGCAGGTCGAACTCGGTTCGCGTCAGGTGCACCTCGACACCACCCGTGCGGACCCGGCGGGAGAGGGGGTCGATCTCCACCGGCCCGATGGTGAGCACCTCGCCGTCGCACCCGCCCACGCCCCGGTCGACGCGGCGGAGCAGCGCGGCCACCCGGGCCACGAGCACCCGCATGCTGAACGGTTTGCTCAGGTAGTCGTCGGCGCCCACACCGAGCCCGATCACCATGTCGGTCTCGTCCGCCCGCGCGGTGAGCATCAACACCGGTACGGGCCGCCCGGCCTGGATGCGACGGCACACCTCGAGACCGTCGAAACCCGGCAGCATCACGTCCAGGACGACGAGGTCCGGACGACACGAGGCGCATTCCTCGACGCCGGTGGGCCCGTCGGAAGCGACCCGCACCGCGTATCCCTCCGCCGTCAGTCGGACGGCGATCGCGTCGGCGATGGTCCGGTCGTCCTCGACGACGAGCACGGTGCGCTGGGTCATGACCTCGACTGTATGGCCCGGATGAGGGGATTCCGGGAGGGACTTGTGAAGGTTCGATGGAGGATCCGGCAGGATCTCGCGAACTCGGCTCATGCCCGCCCGGAACACCGATTCACGTGTACTCTCGACTTCACTTCTTACTCCGGAGTAAGATACGAAGAGTCCGAGTCCGTACACCGAGAAAATGGTGATCATGACCAAGCAAGACAGCGTCGCGAAGACCAACGGCGCGAGCAGTGACACCCCGGCAGCCCGCCGTCCGCGCGACACCTCAGCTGTCGGACTCAACCCGATCAAGCGGGACGCGATGGGCGCCGCCATGCGCGTGCTGACCAGGATCACAGGGTCGGACCTGGCGGAGAAGTACAACCTCCGCGAGCCCATCAACCGGGTCACCTACCAGGGCACCAAGACCGGCTTCCAGACGCTCGGCGCGGCCACCCGCACCTTCGCGAAGGTCTCGGGCGGCGGCAAGCCCACCCGCCTGCCCGCCGGCGAGGCCAAGAACGCCGACTACTTCGACCTCACCCCCACCGACGAGCAGCAGATGATCGTCGACACGGTGCGCGACTTCGCCGCCGAGATCCTGCGCCCCGCCGCCGCAGGCGCCAACGACGCCGCCGCCGCACCCGCCGATCTCGCCAAGCGCGCCGCGGAACTCGGCATCACCCTCATCAACGTGCCCGAGGAGTTCGAGGGCGTCGCAACCGAGCGGGGTGCCGTCACCAACTCCCTCGTCGCCGAGGCCCTCGCACACGGCGACATGGGCCTCGCCCTGCCACTGCTCGCCCCGAGCGGTGTCGCGGTCGCGCTCACCCAGTTCGGGTCCGAGGCACAGCAGAAGACCTATCTGCCGTCGTTCACCGGCGAGAGTGTGCCCACCGCAGCGGTCGTCGTCACGGAGCCGCGCGCACTGTTCGACCCGTTCGCGTTGCAGACCAAGGCCGTTCGCTCCCCCAGCGGTTACCGGATCAGCGGCGTCAAGTCGTTCGTCCCCGCGGCAGCCGATGCCGAGCTGTTCGTCGTCGCGGCCGAACTCGACGGCCGGCCCACCTTCTTCCTCGTCGAGTCCGACTCGAAGGGCCTCGTCGTCGAGGCCGATCCGAGCATGGGCCTGCGCGCCGCCGGGCTCGGCCGCCTCGTCCTCACCGACGTCGCCGTGCCCGAGTCCGCGATCCTCGGCGAGGCGGACGCCGACCAGCGTGCCACCGACTACGCCGACGCGATTCGGCTCGCCCGCCTCGGCTGGGCGTCGCTCGCCGTCGGCACCGGCCAGGCCGTACTCGACTACGTGATCCCCTACGTCAACGAGCGGGAGGCGTTCGGCGAGCCGATCAGCCACCGCCAGGCGGTCGCGTTCATGGTCGCCAACATCGCCATCGAGCTGGACGGGCTGCGCCTGGTGACGCTGCGTGGCGCATCGCGCGCGGAGCAGGGCAAGTCCTTCGCCCGGGAGGCGGCCCTCGCTCGCAAGCTCGCCACCGACAAGGGCATGCAGATCGGTCTCGACGGCGTCCAGCTGCTGGGCGGCCATGGGTTCACCAAGGAGCACCCGGTCGAACGCTGGTACCGAGACCTTCGCGCCATCGGCGTCGCCGAGGGCATCGTCCTCATCTGACGCGCGAGCCCTCACACTTCACAGGAGAACATCACCGTGATCAATCTCGAACTTCCCAAGAAGCTGAAGGTGTCGTCGAACCAGGCGCACCAGGTGGCCGCGCAGATCCTGCGCCCCGTCTCCCGCAAGTACGACCTCGCCGAGCACGAGTACCCGGTCGAGCTGGACACGATGGCCGCAATGGTCGAGGGTCTCAACGACTCCGGCACCGGCGCGTCCGGCGCCGCCCTGGGCCGCGGCGACGAGCCGAAGCTGGTCGGCAACGCCAACGGCGGCAACATGGCGTCGCTGATGAACGTCATCGAAACCTGCTGGGGCGATGTCGGTCTCACCCTCTCGATCCCCTACCAGGGCCTCGGCAACTCGGCGATCGCCGCCGTCGCGACCGACGAGCAGCTGGAGCGCTTCGGCAAGGTGTGGGCCTCGATGGCGATCACCGAGCCCGGCTTCGGTTCCGACTCGGCCGCTGTCACGACCACCGCCGTCCTCGACGGCGACGAGTGGGTCCTCAACGGCGAGAAGATCTTCGTCACCGCCGGTGAGCGCTCCACCCACATCGTCGTGTGGGCGACGGTCGACAAGACGAAGGGCCGCGCCGCGATCAAGTCCTTCGTCGTTCCCCGTGACGCGCCCGGCCTCTCCGTCGCGCGCCTCGAGCACAAGCTCGGCATCAAGGCGTCCGACACCGCGGTGTTGCTGCTGCAGGACTGCCGGATCCCGAAGGACAACATCCTCGGCGACCCGGAGGTCAACGTCGAGAAGGGTTTCGCCGGGGTCATGCAGACCTTCGACAACACCCGCCCGATCGTCGCCGGCATGGCCATCGGCCTCGGTCGCGCCGTCCTCGAGGAACTGCGCGGCATCCTGACGGAGGCGGGCATCGAGATCAGCTACGACATTCCCGCCAACAACCAGCACGCCGCCGCCGCCGAATTCCTGGCGATGGAAGCCGACTGGGAGGCCGCGTACCTGCTCGCGCTCCGCGCGACGTGGATGGCCGACAACAAGCAGCCGAACTCGCTCGAGGCGTCCATGTCGAAGGCGAAGGCCGGTCGCACCGGAACCGCGGTGTCGCTCAAGGCCGTCGAACTCGCGGGCACCGAGGGCTACTCGCAGCGTCCCCTGCTCGAGAAGTGGGCGCGCGACAGCAAGATCCTGGACATCTTCGAAGGCACCCAGCAGATCCAGCAGCTGATCATCGCTCGCCGCCTGCTCGGGAAGTCGTCGACCGAGCTGAAGTAGTCGACCACGCCAATGCCGGAAGTCCCCTCCCGATCGGGAGGGGACTTCCGTCGTTCGGCATGTGTCAGCGAGACGGAACCAGCGTCCGAATCCACCCGCCTACGGCGGCTTCGACCTCGGTCCGGGGATCGGCGTCCCGGAGCGACCTCGTCCCGCACACCAGGTCGAACACCAGCCCCTCGCAGAGGCTGACGAGGTCGCGTGCCGAGGCGTCCGCGTCGTCGACCGCGAGCACGTCCATGAGAGCCCGAGCAGCCTCGACGGAGAACAGGCACGACGCCAGTTCCGATCGAAGCCGTTCGTCCGCGACGGCGTCCGAGACGAATGCGTAGCGCGCGAGGACGTCGGTGCGCCGATCGGCCACGAGGGCACCCAGGTACCCCGCGATCACACCTGCCGCGTCCCGTGCGGTCCGGGGCGGCTCCGACGGGACGAGACCGAGGAACTGTGTGCGCGACCGCTCCGCGAGGTGCGTGATCGTCGCGGACACCAGTGCCGCGCGGGTGCGGTAGTAGTACGAAGTCGATCCGCGGGCCAGGCCGAGCCGCGCGTCGATCGCCTGATGGGTGACGGCGTGATTGCCGCCCTCCGCCGCCAGCTCGACCGCGGCCCGGCAGATGAGGTCACGGCGGGACGGACGTTCGGTCATGCACCCACACTAGTCCATCCCTCTACGATGCTAGAGTCGCGGCCGTGCGCCGACATCGCAGGAACCGGGAGGGACCGCTCCCCGTCGACGTGTTCGACACCGCCGCACACGAACTCGGGTTCCAGCTCGACGCGAACCAACAGCGTGCGGCTCGCGTCCTCGCGACCACGCGCGACGACGTGTACCTGTGGGGGCCGCCCGGACGCGGCAAGAGCTGGCTGATGGCAACCTACTTCGCTGCGCTGACCACCGACCGGAAGCGGCGGGTGCACTTCCACGAGTTCTTCCACGAGCTGCACTCCGCGGTCCGCCGACATCGATACGACCTGACCGCCGCACTGGACGGGTTGTTGCGCGACGTAGAGATCGTCTGCTTCGACGAGTTCCACGTGCACGACCCGGCGGACGGCCGTTTCCTCGCCCGATTACTGCCCGCTCTGCTCGACCGGAAGGTCCGCATCGTGCTGACCTCCAACCACCGTCCCCACGCACTCATGCCGAATCCTCTGTTCCACGACACCTTCCTGCCGACGATCGACCTGATCGAGCGGCGACTCACCGTGATCGGGGTCGACGGCGAGGTCGACTACCGGAGCCGATCGGATCACCGATCCGGGTTCGCCGCGGGCCGATGGCTCTTCCCCGGCACCCGGGATCAGGAACTCCTCGCCGGCCTGGATCGACCCGGGCCGGGCGACCGGATCGTCGTCCCGGCTGCCGGCCGACCGGTCACCGCCCGTCGCGCGTCCGCCGAGGAACTGTGGATCGCCTTCACCGACATCTGCGTGCGCCCGACCGCGCCCTCCGACTACCTCGCACTGGCCCGGAACCACCGCCGGTGGGTCGTCGACGGCGTACCCGACCTCGAGTCGGCAGGCGCGGAACCCGCACAACGCTTCGCCAACCTCGTCGACGTCCTCCACGACCTCGACGTGCCCACCGTGTTCCTCGCCGACACACCGCTGCGCCGACTCGCGGTGGGCAGCGGCATGCCCGTCGAGGTCGCGCGGATGACCAGCCGTCTGCACGAGCTGCGGCACGGCGAACCGGTGACCGACAAGGAGGAACCGCGGACCGCGGCATCGTGAGCCCCGAACGGTGCGCCACGACGCCGGCGAATACCCCCCACATCGGACACCCTCGGCAGTACCCTGTGATCCAGATCACCGACACCTTCCTCAGGGGGATGCGTATGCCAGGCGTGCTGACCAAGGTGACCGACACGCTCTCCGCCGTGCGGGTGATGGTGCGCAGCGGCCTCGTGCCGTTCCCTCGCCTCGACCACGGCATCGCCTCGATTCGCGCGGTCGAGAAGTACGGACCGTTCGCCGGCCCGGTGCACGCACACGTCAACGCCGGACTCGACGCCGTCGCCCTCGTCGACGAACACGGGCAGTTGACGTACAGCGAACTCGAGGGGCGGTCCAACGCGCTCGCCCGCGCGTGGTCGGCCGAGGGCATGACCACCGGTTCGGTGATCGGTGCCATGTGCCGCAACCACCGCGGACTTCTGGTCACGATGCTCGCGGCGGCCAAGCTCGGCAACAAGCTCGTCCTGATGAACACCGGCTTCGCGGCCCCGCAGCTCGTCGACGTCGCCGCCCGCGAACAGGTCGGCTCGTTCGTGTACGACGAGGAGTTCGCCGCCGTCGCCGACGGACTGCCCGGCGACGTCCGCCGCTACCTCGCCTGGGGCAGGGCCACCGAGCGTGCGCCCCACCTCGACGCCCTCATCGCGCGCCAGACCTCCGCACCCGTCGACCCGCCCGCCGTCCACGGCAGTTTCGTGCTGCTCACCAGCGGGACCACCGGAACCCCGAAAGGCGCTCCGAGGGAACGGACGACGCCCCTCGCGTCCGCTCAGTTCCTCGATCGGGTACCGCTGCGGCGCGGCCAGACGATGGTGATGGCGGCACCCGCCTTCCACGGCACCGGCCTGTCCCAGCTCGGCCTCGCTCTCGCGCTCGGCCAGACCGTGGTGATGCAGCGCCGGTTCGACCCACTGCAGGCGGTCGACCTCGTCGCCTCGAACCGGGCCGACTCACTGGTCGTCGTGCCGACGATGTTGCAGCGCATCGTCGACCTCGGCCCGGACGTCCTGTCCGGCTACGACACGACCAACCTGTCGATCGTGTTCGCGGCAGGCTCCGCGATCTCACCCGACCTGTCCCGGCGCACCGCCGAGGCATTCGGTCCGGTCCTCTACAACCTGTACGGGTCCACCGAATGTGCGGTCGCCACGGTGGCGACCCCCGCCGACATGGCCCGGGCGCCCGGGACGGCGGGGCGCGCGCCCGTCACCTGCCACGTCGCGCTCTACGACGACAACGGCACCCGTATCAGCGAACCCGGCGTCATCGGACGGATCTTCGTCTCCAGCGGACTCAGCTTCAACGGCTACACCGACGGCCGGGACAAGGAACGTATCGACGGTCTGCTCTCCACCGGCGACGTCGGCCACTTCGACGAGGACGGACTGCTCTTCGTCGACGGCCGCGACGACGACATGATCGTGTCGGGCGGCGAGAACGTGTACCCACTCGAGGTGGAGAACCTGCTGGCCGAGCATCCCGACGTCGCCGACGCCGCCGTCGTCGGAGTCGAGGACGTGGAGTTCGGTCACCGGCTGCGCGCCTTCGTCGTCACCGTCGACGGCGCCCCGCAGGACGAGCAGGCACTCCGAAGTCACGTCAAGGAACACCTCGCGCGGTACAAGGTGCCCCGCGACGTGGTGTTCCTCGACGAGTTGCCGCGCAACGCGACCGGCAAGCTGCTGCGCCGCGTTCTCCACGACTGGGAGTCACCCGACGTGTGACCCTCGCAGTGCCGAGACTGCCGAGGTGACGTCGTCCTCGATCAGCGCGGCGTTGATCATCGAGCCGACGAACACGCCCGCCGATGCCGCCGAGATGACCTGCGCCCGCATGTCGGTCACGTTTCCGGCGACCCACACGCCGGGGACGGTGGTCGCGCCGGTGGGCTCGGCGGGCAGGTGCGTGCCGATCACCTCGTCGCCCATGTACATCGGTACCGGCGCGAGTCCGAGTCCGGCGAGGAAGTCGGCCCGCACCCGGAACCTCGGTGGAACGACGATCGCCTCCCGCTCGATCACCCGTTCTCCCAGGCGGATTCCGACGAGACGGTCGCCGCGCACCTCGAGTCCGGTCACTTCGCCGTCGACGATCTCGATGCCGCGCGCCGCGAACTTCTCCCGGTCGGCGGGATCGAACTCCGGCCCCGTGTGGGCGAACACGACGACGTCGTCGCTCCACTGTCGCCACATCAACGCCTGATGCGCGGCAAAGGAGTTGGTGGCCAGGATGCCGACGGGCCGATCCCGGACCTCCCACCCGTGGCAGTACGGGCAGTGCAGCACCTCGCGCCCCCACCGGTCTGCCAGACCGGGGACGTCGGGGAGTTCGTCGACCAGTCCGCTCGTCACGAGCACCTGCCGGGCGGCGATCCGCTCGCCCGTCGCCGTGGCGACGACGAATCCGGACCCGTCCCGTGCGACCTCACGTACCGTTCCGTCGAGGAATTCGGCACCGTATCCGGCGATCTCGCCACGCCCGATGCGCAGCAGCTCACCGGGTGGCATGCCCTCCCGACCGAGGTAGTTGTGCATGTGCGCGGCGGGCGCGTTCCTCGGATGCCCGGCGTCGACGACCAGGACGGACCGCCGCGCCCGGGACAACGACAACGCACCGCCGAGTCCCGCGGCGCCGCCTCCGACGACCACCACGTCGTAGCTGTCCGACGTCCGGGTTGTCTCCAGTTCCATCACCGACTCCTCTCGCTGCCGACCACATTTCCGATCTCCCACGCACCGCGCTGGGACCGACTTCCACTGTCCCGATACGAAGCGATTCAAGCAAGGCTGCTTGCGAAATCAGCAAGATACGGTCAGGCAAGGGCGAGGAATCGGCGCAGGAACTTCCTGCCGACCCCCTCGACTTCCGTGAGGTAGGTGGCCTCCGGCGCAGTTCCCGGCGGCATGTACTCGAGCATCATGGGCAGATCGATCCCCCTCAGCTCAACGTGGAACTGCAGTCCGTAGGCCGCGCGGCCGATGCGGAACGCCTGGTGCGGGTACCGGTCGCTGCCGGCCAACAGCGTTGCGCCGGTGGGTAGATCGAAGGTGTCACCGTGCCAGTGCACCACCGGCCACCGCGCATCCGGGCCGCCGAACACCGGGTCGACGCGACCCTCGTCGGTCACTGTCACGACGCCGGCACCGAATTCGCCTGCCGGCCCGGCGAAGACGTGGCCGCCGAGCGAGGCGGCCAGCAACTGCGCACCGAGACACACTCCGAGAACAGGAATGTCGCGTTCGACACACGCCGCGATGAGTGCACGTTCGGAGGCGAGGTGCGGGTGACCGGCGTCGTCGAGGGCGTTCATCGGCCCACCCATGACGACGAGTCCGGCGCAGTCCTCGGGTGCCGGCAACAGGTCGCCGGCATAAGGGGCGCACAGCGACGGAGTAATCCCGGCCTCGGCCATGACGGCTGCGATCAGGGCCGGTCCTTCGAAGGGGACGTGCGTGACGATCCACCAGTTCATGACCGCATCCTCACACGATCGCTCCCCCACCGACGCGGCCGACAGTGAACCCCGAAAACGACGAAGACCCGGCCTCGAGATGAGACCGGGTCTTCGTACCGTGGTAGCGGGGACAGGATTTGAACCTGCGACCTCTGGGTTATGAGCCCAGCGAGCTACCGAGCTGCTCCACCCCGCGTTGCGTTTCCCACAGTACACGACACCGGGCGCTGCCAACTAATCGCGCCCTGAGCAGGCAATACGGCTGTCGATCCGACATCAGCAGAAGTGACTGCGGACGGCGTGCACGGTCACACCTCATCTGGGCGACTCCGCGTGTGGGACGTCGACACTACGCCGTCCGGCGCCGACCTACGCTTTGAACGACTCCACACCCCGGACCAGGCGTGTACTGACCCGAGACCACGTGTCGCCGGTTCGTGACGTCCACCGACCGAACCGAGACCTTCGGCGGCATTGGGAAGCGCTCACATGCAATCAGGCCCGGGATTCGCACTGAATCCCGGGCCTGATCTTTGGTAGCGGGGACAGGATTTGAACCTGCGACCTCTGGGTTATGAGCCCAGCGAGCTACCGAGCTGCTCCACCCCGCGTTGCCTGAACGAAGTTACACGAGCAGATGAAGCGAACACAAATCGCCTGGACAGCACGCGCCGAGAGGGCCGGAAGTCGACTCGACCGACGCGGTTCGCGCCGAGACAACCCCAATCACTGTGTCCCACTTCACAAAATCGTGGTGATGCCCCACACATAACGGCGGGGTTACGGAACGGCCTCGGTGTCGCGACCCGCCGACGTGACCTGGCGAAACGCGAGCTACGACGTCAAGTGCGTTGCGGCAGGCCACAGTTCGACCGGGATGAACCGCAGCGAATTCTTGGCTAGCGTCGTCCCCGGCCCGAAACGACCGGGCTCAGCCGACCCGCCGCTGCTCGACACTGCCCCGCGGGATCGGAACCCGAAACCTTCGAGGGGCAGGGACGGGCGCGGATTCCCCAGCGCCGGGCGACGAACAGCATTCCCTGTCCGCCACGGCCGATCCGCACCGATCGCACGACCACGCCTGATCACATCCGATCGCGTCTGGCTGCCGTGCGTTCCCGTCGGCACGCGCGGAGAGGATTCACCCGCATGACCACTCGTAAGACGTCCACGCGTGCGCTCGCCGCCGTTGCCGCGACCGCAACCCTGGCCACCATCCCACTGGCACTCAGCATGGGCACCGCCTCCGCAGCCACCCACAACTGGGACGGCGTCGCACAGTGCGAGAGCGGCGGCAACTGGTCCACCAACACCGGCAACGGCTACTACGGCGGCCTGCAGTTCTCGCAGAGCACGTGGGCCGCGAACGGCGGCACCGGCCAGGCGCACAACGCCTCCAAGGAGGAGCAGGTCCGCGTCGCCGAGAACGTCCTCGCGACCCAGGGCGCCGGCGCGTGGCCCCACTGCGGCAAGTACCTGACCGTCGCCGAGCCCGAGCCCGCTCCGGAGCCGGCCCCCGCCCCGGTCGTCGAGGCACCCGCGACGGTTCCGACCGTCGCCGCCGTTCCCGGGCTCCCCGAGAACTTCCCCGCGCTGACCGCGGATCAGCTTCGCGAGGCGAGCGACCTGGCTGTCGCCACCGGCGACCAGTACGGAGTCGGCGGCGACGTTCGCGCCGCGATCGACGCCAACAGCGTCTACCTGGTCGGCCTCGCCCGCTGACTCGGCCCCAACACAGTCGAAGGCGCCCTGCCGATCGAGTTCGATCGGCAGGGCGCCTTCGTTGATTCCCGCTCGCTGCGGCGGTGCTAATTCGGCAGGTTCTGGTACGCGGTCACTGCCTTCTGCAGTCGGTCGAGCGCGGCGCCGTACGCTGCGAAGTCACCGCTCTGCTGGCTCTGCCGCATCTGGGCCATCGCCGCGTCGAGCTCGGCGACCACCGCGTCGCGGTCACCGGAGGGCGTCGTCGGCGCAGGGGTCGCAGGCACGGCCTGGCCCTGGTCGTCTGTGGTCTCACCGGTGGCCTGCCCGCTTTCCGGCGTACCTGTCGGCGCGGTCGCGGCGGCACCCCCGCCCGGACCGAACACCTGGTCCAACGCCTCCGACAGTGTCGGCGCATACCCGACCCGGACGTTGTTGCTCGCATCCCGGTAGCTCACCAGCACTCGCGACAACTGCGGGAAGGTCGAACTGTCCTGGCTGGTCGAATTGCGTTCCGTGTACATCGGTTCGACGTACAGGATCCCGCCCTCAGCGATCGGCAACGTCAACAGATTGCCGTACTGGATGCGGTTCGACCGTTCGAGCAGTGTCCGTTCGGACGCCACCCGAGGATCGGAGATCATCGAGTTCTGCGTCTGCTGCGGACCCTGGGTCGTGGTGTCGGTCGGCAATCTCAGCACCGTGATCTTGCCGTAGTTCTCCGGGTCCGACTGCGCCGAGATGTACGCCGACAGGAACTGCCGGTTGAAGCCGACCATCGCGCTCGTCAGGTTGAACTGGGGCTCGGCCGTTTCCGGATCGCCGACCGACACGTAGTACGGCGGCTGGTTGGCGGTCGTGTCGATCGTCGGATCGCTCGGCACCGACCAGAAGGCGTTGTTCGTGAAGAACTCACGCGGATCGTTCACGTGGTACTTCGCCAGCATCTCCCGCTGAACCTTGAACAGGTCCTCCGGGTAGCGGAAGTGCTGCCGGAGGTCGTCCGGGATCGTGTCGTTGCCCTGCACGGTGCCCGGGAACACCTTCATCCACGCGTCGAGCACCGGGTCGTTCTGGTCCACCTCGTAGAGCGTCACGGTGCCGTCGTAGGCGTCGACGGTGGCCTTGACCGAGTTGCGGATGTAGGAGACCTCCTTGCGCGGCAGCGGCCTGCCCGTGGTCTGGTCGATGCTGTCCTCGACGAGCCCGTCGAGCGAGCTCCGCTGCGCATACGGGTAGTTGTCGAGCGTCGTGTAGGCGTCGACGATCCACTTGATCCGTCCGTCCACCACCGCGGGATAGGCGTTGCCGTCCGCAGTCAGCCAGGGCGCCACCTTCGTCACGCGTTCGCGCGGGTCACGGTTGAAGATGATCTTCGAGTCGGATCCGATCGCGCTGGAGAACAGGATGTTCCGCTCCGCGTACTTCGCCGCGAATGCGAGCCGGTTGAACCAGTTCCCGATCGAGACGCCGCCGGCACCGGTGTACGTGTACTGGGAGGTGTCGGTGTCGTACTCGCGGGGGCCCTCACCCTCGACCGCACCGACGATCGAGTAGTCGACATCGGTGTCCGCGATGACCTCGCCGTAGTAGATGCGCGGCTGCTCCACCGGAATGACCTGGTTACCAGCCTGCTGCGAGGCGATGTCACTGACCGTGTAGACGGGGTAACCGCTGTTGGAGTTGGCGGCCTCCTCCGCGGAGTTCGACGCGGCCGCGTTGACCTTGTTGGCCGGAGCTGCGACGAACCCGTTGCCGTGGGTGTACACGGTGTGCCGGTTGATCCAGTCGGTCTGGTTGCCGGTGAGGCTGCGCGGGGAGAGTTCGCGCGCCGCGACCACGTAGTCGCCCTTCTCGCCCTCCACGTCGTAGCGGTCGATGTCGAGAGCAGGCGGGAACCCGTAGAAGTTCTTCAGCTGCTGCTGCTGGGTGAACGTCGGCGACAGCAGGTTCGGATCGAGCAGTCGTGCATTCGCGATCGTGGTCTGGTCGGCAGGGATGTCACGCGGCGACTTGGTGCTGTATCCCGGATAGTCCTGATACGTCACCTCCTCGTCGGTGATGCCGTAGGCCTCTCGGGTCGCCGCGATGTTGCGCTCGATGTAGGTGCTCTCCTTGTCCGCCGCGTTGGGCCGGACCGAGAACTGTTCGACGACCAGCGGGTACACCGCACCGACGAGAATCGACGACAACAGCAGCAGGCCGGTCGCCATCGCGGGAATCCGGAGGTCGCGCAACACGATCGCCGCGAAGAACGTGATCGCGCAGATCACGGCGATCGCCATCAGAATCAGCTTCGCGAGCAGCACCGCGTTGACGTCGGTGTAGCTCGCGCCGGTGAACGTCGGCTCCTTGCGGCTGCTCGACAGCAGCGAGTACCGGTCCAGCCAGTACGCGATCGCCTTGAGAAGGAAGAAGGTGCCCGCGAGGACCGCCAACTGGATCCGTGCCGCGTTGCTCAGCGCGCCCTCACGGCCGGCCAGCCGGATGCCGCCGAACACGTAGTGCGTGACCAGGTTCGCGATGAACGCGAGGATCACGGCGACGAACAGCCAGTTCAGGACGAACCGGTAGAACGGCAGGTCGAAGGCGTAGAAGCCGACGTCGAGATTGAACTGCGGATCCCGCTGCCCGAACGAGCCGCCGTGCAGGAACATCTGCACCGCAACCCAATTGGACTGGGCGACCAGCCCGGCGAGGGCGCCGATGACGACCGGGACGACGACACCGAACAGCTTGAGCCTGCTCATCACCGCCGTCCGGTACCGGGCGATCGGATCGTTCGGTCCGACGGCGGGAACGAAGACGGGCCGTGACCGGTAGGCCAGCAGCAACCCGCCGAACACGGCGCCACCGACGACCAGTGCGACGACGAGGAACAGCGCGAGCCGGGTGATCAGCACCGTCGAGAACACCTCGCGGAATCCGACCTCGCCGAACCACAGCCAGTTCGTGTAGCCGCCGATCAGTCGCGGTCCGATCAGCAGGAGAACTGCCACGACGAGTGCCAGTACCAACAACACTCGGCTCCGTCGGGACAACGACGGAAGTCCGGTAGGGGGCCTCATGCCCACGTGTCACACTCCGGTTGTTGGGCGGCCGTCGGGCGGGCCGCGGGGTGTTTTGTCCCACTCTACGTGGGCTCCAGAAGTGCGTGCGGGCGGTCGTCCGGGTTGTCCGGATGGACGCCCTGGGTGCGAGGATGGTCGGGTGAACGACTTCGACGCCGCCGACCACCAGGCCCCGATCTCCTCAGAAGCGCTGACGCGGTGTGTCCAGGAAGTCGCCGCGCACGTCGGCGCGGACGGCTGGGGTCAGCCGCCGAAGATGTTCGCGCTCGTGCCGACCGCGCAGATCGCGATCGCCGAGCCCCATCTGCTCGATCAGCTCGAGGACGGTTCGGAGCTCACCCCCATCGAACAGCACCCGCTTCCCGAGGACCTGCACGGCGGCAGCGCCGCCCTCGAGGAGTACCTCGGCACCACCAGCTGGGCGGCCGGTGTCGCCGGATGCATGGTCGTGCAGGAGATCCTGGTGCTGCCGCCGAGTGCGACCGCCGATCTCGACTCGGCCGTCGGCGCCGCCCTCGGCCGGGACAACGACGCCGACGACATCATTCGCGCGGCAGCCGGGGCACATCCGGACCGGCGGGCTGCCCGGCTGATCGCGGCCGTGCTCAGGGACGGGCGGTCCGAGTGCGCGATCGCACTGGCACCCGAGGACGACGACGACCCGTTCGCCGAGCCGGAACTGCGCACCGGCGACAACCTGGCCCCCGGTCTCGTTCACGCACTGCAGGCAACCATGGAGGCAGACCCCGGGGACTGGTGACGGCCGGCCGCCACACGATTCGGATCAGCAGGCGGGCGCGTCCTCGCCCCGGTTCAGCGAGTCCAGCGCCTCGACGGCGCCGGTGAGGTCGTCGACGCGGACCAACCGCAGCCCGTCCGGGACCTGCTGCTTCGCCTCGTCGCAGTTGTTCGAGGGCACCAGGAACGTCGCGGCTCCCGCTTCCCTCGCGGCGACGAGCTTGTACGGGATGCCGCCGATGGGTCCGACCTTGCCGTCCGAGTCGATGGTGCCGGTGCCCGCAACGAACGTCCCGCCGTTCAGCTCTCCCGGCGACAGCTTGTCGACGACGGCGAGAGCGAACATCAGTCCGGCCGACGGGCCGCCGACCTCGGCGAGATTGAAGTCGACGGTGAACGGCACGTCGGGCTTCTCGACCGGGGTGATCCCGAGGTACCCGACGTCGTCGTGGCCGGGCCGGGCACCGAGCGTGACGGGCACCGTCTGCTCTGCGCCGTCCCGGACGACGACGATCTCGGCGACCGTCCCCGGTGCCAGGTCCGCGACCGCCCGCTGCACGTCACCGACGGTGCGTACCGCCGTGCCGTTGATGCTGACCAACCGGTCCCCGACGCGCAGCGCGGCGCTGGACGGGCCGTCCTGCGCGACGTCGGCCACCTCGAGCGCCACCGGCTCGCCGAGGAAGTGCAGTGCGGCGAGTTCCGCGGACTCCTCCGACTGCGCGAAGTCGGCGGCGTTCTCCTCCTGCACCTCGTCGCGACTGCGGTCGGATGGGTAGACCTCCTCGCGCGGCACGATGCCGTAGCGACCGCTGAGCCAGAACCCGAACGCGTCGAACACCGTCAGCCCGTCACGCACCGAGACGGTGGTCATGTTCAGGTTTCCCGAGGTCGGGTCCAGTTCTGTGCCCGAGATGTCGACGACCTGCTCGCCCTCGACCTCGCCGAGGGTGTTGAACGTCGGGCCGGGCCCGAGTGCCACGAACGGCACCTGCACCACCGTTCCGAGTCCGAGCAGTGCCACGACCGGAACCAGTGCCGCGACCAGGGTGACCATCCGTCGATTCACTCGGCCAGCGTAGAGGTCGACGGAGCGCGGCCTGTTCAGACCTCCCGGCGTGCCTCGTGCGTCACAGTGGCGGTGCCGGTGTTCGCGCTCGGCGTGATTTCCGCTGCCCATGCCCGGCTGCGCGCCTTGTACCGTGGACGTATGAGCAATCTGCCGTTTGGTTTCTCGAACTCCGACGACGATCCCGACCGCGACAAGAACACGGGCGGGGACAACGCCGGCGGCCCGACGGGCCCGGGTGGGATGCCGTTCGGCTTCAACGCCGAGGGTTTCGATCCGGCGGCACTCGGCCAGATGCTCACCCAGTTCGGGCAGATGCTCAGCGGGATGGGCAGCGCGATGGGACCGGGCGGTCAGTCCGGTCCGGTGAACTACGAGGTCGCGAAGAAGTTGGCGCTCCAGCAGATCGGCTCGGTCACCCCCGTCTCCTCGACGACCTCGACGGCTGTCGCGGACTCGGCTCACCTGGCCGAACTGTGGCTCGACGGCGCCACCACCCTCCCCGCCGGCGCCACCCGGACGGTCGCGTGGACGCCCGTCGAGTGGCTCGAGAACACCCTCGACACGTGGAAGCGCCTGTGCGATCCGGTGGCGGAGCAGGTGTCCGGCATGTGGGTGTCCGGTCTCCCCGAGGAGGCCCGGCAGATGGCGGGCCCGATGCTCGGGATGATCGGGCAGATGGGTGGGCTCGCGTTCGGCTCACAGGTCGGACAGGCGCTCGGACAGCTCGCGACCGAGGTGCTGACGTCGACCGACATCGGCCTGCCTCTCGGCCCGAACGGCGTCGCCGCGCTGCTGCCGAGCGCGGTCGAGAAGTTCAGTGAGGGACTGGAGCAGCCCGACCGCGAGATCCTGGTGTTCCTCGCCGCCCGCGAGGCGGCCCACCAGCGCCTGTACGTGCACGTGCCGTGGCTCCGGCAGCGCCTGCTCGCGACCGTCGAGGAGTACGCGCGCGGCATCAAGATGGACTTCTCCGCGATCGAGGAGGCGGCCCAGAGCCTCGACCCGAATTCGCTGACCGACCCGTCGAAGATCGAGGAGTTGTTGCAGCAGGGCACCTTCGAGCCGCAGACGACCCCGGAGCAGAAGCAGGCGCTCGAGCGCCTGGAGACCCTGCTCGCCCTGATCGAGGGCTGGGTCGAGACGGTGGTCGCGCAGGCTCTCGGCGATCGCCTGCCCGGCGTCGGTGCGCTCAGCGAGACACTGCGCCGGCGCCGCGCGACCGGCGGACCCGCGGAGCAGACCTTCGCCACTCTGGTCGGCCTGGAGCTGCGTCCGCGCAAGGTCCGGGAAGCGGCACAGCTGTGGCGTCAGGTCACCGAGGCCGCCGGCATCGACGGCCGGGACGGCGTGTGGGCCCACCCCGACCTGCTGCCCGACTCCAGCGACCTGGACAACCCCGCGGCGTTCGTCGACCGCGTGGTCGGCGGCGGCACCAGTTCGTTCGACGACCCGATCGCGCAGCTGGAGGCGCTGCAGGCCCGCGAACGCGCAGAGCGTGAGGGCGCCGACGCGGACGACGACGATGCGCAGGGCGACAATCCGAGCAAATAGCGTGGACTGACGAAATACCAGGTCAGGGCGGCCTGCACCCTGTGGACAACCGGGTCTCGGCGCGGGGGTGCGGCACCGTCGGCTGACACCCTGACGGTTATGACCCGTCATGTACCCGGCCCACGCCCGGCCGCGCCCCGGCTGGACCCGCGCATCGTCGTCCTCACCCGGCCCAGCGGCTCGGTCCAGCTGGGGTGGGATCCGGAATCCGCCCTGCTGGTCCGGCCGCCGATCGGGGTGACGCCCACCGCGCTGGCCGACGTGCTGCGGATGCTGGACGGCCGCCGCACCCGCGCCGAGATCGTATGGGAAGCGAGCCGGGTCGGCGTCGAACCACCGGAGATCGAGCAGATCGTGGCCGAACTGTCCGCGGCCGGCGCCCTGCTGCCGGCGCTTCCCGATCCTGCCGAGCAGACCGGCCCGCTGCCGCAGATCCACGTCCACGGCCGCGGTCCGCTCGCGGACGGCGTCGCCGCGATGCTGGGAGCAGGACCACTCCGTGTGGTCCGTACCGGCCCCGATCACGCGACGCATCCGCCGTCATTCCACCGCTCACGATGCGTGGTCCTCACCGACAATCTGGTCCCCGACCCGTGGACGGTCGCCGCCCTCATGGACGTGGCGGTTCCCCATCTGACCGTCCGACTGCGCGACGGGCGCGGTGTCGTCGGTCCGATGGTGCTGCCGGGCCGAACCAGCTGCCTGCGCTGCGCGGACCTGACGCGGACGGCCGCCGACGCCGACTGGCCGCATCTGGCCGCGCAGCTCGTGGGCAGGGTCGGATACGCCGAACCCGGCACCGTTCGGGCGACGGTGGCGCTCGCGGCCAACGAGGTCCGTGTCCTCCTGGACGCAGACGCCACGCGGGCGCCGTCGTGCCTGGACACGACACTGGAGTTCGACTTGCGCGCGGCCCGCCTACGCCGCAGGCGATGGTCGCGTCATCCGGAGTGCGGGTGCTCACCTGCGGTGTAGGCGAAGTCGGGGATCGTCCGCCATGATGGGGTCGTGCCAGACATTCCCCGCCGCAGCTCAGCCCGCACCGCCAAACTCGCGAGCATCCCGTTGGGGATCGCGGGTCGCGCGGCAGTCGGCTTCGGCCGCAAGCTCGCCGGCGGTGACCGGGACGAGATCGACGCGAAGCTGACGCAGCAGGCCGCGGAACAGTTGTTCACGGTGCTCGGCGAGCTCAAGGGCGGCGCCATGAAGCTAGGGCAGGCGCTGAGCGTGATGGAGGCGGCGGTCCCCGAGGAGTTCGCCGAACCGTACCGGGACGCGCTGACCAAGTTGCAGGCCGAGGCTCCCCCGCTACCCGCCCGCAAGGTGCATCGGGTGCTCGACGAGCAGCTGGGTACCCGGTGGCGCGAGCGGTTCACCAGTTTCGACGACGACCCGACCGCGTCGGCGAGCGTCGGGCAGGTGCACCGGGCCGTGTGGTCGGACGGGCGCGACGTCGCGGTGAAGGTGCAGTACCCGGGCGCCGACGAGGCACTACGCTCCGACCTCAAGACCCTCTCCCGGATGGCGGGCATGTTCACCGCGGTGATGCCCGGGGTCGACGTGAAACCCGTGCTCGACGAACTGAGCGCCCGCACCGAGGACGAGCTCGACTACCGGATCGAGGCGAACAATCAGCGCGCGTTCGCGGCCGAGTTCGACGGCGACCCCCAGTTCGCGGTGCCGAAGGTCGTCGCCAGCGCACCGAAGGTGGTGGTGACGGAGTGGATGTCGGCGACGCCGCTGTCGTCGATCATCGCGACCGGGACCGCCGAGCAGCGCAACACGGCAGGCGCTCGCCTCGCGGAGTTCCACTTCGCGTCGCCCAATCGCGTGGGGCTCCTGCACGGCGACCCGCATCCGGGCAACTTCATGCTGCTCGAGGACGGCCGCCTCGGCGTCCTCGACTTCGGTGCATGCGCTCCGATGCCCGGTGGCCTGCCCCCGGTGCTGGGCCGGATGGTTCGGCTCGCACTGGAGGAACGGTTCGACGAGCTGACCGAGCTGTTGCGCGCGAACAACTTCGTCCTGCCGGGGCGGCACGTCACCGACGACGAGATCGCGAACTACCTGCGGCCGTTCACCGACCCCATCCACACCGAGTCGTTCCACTTCACGAGGTCCTGGCTGCAACGTGCGGCGGGGACCGCGACCGACTTCTCGTCCGAGCACTTCCGGACCGCTCGGGCACTGAACCTGCCTCCGGAGTACGTGATGATCTTCCGGGTGCTGCTCGGGTCGGTCGGGATCTGCGCGCAGCTCGACGCGGAGGCGCCGTACATGGGCATCCTCACGCAGTGGCTCCCCGGATTCACCGAGGACGTCCGCCGGGCGGAGTGACGCCGGGGTCGGCCCGCACCGTCAGACGGCCGCGCCCGCGTCCCGGATTCGGTCGACGGCCGGCGCGACCCAGGTCCGCAGGTAGTTCCGGAGTTCGGTCCCGGATCGCGGCGGCCGGCCGGGGTCGATGACGAAGGACTGCACGATCCGCAGCATGTGCTCGACGAGTTCGTCGAGATTCCGGCCGGAGAATCCGGCAGCCGCCCAGTCCACACCGAACCGCTCCAGTATCGCCCGACCGAAGGTCAGCGCGGTGTCGGACGTGACGCCGGCGGAGAAGGCGCTTGCCCGCCCTGGCGCGAGGACCATACTCAGGTACTTCTCCTCGGAGATCTGCTCGAGCGTGTAGGCGATGCCCTCGATGACGGCGTCCGTGGGATCGGTGATTCCGTCGAGGTGGGCATCGAGCAGGTCGAGAAACGGTCCCACCTGCGCGACCGCGGTCGCGACGAGGAGTGCTTCCACGGTGGGAAAGTAGCGGTAGACGGTCTGCCTGGTGACGCCCAGCCCGCGGGCCACCTCGGTGATGCTGATGTCGGCTCCGGTCCGGTCGAGCGCGTGGCGGGCCTCGGCGAGGATGCGCGCGACGGCCTCGGCGTCGTCGGCCGGCGTGGACCCGGACCATCCGTGTGTGCGCATCGCCGCAACTCCTCACTACCCACCCTGTGCGCACTTTTGGTAGTTGGAACCACCAAAAGTGCGCACAGGCATCGACTGACGACGGGGAACCCTACCCGTGTGTGTTCGCGCCGTGTCCGTTCACGAAAACACGACAATACAAAGTGCATGAGTTGTATGGTCTCTTCATCCGACGACACCCCCAGCGAAGGGCCTCGACGATGTCGACCACGCACGACGCCTCCACCACCGGACTCACCCCAGAGCTCACCCGCCGCGCGCTGCGGCACGTTCAGGTCGGCACGACCGACATGGCGCCGTCGCCGTTGAAGGTGCCGCTGCACTACTACCGCGACCCGAAGATCCATGAGATCGAGGAGAAGCAGATCCTGCGGCGGACGCCGCTCGCGATCATCCCGAGCGCGCAGATCCCGAACCCCGACGACTACGTGGTCCGCAGCGTGCTCGGGGACTCCCTGCTCGTCACCCGTGACAGCTCGGGCACCGCACACGTCCTGCTCAACTACTGCCGCCACCGCGGCGCGATGCCTGCCTGCGGTTCCGGCAACGCCCGCCGCTTCACCTGCCCGTATCACGCGTGGACGTACAAGAACACGGGCGAACTCGCGGGTGTGCCCGGCAAGGAGGGCTTCGAGGGCATGAACCGCGCCGAGTACGGGCTCGTCGAACTGCCCAGCGAGGAGAAGTACGGCTTCGTGTGGGCGGTGCTGACCGAGGGCGAGTCCATCGACGTCGACGCCCACCTCGGCCCGATGGCTCCCGAGCTCGCACAGTTCGACTACGCCTCGTACGGCTACCACGACCAGCGCGAGTTCGTGTCGGAGGTGAGCTGGAAGGGCGCGCTCGAAGCGTTCGCGGAGAGCTACCACTTCCCGTTCGTCCACGGCGAGAGCGTCATCGGGCAGAACACCGTCGCGAACACCTCGATTCACGACACCTTCGGTCGCCACCACCGGATGGGCTTCCCGTTCAACTGGGTTGCCGCGCTCGACGAGAATCCCGACGGGGACTGGGATCCCATCGCGAACATGGGAGTCATCTACTGGATCTACCCGAATCTCGTCCTCGCGAACAGCCCGGTCGGGGTCGAGGTCCTCGACATGCTGCCTGCCGGCTCGCCCACCTCGTGCACCCTGCGGCACAGCTGGTTGGCGAAGTACCCGGCGACGACCGACGAGCAGCGCGAGCTGTACGACACCGTGTTCGCTCAGGTGCACGCTGCGGTACGGGACGAGGACTTCGCGATGCTCCCGCAGTGCGGAGAGGGCGTCCGCCGCGGCCAGCACGACCACATGATCATCGGCCGCAACGAGATCGGCGTCCAGCACATGATCACGACCTTCGCCGCCGAACTGGGCATCGCCCTCGCATGACACCGCACCAGGAGACGCCCATGACCGATCAGACCCCGCCGCGGCCACGTCAGCTCGACTCGCCCGTCCTGCCGACGATCTTCAAACACGTCGGGCGGTGCCAGGTCTGGCTCTACCGCCGCACCGGGGGACGGATCGGGGGCATGTGGCGCATCGGCGCCGGATTCCGCAAACCGGTACCGACGCTGCTCCTCGAGCATCGGGGGCGCAAGTCCGGCACCGTGTACACGACCCCACTGCTGTACATCGAGGACGGGGACGACGTGATCGTTGTCGCCTCGCAGGGCGGCCTTCCGAAACATCCTCAGTGGTACCGCAACCTGTGCGCCCACCCGGACACCCGGGTCCAGATGGGCAGTCGGATTCGCGAGGTCACGGCCGAGACCGCCGACCCCGCTCGGCGCGCCCGACTGTGGCCGCTGCTCGTCGACGCCTACGCCGACTTCGACACCTATCAGGCGTGGACCGAACGGGAGATCCCGGTGGTCGTCCTGCGTCCCCGCGCCCCCGACGACCCCGGCGAGTCCGCTGCCTAGACTGGACGATCGTGCGGATTGCGACGTTCAACATCAACGGGATTCGGGCGGCGCAGCGGCGCGGGTTCGAGGAGTGGCTGCGCGATCGGGAACCCGACGTGGTCGCGTTGCAGGAGGTACGGGCCCGGGCGGCGGCGATCCCACCGGGCGTCTTCGGTCCGTATCACCTCGCCTACGACGAGGGCGTGCTCGCCGGACGCAACGGTGTCGCGATCCTGACGCGGCACGCCCCCGACGCGGTGCGGACGTGGAGCGGGACCGCACTGCTGCGCGGGCCCGGCGAGGTTCACGTCGAGGTGACCGGGCTCGACCCGGCACCGCTCGCGCGTGGACTCCGCGAATTCGCCACGCAGGGCCGGTACCTCGAGGTCGACCTCGCCGACGCACCGATCACCGTCGCCTCGCTGTACCTGCCGAAAGGTGGCCTCCCCGAACATCTCCAGAAGCCGGGCCGGATGCGGGAGGCACCGGACGGCGGCGCCCGCTACGAACGCAAGATGCGCTTCCTCGACGGATTCGCGCGACAACTGACCCGATCCCGCCAGGCCGCCCGGGCGACCGGACGCGAGTTCCTGCTGATGGGCGACCTCAACATCGCGCACACCCGGCACGACGTGCGGAACTGGCGGCGCAGCAACCAGGTCGAGGGTTACCTCCCCGAGGAGAGGGAGTGGTTCGGCTCGATCCTGTCGCCACGCACGCTCGTCGACGTCGTCCGTAGCCGCCACCCCGACACCGACGGACCGTATTCCTGGTGGTCCTGGCTCGGGCAGTCGTTCGCCAACGACACCGGCTGGCGCATCGACTACCACCTCGCCACTCCCGCGCTGGCCACGTCGGCCGGCGCGGCGGGCACTGATCGGGAACCGTCCGCGGACCGCCGGATCAGCGACCACGCCGCGGTCGTCGTGGACTACGACCTCGATTCGTTCGACCCCACTCCCGGCTGAAGGGCCCGTTCATGCGCTCGAAGCGCATGAACGGGCCCTTCAGCCGAACAGCGGTGTGGCCTCGACGCTGCGAAACGGCGGTGCGGCGCCACCTCACGCGCAGACGGCAACCTTCCGCGGCCGTCCACGGGGACGCTTGCGGGCGATCACGACGCCGTGATCGAGGATCTCTCCGCCCCACACGCCCCACGGCTCGGCACGGTCGAGTGCCTCGCTCAGGCAGAGTGCACGCACGGGGCACGCAGCGCACAGGGACTTGGCGAGTTCCAGTTCGGCGGGGGTTTCGCCGAACCAGAGGTCGGGGTTGTCAGCACGGCAAGGCAATTCGCGCTGCACCGGCCCGGGGGTGGTGGGTTCGGTGATGGTGCGGACTGTCGCGGTGGACACGTCGTGCTCCTTACGGACTCGTCGGAGGTTCGGATGGTGCGAACCGGCGACCTGTCCTGGAACGACGTTCCCGATGGGGAACTGTCCGAGAAACAAGAACGGCCACGGTCCGCTGGGGCGTCCGTGGCCTGGTGGAGAGTGCTACCGAGAGTGGTCTCGGCTTCCGATCCGGGGCACGGACATGAGGGCTGCTGCCTTGGGGCGACGGGCGACGCGCGTCAGCGCTTTCCCCGCCCACAGGGCTGCGGGCAGGTGAGCGGCGGCATCGATCCGAGCGGGCGCATAGCCCGACATGCCTACTGCGCCCTGCGCGCTGCTGATCCGATCGATCATCGGTCCGATCACCTCCTGTCCCATCCCTGACGGGCCGCCCTGCGGCCTCTGTCGTCCATCTTCCCGCGCCACGCAACTGCGTCGGCCCGGCCGGTCGTGACGGCAGGCACCAGCCCACAACGTCGGAGACCAGGATAGGCGCACCCGGTGGGAGCGCACAACCTATTTTCTACCTGCGGTTATGTCTCGTCGACGAGACTCAGCTGAGCGACGGCCACCGGATCCTCCCCGCGGACGACCGCCAGCACGTCGGACCCGAACCGTTCGAGCTTCTTCGCGCCGATGCCCGGAATCGCGACGAGCGCCTGGTCGTCGCCGGGCTGCTGCTCGGCGATCGCGATCAGCGTCGTGTCGGTGAACACCACGAACGCGGGCACCTTCATCGCCGTCGACTTCTCCTTGCGCCACGCCTTGAGCGCGTCGAAGAGCGCGGCGTCGAGGTTCGACGGGCAGTCGGTGCAGCGACCGAGCATCGTCGTCGACGCGTCGAGCAGCGGCTTGCCGCACACGCGACACCGTGGACGCTTCTTCTGCGGCCCGGCAGGCGCGGCGATCTTCGATGCCGGCGAGTCGTCGGGCACGAGCCCGAGCAGGAACCGCGACCGGCGGCGGGATCGACGCCCACCCGCGTTGCGGGCCAACGCCCACGACAACTGCAGATGCTCGCGGGCGCGCGTCACCCCGACGTACAGCAGGCGGCGCTCCTCCTCGACCGCGGCCTGATCCGGCGGAGTCGACTTGTCCCCCAACGCATGCTGGATCGGCAACGTGCCGTCGGTGAGCCCCGCGAGGAAGACCGCGTCCCATTCGAGACCCTTCGCGGCGTGCAGCGACGCCAGCGTCACGCCCTGCACCGTCGGAGGGTGCCGCGCCTCGGCGCGGGCGGCGAGGTCACGCAGCAGTGCGGCGAGATCGAGTTCGGGGTCGTGGGTGAGCAGTTCCTCGGTCAGCTCGACCAGCGCCGTCAGCGACGCCCACTTCTCCCGGGCCTGGGCACCCGACGGTTCGGTGTCGGTGAGTCCCATCGGCACCAGTACCGCGCGGACCAGAGTGACCAGGGCTTCGCCGCGGTCGGCGCCGACCGGCAGGTCGTCGCGGCCGGCCGTCTGACGCAGCGCGGTCACCGCCTGACGCACCTCGGGCCGGGTGAAGAAACCCTCGCCGCCGCGCACCTGGAACGGGATGCCGAGTTCGGTCAGTGCCTGCTCGTGCGCCTCCGACTGGGCGTTGATGCGGTACAGCACCGCGATCTCCGCGGCCGGCGTACCGGCGTCGATGAGCTTCTTGACCCGGGCGGCGATGGCGGCGGCCTCGGCCGGCTCGTCGTCGAACTCCGCGAACACCGGCTCCGGGCCAGGTGCACGCTGACCGATCAGTTCCAGCCTGGTCCCCGCGATCCGGCCCCGGGCCTCGCCGATCACCCGGTTCGCGAGGGACACCACCTCGGGTGTCGAGCGGTAGTCCCGTTCGAGCCGGACCACCGTCGCATCCGGGAACCGGCGGGAGAAGTCGAGGAGGTAGCGCGGTGTCGCGCCCGTGAACGAGTAGATCGTCTGGTTCGCGTCGCCGACGACGGTCAGGTCGTCCCGGTCGCCGAGCCAGGCGTCGAGGACGCGCTGCTGCAACGGAGTGACATCCTGGTACTCGTCGACCACGAAGCACCGGTACCGCTCCCGGAACTCCTGCGCTACCGCGGGATGGTCCTCGAGGGCGACCGCGGTGTGCAGCAGCAGGTCGTCGAAGTCGAGCATCATCGTCTCGCCACGCATCTTGAGCGACTCGTACGCCGCGTACACCGCGGCGACCTTCGCGGGATCCGCGGGCGCGTCACGACGGACCCGGGCCACGGCCGCCGGGTAGTCCTCGGGTGCGATCAGCGACGCCTTGGACCACTCGATCTCGCCCGCGAGGTCGCGCACGCTGTCGGTGCTGGTGGACAGCCCCACCCGGTTGGCGGCCTGCGCCACGACGGCGAACTTGCGGTCGAGCAGCTCCCAGGAGGTGTCCCCGACCACCTGCGGCCAGAAGTACCGGAGCTGCCGGAGCGCGGCCGCGTGGAAGGTGCGGGCCTGCACCTGATTCGCCCCCTCGCCGATACCGAGCCCGCGCAATCGGGAACGCATCTCCCCCGCGGCGCGGGCGGTGAACGTCACGGCGAGGACCTGTCCGGCCGACACGTGACCGTCGGCCACCAGTCGCGCGATCCGGTGCGTGATGGTGCGGGTCTTGCCGGTGCCCGCGCCCGCAAGCACGCACACCGGGCCGCGCGGCGCCAGGACAGCCGCCGACTGCTGCGGATCGAGTCCTGAAGAGTCCGGTGGGTCCGCTGCCATGCCGTCCATCATGGCAGGGCCGTCCGACACCCGATCACGCCCCGCAGCGCCCTCGCCCCGAATCCCCCAGCGGACGGGCTGAACGCCGCGTTCAGCCTCCCCATCGAGATGAATGCCACTTTCAGCCCGAACCGCCGCGGACCCGTCCGCCGTCGGTGTCGAACCCGCCGGCGGGCTGAAGGTCCCGTTCGTGCGGCTGGGTGAGATGAATGCCACCTTCAGCCGGGAGGGCGGCGGGAACAATCTGCTGCGCCCGTGGTGTTGTGATCCTCGTGACTGCTACCGAGACCGCCACCGCCCTGACCATGTACTCGACCACCTGGTGCGGGTACTGCCGACGACTCAAGAAGCAACTCGACGAGAACGGCATCGGCTACGTCGAGATCGACATCGAGGACGATCCCGCGTCGGCCGAGTTCGTCGGCAGCGTCAACGGCGGCAACCACGTCGTCCCGACCGTCAAGTACGCCGACGGCAGCACGGCCACCAACCCGTCGCTGGCCGACGTGAAGAAGGCGCTCGGTCTCTGACCTTCCGCTCGGTCTCCGATCGTCCTATCGGGCCCACGCCTCGAGCATGCCGCGGGCGATGGACACCGAGCCCGGGACGAGGAGGCGCGCGTCCGCAGGCGACGTCCAGTCGCCCAGCTTCAGCGCGGCACGCACCTCCTCGCGCTCGAACCAGTGCGCCTCGGCGATCTCGCCGTCCTTGAACTCCAGCGGCGCCTCGGGGTCCGCGACCGCGGAGAATCCGATCATCACCGATCGCGGGAACGGCCACGGCTGACTCCCGAGGTAGCGGATGTCGGACACGACCACTCCGACCTCCTCCTCGATCTCCCGTGCCACACAGGACTCCAGCGACTCGCCCGCTTCGACGAACCCGGCGAGCACGGAGAACCGACGCTCGGGCCAGGTGCCGTTGCGCGCGAGCAGAACCCGGTCGGCGCCGTCGTGCACCAGGCAGATGACAGCGGGGTCGGTGCGGGGGAACTCCTCGTGACCGGTGCCCGCGCTGTGCCGTGACCAACCCGAGAGCGTCGGCGTGGTCGGAGACCCGTCGATCGCGCTGAAGCCGGCGGAGTCGTGCCAGGCCAGCACCGCGACCGCGGTCGTCAGCAGCCCGGCACTGGAGTCGTCGAGTCGGTGACCGATCATCCGCAGGTCGGCGAGCTCGCCGATCATCGCGGGAACGCGGACCGCCCACAGGTGCGTGCCGTCGGGCTTGCGGCCGAGGAACACCGCACCCGAGACCGGTTCCGCACCCAGCGACGACGCCGGTTCCAGGACGAGTTCGGCACCGTCGACGTGCGCCTGACCGCGGTGATTCACCTTGAGGACCAGTGCATCGGCCCACCCCGCCCGCAAGGCGTCGGTGTCGGACCGGAGTTCCTCCGCCCGGTCCAGCACCGAACGGGACAGCAACGGAACCTCGGTCATCACGAAATCAGTCACGCGCACCACAGTAGGGCGTGCGCGGGGTCAGTTCCCGACGCGCCTGATGTAGAGGAGTCGGTCGGTCTCCTCCACGGCATCGACCTCCGGCGAGCCGACGCGGACCAGGCGGCCGTCGCGGACCACGGCGAGGACGATGTCGGACAGGTGACGCGGCGACCCACCGATCTCGTCGTGCTCGACCTCCCGCTCCGCGATGGCGAACCCGGCCTCAGGGGTGAGCAGGTCCTCGATCATCTCGACGACGGTCGGGGTGGTGCGGGCGATGCCGAGCAGTCGTCCCGCCGTCTCGGAGGAGACGACCACCGAGTCGGCGCCCGACTGCCGCAACAGGTGGGCGTTGTCGGTCTCGCGGATCGCGGCGACGATCTTGGCCTTGGGGTTGACCTCGCGAGCGGTCAGGGTCACCAGGACCGCGGTGTCGTCCCGGTTCGCCGCGACGATCACGGATGCGGCGTTCTGCACGCCGGCCAACCGGAGGACGTCCGACTTGGTCGCGGAGCCGTTGACGGTGACGAGCCCGAGGGAGGCCGCCGAGTCCAGGACGGTCTGGTCGGTGTCGACGACGACGATGTCGGCCGGCTTGATGCCGTCGCCGAGCATGGCGTCGACCGCGGTCCGACCCTTGGTGCCGTACCCGACGACGACGGTGTGGTTGCGCACGGACTGCCTCCAACGCTGGATCTTGAATGCCTGGCGGGACCGCTCGGTGAGGACCGACAGCGTGGTACCGACCAGGATGATGAGGAAGAGGACCCGGAGCGGCGTGATCACGATGACGTTGATCAAGCGCGCCTCAGGGGTGATGGGCGTGATGTCACCGTAGCCCGTGGTCGAGAGCGACACCGTCGCGTAGTAGAGACAGTCGAGGAACGACAGCGGGTTCTCCTGCGCGTCCCGGTAGCCGTCCCTGTCGAGGTAGATCACGAACACGGCGAGGAACAGCACGGCGACCGCCATCATGACGCGCCGGAAGATCAGGTGGAAGGGACTGCGCATCGCCTCGGGAATGCGCAGGACTCCGACCAACGCGAAGTCGGGCCGCTCGGTCAGGCTCTCCTGATCGTTCAGCCGCTGGCGCAACTTACCGGCCATGGATTGTGCTCCCGTTCGCAGACATCGGCTCGGAGCCTAGCCAACGATGGGGCCGGCGCACGACGGACCACGCGGACAGGATCGGACGGACCCTGACCGACGTGCGAACATGCCGCGATTCGCTGGCGCCACGGCACCCCGTACAGCAGGGTGGTGCCATGAAGTTCTCACCCGCTCCCGCTCTGGCCGCACTCTTCCTCGGTGCGGGCACGCTCCACTTCGTCACGCCGAAGCCGTTCGATTCCATCGTGCCGCGCCAACTGCCCGGTGACGCGCGCACCTACACCTATGCGTCGGGTGTCGCCGAGGTCGCAATCGGCACCGCGCTCCTCGTTCCGCGCACTCGCCGGCTGGGTGGAACGCTCGCCGCGGCACTGCTCGTCGCGGTATTCCCCGCGAACGTGCAGATGGCCGTCGACTGGGTTCGGAGCGACAAGATCGCCCCGCCGCTCAAGGCGGTCGCACTGGCCCGCCTCCCCCTGCAACTGCCGATGATCGCCGCGGCACTGAAGGTTCGACGCCAGGTGTCCTGAGCCCGCGGGCTACGCGTCGTCCGTCGCCGGGCCCCCCGCCGACTCGACCAACCGGGAGAGCTCGGCGGCGTCGGGCAGGTCGTCGGGGGCGATGGTGCGGCCCGTCCGCACGTAGTGGAAGGCGGCGCGCACACCGGCCGGGTCGACGGGATCGCCGCCGCGGGCCAGCGAGCGGGCCGTCATCAGCTCCGCCCACGCGAGCCGGTAGGCGGCCAACTGCATCGCGACCGCGTGCTCGTTGGCGGCGCTCGGTTCGGCGCCGGTCTTCCAGTCGATGACGGTCCATCCGCCGTCCGGGTCGGCGAAGACCGCGTCGATCCGGCCGCGCACGACCGTGCCCGCGATCGAGGTCTCGAACGGCACCTCCACCTCCACAGGGTTGCGGTGCGCCCAGGTCGAGCGCAGGAAGGCCGCCTGCAGCGTTTCGAGGTCCTCGTCGGCTGCGCCGTCCGTGTCGGCGGCGCCGGGCAACTCGTCCATGTCCAGGAGGCGGGTCGCCCCGAATCGGCGCTCGACCCAGGCGTGGAAGGCTGTTCCCCTGCGTGCCAACGGGTTCGGCGGGAAAGGAAGCGGACGGCGCAACCTGGCGGCCAGTTCGTCGGGAGACGCGGCCAGATCGACGAGTTGACTGACCGACAACTGACCGGGCAGCGCGACCTCGGCGCGGGCCGCTGCCCGGGCCGCACGTTCCGCGAGGAGCGCGTCGACATCGGCGGCCCAGCCCTCCGGGTCACGGTCCGGCGCACCGACGGCATCGTCCTCGCCGTCGGCATGATCGGCGTCGAGACTCAGCGCCACCGCCGGCTCGACCTTCCCGTCGTCGGTGCGACCGCCGAGGTCGGCGAGTGCGGCCAGCACGAGGTCGGCGCCGCGCGACACCCCGGGACGCCTGTCGCCCAGCGGATCCCGAGGCCACTCCGCGGCGTCGACGTCTGCGGTCAGCGGGTTCGCGGCCTCGGCCTCGGGATCCGCCTCCCAGTGCTCGACGACACCGAGCGGCCGCCCCTGCTCCGCCGCGGACGTCACGACCGCGCGCATCTCGCTCAGGAACTCGGACGGCCCCTTCGGCGCGGCACCGGTCTCGCCCCAGTGGTGCCCCGACACGTACAGCGCCCGTTCGGTCCGCGTCAGCGCGACGTAGAACAGTCGCCGGTCCTCGTCGAGCTTGCGGCGCGCGAGGGCCTCCTTGTGCGCGACCAGCGCGTCCTCGAGGTCCTTGCGGTCGCAGACGTTCTCGAAGTTCGGAACGGGCACCCCGTCCGACCCGTCGGCGTCGTCGGCGCGGTCGCCGCGCAGGTGCGGTGGCAGTTCCGCGAGCGCGCCCAGCCACGTCCCCGTCGCGGTACCCGACGGGAACACCCCGTCGACGACGTGGGGCACGGCGACGACCTCCCATTCGAGCCCCTTCGCCGAATGAACGGTGAGCACCTGCACCCGATCTCGCGCGACCTCCACTTCACCGGGTGCGAGGCCGTTCTCGACGGTGTCGGCCGCGGCAAGGAACGCCAGCAGTCCGGTCAGCGTCGCGGAGGTGTTGCGCGCGTACCCCGCGACGACGTCGGCGAACGCGTCGAGGTGCTCGCGCCCGGCACCTCCTGCCCGCAGCCACGGCAGCCGTGCCTGCGCCTCGATGCCGATTCCGAGTACCCGTTCGACCTCGGCGACGAGCTCGGTCAGTGGCTGGCCGATGCGCTCCCGAAGCGAGGCCAGCTCCGCAGCGAGGGCGCTGATCCGCCGGAACCCGATCTCCGAATAACGCTCCCTCGCACCGGGATCCGAGATTGCGTCCGCCAGCCCGGCCTGTTCGGCGAACTCACCGGGCAGCGCGGCATCGAGTGCCTTGTCGAGGCTGTCGGGGTCGGTGACCGCTCCCCCGGCGCTCCGCGCGGCGCCGACCGCGAGTGCCCGCGCCCGGCGCCACAACGCCGCCAGATCCGCGACGCCGAGCTGCCAGCGCGCGCCGGTCAGCACCCGGATCGCAGCGCTGCCCGCGAGCGGGTCCGCGACCAGGCGCAGCATCGCGATGACGTCCGCGACCTCCGGCACGTGCAGGAGTCCACCGAGCCCGACCACCTCGACAGGCAGCCCGCGACGCCGCAGTGCCGCCGCGACGGGGGCGGCGTCGGCGTTGCGGCGGATCAGGACCGCGGAGGTCGGCGGGTCCTCGCCGCGTTCGTCGGCGGCGGCGTACTCTGCGGCGATCCGATCGGCCACCCACTCCCGCTCCCGTTCGACGTCGAGGTGCAGCGCCACCCGGACGTCACCCGGCTGCGCGTCCGGCTTCGGCCGCAGCTCGGGAACCGGGACGCCCCGATCCCGGAGGGTGGCTGAGGCTGCGTTGGCCAGGTCCAGCGCCTCGGCGGGGTTGCGCCAGCTGGTGAGCAGTTCCAGTCGCGGCGCGGGGCGCCCGTCCGGGAGTGGGAAGTCGGTGGCGAAGCGGGGAAGGTTCGCCGCGGACGCCCCGCGCCACCCGTAGATCGACTGCATCGGGTCGCCGACGGCGGTCAGCGCCAGCGAGCCGTCCTCACCGGCGCCGAACAGCGCGGACAGCAGCACCCGCTGAGCGTGACCGGTGTCCTGGTACTCGTCGAGCAACACCACCCGGTACCGCTCGCGTTCCGATCTGCCGACCTCGGGGTGCTCGGCGGCGACCCGCGCGGCGAGCGACATCTGGCTCCCGAAGTCGAGCGCGCCCTCCCGGCGCAGGGTGTCCGCGAGCCGCTGGACCAGCGGGAGCAGCTCGACACGCTCCTGCTGGGTGGTGAGGATGTCGAGGAGGTCCTTCTTCGGTCCGCCGCGCTGCCGCGGTCCGGCGGGGAGGGTGTGGATCAGCTTGTCGAGTTCGGTGTGCGCCTCGCGGAGGTCGTCGGCCTCGACGAGGTGTTCGGCGAGCTGGCCGGACAGCGCGAGCACGGATTCGGTGAGCGAGGTGGGGTTGCGGTCGGTGTCGAGGTCACCGTCCCAGGAGCTGACGACGCGGTGCGCGAGCTGCCACAGCGCCGTCTCCGACAGCAGGTCCGACGACGGCTCGATCGGCAGTAGCAGACCGTGTTCGGTGAGGAGCCGACCCGCGTAGGAGTGGTAGGTGCTGACCTCGGGTTCGCTGGACAGGATGCGGTTGCGCAGGTCCTCGCTCAGTCCGAGGCGGCGGGTCACGCCCGGGTCCGCGAGCCGCGCGAGACGCTGACGAATACGGGACGTCAACTGCTGTGCGGCTTTCCGGGTGAACGTCAGTCCGAGCACCTGCTCGGGGTGCGCGAGTTCGTTGGCCACCAGCCAGACGACACGCGCGGCCATCGTCTCGGTCTTGCCCGCGCCGGCACCCGCGACGACGAGCGTCGGACCCACGGGCGCCGAGATCACGGCGGACTGTTCGGGAGTCGGCGGGAACTGACGGAGCGCGGCCGCCAGTTCGGCGGGGGTGATGCGGGCGTGTGGCGTCCGGCTGCTCACGACTGGGTCACCTGCCTGCCCTCGTCCCGTGCCGGGCAACTCGACCGCACCGGGCAGTGTCGGCATCCGTCGTTCGGGCGCGCGAGGTAGCTCGGCCCCTGGGTGGCGGCGGCCGCGGCGTGCACCGTGTCCAGCCACTGCTCCTCGGTCTCCTCGGTGAGCGGCGCCTGCACGCGCTGGGTGGCGCCGTCCGCGCGGTGCGCCTTTGCCACGAACACCAGCCGCGCGCCGCCCGCCGGTCCGGCCGGCTCACCGTCGATCGCGCCGCGCGTCGCCGCCAACTGATAGGTGGCGAGCTGTGCGTGGGCCTGCGCGTCCTCCTTGCTCACCGGGTTACGGCCGGTCTTGACGTCGACGACGACGGGCCGACCGTCGGCGTCACGTTCGAGGCGGTCGATGCGGCCCCGCAGGTGCACCGCGGGCTCCCCCTCCGCCCTCGCCTCGAGTACTCCGTCCACGGCGACCTCGACCCCCACCTCGATGAGTTCCCCCCGACTGCGCCGCAGCCACTCCGAGAAGGTGTCGATCATCTGCTCGGTGCGACCCATCTCGCGCTTCGAGTACCACGGCGACCCGAGATCGACCGCGTCCCAGGCGCTCGCGAGTGCCCGGCGTACCTGATCGGGCGGCATCCTCCCGGCGACGGCCTGAACCAGGGTGTGCACGAGGGTTCCCGCGACGGCATGCGTGTTCTCGCCGTCGCTGCCACCGTGCCGTTCCAACGCCCACCGCAGGGGGCAGGTGTCGAGCTGCTCGATCGTCGACGGCGACAGGGGTACCGCGCCGTCCTCGGCGCGCCAGAGGGGATCACCGGTGCTGGGAGCGCCGACGCCGTACCACTGCTCGGGATGGGCGCCACGCACCCCGGCCGCGGCCAGCCGCGCCAGCTGGAGCGCAGCACGCTGCTGCTTCTCCGGGTCGGTCTCGGCGAGGTCGGGATCGCACACGACGCGCCGGAGCTCGGCGATCAGCGTTGGCAGCGCGAGCACCCGATTCTGCACCGCGGGTTCGAGATCGGCGGCCGGCTCGTCGAGTTCGGTGTCCGCGCCGAGAAGTTCGTCGACGAAGCGGGAGGGCTCCAGGTCCTCGTCTCCGCCCGCCGAACGCACCGCCGTGACGAGAAGCGTGCGGCGCGCGCGACTGCAGGCGAGCAGGAACAGGCGCCGTTCCTCCGCCAGGAGCGGTGCGGTCCGGGACAGGGTGTGGTTGCCCGGATCGGCGACGCCCGCGGTGAGGTCGACGAGAAGCTCTGTGCCGAGCAGGGTTCCACGGGGACGCAGGCCGGGCCACAGCCCCTCCTGCACGCCCGCGACGACGACGACGTCCCATTCCCGTCCCGCGGCGGCGTGCGCGCTGAGCACCGACACCGCTTCCTGCCCCGCGACCGCCGACCGCGGATCGCTCGGGATCTCCTGATCGGCGAGGTACTCCACGAAGCCGAGGAGGCTGGCTCGGGGCAGCCGGTCCACGTGGTTCGCGGCGGTGTCGAAGAGCGCGACGACGGCGTCGAGGTCCCGGTCGGCCTGGGCGCCGATCGGCCCGCCTCGCAGTGACGCCGCCGCCCAGCGCTTCTCGAGTCCGGTCGCCTGCCAGCACGCCCAGAGCACCGCCTCGACACCCCGGCCCTGCGCGTGCGCGGTGCGCGCCCGCGACAGGACGGTGAGTAGTCGCCGCAGCGCACCGAACTCCCCTTCGGTGAGCCCGGCCACCAGGTCCGGCTGCGCGTCCTCGCCCTCGACCACGAGGACGCGGACCAGTTCCGCGGAATCCCGGTCGCCTCCGGCCGCGAGTTCGACGCGGCGCAGCCCGCGCCGGAGCCGGCGCAACGTCACCGGATCCGCACCGCCCACCGGTCCGGACACCAGCGCCAGCGCGTCCTCACCCGTGAACGTGCCACCGGCCGTCGCCCGGAGGGCCAGCAGCAGTCCCGCGACGGCGTGCTGACGGGCCAGCGGCAGCTCCGATCCCGCTGTGGCGAGCGGGACACCGGCGGCCAGCAGCGCGCGCCTCAGCGGCGGCAGCACCCGCGGGACGGACCGCACGATCACCGCCATCCGCGACCACGGCACGCCGTCGTGCAGGTGGGCCCGACGAAGCGTGTCCGCGATCAGCGCCGACTCCTTGCCCGCCGCGGGCAGGACCGCGACCGAGGCGCGTCCCTGATCGTCCGTGGCGGTGGACGCGTCGCGGTGCGGCGAGGCGCCGGGCAGACGCCGCGCGACGCGCGCGGCGACCGTCGCGACGCGGGGCGCGTTGCGGTGGTTCGTCGCCAGCACGATGCGGTGGTCGTCGCCCGGCTCGGCGAGCTCGGTGAGGAAGCGGGCGTCCGCGCCGCGGAACCCGAACACCGCCTGGTCCGGGTCGCCCGCGACGACGGCGAGGTCGGCACCGTCACCGAGCAGACGGACCAGTTCCGCGGCCTGCGGATCGAGGTGTTGCGCGTCGTCGACCAGCAGGCACCGGATCCGGGCCCGCTCACGTGCCAGGAGGTCCGGGTCCGTCGCGAAGGCGTCGAGCGCGGCGCCGACCAGCTCTGCGGCGTCGAGCGCCGGTGCGGTCGCCTCCGGCGCCTCCACCCCGACCGATCCGCGCAGCAGCATCACCTGCTCGTATCGCGACACGAACCGGCCGGCGGCCACCCACTCGGGTCGGTCGTGTTCGCGCCCGAGCCGCACCAGGTCCTCGGGTCCGAGGCCACGCTCCCCGGCGCGCAGCATCAGGTCGCGCAACTGGGCCGCGAAGCCCACCATCGGAAGCGCCGGGCGCAGCCGCTCCGGCCAGTACCCGGCACCGTCCTCGACGTCCCCGCGGAGCAGTTCACGCAGCACCGCGTCCTGCTCGGCACCGGTGATCAGCCGCGGCGGCGGGTTGGAGTGGGCCGCGGCCTGCAACCGCAGCACCGCGAATGCGTAGGAGTGCACGGTCCGCACCAGCGGTTCGCGGGTGGCCCGTGCCGACCCGACACCGAGCAGCGCCGCCGTGACCTCCTCGCGCACGGACGCTGCGGCCTTCCGTGAATGGGTCAGCACCAGAACCGATTCCGGGTCACCGTCCGGTCCGCCGATCCGCGACGCCGCGAGATCGACGATCAGGGACGTCTTCCCGGTACCCGGCCCTCCGAGCACCTGCCACGGGCGGCGGGTGGTCACGCCGACGCCGGCGGATGCCGCGAGGAGGGACTCGACCTCGGGCCCCCACCGGCGGACGTGCGGAAGACGCGGAGCGCGGCGCACCAGGGTGGTGGCCGGACGCTCCGCCCGCTCACGCGTCCGGTCCCGACTCATGCCCGAAATTGCACCACGCGCCCCCGACAGTCCCGCGCACCGTCACGCAGCGGGTGACCTGCGCCACCGAGGTCGGGGCGACCGAGCGTCACGCGGGTCCGGTCGGCACAATGGCTGCGTGTCCGATCTGAAGGTTCATCGTTTCGGCCCCGAGCACGGGACCCAGGTGCTCGCCCTGCACGGCCTCACCGGCCACGGCAAGCGGTGGCGGCACCTCGCCGACGGGCACCTGCCGCAGGTTCGGATGATCGCCCCGGACCTGCGCGGTCACGGCCGCTCCACGTGGAGCCCGCCGTGGGGCATCGCGGACCAGGTCGACTCCCTGGTCGACCTGCTCGACGCCGAGGCCACCGGACCCGCGATCGTGGTCGGGCACTCGTACGGCGGGGCGATCGCGATGCATCTCGCCGCACGGGTCCCGGAGAAGGTACGGGCCCTGATCCTGCTCGACCCCGCGATGGGGCTGGATCCGGCGCGCATGCTCGAGGTCGCCGATCTGACGATGCGCTACCCCGACTACACCGACGCGGCCGAGGCACGGTCGGAGAAGGTCCACGGCGCGTGGGCGGACGTGGCGTCCGACGTGCTGGACGAGGAGATGGCCGAGCACCTCGTCGACCTGGAGAACGGACGGGTCGGCTGGCGCTACGCGGTGCCCGCCGTTGTCGCGTCCTGGGGCGAGCTGGCGCGCCCTGCCGTGCTGCCGCCCGCAACGATGCCGACGGTGCTGGTGCAGGCGATGCGGGTGCAACCGCCGTACGTGACGCCGCGCCTGCGTGCGGCGCTGGCCGAGCGCCTCGGCGACAACTTGACAGTCCTGGAGATGGACGTCGATCACATGGTCGCGAACGCCCGGCCCGGCGAGGTCGCCGCGCTGATCGAGAAGCTGCTCGGGCATGACTCCTGATCCTTCTCGGATGCACCCGGCGAAACGATCGCCGTCCGGCAAGCCCGAGGAGTCGCTCCGCGGGCTCCGCTCCTGCGCAGAAGAGGAGCCGAAACCGGGGTTGTATCGGTGACGATGACAACGCAGCCGGTCGGCGATCGGGCGCCGGGGGCGCCGACCAGAGGATCGGGAGGTATGCCGTAGTGGCCGCCACCACGGAGGAACAGGTCGAACGCGTCCGGGAGCTGGTCGCGGCGATCCCCGCGGGCCGGGTGAGCACGTACGGCGACCTCGCGGCGGCCTCCGGGTTGAGCTCCGCGCGGACGGTCGGGTGGATCATGCGGACCGACAGTTCGGACCTGCCCTGGCACCGCGTCGTCCCGGCATCGGGGCGACCTGCTCCGCACCTCGCCCGCAGGCAGTTGGAACGGCTTGCGGCCGAGGGTGTTCCGATCACGGACGGCCGGGTCGACCTGAAGGTGTGCCGGCACACCCACTGACGGGCGGCCACGAGCGCCCAGCCGATTGCCAGGCTGCGTCCACGGTCCGCCCAGGTTCGGTGCGTAGACATGAAGCCATGGACATCAACCACTTCCACAACGCCATCGACAACGCCTTCCCCATGCAGGGCGGCTTCGGACACCAGCAGCCGCTGCCCCCGATGCCTCAGCCTCAGCCGCAGCCGCAGGCGGCACCGTTCTTCGGCAGCTGACGCACCCGGCACCCGACCGTCAGACACTCCCCCGGAACACCCGGGGAATGGGCGCCCCTCCCACGCAGGGAGGGGCGCCCTTCGTGGATCGATGACCGGATCAGGCGGGCAGCGGCACGTTCTGGAGCCGAACCTGCCCGCGCGCGAGGGCATTCCCGGACTGTTCGCTGGTCACGGTGACGAGCCACAGCTGTTGGACGCGGCCCTGCTGCAGCGGCTCCGCGACGACGAGCGCCCGCTCGCCACCGTTCGACGAGCGGAGGAAGTCGGTGGCGTTGTGCACTCCGACCGCGAACTGTCCGCGGTCGACGACGGCCGCACTGGCGCCGATACTGGCCGCCGACTCGACCGCGGTGGCGTAGACGCCGCCGTGCACGACGCCCCACGGCGTGAAGTGCTCGTCGGTGAGGTCGATGTGCCCGGCGACCCTGGTGCCCGTCACCTCGTCCACGACGAGGCCCGCCGCGGCGACGAAGGCCCGTTCGGGCAGGGATCGGGCGGCGTCGAGGAAATCGGTTGTTGTCATACTTCGAGGCTAGCTTCTGAATCCACAGCCAGCAAGCGCTACGATGGCGCCATGGAGTGGCTGGAGACGAGCACCGAGAACTGCTCGGTGCAGCGCACCCTCGACGTGATCGGCGAGAAGTGGACGATGGTCGTCCTCCGCGAGGCGTTCAACGGTGTGCGCCGCTTCGACGACATGCACCGCCACATCGGCATGTCGGAATCCGTTCTCGCCGACCGGCTCCGCAAGCTCGTCGCCGCGGGAATCCTGCGCGTCGAGCCGTACCGGGAGGAGGGCAGGCGCTCGCGCAACGAGTACCGCCTGACCGACAAGGGCATGGACCTGCTGCCTGTGCTGATCGCCCTCCTGCAATGGGGCGACCGACACCTCGCCGACGGTGACGGCCCCGCCATGGTGGTGCGCGAACGATCCAGCGGAAGCCCCGTGCACGCGGTCGTCCGACCTGTCACGGAGGAGGGCCTGACCGCGCGTGAGACGGTCGGCACCCCCGGTCCCGGAGCCCGCGCACTCACCCACTGAGGCCGGACACCGTCACCCGTGCCGCCGTGCGACGATGAGCGCATGACCGCGGAACCCTGTGACGCCATCGTCCTCGCCGGCGGGTCCGGCAGTCGCATGGGCGGCGTCGACAAACCCGCCATCGAGGTCGGCGGACGCAGCATGCTGGCCACCGCACTCGCCGCGGTCGAGGACGCCGACGTGACCGTCGTCGTCGGACCGCATCGCGACGACCTCGACCCGTCGGTGCGACAGGCGCAGGAGTCCCCCCGCGGCGCCGGGCCCGTCGCCGCGCTCGCCGCGGGACTGCAGCAGTGCGGCACGGCGCCGATCGTCGCGGTGCTCGCGGCCGACCTGCCCACCATCACCGCCGAGGCCGTGGACAGGTTGCGCGAAGCGGTCGACACCACTGGCGCGGACGCCGCATTCGCCGTCGACGAGTCGGGGCGCGTGCAGTTCCTGCTCGGCGTGTGGCGGACCTCCGCGCTCAGCGAACGACTCACCGCGCTCGGCGGTCTCACCAACCAGCCGATGAAGTCCCTCGTCCCGGACAACGTCACCACCGTCGCGATGTCGGACATCTCCGACTGCGACACCGAAGCCGATCTGCTGGCGGCCCGCGCCCGCATCGCGCACACGCCGCTGTCGATCGCCGATGCCCGCACCACCCTGCGCGGGGCGATCGAATCGCTTCCGGCCCTTGAGCAGTCACCGATCGACGCGATCGGCGGCGCACTCGCACAGCCGCTCGTCGCGGCGGACGCCCTGCCGCGGGTCGACGTGTCCGCGATGGACGGCTACGCCGTGTCCGGACCGGGGCCGTGGCAACTCGACACCGCGATCCGGTACGCCGGATCCACCGACGAGGTCGTCCTGGACCCCGGCCACGCGGTGCGGATCGCCACGGGCGCACACGTTCCGGCCGGCGCGACCGCCGTGATCCGCGACGAGCACACCGACCTGGACGGAACGACGCTGTCCCACAAGGACGACACACCCGACCGTGACGACACCCGCCGTCGCGGCGAGGACTGGCACCCGGGCGTCACGCTCGCCGCGACGGGTACCCGCGTGACGGCGGCGCTCGCCTCGCTCGCCCGCAGCGCGGAGGTCACCGAACTCCTCGTACGCGGTCCGGTCCGCGCGCATATCGTAGTAACCGGCGACGAGATCCGCCGCGACGGACCCCTCCGCGACGGCCAGACCAGGGATTCACTCGGACCCGTTCTCCCGCATTATCTTTCGTGGTGCGGCATGCAGTCGAACGCGAGCACTCACCTGCGTGACACGGCGGGCGGGTTCGACGAACTCCTCGCTCCCGGGTCGACGGACACGGACGTCATCGTGATCGTGGGTGCCACCGGCGGCGGCGCCGCCGATCACCTGCGTCAGGCACTGAACCGAGCCGGCGCCCGCATCGTCGTCAGCCGGGTCCGCTGCAGGCCCGGTGGGTCACAGGTCGTCGCCGCGCTGCCGGACGAGCGCATCGTCATCGGACTGCCCGGCAACCCGTACGCCGCCGTCGCGACGATCCTGCTCACCGCTCCTGCGGTGGCGGCGGCGCTGATCGGGGCGCCGCGGCCGGCGGTGGTCACGGGTGCCGTTGCGAACGCTGCCGCGGTCGCCCCGAACGGAAGCCGTGGCGACACGCCGCGGATCGTTCCCGTGCACCGCAGGCCCGACGGAACCCTGGTCGCGGTCAACCAGGTACGGACCGCGCACCTCGGCGCCCTGGTCGGGGCCGAGGCGCTCGCGGTCATCGAACCGGCGACACCCGACGGTGGTGTCGTCGAACTGCTCCCGCTCCCGCGGTGACCGCCTCGACACCGGCGCGGTAGCGCGCGACGAGCAGCCGGACGAGGTCGGGATGGACGCCGAGAGGTTCGGCCACCCCGTCCGCGCCCGCATCGGCGAGACGCGAGTGGAACAGCCCGTGCGCCAACAGGTACGACGCGACGAACACCCGGCGGCCATGTTCCTCGCGCACCCGGGCGACGACGGCCGGAACACGCGGTTCGCCCGTCGCGACGTACCCGATCTCGACGCGATCTCGGGTCAGGTCCGCGAGCATCGCCGCCGCCCGCCGCACGTCCGCCAGTGCCCGCGGATCGGACGATCCCGCGGCAGCCAGCACGACCGCGTCACCCGGCTGCCACCCGGCCTCCCGGAGGCGGTGCAGCAGCACGGCTGCCAGCACCGGGTCCGGCCCCAATGCGGACGTCACGTGGACGTCGATGTTGCCCGAGTCCGCGACCTCGCGGGGGACGTCGGTGTGGACGTGGTACCCCGAGGCCAGGAACGCGGGCACCACCACGGCGGGGGCGTCCAGTTCGCGCAGCACTTCCGACGGGGACGGACCGAGGACGTCGACGAACGCGACGCGGGTCGTCCCCACGGATGCGGCGACCTCTTCCGCCAGCGCGGCGACGAGTTCGACGCCGCGGGCGCTACGGGTGCCGTGCGCGACCAGAACCAGCGCCGGTCGTTCGGAAGTCGATCTGCTCATCATCGTTTCCCGTCGTCGTCGCAGTCCGCGGGGTCGTCGACGGCAAGCCGATACCCGCGCTTGACCACGGTCTGCACGATCTTCGGCGCGCCGAGGCAGGAACGCAGCCGGGCGATCGCCGTCTCGACCGCGTGGGTGTCCCCTCCCCCGCCGGGCAGCACCGCCAGCAGCTCTTCGCGTGAGACGACCCGGCCGGGCCGCCGCGCGAGCGTCCGCATCAGCGACATGGCCGCGGGCGCCAGCTGCCGTACCTCGTCGTCGACCACGACACAGCTGCCGCGAACGCTCAGGTCGTGTCCGGCCGCGCGCACCTTCATCGCACGGCGCGGGAGTTCCTCCGCGATGTGCCGGGCCAGCGATCCGAGGCGGGCCCGCGTCGGCATCGTCGTCTGGACGCCGAGCGCTTCGAGGGGCGCCGCGGTGACGGGCCCGACGCACACTGCGAGCACCCGACCGCCGAACGCCGCGAGCAGCGGTTCGACGAGCCCGATCTCCTTGGCACGCATCAGCATCGAGGCCACCGCCGGGGCGCTGGTGAAGCTCACCGCGTCGAGGCCGCCGGTGACGGTCAGTTCGATCAGCCGGTCCATCGCCGCCTGATCCGGCGGCGGAGTCCAGCGATAGACGGGGACGGGCACGATCTCGGCGCCGGCGAGCCGGAGGACCTCGCAGAAGTCGGGCAGCGGTTCCCATTCTGTGGTGGCGCCGTGCAACTGCACGGCGATCCGCTTGCCCTCCACCCCTTCGGAGAGCAGATGGTCGAGGACCTCCGCGGAGGACTCGGACGCAGGCGACCACTCCTCCCGCAGATCGGCCGCCCTGATCGCGCCCTTCGCCTTCGGCCCGCGGGCGAGGATCCGGGATTCGCCCAGCGCAGCGCCCAGCTCCTCCGCGAGCCCCCAGCCGTCGACGGCTTCCATCCAACCGCGGAAGCCGATCCCCGTGGTCGCGACGGTGATCTCCGCCGGCCGCTCGATCAGTTCCCGGCTCACCCGCTCCAGCTCCGCGTCGTCGACGAGCGGAATGATGCGGATGGCGGGCGCATTGACGACCGTCGCACCCCGCCGCGTGAGCAGGGTACTGAACTCTTCCGAACGTCGGGCCGCGGTCACCCCGACGGTGAACCCCTTGAGGGGCTCACCGATCCGCGTCTCGTCGGTCGTCACGGTCACTCGCCGGTCGTGGCGGTGGAGTCACCCGCGGAGCCGCGCAGCGGGCTGTGGACCTGGACGACACCGGCCCACACCCGGACGCCGTACACGGGCAGGGACACCGACTCGTCGTCCAGGCACCGCCCGTCGACGAGCGAGAACGGTTGCTTGAGCAGCGGCGAGGTGACGATCGGCTCACCTGCGCGGTCGCCGACCAGGCCACGCGACATGACCGCGGCACGGCCGAACGGATCGATGTTCCCGACCGCGCGCAGCGATCCGTCGTCGAGCAGGAACAACGCCACCTGCTCGCCCCCGCTGAGCAGGACCGCGACGCCGCGACCCGGAATGAGCCGGCTGAGCGGGCACGCCGACGTCCACTCCAGTCTGCCGTCGTTCACACTGTCCCGACCGAAGTTCCTGGCGGCCCCGCTGCCGTGGTTCTCGGCGGCTGCACCCCCCGACTCGGTTTCTGGTGGCGTCGTCGAATCGATGACGGTCATCGGTGGTCCTCCCTGTAACAAGCTGCCCTCAATTTCTACGGAGCCGGTGTTACCCGACTGTTAAGGGCCGATTCCCTCGCGGTAAGCAGGTGAATGTCACGCCGGCATCGGGGGCATCCCCATCAGAACGGGCACCTTACGGGCCCCGGACTCGTCGAACGCCACCGTCGGGTCGGCCTCGTCGGGTGCGTTGACGAAGGACACGAACCGGGCCAGCTTCTCCGGATCCTCGAGCACGCCTGCCCACTCGTCCTTGTAACCGTGCACGTGCTTGGCCATCGCCGCCTCCAGCTCGTCGGCGATGCCGAGGCTGTCGTTGCAGACGACGTCCTTGAGGTGGTCGAGGCCGCCGTCCATCGCCTCGAGCCACGGCGCGGTGCGCTGCAGCCGGTCGGCGGTGCGGATGTAGAACATCAGGAAGCGGTCGATGTACTTGACCAGGGTCTCGTCGTCCAGCCCGCCCGCGAGCAGGACCGCGTGCTTCGGCGACTGTCCGCCGTTGCCGCAGACGTAGAGGTTCCAGCCGCTCTCGGTGGCGATGACCCCGACGTCCTTGCCGCGGGCCTCGGCGCACTCGCGCGCGCAGCCCGAGACGCCGAACTTGATCTTGTGGGGCGAGCGCAGGCCGCGATAGCGCATCTCCAGGTCGACGGCCATGCCGACGGAGTCCTGGACGCCGTAGCGGCACCAGGTCGAACCGACGCAGCTCTTCACGGTGCGCAGCGACTTGCCGTAGGCCTGACCGGACTCCATGCCGGCGTCGACGAGGCGCTTCCAGATCTGCGGCAGCTGTTCGACGCGGGCACCGAACATGTCGATGCGCTGACCGCCGGTCATCTTCACGTACAGACCGAAGTCGCGGGCGACCTCGCCGATCACGATCAGCTGCTCGGGCGTGCACTCACCACCGGGCATGCGCGGCACGACGGAGTAGGTGCCGTTCTTCTGGATGTTCGCGAGGAAGTGGTCGTTGGTGTCCTGCAGGCCCGCCTGCTGACGGTGCAGGATGTGGTCCGAATCGGTGGAGGCGAGGATCGACGCCACCACGGGCTTGCAGATGTCGCAGCCGGTTCCCTTGCCGTACTTGGAGATCAGCGCCGAGAAAGTGCGGGTGCCGGTGGCCTGGACGATCTGGAACAGCTCCGCGCGGGACTGCTCGAAGTGCTCGCACAGGGCCTTGCTGAGCACGACACCCGACGACGCCAGCAGCTGCTTGATCGTCGGCAGGCAGCCGCCGCAGGTGGTGCCCGCGTTGGTACACGCCTTGACCTGGGCGATGTCGCAGGCACCCTCGGCGATCGCGCCGCAGATGGTGCCCTTGGTGACCGCGTTGCAGGAGCAGACCTCGGCGTCGTCCGGCAGCGATCCGGCGCCCGGCTTCTCGCCCGCGGGCGAGATCAGCGCGGCGGGATCGCCCGGCAGCTCTCGGCCGACGAGGGGGCGCAGCGAGGCGTAGGCCGAGGCGTCGCCGACGAGGATGCCGCCGAGCAGGATCCTCGCGTCGTCGGAGACGACGAGCTTGGCGTAGGTTCCCTTGGCGGCGTCGTTCAGGACGACCTCGAGGGCACCCTCGGACTGCGCGTGGGCGTCACCGAAGCTCGCGACGTCGACGCCCATGAGCTTGAGCTTCGTCGACAGGTCGGCGCCGGGGAACTCGGCTGCGCCGCCGAGCAGGCGGTCGGCGACCACCTCGGCGGTGCTGTAGCCGGGCGCGACCAGGCCGTAGCAGACGCCCTCGACCGCGGCGACCTCGCCGACGGCGTAGATCGCGTCGTCGGAGGTACGGCAGCCGATGTCGGTGACGATGCCGCCGCGCGGACCGACCTCGAGGCCGGCGTCGCGGGCGAGCTGGTCCTGCGGGCGGACACCCGCGGAGAACACGAGGAGTGACGCGTCGATGACGGAGCCGTCGGACAGCTCGACCGCGATCCCGTCCGGGCCCTCCGTGATCGCCGCGGTGCCGACCCCGGTGTGCACGCTGACGCCGAGGTTCTCGACGAGGCGGGCGAGCAGCGCACCGCCGCCCTCGTCGACCTGGATCGGCATCAGACGCGGCGCGAACTCGACGACGTGCGGTGTCATGCCCATGAGCCGCAACGCATTCGCGGCCTCGAGGCCGAGCAGGCCGCCACCGACCACGACGCCGACGGCGCCCGGTCCGGCGGCGTCGGCGCGGGCGCGGATGCCGTCGAGATCGTCGATGGTGCGGTAGACGAAGCACTCGGGGCGGTCGTGGCCGGGGACCGGCGGCACGAAGGCGTACGAGCCCGTCGCCATCACGAGAGCGTCGTAGGAGAGGGTGTCGCCTGCCGAGGTGGTGACGGTGCGTGCGTCGCGGTCGATCGCATCGGCGCGGACGCCGGTGCGCAGGTCCACCATGGCGTCACCGTCGTACTCGTTGCCTGCGAGCGCGAGTTCCTTCGGATCCCACGCACCGACGTACGACGACAGGCCGACACGGTCGTAGGCGGGGAGGGTCTCCTCGCAGAGGACGGTGACCTTCCAGTCGCCTGCCTCGTCGCGGGACCGCATCGCCTCGACGAACCGGTGTCCGACCATTCCGTGGCCCACGACCACTACAGACTTGTGGCTCATGCCGCACCCTCTTCCTGGATCAATTCGTTGCATGTGTGGTGGTTGTCCCGGGACCGTGACTGGCGGTGCCCGGTTCGTGGGCCGCGGCCCGGCCGCCCGTTCACCGGGCGACCGGGGTACTGCGGCGGATCAGTCGGCGACCAGCGCCGGGGTCTTGTCCGCGATGAGCACGCCTTCCCGCGGGCGGCGCAGGAAGACGAACCAGGTGACGACCATGCAGGCGACGTAGAAGGCGAGGAACACCCAGAACGCCATGGTGGCCGACTTCGCGTCGCTGAGGTACGACGCGCGGAGCACGAGGTTGATGCCGACGCCACCGAGTCCGCCGATGGCTCCGGCGAAGCCGATCAGCGCACCGGACATGTTCCGCGACCACATGGCCTTGCCCTCGGCGTCGAGGTGATCGAGGCCCTGCGCCTTGGCCTCGAAGATCGACGGGATGATCTTGTAGACGGAGCCGTTGCCGATGCCCGACAGCAGGAACAGGGCGATGAAGCCGCCGACGAGCATCACCAGGACGCCGGTGCTCGCCGCGCCGGGGGTGCTGTCGTCGATCATGCTGGCGGTGACCAGCACGCCCGCGGCGAGGGTCATCGCGGCAAAGGTGTAGAGCGTGATCTTGCCGCCGCCGATGCGGTCGGCGAGCTTGCCGCCGTAGGGGCGGGCGATGGAGCCGAGCAGCGGGCCGATGAACGCGATCTGCGCGGTGTGCAGTGCGGCCTGCGCCGGAGTGTCGCCACCCGCGAGGAAGTTGATCTGCATGACCTGGCCGAACGCGAAGCTGTAGCCGATGAAGGACCCGAAGGTGCCGATGTAGAGGAAGGCGATGACCCAGGAGTCACTGAACTTGAGGGTCTTGCCCATCGCGGTCAGATCGGCCTTCTGGTTGCCCAGGTTGTCCATGAACAGGGCGGCGCCAACAGCTGCGAATCCACAGAACACGAGGTAGATCGCGCACACGATCCAGGCTTCGGTGTTGCCGACCGTCGCGATGACGAGGAGGCCGACGAGCTGGATCACCGGGACGCCGATGTTGCCGCCACCGGCGTTGAGACCGAGCGCCCAGCCCTTGAGCCGCTGCGGGTAGAAGGCGTTGATGTTCGTCATCGAGGAGGCGAAGTTTCCGCCGCCGACGCCGGCGATGGCCGCGACCACGAGGAACGTGGTGTACGAGTGACCGGGGTTGAGCATCAGGTAGAGGGTGCCGAACAGCGGCACCGCGAGTACGAGGGCACTGAAGACGGTCCAGTTGCGGCCACCGAACCGTGCCGTCGCGACGGTGTAGGGGATCCGGAGGATCGCGCCCACCAGGGTCGGGACCGCGACGAGGAAGAACTTGCCCGCGGCGTCGATTCCGTACACGTCCGTCGGCATGAACAGCACCATCACGGACCAGATCGACCAGACCGAGAATCCGACGTGCTCGGCGATCACGGACCAGATGAGGTTGCGCTTGGCGACGTCCTTGCCGCCGGCCTCCCATGCCTCGACGTCCTCGGCATCCCACTGCGCGATGTAGTGCTTGGGCGTCGCGACGGTTGTCGCGGCGCCCACGGTCACTGCTGCGTCGTCGTCCGAACGTGTGCTGGTCACCGAGCCTCCTCGTGGTGTTGGGGTGTGGCCCAAAACTACGAGCGGGATGTTGCCTCGGTGCTGCCGTCAGTGACTCTGCAATGAACTTGCTCTCACCCGGGCGAGACCGCCGGTGTGAGAACATTTTCGCAGGTGAACGGCATGTTACGGAGTGTGATGCGTGCCGCGTTCGGCGCTGTGAGAGTGCCAGGAGTCCTCGAGGAAGCGGGGCTTGCACGCGACCCGGCCCGCGATCATGACCACACAGACCGCGCACAGGAGCAGCGCGAACGGCCACGTCCACCCACCCGTGACGTCGTGCAGCACACCGAACATCAGCGGGCCGACACAGGCAACCGCGTATCCCAGCCCCTGCGTGAATCCCGACAGTGCCGCCGAACCGGCGGCGGTGCGGGTCCGCAGGTTGATCAGCGTCAGCGCCATCGGGAACGTGCTCGGGCCGAGTCCGACGGCCACGATCCACAGGATCGGGGCGGACATCGGCGCCCACAGCAGTCCGGCGAATCCGATCAGGTAGCTGACGCCACAGGCGACGACCACCGGGTACGGGTTGGCGATCCGGATGCACAGGGACGGCGCCCCGAGTGCGGCGATGAACCCGACCGCGCTGAACAGCGCGACCATCGAGCCTCCGAAGCCGGCGCTCGCACCCGCCTCGGTGAGGATCTTCGGGATCCACGTGAACATCGAGTACGTGATGAGCGAGGTCATGCCGAACATCCCGGCCATGCCCCACGCCACCGGTGACCGCCAGACCCGACCGGCGGGCTCGGCGCCTGCCGCGATCGCGGTGTCGTCGGCGGAACGTCCACGCCGGGCGGCGAGCACGCTCAGCCAGGGCAGCGCCGCCGCCACCGGGAGCAACGCCCAGACGCCGAGGGAGACCCGCCAGTCGTAGGCGTCCGCGAGCGGCACGGCGACCAGGGCGGGCATCGTGGTACCGATCTGCACGCACAGGATGTAGACGGTGCTCACCGCACCGATGCGGTCCGGGAAGTAGCGCTTGACCAGCGGCGGGACGACGACGTTGCCGATGCCCATGCCGCCGAGCGCGAGCGCGGAGAACACGAGCAGTGCGGCGGTCCCCGACATCGCGGGACGCACCGCGAGCCCGACGGCCGTCATCACCATCGCGGTGAGGACGACGACCTCGAGACCGAACCGCCTGGTCAGCCGCGGCGTGAGGATGCCGGACACCGCGAACATCGCGGTGGGCAGCATCCCGAAGAGTCCGACGACCGCCGAGTCGAACCCGACGTCGTGCCCGATCTCGTCGAGCAGCGGGGTCAGCGAGGTGACGGCGGTGCGGAGGGTGAGCGCGGACAGCACGATCGCGACGAGTACGACGACGCGACCCGCGATCAGCGACCTGGTTCGCGTCTCGTCGGTCTGGGCCGTCGCCTGCACGGTCACGGTTCACCTCGTGTTCTGGTCGAAGAAGGTCCGCGAGCGCGGATCGCAAAATCATAGGATGACTGGACGAATTGGGGCAACCGGTTAAGCTCGCGTGCGACGAACGCCACCGAGAAGGGCCACCGTGCAACCCGTACGCCGCACCAGCCTCATCGCGCAGGTCACCGAGCAGCTGCGCGCCGAGATCACCTCCGGCCGCTGGCCGGTCGGCGAGCGCATCCCCACCGAGCCTGCGCTCGCCGAACTCACCGGTACCGGCCGCAACACCGTCCGCGAGGCGGTGCAGGCCCTCGTGCACGCGGGCATGCTCGAACGCCGGCAGGGCTCGGGCACCTACGTGATCGCCACCAGTGACCTCGGCTGCACCCTCGGCAAGTACTTCGCCTCCGCACACGAACGCGACGTCCTCGAACTACGGCAGGCACTGGACGTCACCGCGGCGGCGCTCGCCGCCCGGCGCCGCGACGAGGCCGACGTCGAGAACCTGCGCACACTGCTCGAGCGCCGCAACGTGCTGTGGAACACCGCGGTGGACGCCGGGGACGCGGAACGACGAGCCGCGGTCGCCGCGGACCTCGCCCTGCACCGCGCAATCGTCGCAGCGAGCCACAACGAGGTCTACCTCGAGTTCTACGACTCCCTGCTGCCCGCCATCGAGCAGACCATCGACCGGCACCCGGTCGACGCCGCGAACTCGTTCGAGCCGCAGCACGCGGAACTGGTGCAGGCCGTGATCGACGCCGATCCCGAGCGCGCCGCGTCCGCGGCACGGCACTTCCTCACCGAACTGATCGCACTCCGCGGCCCCGCGGACTGACCGCACTCCGCGGCCCCGCGGACCGGCCGGCGTTGCGCGACCCCGCGCGCTGATCCACGATCGAACGGTGTCGACAGCCGAGCACCGTCCCCGGATCCGCCACGCGGCGCTCCGAGCGACGGACCCCGCCGCCGTGTACCGGATCATGCAGCTGCGGACCGCGGTGTTCGTCCACGAGCAGGGCATCGTGGAGGAAGCGGAACTCGACGGACGCGACCTCGACCCGACGACGACGCTGTACTGGTGCGAGGAGGCGGACGGCACCGTGCTCGCGACACTCCGTGTGCTGCGTGACGAACCGACACCGCACATCGGCCGGGTCGCAACCGCCGCCGACGCGCGTGGGCGTGGCCTCGCACGAGACCTCGTGCTCGCCGCACTCGCGGACTCCACCGGGCCGGTCGAGATCTCCGCACAGGCGTACCTGGAGAACTGGTACGCGGCACTGGGATTCGTGACCACCGGCCCCGGCTACGTGGAAGCGGGCATCGACCACGTCCCGATGCGGTGGACGCCGCCGGGCGACCGGGAAGCAAACGGACCGGACCTACGTTGAGCAGGAACATGAGTGCGAACGATCCCGTGCTGCAGGTGTTCCGACTGGGCACGCCGTGGCAGGCCGTCGACCCGTTCCTGTTCGTCGCCTATCACCTCGACGACTATCCGGAGGGCACGACAGACCTCGGCCCCGACGCCTCGCTCGCCGGACGCCCCCTCGGTCAGGACTTCGGCAACCCCGCAGGCTGGAACATGTACCACGGGCAGACGGTCCCCGGTTTCCCGCAACATCCGCACCGGGGCTTCGAGACCGTCACCCACGTCCGCCAGGGCATGGTTGACCATGCGGACTCCCTCGGCGCGACCGCCCGCTACGGCGACGGCGACACCCAGTGGCTGACCACCGGCCGCGGCGTCTCGCATTCCGAGATGTTCCCGCTCCTGGAACGAGACCGGCGCAACCCACTCGAACTGTTCCAGATCTGGGTGAACCTGCCCGCCGCGTCCAAGACGGCCGATCCGCACTTCTCGATGTTCTGGAGCGAGAAGACACCGCGTGTGGTCCACACCGACTCGGGCGGACGCAGCACGGAGGTCACCGTGGTCGCCGGCGCGTTCGGGGACACCGACGCCCTCGCTCCGCCACCCGAGTCATGGGCGTCGAACGAGATCGCGGACCTCGCGATCTGGCACCTGGAGTCCGCGGCCGACGCCGAGTTCACGCTGCCTGCCGCGGCGGGCCCGGACACGCACCGGGTGCTGTACGTGTACGAGGGTTCCTCGGTCCGCCTCGGTGACCCGGCCACCGCCGAGATCCCGGTCGGCACAGGCGTACTCGTCGACGCGACCGAGCCGGTGACGCTGACCGCCGGCCCGGGTGGGATCAAGATCCTGCTGCTGCAGGGACGACCGATCGGAGAACCCGTCGCCCAGCACGGGCCCTTCGTGATGAACGACGCCGCCGGGCTTCAGGAGGCGTTCGAGGATTACCGTCGCACCGGCTTCGGCGGGTGGCCGTGGCCCTCCGACGATCCCGTCCAGCCCGGCGACGCGGGCCGCTTCGCCCGGCATCCGGATGGTCGCCTCGACACCCCGTGACGCGGAGGATCGCTACAGGGAGGCCAGCACGTCCACTCGCTTGACCTTGCCGGTGGCGTTGCGGGGAAGCTCGTCGGTTCGGAAGACCCACCTCGTCGGAATCTTGTATCGCGCAATCCGCTCGGGCATGTATCCGATCAGGTCCTGCTCCGTCAGCTATCCGTTCCACTCCGCGCCGTCGGCACTCGAACGCAACCCGCGCTACACAGCGCATCGACGGACCGATCAGAACTGCCGTCGACCGCGCGACGCACGAACAATATAGAACGTAATTCTATCTATATGTAACGCCAGTCCGGATCAATACACAAGCGCTACTGCCGAGTAGCCGCCCGCTCAGGATTCGGGGAGAACGCGCTTCTCATCCACCGGGCAGAACCGACGCGTCGAACCCCGGCGCCGACACGATCGAGCGCAGGGAGAAACCGCACGACGACAGTCGGAGTCGTCTGTGCCCAAGGGTGATTCGATCGTCGCAGCGGTCCGGCCCGTCGTGCCTACTGGTCGCCGAGGACCAGCCGGCTCACGTCCTGGACGTTCCGGAGAGCCTCCGGAAACCCGATTCGCCCGGTGGTCCACAACACGAGCGAGTTCAGCATGGTGCTGCCGATCGACAGGGATGCGAGGCGCGCCCGTTCGGCGGGCACGCCGTCCATCAACTCGAACAGCGCCTTCCTGTTGACCGCCGATCGCTCGTCGAGTGTGTCGCGGACGTACGGATCGTCGGACGTCTGCAACTCGACCTCGAGTCGAGCGAAGTTCGGCCCGCGCTGGAACGCCTTCATCTGCCTCGTGTAGAGATCCAGTACTCGATCGAGCACCGACCCCGCGTGATGGCGGCCCGATTCGCGTTCCTCTGTCAGCCGTTCCGCAAGAATGTCGTTCCACGCCGCCATCGAGGCCGCGAGCAGGTGCTGCTTCGCAGGGAAGTAGCGGTACAGCGTCCCCAGCGCCACACCCGAGCGCTCGGACACCTCTCGCATCTGGATTCCGTCCGGCCCTGTGTCGGCGAGCATCTCGATCACCGTCGCGGTCAGGAGCTGCCGACGCCGACGCTGCGTGTCGGTCATGTCGTCGGGGCTCAGCGGCGCGGCAACGGGTTCGGTCACGAGCGCAGCCTAGTCCGCTCCCGCGGCGGACAGGGCCGTCCCGGGCGTCGGATCCACGAGGTGGGCGCCGAGAACCGCATCCAGCTCGCCCTGATTCCACCGCGACGCCGACCTCAGGCTCGCCGCCACCGTCGGCGGGCCCATCACGTCGATCCGGTCGCCGTACGCCACCAGAACGCGGCCGGTGACGCCGTCGGCGACGGGGGACGCGAGGTAGGCGACGAGCGGTGCAACGTGCTCGGTGGACAGCGGGTCCTCCCCCGTATCCGGGCCCGGACCGAACACCTCGCTGGTCATGGCCGTCCGTGCGCGCGGGCAGATGGCGTTGGCCCGCACCCCGAACGACTCGCATCCGCGCGCCGTCGACATCGTCAGGGCGACGACGCCTGCCTTCGATGCCGCGTAGTTGGCGGCACCCGGCGGACCCGACGCGTACGCCTCCGACGAGGTGTTGACGATGCGGGCGTAGACCGGTCCACCGGATTCCTTCGCGCGCCGGCGCCAGTGGTCGGTGGCGGCGCGGGTGGTGAGGAACGTGCTGCGAAGATTGATCCGCAGCACGTCGTCCCACTCGTCGGCGGACATGTTGAACACCATGCGATCCCGAACTATCCCGGCGTTGTTGACCACGACGTCCAGCCGGCCGAACCGCTCGACCGCGAGCGCGACGAGCCGGTCCGCCGTTGACTGCTCGCCGATGTCGCCGACGCACGTCACGACCGATCCACCGACGCCGCGGATCTCGTCGGCGACGTCGTGCAGCCGCTCACCGCGCGCATTGATCACGAGATCGGCGCCCGCTCGCGCGAGGGCCAGCGCCTCGGCCCGGCCGAGACCCGCACTGGCTCCGGTCACGATCGCGGTCCGGCCGGCCAGCACTCGCTCCGTCATCGCGCCTCCCTCGGGAGCCCGAGGATCTGTTCGGCGATCACGTTCAGCTGGATCTCCAGGGTGCCACCGCCGATGAGCAGCGACGGTGTCGACAGGTACGCCTTGGCCGCGCGCCCGCCGCCGGACACGTCCGGGCCGAGGCTCCCGACTGCAGCCTCCGGTCCGAACCACTCGAGCACCTGCGCGGCAGCCTCCGTGATGTGGCGAGCCGATGCGGCCTTCAGCACGCTCGCCTCGACGCCCGGATTCAGGCCGGACAGTCGCTTGAGGACACCACGATGTGCGAGCGCGTCCAGCGCCCCGGTGGTGGCGGTGATCCGGCCGAGGGCAGGCAGCGCCTCCTGCCGGGCGGCCGGGTCGAGGGCCCGCGCCACCTCCACGGGATCCAGCCGGTGCCCGCCCGCGACGGGAGTGGCTCCCATGGCGACACGTTCGTTGGCGAGCGTCGTGCGGGCCACCGTCCACCCCTCACCCGGCGCACCCACCAGGTCGGCGTCCGGGACGAACACTCCGTCGAGGGTCACCTCGTTGAACATGCTGTCGCCGTTGGCTTCCCGCAACGGCCGAACCTCGACTCCGGCTGCCGACATGTCGACGAGGAAGAAGCTGATCCCACGATGCCTGGGTGCGTCCCGATCGGTGCGCGCGAGGCAGATCCCCCAGTGCGCCTCGTGCGCCTTGGACGTCCACACCTTGCTGCCGTCGATCCGCCAACCGCCGTCGACCTTGGTGGCGAAGGTCGTCAGCGATGCCAGGTCGGACCCGGCGCCCGGCTCCGAGAACAACTGACACCAGACGATCTCTCCGCGCAGCGTCGGTGCGACGAGCCGCCGCATCTGGTCCTCGGTCCCGTACCGGAGGACGGACGGCAGCGCCCACTCGCCGACCACCGTGCGGGGTTGCTCGACGCCTGCTCGCGCGAACTCCTCTGCGATGATCAGCTGCCCGGCCGTGTCCGCTCCCAGCCCGTAGGGCTCCGGGTAGTGCGGCGAGACGAGGCCGCGGTCGGCGAGCAACACGCGCGCCGCTGCCGGGTCGAGTCCTTGTGACTCCGCGATCGTCGCCGCCACCCCGGCACGGAACTCGGGCCGGTCCTCGTACCCGAGGACCGCCTCCCGTGCCGTGGTCGACGCCAGTTCACCGGCCCGCCGGGCCCACGAGTCCTGCGAGCCGCCGAGCGCGAGCAGGCTCACGACACGACGCCAGTAGAGGTGGATGTCGTGTTCCCAGGTGTTGCCGATGCCGCCGAGGACGGTCAGCGAATCGAGGACGACGTCGACGGCCTCACGCCGCACCACCGTCGCGGTGCGTGCCGCGGCGAGTTCGATCTGGGCGAGGTCGCCGCGATCCGCGGCCATCGCCGCGTCCCACACGGCGCTGGTCATCACCTCGACGCGGATGAGCAACTGCGCGCACTTGTGCTTGATCGCCTGGAACGAGCCGATGGGACGGCCGAACTGCTCCCGGACCCTCGCGTAGGCGAGCCCGGTTTCCTGAGCCCACCGGGCGACTCCCACGGCTTCTGCGCACTGCAGGAGCACGGCCAGTGCCGCGACCTCGTCCTCGCTGGCGGCGAGGACGTGCTCGGCGGGAATCCGCACCTCGGACAACCGCACCCGGCCGATGTCCCGGGTCAGGTCGACGCCCGTCTCGGCGACGATCTCCACGCCCACGTCGCCGGCCGACACGACGAACCACACCGCCTTCTCCCGGCATCGCCCTGCGAGAACGAGAACGTCGGCGCCGATCGCTCCGAGCACCAGGCCGGTCTCGCCGGTCGCCACGACCTCGTCGCCGTCACCGTCGAGAACGACCGTTCCCGGGTCCAGTGCGACCGTTCCGGTGCCGCCGGTGGCCAGGCCCGGCAGCAGGGTCTTGCGGGCCGCGTCGGTGCCGTGTGCCTGGACGACGGCACTGGCCGTCACCGTCGGCAGCAGCGGTCCCGGCAGCAGGCCGTGACCTGACCGCTCCAGGGCGACCGCGAGTTCGAGCACCCCCGCGCCTGCCCCGTCGTACTCCTCGGCAAGATGCAGGGACGGAATCCCCATGCCCACCAACTGGTCCCAGAAGGCGGGCCGTTCTCCGCGAGCGAGCACGTCGAACTGCCCACGGGTCCGTTCCACGGGTGCCTCGCGGGCGACGAATCGCGCGAGCGCGTCGGCGAGCGCGTCGTGATCTGCTCCGATACCGATCGGCATGTCCGATCACCCTTTCAGCTTCAGCACCTTGCGGGCGTTCTCGTGCAGGAACTTGGGCCACACCTCGTCCTTGAAGGGCACGTGCGGCATGTCGGTGAAGATCCGGTCGAGCGTCAGCCCGGCCGGAAAGTAGCCCGCGTAGATGATCTTGTCGGCACCGCGGGTGTTGGCGTAGTCGACGATCGCCTTCGGGTAGTGCTTGGGCGCGAACGCGGAGGTCGAGTAGTAGAGGTTGGGCCACTTGAGCATCAGTTTGACGGCCAGGTCCTGCCACGGCTCGCACCCGTGCCGGGTGACGAACACCAGGTCCGGGAAGTCGAACATCACGTCGTCGATCAACTCGACGTGCTGCACCGCGGACTTGAGCCGCGGCCCCGCGATGCCCGCGCACGCGAAGATCGGGATGTCGAGCTCGACGCACTTGGCGTAGATCGGGTACATCTGTGGCGCGTTGAGGGCCACCTGAGGGAACGTGCCCGCGGCGAACGAACTCACCGAGACGATGCCGAACTCCTCGTACTCACGGGTCATCCGGTTCAGGGTGCCCATGATGTCGTTGGGGTCGACCGCCGATCCCTGCGGGACGAACCGGTCCGGGAACATGCGGACCGCACGCTGCCCGGACTCCTTGGCCATGCTCACCATGCCGATCTCGATGCCGTGCCTGTCCATCTCGTGCAGTGTCACCGAGATCGGGTCGTCGGTGGACAGGTCGGCCGGCACACCTGTGAACATGTACTGGGCGGGCATGCTGTACTCGTCGCGGCTCTCGCGGTCCTTCGTCTGACGCGTGATGAAGGCGTACTCGTCGTAGCCCGCCTCGCGGAAGCCGATGTGCGTGTCGATGACGGGTATGCCGTCGTAGGGCGTCATGCCTTCTGCTCCTTCATGATCGGCCTGCCGCGCAGGTCCCGGACGGTCAGCCCTTCACGTTCGAGAACGTCCAGGCTCGCCTCGATCCTGCCGGTGTGGTGTGGCGGCGTATCGCACAGCCACGTCACCGCCTCGACCATCTCCTCGAGCGACTCCGGGACGAACCACTCCGAGCCGACCATCGTCGATGCCACCGACAGCGCACCGGAGGTGGCGACGGCGGAGCGCGGACGCACTGCGTTGACGCGAATTCCGGTGCCGTTCAGTTCGGCTGCGAGGCCGGCTGTCATCCGGTCCTGTGCCGCCTTGCTCATGCCGTACAGGGCGGTGCCGTGGATGTCGGCGTCGAGGTCGGTCTCCCCCGCGGGCAGCGGTTCGACCGGGCGAATCCGGGCGGTCCCGCTGGTGATGTTGACGATCCAGCCCTCGCCCCGCTCACGCATTCCCGGGATCACCCGTTGTGCGAGATCGAGCGGCGCATGCACGTTCACCTCGAATGTCAGGTGCGCCCGCTTGGCCGGGTAGTGCCGCAGCGGCTGGAAGATCGCGGCCGCCGCGTTGTTGACCAGGATGTCGACGGACCCGCCCAGTGCCGCCTCGGCCTCCGGGACGATCCGCGCCCGGGACTCCGGATTCTCCAGTGCGGCAGGGACGATCGTGACCGTACCGCCAGCGGCGCGGATCAGGTGGGCAGTCGCAGCGAGTGTGCCGTCGAATCCCTGGCCCGGTTCGTCGACGGTGCGCGCGACGATCGCGACCGCGGCCCCGTCGGCCGCGAGCCGCTGGGCGATCGCCGCCCCGATGCCACGACTGGCACCGGTGACGATCGCCCGGCGCCCCTCGAACCGGTGGGTCACGCGCTCAGCTCCGCCTCGAGCTGCGCCGCGAAGGACTCGCGCAGCAGCACGTCGTTCGGGTTCTCCGGCAGCTCGGCGAGAGGCTGCGCGACCTCGGACGGCGTGGGTCCGTACGTCGCGGCGAGCGGCGCCAGCGCATCGAGGTCGAAGTCGTACAGTTCGGCTGCGTTCTCGGCGAACAGCTTCCGCAGCTCCGCCTCCTCCACGTCGTGCATGACCTGGCGGATGCACTCGCGGGTGAACGGGTAGGTGCCCTCGTTGTGGGGGTAGTCGCTGCCCCACATGAACTTGCCCTCACCCAGGGTGTCGCGCGACGCCATGTCCTGCGCCGACGGCATCGTCGCACCGACCCACACGTTGCGGCGGAAGTACTCGCTCGGACGCAGCGGCAACTGCTCGTCCTCGCTGTAGAACAGCTCGCCGATCCGGCCTGTGCGCTTGACGCGCAGATCGACGGTGTCGAGCTGACGCATCAGGTCCGGCGCCCACGCACACCCCTGCTCCGAGACCGCGAACTTGAGCTTCGGGAACCGCTCGAAGACGCCCGAGAGAATCATCTGCACCAGCGGGCGCATCGAGTAGAAGCCCACCTCGTTGATGTAGAGCATCGAGGACGTCCTGTAGCGGCCGTAGTCGGGCAGACCGGTGCCCGCATGACTGTTCACCGGCACGCCGAGGTCCTCACAGACCTCCCACAGACGGTCGTACTCGGGGTCGTACAGCGGCTTGACCCACTTGACGTCCGGTGCCAGGTTCGGCAGCAGGATGCCACCCCGCAGTCCGTTCTCCTTGATCCACTTCACGTCCGCGACGGCCTCGTCGACGTCGTTGAGGAAGATCTGCGCGACACCTGCACGCTGCGCGGGAGCGTCGTCGCAGAAGTCCTTCAGCCACCGGTTGTGGGCGCGAATGCCGGCCAGTCGCTTCGCGAAGTCCTCGGCGCGCGGCGGACCGGCGAGTACCGCGGCGCTCGGGAAGAACGGCGGCACCGTGTTCGGGAAGAGCACCTCTCCCACCGTGCCGTCCTCCTGGGTCTCCTTCATGCGGCGCTCGTTGTCCCAGTTGCGGGTTCGGCCGTCGTCCACGAGATCGCGATAGGGGTTCTTGTACCGACCACGCCAGGCATCGAACTCCTCGTGCCACTCGGACTCGAGGTACTCGCGGTACGTCGCGTGGTCGGCGCCGGCGTGACTGTCGGCGGAGATGAGGATGTACGGGCGTTCGTTCGTCACTGCGATTCTCCTGATCAACGGCACTACTGAAACCGTGTTCTATCTACTTGCATCGAAGACTAGCGCGCATTCACTGCTTGTCAAGCCTCGATCTCACTCCGATTAGAATCCTGTTCTATCCGCTGTGCGTTCTCCCGCGAAACGCCGGGGAGCCCCCGGCCCGACGGCCGGGGGCTCCCCGAAGCGCCCGGACGCTACTGCGTTGCGGTCGAGAACTTGGATGCGAACGCATGAATGCCGGCGACCACGTGGTCGAGCTCCTCGTCCGTCGTACCGTGACTCATCCCGAGCGACATACCCCGCTCGAACACCTCGTCCGCGTTGGGCAGCCCACCCTCGGGAACCCGGTACTCGACGTTCCGCATCATCGGGTGGCGAGTGACGTTGCCGCTCCACACCGTTCGGGTGTCGATACCCGCACCCTCGAGCGACTCCTGCAGGTCGGACCGCTCGAAGCCGGCGTCCTCTCGGATCGTCACCGGGTAGCACAGCCAGGCGGTGTGGAACCCTTCCAGCGGCTTCGGCAGCCGGAACAGGTCCGGATATGCGCCGAACGCCGCGCTGAACGCGTCGAAGATCTCGTGGCGACGCTTGTAGTTGACGTCGAGCTTGCTGAGCTGCACGAGCCCGAACGCAGAACCCAGCTCGGACGGCTCGAAGTTCCACGGCAGGACGTCGAAGATGAAATCGTTGTCGTAGGCGACTCCGTCGAGGTCTTCGCGGAACACCCGCCCCGTCTTCGCCTGCTCGGACCCGAAGAGATGCGGCTCGGAACGACGGCCCCAGCGCCGCAGCATCAGGCCCTTGTCCCGAAGCTTCTCGTCGTCGAGACACACCATGCCACCGTTGCCGGCGCAGGTGATGATGTGCGACATCGCGAAACTCGTGACCGTGATGTCCGAGCGGGAGCCGGTCTTGGTGCCGCGCAGCGTGGTACCGATGCAGTCACACGAATCCTCGATGACCTTGAGATCGTGCCGGTCCGCGATCTCGCGGATCGTGTCCCAGTCGGGCGCGTTGCCCGCGAGGTTCGGAACCAGGATCGCCTTGGTCCTGTCGGTGATCAGCTCCTCGATCTTGGAGGCGTCGACATTGTAGGTGTCGGGCTCGACGTCGACGAACACCGGAACCCACCCACCACGCACGATCGGCGAGACATCCGTCGAGAACGTGAGCGGCGAGGTGATGACCTCGGACCCCTTGGGCAGATCCAGCAGCTCGAGCGCCAGGTACAGCGCGGACGAGCCCGAATTGCACATCAGGCCCAGCTTCTTCCCGTACAGATCGGCGACCCGCCGCTCCATCTCGGCGACGTTCTTGCCGATTTTGAGCGCGAACGGGCCACCGCGCAGAACCTCGAGGCACGCCTCGATCTCGCGCTCGTCGTGCACGCTGCGGGCATAGACAACCCTGGTCATGGAATCTCCTCGTCACAGTTTTCGGTAGACATCCGGAACGGCTGCCGATGCCGCCGTCCGGCCGGAACGCCGCATCGATTCGAGCGGATGCAGGCGTGGTCGCACTCCGTGCGCAGATGCGAACCCGTGCGGGCCGCGATGACGGAGGCACCGCGGTGCCGTCCCGTCCGACAATTGCGAATTACGTCCTTTGAACGTTCATTCAATCGGAATATAGATCGGCGACATCGACCCGTCAAGACCTGGAACGAGATTCCACCCCGAACGTACGTCGACCGCCAACAGCGTTGCAGTGCAACACTTTTACTCTCGTTCCGAAGCGCAGTCGACACGCGTTTGACCCCGAGCGACTCGACCCATATGGTGTTTGAATGATTGTTCAATCGGAAGCGGGAACGGGATCGAGAAGCGCTCCGGACCGCAAGTCCGAGATCCTCGCCGCCGCCGCAGCCGCGTTCGCCGCCCACAGCATCGCGGGCACGTCCATGCGCGAGATCGGCGACGCGGTCGGCCTCAACGCCGGCGCGCTGTACCACTACTTCCGATCGAAGAATGCCATCGTCAACGAGCTGGTGACCGGCTACCTGTCCGATCTGCTCACCGACTACCGGTCGATGAACCTCGACGATCTCGAACCGCGCGCCCGACTCAAGGCGATCGTGGACGTCTCGCTCGCCACCGGTGCCGCACGACCCGACGCGACGAAGGTCTACCACGCGGAGTTCGCGAACCTGCGCAACCTCCTCGACTACGCGGAGGCACGCCGTCTCGCGGACTCGATCCAGACCATCTGGCTCGACGCGATCGAGGCGGGAAAGGACGCCGGTTCCCTCCGGAAAGACGTTCCTTCCAAGGTCTTCCACCGGTTCCTACGCGACTCCGTGTGGTTCAGCGTCTACTGGCGCAAACCCGACGACCCCTACACCCTCGACGAACTCTCCGAGGACTGCCTGGCGGTGTTCCTGGACGGGATGGCCCTGCGGCCCACCGACGCCTGCATCACCACCCCCGATCAGTGAAGGAAGAACTCCCGTCAGCACCCCTGACACCCCCGCTGCGCTTCAAGTCCGGCAACCCGCCGAGCGGTCCGCCGCGATCGTCAAGGCCACCACCTTCCACGACGACCCGGACGTCCTCGCCAAGGTCTCCCGCGGTCTCGGTGAGGCGATGGTCGGTATCGACGTCGGCGAGATCCCGCAGCCGCACCGCCTCGCCGAACGCGGCTGGTGACCCGATCACGGACTGCGGCTGTGCCGACCTCCCGGGAGGACCGGGTCAGAGCATCAACCGGATCAGGTCCGCGGTGCGGACGAGTCCGGGGAGGGCGGCATCGGTCGAACGCGGATGCAGCGCATGAACTGCCAGCCGGAACATCAAGGCCCGCAACAGCATCTGTGGCCACTCCGGAAGGTCCTCCCAGCGACCGACGAGCTCCTCGTCGGCTCCGCCCCAGGAGATCGCGTCCACGACCACCACGCCCGCGGCCCACGCGGCCGGGCGCCAGTACGGCGTGATGTCCGTCAGCCCCGGTGCCTCCGAGCCCTGGAAGAGCACCGTGCCGAACAGGTCTCCGTGGACCAGCTGATCGGGGCTGTGCACCGGCTTGCGCAGAGTCGCGAGCTGTCCGATCAACTCGATGCTGGTGCGGCCGTCGGCGGTGGACGGCTCGAACTGCCCCTTCACTCCCCGCAGCGGCACCTGCTCCCACGCGGATCGGTCCGCTGCGACGAACACGTCCACGTCCTGCCACGGCGGCACCGGCGGTTGCATGAGGAACCGGGGACGCTCCAGCGGTGCGGTCACCGCGTGCAACCGGAGCGACATCGACACCACCTCGTCGTGCCGGGGCTCCGCCGTGCCGTCGATGAACGTGTCCGCCCGCCAACCCGATACGACGTAGCGGCCGTCGGTCGCCCGCACCGGACGCGCCAGTCGCACCCCGTCCGGGTTCAGCGTCTCCCGCACCTTCGCCGACCAGGCCGCGCGAGCGTGATCGGCGACCGGCGACAACACGACGTCGCCGCATCGCCAGCCGCCCTCCCAGTCCGGGCCGAGCGCAACCGGGGTCGTCTCCCGCAGCCCGAAGGTGGAACGCACATGCAGAGGAGGTTCGACGGAGCTCACGCCGCCAACGCTACCGCCGAGTCCGCCCCCGATCGGCGCTGACGCGCCACAAAGTCCCCGCGCCGACACACAGCGAAGTCCTAGTAGGTCGGCAGACTCGGGTCCACCTGCGCGGCCCACGCGGTGATGCCACCCTGCAGATGCCTGGCGTCGGAGAACCCGGCCTGTCTGAGGGCGGCCAGCACCTCCGCCGAGCGGATCCCGGTCTTGCAGTACGCCACGATCGGCCGGTCCTGCGGCAACTCGACGAGCGCGTCCCCGGACAGGATGCGGCCCTTCGGGACCAGCGTCGCGCCTGCGATGTGCACGATCTCCCACTCGACGGGCTCACGGACGTCGATCAGCGCGACCTCGCCCGCCTTCACGAGTGCCGCGAGTTCGGTCGCGGTCACCGTGCCGTCCGCGGCGGCGTCCCGTGCGTCGTCGGTGACCACCCCGCAGAACGCGTCGTAGTCGATCAACTCGGTCACCGGCGCGCGTCCGGGATCGCGCCGCAGCCGGATGGTGCGGTAGTTCATCGCCAGGGCGTCGTAGATCATCAGCCGCCCGAGCAGCGGTTCCCCGATCCCGGTGATCAGTTTGATCGCCTCGGTCGCCATCACGGAACCGATCGAGGCGCACAGCACGCCGAGCACACCGCCCTCCGCGCAGGACGGAACCGTCCCCGGGGCGGGCGCCTCGGGGTACAGGTCGCGGTAGTTCAGCCCCCTACCGTCGGGTGCCGCCTCCCAGAACACCGACACCTGGCCCTCGAACCGATAGATCGACCCCCACACGTACGGCTTCCCGGCGAGGATCGCGGCATCGTTGACGAGGTAGCGGGTCGCGAAGTTGTCGGTGCCGTCGAGGATCAGGTCGTACTGCGAGAAGAGGTCGACGGCATTCGTGCTGTCGAGGCGGAACTCGTGCAGTCGCACGTCCACCCGGTCGTTGATCTCGAGGACGGAATCCCGCGCACTGTGGGCCTTGGGCCGGCCGACGTCGGACCTTCCGTGGATGACCTGTCGCTGCAGGTTCGACTCCTCGACCTCGTCGAACTCCACGATGCCGATCGTCCCCACACCTGCAGCGGCGAGGTAGAGCAATGTCGGCGAGCCGAGGCCACCGGCGCCGATGACGAGGACCTTCGCGTTCTTGATCCGTTTCTGACCTGTCACACCGACGTTCGGGATGATCAGGTGCCTGCTGTACCGGGCCACCTCGTCGCGGTCGAGGTCCGCGGCAGGCTCCACCAGCGGCGGCAGGGAGCGGCTGTCGGGAGTGAATGCGGGAGACGCCATACAACCATTGTCCCCACGGGCGACGTCGCGGCGACGGTGCCCCCGCCGCGGTGCCGTCGGCTACCGTCCAGACCGTCACCCACCGGCAGGCACACCAGAGGAGCCCGATGACCGAGTCCGCAGCAGATCCCGCCGTCCACCGGACGGCGATCACCGTGCGCTGGTCCGACATGGACGCGTTCAAGCACGTGAACCACGCGCGGATGGTCACCCTGCTGGAGGAGGCTCGGATCGACTGGCTCACGTCCGTCGACCCCGAGGTCGCCGCGTTGCTGCGGAACTCGGTCGTCGCGCACCTCGAGATCCGGTACCGGACTCCCCTCGCCCACGCGGACAGTCCCCTGCAGGTGTCGATGTGGCTGGCCCGGGTGCGCAGCGCGGACCTCACGGTCCACTACGAGGTCCGGGCCGCGGGCGCCGCAGCCGACTCACGCCCGGCGGTGGAGGCGTCCACCCAGTTGGCTCTCGGCGATCCGTATGCGCGCACCCTCCGGAGGCTCACCGACGACCAGCGCTCGGTGCTCGCACCGTGGGTGCGGCCGAACGGGGTGTGACGCTGCGAAGGGGCGTCAGCCGCGGGGGTAGGGCCAGGGGTTGAACCGGCAGGTCTTGCCGTCCATCGGCACGACTCCCTCGGGATCGAGCTTGGCGATGTCGTCGTTCGAGGTGCCGAACGTCTGCTGCATCATCACGGGGGCGAGACCACCGTCCGCCTCGCACGGCTGGTGCGACTCGTAACCGATCGCATGCCCGACCTCGTGGTTGATCAGGTACTGCCGGTACGAGCCGATGTCACCCTGGAAGGCCACCGCGCCGCGTACCCAGCGCGGGTCGTTGAGCACGACGCGGTCGATGCCGGGGTTGTAGCAGGAGACCTCGAGCTGGATGTCGTACCCGCAGGCCTCACGAATCGTCATCTGCGAGGTCAGCGAGATCCGGAACGTCGGCTCACCCGTGTCGACTCGCTGGAACGCGAACCGCGGGTCGTTCGTCCAGCTCTTGGGATTGGCGAGCGTCTGGTCGACCATCCGGGCGAACGACTCGTCACCGCCGAATCCCGCGGTGTCGATGCCGTCCTCGACCTCGACGGTGTACGTGAACACCTGCTCGGTGCCCTGACCGACCTTCGGCGAGGTCCCCGGGAGCACTCGCCACGAGCCCGCGCCCTCGGCAGTGAACGGCCCACCGTCCGGAAGCGTGCCGGACGAGATCGACTCGGCGAAGCTTCCGTCCGCCTGCGGCGGCACGCCGATGATCCCGGTCCCGTCCACGCTCGTGCTCCGGGTCCCGAAACCCGGCAGCCCGTCCTCGGCGGAATCGGTCGGTCCACCGCCGCGGAGGGCGTCGACGAGCACCAGCACCGTCACGACGGCGAGCACCGGAATGGCGTAGGCCCGCCAGCCGTAGGTGGCGACGAACCGGCCCAGCCTGCTCTGCTTGCGGACCTGGCGATCCGGGCGGGGTCCACGCGAGCGGCCGGTGTCACCGCTGACCGGATCCCACAGCGCCCGTAGCGGCTGATGCGACCCGGCCCGGTTGTCCGTCCGGTCGTCGACCCGACCCTCGCGGCCGGGATGTCCACCACCCCGCAACCGCGGTCCACCTCCATCCGTCACGGACCCAGGGTCTCACAGTCGCCGCGGCGCTCCGTTCGGGCGCGCCGGGCGACACACCCGGCAGCGCCGTACCGGAAGGCGCCACGACCTGCGACGCAGCGCCGTCGCACCCACTGGAAACCGGCCCGTGACAGTGACCTGGAATACTCGGGGAGGTTGCATCCGCCAATTCACGGATGCCCGGACGCAGGTTCGGTATTGTTCGATGACTTTGTGCACCCGGCGCCGTGAGCACCTCACCCACGCAGCACGAGGCACGGAATCGTGAAGACGCAGATTGGGAGCACGATGACTGAACTCGCGGATCGTTCCGCAACGCCCTCCGGAAGGCAGGGAGCCAAGCGGAGCACCCGGCTGCCCCGCGATGCGCGTCGGCTCCAGCTCCTGCAGGCGGCCAGCGAGGTGTTCGTCACCCGCGGCTACCACTCGGCCGGCATGGACGAGATCGCGGAATGTGCGGGCGTGAGCAAACCGGTGCTCTACCAGCACTTCCCCGGCAAGCTCGACCTCTACCTCGCGGTGCTCCAGAGCTACGTGGACAACCTCATCTCGGGCGTCCGGCAGGCCCTGCGGTCGACGACGGACAACCGTCAGCGTGTCCGTGCGGCGGTACTGGCCTTCTTCGATTTCGTGGACAACGAGAACCAGGGTTACCGCCTCGTGTTCGAGTCGGACTTCATGGGCGACGCCCAGGTGCAGTCGCAGGTCGATCGCGCCACCGAGGCGTGCGTCGACGCCGTATTCGACCTGGTCGCCCACGATTCGGGACTGGACCCGTACCGGGCCCGCATCCTCGCCGTCGGCCTCGTCGGGACGAGCCAGTTCACGGCGCGTTACTGGCTGCAGGCCAACCGCCCGATCCCCAAGGAGGAGGCCGTGGACACGACCGTCGCCCTGGCGTGGGGCGGCCTCTCGCACGTGCCGATGCAGTCCTGACCACGTCGGACGGCATCAACAGTACGAACACGAACGGGACGCGGAGATCACTCCGCGTCCCGTTCTGCGTTCTCGGACCGTGTGGCGCCGATCAGCTGCTGAAACCGACCTTGCGGCTGTCGGCCTGACCGATCTCCACGTAGGCCACCTTCGCCGCCTGGATCAGGAACTTGCGGCCCTTCTCGTCGACGAGCGTGAGCACGCCCGCGGCGTCACCACCGATCGCCGCGGAGACGAGCTCGGTCACCTCGTCGGGGGTCTGCTCGCTGTTGACGATCAGCTCACGCGGGCTGTCAGAAATGCCGATCTTGACCTCCACGGCCAACCTCCGAAGTCTCGTGCCATCACTACCGGTGCCCAGGCTAGTGCAGACACCTGCCGAGAAACCCGCGCGCGGCGTGTGCTGACAGCGAACAGCACCGGCACCGGCGCCGGAACACGGTCAGACGAGGCCGAGGACCGCCATCCGTTCGGCGTGCCGCTGCTGCATCCGGTCGAAGAGCGCGGCGACACCGTTCAGGTCGCCACTCGCTGTGAGCACGAGGTCGGTCAACTCCTCGCGCTGCGCCATCACGAACTGTGCCTGGGTGATCGCCTCGCCGAGCAGCCTCCGGCCCCACAGCATGAGGCGGTCCTTCTCCTTGGTGCTCGCCCGGACGGCCTCGCTCACCTCGTGGACCACGAACTCGGAGTGCCCGGTCTCGGCGAGCACCTCGCGGACCACGGTCGCGACGGACGGGTCCAGGGCGTCGGCGATCTCCAGGTAGAAGTCCGCCGCGATGCCGTCGCCCACGTGCGCCTTGACCAGCGACTCGAGCCACGTCGACGGATGGGTCGAACGGTGGTAGTCGTCGAGCGCCTTCACGAACGGCGTCATCGCCTCGTACACGTCGAGTCCGCGCTCGGTCAGTGCCGTTTCGAGGGTCTCGAAGTGCCGGATCTCGGCGCCCGCCATCCGGGCCAGCGCGACCCGACCCGCGAGGGTCGGCGCCATCCGCGCGTCCTCGGCGAGGCGGTAGAAAGCGGAGATCTCGCCGTACGCCAGCACGGCGAACAGCTCACTCACACCGGGATGATCGGCGGCGACGGCGGGCGACAGCGAATCGGCGGAATTGGCTCCCATGGAGCACAGCCTAGACGCCGGTGAGCACGCGACTACCTGCGAACTCGGCGGGGCCAGCTACCATGGTCGTGGGGCGCCGCCCGATCACCCGGCCAATCGGATGGATCACGAGGCGTGGCGGCCCATGACAATGTGCGCGCACCTGATCCACAGGTCTTCGTCCCGCGCCGCGCCGCGAACCGGACACACGAGTCCCGGGTCGCCGCGCAGGCCGCAGGACCAGCGACCAGTGGACGAGGTCAACGGCGAGAGTCGGAACTGGGCAATGCCCAGCGCCCGGCAACCGGCCTGGCCCAGCTCGTGCGCGCGTGCCGACGAGGAAGGCCAGAGCACTGAGCAAGATCACGATCGACCACGAAGACGACGCGAGCGAGACCACCCTGTCCGCTCAGCTCGATACCACCCACACCCCACCCTCCTTCGCCGAGCTCGGCGTCCGCGACGAGATCGTCCGGGCACTGGCCGAGATCGGGATCGAGCGCACCTTCGCCATCCAGGAGCTGACCCTCCCGCTGGCACTGGCAGGCGACGACCTCATCGGTCAGGCGCGAACGGGCATGGGCAAGACGTTCGGATTCGGCGTCCCCCTGCTGCACCGCGTGTCCAGCGCCACCGCGACCACCGACGACGCGGACGCTGACGCTCGCCCGGGCACCGCCCCGCTCGACGGCACCCCGCGCGCGCTGGTCATCGTCCCGACCCGCGAACTCTGCATCCAGGTCACCGAGGACCTGGTGAACGCAGGCAAGCACCTGCCCGGCAGCAACGGCCGCAAGCTCTCGGTGCTCTCGATCTACGGCGGTCGGCCGTACGAGACCCAGATCGAGGCGCTGCAGAAGGGCGTCGACGTCATCGTCGGCACCCCCGGCCGCCTACTCGACCTGGCCAAGCAGGGCCACCTGATCCTCGGCAAGATCGGCGTACTCGTGCTGGACGAGGCCGACGAGATGCTCGACCTCGGCTTCCTGCCCGACATCGAGCGCATCCTGCAGATGGTGCCCGACTCCCGGCAGACGATGCTGTTCTCGGCGACGATGCCCGGCCCGATCATCACCCTGGCCCGCACGTTCCTGACGCAGCCCACGCACATCCGCGCGGAGGAGCCGGAGTCGTCGGCCGTTCACGACCGCACCAGCCAGCACATCTACCGCGCGCACGCGCTGGACAAGGCCGAGATGGTCGCTCGGATCCTGCAGGCCGAGGGCCGCGGCGCCACCATGATCTTCACCCGCACCAAGCGGACCGCGCAGAAGGTGGCCGACGAGCTGAACGAGCGTGGCTTCTCGGTCGGCGCGGTGCACGGCGACCTCGGCCAGATCGCTCGCGAGAAGGCGCTCAAGGCCTTCCGCACCGGCAAGGTGGACGTGCTCGTCGCGACCGACGTCGCGGCTCGAGGCATCGACATCGACGACGTCACCCACGTCATCAACTACCAGTGCCCGGAGGACGAGAAGACCTACGTGCACCGGATCGGCCGCACCGGCCGCGCCGGCCGCACCGGCACCGCCGTCACCCTGGTCGACTGGGACGACATCCCGCGCTGGCAGCTGATCGACAAGGCGCTGGACCTCGGGATCCCGGAGCCGGTCGAAACCTACTCCAGCTCGGAGCACCTCTTCACCGAGCTGAACATTCCCACCGACGCCAAGGGCACCGTCCGGAAGCCCAAACCGGAACGCGCACAGAACGTTTCCACCGATGACGGTGCGGCCGAGGGCGGCGCCTCCGAGCGTCCGCGCCGCACACGCGCCCGCAAGCGCACCCGCGGCGGCCGCACCGCCGACGCGGCCAGCACCGCACCCGCCGACACCTCGTCGGAAGCGGTCGCACCGGAGCCGACCTCCCCCAGCGGCGAGGCGGCACCCGCTCGGCGCCGTCGTCGTCGCCGCCGCTCCGGTGGCGCCGGAGTCGGCACGGCCACCGCAACGGCCTCGGAGTAACCGACCACCGTGCTCGCACCCGAGCGGCGCACCCGCGCCGACGTCCTGGCCGCGTGCGTCATCGCGGTACTCGTCGTGGTGGCGGCCGGCGTGATCTGGCTGACCGGTGACGCGCACGGCACCGAGTCGGTCCGCGCCGACAACCCCGCGCCACCCGCGCAGAACGCCCCGGCCGTACCCGACAGCCTCGTCGAGGCATGGCGCGCGGACAGCGACGCCACCGCGACCCCCGTGGTCGCGGGCGGCGTCGCCGTCACAGGCGACGGTGACACCGTCACCGGTCGGGACGGGGTCACGGGCGAGCACCTGTGGCACTACCGGCGGGACCGGGCGCTGTGCGGGCTCGTCGGGGCGTGGAACACCGCCGTCGCCGTCTATCCCGACGGACGCGGGTGCGGGCAGGTCACCCAGCTCGACGGGTCGACGGGCGTCCGCCAGGCCCAGCGGTCGAGCGACGCCGACGACCCGGTGACCCTCTCGGAAGACGGCACGTACGTGCTCGCGTTCGGCGACAGCCGAATGGAGGTCTGGCGTTCCGACCTCGTGCGCACGCTCGAGTACGGCCGGGTCGATGCGCCGGTGAACCCCGGCGTGCAACCCCGATCCGGGTGCGAACTGCTCTCGGCGGCGTCGAGCAGCAGCCGACTGGCAGTCCTGGAGTCCTGCCCCGGTGACGCCGCGGTGCGGCTCAGCGTTCTCAACCCGGCGCCGAAGGAGAACACCACACCGCAGGAGTACGGGTCGATCGTCCTCGACGTCGGCGGCGACCGGGCCGACGCCCACGTCCTCGCCGTCTCCGGTGAGCGGACCGCCGTCTACCTGCCGCCGTCGGACGGCGTCCCCGCCGCGGTCGTCGTGTACGACGGAGCCGGTGTCGAGTCCGCCCGGTTCCCCGCGCCCTCCGACGTCTCCCCCACGACCACGGTCGCCCGCACCGGATCGTTCGTCAGCTGGTGGACGGGATCACAGGTGATCTCTTTGCGCGCAACCGATTTCACCCCGGGATGGACCGTCCAGGACGCGCTCGGCCCGGGCACCCAGATGGGCGGCCGGTTCCTCGTTCCCGTCGACGGCGCCCTCGCGGTGATCGACACGGCCTCCGGCGCCGAGGTGAAGCGCATCCCCGTCGCCCGCGACGAGAATCCCCTCGCCTCGGGTGGCCGGCCGATCACGTCCACAGCGCTCGGCGACACCCTCTTCGAACAGCGCGGGGACCAACTCGTCGCGCTGCGCGCCGGCTGATCCGCCGCGGCTCACTCCGCGGCGGTGAACGTCCGCAGGTCGGCGCCGTCGTCCCAGTGGGCGACCAGGTTTCCCGCCAGTTCCCGGTACGCCTGCGCGCCCTTGTTGCCGCGGCCGGCGAGCACCGTCGCCCCCGATGCGCTCGCTTCGGCGAACCGGACCGTGCGCGGGATCGGCGGCGCGAGCACCGGCAGGTCGTAACGGTCGGCGACGTCGGAGAGGACGTCCCGGCTGTGGGTGGTGCGCGCGTCGTACAGCGTCGGCAACGCACCGAGCAGCGTCAGGTCCGGGTTGGTGATCTGCTGCACCTCGGTCACGGTGCGCAGCAACTGCCCGACACCGCGGTGCGCCAACGTCTCGCACTGCAACGGCACCAGCACCGCGTTCGCCGCCGTGAGGCCGTTGAGGGTGAGCACCCCGAGCGACGGCGGGCAGTCCACGAGGACGACGTCGTAGTCGTCGTCGAGCGTGGCCAGTGCCCGTTTCAGGGTGAACTCGCGGCCCGGGCGCATCAGCAGCACCGCTTCGGCGCCCGCGAGGTCGATCGTGGCGGGAACGAGCGCGAACCCCTCGTCGGTGTCGAGGACGACGTCCCGCAGCGGCAACTGTCCCGTCAGCACGTCGTGCACCGAGGTCTCGAGCCGGTCCGGATTGTGGCCGAGCGAGAAGGTCAGGCAGCCCTGCGGGTCGAGGTCGACGACCAGGACCTTCCGTCCGAGCCCCGCCAGCGCGGCGCCGAGCGACGCCACCGTCGTGGTCTTCGCGACCCCACCCTTTTGATTCGCCACCGCGAGCACTGTCGTCACGGCAGTGATCTTTGCGTACTCGCGGCGCGCCCGCGACCGGCACGCGGCGGCGCCGGACCCGGCCTGAGATGATGCGCAGGTGGTAGCACCGGCGCACGACCGCCCGAACCCCCGCGTCGTCGTCCTCCGTCACGGTCTGACCGAGTGGGCGGCGGCGGGCAGACACACGGGACGTACCGACGTTCCGCTCACCCCGGAGGGTGAGCGGGAGGCCCGGGAGGCGGGTACCCGCGTCGGCGCGCTGAGCCTGCACGAGCCGGCGGTGTTGTGCAGCCCGCGGACCCGAGCCGAGCGCACGGCCGCGCTCGCGGGCCTGCCGGCCCGTCCGTGGGACGCCCTGGTCGAGTGGGACTACGGCCGCTACGAGGGCCTGACGAGCGCGCAGATCCGCGCCGACGTCCCCCACTGGACCGTGTGGACGCATCCGTGCCCCGGAGGCGAGGACCCCGACACGGTGGAGGCGCGGGCGGACATGGTCCTCGCCGTCGCCGAGTCGCACCTGCCCGAACACGACGTCGTCCTGGTCGGGCACGGCCACTTCTCCCGCGCCCTGATCGCCCGCTGGGTCGGTCTGCCGCTCGCCGAGGGACGCCGCTTCGCACTCTCACCGAGCGGACTGACGGTGCTGGGATTCGAACACGGCATGCGGCAGATCGTCTCCCACAACGTCACCTGAGCCCCACGAGAGCAGCGAAAGCGAAAGAGGTACAGCATGATCCGCCGCATCGAACCAGCGGACACGGCCGCGGTCACGGGACTGGTCTACGAGCTGGCCGAGTACGAGAAGGCCCGCCACGAGTGCTCGCTGACCGAGCAGCAGCTCACGACCGCCCTGTTCGGCGACAGCCCGGCGTTGTTCGGGCACGTCGCCGTCGAGGACGGCACGGTCGTCGGGACCGCGCTGTGGTTCCTGAACTTCTCGACCTGGGACGGCGTGCACGGGATCTACCTCGAGGACCTCTACGTCCAGCCGGAGCATCGCGGGCGCGGCCACGGCAAGGCGCTCCTCGCGGCGCTGGCGCGCGAATGCGTCGAGCGGGGGTATTCGCGCCTGGCGTGGTCGGTGCTCACGTGGAACACGCCGTCGATCGAGTTCTACGAGTCACTCGGCGCGGACGCGCAGAGCGAGTGGCTCGGATACCGATTGAGCGGCGACGGGCTGACGCGACTCGCGGCGGAAGTGGTGAACTGACGCGACCCGAGGCGGGCGCCCGACCCGGTTCGTCAGTCCTGCGGTTCGTCCTCGGCCTCGCCGTACTCCTGCGCCATCCACCGGGAGGTGGGTACGGAGAACAGCAACACGAGCGCGGGCACGACCACGAGCGCCGCGATCACGCCGAGTACCGGCTGATGCGAATCCGTCAGCAACGACCACACCACCGGCAGCAGCAACAGGTTCGCGACGACCGACACGGTGCGTCCCCACCGGTGCCCGCACAACAGGGCGACACCGGCCGCGAGAACCGCACCACCGAGGATGACCAGCCATGCCGCGTTGCCGTAGGGGTTCGCCGCGTCCTGGTCGTGCCCGGTGAGACCGCGCACGACGAACACGACGGCGACGACGACCGCAACGCCGCCTTCGAGAGCGGCGAGGCCACCGGCCCAGCGGACCGTGGCGGGAGTGAGCTGCGATGCGGGCGACTTCGGCACGACGCCAGCCTATAGAACGGCGGTTCGGCGGCGTCGCGGGTGCTGCGGCTAGGCTGACGTCCCGTGCGCGCGCTGCTGATCGTCAACCCGAACGCGACCTCGACCACCCCGGCGGCGCGGGACCTGCTCGCTCACGCGCTCTCCAGCCAGGTGCAGGTACGCGTGGTGCAGACCACCCACCGCGGACACGCCGCGGAGCTGGCCCGGCGCGCCCACCTCGACGGCACCGGGCTGATCATCGTGCACGGCGGCGACGGGACCGTCAACGAAGTGGTGAACGGCCTCCTCGGCGCTCCGGAGCCCGCCGCCATGAGCGACCTGACCATCGGGCCGATCCCGCTTCTCGCGGTCGTTCCCGGAGGGTCGGCGAACGTCTTCGCCCGCTCGCTCGGCATCGACCCCGATCCGGTGGTCGCGACGAACCAGCTGATCGAACTGCTCGAACTCCGCGAGCGCAGGAAGATCGGACTCGCACACTGCGACGGTCGCTGGTTCACGTTCAACGCCGGCCTCGGGCTCGACGCCCAGGTGTGCGAGGCGATCGACGTCGCTCGCGCCAAGGGCCACGCCGCGACACCGACCCGCTACGTGCGCACGGCGGTGCGCGCCTTCTTCCGCGCGAGCGGCCACGAACCCACGTTGACGGTGGAGGTCCCCGGGCACGATCCCGTCGACGGTGTGCACTACGCGTTCGTCTCGAACTCGAGCCCGTGGACGTATCTGAACCGGCGCCCCGTTGCGGTGAATCCGGACACCGGTTTCGACACCGGCCTCGGTGTCTTCGCGATGCGGTCGATGAGCGTGGCAGCGAGCCTGCCGGTTGTTCGTCAGCTCCTCACCCCCGGCTCGAACCCCAAGTCCCGCAATCTTTTTCGCATCGACGACACACCGCGGGTCCGCATCACCTCGAGCGCACCGATCGGGCTGCAGATGGACGGCGACTACATCGGCAAGCGCACCGAGGTCGAGTTCGTCTCCGTGCGGGACGCACTGACGGTGATCGCCCCGAGCCGGGGCTGAGTCGGCCGACACAACCGGGGCTAACACCCCGCGAACAACGGTCGTGCCGAGCGAACCGCGTCCGACACGACGCCATCGCCGGACGTTCCCTTGGAGAAAGTTCAGAAAAAGCGTACTCCCATACTGCAAAGTTGTCGTCAGCGGGGTACAAAGTAATGCAGACCACATCGGGTGACCGGCAATAGTGAGTTACCCCACGGACGGGCCATTTTCTATTGACTTCCTGCGCGTTCGTGAAAGCATTCACAAGCAACAGCGCGGAAACATTTGGTCCTCTGCGCATGAACTACGCGAGACGGTTCGGTGTCACGACACGCGAATCGCAGGTGCTCGAAGCACCACCACCGACAACACACGACACGGTGCAGACATGCACCCGGTAAAGGAGCAGAAGGATGGACTGGCGCCACAAGGCAATCTGTCGGGACGAGGACCCGGAGTTGTTCTTCCCTGTGGGCAACAGTGGACCGGCCATCGCTCAGATCGCGGACGCCAAGCTGGTGTGCAACCGCTGCCCGGTGACCGCCGACTGCCTCTCGTGGGCACTCGAGTCCGGTCAGGACGCGGGCGTCTGGGGCGGCATGAGCGAGGACGAGCGTCGCGCGCTGAAGCGTCGCAACGCACGCACCCGGGCCCGCAGCGCGGTCTGACACCCCGAACCACGACTGGGGCCCGGCACCGAAAGGTGCCGGGCCCCAGTCGTGTTCGCGTTGCAGGTGCGACGCCCGCACGGACGCTTCACCGTTCGCGCGCGAACCCGGGACGACTCAGATCCGCGCGGGAGCGCGGCGGCCCAGCGGAACCCGGAGTTCGGCGTCCGTGCCACCTCCCGGCGCGGGCCGGATCCCCAGTGTCCCGCCCAGTTCCGCGGACACGAGGGTCCGGACGATCTGCAGTCCGAGACTGTCGGACTTCTCGAGGCTGAAGTCCACGGGCAGCCCGGCGCCGTCGTCGTGGATCACGACGTCGAGCCACCGCGCGGACCGCGTCGCCCGGAGCGTCACCGTGCCGCTCTGCCCCGACTCGTAGCCGTGCTCGAACGCGTTCTGTACCAATTCCGTCAGGACCATCACGAGTGGCGTCGCCCGCTCCGCCGGGAAGACACCGAAGCTGCCGACCCGGCGCATCTGCACCGCGCTGTTGACGACCGCGACATCGGCCATGATCGGCACCAACCGGTCGACGAGCTCGTCGAGGTTGACCTCCTCGTCGACGGACATCGACAGGATGTCGTGCACGAGGGCGATCGACGTCACCCGGCGCACCGACTCGGTGAGCGCCTGCCGCGCCTCCTCGTGCTGCGTGCGACGTGCCTGCAGACGCAGCAGGGCGGCAACGGTCTGGAGGTTGTTCTTCACCCGGTGGTGGATCTCCCGGATCGTCGCGTCCTTGCTGAGCAGCGCCCGGTCGCGGCGCTTGACCTCGGTGACGTCGCGGATCAGCACCACCGCGCCCGCGGGCTGGCCACCCGGCCGGAGCACCAACGTCCGCAACAGGACGATCGCACCCCGCGCCTCCACCTCCATCCGCTTGCCCGCCTTGCCGGCGAGCGCCTCACGGATGTCGGTCGCGACGTCCTGCGCGTCGAACGGGTCGGTGACGAGGGTCCGCGTCACCGAGGCGAGGTCACCACCCTTGAGGGTCGTCGTCGTCAGCCCCATCCGGTGATAGGCCGACAACGCGTTCGGGCTCGCGTAGACGACCGTGCCGTCCGGATCGAGCCGAATGAAGCCGTCACCCGCCCGAGGGCTCGACAGGATCTCTCCGTGCTCCTCAGGGGTCGGGAAGGTGCCCTCGCTGATCATCTGGCACAGCTCCGCGGCGCAGTCGAGGTACGCGACCTCGAGCGGGCTCGACTGCCGCTGCTGCGCGGGGTTCGTGTCACGACTGAGGACGGCGATCACGTCGCCGTTGCAGCGAACCGGGATCGCCTCGCGGCGCACCGGCACCTCCGCATCGTGCGGATCGTCGGGCAACCGCACGATCCGCCACTCCGTCAGTGCCTGACGCACGTGCGGGTGCCGGACCGCCGACACCTGCCAGCCGACGGCGTCCTCCGCGAACACCGTCGGTGCGGTCGTCGGCCGGCACTGCGCGACGCACACGAGGTCCGTTCCCGGTTCGGAATCCGCGCCGACGTCGGTCGGCACCCAGAGCAGCACGTCGGCGAACGACAGGTCCGCCAGCAGCTGCCACTCCCCGACCACCCGTTGCAGGTGGTCGACGGCATCTCCGGGCAGATCGGTGTGCTCGGCGAGAAGATCGCTCAGTGTCGACATGAGGACGCTGCCGGGAAGGTCAGGAGATCACGGCGATGAGGTCACCCTGCTGGATGACGTCGCCCACGGCGACGTCGACGGAGGCAACGGTGCCGTCCACCTCCGCGATCACCGGGATCTCCATCTTCATCGACTCCAGGATCACGAGGGTGTCACCCTCCTTGACCTCGTCGCCCGGGGTGACGACCACCTGGAAAACCGTGGAAACCATCTCGGCGCGCACGTCCTCGGCCATGGAGTACCTCACTTGTGTCGACCTGCCAATGAAGGAACAGCCAACCACACATGGAACAATGGGCAGGAGCTGGTTCGCAAAGAAGGGAGACAACCATGGGTAAGCGTGGTCGCAAGAAGCGCAGCCGCAAGGGCAGCGCCGCAAACCACGGCAAGCGTCCCAACGCCTGAGCGTTGTAGACAAAGCCTCCACAGGGCCGGACACCTTCGGGTGTCCGGCCCTGTTGTCGTCTCCCGGGCCCGCGTCCGGACGAATCCGTCGATTCACCCTTCCGGCCACCGCGAGCGGAGCTATCGTTCCGCGCCAGAGTCGGGGGACCAATCAGTATGTTTCGTTGTCGCCACGTCCGCCGCCTCCCGACAGTTCGCCGAACGACCCTCCAGGAGCGCCCGTGCCCCGCACTTCCCGACGCCGACGCGGCGCCGCCGCCCGCATTGCCACGGCCGCAGCGGCCGCAACACTGCTCGCCGCGGGCGTCACCGGCACCGCGACAGCCCAATCCGCCGGCACCGGGTCTGCAACGAGCACCGAGCGGGCAACCACAACCCATGACAACCTCACCGTCACCCACGAAATCGTTGGCGGGAACACCGGATTCCTCGGCGACACGATCCACGTCCGCACCACGGTCTCCGCCACCGACGGACCCGCACGCCAGATCACCGGAATCTGGGAATCCGTGAGGGACACCTTCGACTGCTACGGACACTGGACCAACAAGCGGTCGGCGTCCATGACGTACACCAACGCGGCAGGCGAACGCGTCACCGACGCGATGCCCTCCTCCACCCCCGCGGCCGGCTCGTGGAGAGTCGACCCCGTCGCCGGCAGCACCGTCGTCTACGACAGTGTCCGCACGTTCGCGTACGGGCCGGGAGGAGCGCAGGCGGGCTGCTCCGTGGGGGTCAGGACAGTCCCGATCGGCATGGACACCCGGGTGGTGGTCCACAGCGACGGACTCGATCCCCTCGACTGGAACCCGACCGGCGTTACCCTGACCTGCGCCCTCGGCTGCAGATTCGACAACCCGGCCGGATCGGTCGAGGGAATCTTCGGCAGCTGACCCATCCGGCTTCTCCCCCGTGCCGACGGATTCGGGGCACCGTAACGCGCACGCAGGGCCGGACACCTCCGGGTGCCCGGCCCTATGTCCTCCCGGGCAGGCGCCTGGACGAATCGGTCGATTCGCAGTCGCGACCACAGCGATCGGACTATCGTTCCGCGCCAGAGTCGGGGGACCAATCAGTATGTTTTCGCGATCGCGCATCCGTGACGCATGGGCCACCGCTCCTCACATCGGACCACCACGAACCCAGGAGAGCCAGTGACCCACATTTCCCGACGCGGCTCCGCCCGCCGCGCCGTCGCCCGCCTCGTCACCGCCGGTGCCGCCGTCGCACTGCTCGCCGCGAGCGTCACCGGTGTCGCCGCAGCCCAATCCGCGGACCTCGTCTTCGGGTCCGCCGCGGCCGTCCAGGGCCACGACTCAACCGCGACTCACGCCACGACGACGTACGAGAACCTGACCGTCACTCACGAAATCATCGGCAACAACCTCGGAATGCTCGGCGACACGATCAGGTACCGCACAACGATCTCCGCCACCGACGGCCCGGCGCGACAGATCAACGAGATCGACTGGCACGCATTCCAGAAGGACTGCACCGGCTACCACCATTGGCAGGTCGTCCGCTCCGGGACGGTGACGTACACCAACGACGCGGGTGAACGGGTTACCGAACCCAGTTCCGGTGACGCATCGGGATCGTGGACGGTCGACCCCGCGAATGACACCACCGTCGTCCAGGACCTCGTCGTTGAGCTTTTCGACCCCAATGTCGGACCCGCAGTCGGATGCGGCCGCGCCGCGGCGGCGCAGTCATTCGTCGCCACCCCCGCAAACGGATTCAACCTGGGCAACTCACTCACCATCGGCGCAGACGGGCTCGACGACTTCCGCTGGTCCCCGACCGGCGTCACCGTGACATGCGTCCTCGACTGCCAGATCCCTGGCCTCGCCGCCCTGGGCGCCGCCTTCGGAAGCTGAACAGTCTGCTCCCCGCTGTGAGTGCCGGCGGTGTGGAAGACAGGGCGGGCACAGCTCCGCGTGTTCCTGTCCACAACCACTCCGGTGACGAACACGTGCCGCCGCCACCGCACTTCTCGCCGCCTCCACGGCCGGCTTCACGACCACCCGGTCCGCTCGAAACCAGGGATCCCCGATGACAAGGTCCACACACACCCGTCACGTCTTCGCCGCCGCCGCGACCGTGGCCCTTCTGGTCACCGGAATGCACGCGACCGGCGTCGCCACCGCGCAGAGCGGATCATCCGATGCCGTTCACGTCGTCACCGGCAACGACCCCGACCTCTCCAGATCAGCCACCGTCACCGTCGACAACGTGACCGTCACCCGGGAAGTCTTGGGACCCAACGTCGCCGGACCCGGCGGAAAGATCACGTTCCGCACGACGTTCGCCGTCAGCGACGGCCCCGCCCGCACCATCACCCGCTACGTCGACCACCCGCAGGGCATGACCTACGTTTCGGACAGCGCGCACGTCACCTACTCCGAACCGGGAGGGACAAAGGTCACCGAGTCACTCACGCCGGTTCCGGGTCACATTCCCACCCTCACCGGCCCCGGAAGCCTCGCCGGAATGCTCGTCTCCGACATCGAGTGGCCGATCCCCACGGGCTCGACAGTGATCGTCGACATCTCGTACCGCTGGTTGGATGCGCTGAATCCTTCGTTCGAAGGGTACGTCGGCGTCCGAACCGGTGTCACCGCCGACATCTCGGGACTCGGAACCCAGCAGTGGCCGCACATGAGCGTGGAGGCGTCGTGCGTCAACGCCTGCCACCCTCAGATGTTCCCGTTCGCCAGCTGAACACCACGAAACACGCTACTCCACAACATTATTCACACCGCGCATGCAGAGGGAGAGAAGATGTTCGGTGACATGCCACGGGTACGACGAAAAGCGCGCACCTTCGCCGCACTCGCGGCAGGCGTCCTGGCCGCCGCCATGAGCATAATGAGCATCACCGGCACGGCCACCGCCGCCGACACAGGTTCCGTCGGCGGCGACCGTACAGAGGTCACCACCCACGGCAACCTCACCATCACCGACGCCGTAGTCGGCCCCGCGGTCGGTTTCAACGGCGACACCGTCACCTTCCGCACCACTGTCTCCGCGACCGAGGGCACCGGCGAGGTCACGAGCTTCTTCGACCAAGGACTCCAGCCGAGCACGGCCGACCACCTGACGTTCAGGTCCGGCACCGTCACCTACACCGATCCCACCGGCCAACGAGTGACCATCCCAGCGGTACACGGCGGCCAGGATCCGAACTACACCTTGTCCCCACTTGCCACCCTGCTCGGACCGTGGCAGCTGAACGCCGCAACCGGTGCCACGGTCGTGTACGAGTCGACATTCGTCTTCAGCAATGGTCGCTGTTTCAGCTGCATGTTCGGCCCTGGCGATCTGGACGACGTTCGCCATTGGGTGGGAGTCAAGGCAACCGGGCTCGACATGGTGCACGTGAGCGGACCACGAGTGACGTGCCTTCTCGGATGCATCGGCTTCCAATGACTCGACGTAACTCCACTTCCCACTGAAACATCCAGGACCGGAACACGACGCTTGTTCCCGCCCTCGCGTTGTCACGCATTTCTGTCCCGGGTCGAGCCGGGTGTTGATCGGACATCGTTCGGGAGGCGGATTCCCACAATTCGGACGTCTGCGCCTGCAGCCGACCACTACCCTACCGGTCACCCTGCACCCTCCCCCCGACGAGGACCGACGATGACCCGTCCCGCGCTCGCCCCAACCTGCGGCCGCCGCCATCGTGATGAGCGGCGCCCCCGCCGCCGGCGCCGCGGCCGCCCAGAGTGGATCGTCGGACCTCCTCCCCGCAGTCACGGGTCGGGGTCCCGATCCACCGCGGTCCACCGCTGTCACCGTCGACAACGTTGCCGTCACCCGGGAAGTGGTGGGTCCCAATGTGGCCGGTGCCGGCGAGAAGATCGGTTTCCGAACAACTTTCGCAGCAGCCGTCGGCCCCGATCGCTCGATCACCCGCTACGTCGACCACCCGCAGTTCATGACCTACGTCCCGAACAGCGCTCGGGTCACCTACACCAGGCCGGACGGAACCCGCGTCATCGAGATGTTCACGCCCGTCGAGGAACTGGTACCGGAACCCGAGCCTCCTCGGTGCTGGTGCGACCCGTTGTGGTCGCGTTCACAGCAGGGACGGAGCCGCGTCGAGATTCTCGACATCACCGTGTCGGAATCTCTCCGGCGCAAAGGTGGAGCCGGCCATCATCTACGGCACCACCGTCGCCCGCTGCGGGCGGTACACGGGAGCGTCGACGTCCACGCCGAACTGATCGTCGAGGTCGACGGCCTCGGCACCCTCGCATGGTCCCCGACCATCAATGTGACCTGCGCCCTCGACTGCCGAATATCCGGCTCTGCTTGGCGTCCGAACCGCGACGGATCTGTGAATCCACCCGCCTGGCCACCGCGAACCGCGCTATCGTTCCGGGCCAGAGTCGGGGGACCAATCAGTATGTTTCGGTTTCGCCGGGTGCCCGGCTCCTGACTGACAGTCCACGGACGAACACCCCCAGGAGAGCCAGTGCCCCACACCTCCCGGCGCGTGCGCCACACCGCCGCCCGCATCACCACCGCAGCGGCGGCCGCCGCGCTGCTCGCCGCCGGCGCCACCGGCCTCGCCACCGCTCAATCCTCCGATGCAGTCGCACCCGGCCACGACGCCACCGCGACCCATTCGACGACGACACACGGCAACCTCACGATCACCCACGAGGTCATCGGCCCGAACATCGGCTTCTACGGCGACGAAATCCACTACCGCACAACTATCTCCGCAACCGAGGGCCCCGCCCGGCAGGTCACCGCGATCAATCAGCTCAACGAGAACGGCGGGTGCACCGGCCACGACTGGACCGTCCCGATTTCCGGGACGGTGACGTACACCAACCAGGCGGGTGCACGCGTCACCGACTCGACAAGCCTGTACGACGGCGCAGCGGGCTCGTGGACGGTCGACCGCACCACTGATTCCACCGTCGTCTACGACACCGTCTACGAGTTCTACAACCCGAGCCTTGGAATCGGAACCGGATGCGGCAGAATGGCCGACCCCGAAACCCGTGCCGACACAGGCGAGGCGGGCGAGCGGGGCCTGAACCTGGACGCCGCCCTGCGCGTCGAAGCAGACGGCCTCGACACCCTGTACTGGTCCCCGACCGGAGTCACCGTGAGCTGCGCGCTGAGCTGCGATTTCCTCTTCCCCGCGAGCCTCTTCTTCGGGAGCTGAACACCAAACACGTCACGACTCGAGGCGCTGCGGTCACCACGGGCCGACACCGGCGTCGAAGCCGTGCGGGCGACGCACCGCCGGTCCACGGCTCAGGCGCCTGGCCCACGATCCGTGGATTCCGGGGTGAGGAGTTGCTCCGACAACATCTCCAACGCCTGCCTGGCGTAGCCGCGCCACATCGAGGTGAGGAGCGGCATCACGAGGACCCCGACACCCTTCGGGTGCAGGACCCATCGCCATGTGACGAGAGTTCCGGTGCCCTTCGGGGCGAACTCCCAGCTTCCGTCGATGGTGTCGACCAGCGGTCTCAGCGGACCCGTGATGTTGCTGAGCCGGTAGCCGAACGACCGCGGGGAATCGACCACGGTCAGCAGTTCCCGCATGGTTCCACCATCAGTGGTGACGACGGTGCGCGATTGTCCGACGTGGCTCCAGATTCCATCCTGCTCGACCCGCTTGATCGGAGGAAGGAGGCCGTAGCGCCGAGAGAAGATCGACGTCAGCGGGATCGGGAGGGTCAAATCGAAGGCTCGCTGGAGCGTGACCGGAATCGCGCGCGACTGCTCGACAACGACCGCAGTGGACATTGGTCGAGACTACCGCCGCCGGTACCCGGTTGCATGGCGCCGACGACCCCGCGCGGTCTCGTGGTCCGCGAGAACAACGACGGGCCGGGACACGGCAATGTCCCGGCCCGCTCGCGTTCGCTGCTACTGACCCGGGTCGATCCGGGTGACGATCGTGGTCTGGCTCAACTGGATTCGCAGCCGCTGCCGCAGACCGTCCGGGGCGTGCTCGCCGCCGCACTTGCGGGCGATCAGCGACTTCACCTTCGCCTCGATGCCGTATGCCTCGAAGCAGGAACCGCAGTCCTCCATGTGCTGCTTGATCCGGGCCCGGGCACGGTCGTCGCACTCGTTGTCGAGCATCAGCCAGACGTCGGCGATCACCGCGGAGCAGTCGAGCTGCTCGAATTCGTTCTGCTCGGTCACCGGGACGCCTCCTGGTCCGGTCCGGTGGTGGCCGCGGCCTTCTCCGCGGCACCTCGGTTGAATCCTCGTTCGCGCGCCACGTCGGCGAGCAGGCCACGCAACTGCTTGCGGCCACGGTGCAGCCGCGACATCACGGTCCCGATCGGAGTGCCCATGATCTCGGCGATCTCCTTGTACGGGAAACCCTCGACGTCCGCGTAGTAGACGGCCATCCGGAACTCCTCCGGCAACTGCTGGAGCGCGTTCTTGATTTCGTCGTCCGGGAGCGCATCCAGCGCCTCCACCTCGGCGGACCGCAGTCCCTGCGAGGTGTGCTCGGCCGTCGCGGCGAGCTGCCAGTCGGTGATCTCGTCCGTCGGGTACTGCGCCGGCTGGCGCTGCTTCTTGCGGTACGAGTTGATGTAGGTGTTCGTGAGGATGCGGTACAGCCACGCCTTGAGGTTGGTACCGGCCTTGAAGGACCGGAACGCGGAGTACGCCTTGACGTACGTCTCCTGCACCAAGTCCTCGGCGTCGGCCGGATTCCGCGTCATGCGCAGCGCAGCGCCGTAGAGCTGGTCGAGCAGCGGCAACGCATCACGTTCGAAACGTTCCGTCAGCTGGGCCTCGGACTCTTCGACCCCGGCGTCGACAGGCACGGCATCGGCCTGTCCGGCCGCGCCGCTGTCTCGGGGTTCGCTCGGGTCGGTGGGCACGGTGATCCCTTCGCTCTGGTCGGAGATCCAGGCTACCGCCACACCGCCTCCGACACCGCGACCCGCACCCCCGTCGACGGGACGCTCCAGGCACTTCACCGACACCGGCAACTCCTCTCGACACGAACCAGTGCCCGGTGCAACACACCCGTTACGCCGACTGTTCCCGGCCGTCCTAGTGTGTTCGGTCATGGCAGGCAGCGCGACACCCGCAACCCAGGCACTGGCCAAGGCCAAGGTTCCGCACCAGGTCCACAGCTACGAGCACGACCCCGGCAGCGCCTCGTACGGCACCGAAGCCGTCGACGCGCTCGCCGGCGCCCTCGGACTCGAGTCCGGGCAGATCTTCAAGACGCTGGTGATCAAGACCTCCGACGGCAAGCTCGCCGTCGCGGTGCTGCCGGTCCCCGAGAAGCTGTCGCTCAAGGCCGCGGCCGCCGCGCTCGGCACAGGGAAGGCGGTGATGGCGGACCAGGCGGAGGCCCAGCGCTCCACCGGCTACGTCCTCGGCGGGATCTCCCCCCTGGGTCAACGCAAGAAGTTGCCGACGGTGATCGACTCGTCTGCGGTGACCTGGGACCGGGTGCTGTGCAGCGCAGGCAGGCGCGGGCTGGAGATCGATCTCGACCCGAACGACCTGGTGCGGCTCACGGGAGCGGTTCTGGCACCGATCACCGCAGGGTGACCGATCGGAATAACTCGTCGCCCAGGCATCGTTACAACGGGTAATCGATTCTGCCTGCGTACGAAAGCGAGTACCTCGTGAGCGTTCCCCTGTCCATCCTCGACCTGGCACAGATCGGAACCGGAGAGACCTCCCGGGACAGCCTCCTCGCCAGCACGCAGATGGCCCAGGCCGCCGAACGCCAGGGATACCACCGGATCTGGTACGCCGAGCACCACAACATGCCCGCGATCGCCTCGTCCGCGACGAGTGTACTGATCGCGCACATCGCCGCGAACACCGAGACCATCCGACTCGGATCGGGCGGGGTCATGCTTCCCAACCATTCGCCACTGACCATCGCCGAGCAGTTCGGCACCCTCGCCGAGCTGCATCCCGGTCGCATCGACCTCGGACTCGGTCGCGCCCCGGGCAGTGATCAGCAGACGATGCGCGCTCTGCGCCGCGACCCGTCGTCCGCGGACTCGTTCCCCCAGGACGTCCTCGAACTGCAGGGCTACCTCACCGGGCCGTCCCGCATTCCCGGGGTCGAGGCCACCCCGGGTCGGGGCACCAACGTGCCGCTGTACCTCCTCGGCTCGTCGCTGTTCGGCGCGAAGCTCGCCGCCATGCTCGGCCTCCCGTACGCATTCGCCTCGCACTTCGCGCCGAACGCCCTGGAAGATGCGATCGCCATCTACCGGCGCGAGTTCCGGCCGTCCGCACAATTGGCGGAACCGTACGTGATGGCCGCCGTCAACGTCATCGCCGCCGACACCGAGGACGAGGCGCAGCGCCTGTTCACCGCGACGAAGCGTCATCGCGTCGCACTGTTCGTCGGCCGAGGCCGCACCTTCACACCCGAAGAGCTCGACATGGTGCTCGAGTCACCCGCAGGCCGGCAGGTGCTGGGGATGCTCAAGTACACCGCCGTCGGCACCCCCCGACAGGTCCGTGACTACCTCGACTCCTTCACCGAACTCACCGGCGCCGACGAGTTGATCGTCGCGTCCTCCGCTGTCGAGCGGCCCGCATGGCTGCGCTCGCTCGAACTGGTCGCCGAGGTCAGCAACCTGACGGCGCTCGCCCGCTGACCCTGCCGACATCTCCCGAATGTCTCGTCCGGTCGGTCTGACCGACCGGACGAGACATTCGGGGAACAGCGGGTGGGTCGGTCACGGTCACAGCAGGGTGATCTGCTCCCCGACTGCGGAGCCGGGCGGCGCGGCCGGGGCGACGAGGTCCGGGCCGTCGTTGCGCACGCTGTTGACGCGGTTCGACACCGTGCGGATCTCGATTCCCGCCGCGAGCGACTCCGACACCCCCGACGCCAGCAGGTCCGTCGGAACGTCGGCATCCGGATCGAGCCAGGGGTCCCAGTGCTCTCGGGGCAGGATCAGCGGCATCCGGTCGTGCACGGACGTCAGCTCCCCGACGGCGTCGGTCGTCAGGATCGTGCAGCTGAGCAGCGGCGCCGCGTCTCCGGGCGGGTGCCACACCGACCACAGTCCCGCCATGAACAACGTGGACCCGTCGGCGGGCGTCATGAAGTGCGGCACCTTGACCGCCTTGCCCGCGGCAGTCGGTTCGGTGGTCCACTCGTACCAGCCGTCCATCGGCACCAGCGCCCGCTTCGCCTTGACGGACGCCCGGAACGCGGGCTTCTCCGCGGCGGTGTCGGCGCGCGCGTTGAACAGCGGAGCCGACCGGACCGGGGCGCCGTCCTCGCCGGGCTTCGTCCACGGGGGAACCAGACCCCATCTCATCCGCCTGATCCTCCGCGTGGGCGGGTCGTCGGGGTGTTCGCGGTCGTGACGGGCCACGACGGCGAGCACCGGGTCGGTCGGCGCGACGTTGTACCGTTCCGTCGGCTGCGCCGGCGCGGAGCCGGTTTCGTCGAGTGCGTCGATGTCCACGGCGAGGAGCGCCGGGTCGACGGTGGTCGCATATCTCCCGCACATGCATCCATGATGACCCGCACCTCCGACATGCGGCAGCGCCCGAAGCGACGACATCCGTCGCGGCCGCCGCACCGGTCCCACCCCCGATGCGGGAAGATGGACGCCGTGAGTCTGTGGAGAGCACCCTTGGCCGAATCGCCCGTGCACGCGACGGTGACCCTGCCCGGGTCGAAATCCATCACGAACCGGGCACTGATCCTGGCGGCGCTGGCATCGGGACCGTCGACGGTCACCGGGGCGCTGCGCAGCCGCGACACCGACCTGATGATCGCGGGACTGCGCTCGCTCGGCGTCGGGATCACCGTGGTCGACTCCCCCACCACGCTGCGCGTCACCCCGGGAACACTGCACTCGGCGACCGTCGACTGCGGTCTGGCGGGAACGGTCATGCGATTCCTCCCCTCGGTCGCGGCGCTCGCGGACGGCACCGTCGCGTTCGACGGCGACGAGCAGGCACGCACCCGGCCGCTCGCGACCGTCCTCGACGCGCTGCGCGGGCTCGGCGCGGACATCGACGGCGCGGGACTGCCGTTCACCGTGCACGGTCGCGGCGGGCTGCGCGGCGGCACCGTGACGATCGACGCGTCCGGCTCGTCCCAGTTCGTCTCGGGTCTGCTGCTGTCGGCGGCGCGCTTCGACGAGGGCGTCACGGTCCGGCACGACGGCAGTTCACTGCCGTCGATGCCGCACATCGACATGACCGTCGAGATGCTGCGCGACGCGGGTGTCACGGTCCTGACACCGGCCGACAGCGGCGAGATGGACACCTGGAAGGTGCTGCCGGGCACCGTGACTCCGGTCGACTGGGTGATCGAGCCGGACCTGTCGAACGCGACCCCGTTCCTCGCCGCGGCCGCGGTCACCGGCGGAACCGTCTCGGTGCCACTGTGGCCGTCGTCGACGACGCAGCCGGGAGACGCCTTCCGTGGCATCCTCACCGACATGGGAGCGACAGTCTCCCTTCAGGATTCGCTCCTCACCGTCGCCGGACCCGAGAAGCTGTGCGGCATCGACGTGGATCTCCACGACATCGGCGAGTTGACACCCACGGTCGCGGCGCTGGCCGCACTCGCGGACGGACCGTCGGTCCTGCGGGGCATCGCGCACCTGCGCGGACACGAAACCGACCGTCTCGCAGCGCTGTCCACCGAGATCAACCGGCTCGGCGGTTCGGTGACCGAGACCGAGGACGGACTGCGAATCGATCCGGCCCCCCTGCACGGGGGCACCTGGGGGTCCTACGCCGACCACCGTATGGCGACCGCGGGCGCGATCATCGGACTCGTGGTGGACGGCGTCGACGTCGACGACGTCGGCACCACAGCGAAGACGCTCCCCGGCTTCGAGAACATGTGGACCGCGATGCTCGAGCCCACGGAGACATCGGAGCCGGCCCAGCCGGAGGCAGCCGAGCCGGGGGCGCGGTCCTGAGCCGGCGGCGGTACGACGAGTCGGACGTCCGGATCCGGCCCGGCAAGGGATCGCGGCCGAGGACGAAGAACCGGCCGGACCACGCCCACGCCGAGGAGGCGATGGTGGTCTCCGTCGACCGCGGGCGCTGGGGCTGTGTCCTCGGCGGTGACCCGAACCGGCCGGTGGTCACCATGCGGGCCCGCGAACTCGGCCGTACACCGATCGTGGTGGGCGACCGCGTCGGAGTCGTCGGGGACGTGTCGGGCCGTGTGGACACCCTCGCCCGCATCGTGAGGGTCGAGGACCGGACCACCGTCCTGCGGCGCACCGCCGACGACACCGACCCCTACGAGCGGGTCGTCGTCGCCAACGCCTCACAGCTGCTGATCGTGGTGGCGCTGGCGGATCCGCCACCCCGGACGGGCTTCGTCGAGCGCGCACTGGTCGCCGCGTACGTCGGCGGCCTGGAGCCGATTCTCTGCCTGACCAAGGGCGACCTGGCGGATCACCGCGAGTTCGCGGCCGCGTTCGCCGATCTCGACGTCCCGGTGGTGCTGGCAGGCACCTCCGAACCGATCGACGCGCTGCGCGGCATCCTGGCGGGCAAGCTCACCGCACTGATCGGACACTCGGGTGTCGGCAAGTCGACCCTCGTCAACCGCCTTGTCCCCGAAGCGGATCGGGCCACCGGCGTGGTGTCCGGGGTCGGCAAGGGCCGGCACACCTCGACGCAGTCGGTCGCCCTCCCCCTACCCGAGACCGACGGCGGGCCCGAGGGCGGACCGCGCGGCTGGGTCGTCGACACACCCGGCATCCGTTCGTTCGGACTCGCGCACATCTCCCCCGACGACGTGATGGGCGCCTTCACCGATCTCGCGGCGGCCACCGAGGACTGCCCCCGCGGCTGCACCCACCTCGGCCCGCCCGCGGACCCCGAGTGCGCCCTCGACCGACTCGACGGACAGGCGGCGCGGCGAGCAGGTGCGGTTCGCCAGCTCCTGGTCGCGCTGTCGTCCAACGAAGCCTGGTAGGTCACGTTTCGGACAATTCCGCGCGGGCACACGAAACATGCTCGCAATCGTTTTACGCTGTATTGGCTCAATCTGATTCGAATCAGCTCACACCGCGCCAGTCCGACGGGTCGGCGCGGGAGAACGTCACGACACTGCAGGCCATCCGGGCCTCGGTCACGACAAAGGGAGTGTCAGATGGGTAGCTTCGACCTGGTCCTCGACGCCGGTTCGGCATTGCTCGGCAATGCGCTCGACAGCATCGGAATCCTCATCGACCTGGGTTCCGCGCTCGCCGGGTCCTGACGGCCAGTCACAACCCGAACACGCCTCCGGCCGCTCCGGAACCACTCGGTTCCGGGGCGGCCGGTCGCGTGCGTCGATCACCAACCCCATTTCACGGGCCGCCACCCCTCCCCCGCGGACAGAGTAACAAACGCGTCACGTTTGTATCATGCGGCCAAATCGCCGGTCGTACGGCCATAGGCTCCACTCGCTCGACCAGAGCACTTCATCACTGCACGACCAGCCCGGGGGGACTGTTGGCCCCTGCGGCCAGAGAAGGGGAAAACAGGCACATGGGAAGCATCGGCAGCATCATGGACCCGGTACTCGACGGCATCCAGAACTTCCTGAACAGTTTCTTCTACGGCTTCAGCTCGAGCGTCGATCTGGGCTCGAACGCCGTCGGGTCCGAGGGCGACTACTGATCGACCCACGACGAGCAGCGGCTCCCCACCCGGTTCGGGTGGGGAGCCGCTGTTCGTTGCACTTCCGCTAGCGGGAGACCAGCTTCCGAAGGCCCCGCCGCTTCTTCGACTCACGGATCGCGGTCTTCAGTCCGCGCGCGCGCCCGGTCTCGGGATCGACGGTGAGCACCGCCTCCCGGCCGGCCCACTTGCGCTCGGATGCCGTCTCGGGCGCGTCGTCGACGGTGCCCGTCAGGTACTTGTTCGGCAGCGACAGCTTGGCGATGGTCCGCCAGGACTTGCCGTACTGCACCAGCAGCGGACCCGTGGTGTACGGCAGGTCGTACTTCTCGCACAGCTCCCGGACACGCACCGCGATCTCGGAGTACCGGTTGGACGGCAGATCCGGGAAGATGTGGTGCTCGATCTGGTAGCTGAGGTTGCCGGTCATGAAGTCCATGACCCGGCCACCCGAGATGTTCGCGCTGCCGAGCATCTGCCGCAGGTACCACTGCGCCTGGGTCTCGTTGTCGACGTCCGCCTTGGTGAACTTCTCGGCACCGTCCGGGAAGTGCCCGCAGAAGATGACCGCGTTGGTCCACACGTTGCGGATGACATTGGCGGTGAAGTTCGCGGACATGGTGGACTTCCACGCCTTGCCCGTGAGCACCGGGAACGCGACATAGTCCTTGAACAGCTGCTTGCCGATCTTGTCCCGCACCTCGCGCAGCTTGCGCCTGGTTTCCTCGCGGTCGTCACGGCCCTTCGCCACCTTGCCGAGCTCGACGTGCTGCGCGGCGATGCCGAACTCGAAGAACAGCGCGAGCAGGGTGTTGTAGACGAGGTTGCCCGCGTTGAACGGCTTCCACCGCTGGTCACGGGTGACGCGAAGCAGGCCGTATCCCACGTCGTCGTCCATGCCGAGGATGTTCGTGTACTTGTGGTGGATGTAGTTGTGGGTCTGCTTCCAGTGCGCCGACGGCCCGACGACGTCCCACTCCCAGCTCGACGAGTGCACCTCGGGGTCGTTCATCCAGTCCCACTGCCCGTGCATCACGTTGTGCCCGAGCTCCATGTTCTCGACGATCTTCGCGACACCCAGCATGCCGGCGCCCAGCAGCCAGAGCGGGCGCTTGCGGCTGCCGAAGAGCACCGCGCGGCCACCGACCTCGAGCGAGCGCTGCAGCCGGATGGTGTTGCGCAGGTACCTGGCGTCCCGCTCACCCCGCGATGCCTCGATGTCGCGGCGTATCGCGTCGAGCTCCCGACCGATGGCCTCGATGTCGGCCTCGGTGAGGTGCGCGTACTCCTTGACGTCCGAAATAGCCATCGTTCTCCCGGTGCTGAACTTTCACTGACCGGCCTACCGTACCGTAAGTTACGGCCCCGTAGGTTACGGAGATGGTGTTGTGAGTCGAATCACAGTCCCTGCAGCGTGCGGGGCACGAACATCACCGTCCGCGCAGGCGGCGGAGCGCCGACCTCAGACCCGCTCTGCGGCCCGTCACCGGGTCGACGGCGGCGTCGGTCTGCGCAGCCGCACCGACCCGCGTCAGTGCCCGGAACTTGCGCTCCGACGAGGTCTCCGGCGCGTCGTCGGACGTCGCGCGCAGGAACCGGTCCGGCAGGGACAGCTTCAGCACCGTGCGCATCGACAGGAGGTACTGCCGACTCAACGGTCCCGTCGTGTAGGGCAGGTCGTACTTGTCGCAGAGCGCACGGACCCGGACCGACACCTCGCGCAGCCGGTTGCTCGGCAGGTCCGGGAACAGGTGGTGCTCGATCTGGAAGCTGAGATTGCCCGTCATGAAGTCCATCACGCGACCGCCGGAGATGTTCGCGCTCCCGAGCATCTGCCGCAGGTACCACTGTGCCTTCGTCTCGCGCGCATGCTCCTCGACGGTGAACTTCTCGGCGCCGTCGGGAAAGTGCCCGCAGAAGATCACCGCATGGGCCCACACGTTCCGGATCACGTTCGCGGCGGCGTTCGCCGACATCGTCGAGCGCCACGCCGGCCCGGTCAGTGCGGGGAACAGCACGAAGTCCTTGACGACCTGCCGTGTCGCCTTGCGGGCGAACTCGCGGTCGATGTCGCTGACATCCGTTGCGCCGCGGTCGATCTCGGCCTGCCGGGTGATCTTCCAGTCGTGCAGGGCGATGCCCCACTCGAACGTGGCCGCGAGCAGGGCGTTCGCGAGCGGCTGAGCGAGGTTGATCGGCTGCCACGGCACGTCCCGCGTCATCCGGATGATGCCGAACTGGACGTCCTCGTCCATCCCGACGACGTTCGTGTACGTGTGGTGGGAGTAGTTGTGGGCGCGTTTCCAGTGCGACGACGGCCCGGTCTGGTCCCATTCCCAGGTGGTGGAGTGGATTTCCGGATCGTTCATCCAGTCCCACTGCCCGTGCACGATGTTGTGCCCGAGCTCCATGTTCTCGACGATCTTCGCGACGGCGAGCATCCCGGTACCGACCAGCCACACCGGGCGGTACCGACTGCCGAACAGAAGCGCCCGTCCCCCGATCTCCAGGGCACGCTGAAGCCGGATCACGTTGTGGACGTACCGGGCGTCGGACGCTCCGCGGGACTCCTCGACGTCGCGGCGGATGCGGTCCAGCTCGCGCCCCAGCTCGTCGATGTCCGCGTCGGTCAGGTGGGCGAATTCTTTGATGTCCGTGATGGCCATCGGGGCCTTCCGTCGGGATTGCGGTCGATTGTCACCGTCGGAGGCACCGCGGCTCGTGAGTCCAAGGGTAGTGGACTTGCGGGCCGGCTGTTACCGGCCGGTCCGTCACCTACAGGTCGATCGTGCAGTCCCCCGCGGCAACGGAGACACACGTCTGGATCCGCTCGCCCTCACCGTGCTCACGACCGGACCGCAGGTCCCGTACGTGCCCGGACAACAGTGGAGCCACACACGTCTGACAGATGCCCATCCGGCAGCCGAAAGGCATCTGCACGCCTTCGTTCTCGCCGCCCTCGAGGAGGGTAGTCGCGCCGTCCAGCTCCGCGGACCGATCCGACTTCGCAAACGTGACGGTGCCGCCCTGCCCGGACATGTCGGCGCGGGAGATCGTGAACCGCTCCGTGTGCAGGCTGCCCACGAGACCCTCGTCGGTCCACTTCTTCTCGACCTCGTCGAGCATCTCGACCGGGCCGCACGCCCAGGTCTGCCGCTCGCGCCAGTCGGGGAACAGCTCGTCGAGGTCGGCGAGCTTGAACCGGCCGCCGCTACGGGTGTGCTGGACGTACGAGACGAACTCCGGGTGGGCGTCGTGCAGCGCGACCAGCTCCTCACCGAACATCACGTCCTGCTCGGTGGGCGCGGAGTGCACGTGCACGACGTCCGGCAGGGTGCCGCGCCGGACCATCGCGCGCAGCATCGCCATCACCGGGGTGATGCCGCTGCCCGCGGTGAGGAACAGGATCTTTGCCGGCGGCGGCTCGGGCAGCGCGAAGTTGCCCTGCGGCGCGGCGAGCCGCACCACCGTGCCTGCGGGGACGCCGTTGATGAGGTGGCTCGACAGCCTGCCCTCCGGCATCGCCTTGACCGCGATGGTGATCAGCTTGTGGTCACGGCTCGGCGGTGAGGTGAGCGAGTAGGAACGCCAGTGGAACCGTCCGTCGACGAGGATCCCGATGCCGATGTACTGGCCGGGCTGGTAGTCGAAGTTGAACCCCCAGCCGGGCTTGATGACGAGGGTTGCCGAATCCGAGGTCTCGGCGCGCACCTCGACGACCTTGCCGCGCAGTTCGCGCGCGGACCAGAGCGGATTCGCCAGATGCAGGAAATCGTCCGGCAGCAGCGGGGTGGTCACTCGGGTCACCGCCCCGCGCAGCATGTTGACACTCGGCCGTCGCGGTGCCGACACATCTGCCGCCGGCGCCTCGAGCCACTTCCTCACACCCATCGAAATCCCGTCCACTCGCTGAAGCTACGGTCCCGTAGGTTACCCGTAGTTCGCGAGTGCTGTCACGCAGTGCCCGACATCACAGGAGTTCGAGCAGAAACGGCAGCTCCTGGGTGGCGTACCACGCGAGTTCGTGGTCCTCCGCGTCACCGAGCACGAACTCGGCGTCGGCGTCGCCGAGGTCCGCCGCGTCCACGATCCCGACCGCACGCTCGATGGCGGGCTCCGCCTCCGACAGGTCCACATGCACCGACGCCACCGACGACAACCGGAGCGGCGCACCCAACCGAACGACGGCGTCGTCGAGATCGGACCGCACGGTCACGTCGTCGACGTCCGCTGCGATCACCGCGCGCCGGAACCGCACCTCGACGGCGGAACCGGGGTCCGCGTCGCCGATCTCCCCGGCGAGCAGCCGCAGCGACGCCCGGGCGGCCTCGCCCATCGCGACCTCGGCGAGTTCCTCGTCGTCACCGGACGCGTACGCCTCCCGCAGTGCCGGGGTCACCGCGAACGCGGTCCGGCTCACCGGGTTCAGTTCCTCCTCGGCGACCAGCCGCTGAAGCATCGCGATCGTCGCGGGCACGTAGACCCTCATGTACTCCCCTTACCGGCAGGCTTCCAACAACTCGTCGAGCGCTTCGTGCAACAGACCGGTGATCACGTCGACGTCGGACATCGCGTCCCGGTCACCGTTCAAACCGTAGTAGACGTGCCCGTCGTACGACGTCAGGCCGATGCTCAGTGCCTGGTTCCGGATCAGTGGGGACACCGGGTACGTCTCGAGCAGCCGGGCCCCGCCCAGGCACAGCGGCGCCTGCGGGCCCGGGGCGTTCGTGATCATCACGTTGAACATCCGCTGCGACAGTCCCGCGGCCAGCCGCAACCCGACGGCGTGCAGGGTCGGCGGTGCCGTACCCGACACCCGCACCAGCGTCTGCGCCGTCATGGTGCGGTTCTGCCTGCTGTGGGCCTCCGTCGCATGCGCGATGTGGGACAACCGGACAACCGGATTCGGCTCGCCGACCGGAAGGTCGATCAGCAGCGACGACGCCCGGCGGTCGAAGTTCCGCGGCACCGAATCCGTATCCTCCTCGGCGTCGCCTTCGACGCCGGCAACGTGCACCGCGATCGGCACCATCGCCCGCACCGTCGAGAACGCCGTCACCGGCTCGCCCCGCGACAGCAGCCAGTTGCGCATCGCGCCCGTCAGCACCGCCAGGACCACGTCGTTGACCGAGCAGTGGAACTTCGACCGCACGGTCCGGTAGTCCTCCAGCGACGTCTTCGCGGTCGCGAACCTCCGGTTGCGCGAGATGGTCGCGTTCAGCGGTGTCGCGGGTGCCGTCGCAGCCGCCGTCCGGACCAGTGCCGCCGCGTTTCCGACGACCGTCGACGCCGTACCCACCACGTCCCCGACCAGGTGCCGGATCGTCGCGACCCCCTCGGCGGGGCGCGCGACCATCTCGGCCAACGCACCCAGTACGAGCTCGGACTCACGCGGCTCGCGGGCCGGCATCCACAGTTCGTCGGGCACCTGCCGCGGATGCTCGCAGTCGTCGAACATCACCTGCCCGATCTCCAGCGCACGCAATCCGTCGACGAGCGCCGAATGCGACTTCGTGAAGATCGCGACCCGGTCGTCCGCCAGCCCCTCGACGAGGTACATCTCCCACAGCGGCCTGCTGCGGTCGAGCGGCCGCGACGTCAGACGCGCCACCAGATCGTGCAGCTGCTCGTCCGAACCGGGCTTCGGAAGTGCCGATCGCCGAACGTGATACGTGATGTCGAAGTCGCGGTCGTCGACCCACACCGGCCGGGCCAGCCCCAGCGCCACCTCGCGCACACGCTGGCGATACCGCGGCACCAGGGACAGCCTGCGCTCGACGTGGGTGAGCAGGTCCTCGTAGTCCAGGCCCCCCTCGGGCGTCCGCAGGATCGCCAGCGACCCGAGGTGCATCGGTGTGCTGCTCGCCTCCAGGAAATAGAAGGACGCGTCCTGCGTCGTCAGCCTGGTGTCCACTGCCTCGCCTCCCCTCATCTCCCGTGGCCGGGCGGCGCCGGTTCCGGTGAGCCGAACAGTATTCGCAGTTCCTCGACCGTGGCGTCCACCCCCACATGATGGACGCCGACCATCCCGACGGCGACCGCGGCGCGGACGTTCACGCGCAGATCGTCCACGAACACGCACTCTCGCGGTTCCACGCCCAGCAGTCGCGCCGAATAGCGGTAGACACGCGGGTCGGGCTTCGCCATCCCCACGTCCCCCGAGAGCACGACCTCGTCGACGAGACGGCCGCCGCCGAGCCGCCGCAGCGGCTCCGCCCGCGCACCGCCGGGATCGTTGCTGACCACCGCCGTCCGCACGCCGCGTGCCCGGAGTTCCGCGACGAGGTCGGTGAGCGGGACGCTGTCCGGACCGTCGAGAACGCCACCGAAGTCGAGGAGTAGTGCTGGCACGTGCCAACAGTACGGCCTCACCGCGCGTTCGTCGCCGCACCACCCACGACGGCGCGAGCGAGGTCGATCCCGCGAACGACGTGCGGGCGAACGGAATTCGTGCGATCCTCGCTGCGGTCCCGGACTCTCCCCGGGCTCGACCGACCCTGCCTGCTGCCTCTCGTGCAGTCGGCTCGATTCCACCCGTCGAGTGCGCCGCCCGGCGCGAGGAGAGTTCATGGAGCCGTACGTCACCACCGCCCCGCACTGCGAACCCGCGGTCGGCTCGCGCGTTCCCGATGCCCGTACCGCGGAGCAGCCGCGCTGCAGCGGCCGGCCCGATCTGCGATCCGGACGGCGGCTGCCGCACCGGACCCCGACCCCCCGATTCGCCCCCTGTGGCGGGGCTGTCACGACCGCACCCGACTGCAGACGGTTCTGCGAACTGACGCTGAGGTCGGTCCTCGAAGTGCTCGACCGGCGTCGACACACGTCCGCACTGATCGGGTTGCTGGCACCCACACCGATGGACCTCGTCGCGGCTCTGACCCGGGCCGGGGCACCGGGCCGGCAACTGGGCGCCGCGGCCCTGCGGAGGGTGCACGTCACCACCAGCGGCCCGAACAGCGCCGAGGTGTTCGGCACCTACGCGCGCGGCCCCCGGACATTCGCGATCGCGTGCCGGGTCGAACGTGTCGCACCACCGACGCAGCCGACCACCGGATCGTCACGCGCCGCAACGCGCGCGACCACCCACCGGCGAAACGCGGGCAGGCCCGCCGCCGGATGGGTGGTCACGTCACTACAGGTCGGATAGACCGACTGGCTAGCGCTTGCCCTTCGGCCGCGACTTCTTGTTGTCCCGCTCGGCCTGCCGCCGCTCACGGCGGGTCGGGCCGACGACGCCGCTGGGGACGCCGGTGCCGTCACCGCTTCCCGCGGACGACGTCCGGGCCGCCACGGTACCGTCCTCGGCGGGTCCGGAGTAGGTGAGCCGGCCCTCTTCGCGGTTCTCGAGTCCCTTCGCGCGCAATGCGGCGGGAGGCGCCGGAGCCGCGGGTGCGGCAGGTGCCGCCGGTGCGGCGGGAGCGGGAGCCACCGGTTCCGCGGTCGGGGCAGGCGCTGTCGGCGCCGCCTGGCCGCGGGCGGCCGCCGCGGCGGTCGTCCAGCCGGTCTGCGGCTGCGCCGGTGCGGCCTCGACCTGCAGGTTGAACAGGAAGCCGACCGACTCCTCCTTCAGGCCCTCGAGCATCGCGCCGAACATGTCGAAGCCCTCGCGCTGGTACTCGACCAGCGGGTCACGCTGCGCCATGGCACGCAGTCCGATGCCCTCCTTGAGGTAGTCCATCTCGTAGAGGTGTTCGCGCCACTTGCGGTCGAGGACCGACAGCAGCACTCGCCGCTCCAGCTCCCGCATGCCGTTCTCGCCCGCGATGGCGTCGATCTGCTCCTCACGCCGCGCGTATGCCTGCCGCACGTCCTCGAGCAGCGCCTCGCGGAGCTCGTCACGGGAGAGGTCGTCCCGGTCGCCCTCGGCCGTCTCGTTCGTCAGCTGCCGATGGTCGATCCCGACCGGGTACAGCGTCTTGAGCGCCGTCCACAGCTGGTCGAGATCCCAGTCCTCGACGTATCCCTCGGCGGTCGCGCCGTCCACGTAGGCGGTGACCACGTCGGTGATCATCGTCTCGACCTGGCCCTCCATGTTCTCGCCCGCGAGGATGCGGCGGCGCTCGTCGTAGATGACGGTGCGCTGCTGGTTCATCACCTCGTCGTACTTGAGGACGTTCTTGCGGATCTCGTAGTTCTGCTGCTCGACCTGCGTCTGCGCGCTCTTGATCGCCTTCGAGACCATCTTCGCCTCGATCGGGACGTCGTCGGGCAGGTTGAGCCGGGTCATGATCGACTCGAGCGCCGCGCCGTTGAAGCGGCGCATCAACTCGTCGCCGAGCGAGAGGTAGAAGCGGGACTCGCCCGGGTCGCCCTGCCGACCGGAACGGCCGCGCAGCTGGTTGTCGATGCGGCGCGACTCGTGCCGCTCGGTTCCGAGCACGTACAGGCCACCCGCGCCACGCACCTCGTCGGCGTCGGCCTTGACCTGGGCCTGCACCTTCGCGAGCTCGGCATCCCACGCCGCCTCGTACTCCTCCGGAGTCTCGACGGGATCGAGTCCCTGCTTGCGCAGGTGCGCGTCCGCGATGATGTCCGGGTTGCCACCGAGCACGACGTCGGTGCCTCGACCGGCCATGTTCGTCGCGACGGTGACGGCGCCGGTCCGGCCCGCCTCGGCGACGATCTGCGCTTCCTGCTCGTGGAACTTCGCGTTCAGCACGTTGTGCGCGATCCCGCGCTTGGTGAACTGCTTCGACAGGTACTCGGACCGCTCGACGCTGGTCGTGCCGATCAGGACCGGCTGACCATTGGCGTGCCGCTCGGCGACGTCGTCGACAACGGCGTCGAACTTGGCGGTCTCGGTCTTGTAGATCAGGTCGCCCTGGTCGACGCGGACCATCGGCCTGTTCGTCGGGATCGGGATGACGCCCAGCTCGTACGTCTGGTGCAGCTCGGCTGCCTCGGTCTCGGCGGTACCGGTCATTCCGGACAGCTTCTCGTAGAGGCGGAAGTAGTTCTGCAGGGTGATCGTGGCGAGGGTCTGGTTCTCGGCCTTGATCTCGACCTTCTCCTTGGCCTCGATCGCCTGGTGCATGCCCTCGTTGTAGCGGCGGCCCACGAGGATGCGGCCGGTGAACTCGTCGACGATGATGACCTCGCCGTCGCGGACGATGTAGTCCTTGTCGCGCTGGTACAGCTCCTTGGCCTTGATCGCGTTGTTCAGGTAGCTGACCAGTGGGGAGTTCGCGGCCTCGTACAGGTTCTCGATACCCAGCTGGTCCTCGACGAACTCCACGCCCGCCTCGTGCACACCGACGGTGCGCTTCTTGATGTCGACCTCGTAGTGGGTGTCCCGCTTCAGCAGCGGCGCGATCCGCGCGAACTCGCCGTACCACTTGCTGGAGGCGTCGGCCGGGCCGGAGATGATCAGCGGCGTGCGGGCCTCGTCGATGAGGATCGAGTCGACCTCGTCGACGATCGCGAAGTTGTGTCCGCGCTGCACCAGGTCGTCGAGGCTGTGCGTCATGTTGTCGCGCAGGTAGTCGAAGCCGAACTCGTTGTTGGTGCCGTAGGTGATGTCCGCGGCGTACGCGGTGCGACGCTGGGCGGGGTTCATCCCCGACAGGATCACGCTGGTCTCGAGCCCGAGGGCCCTGTGCACGCGGCCCATCCACTCGGAGTCGCGCTTGGCGAGGTAGTCGTTGACGGTGACGACGTGCACGCCCTGACCGCCGATGGCGTTGAGATATGCGGGAAGAACGCAGGTCAGGGTCTTGCCCTCACCGGTCTTCATCTCCGCGACGTTGCCGAAGTGGAGCGCGGCTCCACCCATGATCTGCACGATGTAGTGCTTCTGGCCGAGGACGCGCCACGACGCCTCGCGGGCCACCGCGAACGCCTCGGGGAGCAGCTCGTCGAGCGACTCGCCGTTCGCGTGGCGTTCCTTGAACTCCGCGGTCTTCGCCCGCAGCTGCTGGTCGGACAGACCCTCGTACGTGGGCGACAACGTGTCGACGTGTTCGGCGATGTGCTTGAGCCGCTTGACCATGCGACCTTCACCAACACGGAGCAGCTTGGACAGTGACAACGACGGCACGGGCTTGAACGTCCTTGGGTCTCGGCGGGCAGGTCGGTACGCGGTGGATCGGGCTGCCCTTCGCAGCAGGATCCGGTCGAGGGCTGACCCTCGACCGGATCCCATGGTAGGCGCTGCGGTCGCCGAGCGAGTCGATCGACCGCTCATTCTTGTCTGTTGCTCAGGTTCGCCCTCCTCGTCGGCCGGGCTTCGACCGGCTTCGCGAGCGGGCGTGTCGGTGCGGTGCGGTCAGACTCAGGCCAGCCGGATGAGGCCGTAGTCGAACGCGTGCCGCCGGTAGACGACGGAAGGTCGGTCCGTCTCCTTGTCGTGGAACAGGAAGAAGTCGTGGCCCACCAGTTCCATCTCGTAGAGCGCGTCGTCCACCGCCATCGGTGCGGCGGAGTGCACCTTCGTGCGGACGATCTGGCCGGGACCTTCCGGCTGTTCCGCTTCGAGCGAGATGTCGGGCGAGATCCCGAGCGAGTCGTCCTCGGCGAGCGCGGCGGTGGCCTCGGCGACGGACACCGGCGTCTTGTCGCCGTAGTGCACGCGCCTGCGGTCCTTCGTCCTACGCAGTCGCGACTCCAGCTTGGAGGTCACGCTCTCGAACGCGGCGTAGAAGCTGTCGGCGGCAGCCTCGGCGCGGGCCACAGGGCCCTTGCCCCGGGCGGTGATCTCGACACGCTGACAGTTCTTCGCCTGCCTGCGGTTGCGCTCGTGTTGGAGCTCGACGTCGAAGTGGTAGATGGTCGGGTCGAAGCGCTCGAGTCGAGCGAGCTTCTCGGATACGTAGACCCGGAAATGGTCCGGAATCTCGACATTGCGGCCCTTGACCACAATCTCGGAGCGTGGGGCTTCGGATTCCCCGGTGCTTTCTGCAGCGTCCTGAACGAATGCGGATGCTGTCGAAGGGGTCGTCACGCGTACCTCCCGAATACGGCCGAGTCAAGTGTTTGACCTGCGGCGGAGTGAGCTACGCCGGGAAGGGGACCGCCCGGCGTCAGGTTCGGAGCTATCACCTCCCGCCCGTGTCGTCGGCTGTGTTGGCGACGCTAGTACGAGTTCGTGCCGAGTGCCAGCGTTACCGTCGAACGAGTCATGCGGCGGTGATCACAAGGACGCCGTCGACCCGCACACCGGCTCGGGCGAGAGCGTGAACGGACTCCGTGGCGGTCGCTCCGGTGGTGAGGACGTCGTCGACGAGAAGGACGGTTCGGGGCCCGCCCGCCGGCCGCGGCGACTCCACCCTGATCCGCCCGGACAGGTTCGCGGCCCGCTCCCGCGCCGACAACCCCACCGAATCCCGCACCGCCCCAACGAAACCGAGGGTCGGGTCGACGGTGACCGGCTCCGGCCGCAGCGCACCCGCCGCCGCACGGGCCGCGGCGCACACCGGGTCTCCTCCACGCATCCGTGCCGCTCGGCTCCGGGTCGGCGCAGGGACGAGCCGCAGTCGTGACAGTTCGGGCGGGTCGATCTCGCCGCGGGCACGCAGTGCGGACACGGCCCGCGCCCAGGCCTGCCCGAACGGCTGGGCGAGGTCCCGGCGCCCCCGCTCCTTCGCGGCGATGACGGCGTGGCGGGCGACGCCGGTGTGTGCACTCAGCGCGAAGACCGGCACCCCGGGGTCGAGGCGCGGCGAGACGACGATCGGTTCCCCCGACAGGGCCCCCGCGCAGCGGGCGCACCACAGCGTGCCGGGGGCGTCACATCCTCCGCACTCGCGGGGCAGCAGGAGATCCAGGAGGGTCCGCACCCGGGCCAGTGTGCCGACCGCCACCGACACGAACGCGACACGATCTACGACCACCCACCGTTTCGCAACGACGCCCGTCGCGTTCCCGGGTCACAATTCTTCTCATGAGCACGCCGCCGACGCGGGGAACGAGTTCGTCCGGGGTGTCGTCGTGCCGAGGTCCGATCCGATGACCGCGCCGCAGGCAGGGCCGACCGGCGACCTGGACAAGCGCAGGCTCTGGTCCATCTTCGGTGGGCTGATGCTGGCGATGCTGCTGTCCGCCCTGGACCAGACCATCGTCTCCACGGCCCTGCCGACCATCGTCAGCGACCTCGGCGGCGCCGAGCACCTCAGCTGGGTGGTCACCGCGTACATGCTCGCGACCACCGCGACGACACCGCTGTGGGGCAAACTCGGCGACCTGTTCGGTCGCAAGTACCTGTTCATCGGGTGCGTGGTGATCTTCCTGGTCGGCTCCGCGCTGTGCGGCACCTCGACGTCCATGACGGAACTGATCGCCTACCGGGCGCTGCAGGGCGTCGGCGCCGGCGGCTTGATGGTGCTCTCGCAGGCAATCGTCGGCGACGTCGTGCCACCCCGCGATCGCGGCCGCTACCAGGGCGTGTTCGGTGCGGTGTTCGGGCTCGCGAGTGTCGCGGGCCCACTGCTCGGCGGGTTCTTCGTCGACAACCTCAGCTGGCAGTGGGTCTTCTACATCAACCTGCCGATCGGGATCGTGGCCCTCGTCGCGGTGATCATCGTGCTGCCGAAGACCGAGGCACAGTCGAAGCCGTCGATCGACTACCTCGGCATCGTCCTGCTCGCGGCGGCCTCGGGGTGCATCGTCCTGGTGACCAGCTTCGGGTCCATCTGGGGCTGGGGGTCGGCGCGGATCCTGGGGCTGATCGTCGCGTCCGTCATCACCGTCGTCGCGTTCGTGTTCGTCGAGCTGCGGGTTCCGGAGCCGGTGATGCCGATCCGGCTGCTGACGAACCGGGTGTTCGCCACCGCGTCGACCATCGGCTTCGTCGTCGGCTTCGCGATGTTCGGCGCCATCACCTTCCTGCCGCTGTTCCTGCAGTCGGTGCAGGGCGCGACCGCGACGTCCTCCGGTCTGCGCATGATCCCGATGATGGCGGGACTGCTCATCACCTCGATCGCCAGCGGACAGATCATCAGTCGCACCGGGCGCTACAAGATCTATCCGATCGTGGGCTGTGCGATCTTCACCGTCGCGCTGTACCTGCTGTCGACCATGGATCGCACCACGTCCGACACCGTGACCGGCATGTACCTGTTCGTCCTCGGCGTCGGCCTCGGCATGGTGATGCAGGTGCTGGTCCTCGCGGTGCAGAACGCGGTCGAGTACCGCGACCTCGGCGCCGGGACCAGCGGAGCCACCTTCTTCCGGTCGATCGGCTCGGCGGTGGGCGTCGCCGTGTTCGGCGCGGTGTTCAACACGCAGCTCGACTCGCACCTGTCCGGTACCGCACCACCCGGCGCCGTCGGTCCGTGCTCGGTGGAGGTGCTCGAGTCCTCGACCCTCACGCTCCCCGCGTGCCCGCCGGACGTCCAGGTGTGGTTCCTCGACGGGTTCACCGATGCGTTCCACGTCGTGTTCCTGTTCGCGGTGCCGTTCGGCCTCCTCGCCTTCGTGCTGTCGTGGTTCCTGCCCGAGGTCGAGCTCCGCACAGCCACGAGCGCACCCGACCCCGGCGAGTCGTTCGGCATGCCGACCGAGAGGTCGTCGCTGGAGGAGCTGCGGCTCGCGATCTGGCGAACACTCGGCCGTGAGCACCGACTGCGGATATGGGAGATCGTCGTCGCCGAGGCGGGCAGCGACCTCTCGCGCGGGGAGGCGTGGATGGTGAGCCGGGTTGCCGAGGAACGATCCCGGACCACCTCACAGATGTCCACGGCGTCGAAGACGCCGCCGACCGTCGTCGAGGAGACCGCCCGCTCCCTCGAACGGCGCGGGATGGTGACGATCGACGGCGAGCGGGTCGCGATCACGTTCGCGGGCGACGCCGAGGCGGACCGGCTGCTCGACGCGCAGCGACGACGGCTGCACGAGTTCGTGTCCGACTATCCCGGCTGCGATCAGGCCGACGTGGACACGATGCTCGACGAGATCGCCCGCTCACTCCGCGACGCAGCGCCGACGCGTTAGCGCGCCCGCTGGATCTCAGCCCGGCAACACCGGGATCGCCTTGACACCCGTCAGGCCCGGAACCTCACGCCAGTAACGGTCGCCGGCGGGGTCGTTGCTGTTCAACTGGAAGACCGCCCGGGTGTCGGAGACGAAGGTCAGGGTCGCCGACGAGTCCACCGAGGTCACCGGCGGCGTCAGGTTGCGGCTCGGCAGCGCGTCCATCCGGGAGCCGTCCATCGCGACGGTCACGACCGGGATGTCCGACGCGGCACGGGCGATCACCACGGCGTCACCCGTCGACCAGTCGAGTGCGACGGCGGGACTGCCGAGCCCGACTGCGATCGGACTCGCTCCCGACAGCTTGAAGGTTCCGTCCGGCGTCGGCACGAGGGTCACGACGTACACCTTGCCGTCGACGATCATCGCTGCGCGAACCCCGTCACGGGAGAGCCGGAAATCAGTGATCGTGGTGCCGAGCCCGGCAATCTCCGACGTGTCGACCGGTTGCGCGACCGACTCCCCCGACGCCCCGCGGGAGATCCGCACCACCTTCGACCCGTCGACGACAGTCCACACGGCCGAATCGGCGTATGCCCACGAGGGCCGCGTCAATGTCGCGCCCTCGATCACCGAGGTCGCGAATCCGTCCACCTCCCCGATCATCAGGGCGGCGGGTGGTCCGGTGGTCGGCCGGGTGGGGGCGTTCACGCCTGCCGCAACCAGTCCGTCCCGGGACAGCGCGATCGAACGCAACCCGTTCCCGGTGCCGAAGTACCCGGGCATCGCCTCGACGCCGCCGTCCGTGACCCGCACGAGCGCGCCGTCGCGCAGCGCGTGCAGACCGGCGGCCGCGGACGCGTTGGCACCGGGGTTCGACGACGACACGTCCGCCGTCGTCCATCCGTTCGCCATCCGGTCGTCGAGCGGCTTGCCGTCCCCCATGATGACGTACGGGCCGGGGATCTCGGCGTTCGCCAGCGTCCACACAACCTGGGCGGCGAGCCGGTCCCGGCTGACGACGTCGAGCGTCGACGTGCCCTCCAACTCGATTCGCAGGCCACCGAACCCGATTCCCACCCCCGCGCTGCGCCCGTCGGTCTTGGTGATCGGCTCGGCGAGGGTGACCTCGTCGAGCTGGTTCGTCACGGCGCCCTCGAGCGACGGCTTCGGACCCGCGATGAGCATCTCGACCAGCCGGTCCGCCACGTCCTGGGGATTGGTCGAGATCCACCGCAGGTCGGGCACGGTGGTCGACCCGGTCGGGTCGAGGAAGTACAGCGAGTAGCGCTGATAGGTCTTGAGGAACTGGGGCCGGTCCAGGGTTACGCCCGGCGGGAGTTCGTCGATCCGCCACTCTCCGTCGGCCCGTGTCAGCCGGACCGTCGCCTCGTAGGCGCCCTCGACGGCCTCGTACACGCCCTCGGGGTCGAGCTGGCCGACCTTGTTCGCGCGGATCGTGTAGCTGGCGGTGTCGTTCGACCGCGATTCCGGAAGCACGTCGACCTTGTCCACGATCGACGTGCTCTCGGTGTCGTCCCACCCCGCCGACGCGGACTCCGTCATGAACTGACGCGCCGCCGCGTGCCCGTCGGTCGGGTCGGTGCTCGCCGCGAAGAAGTCCCGCAGCAGCAGGTCCGGCTCGCGGCCCGGGGTCGGCGCGGGCACCGTCGGATTCGCCGGCGACCGCTCGATCGTGCCGATCGCCTGCGGCGTGGACGAGTCGGGCACGCTCGCGCATCCCGCCACAACCAGGATCGCGAACAGTGCAGCGGCGAGTGCGGCCGGTCGCCGGGTCATGTCCGCCGCTCCCGCAGCATCGGAACGCTCGCCGTCTCGTCGGGGTCGAGCGGCTCGGCGTGGTCTCCGTGCTCGACCTCCTCGCCCGCGGGCGACGCCGTACCGTCCGGCTCCTTGCCCTGCACGCGCTTGGTGGTCGGGGGACGCAAGGGCAGCGGACTGCTCGTCACCTTGTGTCCACGCACCAGCGGCAGCGTCAGCCGGAAGCACGCTCCGACGCCGGGCTCGCCCCACGCCTCGAGCCTGCCGTCGTGGAGTCGGGCGTCCTCGACGCTGATCGCCAGGCCCAGTCCGGTACCGCCGGACCGGCGGACCCGGGACGGATCCGACCGCCAGAACCGGTTGAACACGAGCTTCTCCTCGCCCGGACGCAGGCCGATGCCCTGGTCGCGGACGATGAACGCGGCGGCGTCGTTGTCGGACCGCAACCGCAGCAGCACGGGCTTGCCCTCCCCGTGATCGATCGCGTTCGCGAGCAGATTCCGGAGGATCCGCTCCACGCGGCGCGGATCGACGATCGCGAAGACGGGCTCCTCGGGCAGGTCGAGGATCAGCTCGGTGCTGGTCTCCCGGGCCAGGTGACGGATGGTCGACACCGCCGCGCGTGCACTCATCCGCAGGTCGAGCTTCTCCGCGGCGAGTTCCGCGACACCGGCGTCGTGCCTGCTGATCTCCAGCAGGTCGTTCAGCAGGGTCTCGAACCGGTCGAGTTCGGCGACGAGAAGCTCGGACGAGCGACGCAGCGCGGGATCGAGTTCGGCGCTGCCGTCGTGGATCAGGTCCGCCGCCATCCGCACGGTCGTGAGCGGGGTGCGCAGCTCGTGGCTCACATCGGAGGTGAACCGCTTCTGCAGGTTGCCGAACTCCTCCAGCTGAGTGATCTGCTTCGAGAGCGATTCCGCCATGTCGTTGAACGACATCGCGAGGCGCGCCATGTCGTCCTCACCGCGGACGGGCATCCGCTCACGCAGCTTGCCCTCCGCGAACCGCTCGGCGATCCGCGAGGCCGAGCGGATCGGCAACACGACCTGCCGGGCGACGATCAGCGAGATCGCGGCGAGCAGCACGAGCAGCACCGCACCACCGATCAGGAGCGTGCTGCGCATCAGCGACAGGCTGCGGTCCTCGCTCGCGAGCGGGAACACCAGGTACAGCTCCAGGTTGGGAATGTCGGCGACCACGGGGCTGCCCACCAGCAGCGCCGGACCGGAGTAGCCGTCGGGATCGGCGACCGTCGTGAACTGGTAGCTGATCTGCCCGTTGTGCACGAAGTCCCGAAGATTGCGCGGGATCTGGTCGGCCGGTCCGGCGGCCGGTTCACCCGCCGGGTCGTCGGTCCCGGCGATGAGCACCGTGTCGAACGTGCCCGCCGCACCCGACGCCGGGCCGGAGTCGGAGTTCCGATTGGTCAGCGACGCTCGTGCCGCGTCGAGACGGGTGCTGAGCGCGGCGGATTCGTCGGTACCGGCCAGCTCGCTCTGCACGGTTCCGCGCGCACGATCGATCTCCTCGGTCGCCGCGGAGATCTTCGCCTCCAGCAGCCGGTCGGTGATCTGACTGGTCAGCACGACACCGAGGATGGTGATGACGATCAGCGACAGGCTGAGCGTCGACACGACGACCCGCAACTGCAGGGACCGCCGCCACAGATGCGCCAGAGCCCGGCTCGTGTTCCGGAACCGGCGGAGCAACGGCGTGAACGTGCCGTTGATCCGGCGCCTCATGCGGGTTCGGATCACGGCGGTCCGGCCTTGTAGCCGACCCCCCTGACCGTGAGTACCACCTGCGGATTCTCCGGGTCACGTTCCACTTTCGCGCGCAGTCGCTGGACATGCACGTTGACCAGGCGGGTGTCGGCCGCGTGCCGGTAACCCCACACCTGTTCGAGCAGTACCTCACGGGTGAACACCTGGCGCGGCTTACGGGCCAGCGCCACGAGCAGGTCTAACTCCAGGGGCGTCAGCGAGATGAGCTGACCGTCCCGCGTCACCTTGTGGGCCGGGACGTCGATGTCGATGTCTGCGATCGACAGCAGCTCCGCGGGCTCCTCCTCGGTACGCCGCAGTCGCGCACGAACACGCGCCACCAGTTCCTTCGGCTTGAACGGCTTCATCACGTAGTCGTCGGCGCCGGACTCCAGCCCGAGCACGACGTCGACGGTGTCCGTCTTGGCGGTGAGCATCACGATCGGCACTCCGGAGTCGGCGCGCAGCACCCGGCAGACGTCGATGCCGTTCATTCCCGGCAGCATGAGATCGAGCAGGACCAGGTCCGGGCGGATCTCCCGGACCGCGGACAGTGCCTGCGTGCCGTCACCCACCACGTAGGGCTCGAAGCCCTCGCCGCGGAGGACGATGGTGAGCATCTCGGCGAGCGCCGTGTCGTCGTCGACAACCAGAATGCGTGGCTTCATGTCCCTATCGTGTCATCCCTGTCCCCGGAATCCCGGCGTAAACGGTGCTCGGGTGGCGTGTCGTGGTCACTTCCACTCTGCCAGATCCGCGGCGAGCGCCGCCGGGTCGACGTCCGGGGACAGCACTCGCCACCGGCTGACCCAGTTCGTCGACGCGAGTTCCCGGTAGACCTCGCCGGTACGGGACTGCAGGTCGCCGTCGCGCTCGTAGGCGTCGAGTTCGCGGGTCGCATCCTGCGCCTCCCGCGCCTTGGCCCGCTCCCGCGCCAGCTCCACCGGGACGTCGAGCAGCATCTGCAGGTCGGGCGCGGGCAGACCGAGCCGGCCGAGTTCGAGTTCCCGGACCCACTGCGTGTACTCACCGTCGGCGTGCTGTCGCAGTCGTGCGGCACCGTACGCCGCGTTCGACGCGAGATACCTGTCGAGGATGACGATGTCGTTGTCGGACAGCAGCTTCCGAAGCTCGTCGGCGTAGCCACCGCGGTCGAGTGCGAACACCAGACCCATCCCGTAGACGGAATCCGCGAGATCGCCGTGACCACCTTTGAGGGCCTCGGCCGCGACGTCGGCGTGCAGCGATTCGCCGTACCGGGGGAACGCACCCACCGCCACCCGCAGGCCCGACGCCGTCAACGCGGCGACGACCTTGTCCACGAGGGTGCGCTTGCCCGCGCCGTCTAGACCTTCCAGTGCGATGAGGATGCCCACGACCGGAGACCCTATGCGCTGCGCGCCTGTGCGTGAATGTCACCCCTGTCGGGTGGGGCCCGCCGGGGGAGGAATTCACGCACAGGCTGCGGAGCCGCTAGTACCGGTAGTGCTCGGGCTTGTACGGGCCCTCGACGTCGACGCCGATGTATTCCGCCTGGTCCTTCGTCAGCTTGGTGATCGAGCCACCGAGCGCCTCGACGTGGATCCGGGCGACCTTCTCGTCCAGGTGCTTGGGCAGCCGGTACACCTCGTTGTCGTACTCGTCCGGCTTGGTCCACAGCTCGATCTGCGCGATGACCTGGTTCGCGAACGAGTTCGACATCACGAAGGACGGATGCCCGGTGGCGTTGCCGAGGTTCAGCAGGCGGCCCTCGGACAGCACGATGATGCTGTGACCGTCGGCGAAGGTGAACTCGTCGACCTGCGGCTTGATGTTGATCCGGGTGACGTCCGCGGCCCGCTCCAGGCCGGCCATGTCGATCTCGTTGTCGAAGTGGCCGATGTTGCCCAGGATCGCCTGGTGCTTCATCTGCTTCATGTGCTCGAACGAGATGATGTCCTTGTTGCCGGTCGACGTGATGACGATGTCGGCCTGACCGATGAACTCCTCGACGGTCTTGACGTCGAAGCCGTCCATCATCGCCTGCAGCGCGTTGATCGGGTCGATCTCCGTGACCGTGACGCGCGCGCCCTGGCCGCGCAGCGCCTCGGCGCAGCCCTTGCCGACGTCGCCGTAGCCGCAGACGAGGGCGGCCTTGCCACCGATGAGGACGTCGGTGCCGCGGTTGATGCCGTCGAGCAGCGAGTGCCGGGTGCCGTACTTGTTGTCGAACTTGCTCTTGGTGACCGAGTCGTTGACGTTGATCGCCGGGAAGGTCAGTTCACCGGCAGCGGCGACCTGGTACAGGCGCAGCACGCCGGTGGTGGTCTCCTCGGTCACGCCCCGCACGGACGCCGCGATCGTCGTCCACTTGGACTTGTCGGCCTCGAGGGAGGCGCGCAGCAACGCCAGGAAGACCTTGTACTCGTCGGAGTCGTGCTCGTCGTCGGTCGGCGGGACGACTCCGGCCTTCTCGAACTGCGCGCCCTTCAGCACGAGCATGGTGGCGTCGCCACCGTCGTCGAGGATCATGTTGGCGGGCTCGCCCGGCCAGGTCAGCATCTGCTCGGCCGCCCACCAGTACTCCTCCAGCGTCTCGCCCTTCCAGGCGAAGACGGGGATGCCCTTCGGCTCCTCCGGGGTGCCGTGCGGACCGACGACGATCGCGGCGGCGGCGTGGTCCTGGGTGGAGAAGATGTTGCACGACGCCCAGCGGACCTCGGCACCGAGCGAGGCGAGGGTCTCGATCAGGACGGCGGTCTGAACCGTCATGTGCAGCGAGCCGGAGATGCGCGCGCCCTTGAGCGGCTGGACCTCGGCGTACTCGCGACGCAGCGCCATCAGACCGGGCATCTCGTGCTCGGCAAGCCGGATCTCCTTGCGGCCGAACTCCGCGAGCGAGAGATCCGCCACCTTGTAGTCGATTCCGTTGCGGCTGTCCGCCACGAGCTTGTTTACAGACACGCTGGTCGTCATCTGCCTCTCCTGGTTGGAAATATCTCAGGTAAGGCTATCGGTACCGCGCGGACTAGCGGAACCGCGTCGTTCCCGGACCGTCTCCACCTGCGGAACCGATCGCCTCGACGAACGGCGCGAACACCCGGGCCAGGTCCGCGGGCACGTCGCGGTCCGGCTCCGGCGGCATCGCGATGTAGCTGATCGCCAGCCTCGCGATACCCCGGCCGAGCACCACGGCGTTGGCCTCCGACGCCTGCACCCAGCTGCGCCGGAAGGTTTCGGCCAGCCGGGCCGCGGCGTGGTCGATGAGGACCGCGCCGTCGGTCGTGATCAGTCGGAGCAGGTCGGGCTTGACGGCCCCGCCGAGCAAGGACTGGACGAGCGGATCCGCCGCGGCACGTTCGAAGAATCCGGTGAACCCGGCGACCAGCGCGTCGTGTGCGCGACCGACGTGCGCGTACACGGCGGCGTCGACGGTGTCGACGAAGACGTCTGCGAGCGACAGCCCGTACGCCTGAGCCAGTCCCTGCCGGGAGCCGAACTCGTTGTAGACGGTCTGCCTGCTGACCCCGGCGGCAGTGGCGACGTCGGTCATGGTGATCTCCGACCAGTCCTTGCCCGCGAGGAGTTCCCGCATCGCGCCGAGCACCGAGTCACGCAGCAGGGTTCGGGTGGCCTGCTGAAACGGAACGCGGTTCGTCATGAGGGCGACCCTGACACCGGCGACGCGACGTCGTCAAACCGCGACGGCACCACACCCGGTCACGGACGTGCCACCTCCTCCATGTAGAAGTCGGCCTTGGCGGCGCCGCAGTCCGGGCAACTCCAGTCGTCCGGGATGTCCTCCCAGCGGGTGCCGGGTTCGATGCCGTCCTCGGGCCAGCCCAGTTCCTCGTCGTATTCGAATCCGCACTGGACACATCGGTAGAGCTTCATGACAGCCACCTTCACGAGATCTTTCTGTCGAAGTCGATCTTCTCCCGCACACCGCAGTCGGGACAGCACCAGTCGTCGGGAACTCGCTCCCAGACCGTGCCTGCCGGGAATCCCTCTCGCGGAGCACCTTCCGCTTCGTCGTACACGTACTCGCACACGGGACACACGTACGCCGCCATCGTCACGCCGCCCCGTGCCGGGCGAGGATCCGGTCCCGCTTGGACGGGTGCACGTTCACCCTGGTGATGTCACCGTCGTAGTGGTCGAGCACCCGGCGGTCCATGACCCGGCGCCAGACGGCCGGGACGTACGCCAAGGTGATCATGCTCGCGTACCCGCTGGGCAGGTTCGGTGCACCGTCCATGCTGCGCAACGTCTGATAGCGGCGCGTGGGATTCGCGTGATGGTCACTGTGCCGCTGCAGGTGGTAGAGGAAGATGTTGGTGCAGATGTGGTCCGAATTCCAGCTGTGCTCGGGCGTGCACCGCTCGTACCGACCGCTCGCGGTCTTCTGCCGCAGCAGCCCGTAGTGTTCGAGGTAGTTGACGGTCTCCAGCAGCGAGAACCCGTAGATTCCCTGAATCAGCAGGAACGGCAGCACTTCCCAGCCGAACCCCGCGACCAGGGCACCCCACAGCACCACCGACATCAGCCACGCGTTGAGCACGTCGTTGCGAATCGTCCACGGCCCCTTGTCGAGTCGCTGCAGACGCGCCTTCTCCAACTCCCACGAGGAGCGCAGACTGCCCCACACGCTGCGCGGCAGGAACCCCCAGAACGTCTCACCGAATCGAGCGCTCGCCGGATCCTCCGGCGTGGACACGCGCACGTGGTGCCCGCGGTTGTGCTCGATGTAGAAGTGGCCGTAGAAGGTCTGCGCGAGCGTGACCTTCGACAGCCACCGCTCGAGGTCGTCCTTCTTGTGTCCCAGTTCGTGGGCAGTGTTGATGCCGATGCCACCCATCACGCCGATGCTCAGCGCGAGCCCGACCTTCGACACCCACCCGAGTCCGCCGTCGATTCCGAGCCAGGTCAGGTCGTCGGCGGTCCACAGGTAGCACGCGAACACGAGACTCACCAGCTGGAACGGAATGTAGGCATAGGTGCACCAGCGGTAGTACCGGTCGTTCTCGAGCTGCTCCATCACCTCGTCGGGCGGATTCTGCCCGTCCGGCCCGAAGAAGACGTCGAGAACCGGGAGCAGGCCGTAGACGAGGATCGGACCGATCCACCACCAGACCGGCGACACCGACTCCCAGCCGAGTTCGTTGAACCCCCACACCAGCGCCGCCGCGAGGAACACCGCCGTCGGCGGCACCAGACCGAGCAGCCACAGGTAACGCTTCTTGTCGCGCCACACCACCGGCGTCTCGCGTTCCGTTCGCATGTCCATCCCCACCTCCAGGCCGAGGGCCACCGATGTGACCCGCACCACTCGAGATTCGACACTATTCGACAGTTTGTCGTCTGTCTATACATAGTCGGTGATTTGTAAACCGCGCGAGTCGAAGGAAACGGCCCCGGCGGTTCGCCGAGGCCGTGTCCTGGTCGGTGGTGCCTGGTCCGGAGTGAGAGGGATTCACTTCCCCCGATGACGTGGTTCGTCGGGTCCGCCCAGATGGTCGAGCGCCTCCGACTCGACGCCCGGCTGCGGACGTTGCCGCTTTCCGACGAGCGAGTGCCTGCGCCCGTATGCGAAGTACACGACGACGCCGATCGCCATCCAGACCACGAATCGGATCCACGTCTCGACCGACAGGTTCAGCATCAGCCACAGACACGCGAGGACCGCGAGAATCGGGATCAGCGGCACCCACGGGACCCGGAATCCTCGCTCGAGGTCGGGCCGGGTGCGGCGCAGCACCACGACACCGATGCACACGAGCACGAACGCGAACAGGGTGCCGATGTTGACCATCTCCTCGAGGGTGCCCATCGGGAAGAAGGCCGCGAGCGTTCCGGAGATCACGCCGACGATCAGCGTGATCCGGACCGGGGTTCCGCGCTTGCCGGTGTGCGCCAACGGCGTGGGCAGCAGACCGTCGCGCGACATGGCGAACGCGACGCGGGTCTGGCCGAGCAGCATCACCATCACAACCGTGGTCAGGCCGGCGAGGGCGCCGAGGTTGATCACCCACTGCGCCCAGGTGATGCCGTGGAACTCGAAGGCCGTCGCCAGTGTCGAGTCCTCCCCCGACAGTTCGGTGTAGTTGACCATTCCCGTCAGTACCAGCGTCACCGCCACGTACAGGACGGTCACGATCGCGAGCGAGCCGAGGATGCCGCGCGGCAGCGCCTTCTGCGGATTCTTCGTCTCCTCCGCGGTGGTCGCGACGACGTCGAAACCGATGAACGCGAAGAACACCAGCGACGCCGCGGCCAGCAGTCCGTACCACCCGAACGTGCTCCCGCCCGCGCCCGTCAGGAACGAGAACAGCGACTGGTGGATGCCCTCGCCCGTCTCGCCCGGCTGCGACGGCGGAATGTACGGCGAGTAGTTGGACCCGGTGATGTAGAACGCGCCGACGACGATCACCAACAGCACCACGAACACCTTGATCGCGGTGATCGCCGCGGAGACCCGCGACGACAGCTTGGTCCCGGTCACCAGCAACGAGGTCAGCGCCGCGATCAACAGCACCGCACCCCAGTCGAAGTCGACACCGCCGATCTGCACGACGGTCGACTCCGCGCCGATGACGTCCGCGAGATACAGCGACCACCCCTTCGCGACGACGGACGCCGCGAGCGCGAACTCGAGGATCAGGTCCCAGCCGATGATCCACGCGACGAACTCACCGAACGTCGCGTACGAGAACGTGTAGGCGCTGCCCGCCACCGGCACCGTCGACGCGAACTCGGCGTAACACAGGGCGGCGAGGCCGCAGGCGATGGCGGCGAGCACGAATGCCAGCGACACCGAGGGGCCCGCGACGTTGCCCGCGGTCCGGGCGGTGAGGGTGAAGATGCCTGCACCGACAACGACCGCGACGCCGAAGACGGTCAGGTCCCACGCGGTCAGGTCCTTGCGGAGTTTGCTGTCCGGCTCGTCGGTGTCGGCGATCGACTGCTCGACCGACTTGATCCGTCGCAGTCCCGTCCGCCGTGCGGCTGCGCCACCCGGGCTCTCGTGATCTGCCATCGCAGGCCTCCTCGACTGGGGTACCGTCCGAGCCTATTGCCCGCCGCCGTTCCCTCCGCGAATTTGCGTCACCTCGGAAGCGTCGATTCGGCAACGCCGACGGCCTGCTCGGCGGAGGTGCCGGAGGTCGGCTCAGCCGACGGTGGCGCTGAACACCTGCGCATCCGCGGTCGCGACGATCTCCACCGGCGGGTCCGAGGCGGCGATCCACGCCGACTCGCCGCGCGCCAGCTCGAGCTCCTGGCCACCGCAGCGCAGGGAGACCGATCCAGCGGTGCACAGCAGGATGCGGGGCCCCGTCCGTCCCAGTTCGGCGCTCGGCGACCTCGGTGTCAGGTCGATGCGCGAGAGCGCGAACTCGGGCGCGGGCGTGTCGTACACGTGCACCGCGCTGTCACCCGGGATCGGAGTGGCTGTCCGGACCGGACCGGTGAGCGGCTCGAAGTCGAGAACCCGCAACAGCTCCGGCACGTCGACGTGCTTCGGCGTGAGGCCACCGCGCAGCACGTTGTCGGAGTTCGCCATCAGTTCGACAGCCAGCCCGTGCAGGTAGGCGTGGAGGTTGCCCGCCGCGAGGTAGAGCCCCTCACCGGGTTCGAGCGTGACCCGATTGAGCAGGATCGACGCGAGCACCCCTGCGTCCCCCGGATAGGACTCGCCCAGTTCGAGGACGGTCCGCACCTCGGGCGCGAACTCCCGGGACTCGCCCGGCGCGGACAGGTACCGGACGCAGCCGTCCAGAATCTGCGGGAGCAGCGACGCCAGCGCCGGCTGCGGCAGGGTGATCCACGTCGTGAACAGGGCCCGGAGACCCGACGAGTCGGGCTGCCCCTCGAGCAACGCGATGTAGTGGTCGAGTTCGGGAACGCGCAGTGCGCGGAGCAGTTCGACGGTTCGGTCCGGCGCACGGAACCCGGCGAGTGCCTCGAACCGGGTCAGGGCGACGACGAGTTCGGGCTTGTGGCTGTCGTCGCGATAGTTGCGCACCGCCGAGTCCCGCGGGATGCCCGCGGCCTCCTCCCGCGCGAATCCCTCCTTCGCCTGAGCGGCGCTGGGGTGCGCCTGCAGCGACAGTGCCTCGTCCGCGGCGAGCAGTTTGAGGAGGAACGGCAGACGGTCGCCGAATCCGGCCCGGGCCCGCGGGCCGAGTTGCCCGGCCGGGTCCTCCGCGATCGTGTCGAGCAGCGACACCGTGTCGGCGCCGATCCTCAGTCGCGACGGATTCGCCGGATGGGCACCGAGCCACAGTTCGGCCTCCGGGTGATCGGAGGGAACCGGCCGGCCGCACAGTTCGGCGATCGCGGTGCGCGACCCCCAGGCGTAGGTGCGGAGCGCGCCCTGCAGAACGTGCACCTAACGACCGCCGATCAACCGTAGGTACACGGCAGCCATCTCGACACGGACGGCAAGCACCGCCAATTGCTCCATCTCGGCGCGCTCCCCCTGAGCGGGACCGTGCGCGGCCCGACTCGTCATCTCACTGTCCCCTGTTCCGTAATGGTCACCCGCTGCGAGGTCGTCCGCGTCGGGCGCTGCCGTGACCAGTTCCGCGTCGGCGAGCGCGCCGAGGCGCCTGGTCGTCGCGACCCGCGACTGCGACGTCGCCAGCACGAACACCCGCGCCGGTGTCACCGGCGCCGGTCCGTCGAGTTCCTCGTCGTGGAAGAGCGGGTCGTATCCGGGAGGCAGCTCACCCACCCCCGACAGCAGCGGCGCCGACGCCAGCACGTCCGACAGTCCCGCTGCGACGGCCGACGACCCCGCCGCGCACAGAAGCATGTCGGTGGCGTGTCCGGCCAGCGCCGTCGTCGCGGGGCCGTCCCCGGCGATCACGACTCGGCGATTCTGAAGCCGGACCGCCAGCGACTTCGCAGGATTGTGGAACACCTCCGCGGACGGATGGTTGCGGGCCGCCTCCCCGTCGAGGACGTCGGCGAGCTCCGAGAGGTCGGGCAACGACACGCGCGGGCCGGAGTCGAGGGCTCCCAGCACGGCGACGCCTGCCGCCAGGTAGCGCAGGAAACCGTGCCGGTCGGGTGTGCGTACCCGCGGCGCGAGCAATGCGGCGCGTCCTGCCGCGGCCGCGCGCAACGGACCCTCGTCCGGTGCAACGACGACGAGTTCGGCGCGCCTGCGCAGCGCCGAGTCCGCGGCGGAGACGAGCCGCGGATCACCGGCGTCGTCGCCGGCCACGACCACGACGTCGAGCGAACCGACCCACGGCGGGACGACGGGCGTGTGAACGATCGGCACCCCGAGGCGCGGACCGACGGAGGCTTCGAGGACGGCTGCGGCGCGGGCCGCTCGCCCGCCCGCCGTCACGACGACGACACTCCGCGGGCGCATCTCCCGGACCCGGTCGAGGAGCCCCTCACCGACCGCCTCGGCGACCGACCTGACCTGGGCTCCGCCGAGGGCGGCCGCACGCATCGCGCCCTCGGTGTCGGCAGCGGCGACGCTCGCGGCGTCGTCGAGATCGAGAAGGGGTGATGGAGCCGTCATGGCAACCTGCCTTTCTCGCACTGACCGATGTCGAACCGCCCGGACCCACACTGCCCGATTCGACCATTCTCGCACCGCCGGGACGGGAAGTGTGGTCGCCTCGTCACGCGCACGGCTCGCGGTGCCTCCGTCCCGTTCGCGTGCCGGCGGAATGCCCGGCCGCTCGGGTCGGTCCGACCTCGGGCGACGTCTCGGGCGCTGCTTCGGTCAGGCACGCACCACGGAGAGGATCTCGTCGACGAGCGCGTCGACCTGTGCGCCGGTACGAGCCTCCACGTTCAGCCGCAACAGGGGCTCCGTGTTCGACGCACGCAGGTTGAACCAGGCGCCGTCGCCGAGGTCGACGGTCACGCCGTCGAGGCGGTCGACGGATGCCGTGCGCTCGGCGAAGGCCGCGAGCACCGCCTCGGTCCGCTGCCCGGCGTCCGCGACGGTCGAGTTGATCTCACCCGACGCCGCGTAGGTGTTGTAGCCGGCCATCAGTTCGGAGAGCGGCCGGTCCTGTTCGCCGAGCGCGGCGAGAACGTGCATCGCGGCCAGCATTCCGGAGTCGGCGCCCCAGAAGTCGCGGAAGTAGTAGTGCGCGGAGTGCTCGCCGCCGAACACCGCACCGGTCTCCGCCATCTGCTGCTTGATGAACGAGTGGCCGACCCGGGTACGAACCGGTGTGCCGCCGAGCTCGGTGACCAGTTGGGGTACCGCCCGCGACGTGATCAGGTTGTGGATGATCGTCGCCCCCGGCTCCTTCGCCAGTTCGCGCTGCGCGACGAGCGCGGTCACGGCCGACGGCGAGACCGGGTTGCCCTTCTCGTCGACGACGAAGCAGCGATCGGCGTCGCCGTCGAACGCCAGCCCGATGTCCGCGCCGGTCGCCCGGACGTGCTGTTGCAGGTCGACGAGGTTCTTCGGATCGAGCGGGTTCGCCTCGTGGTTGGGGAACGTGCCGTCGAGTTCGAAGTACAGCGGCTCCACCGTCAGCGGCAGCGGACCGAACACCGCGGGCACCGTGTGCCCACCCATGCCGTTGCCTGCGTCCACCGCGACGGTGAGCCGACGGATGCCGGTGAGATCGACGAGTCCGCCGAGGAAGGCCGCGTAGTCACCGAGGACGTCCTGCTCGGTCGTCTTCCCGTGCGGACCGTCGTGGCCCGGCACACCCGAGATCACGTCCTGCGCGATGGTGCCCAGCCCGGTGTCCTGGCCGACCGGCTTCGCGCCGGCCCGGCACAGCTTGATGCCGTTGTAGCGGGCCGGGTTGTGGCTCGCTGTGAACATGGCGCCCGGGCAGTCGAGCAGTCCGGACGCGAAGTACAGCTGGTCGGTCGACGCCAGCCCGATGAGAACCACGTCGAGGCCCTGGGCGGTCACCCCGTCGGCGAAGGCGGCGGCGAGTTCCGGAGACGAGGCCCGCATGTCGTGACCGACCACGATGCGGGTCGCCCGCTGCGCCTCGTCCTCGCGCATCAGGCGAGCGAAGGACCCCGCAACGTCCCGCACGAAGTCACTGTCGAGTTGCTCACCGACGACGCCGCGGACGTCGTATGCCTTGATGACGGCATGGACGGATTCGGCGGTTCGTGCCACTACGGGTCTCCTCGTTCGGTTGTGCGGTCGGGCGCCGGCGCGGTCCGGAGTTGCACACTGCGTGTCGCCACCCGGTTGCGGGCGTGCCGAGATCACCCTAGTGCCATGGCTACACGTCCCGCCGGACCCTCGTTTCACGACGGTGACCCACGGCACATCGCCGACCGGCTCAGTTCCCGGGATCCGGCAGTACCCGCAGGTGGCCGCGTCGCCCGGTTCGGGCCGCCGGTGTCGGCGTGACGCGGTCCACGCTCGGCCCCTCACCGCGACCTGCCTCACGAACCGCCTCCGCGAGGGCCGTCAGATCGTCCTCGTCGGGGGTGGAACTCGAGAATCCACCCTCGTAGCGAACGAGCTCCCAGCCCTTGGGCGCCGTGATCCTGGAAGCGTGCGCCTCGCACAGGTCCCAGGAATGCGGTTCGTCGACGGTCGCGAGCGGACCGACGACCGCGGTGGAGTCCGAGTAGACGTAGGTCAGCGTCGCAACGGCGGGGTTCTTGCACCCGGGCCGGCAGCATCGACGCAGTCCTCTCACGAATGAGAGGGTAGCGCCCCGACCGGTCACCGCCTACTCGGACACACCGGATTCGGACACCGCGCCGGGTGGACGTAGGCGACGGGTGCGGCACGGCCGGTCTCGGTAGCATCGACAGTCATGCACAGAGCCCGACACGGACGTCCACTGACCTCGCGTTCCGCGGCTCGGCGCGGGCGTGGGATTCGCGGGCCCGTTCTCCCGCCAGGGGTCCCGGCGTGGCGGAGTCGAGCCGAGCAGTTCGACATGCTCGTCCTGGAGGCGTTCGCACCGATCGACGCCCGATGGCACGAGCGGATGACCAAACTCGACGTCGCGGTCGACGAGGTGCCGAAGATCCGGGCGCTCGATCCCGATTCGGTGACCTGGCCGCCGGAAGTTGTCGCGGAGGGGCCTGTGCCCCTCTCACGTCTGGTGCCCGCGGGAGTGGATCGACACGGGAACGCCACCCGCGCGAGACTGGTGTTGTTCCGGCGCCCGCTCGAACTGCGAGCGAAGCACCCGGACGAACTCGTCGACCTGCTGCACGAGGTCCTGGTCCGGCAGGTCGCGACCTACCTCGGCGTGGGACCGGAGGTCATCGATCCGGAGATGACGGACGACCCGGACGACTGAGGCGCATGACGCCGGCGGCACGAGTGAGGTTCCGACAGGCGAACATTCGCGTGGGCGGGCAGAGGCAGGACATCACCGAAGCCGAAATGTCCGGTGTTCGACTGTCATTCGATCGACCGTCGACCACGCGGCCGGTCGATCGAATGACAGTCGGCCCGAAAAACACACGCGCCGAACCTCGAGGAGATTCAGCGCGTCAGATGATGCCTCGCTTGAGGCGGCGGCGTTCCCGTTCGGAAAGTCCGCCCCAGATACCGAATCGCTCGTCGTTGGCGAGCGCGTACTCGAGGCAGTCGTCTCGCACCTCGCATCCGAGGCAGATCCGCTTCGCCTCACGAGTCGACCCTCCCTTTTCGGGGAAGAACGCCTCGGGATCTGTTTGCGCGCACAGCGCGCGGTCTTGCCACTGATCCTCGACGGCCTCGAACATTGCGTCGAAACCGCCGGCGATCAGGCTCAACACGGGGCGATCGCTGTCACTCTCACCCTCGGGCCGGCAGGCGCCCCCCGCTGCTCCTGCCATGGAATCGGTCTGCGGTTCGTTGCCAAGCGCGCTCGTTCGAATACTCGACACTTCGTGCTGGATGGCCATCCGTTCCGCCTCCTCACCTTTGATAGCGCAGAACTTCCTGACTTGTTGAAATTGCCTCCCCGACAATGTCATTGAGCGACACCATGGTGAATCCACCGACGGAACACCGGATCGAAAACGGCGGTACTGCATCCGTTCCCGGACGGCGACCGCAAAATGACATACACGTGATTAGACACGGACCACTGAGCAGGGTCAAGCCGGAAGTCCGAATATTTACCATCCCCGAATACCGGTTTCCGCAAGAAACGCGTTCCCGCCCGTCAACAGCGTGTCGCGCATCGCACCCGCGCGAGCAGGCCCGGCGGGGGTGTGCCCACCGCACCGGGCACCGCCTACGCTCTTCGACGTGAAGGTCACAGTTTTGGTCGGCGGTGTCGGTGGCGCGCGTTTCCTCCAGGGAGTGCGCAGCCTCCTCGACCGATCCGACGCGGGCGCCCGGGAGCACGAGATCACCGCAGTGGTCAACGTCGGAGACGACGTCTGGATGCACGGGCTGCGCATCTGTCCCGACCTCGACACGTGCATGTACACGCTCGGCGGGGGCATCGACCCCGAGCGCGGGTGGGGCCACGTCGGTGAAACGTGGAACGCCAAGGAGGAGCTCGCCGCGTACGGCGCCAAGCCGGACTGGTTCGGCCTCGGCGACCGCGACATCGCGACCCACCTCATCCGCTCGCAGATGCTCCGGACCGGATTCCCCCTCTCCGCCGTCACCGAGGCGCTGTGCAACCGGTGGCAGCCCGGCGTCCGCCTGCTCCCCGTGACCGACGACCGCAGCGAGACCCACGTCGTCGTGACCGACCCCGAGGACGGCGACCAGCGCGCGATCCACTTCCAGGAATGGTGGGTCCGGTACCGCGCGCAGATTCCGACCCACAGCTTCGCCCACATCGGGGCCGACGCGGCCAAGCCGGCGCCCGGCGTCGTCGAGGCACTCGAGGAAGCGGACGTCGTGCTCCTCGCCCCGTCCAACCCGGTCGTGAGCATCGGCGCGATCCTCGCCGTTCCCGGGATCCGCGGCGCCCTCCGCACCGGACGGGCGAAGGTGATCGGACTCTCACCGGTCATCGACGGAAAGCCGTTGCGCGGCATGGCCGACGAATGCCTCGACGTCATCGGCGTCGAAACCTCCGCGGAGGCCGTGGGTCGTCACTACGGCGCTCGTTCGTCGACCGGCATCCTCGACGGCTGGCTCATCCACGACACGGACACCGCCGACGTTCCCGGCGTCGAGGTGCGCGCGGTTCCGCTCCTGATGACCGATCCCGACACCACCGCCGAAATGGCTCGTGCCGCACTGGAACTCGCCGGGGTCACGCTGTGAGCGACGGCACGGCACCGGACAACGTGGACGATCACGGCGCAAGTGACGGCATCGAGATCCTCCCCGTCCCCGGGCTGCCCGAGTTCCGTCCCGGCGACGACCTCGCCGCCGCGCTCGCCGGTGCCGCGCCCTGGCTGCGCGACGGCGACGTCCTCATCGTGACCAGCAAGATCGTCTCGAAGGTCGAGGGCCGAATCGTGCCCTCCCCCACCGACCCCGAGGCCCGGGACGCCGCCCGCCGCGTGCTCGTCGATCAAGAGGCGGTGCGGGTGCTGGCACGTAAGGGCCGCACCCTCATCACCGAGAACCGTCTCGGCATCGTGCAGGCGGCGTCCGGCATCGACGGCTCCAACGTGCACCCGGGCGAACTGGCACTACTCCCCGAGGATCCCGATGCGAGCGCCCGCGCCCTTCGGGAACGGCTGCGCGAGCTGCTCGGGGTGACCGTGGCCGTGGTGGTGACCGACACGATGGGCCGCGCCTGGCGGAACGGCCAGACGGACGCCGCGATCGGGTCCGCTGGGCTGCCCGTCCTGCACGGCTACGCCGGGTCGGTCGACGCACAGGGAAACGAACTGCTGGTCACGTCGGTCGCGGTCGCGGACGAGCTCGCGGCGGCCGGCGACCTGGTCAAGGGCAAGACGGGCGGTATGCCCGTCGCCGTCGCACGCGGCGTCGGCCTCCCGGACGACGGTTCCAGCGCGTCGGATCTGATCCGGCGCGGCGACGAGGACCTGTTCTGGCTCGGCACGAACGAGGCGATCGCACGCGGCCACGGCGAGGCCCTTCTGCTCCGTCGGTCGGTCCGCTCCTTCGCCTCGGACAGTGTCGAGCCCCGACTGGTCAGCGATTCGATCGCGGACGCGTTGACCGCGCCTGCGCCGCACCACACTCGGCCGGTGCGGTTCGTGTGGGTGCGCACTCCCGAGGTGCGCAGGCGGCTGCTGACCGCGATGCGCGCGCGCTGGCGCGCCGACCTCACCTCGGACGGACTGAGCGCCGCAGCGATCGCCGCACGCCTCGATCGCGGCAACATCCTGTTCGACGCGCCGGAGATGGTGATCCCGTTCTGCGTTCCCGACGGGGCCCACAGCTACCCGGACGCCGCGCGCACCGCCGCCGAACAGACCATGTTCACCGTCGCGGCGGGCGCCGCGGTGCAGGGACTCCTGGTTGCGCTGGCGACCAGGGGCATCGGCAGCTGCTGGATCGGATCGACGATCTTCGCCCCCGACGTGGTGCGAGCCGAGTTGGGCCTCGCCGACGACTGGCAGCCCCTCGGTGCGGTGGCGATCGGACATCCGGACGAGCCGCTCGTCCCCCGGCCCCCGGTGGAGCCCGGCGAACTGCTGGTGGAGCTGTGACAGCGGATTCGCTGCACGCGTCCGCGCGTGCAGCGCTCGACCGGTGGCGCACACCGAACGAGGCCGACGAGTCACTGCGGCACACGATGCTCGCATTCCTCGACGCCTCCCCGAAGGGATGCCTGCGCGAGCACGAGCCCGGGCACATCACGGCGTCGTCACTGGTGATCACGGAGGACGCCGAACACGTGCTGCTGACCCTTCATCCGAAGGTGGGCAGGTGGATTCAGCTCGGCGGGCACTGCGAGCCGTCGGACGAGACAGTCGTCGACGCCGCACTCCGCGAGGCCACCGAGGAGTCCGGCATCGCGGGCCTGCGCATCGACCCGCAGTTGCTCTCCGCGCACACCCACCCGATCACCTGCTCGCTCGGCAAGCCGACACGTCACCTCGACCTGAGGTTCCTGGTGTGGGCACCGGCCGGCTCGGAGCCGGTACGAAGCGACGAGTCGGACGACCTGCGCTGGTGGCCCGTCGACGCCCTCCCGGACACCGCCGAGCGCGAGACCATCGACCACCTCGTCGCACTCGCCCGCCTGCGCTGACGGTTCGTCCGCACGCACTTCCCCTTCCCGAATGGCCCAGTCGGTCGGTCTGAACGACTCAGTGGGCCATTTGGGAACGACAGGAGGAATTGCGGTGCGCGTCAGTCGGTTTCGGCGATCCCGGCGAGGACGGGCCTGCGGGCGGTGACGTCGTCACCCGACGACCGGCCGGTGAGCCGCCGGCCGAACCAGGGCAGCAGGAACTCCCGGCGCCACGTCGAGTTGATCTTCTTCTGCTCCTCGCGGCTGCGCACCGGCCGCGGACCGAGGTCGGGCGCTGTCAGCCCGTGCGGCACGGCGAGCGCATCGAGCACCTCGACGGCCATCCGCTGGTGGCCCGCGGACGACATGTGGAGGCGGTCCCAGTCCCACATCCGATCGTCGTCGTATCCGTCGAACCGCCAGAAGTCGACGAGGGTGGCGCCGTGCCGTTCGGCGACCTCACGGACCAGTTCGTTGTAGATCGCCGTGCGTCCCCGCAGGACCTTGAACACCGCGTCCCAGCCGGCGTCGTAGGCGGTCCAGATCGCGACGGTCGCTCCGGCGGCGGTGAGTTTTCCGACCGCGTCGTCGTAGTGGGCGACGAGTGCGTCGATGTCCACGGAAGGCCGCATGAGGTCGTTGCCGCCCGCGTAGACGGTCACCAGATCGGGTGACATGGCGAGCGCTGCGTCCAGCTGGTCGTCGAGGATCTGCCCGAGCAGCTTCCCACGAACAGCGAGGTTGGCGTAGGCGAAGTCGTCGGTCCGGGTTGCGAGGTGCTCGGCGACGCGGTCTGCCCAGCCGCGCAGCTGGTTCGGCCGCGACGGCGCCGGATCACCCAGCCCTTCGGTGAACGAGTCGCCGAGGGCGACGTACCGGTGGAAGACGGGTCCGACAACACTCACCCGATCGATCCTGCCAGCGTGCGCCCGGTCACAGCGGACCGGGTCGCACGCAGAAGCTAGACGTCGGTGGAGAAGCGGACTCCGCCGTCGGGGAGGGTGACGCCCGGCCACACTCGGGCCCCGCGCAGCAGCTCGCAGCGGGCTCCGACGTCCGCGCCGTCGCCGATCACGGCGTCGCGTACCAGTGCGCGCGGACCGATCCTCGCGCCGAAGCCGATGATCGACCGTTCGACGGTCGCACCCGCCTCCACGATGGCGCCCTCGAACACCACGGCACCGTCGAGTCGGGCACCGGCGCCGACCTCGGCGCCGCGTCCGACGACGGTCCCGCCGATGAGTACCGCGCCCGGCGCGACACCGGCGCCGGGATGCACGAGCGACTCGCCGCGCTGACCGTTCAGCGCCGGCGACGGCGCGATGCCGCGGACCAGGTCGGCGGAGCCGCGCACGAAGTCCTCGGGGGTGCCCATGTCACGCCAATAGGAACTGTCGACGAAGCCGAACACGCGCCGTCCGTCGGCAAGCAGGCCCGGGAACACCTCACGCTCCACGGACACGGCACGGCCGCTGGGGATCTTCTCGATGATCTCCCGCTTGAAGACGTAGCACCCGGCGTTGATCTGGTCGGTCGGCGGATCCTGCGTCTTCTCCAGGAAGTCCAGGACGCGACCGCTCTCGTCGGTGGTCACACATCCGAATGCGCGGGGATCGCTGACCCGCACCAGGTGCAGGGTGACGTCGGCGTCGTTCGCCTCGTGCGAGGCGATGACCTCGCGCAGGTCGGTGCCGCCCAGCACGTCGCCGTTGAACACGATCGCGTTGTCGGCGCGCAGCTTCGGCAGCACGTTGCGGATGCCGCCGCCGGTACCGAGAGGCTCGGTCTCGGTGACGTACTCGATCTCCAGGCCCATCTCGCTACCGTCACCGAAGTGCTCCTCGAACACCTCGGCCTTGAAGGAGGTGCCGAGCACGACGTGGGTGATGCCTGCGGCCTTGATCCGCGCCAGCAGGTGCGTGAGGAACGGCAGCCCAGCGGTGGGCAGCATCGGCTTGGGTGCCGACAGGGTCAACGGGCGGAGCCGAGTGCCCTTGCCTCCCACCAGAATGACCGCGTCCACCGGTCCGGCAGTCGGCACCTGTGCGCCGTCGCTCGTCACAGTCATGTCAGTTCCCCTCGTCCTTCGCTCTGTTCCGAGTTGCCGCCGCGACGGCCAACTTCGATCGCACTGCCAGTCCGCCACGCAACGCCCACCGCAGCGGCGCCTGCCACCAGTGCGGATGCCGGTCCGCCTGGAAGCGGTAGGCACTGGCGTGGTGGGCCGGGAGCATCAGCTCCGGATGCCGTCCCGCCGCATGCCCTTTCGCGTGGGTGACCTCCGCGCCCGGCACGTAGACGTTGTGCCAGCCGGCCCTCCCCAGCCGGTCGCCGAGGTCCACGTCCTCCATGTACATGAAGTAGCGGGAGTCGAATCCGCCGATCGAGTCGAACGCCGCGCGCCGCACCAGCAGGCACGAACCCGACAGCCACCCGACCGAGCGCTCCGAGATCGACTCGTCCTCCTGCCGGTACCGCGTGGTCCACGGATTCGAGGGCCACACCGTGCCGAGCACGGCGTGCCCGGCACCGGACACCAGCCCCGGCACGTGCCTGGCCGACGGGTACACGGTGCCGTCGGGCTCGCGCACCAGCGGACCGAGCGCACCCGCGCGCGGCCACCGCTCCGCGGCCTCGAGCAGCGCGTCGATCGAACCAGCTTCCCACCGGATGTCGGGATTCGCGACGACGACGAACTCCGCCTCCGGGTCGAGTTCCGCGACGGCGCGATTGATGGCGCCGCCGTACCCGATGTTGCCGCCGGTGCGGAGCAGTCGGACGTGCTCGTGGGCGGCGGCGGCTGCCTCCGGTTCCCCGTCCGTGGACCCGTTGTCCGCGAGGATGACCTGGGTGGACAGTGTGGTGGCGACCTCGAGGGTCTCCAAGAACTCCCGGAGATGTCTACCGGGCGAATACGTCACCGTCACCACGGCCAGCTGCGAACTCACTCGGACAACCCTAGTCGGTGGCGGACGGCGGCAGCTGTGCCAGGGCGTCGGCGAGCGCGTCGGCCCAGGGCCGCAGGGGCGTCAGCCCGGCTCGGGCCCATGCCGTCGGGGAGAGAACGGAGAACGCCGGACGCGGCGCCGGACGCGGGAAGTCCGCCGTCGTGCACGGACGAACCCGCTCCGGATCGGCGCCGACCCCGGCGAACACCGCCCGCGCGAGGTCGAACCAGGTGGCCCGGCCCGCGTTCGTCGCGTGCAGCACACCGCCGGCGACGTCGGGACGCCCCGCGAGCTCGAGGAGCCCACCGGCCAGGTCCCAGGCGTACGTCGGCGACCCCACCTGGTCGTCGACGACCGAGACCGTGTCGCGTTCGCGCTGCAGCCGCAGCATGGTCGCGACGAAGTCGGACCCGACACCCGTGTACACCCAGGCGGTGCGCACCACGACCGCGGCCGGGTCGGCCGCCAGGACCTCCCGCTCGCCCGCCAGCTTGGTCCGGCCGTAGGCGGTTCGCGGGCCGGTCGGATCGTCCACCTCGTAGGGCTCGGACGCGTCACCCGCGAACACGTAGTCGGTGGACACGTGGATCAGGCGGGCACCCACACGCGCGGTCGCCTCGGCGAGGATCCGCGGCCCGGTGGCGTTGACGGCGACGGCAGCGTCCTCGTCGGTCTCCGCCGCATCGACGGCGGTGTAGGCGGCGCAGTTCAGCACGACGTCGCCCGGCCGCACCGCGTCGCGAACCGCGCCCGCGTCGGTGATGTCCAGGTCCGACGACGTGAGCCCGCGGATCGACACGCCCGGGCTGCCGCGTCGGATCACGTTGCCGGCGAGTTGCCCGCCTGCCCCCGTCACAAGGATGTTGATCACACGCGAAAGTCTGGCACGCCGGATCGCGGTCCCCGGGACACCGGGTGTTCGTGAGTAGCCTTGACGGGTCGAGACAGAGGGTGGCCGCGCCGCGTCGTGGTGACCACACAGCAGTCGATGAAGTGTGAGGGGCAAGGTTTGCCGGACAGCAGGCCACCGCGCAGACGTGCGCCGGAGGGCGGGACGCCGGGCGCCGGAACGAGAGGGTCCCGGACCCGGCGGCCGGAACGCGGCCGCTCGGCACGGCCACGCGAAGGCGATCCCGGCCCCGACACCGACGCAGCGGCCCTCCCGCCACGCCGAGCACGGCCCGTGCAGGTCGCGGTCGCCGCGGTGGCAGTCGTCGTCCTCGCCGTGACGGGCTTCGCATGGCGCAGCGTCGACGCACTCGAGTCGAACCTCGCGACCGCCAGGCTCGGGCTCGGCGGAATGAAGGACGGCGCTCTCGACCTGCTCCTCGTCGGCACCGACAGCCGCACCGACGCACACGGCAACCCCCTCAGCCAGCAGGAACTCGAGTCCCTGCGCGCCGGTGAGGCCGAGGCCGACAACACCGACACCATCGTTCTCGTCCGCATCCCCAGCAACGGTGAATCCGCCACCGCCATCTCCATCCCCCGCGACTCCTACGTCAAGGTGCCCGGGATCGGGATGTCCAAGATCAACGCCGCATTCGGCGCGACGAAGCTCACCGAGAAGCAGAAGCTGATCGACGAGGGCGTCGACGACGCCAGTGCGGACCAGCAGGCCACCCAGGCTGGCCGCGAGGCGCTGATCGAGTCGGTCGCCGACCTGACCGGCGTCACCGTCGACCACTACGCCGAGATCGGGTTGCTCGGATTCGTCCTCCTCACCAACGCCGTCGGTGGCGTCGACGTGTGCCTGAACGACGCCGTCGACGAGCCGCTCTCGGGAGCGAACTTCGCCGCGGGCGAGCAGGCCCTCGACGGCTCGGAGGCACTGTCGTTCGTGCGGCAACGGCACGGGCTTCCCCGCGGCGACCTCGACCGGATCGTCCGCCAGCAGGTGTTCATGGCCTCGCTGGCGCACGAGGTGCTCAGCGCCCGGACCCTCAGCAACCCCGGGAAGCTGAGCCAGCTCACCTCGGCGGTGCAGCGGTCTGTGGTCCTCGACGAGGACTGGGACGTCATCGGATTCGCGAAGGAGCTGCAGAACCTCGCAGGCGGGTCGGTGCAGTTCCAGACGATTCCCGTCGTCGACATCAACGCGATGACCGACTACGGCGAGTCGATCGTGCAGGTCGAGCCCACCGCTGTGCGCTCGTTCGTGTCGAGCCTCGCCGACGGCGACACCGACGAATCCGACGTCGATCCGACGGTGGACCCGACCACGATCACGGTCGACGTGGCGAACGACAGCGGCATCAGCGGCCTCGCGAGCCGGGTGTCCGACGCGCTCGCGACGAAGGGCTACGTTCCCGGCTCCGTCGGCAACAACGCGGGAGACACGGTCACCGAGAGCGAGGTCCACGCCGCCGACCCGGACTCGGAATCGGCAAAATCGGTGGCCGCGGCGCTCGGCGACCTGCCCGTGGTGCAGGATTCCACCGTGGCGAGCGACACCGTCCTGGTGGTGCTGGCCTCCGGGTACTCCGGTCCGGGTGCGGACTCGACGTCGGGCTCCGCGTCCGACGACGGGTCCGGTGACACCGAATCCGGAATTCTCGACCTGGGCACCAGCCCGACCCCGGTCCCTGCCGGTCCGCCGATCGACGCGGGCCGCAGCGGACCACAGTGCGTCAACTGACGCTCGAACCGAGGAGCACCGCAGTACCATGGCAGCACCCAATCTCACGGTGGCCCTGCTCGACCCGATCATGGAACGAGACCCTGCCGGACCTCGGATCACCTGGTACGACGACGCCTCCGGCGCCCGCATCGAACTGTCGGCGCTGACGCTGGCGAACTGGGCGGCGAAGACCGCAAACCTCGTTCGTGACGAGGTCGGACTGATGCCGGGCGCACGGGTGTCGGTGCTGCTGCCCGCACACTGGCAGACCGCTGCGGTGCTGCTCGGGTGCTGGTGGGCCGGAACCGAGGTGGTGCTGGAACCGGACCCGGATGCCGACCTCGCGCTGGTGACGGCGGACCGGCTCGACGAGGCCGCCGACGCCCCGGAACTCGCGGTGCTCTCCCTCGATCCGTTCGGCCGCCCGGCGCCGGACCTGCCGATCGGTGTCACCGACTACGCGACTGCGGTGCGCGTGCACGGCGACCAGTTCCGCCCGGACCCGGCGCCCGCCGACGCCGCGGCACTGGACGGCCGGACGGCGGCGGAGACCCTCGACGCCGCCCGCCGATCCGCTGCCGCACAAGGATTTTCGGCCGAGGACCGGGTGCTCTCGACGACCGACTGGACCACGACCGGCGAACTCGTCGACGGACTGCTCGCCGTCTTCGTCGCGCAGGCGTCGCTGGTGCAGGTGAGCAACCCCGACGAGGAGCGGATGGCGCAGCGCACGGAATCGGAGAAGGTCACCGCGCGTCGCGCATAGGCCGCTCACATCACTGTCCGCGCCTCGGCACGGGCGATCGCCCCGAACACCACGTGCACCCGGCAGGTGTCGGACACGCCGTGCCGCTCCCCCGCGGGAGCGGGTGCGACATCCACGGTGTGCCGGGTTCCGAGCCGCTCCGCCGCCTCGTCGAGGAACCCTTGGACCAGGCCCTGTTGGATGCCGCGGGCGACTTCGGGGTTCCGGCGCGCGGTCTCCGCGAGCGGGCAGGTGCAGAGAGTCAGGGTGTGGGTTCCGAAGGAACTGGTCACCGCGAGCGTCTGGAAGCCGAGTCGCGCGAGGGCATCCACGACCAGGTCACATGCGTCGGTTGCAGATCCGAGGTCGACGGTGGCCGCCCAGTCGTGCCCGACCTGCTGGGCACGTCGGGCCCGCTCGTCACGGGTGCCCCCGAGATGCCCGGCCATGAGTGCAACGAGATCGCCGTACGAGGGTTCACGCATGGCGACGTAGCCGATGCGGGGACGACCGACCCGCTGTGTCGCAATCGCCTGCTGCCGCACGTGACCCTCGTCGGCAAGTCCGGAGAGATGGAAACGCACCGTGGTCACGTGAATGTCGAGTATCTCGGCGAGTTGGTGCGCGTCCATCGGCTCTGCTGCGTTCCTGAGCAGTTCGAGTACCCGGTCACGCTGCTTCGACGCCATGTCACGCCCTCTCGGCCCGACTCCGGGCACAAAGGGTAGGTAACCCTTATTTACCGGAGAATTCTCCTCTATAGTGTCCCGCATGACGGCGACACCACCCTCCGAGACCACGGTACGACCCGCCTCGAAGAGCCGGCGAACCGCTGCCCTCCCCTGGATCGCCGCGGCATCGGTCGTCACCTGCCTCGCCGCGGTGGTCACCGCAGGGGCATCGGTGACGATCGCCGTCGAATCCAGGCAGGACGGACCCATCACCGATGACGACTCGTCGAACGCGATGATCCTGGCGGCGTTGCAGGCACTCGCCGCCGATCGCGGCACCGTCGTGCCGGGGGCCGCACCCGATCCCGCAGATCCGGGCATCGCGCCGATTCCCGCGGCCGCACCCGGCACGACGACGCCGGCGCCGAGAGTCCTCGACACGACATCGATGCCATCGGTCGCCGTGCCCGCACCCGCTCCGGAGGCCGCCGCCGCGCCCGCCCAGCCGCCGGCGCCGACCGCCGACCAACTCACCGCAGTCCTGCACTCCGCAGTGGACCCGTCCCGGCCGCTCGACGTCCGCGCGCAGAACGTCGAACGCGGCGGCGAGGCGACTGCGGTGCTGACCCAGATCGGCGAACGGGCCGCGACCATGCTCCGCGTGGTCCAGCCGACGATCGTGGATCCGGTTGCCGTCGACGGGGACACCGCATCGGGTCTGCTTCAGGTCACCTTCGCCGGGGCGGCGGGACCGCAAACCCCGCTGCGCCTGGCCTTCCGCTACCTCGACGGCACCTGGGTGCTGTCGGCGCGCAGCGTCTGCGACATCGCCTCGTTCAACGGCTTCGCGTGCCCGCCCGGCTACGCGAACTGACCGCACGGGCGGGTCGCCCACCAGCTACGCGGGCGGGTCGCCCACCAGCTACACGGGCGGGTCGCCCACCAGGAGCTCGGCGGCTGGGAGTGAAGACCGCGGACCAGCGCGACACGACGGCACGCACCAGGACGTCCACCGCCAGTGCACAGCCGACCAGGACCAGGGTCCAGGCGTACAGCTCGGGCGTCTGCAGCAGTGTGCGGTTCTGCGCGATGGCGGCTCCGATCCCGTCCGGGGCGGAGAGCAGTTCGGCCATCACCACCACGCGCAGCGACGCCGACGCCACGGCTCCGGTCGCCGCGAGGATCGCGGGCAGAACGGCGGGAACCACCACGAACACGGTGCGCCGTGTTCGGGAGAGGTGCAGTCCCGCAGCCAGTTCCAGCAGGTGCGGATCCACTCCGCGGAGCGCGGAGGTGGTGGCGGCCGCGACCAGCGGCACCATCACCGTCGTGCACACGATGACCGTGATCGCCGGGTCGCTGCCCATCCACAGCACCAGGCACACGATGAGGACGATCGGTGGCAGTCCCTGCAGCACGGCCCGCAGCGGCGCGAGCAGTCCGTCTGCGAAGTCGAATCGTGCGGCGGCCCAGCCGAACAGCACGCCGACGACCGCCGCACACAGGGTCGCGACGAACGCCCGGCCGACCGTGAGCCCCAACTCGGGGAGCAACGTCCCGTCCGTGATCAGTCCGCCGAGCGCCTCGAACGTCCGGGCGGGGCTCGGCATGACGGCGGGCGACTGACCCCGTGCCGCCCATTCCCACAGCACCAGGAACAGCGCGACCCCGGCGAGCGCCCCGAGCAGGAACCGGGGCGAGCGTCCTCTCAGGGCGCGTCCCGTCACTGCGATCCCAGGTAGAAGCCGTCGGCGGGCAGTTCGCCGCCGACCGACGCGGGAACCGCCTCGACGAGGGACTCGTACAGCGCCTCGATGTCCGGTTCGGCGTCGACGGCGGGCAGGTACACGGGTCGCATGCCGGGCAGAACCTGGGCGGTGATCTCCTGCGGCACCGGCACCACCTCGGCGATCGCGGCGGCACCCGCGGCCGGCGACGAGGACACCGCGATCACCGAGGACAGGAAATTGGCCTGCAGCGCCGCCACCAGATCGGGATGGGTGCGGGCCAGTGCTCCGCGGATCACGAATCCCGCGAACGGCAGGCCGGTCGCGCCGGTCCGCTCGGTCCAGAGGTCCTGCAGTCCTTGCGCCTTCACGATCCCCGGCGCAGTTCCGGCGACGACGGTCGCGAGGTGCTCGGGCATCACCGCGTACTGCATCGACCCGGCGGCCAGACCGCTGGCGATGTCGAGCGGTGTCGGGTGGTACTCCAACGTGACGTCGGGGTTCTCGCCCGTGTAGGTAAGTCCGGCGGAGTCGAGGAGCGCGCGGGTGACGAGGTCGACGATGTCGTTCTCGAACGGCACGTGCAGCGTCTGGCCGCGCAGCGTGTCGAGTGTGGTCCCCTCGGGCCCGACGAGGTAGACGATGTTGCCGCTGACGGCGCCGAGGAGCGCCAGGTCGATACCCTGCGCGCAGAGGTTCGCGGCGATGTTGATGGGCATGGCCGCCACGTCGTAGCGGTCGGCGATGAAATTGGTGCGTAGTTCCTCGGGCGTGCTGGCGGTCGCGACCTCGGTGTTCGCGATGCCGAGCGAGTCCAACTCGGTGACGGGCGCCGCCATCGCGATGTTGTTGGCGACGCCGACCCGCAGCGACTCCGGCAGCCCCGCGACGACCTCGCCGTGCGCGGGCGCCTCACCACACGACGTCACCGGGTCCGACGAGCCGCACGCGGCGAGCAGCCCGGCCGCGAGCACCACGGCGGCCGTCGTCGCCGGCACCGAACGGAGGGAAAGATGAGCGGTCACGACAGTCCTTTGGTCGAGTTCGACAGGGTGGACCTGTCGCGGGGCGGGCGGGTGATCGTCGAGGACTTCTCGATGCGGATCGAACCGGGTGAGGTCGTCGCGCTCGTCGGCCCGTCGGGCCGCGGCAAGACCACGGTGCTGCACGCGGCGGCAGGGCTCGTCGAGCCGAGCGCAGGCACCGTGACCCGGCGAGTGGAGCGGCAGGGGGTGCTCTTCCAGGAGCCGCGCCTGCTGCCGTGGATGTCGGTGCAGCGCAACGTCCTCCTCGGAGCTCCGGGACGCGGGGTGTGGTCGCGGTCGTCGAATCCCGACGTCGAACGGCTACTGGAGTCGGTGGGACTGGAGGGTACCGCGGCGATGCCGCCGTTTCGGCTCTCCGGCGGAATGCAGCGCCGGGTTGCGTTGGCGCGCGCCCTGTTCGGTGATCCCGCCGTCGTCTTCGCGGACGAGCCGTTCGCGCATCTCGACTCCGGGTCGGCGCGTCTCGTGGCCGAGGTGCTGTCCCGCGCGGCGGATTCGGGCGTCGCTGTGCTGGTCACCGCACACGACACGGGTGAACCCTTCCCACTCATGGGAAATTACCGTACATTAATCCTCTAATTAGGTTTGACTTACCAAAGAACGACTGAGAAGGAGGACACGATGGCGGACAAGCCTGCCGACCACGCGAACCCGGAACTCCCCCTGGCCGACCGGGGCGCCGCGAACCTTCCGGGGCACTGGCTCCTCGCGCGGCTCGGCAAGCGCGTCCTGCGACCGGGCGGTCGGAAAATGACCGAGCAGCTCCTCACGCACGCGGCGCTCGCGGGCGCCGACGTCGTCGAGCTCGCCCCAGGCCTCGGCAAGACCGCCGTCTCGATCCTCGAGCACTCCCCCGCCAGCTACGTCGGCGTCGAGTCGGACGACCACGCCGCCGAGCTGACCCGCAAGGCGATCGGCGCCGGCGGCTCCGTGGTGACCGGCGAGGCAGCCAAGACCGGACGCCCCGATTCCAGCGCGGACGTCATCGTCGGCGAGGCGATGCTGACCATGCAGACGGACCGGCACAAGGCCGAGATCGCGAGCGAGGCATTGCGGGTGCTACGGCCGGGCGGCCGTTACGCGATCCACGAACTGGCGATCGAACCGGACGATGTGGCCGACGAGATCAAGACCGAGATCCGGCAGGCCCTCGCCCGCTCGATCAAGGTCAACGCCCGGCCACTCACGGCCCGGGAGTGGCGAGACCTCCTCATCGACAACGGTTTCGAGATCGAGGCGGTGCACTTCGCACCGATGGCGCTGCTCGACCCGACCCGGATCATCGCCGACGAGGGACTGCTCGGAACCCTGAAGTTCGTCCGCAACGTCGCGACCGACTCGGACGCTCGGAAGCGGGTGCTCGCGATGCGCCGCACCTTCACCAAGTACCGCGACCATCTCGTCGCGATCGAGATCATCGCGAGGAAGACCGCATGAGCGTCGACCAGGACACCAGGACCCTCACCGAGATCACGGGCCTGCGGGACGCGAACACCCAGGACGGCACCGCGCCGCGGATCGAACGCGTAGCAGCAGTCGCGGGAGTCACCGTGGTCCGGCTGAGTTTTCGCGCGGGGCAGAGCATGGAAGACCACAAGGCACGGTTCCCAATCCTCGTGCAGGGACAGTCCGGACACGTCACGTTCGCCACCGCCGACCGCACCGTCGACCTCGTGCCCGGCGTCGCCGTGCACGTCGACGCCGAGCTGACGCACCGACTCCAGGCCGTCGAGGACTCCGTCATCACGCTACTTGTCCTGCGATGAGCGTCTGAGCCACCCGACGGCCTCCTCTGCGCGGTGTCACCCCGCCAGAGCCTGGAGCGGCGTCACCTTCGCGGCGGTCCGGGCCGGGACGAGGGCCGCGACGACTCCGGCGATCCCACCCACCAGCACGATCGTGACGAGCTGGAGCCACGGCACCGCGCCGGGAACGAGCGCGTCCGCGCCGAACACCGACGCCGTGCCCGCCGAACCGAGCACGGTTCCGAGCAGCACGCCGAGCACGGACGCCACGACCGCAACCAGAACCGCCTCACAGATCAGGACGCACCGCACTCCGGCCCTCGTCACGCCCAGCGCCCGCAACAATCCCGTCTCCCGCCGACGCTCGACCACCGACAACGCCATCGTGCTCCCGACCCCGATCAGCGCGATCAGCACCGCCACCGACAGCAGGCCGACGACCACCAGGAGCAGTACATCGAGTACCGAGGCCACCGCCGCGCGCATTGCCACCGCGCCGCCGACGTCGGCAGTCGGTGCGAGTTCCTCCGCCAGCGAGGTGATCTCGTCCAGCGCCGCCGTACGATCTGGATCGGAGAGATCGTCCGCTAACCTGATCCACACCGATCGGGGCACGCCACCGAGGGCGACGGCATCGGCGGTGGTCACCAGTGCCGGTTGTCCCTCACGCCCGGATGCGACCGTCAGCTGCCTGCGAACACCCGAGTTCTCCAGTTCCAGTCGGGATCCGGGCGACGATCCGATCGCGCCGAGTTGCTCCGGAGACAGGGAGATCTCCCCCGTCCGCGGCAGCGTGAGCGGTACGCGCAGTGTCGCGGCGACGTCGGACACGTCGACGCCGAGCACGTCGATCCGGTGGCCGTCGGCGGATCGAACCTCCGAACCGAGCAGGGTCGCGGCCGCCGTCACGTGTGTCGTGTCCCGTGCGAGCGTTCCCAGATTCGCCGGGAGCGCGCTCTCGGCATCGACGGTGACGTCCACGGGGAACTGCTCGTCGAGTGCGTGCGGCGCGGCGGCCCCGACCGTCGCGATCCCGACGACCATCGTCGCCGTCACCGTGACACCGACGAGCAGCGCGGTCGCGGTCGCGGTGGTCCGGCGGGGATTGCGCAGGGCGTTGCCGACGGCCAGTTCGCCGAGGGGCCCGACGAGACGCGCCGGCGCTCGCCCGAGGACCGCGACCGCGCGCGGGACGACGATCCGGCCCAGGAGGACCACACCGAGTGCCGTCGTGATGCCGCCCGCGCACGCGAGCATCACCTGCTCCTCGGCCACACCGAGCGCGAGGACCGCACCGCCGCCGACGAACCCCGCGATCCCGGCCGCCACGCGAAGACGGGAGACCGTCGCGGGTTCGGCGCCCGCTTCGACCGGGGTCAGCGCCGCCAGCGGGGACACCCTGGTCGCGGCACGCGCCGGAGCGACCGCTGCGATCAGGGTCACGACGACACCCACTGCGAAGCCCGCGACGACACCGCCGAGCGGCACGGCCAGCGTGTCGAGGGGTACGGGCGCATCGAACGCGGTCGCTGCGCGGGTGACGGTCCACGCCAGGGCGATCCCCACCAGCACTCCGGCGGCGGATGCGACCGCGCCGAGGACCAGTGCCTCGATGCGGGCACCGCGCCGGATCTGGGCTGCGGTCGCACCGACGCAGCGCAGGAGCGCCAGCTCCCTGGTGCGGGAGGCGAACAGGACCGCGAAGGTGTTCGCGATGACCAACCCGGCGACCACGACGGCGACCGCAGCGAACGCGAGCAGGACGTTGCGGATCTCGTCGACGTCACCCAGGTAGCCCGCGGAGGCCTGTTCGGCCCGCTCGGCGCCGGTGGTCACGACGGCACCCGGGTCGAGCGCCGCGGTGACCGCGTCCGTCAATCCGTCTCCGTCGCCGGCGACCCGGAGCTCGCGGTGGGCGGCGTCTCCCGCCCAGGAGTCGAGCTGATCGGCCGTCGCGAAGGCGGACACGCCGTCGAGACGCTGTGCGGTGCCGGACAGGTCGATCTCGCCGACCACCGTCGCGGATTCGGTGCCCCGTTCGGAGTGCTCGTCCGCCCGGACGCCACGCACGGTCACGGCCACTGTGTCCCCGACCGCCAGCCCCGCATCGGATCCCACGGCGATCTCGCCGGGCGCCGACGGGAATCGCCCCTCGGTGAGCGTCTGCCACCGCAGTTCCGGCGATTCGGCCAGCGACGACACCGTCCCGTAGTGGGAACCGGTTCCGCCTCCGGTCACCTTGACCGGCGCCTGCGCGTCGACGGACACCGCCCGCACGCCGGGAACCCCGGCGACCCGCTCCGCCGCGGCCGCGGCCGCGGCCGCCCCGCCGACGTCGTCGACCACCACCGCACTGCTCCGATACTGCCCCGCCAGCGACGCAGTCACGCTCGCCGAGATCGTCGACCCGAGGACGAGGGTGGACACGACGAACGCGACGGCGATCACGATCGCCACGCCGGACGCCAGGACCCGGCCGAGTTGCGCCCGCACCTGCGCCAGCGTCAGCCTCAGCATGCGGGAGCCCGGAGTTCGCGCATCACCCGGACCACGGAATCCGGTGTGGGGTCGTCGATCTCACCCGCCGGCCTGCCGTCGGCGAGCAGGACGACACGGTCGGCGTACGAGGCCGCGACCGGATCGTGGGTGACCATCACCACGGTCTGCCCGAACTCACGCACACTCGACCGCAACAGGCTCAGCACCTCCGCGCCGGACTGCGAATCGAGATTTCCGGTCGGCTCGTCCGCGAAGACGACGTCGGGGCGCGGTAGCAACGCCCGCGCCACGGCGACGCGCTGCTGCTGACCGCCGGACAGTTCGTGTGGCCGATGGGACAACCTGCCCGCGAGCCCGAGGCGGGTGACCACCTCGTCGAACCATCCCGAATCCGGCCGCGCGCCCGCCAGGCGCATCGGCAGCAGCATGTTCTCCGCGGCCGTCACCACGGGCAGCAGGTTGAACGACTGGAACACGAAACCCATCCGGTCACGGCGCAATTCGGTCAACCCGCGGTCCCCGAGCAGGGTGAGATCGGTGTCCCCGAGGTACACGCGGCCGGCCGTCGGATCGTCGAGCCCCGCCAGGCAGTGCAGCAGCGTCGACTTCCCGGATCCGGACGGACCCATGATCGCGGTGAAGGCACCCGTCGCGAAGTCGACGTCGACCGCGTCGAGCGCCGTCACGGAAGCGTCCCCCGCCCCGAAGATCTTGGTCAGAGCGACCGCACGGGCCGCCGGAAGATGCTGTGGAGTCATGTCGTCGACGGTATTGACGACGCGGCACGCTCCGCGTCGGCGCCGCGGGCGATCTTCGGGTCCGGCTCGTCCTACCGTGGACGGACGCGACGATCCCCCCGTCGGAGGATCAGCCGCCGAGCAGGTCCTCCGGACGGACGAGCCCGCAACTGTAGGCGAACACCACCGCCTGAACCCGGTCCCGCGATCCCGTCTTCGAGAGAACCCGTCCCACATGTGTTTTCACCGTCGCCTCGGAGACGGTGAACTTGACCGCGATCTCCCCGTTCGACAGTCCGTGCGCCATCGCCTCGAGGATCTCGACCTCGCGCGGCGTCAGGTCGGGCAGCTGCGGGCGTGCCGCCGTCCCGGCGAGCAGCGGCCCCACGTGCTGCAGCAGCCGTCGCGTGGACCGCGGGGCGATGACTGCGTCGCCGCTGTCGACCGTCCGGATCGCGTCCAGCAATTCTTCGGGGTCCGCATCCTTGAGCAGGAATCCGCTCGCGCCCGCCGAGATGGCGCCGACGACGTAGTCGTCGTTGTCGAAGGTCGTGAGCATCACCACCTTCGGCGACGACTCCCGCGCCGCCAGCACCCGCGTCGCCTCGATGCCGTCGACGTTCGGCATCTGCACGTCCATCAGCACGACGTCGACGGCGACCCGCTCGAGTTCCCGCAACGCCTGCGCACCGTCGGATGCCTCCAGGACGACGTCCATGTCGTCCTGGGAGTCGATCACCATCCGGAAACCGGCCCTCACCAGCTGCTGATCGTCGACCAGCGCCACCCTGATCACCTTGTCGGACAACCGCTCACACCTCTCTCGTGTACGGGAGCTCGGCGCGCACCCGGTATCCACCGCCGGCCACCGGCCCCGCGGTGAACCGCCCACCGTGCAGTTCGGCCCGCTCCCGCATCCCCAGCACACCCTGCCCTCCGGCCGTCGAGGGCACCAAACCGCCGGACGCCCCTCGACCGTCGTCCGTCACCGTCAGATCGAGGCCGACGTCCGTCCACCGCGCCCCGACCACCACGCAAGCGGCGGGGCCCGCGTGCTTGAGAACGTTGGTCAGTGACTCCTGCACGATGCGGTACGCGGTCAACTCGGCGCCGGTGGTCAGTGCCCGCGGCTCCCCCTCCGCACGCAATTCGACCCGCAGGCCACCGTCGCGAAGGTCCTGCACCAACGCGTCGATGTCGGCCACCTGCGGCGTCGACCGGGTGTCACGTGGCCGGTCCTCGCGCAGCACCGACAGCAAGGCCCGCATGTCCGTCAGCGCCTGCCTGCCGGTCCGCGCGATGGTCTCGAGTGCCGTGATCGCGGCATCGGGGTCGGCCTTCGCGCCGTACCGCCCGCCGTCCGCCTGGGCGATGACGACCGTCAGCGAGTGGGCCACGATGTCGTGCATCTCGCGGGCGATGCGGGTGCGTTCCGCCATCGCCGCCAGTTCCGCCTCCTGGGCGCGTTCAAGCTCCAGCAGCCGGGCCCGTTCCGTCAGGCCTTCGAGTTCCTGGTTGCGCACCCTGCGCAGGTCGCCGAACGCCCAGACCGCGACGACGAACACGAGCAGGAAGGCCGTGGTGAACGCCGTCGACGCCCGCGTCATGTACTCGCCACCGAAGTAACGGAGCCCGGCCGCGATCGACCCGAGCACTGCCGCCGCCAGGCCGGCGCTGCTCGCCCACCGGGGACCGTAGGCGGCGAGCGCGTACAGGGAGACGGGAACCGCCACCACCGACGGCAGCAGCATGTCCGGGATCACGATCACGTGCAGGACCGAGAACGCGACGACCACCGCACCGGACAACGCGACCCGGGTGCGGCGCCACGCGAGCGGCACGGTCATCCCCAGCGAGACCACCACCGACACGATCCACGGGTCCGACGCCGCCGCGAAGATCAGGCAGAACAGTGTCAGGAGCGCGGCGAACGTCCGGTCGATACCGACGACATGCTCTGCGCTCCAGCGGTACCACCGCTCGCTCAGAGGAAATCGGGGCATGACCACAGCCTAGCGAGCGAATACGACTGTTCCCCGGTACCGCGTCGCGGCACCGGGGAACAGGGCGAGTACGGCTCAGCTCACTTGAGCAGCGCGCGCGACATGACGACGCGCTGAATCTGGTTGGTGCCCTCGTAGATCTGGGTGATCTTGGCGTCGCGCATCATGCGCTCGACAGGGAAGTCGGTGGTGTAACCGGCGCCACCGAACAGCTGCACGGCGTTGGTGGTCACCTCCATCGCGACGTCCGACGCGAAGCACTTGGCGGCGGCGGAGATGAAACCGAGGTTCTTCTCGCCACGCTCGGCCTTCGCCGCCGAGGTGTACACCATGAGACGCGCGGCCTCGATCTTCATCGCCATGTCTGCGAGCATGAACTGGGTGTTCTGGAACGAGGCGATCGAGGTACCGAACTGCTTGCGGTCCTTGGTGTACGCGATCGCGGCGTCGAGGGCGCCCTGCGCCAGACCGACAGCCTGCGCACCGATCGTCGGACGCGTGTGGTCGAGCGTCTGCAGCGCGGTCTTGAAGCCGGTGCCCGGGGCGCCGATGATGCGGTCGCCGGGGATGCGGCAGTTCTCGAAGTACAGCTCCGCGGTGGGCGAGCCCTTGATGCCGAGCTTCTTCTCCTTCGGTCCGACGACGAAGCCCTCGTCGTCCTTGTGGACCATGAACGCCGAGATGCCGTTGGCGCCCTTGTCGGCGTCGGTGACGGCCATGACGGTGTACCAGCTGGACTTGCCACCGTTGGTGATCCAGCACTTGGAACCGTTGAGGATCCAGTCGTCGCCGTCGGCCTTCGCGCGGGTGCGCATCGAGGCGGCGTCGGAGCCCGCCTCACGCTCGGACAGCGCGTAGGACGCCATCTCACCGTTCACGAGGTCCGGCAGAACCTTCGCCTTGAGTTCGTCGGAGCCGTTGAGGATCAGGCCCATCGTGCCGAGCTTGTTGACGGCGGGGATCAGCGAGGAGGAGCCGCACACGCGGGCGACCTCCTCGATCACGATGCAGGTCGCCACGGAGTCCGCGCCCTGGCCGTCGAAGGCCTCGGGCACGTGGATGGCGTTGAAGCCGGAGTTGTTGAGTGCCGTGAGGGCCTCTTCCGGGAACCGGGAGTTCTCGTCGACGTCCTTGGCGTGCGGCGCGATCTCCTTCTCGGACAGCGCGCGGATCGCAGCCCGCAGCTCGTCGTGCTCGTCGCCGAGCTTGAACAGGTCGAAGTCCGGGTTTCCGGCCATCAGTCACTCCTTGCGAGAGGGATTCGAGGTGGCACACCGCACGGCCACCAAGGCGGCACTCAGTGCCATTCGAGCCTCATCATACCCCACGACATTCAGAACTCCCGGGTACCACGTGCCACGGCGCGGCACCCAGTGCCAACGCGGTGGGGGTCAGCCAAGTGCGCCGAGATGACGCCGCACGACGTCCGCAACCCGATCCGGAGCGGTTCCGCGCGGGAAGACGGCGACGACGACGTCCCCCTCGTCGTCGGAGGCGACCCCCGAACCGGCGCCCGACGGCGCAGCACCCCGCCGGATCTCGGCGAGGGCGGTACGCAACTGAGCGGACGTGGTGTCGACACCGTCGCGCACCATGCGCCGGAGCAGGTAGTTGTGGGTGGCGATGACGGACGCCGCGAACTGCACCACCGCCAGGTCCGGCGCGTCGGGGAGTGCGCGCCGCAGGTAGTCGACGAACAGTCGCTCGTAGCGGTTGCTGGTGACGATTTCGCGGTCCCGCAGGACGGGCACCTCGTGCATCACCTCGTACCGTCGGGACGCGACGTCGTTCCACTCGGCGAACCGCTCGAAGACGATCGTCGCCGCCTCGCAGACGGCGTTCCACGGATCGGCGTGGTCCTCGGCCAGGTACTCCGACGCCTGTTGGAGGAGGATCTCGTGGTCGGCGAACACCACGTCCTCCTTCGACCGGAACTGTCGGAAGAAGGTGCGCCGCGAGATGCCCGCGGCGCCGGCGATCTCGTCCACGCTCGTCGCCAGGTAGCCCTGTGCCGAGAACAGTCGCAGCGCCTCGGACACCACGTGCAGCCGGAACCGGTCGGAATCGTCGAGCATGACGATCAGCGTAGGCGCTCCGCACCCGTGCGCACTTCTGGTAGCGCGGGCTACCAGAAGTGCGCACGGGCGGCTACGGCGCCACGGACGACCAGTCGGCGAAGCCGGTGGGGTCGTGCCGGCCCAGACTGGCGTGCTCGAACAGACCCGCGCCGGGAATGCCGTTGCAGGTGGCGGAAGCAGCGAAGTCACTGACGCCGAACGGGATACGGCCCGCGACCGCGGGATCGGTGAGGTCGTAGACGGATCGCTCCGACCAGTTGCGGCCGCGCCACTGCCCGTGCGACCACTCCGGGTCGCCGCCGTAACCACCGCCGACGTGGAGCGCGATCCCGGTGCGAGGGGTCACCTCCACGACGACGGGACTGCCGTCCGACGCCGTCATGTTGATTGTCGCGGACAGCGCCCGCCGGGTTCCCGACTCGTACTTGAATTCGACTCGCGGCCAACCGAGTTGCTCGATCCGACCGTCGTCCCAGACACGGGTGGCGTCGTTGAGGGTGCGGAACCCGTCCGGACTCTCCTGCATGATCACGATCACCGAGAAGCCGACGAACCGCAGTGGGACGTACAGCCACCAGAAGCCCTCGGACACCTGATCTGCCAGCCGACCCGCCGGGTCCGGGTCGCCGACCCCGCGGATGCCCCACGACCGGTCGCGACTGCCCATCCAGGTGTCGGGTGTGACCGTGACGTCGTCACCGCCCAGGGACAGCACGCCCGACCAGGTTCCCGTCTGCGCGAACCGGGACGCGTCGATCTGCGGGCGCAAGCCGTTCGTGAGCAGATGCGGTTGTTCCTGGACGGCGGGGCAGCTGCCCTCCCAAGTGAGGTCGAATCCGAGGCCGTCCGCATCGTCGCCTTCGCAGATCACCCGCAGCTTCTGCAGTGGTTCGACGACCTCGATGCGGTACCCGTCCCCCACCTTCAGGTCCAGTGACCGCTCTTCCAGCGCGTCCGAGAAACGTACGGCCCACTGCGTGTCCCCCCGCCGCGCGACGGCGAACGCATCGGTGACTCCGAGGTTCGGATAGACACCGAACCCGCTCACCAGGAACACGGTGTCGTCGGAGCCGAGCGACCCCTGATCGAGCGCGTTGAAATACGAGCGGTCGTAGAAGTTCTTGTCACTGGTGACGACCCGCGACATCGACAGCGGGGTCTGGTGGATCGGAAATTCGTCGAGCGGTGCGGGCATGGCGACTCTCCAGGGCTGGGTTCCGTTACAGGGTGGTACGCAATCCTCCCCGCGAATCTAGCCCCGACGTGCCGCCGCCGCGGCCGATTCACCGCAAACGGCCGCCCGACGATGGCCCGCGCTCAGCCCATCAGGGTCGCGCGCAGCGCTGCGTCCTTCTCCAGCACCATCGACTCGAGGCCCGCCTGGAACCGCTCCATCGCCTCCTGCACCGCCGGATCGGCGGTACCGATGATCCGGGCCGCGAGCAGCCCGGCATTGCGTGCGCCGCCGATCGACACCGTCGCGACCGGCACCCCCGCGGGCATCTGCACGATGGACAGCAGCGAGTCCATGCCGTCGAGGTACTTGAGCGGAACCGGGACACCGATCACCGGCAACGGCGTCGCCGACGCGACCATGCCCGGAAGGTGCGCGGCACCGCCCGCGCCGGCGATGATCACCTTGATCCCGCGTCCCGCGGCGTCCTTCGCGTAGTCCAGCATCCGCTGCGGCGTCCGATGCGCCGACACCACACCGACCTCGAACCGGATGCCGAACTCGGCCAGCGCCTCCGCGGCGGCCTCCATCGTCGGCCAGTCCGAGTCGCTGCCCATGATGAGCCCGACGAGGGGTCCCTGCTGCTGCGTCATCGCTTCTCCCGCCATCGCTTTCTTCGAAGTGCCCACGCGCCGATCAGTTGCCGGCGTGCGGATCCCAGCCGTCGGTCCATTCGCCGTGCGAGAGCCAGTGCGCCGCCCGCTCCGCCCGCTCGCGAACCTCCGCGACGTACTCGGAGTCGTCGAGCGAACCGGATGCGGCACCGACCACGTTGACGTGCCCGATCTTGCGGTCCTTGCGCTCACCCTTGCCGTACATGTGCACCTTCGCGTCGGGCATCCGCGCGAACAGGTGGTGCAGCCGCTCGTCCATGCTCATCGCAGGCGCCTCGGGCGCTCCCAGGACGTTCGCCATCACGGTGACCGGTGCGATCGACGACGGATCACCGAGCGGGTAGTCCAGCACGGCGCGCAAGTGCTGTTCGAACTGCGAGGTGCGCGCGCCGTCCTGCGTCCAGTGACCGGAGTTGTGCGGCCGCATCGCCAGCTCGTTGACCACGAGTTCCCCGTCGACCGTCTCGAACAGCTCCACCGCCATCGCTCCCGTCGCGCCGAGCGCCGACGAGATCCGCAGCGCCATCTCCTCGGCCTGCGCCGCGAGCTCGGCGGGCAGATCGGGAGCGGGGGCGATCACCACCGCACACTGACCGTTCCGCTGCACCGTCTCGACGACCGGCCAGCTCGCGCCCTGCCCGAAGGGCGACCGCGCGACCATTGCGGACAGCTCGCGGCGCATCGGCACCTTCTGCTCGACCATCAGCGTGACGTCGTTCGCGAGCTGCTCGGTGACGACGGCCGTCGCCTCGTCCGCGTCGTCCGGCATCCACACGCCGCGGCCGTCGTAGCCGCCGCGGACCGCCTTGATCACGATGTTCCAGCCGTGCTCGGTGCCGAACGCCTCGACATCGGCCACCGAGCCGACCTCGGCGAACGCAGGTACCGGCGCCCCGAGTTCGGCCAGCTTGCGGCGCATGACCAGCTTGTCCTGCGCGTGGATCAGTGCCTGCGGCGGCGGCTGCACGTTGACGCCCTCGGACACGAGCACGTCGAGGTGCTCGGTGGGAACGTGTTCGTGATCGAAGGTCAGTGCGGAGGAACCGACGGCCACCGCACGTAGGGCGTCGAGGTCGGTGTGGCTGCCGAGGACGACGTTCGCGCTGACCTGGGCCGCGGGCTCGTCAGGACCGCCGGAGAGCACTCGCAGGCACTGGCCGAGCTCGATCGCCGCTTGATGCGTCATCCGCGCCAGCTGCCCGCCGCCGATCATCGCGACCACGGGCAGTGCGGAACCGGCGTCTCGGGGACTCGTGGGACGGGGCTGGGAACCGGAATCGACGCTCACGGGTGTCCATGGTGTCACGACGCAGCGCAGCCCGGATGCGCAGGTGACCGGACGACACCGGGCGGTGACGGCCGTCACGGAAATCCTGAGAGCCGGCTGTGTTCGGAGTGTCCGGTCGGGGGTTGCTCGACGGGGTTCGTAGAATAACCTTCCGTGTCTTTTGTCGATCAGGCGCTCAACCACGTGCCCACACCGCTGCGGGACGTCGTGCTGCGTCACCGCGAACTGGTCAAGTTCGCCATCGTCGGCGGCACAACGATGGTCTTCGACCTGGCCATCTTCTACAGCCTCAGCCTCACGATCATGGAGAACAAGCCCGTCATCGCCAAGGTGATCTCGGGTGTGATGGCCACGATCCTCAGCTACGTCCTCAACCGCGAGTGGTCGTTCAAGAACCGCGGTGGACGCGAGCGGCACCACGAGGCGATCCTGTTCTTCGTCATCAGCCTGATCGGCGTGGTCATCGCCGCGGCGCCCCTCTGGATCGCGAACAACATCTTCGACATCCGCGCCGACCGCAGCAGCGTCACCACCGTCGTCGTCATCGACTTCGTCCTGAACTACATCATCGGCAACCTGCTGCAGATGGCGTTCCGCTTCTGGGCACTGCGCCGGTTCGCTTTCCCCGAGGAGATCACCCACCAGCAGGGCGCGGGCTTCGATCCGACACCCGAGGAACTCGCCGGTCGCTGACCTGCGCGGCCACCCTCAGCGCGGCCACCCTCAGCGCGGCTCGCCGGCAATCGCCGCGCCGCCGTGGTGCTCGACCGGAAGGAACACCGCGAACAGTGCGGGCCGCCGCCGCCGGAGGTCGAGCCTGCCACCGTCCGCCTCCACCAGGGCGCGCGCCAACGCCAGCCCGACGCCCGTGGAACCGCCCGCGGAGAACCCCCGCTCGAAGATGTGCGGCGCGAGCTGATCGCTGACCCCGCTCCCCTCGTCACCGACCTCGACGCAGACCGTCGCCTCCCGGCGCGGCCCGACGCCCGGCACCAGCCGCACCACGACCGTGCACGTGCCCGCCCCGTGGATCAGCGCGTTGTCGATCAGCACCGCCACGGCCTCGCGCAGCCGTGACGGCGTCGCCGACGTCCGCACCGCGTCCTGGCCGTGCAGCACCAGCCGCCGACCCGCCTGCTCGTACTGCGGCTGCCACTCCGCGACGACGGCTCCGAGCTCGTTCACCACCGACAGCGACCGTCGATCCTGGCCTTCGCTTCGGGACGAGCGGACGAGCTCGTCGATGGCGACGGTCAGACGGTCGACCTGGGCCATGGCGGCGTTCGCCTCGTCCACGACGGCGGGATCCGGGTGTACGGACAGCTCGTCGAGGCGCAACCGAACCGCCGTCAGTCGACTCCGCAGCTGATGGGACACGTCCCCGACGAGCGCTCGTTCGCGTTGCAGGCGGCCCGAGATCTCCACGGTCGCCGAATCGAGGACGTCGGACACCCGGTCCAGTTCCGCGATCCCGTGCCTGCGGGAGTCGGTCCGGAAGTCGCCCTCGGCGAGCCGTGCCGCGCGGTCGGCGACGTCACGCATCGGGTCGGCGAGCCGGCGGGCCGTCACCGACGCGACCGCGCTGCCCGCGGCGAGCGACGCGAGCACCACCAGCGCCACAGCGCCGACCGCCTGCTGCTGGAGAGTCCGCATCGGCGCCGACGGGGTCTCCAGCCGCAGCGAGCCCGACCGGCCCATCGAGATGGCCTCCACCAGTGGCCGCTCGACCTCGTCGACACCGATGTCGATGCGGGCGTTGTCCCCGGCCGAGGTCGGATAGACCACCGACAACCGTCCGCCCCGGGGCACCGCGACCCGAAGTGCGTCGACGTCGAGTCCACCCTCGATGACGCCGGTCTCGCCCTCCTGGGCGATGATCTCGGCGGACATCCGGTCCAGCCTGGCCTGCAGGTCGCTGCGGGTGAAGTCCTCGACCCACAACCACGCGGTGTAGGTGAGCGGCACTCCGAGCAGCAGCCCGGTCAACAGGACGACTGCGATGATGGACAGCAGGATTCGGCGGCGCACGGCGGTGTCGGAATCAGGTGTTGAGCCGGAACCCGACGCCGCGCACCGTCACGATGCGCCGCTCCCCGACGGGTCCCTCGTCGCCGATCTTCCGGCGCAGCCACGACATGTGCATGTCGAGGGTCTTGGAGCCACGCAGGTCGACGTCGCCCCACACCTCCTGCAGGATCACATCGCGCGAGACCACCTCCCCGGCGTGGTCCATGAGGACCTTGAGCAGCTCGTACTCCTTGTTCGCGAGCGCGATCTCGCTGCCCCCGACCAGCACCCGCCGCGCCGCGGGCTCCAGCCGGATGTCACCGGCCTCGATCGTGGAGTCCTCCGGACCGCCGCGGCGCCGCAGCAGCGCGCGCACCCGTGCCATGAGCTCGGCGAGGCGGAACGGCTTGCCGACGTAGTCGTCGGCGCCCGCGTCGAGTCCCACGACGAAGTCCACCTCGTCGGTCCGCGCGGTCAGCATGAGGACGGCGAGCTCCGACCCGTTGGCCCGCAGCTGGCGGCACACCTCGAGCCCGTCCATTCCGGGGAGCCCGAGATCGAGGATGAGCAGATCGAACGATCCACCGAGCGCCAGCTCGAGAGTGGTGGGGCCCGCCTCCTCGACGGTCACCTCGTAGCCTTCCCGGCCAAGCGCGCGCGACAGAGGCGCGGCGATCGCTTCGTCGTCCTCGGCGAGTAGTACGGCAGTCACGCGTCCACCCTACGGACGCCCTGCCGTCGTCGCGCCGAACGGGCATCGACCTGCCGTGTCGTCACCGCCAGCCGCGCCGCGGAGTCCCGTCGTCGGCAGCGCTGCCGGGGCCGTCGGGAACGTCGTCGCGATCGAGTTGCATTGCGTCGAACACCTGGTGGTAGAGCAGGGAGTGCACGCGTTGCACGTCGGGGATGTCGTCGAACTCGAGGGGGTCGTCGGCGGCCGAGGCGATGACGAGCGTCCCCGTCCGCATCATCCTGTCGACCAGTCCGTGCCGGAACTGCACGTTGCTGATCCGGCCGAGCGGGATGTCGATGCCGCTGTGGGTCAGGACGCCCTGGCGAACGAGGACGCGGCGGTCGGTGACGATGAAGTGGGTCGACTTCCAGCTGATCAACGGTGCGACACAACGCCACCCGACGATTCCGAGCCACGCCACCAGCACGAGGATCAGCACGACGGCGCGTGCGGTGCCTTCGAGTCGATCCTGCGCCAACCCGGCCGCGAACCCGGCGAGTGCGGTCGCGACGATGAACGTGACGGTGGGCAGCACCAGCATCTTCCAGTGCGGATGGCGGTGCAGCAACAGTTCTTCGTCCGCGGCGAGCGCGTCGTCCGGGTAGCCCATGCGAGGAAGTGTGCCACCTACCGGCTCGGTCCGGAATCGTCCGACTCCCCCTGGTCCGGTGCGGATTCCCCGGGGTCCTCGCCCGGTTCGGTCGCGGTGTCGCCCGGTGCGGTCTCGGCGGCGATTCCCTCCTCCGCCTCGGCCTGCAGTTCGGCCACCCGCTCCGCGGCCTCCTCCTCGCCGAGGAGCATCTCGCCCGCCGACGGCGGGGCACCCGAGATCAGAGCGTTCGCCCACCTCGTCGACGGGTCGATGTCGAGCAGGAGTGCCTTGACCAGCAGCGTCGCGGGAATCGCCAGCAGTGCCCCCAACGGCCCGAGCACCCAACCCCAGAACACCAGCGCGAGGAAGGTCACCGTCACCGACAGACCGACCGCGTCACCGACGAACTTCGGCTGGATCACCGACTGGATCGCGACGTTGATGACGCTGTAGAGCACGATCACCCAGAGCATGAGCATCGGCCCGCCCTGCAGTAGCGCAATGAGGGCAGGCGGAATGAGTCCGACGACGAATCCGATGTTGGGGATGTAGTTCGTGATGAACGAGAGCAGACCCCAGAGGACCGGTAGCGGAATGCCCAACGCCCACAGGGCACCCGCGTCGATCACGGCCACGATCAGACCGAACACCGTGGAGACGATCAGGTAGCTGCGCGTCCCCGACGCGAACGAGGAGAAGGCGTAGGCGATGTCCGGACGCGCGAACGCGACCGCGCGCATCCGGTCGCCGAACGAACTCGCGTCCATCGCCATGAACAGGACGAGCGCGAGCAGGAAGAAGAGATTGGAGAACACCCCGAGCAGTCCGAACAGGACGTCGTCGAGGAACCCGATCAGCTTGCCGAAGTCGATGCTCGACAGGGCCTTGTCCGCCTGGTCGGAGCCGATGTCGAGGCCGGCGAGCCACTGTTGCACGTCCGCGATGAGAGCATCGGCTTTGTCCGCATATTCCGGGAGCAGCGTCGCCAACTGCGCGACGGAGATCGCGAGCGCGGCGATCAGGCCGAGGAGGATGGCGTAGACGGCGATCAGCGTCGCGACGACAGCCGCCCACCGCGGCAGGCCCTTGCGCTGTAACCAGTCCCCGAGTGGCTGCACCGCCACGACCAGCATCAGCGCCAGGAAGACCGGGCCGAGGATTCCGGAGAACGACCGGACGCCCGCGATCGCGACGACGGCTCCCGCCATCGCGAGCAGGACGATCAGGCCACGCGGCCACCCCTGCGCTGCGGTCCCCGGTTCCGCGGCGCCGGGCGCCCGCGCGGCGGTGTCGGCGCGTGTGCCGACCGATCGGTCACCGGACTCTTCACCACTGGGCGTCACCCACCGAGGGTCGCCCGCCGCCGATTCTCGAACCTCACCCGTGACGGATGAGGTTTCGGCCGCTCCGAGGACCCACACTGCGAGTGGACACTCGTGACCACCGTCCACTTCTCACCATGCAAGCCCACATCGACGATCGCCCACATCTCGAGAGGAAGGGCCATGACGGATCAATCGGCGGCCAACCACAGCGACGGAAGCGTCAAACAGGGATTCGCCGCGGGCGCCTCCATCGCGGCGGCCATTCTGCTCCTCACCGTCGGCATCCTGGAGGTCTTCCAGGGAATCTCGGCGGTCGCGAAGGACGACGTGCTGGTGTTCGGCCCCAACTACACCTACGAGTTCAGCGTCACCGCCTGGGGATGGATCCACATCGTCATCGGCGTCCTGGTCGCGCTGACGGGATTCTTCCTGCTCTCCGGCGCGGTATGGGCGCGGATCACGGCGATCTTCCTCGCCGCGCTGGCGATCATCGCCAATTTCCTGTGGCTGCCGTACTACCCGCTGTGGTCGATCCTGATCATCAGCCTGAGCGTGGTCGTCATCTGGGCGATCACCACCTGGGACACCGATCGGTACTGATCGTCGGCATCACGCGTTCGAGGGGTGCGGGCCCACCGGGCGCGCACCCCTCGACTCGTGTCAGGTCGCGGGATGCGGCCGCAGATGCGTGACGTCACCCGCAGACACCGCGACCGGCTCACCGCCGTCGTCGGGACGGACCACGATGCGTCCCTGCAGGTCGACGTCGGTGGCCGTGCCGATCAGCTCCGTGTCGCCGGGCAACTCCACCCGTACCCGCTGCCCGAGGGTGCCGCAGCGGTCGCGGTAGTCGGCGGCCAGCCCGTCGACGCGCCAACCGTCCGCCTGCCATGCCGAGTACTGCGCGGCGAGCGAGCGCAGCAGCGCCCGGGCGAGGATGTCCCTGTCGGTGACGGTGGCACCGGCGAGCTGGAGCGAGGTGGCCGTGGGAACGGGCAGTTCCGCCTCGGTCAGCGTGACGTTGAGTCCGACCCCGATGACCACCGCGGGCGCCGGCGTGGTCGCGGCCACCTCGGCGAGGATCCCGGCGACCTTCTTCCCGTCGATCTGGACGTCGTTCGGCCACTTGAGAGTTGCGTCGACCTCGGCGACGGAACGGAGGGCGTCGACGACGGCGACGCCCGTCATGAGCGGGAACCAGCCCATCGACTCCAGCGGCAGTCCGGGCATCCGCAGCAGCGCCGACACCGACACCGACGACCGCGGCGGAGCGACGAAGCTGCGTGAGTGCCTGCCCCGGCCGTGGTCCTGGTACTCGGCGATGAGGACCGCCCTGTCGAGAGCGCTGTCCACCGACCTGGCCAGCAGATCGGCATTCGTCGATCCGGTTTCGGCGACGACGTCGAGCGAGGAGTAGAAGGCCCGTGGATCACCGCCCCCGCTCACGAGCGCGGTACGCAAGGCATCGGCGTTCAGCGGTGGCCGGTTCAGGTCCGTGTACATGCGACGAGCCTAGGGTGTCCCCGGACCCGCACTCCCCAGGCGCCCGGCGAACCCGCCGGTGTCCGATCCGGCCCCCGGACACGTGCGCTACCCGCCGGTAGCTTAAGTTGGACGATTCGCCGCGATCCGACCTGCCCCGACCGGGCCCTGCCGACGGCCGATAAGCTCGGGTCCCATGACCAGCGTCCAGGAGTCCGCCGCCACCGCGGCGTCGAACGTCCCCGATATCCATACGACCGCGGGCAAGCTCGCGGACCTGCACCGTCGTCAGACCGAGGCACGTTTCCCGTCCGGTGAGGCGGCGGTGGAGCGGGTGCACGCCAAGGGCAAGCTGACGGCCCGTGAGCGCATCGAGGCACTGCTGGACGAGGGGTCGTTCGTCGAACTGGACGCGTTGGCGCGGCACCGGTCGACGAACTTCGGTCTCGGCGACAACCGCCCCGCCGGTGACGGTGTCGTCACCGGGTACGGCACCGTCGACGGCCGCGACGTGTGCGTGTTCTCCCAGGACGCGACCGTGTTCGGCGGCAGCCTCGGTGAGATCTACGGCGAGAAGATCGTCAAGGTGATGGACCTGGCGCTGAAGACCGGGCGTCCGTTGATCGGGATCAACGAGGGCGCCGGCGCCCGCATCCAGGAGGGTGTGGTCTCCCTCGGCCTGTACGGGGAGATCTTCCACCGCAACAT
>NZ_JBHUFB010000010.1:786017-786650 GCF_042681175.1 Rhodococcus gannanensis
CCTCGGTGGCGCCCACACCCACATGGCGAAGTCCGGTGTCGCGCACTACGTCGCCTCCGGTGAGCAGGACGCCCTCGACTACGTCAAGGACCTGCTCTCCTACCTGCCCAGCAACAATCAGGCCGCCGCACCCCGGCTGGCGCCGTCCGATCCGATCGCGGGATCGATCGAGGAGTCGCTGACCGACGAGGACCTCGAACTCGACACGATCATCCCCGACTCGGCGAACCAGCCGTACGACATGCACGAGGTGATCCGGCGTCTGCTCGACGACGACGAGTTCCTCGAGGTGCAGGCCGGGCGCGCCGCGAACATCATCGTCGGGTTCGGCCGCATCGACGGCCGCTCGGTGGGGATCGTGGCGAACCAGCCGATGCAGTTCGCGGGCTGCCTCGACATCGACGCCTCGGAGAAGGCGGCCCGGTTCGTCCGGACCTGCGACGCGTTCAACGTTCCGATCGTCACCCTCGTCGACGTCCCCGGGTTCCTGCCCGGCACCGACCAGGAATACAACGGCATCATCCGGCGCGGTGCGAAGCTGCTCTACGCCTACGGTGAGGCCACCGTCGGGAAGATCACCGTCATCACCCGCAAGGCGTACGGCGGCGCGTACGACGTGATGGGCTCCAAGCA
>NZ_JBHUFB010000010.1:786811-792261 GCF_042681175.1 Rhodococcus gannanensis
CGCGGTCGGGTTCGTCTACCGCAAGCAGCTCAAGGACGCCGCCGCGAACGGGCAGGACGTCGACGCACTGCGCCTGCAGTTGCAGAACGAGTACGAGGACACCCTCGTCAACCCGTACATCGCCGCCGAACGTGGTTACGTCGACGCCGTCATCCCGCCGTCGCACACCCGCGGTCAGATCGTCGCCGCCCTGCGTCTGCTCGAACGCAAGATGGTGACTCTGCCCCCCAAGAAGCACGGAAACATTCCCCTGTGAGCATCAGCGATGACATCGGCGCAGTGGGCGTCAGCGAATACATTGAACAGGTGACAATCACCGACAACGCACTCGCCGAGGTCGAGGTGCTCACCGAAGCCGCCGAGACGATCGACGCGGCGGCCGCAACCGAAGGTAGGCAATTGCCGGTCATCAAGGTGCTCAAGGGCAATCCCAGCGACGCCGACATCGCCGCGCTCGTCGCGGTCCTCGCCGCCGCAGGCTCGACGGAGGCGCCCGTCGACACCACTCCCGCCGACCACTGGGGAGAGCCGACCAGCATGCACCGCGTGCGCGCGCCGTTCTCGCCCTACGCGTTCAACAACCGAGCGTGACCAGGCTCGTTCTCGCCTCGGCCTCGCCTGCGCGACTCACCGTCCTGCGCAAGGCGGGGATCGAGCCGTACGTGCACGTGTCCGGCGTGGACGAGGACGCGATCCAGGCGGCACTCGGACCCCGCGCGGCACCGCAGCACGTGGTGACGGAGTTGGCCCGGGCTAAGGCGACGGCGGTGCTGCCCGCGCTGCCCGCCGACGTCGTAGCGGACGCTGTGGTCGTCGGATGCGACTCCATGCTGCTGATCGACGGCGAGTTGCAGGGCAAACCGCATCACGCCGACGTCGCCCGGGCACGCTGGCGGTCGATGGCGGGACGCAGCGGCACCCTCCTGACGGGGCACTGCGTGCTGCGGGTCCGCGACGGCGTGCAAGTCGGCGATTCCAGTGCGGACAGCGCGACGGTCGTGCACTTCGGCACCCCGTCGGGCGACGACCTGGAGGCGTACCTCGACTCGGGTGAGCCGATGCAGGTCGCAGGTGCTTTCACCCTGGACGGGCTCGGCGGCTGGTTCATCGATCGCATCGAAGGCGATCCGTCGAGTGTCATCGGCATCGGACTGCCGCTGGTGCGGCGCCTCCTCGGAGACGTCGGGGTGGGAATCGCGGAACTGTGGACGGCCTCGCCGAGTGTGACCTGAACGGCTCGACGTCGGCAAGGCGTCGGGCGGTGCACTGCGCCTAGACTTGCGCTGTCAACTCGTCGTCAGACCGTCAGGAGCCTGCACCGTGCCCGTTGCGCCCGATCCCAACCCGTCCTTCGCGGCCTACGCGCACCCGGAGCGCCTCGTCACCACCGAATGGCTGGGCGCGCACATCGGCACCCCCGGCATCAAGATCGTCGAGTCCGACGAGGACGTGCTGCTCTACGACATCGGACACATCCCCGGCGCGGTGAAGATCGACTGGCACACCGACCTCAACGACCCGGTGACCCGCGACTACATCGACGGCGCGGCGTTCGCGGACCTGATGAGCCGCAAGGGCATTCACCGGGACGACACGGTCGTGATCTACGGCGACAAGAGCAACTGGTGGGCGGCGTACGCCCTGTGGGTGTTCACGCTGTTCGGTCACGAGGACGTCCGCCTGCTCGACGGCGGCCGGGACGCGTGGATCGCGGAGAACCGCGACACCACCTTCGACGTGCCGGAGAACGCGCCCACCGACTACCCGGTCGTCGAACGGAACGACGCCCTGATCCGGGCCTTCAAGGACGACGTGCTCGCCCACCTCGACGGTGGCCCCCTGGTCGACGTCCGGTCGCCCCAGGAGTACACTGGCGAGCGGACCCACATGCCCGACTACCCGGAAGAGGGCGCGCTGCGCGGCGGTCACGTCCCCGGCGCGATCTCGATTCCGTGGGCGAAGGCGGCCGCACCGGACAGCCGGTTCCGCTCGCGCACCGAACTGGACGAGGTGTACTCCGGACTGGCACCCACCGACGACGTGATCGCGTACTGCCGGATCGGCGAGCGGTCGAGCCACACCTGGTTCGTCCTCACTTACCTGCTCGGATTCCAGAAGGTGCGCAACTACGACGGTTCGTGGACCGAGTGGGGCAATGCGGTGCGGGTGCCGATCGTCAAGGGCGAGGAGCCCGGCGAGGTCCCGGCGATCGCATGACGTTGCCCGCACCGCTCGCCGATATCGTCGACGACTTCGCCTCGGTGTCCGACCAGGAGAAACTGCAGTTGCTGCTGGAGTTCAGCAGGGAACTTCCGGAGCTGCCTGACGAGTTGCAGGAAGCGGCGATGGAGCCGGTGCCGGAGTGCCAGTCACCGCTGTTCCTGTCGGTCGACGCGGCGGACCGCGATCACGTCCGGCTGCACTTCAGCGCACCCCCGGAGGCACCGACGACACGCGGATTCGCGTCGATTCTCCATCAGGGTTTGGACGGACAGAGCGCACAGGCGATACTGGAGGTGCCCGGAGACTTCTACTCCGCGCTGGGACTGGCGGACGCCGTCAGCCCGCTGCGACTCCGAGGCATGTCCGCGATGCTGACCCGCATCAAGCGTCATCTGCGGGAGTGAGCGCGACCCCGATTCGACTGTGCCGATCTCGAGAAGTGGGTTCTGCGTATGGAATTCACCGAACTGGTGGACTACCCCGTCACCCCGGGGACGTTGACGGAGTGGATTCCGACCGCTCCGTGCGACGGCGCGAACCCGTGGTTCGTTGACGCCAGGCCGTCGTCGTTCGTGCAGGAGTCCCGGCTGCGTGAGGCGCACACCGACCCGTGGTCGGGACGCGAGTCGTGGCTCGGCACGGCGTTCGAGATCACCGGACCGCTCGACGCCGAGTCCTTCGGTCGCGCGCTGAACACCTGGATCGACCGGCACGAGGGGTTGCGCAGTCACGCGGGACTCACCCCCGGCGCCGGGGACCTGAGGCGGCGGACGGTTGCCCCGGGCCGGGTGCGGGTGGATTCGCAGAAGCACGGTTACCGCACGTCGGCCGCCGAGAACTGCGCGCACCTCCAGTCGCTCTTCGACGGCTGCACGGCGCCGACGTCGTGGCCCGCGTTCGCGTTCGCGACCGTCGAGCCGCCGGACCGCGACCGGGCGTTCACCGTGTACTTCGCCGCCGACCACGCACTCGTCGACGGGTACTCGGTGGTACTCGTCGCGCAGGAGATCGACGCGCTGTACCGCGCCGAGCGGGACGGCGTCGATCCGGCTCTGTTCCCGGTGGGCAGCTACCTGGACTTCAGCGCGCACGAACGCACCCGCGTCGGCGAGTTGTCGACGGACCATCCGGCGGTCGCACTGTGGCGGGGCGTCCTCGACCGCGGACACGGGCAGCTCCCGGAGTTCCCCCTCGACCTCGGCGAACTGCCCGACCACCCGTCCGCGCAGCGCGGGTTGTCCGCGTGGGTCCTCGACCGGGACGACGCGGACGCGTTCGCGGTGATGTGCCGGAAGATCGGGCACGGCTTCTTCGCCGGCGCCCTGGCATGCATGGCGATCGTCGGCTCCGAGCTCGCCGGAGCGGACCGATTCGACGCCGTCACACCCATGCACACCCGCGACGCCCCGGGGTGGGCCGGCTCGATCGGCTGGTTCGTCGGGATCAGTCCGATCAGCTTCGGTGTGCGTGGGGCGGGGTCGTTCGCCGACCTGGTCCGGCGAGCGTCCGTCCAGGTCACGGCCGCGAAACCGGCCTCCCAGGTGCCGTTCGAGTGGGTCTGTGACGCCCTCGGCACCTCCCCCCTCCCCCGGTTCGTGGTGTCGTACATGGACCTGCGGTTCATTCCCGCGGCGACCGAGTGGCCGGACCGGAACGCCCGCGCGCTGCGGAGCAAGCAGTACTCGAGCGACGTGCACATCTGGGTGAACCGGACACCGCAGGGCGTCAACATCGCGGCCCGTTTCCCGGCGACCGAGTCGGCCACGGCGGCGGTCCACCGGTACGTCACCCGGCTGCGCAGCCTCATGGAGGAGGCTGTCGGCACCGGAACGTGCGGACTGCCGGCATCCGTCACCCGGTGAGACCACCCGGCGAACCGAAAAACTACTGGTCAGTAGGGCTTAGGGTGTTCAACGGTTCCGTAGGCGTCGCCCCAGCCGATTGCGTTCGCTTCTCGACCGGTGCATACACTTCGAGAACTGCCGACAACACACCAGCCGGGACTGATCCCCGGAAGGGACGCCCGCCCGTGGCGACCCCTTGCGATCAACAGGAGGCTCCGTGCCCAGTCATGCCAGCACACAGATCACGAAGGTGCTCGTCGCGAACCGCGGTGAGATCGCTGTGCGTGTCATCCGGGCCGCGAAGGACGCCGGGTACGGCAGTGTCGCGGTGTACGCGGAGCCCGATGCGGATGCGCAGTTCGTGAAGCTGGCCGACGAGGCGTTCGCCCTCGGTGGGCAGACCTCGGCCGAGTCGTACCTGGTGTTCGACAAGATCCTCGACGCCGCCGCCAAGTCCGGTGCCGACGCGATCCACCCCGGGTACGGGTTCCTGTCCGAGAACGCCGACTTCGCGCAGGCCGTGATCGACGCCGGCCTGATCTGGATCGGACCGTCGCCGCAGTCGATCCGCGACCTCGGTGACAAGGTCACCGCCCGGCACATCGCCGAACGCGCGAACGCGCCGATGGCCGCCGGCACCAAGGACCCGGTCAAGGGCGCCGACGAGGTCGTCGAATTCGCGAAGCAGTACGGGGTGCCGGTCGCGATCAAGGCGGCGTTCGGTGGCGGTGGCCGCGGCATGAAGGTCGCGCACACCATCGAGGAGATCCCGGAGCTGTTCGAGTCCGCGACCCGTGAGGCGGTCGCCGCGTTCGGTCGTGGGGAGTGCTTCGTCGAGCAGTACCTCGACAAGGCCCGGCACGTGGAGGCGCAGGTGATCGCCGATCAGCACGGCAACGTCATCGTCGCCGGTACCCGCGACTGCTCGCTGCAGCGTCGTTTCCAGAAGCTGGTCGAGGAGGCCCCCGCGCCGTTCCTGACCGACGATCAGCGGGACCGGATCCACAACTCGGCGAAGGCGATCTGCAAGGAGGCCGGCTACTACGGTGCCGGCACCGTGGAGTACCTGGTGCAGGGTGACACCGTCTCCTTCCTGGAGGTCAACACCCGTCTGCAGGTCGAGCATCCGGTCACCGAGGAGACCGCGGGCATCGACCTGGTGCGTCAGCAGTTCCGCATCGCCAACGGTGAGGCCCTCGAGTTCACCGAGGACCCGACCCCGCGCGGGCACTCGTTCGAGTTCCGGATCAACGGTGAGGACGCCGGCCGCGGCTTCCTCCCCGCCCCGGGCCCCATCAGCGTGTACAAGGAGCCGACCGGTCCGGGTGTGCGGGTCGACTCCGGTGTGGTGCAGGGCGATGTGATCGGCGGTCAGTTCGACTC
>NZ_JBHUFB010000011.1:0-567 GCF_042681175.1 Rhodococcus gannanensis
GTCGTCGAGGACGCGTTCGAACCAGTGGAAGTCGGGCATTTCGCCGTCGAAGTAGTTGTCGAACGGCATGGGTGTGGAGTGGACGAGGGGGATGCCTGCTCCGGCGCGTTTCATGGAGTTGCCGGTGACGGAGAGGGAGCCGAGGGTCATGCCGTGGAAGGCGTTGGTGAAGTTGACGATGGATTCGCGGCCGGTGACCTTGCGGGCGAGTTTGAGGGCGGCTTCGACGGCGTTGGTGCCGGTGGGTCCGGGGAACTGGACTTTGTAGTCGAGGTGGCGGGGTCCGAGGACGAGGGCGTCGAAGGTTTCGAGGAAGCGGCGTTTGGCGGCGGTGTGCATGTCGAGGCCGTGGGTGATGCCGTCGCTGTCGAGGTAGTCGAGGAGGGCGCGTTTGAGGACGGGGTTGTTGTGTCCGTAGTTGAGGGCGCCTGCGCCGGCGAAGAAGTCGAGGTAGTCGCGGCCGTCTTCGGTGCGGAGCCAGGATCCTTTGGCGGAGGTGAAGACGGTGGGCCAGGATCGGCTGTAGCTGCGGACCTCGGATTCGCGTTCGGTGAAGATGTCGGTGTC
>NZ_JBHUFB010000012.1:0-248123 GCF_042681175.1 Rhodococcus gannanensis
ACTGGTACTAATAGGCCGAGGACTTACCACAAAGAAGCTACGCGTCCACTGTGCGGTATCTGAAACAACACACGTTGTATCGGATGGAGAACCCACCACATCTTTCGGGTGTGGATGGTTTTCTCTGAATCCGTGTGACAGTTTCACAGAGTTACGGCGGCCATAGCGGAGGGGAAACGCCCGGTCCCATTCCGAACCCGGAAGCTAAGCCCTCCAGCGCCGATGGTACTGCACTCGACAGGGTGTGGGAGAGTAGGACACCGCCGTACATAACATCCGAAAGGGGACCCATACTACTGGGTCCCCTTTCGTGTTTTCATTGACTTGGTTCCGGTTTGTGTTCGAAGGAGACGTTGTGGCGGACAACAACGGAGAGCGTCGATCCCACGGAGGCGACGATTCGGAACGACGTCGCGGTGGTGATCCCTCGCGGGGCGGCCGGCGGCACGACGGACCCCGACGCGACAGCGGCTCCGGTCACCGCGACGACCGCCGTGGCCCCGGTGGCGACCGCCGTGACGGCTCCGGCCGAAGCGAGCAGAGGGGCGCAGGCGGCGACCGACGATCGGGCGGCAGCTACCAGGGCGAACGCGGTGGCGACGATCGCAGATCAGGCGGCGACCGCCGCTCCAGCGGCGGGGAGCGTCGTGACGGTGCTCGCGGCGAGTTCCGTGGCGACCGGCCCGGTGGAGATCGTCGTGGACCGGACCGCCGCAGCGGTGGCCCCCAGCGGCGCGGCGGTGAGGGCGGCTTCGTCCCGCGTCCGCGTGACGGAGGAGCATTTCCCGAACGACGCTCTGCCCGGCCCGACGAGCCGGAACTGCCCGAGGACGTCCAGCCCGGCGAGCTCGATCCGGCTGTCCGTCGTGACCTGCTGAGTCTCGACAAGTCGAACGCAGGCACGGTCGCACGCCACCTGGTGATGGCGAGCAAGCTCATCGAGGACGATCCGACACTCGCGCTGGCTCACGCGCGCGCTGCGCGCAATCGCGCAGGTCGCGTCGCGGTGGTCCGCGAGACCGCCGGCATCGTCGCGTACCACGCCGGCGAATGGGCGGAGGCGCTGTCCGAGCTGCGGGCGGCGCGCCGTATGGCGGGCGGTCCGGGACTTCTCGCCGTCATGGCGGACTGTGAACGTGGCCTCGGTCGACCCGAGCGGGCGATCGAACTCGGACGCAGTGAGGAAGCGCGCGCACTGACCGGTGACGAGGCCACCGAACTGCGGATCGTGGTTGCCGGTGCCCGGATGGATCTCGGGCAGTTCGATCAGGCGGTCGTGACGTTGCAGACCCCCGAACTGGATGCATCGAAGTCCGGACCGACGGCTGCCCGGCTGTTCTACGCGTATGCGGATGCGCTCGTCGCTGCCGGTCGCAAGCAGGACGGGCTGAAGTGGTTCCTCAATGCAGCCGCCGCCGACCACGACGGCGACACGGATGCCGAGGAGCGGGTCGCCGACCTGTCCGACGACCAGTGACAGCAGGCGCCCCCGCCGCCTCGAGGCTGCGCGATCGGTACGACGTTCTGCTGCTCGACCTGGACGGCACCGTCTACGCGGGTGCGGACGCAATCCCCGGGGCGCGGGACGCGCTCGTCGTCGACGGCGGGCCTCGGCTCTTCTACGTCACCAACAATGCCAGCCGAAGCCCGGCGGACGTGGCCGGCCACCTGAACGTACTCGGTTTTCCTGCAACGGAATTCGAGGTCGTGACAAGCTCCCAGTCGGCAGCGCGACTGTTGGCGCAGCAGATCCCCGCCGGGTCTGCGGTGCTCGTCGTCGGAACGGACGCACTCGCGCACGAGGTCGAACTCGTGGGTTTGAATCCGGTCCGGAGCTACGACGACGCTCCCGTCGCGGTGGTGCAGGGACATTCGCCTGACACGGGGTGGCGGATTCTCGCCGAGGCGACACTCGCGATCCGGGCCGGTGCGTACTGGGTCGCATCGAACGTCGACTCCACACTGCCCACCGAGCGCGGTCTGTGTCTCGGCAACGGATCGATGGTCGCGGCGCTGCGGACGGCCACCGGCCGCGCACCCGACGTGGCGGGTAAGCCTGCGCGCCCACTCATGGACGACGCCGTGCGTCGCAGCGGTGCGGAGCGTCCGCTGGTGATCGGCGACCGCATCGACACGGACATCGCGGGTGCGAACGACGCCGGACTCGACTCCCTGCTGGTGTTGAGCGGGGTGAGCACCCCCGCTGATCTGCTCGTCGCGGCGCCGTCCGATCGCCCCACCTATCTCGCACACACGCTCGCGGCGCTGGAGAAGGCCCCTGAGGCACTGCGGATCGCGCCGCATCGTGACGTTTCCGCGCAGGTCGACGGCGCGACGCTGTGGATCGAGGCAGGTGACGACGTCGACGAGTCCGTCGTTCTCCGTGCCGCCCTGGCCGCGGCATGGGAAGCGAACGGCATCGCCGACGTCCGTGGTCGCGGTCCGGTGGCCTCCGCCGTCGCCGACCGGTTGAGCGGCCCGCGGGACTGACGCGGCCGACTGCGCGCTGTCGGGTCGATCGGATAGCGTTGTGTGCGATGAGTACGCCGACACCCAAACCCGGGCAGCACCTGCCGGGTCCGCCCCGGACAGTCGACCCGCAGCAGATCCATGCCGAGGTCGACGATCTCCTCGCGGGTCTGCCCGCCGTCGACTCGCCGGACGACCAGCAGTCGATTCCGCACCAGGCGCACATCCTGGAGCGCGCGCACGAGGTTCTGGTGCAGGCCCTCGAGACCGTGGACAAGATCTGAGGTGGCCAGGCGCGCACGAGTCGACGCCGAACTGGTTCGGCGTGGTCTGGCTCGCTCCAGGGAGCATGCGGCACAGCTGATCGCGGACGGGCGGGTTCTGATCAACGGTTCCGTCGCCGTCAAGCCCGCAACCGGTGTCGAGGCGGGAACTCCGTTGTTGATCACCGAGGAGACCGACGAGGTGTCCTGGGCGTCCCGCGGGGCGCACAAGCTGCTCGGCGCACTGGAGGCGTTCGAGCCGGTGGGGCTGACGGTCTCCGGGAAGCGGTGCCTCGACGCGGGAGCGTCGACGGGAGGGTTCACCGACGTCCTCCTCAGCCGCGGTGCAACCGAGGTGGTTGCGGTGGACGTCGGATACGGACAGCTCGTGTGGAGGCTGCAGTCCGACGACCGCGTGACGGTCGTCGACCGCACCAACGTGCGTTCGCTCGAACCCGGCCAGATCGGCGGTCAGGTCGACGTCGTCGTCGCCGACCTCTCGTTCATCTCGTTGAAGCTGGTGTTGGAGGCGTTCGTGACGTGTGCAGCCGACGGCGCGGATCTGGTGCCGATGGTCAAGCCGCAGTTCGAGGTCGGCAAGGATCGCGTCGGTTCCGGCGGTGTGGTGCGTGATCCGAAATTGCGAGCGGAGGCAGTGCTCGAGGTGTCGCGGGCGGCCGACGGACTGGGTCTGCGCACCCTCGGTGTGGTGGCGAGTCCGCTACCCGGTCCTTCGGGGAACGTCGAGTACTTCCTGTGGTTGCGCAAGCAGGGCGATCCCGGTGCTCCCGATGTCGACGATCTCGTGAGGCGCGCGGTCGAGGAGGGTCCTCAGTGAGTGCGGCTCACCGCGAGATCCTGGTCGTCGCCCACACGGGGCGCGCCGAGATCACCGACACGACGAGACGTATCGCCCGGGTGTTCGCTGCAGCCGGAATCGGGCTGCGCGTGCTCGCGACTCGGACCGACCCGGCGGTGGGGGTGGATCCGGCCGAGCCGACCGAGACGGACGAACTCCACGTCGTCGCCGTGGAGCCGGGCCCCGACGCAGCCGCCGGCTGCGAACTGGTGCTCGTCCTCGGTGGTGACGGAACGTTCCTGCGCGGCGCCGAACTGGCGCGAGCCGCGGACATTCCGGTACTCGGGATCAACCTCGGCCGGATCGGATTCCTCGCGGAGACCGAGGCGGAGCACCTCGAAGAGGCACTCGCTCATCTGATCCGCCAGGACTATCGCGTCGAGCATCGGATGACGATCGACATCGCGATCCGGGTGGACGACGTGATCGTGGACCGGGGATGGGCGCTGAACGAGGCGAGCATCGAGAACGTCTCCCGGCTCGGGGTGCTGGAGTTGGTACTCGAGGTGGACGGCCGGCCGGTGTCGTCGTTCGGGTGCGACGGCGTGCTCGTCTCGACCCCGACGGGTTCGACCGCCTATGCGTTCTCGGCGGGTGGTCCCGTCGTGTGGCCGGAACTCGAAGCGCTGCTGGTGATTCCGAGCAACGCGCATGCACTGTTCGCGCGGCCGCTGGTCACCAGCCCGGAATCGACCATCGCAGTCGAGACCTACGCCGGCGGTCACGACGGTCTGGTGTTCTGCGACGGCAGTCGCACCCTCGAGCTTCCCGCGGGCGGTCGCGTCGAGATCGTCCGCGGAGCGAATCCCGTCAAGTGGATCCGCTTGGACTCGGCACCCTTCGCGGACCGGATGGTGCGCAAGTTCGAACTGCCGGTGAAGGGTTGGCGCGGTCTGCGTGGCCGCGGGGAGGGGGACGATCGGCGTGCTCACTGAACTCCGCATCGATTCGCTCGGCGCGATCGCGTCGGCCGCAGCCCAGTTCCACGAGGGATTCACGGTGCTCACCGGTGAGACGGGCGCGGGCAAGACGATGGTCGTGACCAGTCTCCACCTGCTCGGCGGTGCACGCGCCGACGCGGGCCGCGTGCGGGTGGGAGCCGACCGCGCGGTCGTCGAGGGCCGCTTCTCGACGACGAACGTCGGCGCTCAGACGGCCGCCGACATCGACCGGATGCTCGAGTCGACGGGAGCCGAACGCGACGACGACGGGACGGTCATCGCCGTCCGCACCGTCGCAGCGGACGGTCGGTCCAGGGCGCATCTCGGCGGTCGGAGCGTGCCTGCGGGCGTACTCGCCGACCTGACGACACCCCTGCTGACTGTTCACGGCCAGAACGACCAGCTCCGACTGCAACGTCCAGACCAGCAGCGGCAGGCTCTCGACGAGTTCGGTGGTGCTCCACTCGGTTCACTGCTCGACAAGTACCGCGCCCTGCGGTCGGAGTGGCTGCAGGCGCGCGCCGAGCTGGACGAGCGAACCCGGAGCAGCCGTGAACTCGCGCAGGAGGCGGACCGGCTGGAGTTCGCGCTGAACGAGATCGACGGCGTCGCCCCGCAGCCGGGCGAGGACGTGGCGATCGTCGCCGAGGTCAAGCGACTCGGTGCCCTCGATTCGCTGCGTTCCGCGGCGGCGGAGGCGCAGGCCGCACTGGCAGGCCCCGGGGACCTCGCGGAGGATGCCGGTCCGGGTGCCGTCGGTGCTCTCGACCTGCTCGGCGAGGCCCGCTCACGCGTCGAGTCCGCCGACGACCAGTCACTGACCGCGCTGGCCCCCAGACTCGCCGAGGCGATCACGATCCTCACGGACGTGGCGTCGGACCTGACCGGCTATCTCGAGGACCTGCCTTCGGATCCCGGTGCGCTCGACACCCTGCTGAGCAGGCAGGCCGAGCTGAAGACGCTGACCCGCAAGTACGCGGCGGACGTGGACGGGGTGCTCGACTGGGCAGCGCAGGCCCGCGAGCGGCTCGGCCGCATCGACGTCTCCGCGGATGCACTCGCGTCACTCGCGGCTCGTGTCGACTCGGCTGCGACCGCGCTCGCCGAGGCTGCATCGGCGTTGAGTCGGGCGCGTGCGAAATCGGCGGGCAAGCTCGGCAAGGCCGTGACAGCCGAACTCGCCGGGCTCGCGATGGGGAAGGCGAAGCTCGAGGTCGTGGTCCGACCGATGCCGGCGACCGCTCAGGACTCGGCGCCACTCGACGTCGGCGGTGCGGCAGTGCATGCCGGGTCCGCCGGGGTCGACGAGGTCGAGTTCCGGCTCGCCGCGCACGACGGCGCTCCGTCGCTCATGCTCGGAAAGAGCGCCTCGGGAGGTGAGCTGTCGCGAGTCATGCTCGCGTTGGAAGTGGTGCTCGCGGGCGCACAGTCGGGCGCGACGATGGTGTTCGACGAGGTCGATGCGGGTGTCGGAGGCCGCGCGGCCGTCGAGATCGGGCGACGGCTGGCCCGATTGGCACGCACGCACCAGGTCATCGTCGTCACGCACCTCCCGCAGGTGGCGGCCTTCGCCGACACCCATCTGGTCGTCGACAAGGTCGACGGCAAGCGCGGCGCGGACTCCGGGGTTCGCACGCTCACCGACGACGAACGTGTGGTCGAGCTGGCACGGATGCTGGCCGGCCTCGGAGACACCGAGACGGGGCGCGCCCACGCCGAGGAGCTGCTCGCGACCGCGAGCCTCGAGCGGAAGTCCTGACCGCGGCTGGGCAGCGCGGGGAAGGGACGATCCGCCCACGATTCCGTGTGTCGCTGGTGGTGTTCGTGTGACTCATGAGGTAAAAGGTTCGGCGCGCCTCCCCGCCGCCGGCAGGTCCGAGGGCCATCATCGTGGGCATGAAGATGCCCGCTCTGTTGTCACGAAACACCGAATCGCTGCCGGGAGTGTCCGGCATCGCCAGGGTTGACCGCAACACGGCGAAGCTGCTTCGCCGCGTCGGCCCGGGCGACATCGTCGTCCTCGACGAACTGGACCTCGACCGCGTCACCGCGGATGCGCTCGTCGAGGCCGGCGTCACCGCTGTCGTCAACGCGTCTGCGTCGATCTCCGGTCGCTATCCGAACCTGGGTCCCGAGGTGCTCGTCGCCAACGGGATCGTCCTCGTCGACTCCGTCGGTGAGGAGGTGTTCAAGAAGACCAAGGACGGCTCCAAGGTTCGTCTCCACGAAGGCGGGATCTACACCGGCGAACGACGGCTGGCCGCAGGCGTCGAGCAGACCGAGGCGGAGATCTCGGACCTGATGATCGAGGCGAAGACCGGCTTGGTCGACCACCTCGAGGCGTTCTCGGGTAACACCATCGAGTTCATCCGCACCGAGAGCCCGTTGCTCATCGACGGCGTCGGGGTTCCCGAGGTGGACGTCGAGATGACGGACCGGCACGTGGTGGTCGTCGCCGACGGACCGGACCACGCCGCGGATCTGAAGAATCTGAAGCCGTTCATCAAGGAGTACTCGCCCATCCTGATCGGCGTCGGTGCGGGTGCAGATGCGCTGTCCGCGGCCGGGTATCGCCCGGACCTCATCGTCGGTGATCCGGAGGATGTGACCGCGGCAACCCTCAAATCGGGTGCCGAAGTGGTGCTCCCTGCGGACCCGGACGGCCACGCGCCCGGCCTCGAACGGATCCAGGATCTCGGGATCGGCGCCATGACGTTCCCTGCTGCGGCGGCGCCGGCAGACCTGGCGCTGTTGCTTGCCGATCATCACGGGGCCTCGCTGATCGTCACGGTCGGCACGACCGTCTCCCTCGACGAGTTCTTCGATCGTGGGCGCCGCGAGGACAACCCGGCCGCGTTCATGACGCGGCTCAAGGTCGGCCCGAAACTCGTGGACGCGAAAGCCGTTGCGACGCTGTACCGCAGCAGGGTCTCGGGTGCGGCCGTCGCGCTCCTGGTGCTGGCGGCGCTGACCGCGGTGATCGTCGCCCTCGTCGTGTCGAACGTCGGTGGCGAGGCGATCGACTGGGCCGTGGAGTCGTGGAACAGCTTCGCGATCTGGGTTCAGGGACTCTTCACGTGATTTCTCTGCGTCAACACGCGATCTCGATCGCGGCGATCTTCCTCGCCCTCGCCATCGGAGTGGTTCTGGGGTCGGGAACCCTGTCCGATTCGCTGCTGTCCGGACTGCGTGACGACAAGGCCGAGATGCAGAACCGCATCAACGACCTCACCGACGAGAACAACCAGCTCGGTGAGCAGCTCAGCGCCGCAGACGGGTTCGACGCGGCCGTGGCGGATCGGGTGGTCCGGGACGCACTGACCCAACGGTCGGTCGTCGTCGTCACGACCCCCGACGCGGATCCCGCCGACCTCGACGAGGTGACCCGGCTGATCGGCGCCTCCGGTGGAACGGTGACCGGAAAGGTCGCGCTCACCGAGGCGTTCGTCGACGCCGCGAGCGGCGACCAGTTGCGCACCACCGTCACCAACGTCGTTCCCGCCGGAATCCAGTTGCGCACCGGCGCCGTCGACCAGGGCAGCCTCGCCGGCGATCTCCTCGGCTCGGTACTCCTGCTGAACGCGCAGAGCGCGCAGCCGCAGAGCACGCCGGAGGAACTTGCGCTGGCGCTCGACGCGCTTCGCGCCGGCGGATTCGTCGCCTACGACAACGGGACCGTCGCGCCCGCACAGCTCGCGGTCGTCCTGACCGGAGACGGCGAGGCGGACAGCGGAAACCGTGGCGCAGTCGTCGCGCGGTTCGCGGGCGCGCTCGACGGCCGTGGCGCCGGAACCGTGCTGGCGGGTCGGCCGGCGTCCGCGCAGGGCAACGGGCCGGTCGCGGTCGTTCGATCCGACACCGCACTGTCGTCGGGCGTGTCGACCGTCGACAACGTGGACCGGGAATCCGGTCGGATCACGACGGTCCTCGCGCTGCAGGAGCAGCTCGGCGGTGGTGCGGGCAGGTTCGGGACGGGGCCCAATGCGACGGCCGTCACCGTGGGTGTGCCGCTCGGCTGAGGATCACACGGCCGTTTCGCCGAACGAGGCGTGCCGTGCGCGGCTGCGGGTTGCAAAGGTGTTACCGTGAAGACCCGTGGGTCGGCAGGCCCCAGCTATACCCTTGGTCAAGTCCTGCAAGTCGTCACGGGAGCCCTTCTTGCCACTCTCACGCAGTCATTCGCGTACCGCCACCAAGCACATCTTCGTCAGTGGGGGCGTGGCCTCCTCCCTCGGCAAGGGTCTGACGGCATCCAGCCTCGGACAGCTGCTCACCGCACGTGGACTCCGCGTGACGATGCAGAAGCTCGATCCCTACCTCAACGTCGACCCCGGCACCATGAACCCGTTCCAGCACGGTGAGGTCTTCGTCACCGAGGACGGTGCCGAGACGGACCTCGACGTAGGCCATTACGAGCGCTTCCTCGACCGGGATCTCAACGCGTTCGCCAACGTGACCACCGGCCAGGTCTACTCGTCGGTGATCGCGAAGGAACGCCGCGGTGAGTACCTGGGTGACACGGTCCAGGTCATCCCGCACATCACCGACGAGATCAAGTCCCGGATCCTCGCGATGGCGGGTGCCGACGCGCAGGGCCACGTTCCCGACGTCGTGATCACCGAGATCGGTGGCACGGTCGGTGACATCGAGTCTCAGCCGTTCCTCGAGGCGGCACGTCAGGTCCGGCACGACGTGGGACGGGACAACGTCTTCTTCCTGCACGTCTCGCTGGTGCCGTACCTCGGCCCGTCCGGCGAGCTCAAGACCAAGCCGACGCAGCACTCGGTTGCCGCGCTGCGCAACATCGGTATCCAGCCGGATGCGCTGATCCTGCGATGCGACAGGGACGTCCCCGAGGCGCTCAAGCGCAAGATCGCGCTCATGTGCGACGTCGACGTCGACGCCTGTATCTCCACCCCGGACGCCCGCTCCATCTACGACATCCCGAAGGTGCTGCACAGCGAGGGACTCGACGCGTACGTGGTTCGTCAGCTGGGGCTGCCGTTCCGCGACGTGGACTGGTCGGTCTGGGGCGACCTGCTCGAGCGCGTCCACAACCCGCGCGAGAGTGTGCGGGTGGCGCTGGTCGGCAAGTACGTCGACCTGCCCGACGCCTACCTGTCCGTGACCGAGGCGCTGCGCGCCGGCGGGTTCGCGCACCGTGCGAAGGTCGAGATCGACTGGGTGCCGTCCGACGTGTGCGAGACGGAGGCCGGCGCGCAGGAGGCGCTGGGCGAGGTCGACGCAGTCCTGATTCCCGGCGGCTTCGGCATCCGCGGCATCGAGGGCAAGCTCGGTGCCATCCGGTACGCGCGGACCCGCAAGATTCCTCTCCTCGGGCTGTGCCTCGGCCTGCAGGCCGTCGTCATCGAGGCCGCCCGGTCGGTCGGACTCACCGACGCGAACTCCGCCGAGTTCGAGCCGGACACGACCCACCCTGTCATCTCCACGATGGCGGATCAGGAGGACATCGTCGCGGGTGAGGCGGATCTCGGCGGCACGATGCGCCTGGGCGCCTACCCGGCCGTCCTCGAGAAGGGCTCGGTCGTCGCCCGCGCGTACGGCAGCGAGACCGTCTCCGAGCGGCACCGACACCGCTACGAGGTGAACAACGCGTATCGCGACCGGATCGCCAAGTCGGGCCTGAAGTTCAGCGGCACCTCTCCGGACGGCCACCTCGTCGAGTTCGTCGAGTTGCCCGCCGACAAGCACCCGTTCTTCGTTGCGACGCAGGCACATCCGGAGCTCAAGAGCCGTCCCACCCGCCCGCACCCGCTGTTCGCGGCGTTCATCGGGGAGGCCGTGAAGTACAAGGTGGCCGAGCGACTCGAGGTCGACGTGCATGCCGGAAACGGCAAGGCGGCCACCGTCGCAGCCGAGCCGGTCGGTGAGGACGCGACCGACGTCACCGCGGGCTGACCTGCCCGTGGAACCCGAACAGGGTCTGTCGACGGAACCCGGACGGCACGACTTCGACACGCTCGACAGTCGGACGGTGTACGAGGGCGCGATCGTCGCGCTCCGGGTGGACCGTGTCGCGATGCCGGGCGGCGTGGCCGCGAACCGTGAGGTGGTCGAGCACCACGGAGCGGTCGCGGTCGTCGCCGTCGACGAGCGGGACCGCCTCGTGCTGATCGACCAGTACCGGCATCCGCTCGGACGCCGGATCCGCGAACTGCCCGCCGGGCTGCTCGACGCGGCGGGGGAGGACCCGGTCGACGCGGCGCGGCGCGAGCTCGCCGAGGAGACCGGTCTCGCCGCCGACACCTGGTCGGTGCTCGTCGACGTCGCGGTGTCGCCCGGGTTCACCGACGAGGCGATCCGGGTCTACCTGGCGACCGGCCTGACCGTCGTGGACCGTCCCGACCCGGAACACGAGGAAGCCGACCTCGAGATCACCCGGGTCTCCGTCGACGACGCCGTCGCCCAGGCGCTGTCCGGTGAGATCGTCAACGCCACCGCACTGGCCGGAATCCTCGCGCTGGCGGCACTGCGCGCGGGAGGTGGGACCGAGGGCAGACCGGTCGACTCGCCGTGGCCGGACCGGCCGACCGCGTTCGACCGCCGCGGGGACGGCTCCTGAGGTGCTCGCGCAACAGGTGTCGAGCTACCTGGACCACCTCGCCGTCGAGCGAGGCGTGGCAGCGAACACCCTTGTGTCGTACCGCCGCGACCTGGAGCGCTACAGCGAGTACCTGACCAGCCGCGGCATCGACGACCTCGACAGGGTCGCGCAACGGCACGTGACCGACTTCGTCGTCGTGTTGCGTCGCGGTGACACCTCGAACGGCGTGCGGCCGCTGGCGCCTGCGTCGGCGGCTCGCGCGCTCATCGCCGTGCGGGGGTTGCACAAGTTCGCGACGGCGGAGGGTTTCACCAGGACGGACGTCGCGCACGGCGTCAAGCCGCCGTCCCCGAGCCGGCGGCTGCCGAAGTCGCTGCCCGTGGACCAGGTGCTGGCACTCCTCGAATCGACGGGGGGAGAGGACGCCGGTGACCAACCGCGCGCGTTGCGGGACCGTGCGCTGCTCGAGCTCCTGTACTCGACCGGCGCCCGCATCTCCGAGGCCGTCGGACTCGATCTCGATGACATCGACGCCGTCGATCGGGCGGTGCTGCTGCGTGGCAAGGGCGGCAAGGAGCGCATCGTCCCGATCGGCAGGCCGGCGCTCGCGGCCCTCGAGGCGTATCTGGTCCGGGGTCGACCCGCTCTGGTGTCCCGTGGCGGTCCCGCGGTGTTCCTCAATTCCCGTGGTGGGCGGTTGACGAGGCAGAGCGCCTGGCAGGTGCTCCGGTCTGCGGCCGACCGGGTGGGTCTCGCCGACGGCGTCTCCCCGCACACCCTGCGGCATTCCTTCGCCACTCACCTCCTCGACGGCGGCGCCGACGTGCGCGTCGTCCAGGAGTTGCTCGGCCACGCGTCCGTGACGACGACGCAGATCTACACGCTGGTCACGATCAGCTCGCTCTGGGAGGTCTGGGCCGGCGCCCATCCTCGCGCCCGTTAGGGGTGCCGACGTGCTCGTGACGCAGGTCGCCGGGCGCGCCGCGTGTCCGTGACGGCATCCGGGGAGCCAGGCGGTAGCGTCGTGGGCGAGCATGCACGAGCGAGGAAGGGGCCATCGAACCGTGATGACACCTCAGCCGCCCTCGGCGACGTCGGCAGACGGCTTCGCCGGAGGGGGCGCCCCCACCGACACCGACCACCCGTTCCTCACGCCACAGCAGACCTCCGACGACCCGCCCGGCGGTGACCCCGAACTCGGCCCGACCGGCCGCCCACTGCGTGTGATTCCCGATCCGCAGCCCCTGACCTCGCACGGTCCGGCCAAGGTGATCGCGATGTGCAACCAGAAGGGCGGAGTGGGCAAGACGACCTCCACGATCAATCTGGGCGCGTCGCTGGCCGAGCAGGGACGCCGTGTCCTGCTCGTCGACCTCGACCCGCAGGGTGCGCTGTCCGCAGGTCTGGGTGTCGCCCACAACGACCTCGAACTGACGGTCCACAACCTCCTCGTCGAACGCAAGGTCTCGATCGACGATGTGCTGATGCGTACCCGTGTCGAGAACCTCGACCTGCTGCCGAGCAATATCGACCTGTCCGCCGCGGAGATCCAGCTCGTCACCGAGGTGGGGAGGGAGCAGTCGCTGGGACGGGCGCTGTATCCGGTGCTCGACCGCTACGACTACATCCTGATCGACTGCCAGCCGTCGCTGGGCCTGCTCACCGTCAACGCTCTGGCCTGCGCCGAGGGTGTGATCATCCCGATGGAATGCGAGTACTTCAGCCTGCGCGGGCTCGCGCTCCTCAATGACACCGTCGAGAAGGTCCGAGACCGGCTGAACCCCCGGCTGCAGATGTCTGGCATCGTCGTCACCATGTTCGACGCCCGGACCCTGCACGCCCGCGAGGTGATGACGCGCGTCGTCGAGGTGTTCGGGGATCTGGTCTACGACACCGTGATCAGCCGCACCGTCCGGTTCCCGGAAACGAGTGTCGCGGGTGAACCCATCACGACGTGGGCGCCGAAATCCGGTGGTGCGCAAGCCTATCGGTCCTTGGCACGTGAAGTGATCGCGCGGTCCGGTCGGTAGATGGATTCCACCGACTCCACCGAGGGCACCGGGGAGGGCGGCGGCTTCCGGGTCCGGCTACGGAACTTCGAAGGACCCTTCGACCTGTTGCTGACGCTGATCAGTCAGCGGCGCCTCGACGTCACCGAGGTCGCGTTGCACCAGGTGACCGACGACTTCATCGCGTACACCCGCGCGCTGAGCGCCGATCTGGAGTCCCAAGGGGCCGGTGCGGGCAACGTCCTCGACCAGACCACCGAGTTCCTCGTCGTCGCGGCCACGCTCCTCGACCTCAAGGCTGCACGGCTGCTGCCTGCGGGCGAGGTCGAGGACGCCGAGGACCTCGCACTGCTGGAGGCGCGGGACCTGCTCTTCGCCCGCCTGCTGCAGTACCGGGCGTTCAAGCAGATCGCGCAGCTGTTCGCCGAGCTCGAGTCCGCGGCGTTGCGCCGCTACCCGCGCGCGGTCGCGCTGGAGGAGCGGTACGTCGGACTGTTGCCCGAGGTGCTGCTCGGCGTCGACGCCACCGCCTTCGCGGACATCGCCGCCGCCGCTCTCGCCCCACGTCCGGTGCCGACGGTCGGGCTCGACCATCTGCACGCGTCGCCCGTCTCGGTGCCGGAGCAGGCGGCGATCGTCCTCGACATGCTCAGGGAGCGCGGTGAGGGTGCGTGGGCAGGGTTCGGCGACCTCGTTGTGGGGTGCGAGGCGACGGTGCAGATTGTCGCCCGGTTCCTGGCGTTGCTGGAGCTCTACCGCCAGCGGGCGGTGGCGTTCGAGCAGCTCGAGCCGCTCGGCGATCTGCTGGTGAGTTGGACGGGTGAGGGCGACGACGCACGGGTGCTGGTGAGCGCGGAGGACTACGGATGAACGAGGCAGAGGTCGACGCAGTGGATGCGATCGACGACGACCCGACCGAGGCGGTCGACGCGTCCGCGGCCGCGGAGACAGGGAACGACGAGGCCGACGCCCTCGACGACGACGAACTCGAGGCCGCGCTCGAGGCGGTCCTGCTCGTCATCGACGCGCCCGCCGCGACCGCGGCGCTCGCCTCCGCGGTGGGGGAGCCTGCGGCCCGCGTCGAGCAGATGCTGCGCCGGATGTCTGGTGCGTTGACGGCCCGCCGCAGCGGGATCGACCTGCGGCCGGCGGCCGAAGGGTGGCGGTTCTACACCCGCAACGAGTACGCCCCCTACGTGGAGCGACTGCTGCTCGACGGCGCTCGGTCGAAGCTCACACGTGCAGCGTTGGAAACATTGGCCGTAGTTGCGTACCGTCAACCTTTGACCCGTGCACGGGTGAGCGCGGTGCGCGGAGTGAACGTCGACGGCGTCATGCGCACCCTCATCGCCCGGGGTCTGATCGCCGAGGCCGGGAACGATCCCGACACCAACGCGACCACATATGCGACGACCGAGCTGTTCCTGGAACGGCTCGGGTTGTCCTCGCTGGCGGATCTGCCGCCGGTGGCACCTTTGCTGCCCGATGTCGACGTGATCGACGACATCAGCGAGGACATGGAGTCCGACCCGCGTTTCGCGAAGCTGCGACGCGCGCAACCGGATGCCCAACCCGTCGTCGACACGGGAGTCGACGACGACAACTGACCGGGTGAACGGAACCGTTCACCCGGATGCTGAGAAGTGAACAGGAAAGAAAAGTGAACAGATCCGCTCGCCGTGATGGCACACCGGACAGGGGCAGGGGTAAGCCCGCCCGCAGCACGACAGGCAAGAAGGACGCCCCGCGCGGGGCAACCGGAGGCGCTTCGCGCACCGGCGGACCGAAGAAGCCGCACCGCGGTCAGTCCACGACCGCAGGCGCAGCCGGCGCGACCAACAAGCGTGGCAAGCCGAAGCAGGCGAAGCCGCAGCGCCAGCAGGTGCCGGTGAGCCCGAAGATCAGCAACGCCAAGCCGGCGCGTCACCAGCACACCGAGAGTGTCGCTCCCAAGCAGCTCGCCGTGGGCGAGGGCGTGCGCCTGCAGAAGGTGCTCGCGCAGGCGGGTGTCGCATCGCGCCGCGCCGCCGAGGAACTCATCGAGCAGGGGCGCGTCGAGGTCGACGGCGCCATCGTCATCGAGCAGGGCCTGCGCGTCGATCCCGAGAACGCAGTGGTCCGCGTCGACGGCATTCGTGTCGTCGTGAAGAAGGACCTCGTGCACATCGCGCTGAACAAGCCGCGAGGCTGGCAGTCCACCATGTCGGACGACCTGGGTCGCCCGTGCATCGGTGACATCGTGTCCGAGCGGGTGTCCGCAGGGCAGCGGCTCTTCCACGTCGGACGTCTCGACGCCGACACCGAGGGCCTGATCCTGCTGACCAACGACGGCGACCTCGCGCACAGGCTGATGCACCCGTCCTTCGAGGTGCCGAAGACGTACCTGGCGACCGTCAACGGCGTCGTCGACCGCAGCCTCGGCCGCACGCTCAAGGCCGGTGTCGAGCTGGAGGACGGTCCCGCGAAGGTCGACTCGTTCCAGCTGCTCGACGTCAGCGGCAAGCAGTCCCTGGTGCGAATCGTGCTGCACGAGGGTCGCAAGCACATCGTGCGCCGGCTCCTCGAGGCCGTAGGGCACCCGGTGGTTCGGCTGGTTCGGACCGACATCGGTTCCGTGGCACTCGGTGACGGACGCCCGGGCACCCTGCGGGTGCTGGGCCGCGGTGAGGTCGGCAGCCTCTACAAGGCGGTGGGCCTGTGAGCGACGACGTGACGACACCGCTCGTCGTCGCCATGGACGGACCGGCGGGCACCGGGAAGTCGAGCGTCTCGCGCCGGCTCGCCGTCGCCCTCGCCGCACGCTACCTGGACACCGGCGCGATGTACCGGATCGCGACGCTGAATGTGCTGCGGTCCGGGGTGGACGTCGACGATGTCGACGCCGTGTCCGCCGCGACGGAGGCGCTCGTCCTGTCGGTCGGCACCGATCCGGCGTCGGACCGCGTGCTGCTGTCCGGCGAGGATGTCACCGACGAGATCCGTGGCGCAGCCGTCACCGCGGCCGTGTCGGCGGTGTCCGCAGTACCGCGGGTGCGAGAGCTCCTCGTCGACAAGCAGCGGGAGTTCATCGGGCAGCACCCGCGAATCGTCGTGGAGGGACGCGACATCGGGACCGTCGTCCTGCCGGGCGCGGACGTGAAGGTGTACCTCACGGCGTCGGCCGAGGCCCGCGCCGCGCGGCGCAACGCGCAGAACGTCGCGGAGGGCCGCGGCGACGACTACAACGCCGTGCTCGCCGACGTGCAGCGGCGCGATCACCTCGACTCGACCCGTGCGGTGTCACCGTTGCGACCCGCGGACGACGCGGTGCTCGTGGACACCAGCGAGATCGGGATCGACGACGTGATCGACCGGCTGCTGACGGTGGTTCGGGACAGGACTGGAGTGGTGCAGTGAGCGACGAGTTCGAATTCGGCGGAGACGCCTACGCCGGAGACGGCATCTGGAGCGAGGAATCCGACTGGGACATCGCCGATCTCGAGTCGGGGGTGGAGGACGAGGAACACATCGCCGTCCCGACCCTGGCGATCGTCGGTCGGCCCAACGTCGGCAAGTCGACCCTCGTGAACCGCATCATCGGACGCCGCGAGGCCGTCGTCGAGGACATCCCCGGAGTCACCCGCGACCGTGTGTCCTACGACGCGAACTGGGCCGGTCGCCGATTCATGGTGCAGGACACCGGTGGGTGGGAGCCGGACGCGAAGGGACTGCAGCAGTCCGTGGCGCGTCAGGCGGAATTGGCGATGGGGACCGCGGACGCGATCATCCTGGTCGTCGACGCGGTCGTCGGTGCCACCGCCACAGACGAAGCCGTGGCGCGAGTGCTGCGGCGGTCGAAGACACCGGTGCTGTTGGTGGCCAACAAGGTCGACGACGAGCGCACCGAGGCGGAAGCGGCGGCCCTGTGGTCGCTCGGTCTCGGTCAGCCGTACCCGGTCAGCGCCATCCACGGGCGCGGCACCGGTGACCTCCTCGACGAGGTGCTGGCCGTGCTGCCGGAGACGCCCCGAGAGGGCACCGGTGGGCAGGGTCCGCGTCGCGTCGCGCTGGTCGGCAAGCCGAACGTGGGCAAGTCGAGCCTGATCAACAAGCTGTCCGGTGACGAGCGTTCCGTTGTGCACAACGTCGCGGGCACCACCGTCGATCCCGTCGACTCGCTCGTCGAGCTCGGTGGCAAGGTGTGGCGCTTCGTCGACACCGCAGGTCTGCGCCGCAAGGTCAGCCACGCGAGCGGGCACGAGTTCTACGCGTCGCTGCGCACCAAGTCGGCGATCGAAGCAGCCGAGGTCGCGATCCTGCTGATCGACGCGTCGCTGCCGATCACCGAACAGGACCTGCGGGTGCTGTCGATGGTCGCCGAGACCGGTCGCGCTCTGGTGCTGGCGTTCAACAAGTGGGACCTCGTCGACGAGGACCGCCGGTTGATGCTGGAGAAGGAGATCGACCGGGAACTGGTGCGGGTCCCGTGGGCGCAGCGCGTCAACATCTCCGCCCACACAGGTCGGGCCGTGCAGAAGCTCGTTCCGGCGTTGGAGACGGCGCTGGAGTCGTGGGACAAGCGGGTCCCGACGGGCCGGCTCAACACGTGGCTCAAGGAGGTCGTCGCGGCGACGCCACCGCCGATGCGGGGTGGACGACTGCCTCGCATCCTGTTCGCGACGCAGGCGAGCACGCGCCCGCCGACGTTCGTGCTCTTCACGTCGGGATTCCTGGAGGCGGGTTACCGCCGGTTCCTCGAGCGCCGGCTGCGTGAGGAGTTCGGCTTCGACGGCAGCCCCGTCCGCATTTCGGTGCGGGTGCGCGAGAAGCGGGACCGCAAGAAGCGCTGAACCTGACGCGACGGGCCGCGTGACCAGCCGATTCGCTCTTGGGAGTGCCACTGATGTAATCTCATCGAGCGCCCGCAAGGGAGTGGACGGGCTGTGGCGCAGCTTGGTAGCGCACCTGACTGGGGGTCAGGTGGTCGCAGGTTCAAATCCTGTCAGCCCGACAGAAAAGCCCTGGTGAGAGTTTCTCACCAGGGCTTCTTTGTGTTCGGGGGAGCGGGTGCCGCTACTCGGGATCCAGCGGCATGGTGGCCGAGTCCCCGGCCGTCACTCCTCGCGCATAGCGCGCCACGTAGCGGTCGAGCGCGGCCTCCGCGTCCGTCTCGCCGTCCCATCGGTCGGCCGTCGCGACACCGTCGATCGTCGTCCGCATCACCCTGGACATGCCGAACTCGATGTCGGTTCGGGTGAAGGCACACCGCTCGAACGTCGTCGTGGCCGAGAACCTCGCGTCCCGAAACATGCAGTCGACGAACGAGGCGTCACGGAATTCGGCACCGGAGAGGTCGGCGCCGTCGAACACGCACCGCTCGAAGCGAGTGTTGGGAACCGAGCGGAGCCTGCGCGCTGTCGCGCCGGTGAAATCGCAGTCGACGACAGTCGGCCCGACCGCCAGCCGACTGAGGGTGGCGTCGCGAAAGGTGCACCGCTCGACGCGACGGTTGACACGGGGCTGCCGGGTGAGCGCGACGGAGTCGAACCGGCAGTCGAACAGGTCGGATTCGAACGCAGAGATCGCGCCGCGGGCGAAGCTCAGGTCGACGTTGTGCAGGGTGACGAATCGGATGTCGAGGCCACCGTCGCCGACGGTGAGGCCACGCAGATCGACGAGCCCGTCGTCGGTCTGCGGCCACCGGGCGGCGACGGTGTGCGGGGGTGTCACGATCCGCGACTGGGCGAGCAGCTGCCCACGCAGGTCGTCGACGTCCGAGTCCGACCAACGCCGCCGCAGTGTGGTGATTGCCGACCTGTTCACGGCTCCGAATCGTATCGACCGTCACCGGCCCGGAGCGCGCGGATCAAGGCACGCGCATCGTAGGGTCCGACGTGACGCCGGCCGTTGACGAAGAACGTCGGGACCGCGGAGATGTTCATCGCCTCGGCATCGAGTAGATCGGACTGCACCCGGGCGGTGACGGCAGGAGCCGTCAGGTCCGACTCGAACCGCTCCACGTCGAGATTCAGGTCCCGTGCGCGGCGGACGATGTCGGCGGGCCGCTGGTTCTCCTGGTCCGCGAACAGGCTCCGGGCGTAGGCGAAGAAGGAGCCCTGGGCCGCGGCAGCCTCGGCCGCCTCCGCTGCCGCCAGCGCGTTCGGGTGATACCGGGTGAGCGGAGCGTGCCGCCAGATGTAGCGCAGCTCGTCGCCGAGTTCCCGCCGCACCTCGTCGATCGACCCTGACGCACGCAGGCAGAGGCCGCACTGGAAGTCGCCGTACTCGACGATCGTCAGTGGTGCGTCGTTCGGGCCGGAACAGTGGTCCCGCACCGGATCCACGGGACGCAGCAAGGTCTTTCCGATTTCCTCGGTCGGGCGGATGGCGTCGGAGATTCGGAACAGGATCGCGCCAGGACGAAGGCGATGACGGAGGCCGCGAGTACGCCGACGCGCGCCTCGTTCTGTGTCGCGGGGTCCTCGATCGCGAGTCCGACGATGAACAGGGAGATCGTGAACCCGATGCCGCACAGTGCGCCGCCGCCCGAAATGCGGTCGAGTGTGAGACCGGGGCCGAAGTCTCCGATCCGCAGCAGCCGCAGGACGACTGCGGATCCGTTGGGTGACTGGCGGAACGTGTGCGCCATCTCAAGTGCCTGCTCGACCTCACGCGGGTCCGGCCGGTACACCGGAACGAGCAGGGCGATCGCGACGCCGGCCAGCGTCGGGTGGACCCCGGACGCGAGGAACGCGAACCACACGACCACCGCCAGTGTCACGTACGTAGGTCCGCGGGTTCGCGGTGGGTAGCGGGTGCACCACACGCCGACGAGCCCGAGTGCCGCGACGGCGAGCGGCATCGGGTCGAAGTCCTCCGTGTAGGCGAGGGCGATGATCGACAGCGCCCCGATGTCGTCGACGACTGCCAGGGCGAGGAGGAACACGCGTAGCCGGCCCGCCACCCGAGGACCGATCAGTGCGAGCGCGCCGACGAGAAACGCGGTGTCCGTGGAGATCACCACGCCCCACGCGTGTTCGTAGCCGGACCGGATGCGACGAGGATCCGCGCTGCCACGGAGATGCGGCGTTCGGTACGCGCAGGGGGCCGTTCGGGATCGGGCGAACGCCGGATCACGGTCAGGTCGCTCATGGGATCGCCCCCCCGGATCAGCCGGGCGGCGGGTGTCGCCGCACGACGCTGGATGCTATGGCGACCGGTGTCCGAGCGCTCAGAGACCGACCGGCGTGGTCGGTCCCGCGGGCTTCAGGACTCGGGATCGAGCGACAGGGCCGCAGACGGGCACGCTGCCACTGCTGCACGGGCAACGGCGTCGTCCAGGTTCGTCACGGCGGCGTGGTCGACGGTGACGTACCCGTCGTCGTTGACCTCGAACGCGTCCGGTGCTGCGGCTTCGCACATTCCGTGTCCGACGCACCGGGAGGTGTCCACCACGACACGCATCGTCGAGCTCCTGTCGTCGACTTCGGGGTTTCGCCCCCACCGTTCGTAGCTACTACGGTAAGTGCGACGGTAATTATCGCAACAATGTCCTGTCAACCTTACCGTTGGGCTGTCAATATCGTCTCTCGCCGCCTACAGTGACGACATGATCTCGACAGTCCCACCGGAATTCGAGGACCTGCTCCGCCGCCCCATCGTCGGCATTCTCGGAACCGTGCGGCCGGACGGCTCGCCCACCCTCACCCCCATGCGGTTCGGTTGGGACGGGTCGCATCTGCGAGTCAGCCAGACCATTCCCCGCCGGAAGTTCGTGAGCCTGCAGGCAAACCCCAACTATTCGTTCGTCGTCACCGACCCGGATGTGCCCAGCCGCTGCCTCGAAGTGAGCGGCTGGCTCGTCACAGTCGAACCGGACGTGCAGGGGTCGTTCTTCCTCGAGTTGTGCAGGCGCTACGGCGACAGCGCCCCCGAGGCTCCCGACGATGTGGACGACCGGGTCGTGATGATCCTCGACGCCACCAAATTCACCGTGAAACAGCCCACCACACCAGCGATCTCGACTCACCACAGGAGCACCGGATGACCGCACCCACCACGACCGAAGCGGCCAGGACAGTAGCCGACCCCACCGCGTACGCGGACGAGAAGCGACTGCACGCGGCACTCACCCAACTCCGCTCGACGGCGCCGGTCTCGCGGGTGGAGGCACCGGGATACAACCCGTTCTGGGCGGTCACGAAGCACGCCGACATCATGGCCGTCGAACGCGCGAACGATCTCTTCACCAACTCCCCGCGGCCGGTGCTCATGACGGCACGCGAGGAGGAGATGCAAGCAGCGGTCGCGATCAAGACCCTGATTCACATGGACGACCCGGAGCACAAGAAGATGCGGGCCGTCGCGATGGACTGGTTCCGCCCGAAGACGCTCAAGGCGATGAAGCAGCGCATCGACGAGCTTGCGAAGGTGCACGTGGACAGGTTGCGCGACGCCGGCGGTGAATGCGACTTCGTTCAGGTGGTGTCGACCACCTTCCCGCTGTTCGTGATCATGTCGCTGCTGGGTATCCCAGAATCGGATCTGCCGCGGATGTTGCAGCTGACCCAGGAACTCGTCGGCGCGCAGGATCCGGAGCTACAGCGCACCACCGGCATCGACGAACAGATGAACGCGTTGCTCGACATGTTCGCCTACTTCACCGACATCACCGCGCAGCGGCGCGCGAACCCGACCGACGACATGGCGTCCACAATCGCCAACGCCACGGTCGACGGGCAGCCCCTCGACGACATCGCGACGGTCTCGTACTACGCGCTCATCGCGACCGCCGGCCACGATACGACCAGCTCGACGATCGCGGGCGGTATGCGGGCGCTGATCGACCATCCCGACGAACGTCGGCGCCTGACCGACGACCTCGGACTCATGCCTGCCGCGACCGAGGAGATGATCCGGTGGGTCACGCCGGTGAAGGCGTTCATGCGCACCGCGACCGAGGACACGGTGCTCGGCGGTACCCCGATCTCCGCCGGGGACTCACTGCTGCTGTCGTATGTGTCGGGGAACCGTGACGAGGACGTCTTCTCGGATCCGTTCCGATTCGACGTCAGTCGTGGCAACAACAAGCACGTCGCGTTCGGATACGGCGTGCACTTCTGCCTGGGTGCCGCACTCGCGCGAATGGAGATCAGCAGCTTCTTCAGCGAGTTGCTGCCCCGGCTGAAGTCGGTGGAACTCGCCGGTGAGCCGGAACTGATCGCGACGACGTTCGTGGGCGGCCTCAAGCACCTCCCGATCCGGTACACCCTGGACTGAGCGTGTCGGGTCGGATCAATCCACGAACTCTGCGGCGAAACGCGTGATGTACTCCAGCGCAGCCTGCGGTCCGGACCCGTCGACGTGCACGACCGCCCACGTCGCGCCGCGAGTGCCGAAATCGTCGAGGAAGTCCCACGCAGCCCGCACCGACACCGGGTCGTCGAGGTCGGTGGGCGGGCACACCACCTGGACGTCGACGGATGCAGGATCGCGTCCGGCATCGGCGAGTCGCTTGCGCAGGACGTCGAGTTCCCGGGAGAACTGGTCGGGAGTCGCAATGGCAGGCGTGCGGATCGCCGCGGCCATCGCCTCGTCGACGATCAGCGGCGTCCAGCCGTCGCCCGATTCGACGACCCGGCGCAGCGCGGCCCGGCTGTTGCCGCCAATCCAGATCGGCGGATGCGGACGTTGTGGCGGGTGCTGGAGCCACAGCGGACCGGTCGCCGCGAACGACTCGCCCCCGACCGGGGTTTCGGGATCCGTCCAGATCGACCTCAGCGCGGTCAGTGCTTCGTCGAACAGTGCCGGACGCCGGTCGAAGTCGATGCCCACCGCCGCGAACTCCGACCGCAGATAGCCTGCGCCGACACCCGCGATCAGCCGCCCGCCGGAGACGATGTCGAGGCTGCCGAGCGCCTTCGCCGACAGGTACGGGTTCCGGAACGGCAGCACGTAGAGGTTCGTCATCAGCCGAATCCGGTCCGTCGCCCCGGCCATGAAGCTCAGCGCCGCAACGGGATCGAGCGTGTTGTGGCCGCCGTTCCGGCGCCATTTCAGTGAAGGGGCCGGATGCTCGCTGAGTGCCACGGCGGAGAAGCTGCACTGCTCCGCGCTCTGTGCGACCTCCCGGATGACGTCCGGCCGCAGGAAGTCGTCGGGCGCGGTGGGCAACTCGCTCGGGTATTCGAGCGTGAACTTCATCGGTCCCCCTCGATCAGTACTGGGTGCTGCCGAGATCGACGGCGATCGCACCGGCCGTCACCTTGAGCGACTCGTCGCTCGCGAGCCACAGCACCACGTCCGCGACGTCCTCCGGGTCGGCGATCCAGTCGGGGAGGAACGGTGTGAGCATGTGGGACAGCTGCGGATTGGTCTCCGTCGCGGCCATGATCCGGTCGACCATGTCACCGGACCCCATTGCGGAATTGACCGGGCCGGGATGGACACTGTTCACCCGGATCCGATGCTTGCCCAACTCCGCCGCGAAGGCGCGCGCCATGCCGGTGACCGCGTGCTTGCTTGCGGTGTAGTGCACCATGAACGGCTGCATCTTGATGCCCGCGGCCGAGCTGATGAGGACGATGGATCCGCCCCGGCCGCCGTCGATGATCCGCGGTGCGCCCGCCATCACGGCGTTCCACGTGCCGGTGACGTTGACGTCCATCAGCTCCCGGAAGGACTCGACGGTGATCTGATCCCACGGTTGCGGTGACGCGATTCCTGCGTTCGCGACGACGATGTCGAGCCTGCCCAGTTCCTCGACCCCGGCGTCGACGGCAGCCTTCATTCCGGCGTGGTCGCGGGTGTCGACGACCGAGGTGACGATCCGCTGCCCGGTCGCCTCGACGAGCTTCACCGTCTCCTCGAGGTCGTCCGGCGTCGCCGAGTCGTAGGGGACGAAATCGGGTAGCGGGCCGGCGATGTCGACGCCGATGATGTCGGCGCCTTCCGCGGCCATCCGCACCGCGTGGGCTCGGCCCTGTCCGCGGGCCACGCCGGTGATGAAGGCGACCTTGCCGGTCAGTCGATCGGACATCCGTTCCTCCTGTCGGCGATGGTGCGTCGACCACCGCCGGTAGTCGTGGTGCTGCCGAAAGTTGTGAAGGTCAGGGTGTCACCAGTCGGTCTCGCCGAACCGGATGACACCCCTCACGTTCTTGCCGTCGATCATGTCCCGGTAGCCGTCGTCGATCTCGTCGAGGCGGTACTCGCGGGTGGGTGTGCCACCGATCGCGAGGTCACCGAGCTTGTAGAGCGCGAGCGCCTCTGGGATCACGAGATGCGGGTTCCCGCCGCCGAACACACTTCCGCGCAGATTCTTCTGCGCCGCGGCGAGCGAGGCGAGGTCGATCGCCGTTCCGTTGGCCTGCACGCTGCCCATCCCGGTGACGATGCACGTCCCGTTCTTGGCGGTGAGGCGCAACCATGCGTCGGCGTCGTGGCCGTGACTCGCAGTGACGAACACCGTCGTGCACATGCGGCCGCCGGTCTCCTCGGCGATCACGGCCTCGGCAGAGTCCGGGTCCGCAAAGGCGCGCGTCGCACCGAGCTCGACGGCGTGGTTCTGCTTCCACGCCACCGGATCGACGACGTACACGCGCTGGGCACCCGACAACAGAGCGCCCTGCAGGGCGGCGGCACCGACTCCGCCCGCACCGATGACCGCGACGTCGTCACCCGGCCGGATGTCCGCGGTGTGCACGGCGGCGCCGTAGCCCGTCGTCACGCCGCATCCCACCAGGCACGCGACCTCGAACGGAATGGACGGGTCGATCCGCACCACCGAGTTCTGATGCACCACCGCGTAGGGCGCGAAGGTCCCCAGCAGCGACATCGGATGCACGTCCTCACCGTTCGCGTGCACCCGGAACGTACCGTCGGCGATCGCCGCGCCGCCGAGCAGGTTCGCGTCCATGTCGCAGAGGTTGCGGTTGCCTGCCTGACACATTCGGCACCTGCCGCACGACGGGAGGAACGACGTCACGACGTGATCGCCGACGGCGACGTCGGACACCCCGTCACCGACGACGATCACTGCGCCGGCGCCCTCGTGCCCCCCGAGGATCGGGAACAGCGCACCCGGGACGTCGCCGGAGACGACCTGATGGTCGGAGTGGCACAGGCCGGCCGCCTCCACCCGGACCAGGACCTCGCCGCGGCGTGGCTCGCCGATCTCGATGTCCTCCACCGACCACGATCCGCCGGCCTCGCGAATGATCGCGCCTCTGGTCTTCACGACGCTCATGACCCCTCCGTCCGATGCGGGCCGGTGGCTGCCGACTCCGGTGATTCGTGGTGAGCGCGGGTGAGCAGTTCGCGCAACCCGCGGCCGTCTACCTTCCCCGTTCCGCCGCGTGGCACCGACTCGTCCGAATCGAGCAGCAGCCACACGGTCGGAATCTTGAACGAGCTGAGGACGGTGCGGGCGGTCGCGCGCACGTCGTCGACGGTGAGACCGCCGCGACAGACTACTGCCGCGCCCACCCGAGGCCCGCCGGCCTCGTCCACCCGGGTGACGAATGCGGACTCGACGCCGTCGATCGTCGCGAGCGCCGCCTGCACCTCACTCGGATACACCGTCGCCCCGCCCACCTTGAACATGTCGTCGGAACGCCCGTGGTGGAAGACGAATCCGTCGGCGTCGACGTGACCGAGATCCCCGGTCGGGTAGAAGCCGTCGCGTGTGAACACCTCCTCCGGGCTGCGCCCACAGATCCCCTGCATGACATGCGGACCGCGTAGCTGTATCTCGCCGGTGCCCCCCTGTGGCACCGGTGATCCGGTCTCGGGGTCGGTGATGCGAACCTCCATGCCGTCGAACGGCTTCCCGCAGCTTCCCCACGCCGAGCGCGGCATGTCCCGGTCGGCGCGGAACCCGCACCAGGGACCGAACGATTCGGTCATCCCGAACAGGTTCGCTCGCGCGCCGCGCGCCGCACGCGCCTGCGGGGGCAGGAGTGCGTCCAGGCTGCCCACCCGCAGGGCCGACAGATCGGCATCGCCCGCGCGGCGGACGAGTGCCGCTGCCTGATCGGGCCAGCCGCGGAACAGCGTGACCCGTTCCCGTTCGAGCAGGGCGAGAGTCGTCTCGGGTGAGGGGATCGGTTCGGTCACCAGTGTGGCGCCGGCGAGCAGCACCGACAGGATCCCGGCTCCGAAGCCCCCGACCCAGAAGAACGGCATCGGCAGGTACAGGCGCGTGTCCGCGCCGATGCGACGGGCACGCAGGCCGGACGCGACCGCGCCGAGCGCTCCGCCGTGCGAGTGCATCACGCCCTTCGGGGTGCCACTGCTGCCGGAGGTGAAGACGACCGTCAGAGGGTCGGCGGGGGTGACAGCGTCGTCGAGCGCCGACACGACAGCCGCGCACCGAACCTCGGGGCGAGCACCGAGCAGCTCGTCCGTGGTCCAGATCCGCCGGAGCGCGGGTACCCCGGGATGCATCACGACGCCTGGGTGGATGCGATCACCCAACTCCGCGGAGAGGTCGTCCAGGTAGCGGTGTCCGCGAAATTCCGGGGCCGTGACCAGACACGTCACCGCCGCGACGGTCAGCTGTGCCCGCAGTTCCCGGCCGGTGAGGAGGGTGCTGAGCGGCACCAGGACGGCCCCGATGCGGGTGACGGCCAGCGCGATCCGCACCCAGTCGGTGCAGTTGGGCATGACCAGGCCCACCCGAGTCCCGGGACCGACGCCCCCGGCGACGAGCGCTGCCGCGAGGTCGCGGGTGGACTCGTCGAACTCGCGGTACGTCACGCGGTCGGCGGGGTCGATCACCATCGGCTTGTCCGGCCACTGCGCCGAGCGGTCGCGGAGCAGCGCCCCGATCGTGTGCTCACTCACCGTCTGCGCTCCCACCGTCGAACTGGTCGCGGACGGCGGCGAGGTCCGCCTTCCCGGACGGGGTACGAGGAATCGCCGCGACCACGGAGAACTCCGTCGGAATCTCGTAGCGTGCCAACCGTTCCGCGAGGAACGCCTCGATCTCGGCAACGGACACCGACGCCCCCGGCCGCAGTTCGATCATCGCGACGGGCACCGCTCCGAGACGGTCGTGAGGGCGTCCCACGACTGCTGCCCCCTCGACCGCGGGGTGGTTCTCCAGGGCGACGCGCACGTCATCGGGGATCACCTTGAACCCGCCTCGGATCACGGCCTGATCGGCGCGCCCGACGACCCAGACGAAACCGTCGGCGTCGATCCGGGCCAGGTCGGTGGTGCGGATCCAGTCGGTGGCAGGTCCGAGCTGACCGGGCTTGACCTCCAGCAGTCCGATCCGATCGGGCTCGAGCACCGTCCCGTCATCGGCGACGACCCGCAACCGCGCCCCGCCGGTGGCACGGCCGGCACTGCCACGTTTGGCAGCCCAGAACTCGCGGTGGTCGGCGAGTGACCATCCCGCGACACCGCCGCCGAACTCCGTTGCCGCGTACGACGTGAGGACCGGAATGCCGAACTTCTCCGTGAAGGCGTCGGCATCCTCGGCCGACAGGGGAGCGGTACCCGAGGTCACCGCGATGATGCTCGCGAGATCGTCGCGGGTGAGGGACGAGTGCAACACCGTGCGTACGGCAGCGGGTACCAGTGACACCGCGCGCGGGCGGTACCGACGGACGGCCTCCGCCCAGGACTCGATCTCGAACCGGGGGAGCAGAACGTAGGGCCGTGCCGCGACGACGCACTGGAGCGTGCGGAAGACGCCGCCGATGTGTACCAGCGGTGCGTTGACGATCGCGACGCCCGAACTCAGCGTGGTCGGAGGTGTGTCCGTCGCCGCGGGTGGGCCGAGGACGCTGTGCGCCAGCATGTCGTACGTGAGATCGACCCGCTTGGGAGGCCCGGTCGTCCCACTGGTGAGCATTCGGACCGCCACACCGGGCCGCGTCGGGGTGTTGCCGACCAGGTGCCCCGAGACAGTCACAGTGAGAGCGTCGGTGACGTCACCGAGTGCGACGAGGGTCCCGGACGTGGCCGGATCGACCAGGTTCGCCAGGTCGTCGGCATCACCGATCACGAGGGCGAGCTCCAACGAGGCAATGTCCGACCGGGTCCGTGCGTCACCACGTGCCGGGTTGATCGTGACCACGCATCCGCCGGTGAGCAGCACGCCGAGGAAGGCCGCGACGTGGGACGGCCGGTTGCGCAACAGGATTCCGACGGTGGGGGAGTCGCCGCCGTGCCGCCGGCACACGTCGCCCACCCGCCGTGCGAGCTCGGCGATCTGCCCCCAGGTGGTCCAGTCGCCCTCGTACTCGATCGCACCGGCGTCGGGGTCGAGGGCGAGAACCGCCTCGAGGCGCCGCGCGAGGCGATGCGTGGCGCTCGCCGTTGCGAGTCCGGAGTCGGTCATCAGCGGATCCTCGGGGTGCGGGCGGCGGCACTCGGGTCGGACGCGAGTTCGGCCTTGCCGAGCGGGTTCCCGAGCCGGGTGTAGATCAGACCCTGATCCATTGCGGCGCGGTACGGCTTGTCCAGCGACTCCCAGATGGCCTTGACGGTGCCCTGCGTGGCGGTCGGTGGTTTCGCGGCAATGGCGGTTGCGATCTCGTGTGCCCGCGTCGACAGATCCTTGGGTTCGGTCACCTCGGACACCAGGCCGATGCGGAGGGCGGTCTCGGCCCCGACCCGTTCGTCGTTGCCCATCAGCGCTATGCGCAGTGTCTCGCCGAGTCCGACACGCCGCATCAGGCCGACCGGCTCGAGCGCCGACACCAGACCCGCGGTGACGTGTGAGTCGAAGAACGTAGCGGTCGTGGAGCAGATCACCACGTCCGACTCGTTGACGAAGTACAGTGCGCCCGCGGTGCAGATGCCCTGGACCGCGCACACCACCGGCTTCCACATCTTCTGCCACTTGGGGCTGAGGAGTTCGCCGGGATCCTCGTGGTTCCAGATGTTGTCGGGTTGGCCGTAGGACTCCTTGACGTCGAGGCCCGCGCTGAACGCGCGGTCGCCGGCGGCGCGCAGCACGACCGCGTTCACCCGGTCGTCGGACTTGACGATCTCCCAGACGCGCCGCATTTCGTGGCACATCGCCCGGTTGAAGGTGTTCAGCCGTTCGGGTCGGTTGAGAGTGACGGTGGCGACCCGGTCTGCCACGTCGATGTCGAGGAGCAGCGTCTCGAAATCGTGGTCCCGGTGGGGCCGCGGTCGGGGTGACGCGTTCATCGGCACTGCCACTCCGGCGCCCGCTTCTCCACGAACGCCCGGGGACCTTCGAGGGCGTCCTCGGTGCGGGTGACCCGTTCGCGGAACGACTCGGCCAGCATCTCCGCCTCGTGGAGGGGCAGATCCAGGCCCTTGAGGATCGCCAGGCGCGTTCCGCGGACAGCGAGCGGCGCATTGGAATTGACGATCGCCGCAATCTCGTGTGCGCGGTCGAGGAGGCCGTCGTGGTCGACCACCTCGCTGACCATGCCCAGTTCCAGTGCACGCGTGGCGCTCATCCGCTCGTGCTTGCCCATCAACGCCATGCGCAGTGCCACCGAGCGCGGGAGGACGCGTGCGAGGCGGACGACCTCGCGTCCGGCCACCAGTCCGATGCTGACGTGCGGATCGAAGAAGGTGGCCTGGTCGGAGGCGATGACGATGTCTCCCGTGGTCACCCAGTCCAGGCCGGCGCCGCAGCAAATGCCGTTGATCGCCGCGATCACCGGCTTGGCCATGACGCGAAACGGCGGGGTGCCCTCCTGCGGTGCCTCCCACTGCTCGTAGGTGGACAGGTAGGGCCGTTCGTTGACGACCTTGCCGTCCCCGGGGATCTCCTTGACGTCCGCGCCGGTGCAGAACGCGCGACCGTTTCCGGTGACGATCAGCGTCCACACCTGCTCGTCCGCCTCCGCCTCGGCGTACGCGCTGCGAAGTTCGGTGATCATGTGCGGACTCAGGGCGTTGAGGGCATCGGGCCGGTTGAGCGTGATCGTCGCGGTGTGCCCGCCGACCTCGTATTTGATCGTGTCGAACGACATACGGGTGTCCCTTCGTCTCGTCGGTCAGCGTCCGCGGAATTCCGGTGTCCGCCGCTCCCGGAACGCGGCGAGACCTTCTTTGAAATCTGCTGTGCGGGAAGATAGTTCGAGTAGTTCGAGTTCCTCGGTCATGGATTCGCCAAGCGTGGTGTGCTGACTGTTGTTGATCGCGTGCTTCGCCAGGCCGAGGGCGACGGTCGGACCGGCGGCTACCTGCGTCACCAGCTTCTCCACTGCAGCATCGAGCTCGGGCCCGGGCACGGATCGGTGGATCAACCCCCAGGCCTCGGCGTCGTGGGCGCGGACCTTCTCGCCGAGCATGAGCATGCGCTTCGCCCGCGCGACACCGACGAGTCGGGGCAGCAGCCAGGTGGCGCCCGAATCCGGGCTGAATCCACGGTCCGCGAACGGCTCCCAGAAGGTGGCGTCCTCGGCGGCGACGGTGAAGTCCGCGGCGAGTGCGAGGTTGCAGCCGAGGCCGACCGCCCAGCCACGGATGGAACACACGACGGGGAGGTGGATCGTGTGGACCAGTTCGATGACGCGGTGTGGGCCGTGCGGAACCCGGCGGAGCAGGTTGCCGGTGCGTGGGCGGTTCTCGCGGTCTTCGTTTCCCTTGTTGGTGGACACCCAGTCGGCGCCCCCGCAGAAGTTCTCGCCGGTGCCGGTGAGATGGATCGCTCGCAGTGAGTCGTCGGTGGCGGCGGCGGTGAGCTCGCGGACCAGGATGTCGACCATCGACGGCGTCAGTGCATTGCGCGCGGCTGGGCGGTCGAGCGTCAGGCGCAGAACCTCGCCGTCGCGGGCGATGCCGATGCTGCCGTCGTGGGCTGTCGGGTCGTGATCTCCGGTCACCGTCGAAACCGCACCTTCCAGGTGGACATCGCTGGAACTGTCATTACTGTTAGTACTACGGTAGGCACTACCGTTATGGTGTGCACGGTAGCAGGGAATGGCCATCGGTGGAACGGCACGGGAGAGGAATCGCATGACGGATGACGAAGGCTCGACTGCGGCGGTCGCCGATTCTCGGCCGGCGTCGCGCTTCGGTGTTCAGCCCCTGCAGCAGACCAGGGAGGCCGCCGCAACGCTTCGGCGGCTCGCGGGACTGCTGCTCTCGCTCGAGCACGAACACCCCGCCGTCGAGGCCATGATCGCGCAGTTCGGTGCATGGGAGGAGGAACTGGCCTCCGTCGCACCCGCTGATCCGAGGCCGCGATTCGGCCCGAATCAGACAGCCGATCAGCGGGTTTACCTCGACCACGCCTACGACATCGGATCGTTCAACCCGAGCTTCCCCGAGTACGACTTCGAACGGTTCGACACCGAAACGGCGTCGGGGACGGTGAACTTCCCGATCCTCTACGAGGGACCGCCGGGTCTGGTGCACGGCGGCGTGCTCGCTGCCTTCTTCGACTGCGTCATCCAGCACCACAACTGCGCGGCGGGCGTGGCGGGGAAGACGCGGTCGCTGACGATCACGTACCGGCGGCCCACGCCGTTGCTCACCACCCTGGATTTCGGCATCACGAGGGAGCCGACCGACCGGGGAGTGCGTTCGACGGCCCGGCTGCTTCTCGGCGGTGAGGTGCTCTGCACGGGGGAACTGGATGCCGTCGCCCGGTCCGTCGAGGAACTCGCCGCGCGAAACGCGGGCAACGGCAGACAGGAACGCCGGTGACGGTGGGTGACGACGCAGGAACTCGTCCACTCGAGGGCGTCATGGTGGTCGCCATGGAGCAGGCCGTCGCCGGCCCGTTCGCGACCCGCCACCTCGCCGACCAGGGTGCTCGCGTGATCAAGATCGAGCGGGTCGACGGCGGCGACTTCGCGCGTGGTTTCGACACCCTCGCCAGCGGACTCGGGGCCCACTTCGCCTGGTTGAACCGAACGAAGGAATCGCTGGCGCTCGACGTGAAGACAGCGCACGGCGGATCGGCGCTGCGTGCCCTCCTCGATCGGGCGGACGTCTTCCTGCACAACCTCGCTCCGGGAGCGGTTGCCGAACTGGGTCTCGACGCAGCCGACCTGACCCGGAAGCATCCCCGGCTGATCGTGTGCGAGATCTCCGGGTACGGCAGCAGCGGGCCGTACGCATCGCGCCGCGCGTACGACCTGCTGATCCAGAGCGAGGCGGCGGTCGTGTCAGTGACCGGTACGGTTGACGATCCGATCAAGCCCGGCATTGCGATCGCCGACATCGCGGCCGGCACTTACGCCTACTCCGCGATCCTCGCCGCGCTGCTCGCCCGCGAACGGACCGGACGCGGATGCGTCCTCGACGTGAGCATGCTCGACGCCGTCGCCGAGTGGATGGGATACCCGCTCACGGTGAGCAGGCACGGCGGCACGCCGCAGATGGTCGTCGGCATGAGTCATCCCGCGATCGCGCCGTACGACGCCTACCCGGTCGGCGACGGCAGCCGCATCGCGCTGAGCGTGCAGAACGATCGGGAGTGGGTGCGACTCGCCACTCAGGTGCTGGGTCGCGACGACCTCGCCGAGGATGCCCGCTTCGCGACGAACGCCGCGCGGGTGGAGAACCGGGCCGAGGTCGACGCTCTCGTCGAGAAGTGGCTGGCATCCGTCGACTTCGCCGGCGCCGAACGGGCGCTCCTCGATGCCGACCTGGCCTGCGCCAGGATCAATTCGGTCGCCGAGTTGGCCGACCATCCGCAGCTCGTCGACCGGGGCAGGTGGGTCGACGTCGAGTCTCCCGTGGGCACCGTTCCCACCCTCCTCCCGCCCGCCCCCAGCTCCGAGTGGACGGTGGCGCTGGGACCGATTCCCGCGCTCGGAGCGGACAACGACCGAATCCTCGCGGAACTGGGCATGGCCCATCACTCGTGGCCCAACGACCGGAAAGGCGCATCCCATGACTGAATCGAGCACTCCGAAGGTGCTGTTCGACCTCGACCGGGGCAGCCGGATCGCCACGATCACGCTGAACAATCCCGGTCAGCGCAACTCGTACGACAAGCCGATGCGGGACGAGATCGCCCGATGCCTCGACGTTGTGGTCGACGACGACGACATTACGGTGGTGCTGCTGCGTGGGGCCGACGGGGTCTTCAGCACCGGCGCCGACATGAACAATGCGTACGGCTGGTACAGGTCGAGCGGTTCTGCGAACGGTGCCGAGCGATCGGCGAAGAGCAGGCCGAGTCAGCGACGCAGGCTGATCGTGGATCGCCAGACATTCGGCTTCTACCACGAGTTCCTGGGGTTCCCGAAGGTGACGGTCGGTGAGATCAGTGGCTTCGCGCTCGGTGGAGGATTCGAGCTGGCACTGATGACCGACATCTCGGTGATCGCCCGCGACACCCGAATCGGTATGCCCGCGACCCGATTTCTCGGACCGGCGCTCGGCAGCCTGCACATGTTCTTCCACCGCCTCGGGCCGGTGCTGGCGCGGCGCCTGTTGCTCACCGGCGACATCGTCGACGCGGCGGCCGTCGAGCATCTCGGGGTGTTCACGGAAACCTGCGAGGCTGCCGACGCCACGGCCCGTGCCCGCTACTGGGCTGAGAAGGCAGCCAAGATGCCGGCCGACGGCGTGGTGATCGCCAAGGAAGCGTTCCGCCTCGTCGAGCAGAGTCAGGCGTATCAGGGTGAAGAGGTGGCCAGCTACCTCTTCCACGCCTACGGCACGAATCTGCAGTTCTCGCCGGGGGAGTTCAACTTCGTCAAGACGCGGGCCGAACACGGAACGAAAGAGGCGTTTCGTCTGCGTGACGAGCACTTTCACGTGCCAGAGCCGGATCCGGCCTGAGCTCCGGTTTCCTGGAGCTCGGGTTGTCAGATCGCTATACTGTTGTATATACAGTAGATATCACTACCGAACTGGCCAGATGCACGATTCCGCACGCTGCTCCGCGCAGCCCAGTCAACGAGGTCGAGAATTCATGCCCAAGCCAGTCATCGTCGGAGCGGTCCGCACCGCGATCGGCCGCTCCTTCAAAGGAACCCTCGTCAACACGTCCGCCGAACAGCTCGCGATCGCGGTGCTCCCCGAGGTGATCCGCAGATCGGGAATCGACTCGACCGAGGTCGGCGACGTGATCCTCGCGGAAACGAACTACGGCGGAGGCGACATCGCCCGCTACGCGGCAGTCGCGAGTGGCATGGAGGCGGTGCCGGGCCAGTCCGTCAGCCGGCACTGCGCGGGCAGCCTGACCGCGATCGGCAACGCCGCGGCCCAGATCGGCTCCGGGATGGAGCGGGTCGTGGTGGCGGGCGGAGTCCAGTCGCTCTCCACGGGTCCGATCATGAAGTGGCGCGTGCCTGACCCTGCCGCGGCAGATGTCAGCTTCGTCGAGCCGTGGATCCCTCCGAGCCACCCCGAGACACCCGACGCGCCGACACTCGACATGGCGATCACCGTCGGCTGGAACACCGCCAAGAAGGTCGGAATCAGCCGCGAGCAGATGGACGCCTGGGCTGTTCGCTCGCACGAGCGCGCGATCGCCGCCATCGACGCGGAGAAGTTCGTGGACGAGATCATGCCGCTGAAGGTGCAGCGTCCCGACGGGTCGATGATCGACTTCGCCGTAGACGAGTTCCCCAGGCGGGGTACCTCGCTCGAACAGTTGGCTTCTCTGCGCGTACTGCACCCGGAGATCGAGGGGTTCTCGATCACGGCAGGCAACAGCAGCGGGATGAACGATGCCGCGGCCGCCGTCACCGTCGTCGACGAGGACTACGCGACCGCGAACGGACTGACGACTCTGGGATCGGTACGCGCCTGGGGGGCGGTGGGCGTCGCGCCCCGGGACTGCGGCCTCGGCGCCGTCAAGGTGATCGGCCCGGTTCTCGAACGCGCGGGCCTGACCGTCGCCGACGTCGACCTCTGGGAGATCAACGAGGCGTTCGCCTCCGTGCCGATCGCCGCCTGCCGCGAACACGGAATCGACGAGGATCGCGTCAACACCTCCGGAAGTGGCTGCAGCCTCGGGCATCCCATCGCAGCCTCCGGAGCGCGGATGGTCACCACCCTCCTGTACGAACTGCGCCGTCGGGGCGGCGGCATCGGCGTCGCCGCGATGTGCGCCGGCGGGGGACAGGGCGGCGCAGTCGTCGTCGAGGTGAAGGGGTAACGGGAATGTCCGACGAGGTACTTGTCGAGCGCCGCGGGCGCATCCAGATCATCACCATCAACCGTCCCGAGGTTCGCAACGCGATCAATCTCGCGGTGAGCCAGGGACTGGCAGACGCGCTGGACGAACTCGATTCTGATCCCGGACTGTCGGTCGCCGTCCTCACCGGGGCCGGCGGGAACTTCAGCGCCGGAATGGACCTGAAGGCGTTCGCTGCGGGCGAGTTGCCCTACGTTCCGGGCCGGGGTGTGGGCTTCACCGAGAAGCCTCCTGTCAAGCCGCTGATCTCGGCCGTCGAGGGCAACGCGCTCGCGGCGGGTACCGAGCTCGTTCTGGCGACCGATCTCATCGTGGCCGCATGTAACGCGAAGTTCGGTATCCCCGAAGTGAAGCGCGGCCTCGTGGCCGGTGCCGGCGGACTGCTCAGGCTTCCCGATCGAATTCCGTATCAGAAGGCGCTCGAGCTGGCGTTGACCGGAGATCCGTTCACCGCCGAGGAGGGCGCGGGATTCGGATTCGTCAACACCCTCGCCGAACCGGGTGGCGCGCTCGACGCCGCACTCGCGCTCGCCGAACGGATCACGGCCAACGGCCCTCTCGCGGTGGCGGTCACCAAGGAGGTGATCGTCAAGTCCCGCGGGTGGAGCGCCGACGACCGGTTCCAGAAACAGATCGAACTGATCGCACCGGTCTTCGGCTCGCAGGACGCCAAGGAGGGTGCGGTGGCCTTCGCGGAGAAGCGCACACCCAACTGGACCGGGACCTGAGCCGGATCACCTCGACATTCTCGACAACCAACGACTCTCGACAACCAACGACGAGGAGCCACCGTGTCATTCGAAGGGGAAGTTGTACTGGTCACCGGCGGCGCCGGGGGACTGGGAGCCGCCACCGTCCGCAAGCTGCACGCCGAGGGCGCCGCGGTCGTCATCGCCGACGTCAACGACGAGCACGCACAGAAGCTCGCGGACGAACTCGGCAACAAGGCCGTCTACGTTCGCACCGATGTGCTGGACGAGGACTCCGTGACGGCAGCAATCGAGGCCGCCGGGGAGCTCGGTGTCCTGCGGTACGCGGTCATCGCGCACGGCGGGTTCGGCGTGCTGGAGAAGGTCGTCAACCGGGACGGCAGCCCGCACACGCTGAAGGGCTTCACGGACACCATCGCGCTCTACTTGACCGGCACCTACAACGTGCTGCGGCTCGTCGCGGCGAAGGTCGCCACGCACGAACCGAAGTCGAACGGGGAGCGCGGCGCGATCGTGATGACCAGCTCGATCGCCGGCTACGAGGGCCAGATCGGGCAGTCGGCGTACTCGGCCGCGAAGGGCGGCGTCATCGCGCTGACCCTCACCGGCGCACGCGATCTCGGTGCCGTCGGGATCAGGTTGAACAGCATCGCGCCCGGCACCATGCACACGCCGATCATGGACTTCCTGGGGGAGGAAGCCCTCGGCAAGTTCGCAGCCAGTGTGCCGTTCCCGAAGCGGCTCGGGACACCCGAGGAGTTCGCGAGCCTGGCGCAGTACCTGCTGGAGAACAGCTACATGAACGGTGAGGTCGTCCGCATCGACGGCGCGCAGCGCTTCGCGCCCAAGTAGTCACGAGTGGATCTGGGACTGCGCGACGCGACAGTCGTCGTCGCGGGCGGCGGCCGGGGCATGGGCCTGGCCGCCGCCCGGTGCTTCGCCGACGAGGGCGCGCGGATCGCGGTGTTCGCGCGAACCCGCACCGACCTCGACAAGGCCGTGGACGACCTTCACGGCCGGGGGAGCCCGGACGCGGTCGGCATCGTCGTCGACGTTCGTGACGCCACTCAGGTCGAGCGGGCATTCGCAGAGTTGGCCGACCGGTGGGGCGGGCTGAACGTCCTCGTCAACGCCGTCGGCCCCGACGTCCGCGGCACAGTCGAGAGCCTCACCGACGACCAGTGGCGCACTGCCTTCGACGACGGGGTCCTCGGCATCGTGCACACCGTGCGGTCCGCGTTGCCGCTGCTGCGCCGCGCCGACTGGGCGAGGATCGTCAACTTCTCCGCGAGTTCGACTCAGCGTCAGACGGTCTCGCTCGCCGCGTACACCGCCGCGAAGGCAGCGGTCACCAGCATCTCGAAGAACCTGTCCCTGCAGCTCGCCCCCGACGAGATCCTCGTGAACGTCGTCTCGCCGGGCAGCGTCGCCTCGGATTCGCTGCTCGCGTGGGCACGGTCGGTGGGCGTGGACTCCGAGGACCCGTACGCCCTCATGGCGGCGATCACCGAACACTTCGGGCATCCCGCGCACCTGCCGCGCGTCGGGCTGCCCGAGGAGGTGGGCCCCGTGGTCGCGTTCCTCGGGTCACGGCGCAATTCGTACATGACCGGCGCGAACGTCAACGTCGACGGGGGCACCGATTTCACCTAGTCGCGGGTGCTCGCATTCCCGGCGGACCACGACCGATGCGGTTTGATGGCACGGTGCAGTGGATTCGGGTGAGCGGAGGCGTGCTGGGCGCAGTCGGGGAGACGGCAGATGTCCCGTCGTAGGGGTTGGTCGTGGCGATCGGCCGCGGCGGTGGTGGCGGCAACGGTTGCGACCGCGTGGCTGGCATGGGTCGTGAGCGCCGACCTTCGCCGCGCGCCCGATGCGGATTGCATCGCCGTCGATTCCAGCCTGATGGACTCGATCGCGAACCGGCCCGCCGCCGAACCACTCGAGCCGATCACTGCGGTAGCTGTTCACGACCCGTGGATACGCAGCAGAGGGTCTATGCCCTACGAGCATTACTACGTCATCGCCATGGAGTTTCAGAAGCCGGATGGATCGAACGTCGACGGCATCTGGGGAATGGGTACGAACTTGCCCCTTGTTGAGGGACAGGCCGTGACAGTCGTTCCAGGCGGTCCTTCGCTCGTGAGCGTCGATGACACAGCGAGACAGAACACCGTATGGCCCGACATCGAGATGTTCTTCCCCGAGGACGCCAATGCGGTCAAGGAGGCACGGCGTTGTCTGTCGTATGCGTCATGACGATCCTCGTCGGTGGTCGGTATCTGTTCCTGCGGACAGAGCGGTGAGTTGCTGCGCTTTGAGCGTGCCGTGATGTGGTTGCGCTACTTCCCGAGGATGCTGCGCGGGTCGATCCGTTTGTCTGTCCGCCGAACTTGTCGGTGGGATCGACTATAGTCGAATGTATGTTCGACTCAGGGGTGGAGTTGAGGGGTGGAGGGTCGCGCGACCGCAGGTCGCGGCCCGGATTGTCTGCGCCAGCGGTGACTGCGGTCGATGTGGCGTTGCTGGCTGAGATCAACGACTCCAGCCGGGCCGAGAATCGGGCGGCGGCCCGGAAGGTGCTGGCTGCGGGTGCACTGTGGGATGCGTCGATCGAACGGGACGTGGAACTGGGGTCGGGAAAGATCGCAGACTGCGGGAACGCGGCAATCGCGGAACTGGCTGTCCGACTGGGATGTTCGAAGGCCATTGCCGAATCATGGGCGGCGCTGGGCGTCGACCTCAGGTTGCGGCTGCCGAGGACGCGGGCTGCGTTCGAAGCCGGTGATCTGGATCTGGCGCGGGTGCGGGCGATCTCCCGGGAGACGACCGGTCTGTCGGTCGCAACCCTCGCGGTGTTGGAACCGCATCTGCTCGCGTCCGCTCGGCACCTGTCACCAGGGCCACTGGCCACCGAGATCGAACGCCTTGCTCTGGCGTGTGCGCCCGCTGAGGTGGCCGAACAGCGCGAGACCCGCAGGCGTGGCAGCGCCGGATCGTCAAACGGCGTGGTCGCGGCTGCGCGACTGTGGAGGTGACCGTGTCCCCCGAGGAGGGGGAGGCGGTCATGCAACTGCTCGGTGAGTTCGCGAGAACCGTGTGCGCGCAGGACCGACGCGGCGCCCAGGAGAAGTTGGTCGATTCGATCCTCGCACTGGTACATGGAGAGCCGTACCTGGCGTGCACATGCGGGCGAGACGACTGCGATGCACCCAAAGGTGATGCGCTGCCCGGGCGGCGCGCACCTCTGACTCAGATCACTCTCGACGTCGCAACCCTGCTCGGTCTGATGTCCGAGCCGGCGTACCTGCACGGGCACGGACTGATCGATCCGGAGTTGGCACGACAGCTCGCAGCGTCGGGGACGTGGCAGGCGATGCTCATCGAACTGCACGAGCTCGCTGACGAACTCGGCCTCGTCGATCATGCCGACGATCCACGCCATCCCGAAGCCGGGCCAGGCGACGAAGGAAGCGAGCATGGCGAGCCACTGCGATATTGCGTGCGGTCGTTCCTGGCTCGGGGCAAGCGCCTCGCCCGCGGGGCGGGTTCCGGCGCCGGCCGCATCGCCACCGGATTCGATGGACAGAGACGACGGCACGGACACTGCGTTGTCGAGCCTGGCCCCGACGGCTTGTACGAGCAGCCCGGGTGCATCACGACCACGCGGCCTTGACTCGCTGACGGTTTCGCAATTCGACGGTGCGCGGGTCGTGTCGTCGAGTGTCGGGACGATGGCTGACGCAATTCTCGCAGCCGTGCGCGCGAACCCGGGTCTCGCCAACGGTGTCTACCGAGACGGGCACGGCGGACTGCACGCCCCGCCAGCCGGGGCGCTGACGTACCGGCCCAATGCGGAAACCGTGGCGCTCGTGCGCGCCCGGGATCGGCACTGCCGGTTCCCCGGTTGTCGCCGGCCCGCTGAGCAGTGCCAACTCGACCACATCGTCGAGTTCAACGTTCGCAATCCTCGCGCCGGTGGCTGGACAATCGTCGCGAACCTGCAGTGTCTCTGTGCCTTTCACCATCAGATGAAGACGCTCCGGTTGTGGGAGGTCGTCACCGTCGGTGGTCACGGGATTGCCGGTCACGCCCTGCTCTGGACCTCGACACTCGGATCCGCTGTCGTGACGCTCCCCGGTGGCGCGACCGGCACGCCAGCCGCTGGAGGATTGCGGCCCCGTATTCTCGGGCGACGTGCCGGTCGGCCGAGCGCTCTCGTCCTGCCGGCCGATCCGGAGCCGCCACCGTTCTGACTCACAGCTCGATCGGTGCACCCGCGACGATGGAGGCGAGGAAGCCGCCGTCCACCTCGAGGTTCTGGCCGGTGAGCCAGCGCGCCTCGGGGGAGCCGAGGAAGTCGATGGCGGGGACGATGTCGTCGACGGTCGCGTGCCGGCCAACCGTGGTGCGTACGTAGTCGAGTGTGTCCTTGCCCATCGACTCCTCGAAGTCCGCGAGGATCGGTGTCTCCACCGGCCCCGGGCTCACCGAGTTCACGCGCACGCCGTACTTCGCCCACGCGGGCCCGCTGACGCGCTTCACATAGGCGAGCGCCGCTTCTTTCGAGGTGTTGTACGCGGGGTATCCGGGTTCCTGGTCCGCGAGCCACCGGTCCACGGCGTCCGCGTCGCCGGCGGCGAGGAGTCCCTCGATGGCGTCGAGTCGCTGCTGCCAGGCCATGCCCGCCGTCGAGGCGACCACCACCACCGCGCCGCCCGGGTTGAGCAACGGCAGCATGCCCTCGACCATCAGGCGGGCGCCGAGGTAGTTGATCCTCAGCACGTCGCTGTCCGGCGCCGTTCCGGGCACGCCCGCCACGTGAGCGAGAAGATCCCAGCCGGGACCGATCGACTCGAGCAGTGCCGCGACCGCGTCGGCGTCGCGGAGATCCACCTGACGATGCTCGGAGGCCGGTGTCTCGTTCGGCCGGATGTCAACGGCGAGAACATGGTCCCCACGACCGTGGTAATGGGATGCGGTAGCCGCACCGATACCGGATCCGGCGCCGATCACGACGACTCTCCGCTGTGTCGCTCCCATGGGATCTCCGTTCCCTGCAGGTGTTGTATGGCACTATCGTAAGACTTACAGTAAAGCTTCGGGCGACCCCGGCGCAATGCGGGGATGCAGCACAGGAGGATGCCGTGACCGACACGAAGCTCGTCTTCGACCCCTTCTCCCGGGAGTTCTTCGACGACCCGTACGACACCTACGCGCGCATGCGGGACGAGGCGCCGGTCTACTACAGCGAGGAATACGACTTCTACGCGCTCAGTCGCCACGCCGACGTCGCCGCGGCATACCGGGACTTCGAGACGTACTCCTCCGCGTACGGCATCGATCTCGCCACGGTGCGGGAGGGAAAGATTCCGCCGCACAAGTCGTTGATCGTGCTGGATCCGCCGGAGCATCGGCACATGCGCAGGCTGGTCAGCAAGGTGTTCACCCCGCGGGCGATCGCCGAACTCCGGCCCATGGCGGAGGAGCAGATCGACCGCTTCCTCGGGCAGGTGGATGCGCGGAACTTCGATCTCGTGCAGGACTTCTCGGCACTCTTCCCGATCGAGATCATCTCGCAGATGCTCGGCGTGCCGACCGAGTCGCGCACCGAGGTACGACTGTGGACCGATGAGCTGCTGTACCGCGAGGTCGGCCAGATGGAGATGTCGGAGAAGGGTTTCAACGCGGTCGTGGAGCTCACGCGCTTCTACTACGGGTTGGCCGCGGATCGCCGCAAGAACCCACAGGACGACATGATCACGAGGTTGGTGCAGGCGGAGATCGAGCGTGAGGACGACGAGCCGCCGACCCTGAGTAACATGGAGATCGCGATGTTCGCGTCCCTGCTCGGCGGCGCCGGCGCCGAGACCGTGGCCAAGCTGATCGGCGGCGCCATGGTCACGTTCGCCCGGTTTCCCGACCAGTGGAAGAAGCTCCAGGCTGAACGCGACCGGATTCCCGACGCCGTCGAGGAACTCCTGCGGTACGAGTCGCCGAACCAGTACAACGTCCGCTACTCGCTCAAGGAGGTCACGCTGCACGGCGTGACCATCCCCGCGGGCAAGCCCGTTTTCCTCATGCTGGGGTCGGCGAACCGTGACCCCGACGTCTTCCCCGACCCCGACGTCCTCGACGTCGACCGCGATCGAATGGGTGCGCCGAGTCTCGCATTCGGCCTCGGGATCCACAGCTGCCTCGGCGCGTCGTTGGCGCGCATGGAGAGTGCGATCGCGCTGGAACGGCTCCTCGACTTCATGCCGGAGTACGAGGTCGACTTCGGCAAGTGCACCCGGGTCGCCATGCAGAACGTCGGCGGTTGGCACAACGTCCCGGTGTCGGTGGCAGCGCGGTGACCAGCCTGACCATGCGGCCCGAAGCCTTGCGGAACACACTACCGATAGGTATACAGTAAGTATGTCGAAAATGGTTGGTGAGCCCGCGGTGCGGTACGAGGGGTCCGCGACGGGGGTCGCCGTGCTCACTTTCAACCGGCCCGACCGCCTCAACGCGTGGGCCGCCGACATCGCTGCCGACTTCTACCGGCACATCGACCATGCGGAGGCCGACCCCGACGTGCGGGTCGTCGTGATCACCGGCGCCGGAAGGGGCTTCTGCGCAGGCGCTCACATGGGATCACTCGACCGGCTCGGGGAGTTGGACGGAGATGTCGACGTGAGCGCGGTGGTGGGGGACCGGCCGCCGCACTTCCTTCTCGAACTTCGGAAGCCCGTGATCGCCGCGATCAACGGGGCCTGCGTGGGAATCGGACTCACCCACGCACTCATGTGCGACGTCCGATTCGCCGCGGCCGGCGCGAAGTTCGCCGCCCCCTATGCGCGACGGGGCCTGATCGCCGAACACGGGATCTCCTGGATCCTCGCGCGGCTCGCCGGACCCGGTGTGGCACGCGAGCTGCTGCTGAGCGGGCGCACCTTCCCCGCAGAGGAGGCGCAGCGGCTCGGGCTGGTCACCGAGGTCGTGGCGGCGGACGAGCTGCTGCCGCGCGCACTGCGCTACGCAGAAGACCTCGCCGCGAACTGTTCTCCGGCCTCGCATCGCGTGATCAAGGGCCAGCTCGCGGCCGACGTCGACAGTGACGTCGCATCGGCCACCGAACGCGCGGAGAAGGCCATGGCCGAGTCGCTGACCCGGCCCGACGTGATCGAGGGGATCACGGCGTTCCTTGCGAAGCGCACCCCGGAGTTTCCCCCGCTGTCCTGACAGCACACCGACCATCGACCACCGACGAGCTGCACCCGGAGGACATCATGAACGAGCTCGGTTACCTGTCGATCGACGTCGACAACCACTACTACGAACCGCTCGACGCGTTCACCCGGCACCTGCCGAAAGAGTTCCGGCGCCGGGGCGTTCAGATCATGAAGGACGGGCGGCATTCGGTCGCGGTCATCGGGGAACGGGTCAACCACTTCATTCCGAACCCGACGTTCGACCCGATCATCGAACCGGGTTGCCTCGACCTGATGTTCCGCGGCCAGGTTCCGGAGGGCGTCGACCCGGTGTCGCTGATGAAGGTCGAGGAGCTCGACCTTCGGCCGGAGTACCAGAACCGCGATGCGCGGCTGAAGGTCCTGGCCGGTCAGCAGCTCGAATCGATCTTCCTGTTCCCCACATTCGGGTGCGGTGTCGAGGAAGCGCTGAAGAAGGACATCCCGGCCACCATGGCGTCCCTGCACGCCTTCAACCTGTGGCTGGACGAGGACTGGGGATTCGACCGCCCCGACCACCACGTCTACGCCGCCCCGATGATCTCGCTCGCCGATCCCGTCGCCGCCGCCGCGGAGGTGGACTTCGTACTGGAACGCGGCGCGCGCCTCGTGCACGTCCGTCCCGCGCCCGTCCCCGGCGAGGTCAAGCCCCGGTCACTCGGCCACCCCGACCACGATCCGGTGTGGGCGCGACTCGCCGAGGCCGGCGTACCCGTCGCCTTCCACCTCGGCGACAGCGGCTACCTGACCATCTCGGCGATGTGGGGTGGCAAGGAGAACTTCGAGGGATTCGGTTTCACCGACCCCTTCGACAAGATCGTCACCGACGACCGCGCGATCCACGACACCATCGCGTCGCTGATCGTGCACGGAGTCTTCACGCGGCATCCCGGACTTCGCGTGGCGAGCATCGAGAACGGCTCGGAATGGGTGCACCGGCTCGCGAAGAGATTGCGCAAGCTCGCCAACCAGTACCCGCGGGCGTTCGCCGCCGACCCGGTGCAGGAACTGCGTGAGCACGTATGGGTCGCTCCGTACTACGAGGAGGACGTCAAGCGGCTCGCCGGCGTGATCGGTGTCGAGCGGATCCTGTTCGGCTCGGACTGGCCGCACGGCGAGGGGCTCGAGACTCCGGTCTCCTACGCCAAGGACCTGTCGCCGCTCAACAGTGACGACGACATCGAGAAGGTCATGCGCACCAACGCGCTGGAGTACCTGGGTGTCCCCGTTCCGTCCGTCGCCCGATAACACGGAGTGTTCATGTCACGCAACGTGATCGACTGCCTCGTCAACGTCCACTTCGGGGAGACGCAGCAGCAGCCGGGATGGATGACGGCGGTCCGGGACAACTACTTCAAGGGCCCCACGTCCATGTTCGCCCCCGTCGATCTCGCCGAGTTGCTCGACGAGATGGACGAGCAGGGTGTACGCCGGGCGATCCTGATGGACTCCCTGGCGAAACCGTCCGTCACCGCACGCAAGTTCGCCGAGGCGCACCCCGACCGGTTCTCGCTCGGCATCGGAGGGGTCGACCTGCTTCGCCCCGTCGCATCATTGCGCGACCTGGCCGCGGTCGTCGCCGACCTGCCGGTGTCGTATGCGGCGGTGGGGCCGAGTTTCTGGGGCGACGGCATGTACCCGCCGAGCGACGCCGTCTACTACCCGCTGTACGCCAAGTGCGCAGAACTGGAGCTTCCCCTCTGCGTCAACACCGGGATCCCCGGGCCTCCGATTCCCGGTGAGGTGCAGAACCCCATCCATCTCGACCGGGTCTGCGTGCGGTTCCCGGAGTTGAAGCTCTGCATGATCCACGGCGCCGATCCGTGGTGGGATGTCGCGATCCGACTGCTCGTCAAGTACCCGAACCTGCGCTTGATGACGTCGGCGTGGTCGCCGAAACGGCTGCCCGAATCCCTCGTGCACTACATGCGAACCCGAGGCTCCGACAAGGTGATCCACGCGTCGGACTGGCCCGTCCTGACGATGCGCCGGGTCGTTCCCGAGGCGCGGGCGCTGGACCTGCCGCCGGACGTTCTGGACAAGTACCTCCACGACAACGCCCGGGAGTTCTTCTTCGGGTCCGACGCAATCGAACAGGAGAACTGACGATGGATCGGTACGAACTGCGCAGGGAGGACTACAGCCTGTCGGCCGACCAGACCGACCTGCAGGCCGCGTATGCCAAGTTCTTCCAACAGCACTCGACCATCGAGACCGTGCGGGCAGCGGAGGGCACCGGATTCGACCGCGACCTCTGGACCAGGCTCTGCGGAACGGGCGCGACCTCGATGGCGCTGCCCGAAGACGTGGGAGGGGACGGCGCGACCCTTGTCGACCTGACCTTGGTGGCGGAGGAGTTCGGGCGGTGGCTCGCGCCCGTTCCGTGGATCGACCACGTGGTCGGCTCGAGGCTTCTCGCCCGGCTGGATGCGCTCGGCGCCGCTGGTGCCGCGGGCGACGTCGTGTCGGGTGCGCGGATCGTCGCTGTCGACGCGCAGTTCGACGTCACGGTCGGGGCGAGGCTCGTCCCTGCCGGCGCGATCGCGGATCACGTGGTCGTGCGCGAGGGCGACGACGTCGTCCTGTTGACGTTCGACAACACGCCGTCGCGGGTCGACAACCTCGGGAAACTGCCGATGGCGTGGGTGGATCCGGCGTCCGCGAGCGCCCGAACGGTTGTCGCCAGCGGACCCGACGCCGTCGCCGCGTACCTGCGTGCCCTCGACGAGTGGCGCGTGCTGACGGCAGCCGCGCTGGTGGGCCTGGTGGAGCAGACGATGCGGATCGCGGCCGAGTTCGCGACCACCCGCTACACCTACGGCGTGCCGATCTCGTCACTTCAGGCGATCTCGCACCCGCTGGCCAACATGGCGATCACCGTCGAGGGTGGGCGTGCGCTTGCCCGCAAGGCCGCGTGGTTCCTCGACGTCGAGCCGGAGGTGCGACCCGAACTGGCGGGCGCGGTGTTCGTGTTCATGGCCGAGGAGGCGCCTCGCGCGGCGACTCTCGCGGTGCACGTCCAGGGCGGTCTCGGCGTGACCACCGAGGCCGCGGCCACGGCGTACCTCGTCCGGGCACGTGGCTGGGCGTTGGCTGGCGGTGACCCGGCGGCGACGGCCAAGCGGGTCGCGCACCTGGTCGCCTCGCGTCCCGTTGATGTTTCGTCCGTACCCGCAGTCGCTGCGGTGTAGGTGAAAGGCTGAGTATCGATGGACTTTTCACGCGTTGCACTCACCGCAGACGAGCAGTCCTTCCAGGACGAGATCCGCGACTTTCTCGACACACACGTCACCGACGACGTTCGGCGCCGTGATCGCGAGACCGGCGACAACTTCGACGAGGCCGTGCACCTCGCGATGGGCGCGGCCGGCTACCTCGAACGGGAGTACCTCCCCGAGGACAGGGGCGGTTTCGACAGGGTTCGGCGGCGCCTGTGGGAACTGGAGAAGCGGCGCGTCCATGTCCCCTGGGTGACCTGGGGAACCACCCTCATCGTGGCCCGGTCCGTCGAGACGTACGGGTCGCCGGAGATCCGTGACGAGGTGATGCCGAAGGTCATGAGCGGCCACGTGCGTCTGTGCCTCGGATACACCGAACCCGACGGTGGCTCGGACGTGGCGACCTGCAAGACACGCGCGGTCCGCGACGGTGACGACTGGATCGTCAACGGCTCCAAGATGTTCACCACCGGAGCGCACAACTGCCAGTACGTCTTCCTGATCACCAACACCGATCCGGACGCCCGCAAGCACAAGAGTCTGACAATGTTCCTGGTGCCGCTCGACCTGCCGGGCATCGAGATCCAGCCGCTGTGGACGGTCGACGGCGACCGCACGAACATCGTCTACTACAGCAACGTGCGTGTCCCCGACAGGTACCGGCTCGGCGACGTGAACGAGGGCTGGACAGTGCTCCGCGGTCCACTGGACACCGAGCACGGCGTCACGGCACCGAATCCGGACGGACTGTCGGACGTCTCGATCCTCCAGCACCAGGGCTCGTTCATGGCTGCGGTGCTCGACCGGGTGTCGTCGGTGGTGGGCCGAGAGGACGTGACCGGACTACGCCGAGTCGACGACGGATCGGTCGCGTACCGGCTGGGACACAGTGTCGCCCGGGTCGAGTCCGCGCTCAGCACCCCGAACATGTACGGCCGGGTGGCGTTGGCGCAGGCGATGCGGGACGTCGCACCCGAACTGATGGATGTGCTGGGGTCGGCGTCCGTCCTGCCGATCGAGACGGACGGCGCGATCGACGACGGTGCGAGCGGCTACCTGTTCCGGTGGGCGCCGCTGTGCGGCGTCTACGGCGGCACCCTCGACGTCTTCCGCAACATGATCGCGCAGCACGCACTGGGGCTCGGGAAACCGAGCTACGCCCGGTCCCGCTGACCGAGGGCATCGCGTCAGGGCCGGCACCCCAGGGGGTGCCGGCCCCGACGTTCTAGAGGACCGCGCCGGACACCTTCGCGGCGATGATGTCGTCCCACGACATGCCCAGCTCCTCGAGGATCTGGTCGGTGTGTTCGCCGTGCTCCGGGGAGCGGGCCGGGGTCGCGGGCTTCTGGTCGAACTGGACGGGGGCGGCCACCGTTCGGTACACGGCGCCGTCGGCGTCCGGCACGCTCATCAGGTAGTTGTTCGCGACGGCCTGCGGATCGTCGAGCACCTCCGCGGGCGAGGCGATCGTCGCCCACACGCCGGGTTCGTCGCCGAGAATCTTCTGCCATTCGACGAGGTCACGCTCGGCGAAGATCCCGCGGAGGACGACCGTCGCCTCGTCCTTGTTCAGCGTGAGGTTCGCGAGTGGGGTGAAGAGTTCGTCGTCGGCGAGATCGGGGCGGCCGATGCGCTCGCAGAACCCGCGCCAGTACCGGTCCGCCTGGAGGAAGACGAGTTGCACCCAGCGTCCGTCCCGGGTCTTGTAGCGGTTGACCGCGGGGTTGGGGGCGTCGCCGGGGGCGTACGGCGGGATGCGGTCGATGCCGAAGTAGTCGGCCGCCGCGATGTCCGGGGCGACGGCCCACATCCCCTGGGCCAGCAGGGAACCGTCGACGACGGGCGCGTGGCCGGTGCGCTCGCGATGGAACAGCGCGGCGGTGATGCCGCCGGCGAGGGTGCTGCCGCCCTGTAGGTCGCCGAACGCGGGGCCCTGCGCGAAGGGAAACTCCGCTCCGTCGGGGGTGAGCGCGTAGGCGACGCCGCCGCGGGCGGTGTACCCGGACGCGTCGAATCCGCCGCGGTCGCGATCGGGACCTGCCGGACCCTGCCCGCTGCCGCGTGCGATGACCACGTTCGGGTTGAACTCGCGGATCTTCTCGATGGTCAGACCCGCCCGGTCCAGGGCGCCGGGTAGCCAGTTGGTCAGCAGCACATCGGCTTTGGCGATGAGCTTACCGAGGATGGCGAACCCCTCCTCTGTCTTGACGTCGATGGCGATGCTGCGCTTGCCGTGGTTGCCGATCTCCATCATGAAATTGGCCTTCACTCGGGAATCCTCGGGTTGCAGGCCCCCGACGGTGAGGTAGCGGCACGGGTCGCCGCCGCGGGTGTCCTCGACCTTGATCACGTCGGCCCCCCAGTCGCGCAGAATCGCTCCCGCGCTGGGGACGTATGTCCACGATGCGAGCTCCACGACGACGACACCACGCAGTAGATCGGACATTCGAGTCCCCTTTCCGAAGACGTGTCTCTGCACTGTTGATTGATAGTACTGTAAGACTTACAGTGAGACGTCCGGTCGACAGTGTCAGAACCCGGGAAAGCGAGGCGTGAGGTGGACAAGTCGGTTCCGATTCCCGATGCGGTCACCGCGTTCTACTGGGAGGCCGCCTGTCGCGGCGAACTGGTGGTGCAGGGCTTCGAAGGGAGCGACGTCCTACAGTTCCCGCCGCAACCCGTCGCGGAGGGAGTGCCCGGGCCGGTCGGTGCGAGCATCCCGGTTCCGGTGAGTGGTCGCGGGAGCCTCTACGCGTACACGGTGCTGCACCAGGCATTCCATCCCGCCTATGCCGATTCCGGTCCGCTCGTGCTGGCGCTGACCGAACTGGACGACGCGCCCGGGATACGCATTCTGACGAACCTGGTGGAGGTGGATCCGTCCGAGCTGGTGGTGGACATGGCGCTGGAAGTGGTGTTCGAGGACCGCGGGGAGTTCCGGATTCCGCAGTTCCGGCCCGTACGCGAGGAGGGGACCGCATGAGTCGAACCCGTGCCGCGGTCGTGGGCGTCGGATACTCGACCATCCACCGGGAGAAGGGTGTCGACGTGCGGCCACTGGTCGTGGACGCATGCCGAGCGGCGATCTCGGACGCCGGACTCGCGGTCCGCGACGTCGAGGGGATCTTCGAGTACGCCGGAGACGAGGGCGCCCAGGACATCCAGCGCATGCTCGGCATCGAGAACCTCGCCACCTACGCCGACTACACCGCCCGTTGCCCGTCGGCGATCACCGCCGCCCTCGGCGCCGAAATGGCGGTGCTGTCCGGCGCGTGCGAGGTGGCTCTGGTCGTCCGGTCGGTGACCCGCGAATGGGGCACCATGAGCGGGCAGCGACTGCCCACCGCCGCCGGGCCTGCCCAGTTCGAACTGCCGTACGGCGTGATGGGCGGCGTCATCCCCGTCATGGGGATGCGGAAGCAGCGTCGACTCGCCGAGTTCGGCGGCACCGAGGACCAGTACGCGCACGTCACGGTGGGAGCGCGAAAGTGGTCCGCGCTCAACGAGCGCGCGGTCCTGCGCGACCCCGTCACCGCGGACGACTACTTCGGCTCCCGGTTCGTTGCCGAACCGCTCCGGCTGCTCGACTGCGACTACCCCGTGACCGGCGCCTGCGCCGTGGTCGTCACGACGGCCGAGCGGGCCGCCGACCTCGCGCAGCCGACGGTGCTCATCGACGCCAGCTCGATGGGGACGGGTCGTCGTGCCGACTGGACCTACACCCCGGACTTCGTCTTCGGCGGCACCCAGGCGTGCGCCGACACCATGTGGCGCAAGTCGACCGTGACACCGGCCGACGTCGACGTCGCCGAACTGTACGACGGGTTCACCCACATCGCGATCTCCTGGACCGAGGCACTCGGCTTCTGCGGACCGGGCGAGTTCGGGGACTGGGTGGACAAGGGCGACACCATCGGCCCCGGCGGAGCGCTGCCGCTCAACACCACAGGCGGCCAGCTGGCCGAGGGCCGCCTGCACGGGCTCAGCTTCCTGGCGGAGGCCGTGCTGCAACTGCGCGGCCAGGCCGGTGTCCGGCAGGTGCCCGGGGCGCGGGTGTCCGTCGTGGCCAACGGCTTCGGACCACAGTGCGCGTCGATGGTGCTGACGCGGTGACTTTCGGATGAGGAGGATGCGGTGACGGATGTGGGCACCGAGGCGGTGACGAGTGTCGAATTGGGACGCCGTGCGGCCGCCAGGAGCGAGGCGCGGATGCTCGTCGACGGCGACCTGGTGGAGGCCACCGGTGGAGCGACGTACGACAACCACAGTCCGGCGACAGGCTTGGTCCTCGGGCAGGCGGCGGCAGCCACCGCCGTCGACATGGACCGGGCGATCGGCGCCGCGCGACGAGCGTTCGACGAGTCGGCGTGGTCGAGGGACCGCGAGCTGCGGAAGCGGTGCCTCCTCCAACTCCAGGACGCGCTCGAGTCCGAGAAGGAGGACCTGCGCGAGGAACTCGTCGCCGAGGTCGGCTGCCCGGTGATGTCCACCGCCGACGCCCAGCTCGACTGGCCACTGGCCGACGCGCTGCGCTACCCCACGTCGCTCGTCGACGACTTCCCGTGGGAACGCACCCTCGACGGCGGGGGACTGTTCGGCCCACGCAACGTCCGCGTGGTGACGAAGGAACCCGCAGGCGTCGTCGCGGCGATCACGCCGTCCAACTACCCGGTCGAGGTGATCCTCAACAAACTCGGCCCTGCTCTCGCCGCCGGAAACACGGTGGTGCTCAAGCCCGATCCCCACACCCCGTGGAACGCGGCCCGGCTGGGCAGGCTCGTCGCCGAACGAACCGATGTCCCGGCCGGCGTGCTGAACGTCGTGACCACCCCCGACAACGCGGTCGCCGGCCTCCTCGCCTCCGACCCCCGCGTCGACCTGGTCTCGTTCACCGGCTCGACCGCGGTCGGCAGGCAGTTGATGCGCGTCGGCGCGGAGACGATGAAGCGCACGTTCCTCGAACTGGGCGGCAAGTCCGCGCTGATCGTCCTCGACGACGCAGACCCGGCGAAGGTGACGATGGCCGCGATCGGTGCGTGCGCGCACGCCGGGCAGGCCTGCGCCGCGAACACCCGTGTCCTGGTGCACCGTTCGCTCTACGACCAGGTCGTCGCGAACGTGACGGCCGCGTACGCGGCGATTCCGGTGGGTGATCCGGCGCTGCCGGGGACGTTCGTGGGTCCGTTGATCAGCGCCGCGCAGAAGAGCCGCGTGGTGGCGGTCCTGGAGCGGGCACGTCACGACGGCGCCGAGTTCCGCGTCGGTGGGGGTGACGTGCCGGGGCTCGCGGATCACCTGTCGGGCGGTCATTTCGTGGCACCCACCGTCGTCACCGGTGTCGACAACAGCTCCGCGATCGCGCAGGAGGAGATCTTCGGTCCGGTTGTCGTGCTGATTCCGTTCGAGGACGACGACGAGGCCGTGCGGATCGCCAACGACAGCGCCTTCGGCCTAGCCGGGGCCGTCATGTCGGGGTCGATCGAGCGGGGCATGGCGGTGGCCCGCCGCATCCGCACCGGCGCGCTCGGTGTCAACGGCGGGATGTTCTACGGCGCCGACGCACCGTTCGGCGGCTACAAGAACAGCGGCGTCGGACGACAGTGCGGCCTCGAGGGATTCGAGCAGTACCTGGAAACCAAGACCATCGGCTGGCGGCGGCCGAGGACGACGAAGGAGTGAGAAGCATGGGACAGCTCGACGGCAAGGTCGCGATCGTCTCGGGGGCCGCACGTGGCCAGGGACGATCCCACGCGATTCATCTCGCCGCGCAGGGTGCGAGCATCATCGCCCTCGACCTGTGCGCAGACCTCGACGGCAACACCTACCCGCTGGCCCGGCCCGACGACCTGGCCGAAACCGCCAGGTTCGTCGAGAAGGAGGGCGTGCGGGTGCACACCGTCGTCGCGGACGTCCGCGAACGGCGTGACGTCTGGAACGCGATCGCCGAGGGAGTGGAGCGCCTCGGCCAGCTCGACGTCGTCGTCGCCAACGCAGGGATCTGCCCGATGGGCGCGGGCCAGACGCTGCAGTCGTGGTCCGACACCATCGACACCGACCTCTCCGGTGTCTTCAACGTCATCCAGGGGAGCCTCCCGCACCTCGGATCGGGTGGTTCGATCATCGCGACGGGCTCGCTGGCCGCGCAGCTCGGCAGCGCCACCAACCAGGGGCCCGGCGGATCGGCGTACAGCCTCGCCAAGCAGCTCGTGGCTCGCTACGTCAACGATCTGGCGGTCCAGTTGGCGCGCAAGAACATCCGTGTCAACGCGGTCCATCCCACGAACGTGAACACCGACATGCTGCACAACGAGGGTATGTACAAGGTGTTCCGGCCCGATCTCGAGCACCCCACCCGCGAGGACGCCGAGATCGCGTTCCCTGCCATGCAGGCCATGAAGGTTCCGTACATCGAACCCAGCGACGTCTCCGAGGCGGTGGTGTTCCTGGCGACGGACGCGTCCCGGTACATCACGGGCACACAGTTGCGGATCGACGCGGGCGGCTACGTCAAGCAGATTCCCTGGCGGGGATGAGGGTGGGAATCAGCACGGAAGGGGTGAGGGTGGTGAGCAGGGCAGGTGCAGGCACCGTCGTCGGATTCATCGGCGCGGGTCAGATGGGTGAGCCCATGGTGCACCGGTTGCTGGGCGCCGGGCACAAGGTAGTGGTCTACGCGCGGAGGGCAGAGGTCCGTCAGCGGCTCGCGGACGCGGGCGTGTCCGTGGCGGATTCAGTGGCGGACGTCGCCGCGCAGGCCGATGTCCTCGTCCTCTGCCTGTTCTCGGACGCGCAGCTTCGCGAGGTGGCGAGCGGTGAGACCGGGTTCATGGCGAACGCGAAACCCGGTGCCGTCGTGGTCTCGCACGTGACCGGCAACGTCGCGACTCTCGAGGCGCTGGTCGCGGATCACCCGGATGGGCCGAGTGTCGTGGATGCACCGGTCAGCGGTTCGGCCGACGACATCTCCGCAGGGAAGCTCACCGTGCTCTTGGGGGGTGCCGAAGGCTCGGTTGAGCGTGCCGAGTCGGTGCTCGTCGCCTACGCCGACCCGATCGTCCGGACCGGCGGGCTCGGGTCGGCACTGAACCTGAAGCTCGTCAACAACGTCCTGTTCGCCGCAAACGCCCAACTCGTCGCCGCTGCCGTCGAACTCGGGCAGAAGCTCGGTATCGGGGACGCGGAACTGCTGTCGGCCGTCGCGCTGTCCAGCGGCCGCAGTCATGCCCTGAACTCGGTGAAGCTGCTCGGCGGGCTGGACCGATTCGGGGCGGTCGCGGCGCCGTTCCTGCGCAAGGATGTCGCCGCGTGCGCGACGGCGGCCGACGCGGCGGGCATCGAGCTCGGCTGGCTGCGGTCGGTCGTGGACTCCGGGCCGCTCGACCTGTCGTGAAGGGGTGTCGATGAGTGCGGTGAACGATCACGTGGACGCAACCGCCGTAGTGGAGCCGGCTGAGGTCCTGAAACGACAGCGCAGCTCGTTCGTCGCGGACGGGCCGCCCGATCTCGCGCTGCGCCGTAACCGCATCGACCGGCTCGTCGCCCTCGTGGTCGACAACGCCGACGCGTTCGTGGACGCGCTCGTCGACGACTTCGGCAGCAAGTCCCGGCTGGGGACGGTGTCCACCGAGATCGTCGGGGCGATCGCGCAGATCGAGCACACGCGATCTCATCTCCGTCGGTGGATGCGGGACACGACGTTGCTACGCGTGGCCAGGGTTGCAGGGCTGCGGGCCGAGGTGCAGCCGACGCCGCTCGGTGTCGTCGGGATCATCGGGCCCTGGAACTTCCCACTGCACCTGGTGATCCTGCCCTGCGCCGCGGCATTCGCCGCAGGCAATCGCGTCATGATCAAGATGTCCGAGGTGACGCCCGCGACGGCGGATCTGCTGCGCCGGCTGGCGCCCCGCTACTTCGACGCGACCGAGCTGGCCGTCGTCACCGGCGGCGCGGACGTCGCCGCCGCGTTCGCGGCGCTGCCGTTCGACCACCTGTTCTTCACCGGATCCTCTGACGTCGGGAAGCTCGTGCAGCGAGCCGCGGCGCAGAACCTGGTGCCCGTGACGTTGGAACTCGGTGGCAAGAACCCGGTGGTGGTGGCGCCGGACGCCGACATCGACCGCGCAGCGCGACGAATCGCGCTGGGCCGCATGGTCAACGGCGGGCAGGTGTGCATTTGCCCGGACCAGGTGTTCGTGCCGGAGGATCGAGCCGAACAGTTCGTCGCCGCGGCCAAGGCCACCCTCGCCCGGGCCTTCCCGTCGATCGTCGCCGACCCGGAGTACCCGGCCGTGGTCAACCGGGCCAACTACGAGCGGATCCTGGACCTGATCGAGGACGCTCGCCGGCGCGGCGCGTTTATCGACTCGGTGGTGCCGCCGGGGGAGCACCTGCCGGATCCGGTCGCACGCAAGATCGCACCGACCATCGTGCGCGGCGTCGACGACGCGATGGCGATCGCCCGGGAGGAGATCTTCGGGCCTGTGCTCGTGGTCCGTCCCTACACACGCCTCGCCGACGTGATCGACCACGTCAATGCGGGGCCGGCGCCGTTGGTGACTTACTGGTTCGGGTCCGACGGGTCGGACTTCCGGGACTACCTGCGGCGGACTCGCAGCGGTGGGGTGGCGCGCAACGAGTTCGGACTTCAGATGCTCCCGTCCGGCGCGCCGTTCGGCGGAGTCGGGAACAGCGGGATGGGCGCGTACCACGGCAAGGCCGGATTCGACACGTTCAGTCACCGGCGCACGGTCGTCGGCTCCGACCTCCCGTTCATGCTGACCACGTCCAGCGCCGTCCAGCCATTCGGGCGTGGTGCGCGGACGATCGTCGACGTCACGATGCGCGTCGCGCGTTGGCGGTTGCGCCGTCGACTCGGGGACAACTGGCTTCTCGGAGAAGGAGATTCGCGATGACCGTGTCACTGCTGCTGGAGATGGCGGAATCTGCCGACCCCGACCGCATTGCGGTGGTGTCCGACGACAGTCGGGTCACGGTGCGTGAGCTGGCCGAGTTCGCCTCGTGCGCCGGTGCACGGTTGGCGGGCAGCGGCGCAGGACACGTCGCCTACGTGGGCACTGGCGGGCTGATGCTGCCGCTGCTGCTCTTCGCGTCGGCTCGTGCTGGTCTGCCGTTCACACCGCTCAACTACCGGTTGGGTGAGGACGCACTGCGCGAGTTGATCGGTCGGCTGCCGAATCCTGTGGTCGTCGCCGACAGCGAGTACGCGGAGTCGTGCCAGGACTCGGGGTGGGAGGTTCTGGAGTCCGCCGACTTCCTGGCGTCGCCACGGGCAGAGGTGGGCGGCCCGGTCACGGACGTCGCACCGGACGACGTGGCCGTCGTGCTCTTCACGTCGGGCACCACCTCGCGACCCAAGGCCGTCGAACTGACGCACGCGAACCTGACGAGCTACGTGATGGGCACTGTCGACTTCGCCTCGGCTGCGCCGGACGACGCAGTCCTGATCTGTGTTCCGCCCTACCACATCGCCGGTGTCGGGGCCGCCCTGTCGAACCTCTATGCAGGGCGGAAGATGGTGTACCAGCGCCGGTTCGACCCGGTCGACTGGCTCGACCTGGTCGAGGCCGAGGCCGTCACCAACGCAACGGTCGTGCCGACGATGCTCGACCGAATCGTCGCGGAACTGGACGCGAGGCCACGCCCACTGCCGAGCCTGCGCACCCTCGCCTACGGCGGCGCCAAGGTGGCGTTGCCGCTGGTACGACGCACCCTCGACCTTCTTCCCTCGGTCGGTCTCGTCAACGCCTACGGTCTCACCGAGACCAGTTCGACGATCGCGGTCCTCGGTCCCGAGGACCACCGGGCGGCGTGCGGCAGCGACGATCCCGTCGTCGCGCGTCGGCTCGGATCGGTCGGGCGCGTGGTACCGGGCGTCGAGGCGGAGATCCGGAATGCCGCCGGGACGGTCGTGCAGGCGGGTGAGCGGGGGGAGTTGTTCATTCGGGGACCGCAGGTCTCGGGGCGGTACTCCGAGATCGGTTCGGTCCTCGACTCCGACGGCTGGTTCCCCACCCGCGACGTCGCGACCGTCGACTCCGACGGTTACCTGTACATCGGCGGACGATCCGACGACACCATCATCCGCGGCGGCGAGAACATCGCACCCGCCGAGATCGAGGACGTGCTCGTCGAACACCCGGACGTTCGGGCCGTCGCCGTCGTCGGTGTCGACGACGACGAATGGGGACAGGTGATCGCCGCCGTCGTGGTCCTGCGCGACGAAACCGGCGCCGACGCCGAGGACCTGCGGTCGTTCGTGCGCAGTCGGTTGCGGGGGTCCCGGACACCCGATCGTGTCGTCTTCCGCTCCGACCTTCCGACCACCCCGACGGGAAAGCTTCTCCGCCGTGTCCTCGTCGACGAACTTCGTTCCACCGCAACAGAACAGCAGAGGAGTACGTGATGTACACGACCGGTACCCGGCTGGAGAGTCAGGTGTGCGACACCCAGGTGATCGTCGTCAGGACCGCCGAATCGCTCGCCGATCTGCGATGCGGGGGTGCGGCGATGGTGGAGATCGGCGGTGAACGGTCCGGGGCGGCGCTCGACGGCCGGTTCGCCGAGGGGACCGCGCTGGGGAAGCGGTACGTCGACGAGACCGGCGCCGAGATCCTCGTGACCAAGGCAGGCGCCGGGTCGCTGTCGGTCGGTGATGCGCGACTGCGGTTCAAGGAGTCGACGGCACTGCCGTCGAGCGACTGAACGTCAGTCCTTCCACGCGCGCACGAGATCGTCGGTCGTCGTGACTGTCGCGAGAAGCGACAGGGTGTTCTTCACGACCGCGTCGCCGTACTCGGCGGGAACGCCCGCGACCGCGTCGCGGGGCACGACGACGCGGTAGCCGGCGTTGACGGCATCCATGACGAGATTCGGGATCGCCACGTTCAGGGACACTCCGACGGCGACGATCGTGGTGACGCCGAGATTCCGGAGCACCGCGTCGAGGTCGGTGCCGCCCATCGGCCCGATGCCGTGCAGTCGGGTCAGCACGAGATCCGACGGGGCGGGCCCGAACTCGGGGACGAGTGTCGCGCCGGGACTGCCCGGCGCGATCGACACCGAATCCCGGCCGACTGCGAACAGTCTCGCGTTGTGGTTGGAACCGAGGCCGTCGTCGCGGCGCTGGACCAGGCAGTGCACCACCCGGGCATCGGCGGCCCGTGCCGCGTCGAGGAGACGCCCGATGCTCGGGATCGCCTCGCGGCGGGCCGCGTCCGCCAACGCTTTCAGGCCGGCGTCCGGCCCGACGACTGCGTTCTGGCATTCCTGGGTGACGATCGCGGTGTGACGGGGGTGGACGAGTTCGGCCAGCGCCTGGGTCATCCCGCCGCTCCGGTGCCTGCTGCCACCGGCGGCACCTCGTAGAACCGCAGCGCCCATTCGCGCATGGCCATGTACGGCTTGGCGTCGATCCGCGCCAGTGGAGGCCGTTCGACGTACTTCTGGTACCGCCAGATGCCGAGATCCTCGAACACCGTGACGAGGAAACGGCGTTCGACCTTCTCCCGAACGTCCTGGGGCGGCACGTCGGACTCGTCACCGGGATCGCGCGGCCACCAGATGGAGTAGAAGAGATCGGAGTGACCGTCGTCGACGGGAGTGCAGGCGAAGATCAGGCGATGATTCTGGGCGCCCTCGAACGCGCTCATCGCATAGCCGAGTCCCGAGAAGTGGCTGTGGATGCGCAGCGCCATCTTGTCGGGATCGGAGCTGGACGTGTCCGGCCAGCCGGTGAGGAAGCGCCACTCGTTGTCGACAGCCTCCCACTTCAGACAGACCGGGGTGACCGTCGCCCCGTGCACGTAGCGGAAGTGGGAGCTGTCCGGCCCGTTCTCCGCGACGATCTGCGGATGGACGGGCTCGTACTCCGCTCGGCGGGAGAACTCGGGGAAGGGTCGGTAGTAGGCCTCGGGACCGGTGGTGACCTCGGGGAACTTCGCGAAGATGTCCGGCAGGTCCCATTGGGGTGGCCCGCCCTCGGGCTGGTGCCACAGGAACACGACGCCGTGTTGCTCACGGACGGGGTACACCCGCAGCCGCAATGCCTTGTTGGGGCGGTCGGGCTCGTACGGGATGTACCGATTGGTCCCGTCCGGACCCCACCGCCACCCGTGGAAGGGGCATTCGACACAGTCGCCCACGACCTTCCCGCCGTGCCCGAGATGTGCGCCGAGATGCCTGCAGTGGGCGGACATGACGTGCAGTTCGCCCGCCTCGTCCCGGTAGGCGACGAGATCGTCTCCGAAGTAGCGCAGTGCCCTGGTCTCGCCGGCGGGGAACTCCGGGGACCACCCGATCACGAACCAGCCGGTGACCTTCCAGGTGAACGGCACTTCCACGGGACTCTCCAATCCGTTCGGACGAACACGATGCCGGAATCGCGGTCGGTGGCTCCAACCTGTCGATTCTGTACGGTAACACTTACAGTAAGGCATGTACACTGTGGCGCGAGCCGGGATCCCGTGACGTCAGGAGTGTCGTGACCGCCAATTCGATTGCTGGGCAGGAGTTCTTTGCCTGCGACTACGCCTCGGATGCGCGCATCGCCGCGCTCGTCGGGCCGGGCGCCCCTTTCGAGGTGGTGGACCGTGAGTGCGCGGGTGTCCCACTGCGATGCTTCGCCAACGCACCCCGGACCCTCGTCGACGTGTATCGCGCAGCTGCCGCCCACGATGCGAGGGACTGCCTGGTCCACGAGAACGAACGCCTGACGTTCGGCGAGGTCCGGCGTGAGGCGGCCGTCGTGGCGATGCACCTCCGTAGGGATCACGGTGTCGGACCGGGTGACCGTGTCGCCGTCGCGATGCGCAACCTCCCGGAGTTCGTTCCGATCATGTGGGCGACGGCCCTCCTCGGTGCGATCCTGGTGCCGCTCAATGCCTGGTGGCGCGGACCGGAGTTGGAGCGGGCGCTCGAGGAAGCCGAGGCCACTGTCGTGTTCGTGGACGATGAGCGGCTACAACGGCTCACAGGCGTCGGCGCCCGAGGCGGCAGCCGGGTACTCGTCGGTGTGCGTACGGGCGCGAGACACCTCGACTTCGCCGACCTGGCTGCGGGAGAAGTGATGTCGCCGGAACAGTTCGCCGATCCCGATCCGGGCGACGTCGCGTTCGTCCTCTACACCTCGGGCACCACCGGCCGACCGAAGGGTGTCGTGATCACCCACCGCGGAACCATCGCCAACGTCATGAACATGATGTTCATGCGAGCGCGGGACATGGTCCTCACCGGACGGCTGCCATCCGGCTCCGGGGGACCGGCAGCCGGGTTGCTGACCACGCCGTACTTCCACGTCGGCGGGCTCGCCTCCGCCGTCGGAGCCGGCCTGACCGGTGTCACGACGGTCCTCTTGCACAAATGGGACGTCGACGAGGCGATGCGCCTCGTGGAACGGGAACACGTCACCGGAATGGGCGGAGTGCCGATGATCGCGCGTGAGATGCTCGAACACCCGCGCGCCGCCGCCCTCGCCGGCCAGGTCACGTCGTTCTCCGTCGGTGCGGCCTCGGTACCGCCGGAACTTCCACGGCTCGCCCGGGAGGTCCTCGGTGAGTCGGTGCAGATCTTCAACGGCTACGGCGCGACGGAGACGACCTCCGGGGTCGTGAGCAACGTCGGCGCCGACTACGAGGAGCACCCGGACAGCGTGGGCAGGTTGAACCCCACCACGGAACTGCGGATCGAGTCCGCCGACGGTCGATTGCTTCCACCCGGCGAGGTGGGGGAACTCTCCGTCCGATCACCCCAGACCGCCCTCGGCTACTGGCGGAACCCCGAGGCCACCGCGGAGTCCTTCTGCGACGGCTGGTTCCGGACCGGAGACCTCGGCTCCATCGACGAGGACGGTTTCGTGTACGTGGTGGACCGCGTCAAGGACGTCGTCATCCGCGGTGGCGAGAACGTGTACTGCGCCGAGGTCGAAGCCGTTCTGTTCGAGCACTCGACCGTCCTCGACGTCGCGGTGGTCGCGATTCCCGACGACGCGATGGGGGAGCGGGTGTGCGCCGTGGTGGTCCCGCGGGCCGGCGCGACTCCGGTGCTCGAGGAACTTCGCGCGTTCGCCGCCGAGCGTCTCGCAGCGTTCAAATGTCCCGAGGCGCTGGTCGTCGCCGGCGAGGTCCCGCGCACGGCAACAGGAAAGATCGCGAAGAACCAGCTGCGGCAGATGGTGACCGACGACCCCGGTCGTGTGGAGTGTCGGTGACGCCACGGTGATGTCTGCGGCCGCACCGGACCTTCCCGGTGCGGCCGCAGACATCCGTGGTAGGTCAGCTCTGCCGTTGCATCCCCGTGGCCGCCTTGATCTGACTGTGGAATGCGGCCAGCTTCTGCTCGGCGTTCGACTGGTGCTTGCTGAGCGCGCGGATGCTGACGTCGTGGCCGGCCGCCGCGGCACGCAACGCACCGACGGTCGCCTGCTCCTTGGGTACGTGGGCGAACGGGTCGAAGGAGTACCACCGCATCGCGTTCTGATGGGTCATCTTGTCGATCTCGTCGTCGGGTACCCGGTCGGCCTCGAACACACCGTTCAGTTCCTCGGGTCCGTGCGGCCACATGGAGTCACTGTGCGGGTAGTCCATCTCCCAGGCGATGTTGTCGATGCCGATCTTGTGCCGCAACGTGACGCCGAGCGGATCGCTGATGAAGCACGTCAGGAAGTGCTCGCGGAACACCTCGCTCGGGAGCTTCCCGCCGAAATCCTGCAGGGTCCACGTGGCGTGCATCTCGAAGGTCCGGTCGACTCGCTCGAGGAAGTAGGGGATCCAGCCGGTGCCGCCCTCGGACAGGGCGATCTTCAGGTCCTTGTGCTCCTTGATCGGCTTGGACCACAGCAGGTCCGCCGCCGCCGAGACGATGTTCATCGGCTGCAGGGTGATCATCACGTCCGGAGGAGAGTCCGACGCGGGGATCGACAGCTTGCCGGACGACCCGATGTGCACGTTCAGCACGGTGTCGGTGTCCACCAGCGCCTTCCACAACGGCGCCCAGTAGTCGTCGTGGAAGCTCGGATAGCCTAGGGCCGCAGGGTTTTCGGTGAATGTCAGCGAGTGGACGCCCTTCTTCGAGACCCGGCGCACCTCCTGGGCGCACAGTTCGGCATCCCAGATCACCGGCAGCGCCATCGGGATGAAGCGGCCCGGGTAGGCGCCACACCACTCGTCGATGTGCCAGTCGTTGTATGCCTGGACCAGCGCGAGGGAGAAGTCGGAGTCAGATGTCGCGAACAGGCGTGCGGCGAAGCCGGGGAACGACGGGAAGTTCATCTGCGCGAGCACGCCGCCCGCGTTCATGTCCTTGACCCGCTCGTCGACGTTGTAGCAGCCTGGCCGGATCTCGTCGAGGCCCTCCGGTTCGAGGCCGTACTCCTCCTTGGGGCGGCCGGCCACGGCATTGAGGGCGACGTTGGGAATGACCCGGTCCCGGAACCGCCACATGTCGGCGCCGTTGTCCATGTGGACCAGGCGCGGGGCGTCCTCCCTGTACTTCGCGGGCAGGTGGTTCTCGAACATGTCCGGCGGTTCGATGATGTGGTCATCGACGCTGATGAGGATCATGTCGTTCTTGTCCACGTCGAACTCCTCTCTGTGTACATACAGTATGCCTTACGATAGATTCAGTGGGAACCCATTCGGTCGAAAGCCGTGGGGCGCCGGGAGTTTTCGTCGACCAGTGGGAGGCCGCATGCGCGAATGGACGGTTGGAGAGGTTCTGGACATCGTCGCCGACACCGTCCCGGACCGCGTCATGACCGTGTGCGGTTCGCGGCGCGGCACGTTCGCCGACACCGCGTCGCGCACGCGATCTCTCGCCGGCTACCTCGCCTCACGGGGGCTCGGCGTGCACGCCGAACGAGCAACACTGGACAGGTGGGAGTGTGGGCAGGACCGCGTTGCCGTCGTCATGCACAACGACCTCTACCTCGACGTCTACCTCGGATGCCTCCGCGCGCGTGTCGTGCCGGTGAACGTGAACCACCACTACACGCCACCGGAAATCGCGGCGCTGCTGGGCCTCGTGCGGCCCAGTGGAGTGATCTGCCACCGGTCCCTCGCGCACCTGCTCGTCGACACGATGCCACCCGGCGTCGACGTCGTGATCGTGGTCGAGGACGGCGACGGACCGGACCTTCCCGGTGCGGTGTCCCTCGACGCCGCACTGGAACTCGGGGCGGGCGCCGAGTCGGCGCAGTCCGTGCCCGACGACCTCATGATGGTCTGCACCGGCGGTACCACAGGCCTGCCCAAGGGGGTGCTGTGGCGACAGGGCGATGCCTACCTGTCACTCATGACCGGAATGGACCACGCCGACACCGCTGAACTCGTCGGCCACATTCCGGGTGAGGGTGAGCCGTACTTCGGGCTTTCACCGCTGATGCACGCCGCCGGCCTGTCGACCGCGCTGAGTGCCGTCATGGCGGGCCGCACCGCCGTCGTCCACGACAACCGTGGCCCGTTCGACGCGCGCAGCGTCCTGGAGACCGTCGAACGAGAGCAGGTGCGAATCCTCACCATCGTCGGCGACGCACACGCCGGGCTGCTCGTGACGGAACTGCGGACGGGATCGTACGAGCTGCCCCACCTGATCGGCATCGGGAGCGGCGGGGCCGCGATCAACACGCGGCACAAGGCCGCGCTCCTGGAGTTGTTGCCGCACATCGTCGTACTCGACACCTTCGGTTCCTCCGAGACCGGCGGCATGGCCACCGGCCCCAGCATGTCGAACGCACTCTCCGACACCATGGTCATGCACCCGACCGGTCGCGTGGTCTCGGCCGACCGCAGCCGGTTCCTCACCGGCGGAGAGGGCGAACTCGGATGGATCGCCCGGACCGGACGGGTACCACTCGGGTACTTCGACGACCGCGAGGCCACGTTGCGGACCTTCCCCGAGATCGACGGTGTGCGCGTCTCGATTCCCGGCGACCGTGCCCTGGTCGAGGCTGACGGATCGATTCGGCTGCGAGGGCGGGATTCCCTGGTCGTCAACAGTGGAGGCGAGAAGATCTTCGTGGAGGAGGTCGAGGACGTCCTCCGTGGCCACCCCGCCGTCGCGGACGCGCTTGCCGTCGGGAGGCCGAGCGACCGCTGGGGTTCCGAGATCGTGGCCGTGGTCGCCTTCGGCCCCGGCGACGCACTGCCGCTCGGTGAGCTCCTCGAGTACGTTGCAACGCGACTCGCACGGTTCAAGGTGCCGAAGGAGGTCGTCGTCGTCGAGCGCGTCGAGCGGCTCGCGAACGGCAAGGCGAACTACGGCTGGGCCAGGGGTGTCGTAGCCGGGGGCCGCGCCACAGCCGACGTGACCAACTGATCTCTGATTCCGGAAAGGATGCTTCATGGACTTCTCCCGCGTTGCACCGTGCGACGGCGACCGCGATTTCCAGGCGCGTGCCCGCGAGTTCCTGGACACCCACGTCGACGAGGCGGCGCTCGATGCCGAACGGAGCGCCGGCACCGGCGTACTGCGGGACGTGCACCGTGCCATGGGCGCCGACGGCTGGCTCCGGGCCGAGGCAGCTGGTGCCGACGCCGGCGGCCTGACCACTGTGCAGCAGCGCATCTGGGACCTCGAGCGCCGAAGGATCGGCCTGCCGCTGGAACGCTGGGGATCGACGCTGATGATCCTGCAGGCTGTCGAGGGCTTTGCGTCGCCCGAGCTGCGTGACGAGGTCGTCGAGCGGGTGTACCGCGGCGAGGCCCTGCTCTGCATGGGGTACACCGAACCCGAGGGAGGATCCGACATCGCCACCTGCCGGACCCGGGCGGTCCGCGACGGGGACGACTGGATCGTCAACGGGCAGAAGATGTTCACCTCCGGCGCAGACGTGTGCCAGTACGTGTTCCTCCTCGCCAACACCGACCCGCAGGGTGGACGTCACCGCAATCTCACGATGTTCCTGGTGCCCCTGGACACGCCGGGAATCGAGGTCCGACCGCTGCACACCGTCGACGGCGACAGCACCACCGTCACCCACTACACCGACGTCCGGTTCCCGGATCGCTACCGGCTCGGTGACGTCGACGACGGCTGGACCGTGCTCAGCGGACCCCTCGCCGCCGAACACGGCGCCGGTGCGCCCGCCGACGCCGGGCTGACCGACGTCACCATGATGAGCAACTTCGGGATGGCGATGGCGGTGTCGGCGGACAGCGCCGTCCGGATCGCCGGGGATCCCGACGAGGACGGGACCAGGTCCCTCGACGACGAGGCCGTCGCCTACCGCCTCGGCCGGGCGCACGCCCGGATCGAGGCGGCGCTGAGCACTCCGAACCTGTTCGGGCGGGTCGCGATCGCGCAGACCATGCGCGACCTCGCACCGGAACTGATGGACGTCGGTGGTGGGTCCTCGGTTACCGGAGCCGCCGGAGCGGAGTACCTGTACCGGCGCGCGCCGCTCATCGGAATCTACGGCGGCACGATCGACGTGTTCCGCAACATGATCGCCCAGCACATTCTGGGGCTCGGGCGACCGACGTACGCTGCGCCGACGGTCTGACCGGTCGAACGACCTCCTCGATCGAGTAGCCGCGAAGGGGCTCGGTCGTGGGCCCTGTCGATTGTCGGGTAGTGCGCGACTCGTGCCGGCGTGTCCGGCCTCCGCCACGTTCTCGCCGACCGCTTCTTCCGGGAGATGATGCGCACCTCCGGCGTCCCGTGGCTCAAGCGGTGGATCATGTGGTCGGCGGTCGCGCTCCGGCGGCCATCGGGCCTGCGGCGGTTCGGGGTGATGGCCGGCAGAGCGCGGCGACGACCTCGGCTGTCACCTCGTGACCACGGTCGCGCCCGCGGTTCCGGGGGCGCCGTACAACAGGGCGAATCCCGCCTTCGGTTCGCCGGGGACCTGTCGCTCCCCGGCGGTGCCCCGCAGTTGGTGAACGAGCTCGTGGACCTGACGCAGCCCCGACGCGCCGATCGGCTCACCGTTCGCGATCAGGCCCCCGTCGGTGTTCACCGGCAGCGACCCGCCGATCTCCGTGGCGCCCTCCGCGATCAGCTTCTCCTGGTCGCCGTCCGCGCAGAACCCCGCCTCGGCCATGTGGATTACCTCCGCGCCGGCGTCGGTGTCCTGCAACTGGACGACGCCGATGTCGCCCGGCTCGACGCCGGCGCTCTCGAAGGCCGCCCGGGATGCGAACACCGACGGCGACGGTGCCTCCTCGATCGGCGCGAAGGTGGTGTTCACCTCGTACGCGCCGTACGTGCGGGTCCGTACCTCCACGGACCGCACGAACACCGGCGTCGACGTGAACCGGTGGGCGATGTCGGCCCGGCACATGATCACCGCCGCCGCACCCTCGTCCGGTGCGCAGAACATCAGGTGCGTCAGGGGATGGTTGAGCATCGGCGCGGTGAGAACGTCCTCCTCGCTGACGGCCTTGCGTCGGAACGCGTTCGGATTCAGGACACCGTTCCGGTAGTTCTTCGCCGCGACCCTCGCCAGGGTCATGGGCGAGATGTCGTGGTCGTGCAGGTACCGGTTCGCCTTCATCCCGAAGAACTTGGTCGTCAGGTACTGACCGTTCTCGCCGTACCACTTCGGCATCCCGACGAGCGTCGGATCGACGGTGAAGGCGCCCCGCGGATGCTTGTCCATCCCTATCGCGATGCCGATGTCGTACTTGCCGAGACGAATCGCGTCCGCGCAGGCCTCGGTCGCGCTGGCGCCCGTCGCGCACGCGTTGAACACGTTGGTGAACGGGATGCCGGTCAGGCCCATCAGGCTCACGACGGCGTCGGGGTTGGCGACCTCCCAACTGCCGCCGACGGCGAACTGGACGTCCTTCCACTCGAGTCCCGCGTCGGCGAGGGCCGCGCGGATCGCGTGCGTGCCCATCTGCATCGCCGAGACGCCCTCGAACCGGCCGAAGGGGTGCAGGCCGACCCCGATGATCGCCACGTCGTTCATGCTGCGGATCCCGTCTCGTCGATCGGCCGGAATGCGAAGGTGAGGATCTCGTCCCCGGCGGAGTCGGTGGCGAGGGGGACCATCGTCAGCTCCACCTGCATGCCGAACGTCAGCCGGCCGGGGTCGTTCTCGGTCAGCCGGGCCTCGACTCGCACGATGTCACCCAGTTGGACGAGTCCCACGCCGAACGGCGTGAACGTCTTCGGCGTCTCGGTGCCGAGGTACGGCGCCCCGGGGAGGAATCCCTGGGTGGTCCACGCGACGAGGGTGCCGCGCCGGGGCAGGATCTCGTCCGTCATCGTGAGCCTGCTGCACCGGGGACACTGCTCCTGGATCGGGAACACCACCGCGTCGCAGGACGTACAGCGGCTGCCGATCAGGCTGGGGTTCGGTTCCGGCCACGTGGAGATCTCCGGTGCGATCACGGTCTGCATCTGATCCGTCCTCCTGGTTCTGGGGTTGTGGTCAGGCCGGGCTCGCGGCGGGCTGGGTGGCCGCCGCGGCCTGCTCGCGGGCCCACCGGTAGTCCGCCTTGCCGACGGGGCTGCGCACGATGTGCGGGCGGAACAGCACGGACTTCGGAAGCTTGTAGCGTGCAACGGAATCCGCCGCATGAGCGATGATCGTGGCCTCGTCCACCCGGTGTTCGGTGCCGTCGGCGAGGACGACGATCGCGACGACCTCCTCGCCCCAGCGTTCACTGGGCCGCCCGACGACGATCACGTCCACCACCGCGGGATGGGAGGCGATCGCGGACTCCACCTCCTCCACGAAGATCTTCTCGCCACCGGAGTTGATGGTGACCGAGTCGCGGCCGAGCAGCTGCAGCGAACCGTCCTCGAGGTGACGCGCACGGTCACCCGGCAGCGCGTACCGGACGCCGTCGATCACGGGGAACGTCGCGGCGGTCTTCTTCTCGTCGCCCTTGTAACCGAGGGGTACGAAGCCGCGCTGCGCGAGCCACCCGATGCCGTCGTGGCCGGGTTCGCAGACCGCGTCGAGGTTCTCGCTCAGGACGCACGTGTACGAACTCGGGTTGAACACCCCGCTCGTCACCGATCCGGCGGTCGACACATGCATCATCTGCGCACCGGTCTCGGACGATCCGGCACCGTCCATCACGATCGCGTTCGGCAACAGGTCGAGCAGGCGCTGCTTGATGGTGGGGGTCAGCTGCGCGCCACCGTTCGCCACGATGGCGATCGAGGAGGTGTCGGCGTCGCCCCGCTCGAGCACGGAGAGGAGCGGCCGCGCGGTCGCGTCGCCGACGACCATCACCACCGCCGGCCGTTCGTGTTCGATGGTCCGGACGATGCTCTCCGGATCGAGATGCCCTGTCGGTGGCGGGAACACGAGCGACTGTCCCGTCGCGAGTGCGGTGAGCGCGGCCCACTGCGCCGCACCGTGGATGAGGGGAGGGACGACGAAGACCTTGAGGCCGGGGTTCGACCGGGCCCGCTCGGCGATCGCCTCGTACGACCCGACAGGCGTCCCGGTGTAGAAGTCCTTGCCTCCGCAGGCGGACATGTAGATGTCGTGCTGACGCCACAGCACGCCCTTGGGCATTCCGGTCGTGCCGCCCGTGTAGAGCACGTAGAGATCGTCCGGTGACAGCGCACGATGATCCTCCGGCGATGAGAGGCCGGATTCGGGTCCACCTGTCGCGACGGCCTCCTCGTAGTCGACCGCGCCGTCCAGCAGTGCGTTGCCCGACTCGTCCGCGATCTGGATCAGTACCGTCAGCTTCGGAAGGCGGGGCAGGATCGTGACGAGTGCGGGTGCGAAGGCCGCGTTGTAGACCAGCGCGGTGGCGCCCGCGTCCTCGAGCAGATACAGCAGTTCGTTCTCGATGTAGCGATAGTTGACGTTGAAGGGGGCGACGCGCGCCCGGAACGCGCCGAGCATCGCTTCGACGTACTCGTTGCCGTTGTAGGCGTAGATGCCGAGCATGTCCTGCCCCACCTCCTGCGGCGGGAGTTCACCGCGCTCGGTGTGGCAGCCGAGTCCGCGTGATCGCAGATACGCGCCGAGGCGGCGGGACCGCTCGGCGACCTCGGAATAGCTCAGGTGTCGGTCGCCGACCGCGACGAGTTCGCGGTCGGGGACGACCGCGGCGACGGCATCGGCGACCTCGGGGATGGTGAACGCCGCGTTCGGCGGTGTGGGGTGGTCGGACAACGCTGCTCCTCGCTCGTGGTGGGTACGACGCGTGTTCCGTGGCAATGAACGGTAAGTCCTACTGAAATGGTTACGATAACTCCGGAACGGCGGGAAGCCAAGGGGTCACCACGCGTATCGCAAATGCTACTGTTGCCCATGCGGTAGATGCTACGATCCTGACGTTCGAGCAGTGGGAGCCGCGCGCCGGCTGCACCCGATGCGTCGTAGATTCCTGCGTGAGAGGTGCTGGGCCCGTTCGAGATCGCTGGTCCCGTCGAGTGGAGTGGGGGCGCCGTGAACAATCTCCTGGCAGTACCGCTGCGGGCCGCAGGCGGATTCTTCGATCTCGTGGCCGACGTCGCCCGCGCGTCCACGCGCCGTCCCTTCCAGACCCGGGAGTACGTCGAGCAGTCCTGGTTCGTGGCGCGGGTGTCGATCGCTCCGACCGTGCTGGTGGCCGTGCCGTTCACCGTGCTGGTCAGCTTCACGATCAACATCCTCCTCCGCGAGATCGGTGCCGCGGACCTGTCGGGAGCGGGAGCGGCGCTCGGCGCCGTCACCCAGGTGGGGCCCGTCGTCACCGTCCTCATCGTCGCGGGTGCAGGCGCCACCGCGATCTGCGCGGACCTGGCGGCACGCACCATCCGCGAGGAGATCGACGCCATGCGGGTGCTGGGCATCGACCCGATCCAGCGTCTCGTGGTACCCCGCGTGCTCGCCTCGACGACTGTCGCGCTGCTGCTCAACGGATTGGTCTGCACCATCGGCATCGTGGGCGGCTTCCTGTTCTCCGTTCTCCTGCAAGGCGTCAACCCGGGCGCGTTCGTCTCCGGTATCACCCTGCTGACCGGACTCGGTGAACTGCTGATATCCCAGGTCAAGGCAGGCCTGTTCGGGCTGATCGCCGGTCTCATGGCGTGCTACCTCGGGCTCGGCGTCCGCGGTGGCCCGAAGTCCGTCGGCGATGCCGTCAACCAGACCGTCGTCTTCGCGTTCATGGCGTTGTTCGTGGTGAACATCGTCGTGACCGCCGTCGGCATCTCCCTGACGAAGGGATAGCGCCGTGGTCGAGGTCCTACGCAGTCGATACCCCCGTACCCGGCGGCAGTACCGCCGGTCCCTCGCGGCGGTGGATTCCGTCGGTGACCAGTCCGTCTTCTACGCGAAAGCACTGTGGCACATGCCCAAAGCCGTGTCGCGTTATCCCCGAGAGACGGTCCGCCTGGTCGCCGAGATCAGCATGGGCACCGGCGCCCTCGCCGTCATCGGTGGCACCGTCGTCATCGTCGGCTTCCTCACCCTGTTCACCGGTGGGACGATCGCCGTGCAGGGCTACAGTTCGCTCGGCAACATCGGCGTCGAGGCGCTCACCGGCTTCTTCGCCGCATTCGTCAACGTCCGCATCGCCGCGCCCGTGATCGCGGGCATCGGTCTCGCCGCCACCATCGGTGCCGGTTCCACGGCGCAACTCGGCGCGATGAGGGTCTCCGAGGAGATCGACGCGCTGGAGACCATGGCGATCCCGTCGGTCCCGTACCTCGTCAGTACCCGGGTCGTCGCGGGCATGATCGCAATCGTCCCGCTGTACGCGCTCGCGGTGACGGCGTCGTTCATGGCGAGCCGATTCGCCACCGTGTGGATGTACGGGCAGTCACCCGGTCTCTACGACCACTACTTCACGACCTTCCTGGTGCCGTCCGACATCCTGTGGTCGTTCGTGCAGGCCATCGTCATGGCGTTGGCCGTCATGCTGATCCACACCTACCACGGCTACCACGCGACCGGTGGCCCCGTCGGCGTCGGTGCGGCGGTCGGCAACGCCGTGCGCGCGTCCCTCGTCGTCGTCGTCACGGTGACCCTGCTGATCTCACTGGTCGTGTACGGCATGTCCGGCAACTTCAACCTGGCCGGATGAGGAGGTGAGATGGCTTCCCCGGTGGTCGTGAAACGCATTGTGGCGGTGATCTTCACGGTGTCACTTGTCGCCGTCGTCGTCGCCTCGGTGACCGCATTCCTCGGAGGATTCTCCGACACCGAACGAGTCACCGTGGTCTCCGAGCGGGCGGGCCTCGTGATGGAGCCGCAGGCGAAGGTCACGATGCGGGGCGTCGAGGTCGGGCGCGTCGCGGCAGTCCGGTACGAGGCCGACCACGCGGTGATCGACCTCGACATGAACCCATCCGGCCTGGAACAGATTCCGGGCAACGCCACCGTCGACATCCGCTCGACCACCGTCTTCGGCGCGAAGTACGTCAATTTCGAACCCCCGCCCGATTCGTCCTCCGAGCATCTGCAACCGGGAACGACCGTCACCGCGGATTCGGTGACGGTCGAGTTCAACACCCTTTTCGAGAACCTCGCCGATGTGCTGCAGCGGGTGGAACCCGACAAGCTCAACGAGACACTCGGGGCCATCGCCACCGCGGTCCGCGGCAGGGGCGAGGAGATCGGGGAACTGATCGGTGACACGGACGCGTTGCTCGGTGAGCTGAATCCGAGCCTGCCCGCGCTCCAGCGGGACCTGCGCGCGGCCTCCGGTGTCACCAACCTCTACGCCGACACCGCGCCCGATCTGCTCACCATCGTCGACAACGTCACCTCCACCGGAAGGTTCGTCACCGCGAGGGCGAACGGACTCGAACGCCTGCTCCTCGACGTGGTCGGATTCGGCGACAACGCGACCGCCGTGCTGAGGGAGAACCAGCAGGATCTGACCGGCGCCGTCGACCTGCTGCGTCCCACCGCCGAACTCCTCGACGAGTACGCACCGGCGATCAACTGCCTCGTCGTCGGCCTCGACCTGTTGCGGCCCAAGGCCGAAGCCGTCGAGGGCGGACTGTCGCCCGGCTTCGCACTGAGCGTCAGCGCCACGTCCGGAGTCGAGCCCTACACCTACCCGGAAAGCCTGCCCCGGGTGAACGCGTCCGGGGGGCCGAACTGCGTCGGGCTGCCGGGCGATCTCGACTTCACCGTCGACCATCCACCGTTCGTCGTCACCGACAACGCCCCGGTCCCGTACGCGCCACGCACGACCTCGGTCACCAATCCACGCAAGTTCTTCGAGGTGTTCTTCGACGGTCTCTACCCGGGGGTGGGGAAGTGACGAGGTACTCGATCCCGATCAAGTTCGGTGTCTTCGCCGCGGTGATGGTGGTGATCTTCGCCGGCCTCGTCGTCGTCTTCAGCAAGGCCACCTTCGCGTCGACCACCACCTACCACGCGGTGTTCACCAGTTCCTCCGGAATGCAGAGCGGATCGTCCGTTCGCATCGCCGGCGCGCCGGTGGGTTCGGTCACCGCCGTCGACCGAGGACGGGACAACCTGGCACACGTCACCTTCGACCTGCAGTCGAAGTATCCGCTGACCACCGGAACCCGGGCGTTGATCCGCTACGAGAACCTCGTCGGCGACCGGTACCTCGAACTCACCGACGGGCCCGGGATGAGTGACGCACTGCAGGGAGGCGACACCATCCCGCTCGACCGAACCGAACCCGCACTCGACCTCGACCTGCTCCTCGGCGGCGTCAAGCCGCTCCTGCGCGGCCTGGAACCCGACCACGTCAACAGCCTCTCGGAGGCTCTCGTCCAGGTCTTCCAGGGGCAGGGCGACGCTCTCGTGACCTTGCTGGGCAGTACCGGTTCGCTGACCACCGAACTGGCGGCGCGGGAGGACGTGATCGGCGAGGTCGTCGACAACCTGAACGAGGTTCTGGGAACGCTCGACGGTAAGCGGGAACAGTTTTCCGCCACGGTCGACGGGCTCCAGCGACTCGTCTCGGGGCTCGCGGCGGATCGGGACCCGATCGGCGACGCCCTCCCCAGAATCGCCGACGCCACCGGTGGACTCGCCGATCTGCTGCAGGTCGCTCGCCCCGACATCCGCGCTGCGATCGACCGGACCGGTGCCCTGGCCGCGAACCTCGACGCGGGCAGCGAGAGCATCGAAGCGACGCTGACGGGGCTGCCCGACATCTACCGCAGGCTCGCCCGGACCGGGTCGTACGGGTCGTTCTTCCAGTTCTACATCTGCTCCGCCTCGCTCCGCTTCACCGCGCCCGACAACCAGACGATGAAGGTGAAGATGCCGGGATCGAGCACCGAGGGACGGTGCGCGCCGTGACCGCCGACGACGCACAGCGCCGCCTCCTGCGCCGGGGAATCGTGGGTGTCGCAGTCGCGATCGCGGTCGTACTGACCGGACTGCAGTACGCCGACCTCCAGTTCCTCAAGGCAGGCGTGGGATACCGGGCGGTGTTCGCGGACGCAGGCGGGCTGCTGCCCGGCGACGACGTCGAGATCGCAGGCATCACCTCGGGTTCCGTCGACGACATCGAGGTGGACGGGGACCGGGTGGTCGTCTCCTTCACCCTGGATGCCGACGCCTCTCCCGGCGACCGGACCACCGCCGCGATCAAGACACACACGATCCTCGGCCGGAAGTCGTTGGCCGTCGTTCCCGACGGAGCCTCGAGGATGCCGGTGGGCGGAACGATCCCGCTGGATCGAACGACCTCTCCGTACTCGCTCACCGACGCGCTGGGTGACCTGACCGGGACGGTGCACGACCTCGACACGGACGCGCTGAACTCGGCGCTCGACGCGATGTCGGGGGCGCTCACCGACACACCCGTGCCGCTCGGCGAGGCGGCGTCCGGAATCACCGCGCTGACCGAGGTTCTCAATGCCCGGGACACCGAACTGCTCGAACTCCTGAAGAAGGCGCGATCGGTGACAACCGTGCTCGCGGAGCGTGGCGACCAGATCAACGCGCTCCTGCTCGACGGGAACGACCTGCTCGGCGAACTGGAACGCCGGCGTGACGCGATCACCGAACTCGTCGCCAACGTGTCCGCCGTGTCCCGTCAGCTGACCGGACTCGTCGCGGACAACGAGGCGCAACTCGCCCCGGTCCTGACCAAGCTCGACGCCGTCACGGCGCTGCTCGTCCGCAACCGCGACTCGATCGCCGGCGCCGTCGAGGGACTCGGCCCGTACGCGACGTCCCTCGGCGAGGCCGTCGGCAGCGGACCCTACTTCCAGGCGTACGTCCAGAACTACGCAGCCGGTGAGTTCCTCTCGCCGCTCATGAGCGCGCTGGTCAACCCCGGCCAGCTGCCGAAGGACCTGCAGGCGTTGATGGATCCCCCGCCGAGCGTCGAGTTCAAGGACACGGTGAACCCCCGATGAGCGCTCTGAGGACTTCTGTTGCGCGGTGGCGTCCCTCCCGCAGAATCGTGGCCCTGATCGCCGCGGTGGTCGTGACGGCGACTCTCGGCGTCGCGGGCCGGCAAGCCTTCGACCGGGTGACGCACTACCGCCTCACCGCCGAATTCCCCTCAACCACCGGCCTGTACGTGGGCGACGACGTTCGCGTCCTCGGAGTGTCGGTGGGGACCGTGGACGCGATCACTCCCGGCCGGGAATCGGCCACCGTGACGATGTCGCTGCGGCGCGGTGTCCGCGTCCCGGAGAACGCGAAGGCTGTCGTCATGGCGACCTCGCTCGTCTCCGGACGCTTCGTGCAGCTCACCCCCGCATGGGTCGACGGCCCGTATCTCGATGCGGGGACGGCGATTCCACTCGAACGGACCGCGGTACCCGTCGAATGGGACGAGATCAAGACAGAACTCGACAAGCTCACCGCCGCGCTCGGTCCGCAGGGCGACGATCCGCAGGGCTCGTTCGGGCGGTTCGTCGACACCGCGGCGGACAACCTCGACGGAGGGAACGGCCCCGCGGTGAACGCCGCCCTGCGTGGCCTGGCCGACACCATGAGCACACTGGCCGACGGTCGGACCGACCTGTTCGGCACCGTCCGGAGCCTCCAGACGTTCGTCACCGCCCTGTCGAACAGCGACGAGCAAATCGTGCAGTTCGGAGGGCGACTCGCCACCGTCGCCGACGTCCTGTCCTCGTCCTCGGATCAGCTCGGAGTGGCGCTGACCGACCTCGACGTGGCCGTCCGGGACGTGCAGCGGTTCCTCTCCGCCAACACCGATGCCCTGGCGCACAGCGTCGGAGAACTCGCCGCCGCCACCCAGGTACTCGCCGACAAGCGGCCGGAGATCGAGCAGATCCTGCACGTCGCGCCGACTGCCCTGGTGAACTTCTACAACCTGTACCAGCCGGCGCAGGGCAGCCTGACCGGAGTGTTCGGGCTCAACGAGGTCGCCAACCCCGCAGCCTTCGTGTGCGGTGCGATCGAGGGCACCGCCAACCCGGGCACCGAACGTACCGGCGAGCTGTGCAGGCAGTACCTCGGACCACTGTTCAACTCGATGGTCGTCAACTACCCGCCGATCATGACGAACCCGGTCAGCGGCATCACCGCGTTTCCGCACCAGATCGAGTACCAGCCGCCGAGCGTCGCCGGGCAGGTCCAGGAAGGAGCGCGATGACAGGTCGAGGCCGCGTGGCGATCACGTGCATGGCGATGCTGACGGCCGTCACGGTCACCGGATGCGAATGGGGTGGACTGAACTCCCTGCCGCTGCCCGGTACCGCTGGCACGGGCGACAACGCCTACGAGATCCGGGTGGAACTCCCCGACGCGACCATGCTCACGCAGAACTCACCCGTCCGCGTCGACGACGTGACCGTCGGATCGGTGAGGCGGATCGAGGCCGAGCGATGTCGGACGGACTGCCTCTCGGCGTGGCACTCGGTGGTGACCCTCGGCATCGACGGCGGTGTCACCGTTCCTGTGAACGCGACCGCCAAGGTCGGCCAGACCAGTCTCCTCGGTTCCAATCACGTCGAGCTGGCACCGCCGCCCGACGAGCCACCGCAGGGGATGCTCGAGGACGGCGACGTCATCCCGCTCGAACGTGCCGGTGCCTTCCCGACGACCGAGCAGGCGTTGTCCGCGCTGTCGGTGGTGCTGAACGGTGGAGGACTGGCCCAGTTGCAGGACATCACACGTGAACTCGACACCGCGCTGACCGGGCACACCGACGCCGCCCGTGACCTGCTGCCTCGGCTCGCCGAACTGACCGGGACACTGAACGGCCAACGCAGCGACATCGTCTCCGCGCTCGAAGGGCTGGACCGCCTGTCCGGGGCCTTCGCGCAGGATCAGCAGGTGCTCGTCGACGCACTCGACGACGTTCCGTCCGCGCTCGACGTACTCGCCGGCCAGCGCGCGAACATCACCGCGGCGGTGTCGTCGGCGGGCCGACTCAGCGCAGTCGCCAACGAGGTGATCGCCACCAGCGGTGACAACCTCGAGGCCGATCTGCGTCACCTGACGCCGGTTCTCGACACCCTGGCGAACACGGGGAACCACCTGGTGGACGTCCTGTCGATCCTCCTGACGTTCCCGTTCAGCACCAAGCACATGGACCGGTGGCTGATCGGCGACTACGCGAACCTCGACATCAACCTCGACCTCACCAACTCTCGCCTCGACAGCAACTTCCTCACCGGAACGCCGCTCGGCGGCACCCTCGGCGGCGTCGAGGGACTACTCGGGCAGATGGCCGGAACCGCAGGGCACGCCGTTGATCCGCTGCGCGGGCCCGTCGCGGCACCGGTATCTCGGGGCGGGGGAGCGCCGTGAGACTGACTCCCTTCGTCCGCACCCAGCTGATCGTGTTCTCCGTGCTGACGGTCGTCGGCCTCTTCGTCATGGCCACCGCGTACGTCCGGGTGCCCGCGATGCTCGGGGTGGGGCAGTACCGGGTGACCGTCCGCCTGGACGCCAGCGGCGGTCTCTATCCGCACGCCAACGTCACGTTCCTCGGCACCACCGTCGGCACCGTCGACGCGGTGGTTCTCCGGACCGATGGCGTCAATGCGGAACTGTCTCTCGCGGAACGATTCTCGATTCCCGCCGACGTCGACGCGAGGGTCCGCAGCGTCTCGGCGATCGGCGAGCAGTACGTCGACCTCGTGCCGAGCGGATCCGCCTCCGACGCCGACCTGGCCGACGGCGACGTCATTCCCGTCGACCGGACACAGTTGCCTCAGGATGTCGGCGAGATCCTCGACCAGGCCGACCGACTCCTCGACTCCGTCGCCGACACGGAGCTCCGCGACCTGCTCTCGGGCGCCTTCGAGGCGTTCAACGGGACCGGCCCGGATCTGCAGCGACTGCTCGACTCCGCGCACCTGCTCGTACAGGAGGCCGAGGCCAACAGCGACCAGACCCGTCTCCTGATCGACCAGGCCGGACCGTTGCTCGACACGCAGGTCGTCGGATCCGACGACATTCGCTCCTGGACAGACGATCTCACGAGGGTCACCGGTCGGCTCCGGGAGAGCGAACCCACCCTCGAGTCACTCGTGGACACAGCGCCCGGTGCCCTTGGCGAGGCGAACCGGCTGTTCGACGACCTCCGCCCCACACTGCCGTTGCTCCTCGCGAACCTGGTCAGCGTCGGACAGGTGACCAGCACCTACAACCCCGGCATCGAACAGGTGCTCGTCGTCTTCCCGCCCCTGGTGGCAGCACTCGGGACGACGGTGCGCGGCCCGCTGGAGGACGGCGCACTGGTCGACTTCCACCTGCAGTTCGAGGATCCGCCGGCGTGCACAACGGGGTTCCTGTCCTCGACCCAGTGGCGGTCACCGACCGACACGACGGTCGTCGACACCCCCGACAACCTGTTCTGCAAAGTGCCGCAGGACAGCCCGATGGTGGTGCGTGGAGCGCGCAACCTGCCGTGTATGGAGTACCCGGGTAGGCGGGCCGCGACCGTGGAGGCGTGCCGCAGCGGGGAGCCGTACGTACCGGAGGGCACCAATCCGTGGCGGTCCGACACGCCGGCGCCGGAGGTGCGGCCCAGTTCCGACACCACGACGGCAGCGCGTCAATACGATCCGCAGACCGGGGTGTTCGTCGGCCCCGACGGCAGGCGGTACACGCAACCGGGGATCGCCCCCGGCGGCGCGGCCCGCACCGCGTCGTCCTGGCAGGACATGATGACCGCACAGCAGGGCTGACGCGGTGCGGGTACGTCAGGCGCCTGCGGACTTCGTGCGGCGGCGCGTGGTGCGCTTGGCCGATCCGGCTGTGGCGTCGAGTCGTGCAGCCGCGTGATCGAGAATGCACTCGAGGCCGTACTCGAAGTTCCGGTCGTCGGGGACACCACCCGTGTTGCCGAGCGCCGTCGCCTCCGCCAGTAGTGGCGTGTTCTCCGGGGTGATCTCGAGATCCTCGTAGTAGGCATGCGAATTCGGGTCGGCGTCGCGTGCCTTGTCACCCAGCCTGGCGAGGACCACGAAACCGCGAACGTGCAGTTGCACGGCGGAGAACGTGTCGTACGCATCGGCCAGGGGTAGACCGGCCGCGACCAGTCCGGCGACCACCTGCTCGATCTGCTGGGCGCCGATCTGCCCGTGCTTCGGGCTCAGCGTGGACCGGATGAGAATCAGGTCGATGAGAATCGGGTTGGCCAGGAACGTCGCACGCATGGTGCGCGCATAGGTGGCGAGCATGTCCCGCCACCCGGTGACCTCGGGGAACTCGACCGACATCAGGTGCTCACGCACCGCGCGGTCGGTCATCTCGTTGAGGAGATCGTCCTTCTTGCGGAAGTACCAGTAGATGCTGGTGACGCCGACCCCGAGGTGCTTGCCGAGCATGGGCATGCTCAGGTTGTCGAGTGTCACCTGCTCGGCGAGTTCGAAGGCGCCCGCGACGATGTCGTCGGGGTTGATCGAACCGCGTTCCCGGCGTTGCCGTTTCGGCTCGGAATCCTGCCTGGCCATACCTTGCGCACCTCCGTGTGTCCCAGCGATCGTAACCGCTGGGGTCGCACCTTCACGGAGTGATGACGGTTCGGGTGACCGGTCGTGCCGGGTCCTGACGGCTGTGGAGCCCGCGCTGCAGCGCCGTCAGCAGCCGGTTCCGGGTCTCGACCGGGGAGATCATCTCGTCGAAACCCATGTGCTCAGCGGAGAAGTAGGACGCCTTCAGTTCCATCTCCTGCAGCAGCGCCGAGACGTCCTGCTCGGCTCCCGTCGCCATGCTCAGCGCGGCGGCGCTCATCGCCCCCATCGTCGCTCCCGGATACGCGAAGGTCGCGACCTGGTCGTCGTAGCCGAGCAGCGACATCACCATCGATCCGAATCCGTACGCCTTCCGCAACGTGAGGTGCAGCTTGATCGTGGTCGCCGACGTCTGTGCGGCGAACATCCGTGCGCCGCTGCGCAGGACCCCGGCACGCTCCGACGCGCTGCCGGGCAGCATCCCGGGATTGTCGGTCAGGAACACGATCGGGAGGTGGAACGAGTCGGCGACCGTGATGAAGTGCGCCGCCTTGTCGGCGGCATCGGCGTCGATGGACCCGGCGAGGACGGTGGGCTGATTCGCCACCACCGCGACCGGGTGCCCGCCGAGATGCGCGAGCGCGCAGATCACCGCGGGACCGAACGACGGCTGGATCTCCATCCAGTCCGGTGTGTCGAACACGGAGTCGAGCACCGAGTGCATGTCGTAGACGCGCCGGTTGTCGCGCGAGACGATGTCGAGCAGTTCGGGGGTCGCCCGGGGAGCGGCGTCGTCGTCCGGGAGGAACGACGGGGGATACGACCATGCGCTCGACGGGAAGAACGACAGGTAGCGCCGCACCGATTCGAGCGCGGACTTGTCGTCCTCGACGAGGTTGTGCACGACGCCGCTGGACAGCGCGACGTCCGGCCCGCCGAGATCCTCTTTCGAGACGTCCTCCCCGGTCGACTCCTTCACCACCGGTGGTCCCGCAGTGAAGATCGCTCCCTGCCTGGTCATCACGGAGAAGTCGCACACCGGCGCCACCAGGGCGCCGTGGCCGGCGGACGGACCCAGCACCGCCGCGACGGTCGGAACCCTGCCCGAGCACCGGGCCTGGGCGAGGAGGTCGGTCGGGGTGCGGCCGTAGTGGGATCCGGTGGGGCGGAACCCCGCACCCTCGAGCAGCATGATCAGCGGAACTTTCATGCGCTCGGCGAGTTCGGCGAGTCGGTAGCGCTTGGAGTTGCTTCCGGGCGCGATGCTGCCCGCCAGGGTGGTGAAGTCCTCCGCGCCCACCAGGACCGGTCTGCCGTCGATCAGGCCGGATCCGGCGACCAGACCGTCGGCGGGCACGTCGCCGCCGACGAGGGTTCCGAACTCCTGGAAACTGGCGTTGTCGAGCAGATGATCGATGCGGGCACGGGCGTCGAGCTTGCCCTTCGCGTGGTGTCGGGCGATCCGTTCCTCCCCGCCCATCGCGTAGGTGTGCTGCCGGCGCCGCTCGAGATCGTCGAGACTCTCGTCCCAGGTCTGCGCGTTGTTCACGATGATCCTTCCTCGCCAGGTGCGGGATGTGTTCGGGTCGACCGTCGGGTTCAGGACGCCGCGACGGCGGGTGGCCGGGCCGCCGCGGGATCGGGGTTGGCGAGTGGAAGGCCCATGAACCGCCGAGCGTTGTCTCCCATGAAGTCGTACGTGCGACGCTCGTCCATGCCCTCGGCGTACTTCCAGAAACCCTTGGGCTCGGGTAGACCCTCCGGGTGCGGGTAGTCGGAACCGAACAGGACCCGGTCCCATCCGACCGTCTCCACCACGTCCGACACCGAGCCTTCCCAGAACGGGCTCACCCAGATGTTGCGACGGAAGACATCGAGGGGATCCTCCGCAAAGTTCTGCGGCATCTTGCGTGTCAGGTCCTCCAGGTCGTGGAACAGCGGGCGGATCCACGAACTCCCGCTCTCCACACTGGCGATGCGCAGTTTCGGAAAGCGGGTCAGGGTGCCGTGACAGATCAGGCTGCCGATCATGTCGGAGATCTCGCGGTGGCCGAGCACGAGCCACCGGAACGCGCTCATCGCCATGAAGTTGTCGGTGCGCGGCGGTTCCCACCGGTTCACGTAGTCGTCGAGCGGTGGCTGGCTGGCGTGCAACACGATCGGGAGTCCGGCCGATTCGACGTCGCGCCAGAACGGGTCGAACTCGGGCAGCGCGGGGGAGCGCCACCCGTGCAGGCCCTTGACCGGGGCCGGCTTGATCAGGGCCACCTTGGCGCCGTTGTCGAGGATGAACTCGAGCTCGCGCCGGGCGCCGTCGACCTCGGCGCAGTTGAGGACCGGCGTGGAGAAGACACGGCCCTCGTATGCGAACGTCCAGTGCTCGAGCATCCAGCGGTTGAGGGCGTGGATGATCGCCAGCGTCAGTTCCGGATCGTCGGCCGCCGAGTGCTCCACGAGACTCGCGAGGGTCGGATAGTTCAGCGCCTCGCGCACGCCCTGCCGGTCCAGTTCGGCGACGCGGTCCTGCGGGTTGCGTGCGGCCGGCGGAGCGTCGATCGCGGGACCCTGCATCTCCCGCAGCGTCAGACCGTCGACATTCTCTCCTGCGAAGAACTTCTCGTGCGCGCCGGGCGCCGCGACCCGGTCGAACGTGGGATTCGGGATGAAGTCCGTGACCCGTCCGTTGATGACGATCCGTGTGTGACGCCCGATCCGTGCGTACTGGACCGCGTGCGCGTAGCGCTCGGGCAGGTACTTCGTCAGCGCCTCGGCCGTCTCGTACATGTGCTGGTCGGCGTCGAAGACCGGTGCCGCGGTGAACTGGCTCATCGAGCGTCTCCTTCGGGATCGGTTGTCCGCGAATCGCGGTGCACGGGCGCGGGGCGAGCGATGGCTCCGGTCGCGGGAAAGCCCTCGGTGAACATGCCTACTGTATAGTCTTCGGTAGAGCATTCGGCAAGGCTGGTGGGGGAGTGGCCCGGCGCTGATGACAAGCGTGCCGTACGGTTTACGGTAATGCAGAGGGCGCCCACCTGGGCGCGACGGAGGTGCGGACATGGCCAAGCGTGGCGCTGAACCCAAACGGCAACGGCGGGAACGTGGTTCGATCGACCCCGACGATATCGTCGCGGGTGCCTTCGAACTCGCCGAGCAGGTGTCGATCGACAACCTGAGCATGCCCATGCTCGGCAAGCACCTCGGAGTCGGCGTCACGAGCATCTACTGGTACTTCCGCAAGAAGGACGATCTCCTCAACGAGATGACCGACCGCGCGGTGCGTCAGTACCTGGTCTCGGTCCCCGTGCCGCAGGTGACGGGGTGGAAGGAGACCCTCGCGGCCTTCGCCCGGACGATGCGGTCGACGTTCCTGGCCAACCCGATCCTCACCGACCTGATCCTCATCCGCTCCACCCTCAGCCCGCGGCACGGACAGGCAGGCGCCCAGCAGATCGAGAAGGTGATCGCCGGACTCGTCGCCGCCGGCCTGCCGCTCTCCGATGCGTACGACATCTTCTCCGCCGTACAGCTCCACGTGCGCGGTTCGGTCGTCCTCGCCCGGTTGGGCGACAAGGCGAAGGCCGCCGACCCGGACTCGCACGCCTACTACGAGGACCTCGAGATCACCCACGAGACAACGCCTTTGCTGGCCGAGGCCACCTCACACGGCCGCACCGGTGGCGCCCCCGACGAGGCCAACTTCGAATACGGGCTCGCGTGCATCCTGGACCGCGCCGCGGCGCTGCTGGCGGCCGGACAGCCGCCGAAGCGGGGCCGTGTGCGGGTCGGTGCGTAGCGGGGCACCGACCGGCGCGTTCCGCCCGATCCGTCGGGGCGACTATCCTGGACAACTGCCGTGACACGGCGGTCCACATGACCGCCGCGGTGTTCCAGAAGGAGTTCCCAGTGGTCGACCTCGCCTATGTCATCGCCGGCTCGGAAGCGACCGGTGGCGCCGGCCTGCAGGTCGACCTCAAGACCTTCCAGGAACTCGGCGTCTACGGTGTCGGCACCGTCACCTGCATCGTCTCGTTCGACCCGAAGGCCGGATGGGGCCACCGGTTCGTTCCCGTCGCCCCGGATGTCATCGCCGACCAGATCGAAGCCGCGACCGCCGCCCACGATCTCGACGTCGTCAAGATCGGCATGCTCGGCACCCCGGACACCATCGAGGTCGTCGCGGCCGGGCTGCGCAGTCAGTCGTGGCGTCACGTCGTCCTCGACCCCGTTCTCATCTGCAAGGGGCAGGAGCCCGGCGCCGCGCTCGACACCGACACCGCCCTGCGCGAGCAGATCCTGCCGCTCGCGACGGTGGTGACCCCGAACCTGTTCGAGGCGCGGACCCTCGCGGGGATGGAGTCGATCGATTCCGTCGACGACCTGATCGAGGCGGCACGCCGCATCCACGATCTCGGTCCGAGCCACGTCATCGCCAAGGGCGGTGTCGAACTCCCCGGCGACGACGCCGTCGACGTGCTGTTCGACGGCACCGAGGTGACCGTCCTGCGCGCCCCGAAGGTCGGGCAGGAACGAGTCTCGGGCGCCGGCTGCACGCTCGCCGCCGCCGTCACGGCCGAACTGGCGAAGGGCGCTCCAGTCGAGTCGGCCGTCGAGTTCGCGAAGGAGTTCGTCACCGCCGGAATCGCCGGTCGAATCGGCGCCCACACCCCGTTCGACACCGTCTGGCAGGGCGCCTACGTCGACGCGCTGGCCTGAGCGGATAACGTCGGGGCATGGCCCACGACACACCGCCCGCGCCCGACGAGCCGTCGACCCGGGACGAGGATCCGACCGACCGCGTGCCGCGCCGACCCGGTCGACGGCTCGAGCGAGCCGAATGCGCCGCGCGCGTGGCAGCATTCGACCGGGTCGCGGTCCCCGACACCGGTACCCGGCGTGCCGCAGTCGCGCTGGCCGTCGTGACGGACGACGAGGGGTCCCGGTTGTTGCTCACCCGCCGGCAGCCGAAGATGCGTGCCCACGCGGGACAGTTCGCGCTGCCCGGAGGCAGCATCGATCCCGGTGAGACACCGGAAGCCGCCGCGGCACGCGAACTCGACGAGGAACTCGGAGTACGGGCCGGGGCCGACGCCGTTCTCGGGCTCCTCGACGACTACGTGACCCGGTCCGGGTTCGTCATCACGCCCGTCGTGGTGTGGCTCGGCGCGCCCGACGGTCCGATCGTCCCGAACCCGGCAGAGGTCGCGATGGTCTTCGAGGTCGCGGTGGAGGAAGTCGACGTCGACCCGCTGATCCAGCCCGTCCCCGGTACCCCCGAGGGGGCGCCGCCGTTCCTGCGGTGGCCGTTCCGGGGTGGGGCCATGTTCGCGCCCACCGCGGCCCTCATCCACCAGTTCCGTGAGGTCGTCCTGCACGGTCGGCCGACACGAGTCGCGGAGTACGCGCAGCCGGACTTCGCGGCCAAGTAGTCGCGGTGGCGGGCCACCTCAGGGTTACGGTGGCGGGCCGCTCGGGGTTACGGGGTGGTCCGCCCGGGGCTACTGTTGCCGTCATGGGACCGCTCCGCCGCGCCCTCGCCCGACTCGACCGCACCGGCGTGGATCCGGTGGCGTGGACCGCGCCGCCCGCGCCCCGGGAGACATCGGGCTCCACAGTCGATTTCGACGCCGTGGAAAGGTGGCCACTCCCGGGCTCGACGGGCCCGGAGGACGTCGCCGTCGACGGTGAGGGCCGGGTCGTCACCGGGACCGACGACGGTGCGATCTGGCGGTTCGACGGCCCGGGCCGCGTCACCCGGATCGCCGACACCGGAGGCCGGCCGCTCGGCGTCGAAGTCCTCGCCGACGGCCGCTACCTCGTGTGCGACGCCGACCGGGGGCTGCTCCGTGTCGACGACCGCGGCCGCGTCGACGTCCTCACCGACACCGCCGCGGGATCGCCGCTGCTCCTGTGCAACAACGCTGCCGTCGACTCCGCCGGGGTCGTCTACTTCACCGACTCGTCGGCCCGCTTCCGCCTCGCAGAGCACCGACTCGACGCGATCGAACACTCGGGGACCGGTCGCCTGATCCGGTTCGACCCCGCGACCGGCGACACCGACGTCCTGCTCGCCGGGCTGCAATTCGGGAACGGGGTCGGTCTCGCCGCCGACGAGTCGTACCTCCTCGTGGCGGAGACGGCCGGCTACGCGATCCGCCGCGTCGACCTGCGCGGCCCCACCGCCGGCACCGCAACGACCTGGGTGGACAACATGCCCGGCTTCCCCGACAACATCGCCTCCCAGTCCGAGAGCGGCATCTTCTGGGTGGCGCTGTACAGCCCACGGCTTCCCGCGCTGGACCGGATGGCCCCGTACCCCGCGTTGCGGATCGTCGCTGCCAACCTCCCGGACCGGCTCGCGCCGCAGCCCGTCCTCGCCGGCCGGGTACTCGGGTTCGACGGGGAGGGCACGGTCGTGCACGACCTGCGTGGCGACCGCGGCAGTTACGCGCCCGTCACGGGTGTCCGTGAGGCGGGCGGCCTGCTGTACCTCGGCAGCCTCACCGCCGACGCCGTGGCCTGCCTGCCCGCGCCCACTCCTCCCGTGTGACAGGCTTGACCGGGCCCCGACCGGGATGCCCGGCCGAGTGAGATGTGGGAGTGAACGTGGACAGCGCAGAGCGGCCGCAGACAGCGGCGGAGGCCCCGACGGTCACCGACCGTGTGGTCACGGTGCCCAACCTGCTCAGCCTGCTCCGGCTGATCGGTGTGCCGGTGTTCGCGTACCTGCTGCTGGTGCCGCAGGCAGACGGGTGGGCTCTGGCCATCCTCATGCTCAGCGGATTCACGGACTGGGCGGACGGCAAACTTGCCCGGCTGCTGAACCAGATGTCGACTCTGGGTGGGCTGCTGGATCCCCTCGTCGATCGGCTGTACGTCGTCACCACGCTGCTGGCGTTCGCGATCCGCGACATGATCCCGTGGTGGGTGGCGTTCGTGCTGATCGGCCGTGACCTGATCCTCGCCGCCAGTCTGTACGTGTACCGGCGCCGCGGGCTGCCACCGCCGTCGGTGATGTACCTGGGCAAGGCCGCGACCTTCGCGCTCATGTTCGCGCTGCCCCTGGTGCTGGCCGCCCAGGGGGATTGGGCGATCGCGTCCGCGGCGCACGCCCTCGGTTACGCACTGCTGGTGTGGGGCACCGCCCTGTACGTCTGGACCGGCCTGCTGTACCTGCTCGCCGCCCGCAACATCGCCCGGGAGGTGCCGGTACTCGAGGATTCCGGCCGACGAACGGACTCGCCGTGATCGAGGCGGAAACTGCGCCCCCCGGCGGCGTCCGGCGGAACCCGACGCCGTCGCTGCTCACGGCACTGCTCGCGGAGGGACTCGACCCCGGATACGCCGCAGCCGCCGAAGACCGGGAACGCAATCACGCGCTGCACCGTCCGTTGCACGCGACGGCCTGGTGCGTCGGTGGGGCACTCGCCCTCGGCCTGATCTTCGGCGTCGCTCACGCCGAGTCCGCCGACCGCGCCCCCGGCACGGAGCAGGTGCGCAGGGACATCCTCACCCAGGTCGACGCCGCCGAGGTCCGCGGTGCCGACCTCGCCGCCACCCGCGACGACCTGCTGGCCCGGACCGACGCCGCCCGCACCGCCGCACTCGCAGGCGACGCGCAGGGCGCGGCGGTCCTGGACCGGATCACCGACCTCGAACACGCGGCGGCACTCGTGCCCGTGCACGGCCCCGGCGTGACGGTCACCCTCACCGACCCTGCGGCACGCCCCGACCTGTCCGACAGGTCCCGTCCCGGAACCGGCGCGAACCCAGTCCTCCTCGACAGGGATCTGCAGGCCGTCGTCAACGGACTGTGGAACTCCGGCGCCGAGGCCGTCGCCGTCGGAGACGTCCGGGTCGGTCCGGGGGTGACGATCCGGCAGGCGGGCGGAGCGATGCTCGTCGACAATCAACCCGTGCCGTCGCCGTACGTGGTCTCCGCGATCGGGCAGCCGTCGCGGCTGCAGACCGGTTTCGTCGTCAGCGACGCCTACCTGCGCATGTCCGGCGTACAGCAGTTGTACGGTGTCGGATTCGCGATCGACGAACACGACGACATCACCCTCCCGGGCGCAACGGCCCGGGAGGTCAGAAGCGCACGAGAAGTGGGGGGTCAGTGAAACCCGTCAAACCTGTCGAGGCCGCCCGCAACGGCTACGCCATCTACGGCGTGCTCGCGCTGGTCGCAGGCATCGCCCTGGGCATCGTGTTCCGGCCCCAGGTGCCGGACTCCGTGCAGCCGTACCTGCCCATCGCGGTCGTCGCCGCCCTCGACGCCGTGTTCGGCGGCCTGCGGGCCTATCTCGATGAGATCTTCGACGCCAAGGTCTTCGTGGTCTCGTTCGTCTTCAACGTCCTCGTGGCCGCGTTGATCGTCTGGCTGGGAGACCAGCTCGGCGTCGGGACGCAGCTCTCGACCGCGATCATCGTGGTGCTCGGTATCCGCATCTTCGGCAATGCGGCGGCCTTGCGCCGCAGGTTGTTCGGGGCGTGACGATGTCCCGCGCACTATCTCGTACCGGCGACCGCCGGGACGGTGGGTACTGACATGGCGCCCGAGGGCAAACACGAATGGCACACCGAGACGCCGGCATCGGCCAGACGGTCGAAGGTGGTCTTCGGGATCCTCGCCGCGTTGCTCATGGCGGCGCTCGGGGTCGCGATCGCAACCCAGGTACAGGGCACCGGCTCCGGCGACACCCTCGATTCGGCCAGGCCGGCCGACCTCCTCGTCATCCTCGACAACCTCGGACAGCGGGAAGCGGCCCTCCGCCAGGAGATCGCGACCCTGCAGGAGACCCTGGAGACGTTGCAGCGCAGCGGAGGCGGGTCCGAGGCGGCCCTCGCCGAGGCGAACGCGCGCCTGTCCGCCCTCTCGATCCAGGTGGGCGCCGTCCCGGCGACCGGCCCCGGGGTCGTGCTCACCGTCACCGACCCGGCGCGCGGCGTCGGCTCCGACGTGATCTTGGACATGATCCAGGAACTGCGCGCCGCGGGCGCGGAGTCGATCGAGATCGCAGGCAACGGCAGCGCCCCGATCCGGGTGGGCGTGGATTCCTGGGTGCGGGGCACGCCGGGGAACCTGCAGTTCGACGGGGTCCAGCTGCAGGCGCCGTACACCGTCACCGCGATCGGTGACCCGCCCACCCTCGCTGCCGCCCTGAACATCCCCGGCGGTGTCGTGGACACCGTTGCGCGCAGTGGCGGCACCGTGACGGTCGAGCAATCGGAGCAGGTCACGACAGCCGCCTTGCGAGAGGTGAAACCACGCCAATACGCTCAGCCCGGAAATTGAACTCCCGCTGCCGGGTGGTGCGCCGACGCCACCGCAGCGAGTACGACCCTTTCGAAAGGACCTCACGGTGAGCGAGACCAACATCCCGGCCGACCTGCACTACACGGCGGAACACGAGTGGGTGCAGCGGACGGGATCGACGACGGTCCGGGTCGGCATCACCGACTTCGCACAGTCCCAGCTCGGCGACGTCGTGTTCGTCCAGTTGCCCGCCGTCGGCGACGAGACGGCCGCGGGCGAGTCCTTCGGCGAGGTCGAGTCCACCAAGAGTGTGTCCGACATCTACGCGCCGCTCGCCGCGAAAGTTGTTGCGGCGAACGAGAATCTGGATTCGGCGCCGGAGCTGGTGAACTCGGCGCCCTACGGCGACGGCTGGCTCGTCGAACTCGAGGTCGTCGAGGAGTCCGCACTGGACGCCGCGCTCGCCGCGATGCTCGACGCGAACGCGTATCGGGAGTTGACCGGGGAGTGACCCCGACCCGCCCCACACGGCGAGCGCCTACGCGGACAGGTGCTCACAGGGTACGGTCGAGTGCAAGGTCATTCGCCGTGTCGGGGCGCAGATCCGTATCGGTTGTGATTGTGTCTACAGATTCGTTCGGGTCTCCGCTCGGGGCTTCCCGGACGCATCGGACTGAGGAGGAGAAACGGTGAGCGACAACGACGGCGACGCGGTCTACGGGGAGACACCTGCAGAGACCACGTCTGTGTTCCGGGCTGATTTCCTCAGCGACCTGGACGGCACCGCCGCGCCGACCGAGCAGCCCGTCTCCGGTGTCGAGGGCCTGCCCTCCGGTTCCGCCCTGCTGGTCGTCAAGCGTGGCCCCAACGCCGGATCCCGCTTCCTGCTCGATCACCCGACCACCTCGGCGGGCAGGCACCCGGACAGTGACATCTTCCTCGACGACGTGACGGTCTCCCGCAGGCACGCCGAGTTCCGTCGCGAGCAGAACGAGTTCCAGGTCGTCGACGTGGGCAGCCTCAACGGCACGTACGTCAACCGGGAGCCGGTCGACTCGGCGACACTCGCGAACGGCGACGAAGTCCAGATCGGCAAGTTCCGCCTGGTGTTCCTGACCGGGCCGCGCGCGGCGGCCGGCGACGCTCCTGCGGGTGCAGGCAGCTGATGACCGCGGTCGGGCAGCGGAGCCAGGGTTCGGGGGGGATGTCCATCGGCTCCGTCCTGGATCGGCTTCGCCCCGAGTTCCCGGACGTGACGATCTCGAAGATCCGCTTCCTCGAGGCAGAGGGTCTGATCAGTCCGGAACGAACGCCGTCGGGCTATCGGCGGTTCTCGCTCGCCGACTGTGAGCGACTCCGCTACGTGCTGACGGCGCAGCGTGACCAGTACCTGCCCCTGAAGGTGATCAAGGAGCAGCTCGAAGCGATCGACAGCGGCGCCGCTGTCGTGGGGGCCCCGGACGCGGCACCGCGGCGGCCCCGGGTGCTCACGGTGGCTCCCGGCGAGGTCTCGCCCGAGGAGTTCCGCCCTGATCGTGAGGTGCGGGTCAGCCGGAACGATCTGCTGGCGCGTTCCGGTGTGGACGAGGGGTTCCTCACCGAGCTGATCCGTGCCGGGCTGATCGTGCCCGGCTCCGCGGGATTCTTCGACGAGGACGCGGTCACCCTCGCCCGCACCGCGCGAGCGATGTCGGGGTTCGGGCTCGAGGCGCGCCACCTGCGCGCCTTCAAGCTCGCCGCCGATCGCGAGGCCGGTCTCGTCGCCCAGATCGCCGGTCCGGTCGCGAAGGGGCGCGACGCGGGCGCCCGCGACCGGGCCGAGGAGATGGTGCGCGAGCTGGCCGCCCTGTCCCTCACACTGCACACCTGCCTGGTGAAGGCGGCCGTGCGTGGTGCGCTCGACCGCTGAGCGTGTGCACACCGACGAGGCCGGGTGGAGGCACTCGAATGGGTCGAGCGCGTCCGGGCGCGGGTCCTCACATCGGCATAGAATCGGTCGAAGCAACGGTTTTCACGGGAGGCGGGCGCGATGAGTGAGATGCGTGTGATCGGGATTCGCGTCGAGCAGCCACAGAATTCGCCCGTGCTGCTGCTCCGCGAAGCCGACGGCGACCGCTATCTGCCGATCTGGATCGGCCAGACCGAGGCGACCGCGATCGTCCTCGAGCAACAGGGTGTCGAGCCGGCTCGGCCCCTCACGCACGACCTGATCACGACCTTGATCGGTGCCCTCGGGCACCGCCTGATCGAGGTGCGAATCGTCGATCTGCAGGAGGGGACGTTCTACGCGGACCTGGTGTTCGACCGGAACGTCACCGTGTCGGCGCGCCCGTCCGACTCGGTGGCCATCGCGCTGCGCGCGGGCGTCCCGATCTACGCGGAGGAGGCCGTGCTCGCGGAGGCCGGACTCGTGATGCCGGACGAGCGTGAGGACGAGGTGGAGAAGTTCAAGGAGTTCCTCGAGTCGGTCTCGCCCGACGACTTCAAGGCCACCGACGGCTGAGCCGTCGTCGCACACGCGCCTGCCGAGCACGATTCGACACATCGGCGGCGGGCTTCCGCTGCGCCGCACCCCGAAGGTCACGATTGTGCATTGGCCGGTCTCGATAGCGTCTCGACTCCGTAAAGTCAGCTAAAGCGGGGCTAAGCTTCGACTGTCTTGGGCGTGTTGCGTTGACCGCATGGCCGCCGACCCATAGCGTCTGGCCGTCATGAATACGCACCATGTGATTCGCCGCGGCGTACGCTGAGAATTCCAGGCGCATTGCCGAAGGGGATCCACGGGTCGGTTTTTCCGTGCGAGAGGGAGCAGTCAGTGGTAGATCAGCCGCAAGACGTGAGTGTTCGTCAGCGCGTCGATGCCGAGGCACCGGTCGAAGCGGTCGAGGTCGACGACCTGCAGCCGGGACTGTTCCCCGACGATTCCGTTCCCGACGAACTGGTCGGATACCGGGTGCCGATCGCCTGCCAGATCGCCGGGATCACGTACCGCCAGCTCGACTACTGGGCACGCACCTCGCTGGTCGTGCCGTCGATCCGCGGCGCGGCGGGCTCGGGCAGTCAGCGGCTGTACTCGTTCAAGGACATCCTCGTCCTCAAGATCGTCAAGCGGCTGCTGGACACCGGCATCTCGTTGCAGAACATCCGGGTCGCGGTCGACCACCTCCGCAAGCGGGGGGTCGCGGACCTCGCCAAGATCACCCTGTTCTCCGACGGCACGACGGTGTACGAGTGCACCTCGCCGGAAGAGGTCGTGGATCTGCTGCAAGGCGGACAGGGCGTCTTCGGCATTGCCGTCAGTGGCGCGATGCGTGAACTGACCGGCACGATCGCGGACTTCCCGGCCGAACGCGCCGACGGCGGAGAATCGGAGCAGAGCCCCGAGGACGAGCTCGCCTCGCGGCGACGCAACCGCGGCAGCCGTCGCACCGGCTAGTCGACACCCGTTTCGAGCCCTGTGGCGGGCGCCGGGACGTGGTGCTCACCACACGGGTTCGGATGAAGCCGTGAGCGTCGCATAGAATTCGAGTGCGTCGTCGCCGCACGGGAGAGCTCCGGATTCAGGTCGTCCGGACGCCGAAGGAGCAGCACCTCCCCGTCAATCTCTCAGGCACCCGGACCGTGCGGGCATCGGCGCCTCTGGAAAGCGGTGGGAGCACCCACCCGCCCACGGGGAAAGGGTCGGCCGTCTTGTTGGAAGGATGGGCGCCCGAATCTCTCAGGCGCTCGGTACGAGCACGCGACAGAGGGGGAGGAACGCACCGCAGGCGCTGCGGTGTGGCCTCGAGACCCGGGAGTCGCCTTGCCTGACCAGCCCACTTTCGATCCTGCCGACTTCGCCGGGCGGCACATCGGGCCGAACCGTGCCGAACTCGACCGGATCCTGCACGTCATCGGTGTCGACAGCCTCGACACCCTCGCCGCGAAGGCGATCCCGGGCAGCATCCTCGACACGGTGACCGACGGCGTCAGCGCGGGTCTGGACACCCTGCCCGCGGCGGTGTCCGAGCACGAGGTGCTGGCGGAGCTGTCCGCGCTCGCAGGTCGCAACACCGTCGCGACGTCGATGATCGGACTCGGGTACTACGACACCCTCACCCCGCCCGTCCTGGTTCGGAACATCCTCGAGAGCCCGGCCTGGTACACGGCGTACACGCCGTACCAGCCGGAGATCAGCCAGGGCCGGCTCGAGGCCCTGATCAACTTCCAGACGATGGTCGCCGACCTCACCGGGATGGAGGTCGCGAACTCGTCCATGCTCGACGAGGCGACCGCCGCCGCGGAGGCGATGACGCTGCTGCGCCGTGCCGGCCGGTCGAAGTCCCCGCGATTCGTCGTCGACACCGACCTGTTCCCGCAGACCCGCGCCGTCATCGACACCCGCGCGACCCCGCTGGGTATCGAGGTTGTGGAGGCGGACCTGTCCCAGGGCCTGCCCGACGGTGACTTCTTCGGCGTTCTCGCTCAGCTTCCCGGTGCGTCGGGTCGCATCGTCGACCACTCCGCGCTGATCGTCGCCGCACACGAGCGCGGCGCCCTCGTCGCGGTCGGCGCAGACCTGCTGGCGCTGACGCTGCTGACCCCGCCCGGTGAGATGGGCGCCGACGCCTGTTTCGGCACCACGCAGCGGTTCGGTGTCCCGATGGGCTTCGGCGGTCCGCACGCCGGTTACCTCGCCGTCCACTCGAAGCACGCCCGCCAGCTGCCCGGCCGGCTCGTCGGTGTCTCCGTCGACGCCGACGGCGACAAGGCGTACCGGCTCGCCCTCCAGACCCGCGAGCAGCACATCCGCCGCGAGAAGGCGACCTCGAACATCTGCACCGCGCAGGTGCTCCTCGCGGTTCTCGCGGCGATGTACGCCAGCTATCACGGTGCCGAGGGGCTGACCACGATCGCCCGCCGCGTCAACGGCTCGGCACGGGCCCTCGCCGCGGGACTGCGCGCCGGTGGCGTCGACGTGGTCCACGCCGCCTTCTTCGACACCGTCCTCACCCGGGTCCCCGGCCGCGCGGCGGATGTCGTCGCGGCGGCCAAGGGCTGGAACGTGAACCTGCGTCTCGTCGACGCCGATCACGTCGGCATCGCCTGCGACGAGGCGACCGGCACCGCGCACCTGCAGTCGGTGCTCGCCGCGTTCGGTGTCGCAGACGACCTCGAATCGGCAGCGCCCGCGTCGCTGCCGGAGTCGCTCGCGAGGACCTCCGAGTTCCTCACCCATCCGGCGTTCACCACGCACCGAACCGAGACCGCGATGATGCGCTACCTGCGCAAACTGTCCGACAAGGACATCGCGCTCGACCGCAGTATGATCCCGCTCGGATCGTGCACGATGAAGCTCAACGCGGCCGCCGAGATGGAGTCCATCACCTGGCCGCAGTTCAACAGGCTGCATCCCTTCGCGCCCGCCGACGACACCGTCGGCATCCGTGGCCTCGTCGCCGATCTGGAGTCGTGGCTGGCGTCGGTCACCGGGTACGACCGGGTGAGCCTCCAGCCGAACGCGGGCAGCCAGGGCGAGTACGCCGGACTGCTCGCGATCCGCAACTACCACCTCTCCCGCGGCGACGAGCACCGCGACACCTGCCTGATCCCGTCCAGTGCCCACGGCACGAACGCGGCGTCGGCGGTGATGGCCGGGATGCGGGTCGAGGTCGTGGCGTGCCGCGCGAACGGCGATGTCGACCTCGACGACCTGCGCGCCAAGATCGCGGATCACGCCGAGCGGCTCGCGGCGATCATGATCACCTACCCGTCCACGCACGGCGTGTACGAGCACGAGGTCACCGAGATCTGCGCGGCCGTGCACGACGCGGGCGGCCAGGTGTACGTCGACGGCGCGAACCTGAACGCGCTGGTCGGGCTCGCCCGGCCGGGCAAGTTCGGCGGCGACGTCAGCCACCTGAACCTGCACAAGACGTTCTGCATCCCCCATGGTGGCGGTGGCCCCGGCGTCGGCCCGGTCGCCGTACGTGAGCACCTCGCGCCGTTCCTGCCGGGGCACCCGCTCGCCCCGGAGCTCGGTGGCGGACCGACGGTGTCCGCCGCGCCGTACGGCAGCGCGTCGATCCTCCCGATCACCTGGGCGTACATCCGGATGATGGGCGCCGCCGGACTGCGGTCGGCGTCGCTGACGGCGATCGCCTCGGCGAACTACATCGCCCGCCGCCTCGACGAGCACTTCCCGGTGCTCTACACCGGCGACAACGGCATGGTCGCGCACGAGTGCATCATCGACCTGCGGCAGATCACGAAGGACACCGGCGTCACCGTCGACGACGTGGCGAAGCGCTTGGCGGACTACGGATTCCACGCGCCGACCATGAGCTTCCCCGTTGCGGGCACGCTCATGATCGAACCGACGGAATCGGAGAACCTGGCCGAGGTCGACCGGTTCTGCGACGCGATGGTCGCGATCCGCAAGGAGATCGACCGGGTCGGGGCAGGCGAGTGGCCGGTCGACGACAACCCGCTGCGCGGCGCGCCGCACACCGCGGCCTGCATCGTCGGTGAGTGGACGCACCCGTACTCCCGTGAACTCGCCGTGTTCCCCGCCGGTGCTGCCGACAAGATCTGGCCGCCGGTGCGTCGCATCGACGGCGCACACGGTGACCGGAACCTGGTGTGCTCCTGCCCGCCGATCGAGGCGTTCAGCAGCTGACGTCGTGACGAGGACCCGCCGGACGGTTGTCCCCGGCGGGTCCTCGGGCGGACGATGGACGGGGGCCGTCAGGCGGTCCGGGGCCGCCGCCCGTTCGAAGGATCGACACCATGTCTGCCAGGTTCGTTCGTCTCGCCTGCGTGTCCGCACTCGTGGTCGGTGTCGGAGTCGTCGCCGCGCCCGCCGCGACAGCTGCGGAACGACCGCTCGGCAACGGTTCACTCGCCCTGTGCTTCGTGATTCCGCTGCCCGGCTCCGCCGACCTCGAGTGGTGCCTCTAGCCGGCTGACGTTCCCGCAAAACCGCAGGTCAGGCGCGGACCAGTTCGATCACCGTGATCTCGGGTGGTGCGCCGACGCGGACCGGTGGTCCCCAGGCTCCAGCGCCGCGGCTGGTGTAGAGCACGGTGTCACCGAACCTGTCGAGACCTGTCACCGACGGCTGCTGCAACGGAACGAGGTAGCCGAGGGGCCACATCTGCCCTCCGTGCGTGTGTCCCGACAACTGCAGGTCGACGCCGAGACGTTCGGCGTCGACGACCTGCGCCGGCTGGTGCGCGAGCAGGATCACCGCCCGCTCGGGGTCTCGGCCGGCGAGAGCTGCGTCCAGGTCCGGCTCGAACGGCGCGGGCGACGTCAGGTCGTGGATCCCGGCGAGGTCGACGACGGCGTCGCCGCGACGGAGCTCGACGCGTGTGTTGCGGAGGGTGTGGATGCCGAGGCGATCCCACAGGTCGAGCCAGCGTCCGCCGTCACCGGCATAGAACTCGTGATTCCCGCTCACCCCGAACACCCCGAGCGGGGCGCGCAGTTCGGCGAGCGGTTCGAGATCGGGGCCGACCTTCGCGACGGTGCCGTCGACGAGGTCTCCGCCGATCAGGATCAGGTCGGAGTTCTCGGCCGCGACGATGTCCACGACCTTCCGGGTGAACCCGATCCCTCGGGCCGGACCGACGTGGAGGTCGGTCAGCAGCACGAGGCGGGTGCCGGCGAATTCGGCGGGAAGCCGTCGCAAGGGGATGCGCACCCGGACCACGCGCGGCGTCGAGGCCTCCACGACGCCGTACCCGGCGGCACCGACGGCGGCCACCACGACCGCGCCGGTCGCGATGCGCAGGAACCGCCGCCGCCCGGGGCTCGTCGGAACGTCGACGCCCCGACGTCGACGGATCACCCGGTCGACTCCGGTGCCGAGCGCGATCACCCCGAGGCCGAGGACCAGGTACAGACCGGCCGCGAGCCAGACCCAGCCCACGGCACCGAGGGGCCGCGCCCACGAGGTGGCGAACACCTCGCCACTGCCGACACCGATCAGTGCGAGCGCCCACAGCACGCCGAGCGCGACGGCGACCGCCGAGCGTGCCCGCGGACCGAGCTCGGTGGGACGGGTGAGCCGTCGGTACAGCCACCAGGTCAGCAGCGCCAGCAGGGCGCCGAAGACGACGAGACGGAGCATGGGACGCCGGTCAGCCGAGCATGCGGGTGACGGCCGAGTCGAACTCCGGGCCGGACGCGTTCGGTACCGCGATCAGGGTGCCTCCGGTGATCGCCGACAGTTGGTGCAGTGTGGCGCGGTCGGAGTTCTCGCCGATCATGATCACGTCGACCTGGACGTGGTGGTCGGGGTCGGTCGCGGAGGTGACCGCGGCGAGGAACTGGGCGCTGCTCATGCTCGTGTCGTCGTTGGGGCCGTCCGTGATCAACAGGACGGAGTTGGTGCTGCCGTTGCTGTGCCCGGACTTCGCGCTCTCGTAGGCCGCGAGCACGGACCGGTACGTGGAGGTGGCGGTCGCCGGAGTGGTGGATTCGAGGGTGTTGCCGATACCGTCCCTGGTCTGGCCGAGGGGAGCGGTGGCGACCGCCACCCGGTAGGGCCGGGATCCGTCGAGGCCGTTCGAGTAGAGCCAGAGCCCGACTTCCGTGTCGTCGGGCAGGGTGTCCAGGACGGTGGTCATCGTGTCGGACACGTTGCTCAGCAGGGTGCCCGAGCCGTCGCTGCGGCTCATCGATGCCGACACGTCGAGCAGGACCGTGGCGGAACGAGGCGTGAAGGACTCCGTCAACGGTGCCAGGACGGCGGCCGCGGTGGTCGCGTCCGCAGGGGCGAGTGAGCCTTCCGGTGGCGTGGTCGTCAGGCCGGCGGCGGTGAAGATGTCGGCCTGCTCGGGGGCTCGGAGGTATTCGGAGAACTGTGCGGCGGCGCGGGACCGGGTCTCGTCCACCCAGGGCGCGGCGAGGATCACGGCCGGATGGTCGGCGACCGGTGTGGCACCGGCGGGGGAGTAGCCGCTCACCGAGGAACTGTCGTAGTCCGCGAGCTGGGTGGCGGTGACAGGGACTGCGTGGAACGGTGCCGCCGCGTGATCGGACTGCATGGCGAGGTCGCGAACGGACTCACCGGGTGTGCCGGAAAGCTCGCCGATCCGCGACCCCGCGGCCAGCGTCGCGAGCGCGGAGCGCGCGTCCGCGGACGCGGCGGCCTCGGCGGTGAGAGGGGCGGTGCCGGTGACGGCCGCGGCGACGGCTTGACCCGTCAGGGTCGCGCTGTCCCAGAACGGGGGTACGAGGAGTTTGAGGCTGCCCCATCCCGGCAACCCGAGTTCCGGCAGCGACTCGGGATCCGACTGCAGGCGCGGCAGGTCCTGCCATCCTATTCCCGCGCGCTTCATTCCGTCGCGCAGGGCGTCCGGAACAGCAAGCAGCACAGGGGAATACGCGATCGGCTTGGGGGCGCCGTCGACGACCCCGGGGTTCGCGGCCAGCGGCCCGGTGGACATCGCGCTCTGCGGGATCCACAGCGCGGGCGGGTTACCCGGCCCGGTCCACTCGGCTTCGCCGGGGGTCGCCAGCGCGGCGGACACCCCGTCCGACGGGGCGGGGTTCACGCTGACCAGGATGCAGTGGTCGCGGACCACGGGCCCGGACTCGTTGTACTTCTCGGCGACGGTGCCGACGAGGTCGGCGAACTCCGGGTCGACGGCGACGTCGAGCTGCGCCTCACCCTCGACGCAGGTCTGGGCGGCGGCGACTCCCTGGTCGAACACACGGTCGCGCAACTGGATCCAGCCGACGACGGCGAGTACGAGCACGATGACCGATGCGAGTGCGATGACGGGGCCTCTGCTGATGCCCCGCCGTTCCCCGTCACCGCGATGAAACCCCACGTCGTCTCCTCGATTCCGGACGCGAGGCCCGCTGTCGATCGGTCAGCCTCGGACAGTGTACGGATCGACGGCGCCGGGGGCTGAACTGCGCCGACAACGGCGAAACGCCGCCCGACCGGAAAGGTCGGGCGGCGTTTCGGGAACTGTGCGATCAGGCGTTCGCGGCCTTGTACTCCCGGCGGCGGCGGTGCAGGATCGGCTCGGTGTAGCCGCTCGGCTGCTTCGCGCCCTCGAGGATCAGCTCCTTCGCGGCCTGGAAGGCGATGTTGGTGTCGAAGTCGGGTGCCATGTTCCGGTAGGTGGCGTCACCCTCGTTCTGGCGGTCGACGACCGGGGCCATCCGCTCGAGGGCCTCCACCACATCCGCTTCGGTGACGATTCCGTGGCGCAGCCAGTTGGCGAGCAGCTGGCTGGAGATGCGTAGCGTGGCGCGGTCCTCCATGAGCGCGACGTCGTGGATGTCCGGAACCTTGGAGCAGCCGACGCCGGCGTCGATCCAGCGCACCACATAGCCGAGGATGGACTGGGCGTTGTTGTCCAGCTCCTCCTTCTTCTCCGCGTCGGTCCAGTCGGTGGACGGGGCGAGCGGGATGGTGAGGATGTCGTCGACGGTGGCGCGGGGCTTGCCCTTGAGCTCGTCCTGCACGGCGAACACGTCCACCTGGTGGTAGTGGGTCGCGTGCAGGGTGGCGCCGGTCGGGGACGGCACCCATGCGGTGTTGGCGCCGGCCTTGGGGTGGCCGATCTTCTGCTCCAGCATGTCCGCCATGAGGTCCGTCATGGCCCACATGCCCTTGCCGATCTGCGCCTTGCCCTGCAGGCCGGCGGCCAGTCCGGTGTCGACGTTCCAGTCCTCGTAGGCGGCGATCCAGCGCTGCTTCTTCATCTCGGCCTTGCGGATCATCGCGCCGGCCTCCATGGAGGTGTGGATCTCGTCGCCGGTGCGGTCGAGGAAGCCGGTGTTGATGAACACGACCCGCTCGCTGGCCTCCTTGATGCAGGCGGCGAGGTTGACGGTGGTGCGGCGCTCCTCGTCCATGATGCCGACCTTGAGGGTGTTCACGGGCAGGCCGAGGACCTGCTCGACGCGGCCGAAGAGCTCGGTGGTGAACGCGACCTCTTCGGGGCCGTGCTGCTTCGGCTTGACGATGTAGATCGAGCCGGTGCGGCTGTTGTCGAGCGGGCCGTTGGAGTCGCTGCGGGTCAGGCCGTGGACGGCGCAGGCGCTGGTGACCAGGGCGTCGAGGATGCCCTCCGGGACCTCGTTGCCGTCGGCGTCGAGGATGGCGGGGTTGGTCATCAGGTGACCGACGTTGCGGACGAACAGCAGCGAACGACCGTGCAGGGTCAGTTCCGAGCCGTCGGGCGCGGTGTAGGTGCGGTCGCCGTTCAGGGTGCGGGTGAGCGTCTTGCCGCCCTTGTCGAACGACTCGGACAGGTCGCCGCGGTTGAGGCCCAGCCAGTTGCGGTAGCCGACGACCTTGTCGTCGGCGTCGACGGCGGCGACGGAGTCCTCGAAGTCCATGATCGTGGTGATCGCGGATTCGAGCACGACGTCCTTGACGCCTGCGGCGTCGGTGGAGCCGATCGGCGAATTGGCGTCGATCTGGATCTCGGCGTGCAGGCCGTTGTTGCGCAGCAGCACCGAGGTGGGGGCGTCGGCGTCGCCGAGGTAGCCGACGAACTTCTCCGGCTGAGCGAGTCCGGTGACGACCTCGCCGCCGAGCTCGATCTTCAGTTCGGTGCCGTCGACGAAGTAGCGGGTGGCCTCGGCGTGGCTGCCCTTGGCGAGCGGCGCGGCGGTGTCGAGGAAGTTGCGGGCCCAGGCGATGACCTTGTCGCCGCGGACCTTGTTGTAGCCGGTGCCCTTCTCGGCGCCGTTCTCCTCGGAGATGGCGTCGGTGCCGTACAGCGCGTCGTACAGCGAGCCCCAGCGTGCGTTGGAGGCGTTGAGCGCGAAGCGGGCGTTGAGCACCGGCACGACCAGCTGCGGGCCTGCGGTGGTCGCGATCTCGGCGTCGACGCCCCCGGTGGTGATCTCGAACGGCTCCGGCGTCGGCAGCAGGTAGCCGATCTCCTGCAGGAACGCCTTGTACGCGACGGCGTCGTGGGGCTGGCCGGCGCGGTCGCGGTGCCAGGTGTCGACCTGTGCCTGCAGGTCGTCGCGCTTGGCGAGCAGCGCCTTGTTCTTGGGGGCGAGGTCCTCGATCACCTTGACGGCGCCGGACCAGAACGCGTCGACATCGACGCCGGTGCCGGGGAGCGCCTCGGTGTTCACGAAGTCGTAGAGAACCTTGGCGACCTGAAGGCCACCGACCTGCACGCGTTCAGTCATTGAACAGCCTCACTTTTCCGCTACCAGAAGCGTCCGCATGTGGGACGCTGTACGGGACACAACAATGTTACCCGGCGGTAGCTTCCCGGGGTTCAGATGGTCCGGGTGGCCGCGCGCCGGGCGGCATCGTCAAACAGTTCGAGAGCACGAGGCGCGGAGGTTGGCGCACCCGGGTGCCACGGGACTGACGGTGCGGGTCGCACGGCGAGTCTCGACGACGACCAGCGGTGTCGCCGGTCGTTACCGATGATACGGGAACGGGTCGGGTCGCCTCGACCGGCTCACCCTCGGCCGGCCACGCACACGATCCCCGCCGCGGTGGCGCGACGGGGATCGAGGTTCGGCCGGTTGCCCGATGTCGGGTCGGGTCAGAAGACGAGCACTGCGAACACCGTCGACAGGATCAGGCCCGCCATGACGGGAACGAAGCACTTGCGGGCGAGGTCGAGGACGGGAACCCGGGCGAAGCCCGCGACCGCGACGAGCGACGACCAGGCGATCAGAACGCCACCGCCGGACCAGATGTTGCCCATCTGGCCGATCGCGGCGAGCGTTGCCGGGTCGATGTCGACGGCCGGGCCGAGCGCCCCGGCGAGCGACCCGGTCAGCGGCAGGCCGCTGAACCCGGATCCGTCCAGGCCGGCGACGAGGCCGACGGCGAGAATGCCGAACGAGGTGACGAAGGCGTTCTGCGGCAGATGCGACTGCGCCGAACTCACCAGGTCGAACAGGAACGCCGGTGCGGTCGCGTCCGCGGACAGACCGAGGATGGTGGCGGAGAAGTCCGAGTTGCCGATGAAGAAGAAGCCCGCGATCGGCAGCACGACGCCCATCGCCTTGAACGCGAACACCAGGCCGTCGACGAGATGGTCGGAGGTCGTCTCCAGGAACCCGCCGCGATCGTTGGACGCTGCCGCCGCGAACAGGATCAACGCGGCGATGCCGCCGACGATCGCCGCCGCGTCGCCACCCTTGAGGGGCGGGACGACCTCGGTGAACTTGCCGAGCATGAGGTAGACGATGAACGCGAGGTAGGCGAGCGGCACGAGCATGGCGAACGCCTTCGCGGTGCCGCGGCGTTCCCGCTCGGTTCCTGTGGGGTCGTCCGGGACGGCGGACTTCTCGGTGACCAGGACCGCGGTCGCCGCACCCGCCGCCTCGGGGCCACCGGCAGGACCGCCGGTCGGAGCGGCCTCCGGCGTGGGTCGTCCGGAGCCGCCACCCGCACCGCCCGGCGCGTCGTCGGGGGAGTCGAGTCCGCGATCGGCCGTGGCCTCCCATTCGGCGAGCAGTTCCGGTGCCGGGGTGCGCCAGGTGCGGCGCTGCACGACGTAGGTGATGACGAGTGCGGTGACACCGACGATCAGGGACAGGACCAGCGCCTTGTCGGCGACGGCGTCCGGATCGGCGCCGGCAGCGGTGGCGGAGATGCCGGGCGCGACCTTGATGATGTAGTCCGACGACAGGGCCATTCCCTGCCCGCAGATCGCGATGACCATGCCGACCGACAGCGGAGTCATGCCGGCGCGGATCGCGACGGGAATGAGCACCGCGCCGACGAGCGGCACCGCCGGCGTGGGCCAGAAGAAGAGCGAGATGACGTAGGTGACGGCGGCGAGAACGAGGAAGCTGCTGGTTCCGGCGCGCATGACCCGCCGGAACGGGGCGACCATCAAGCGGTCCGCGCCGAGTTGACGCAGCGCGCCGAGCATCGCCGTGACCATCGCGATGATCAGGAAGATGTTGAACAGTTCCTTCGCGGCGACCAGGCTCGCATTGAAGATGGAGGAGAGGCCGGTGACGATGCTGCCGGAGAACGTCGGCAACACCCCCGGCGGGGACGGCCAGGTGCAGTGGAACATGCAGCTGCTCTCACACCTGCTCGATCACGGAGTCGACCCGCAGGAAGCGGTGTCCGCCCCGCGGTTCACCGTGTACCCGGGATCCGACGCCAACGTGATCGGCGACCCGACCGAACTACGGGTCGAGGCCGGCGTCGCTGTCGAGGTTCGCGACGAACTCGCGGGTCTCGGGCACCGCGTCACCGTCCTCCCGCCGCTCGGCGCGGAAGGCAGCGCGCAGGTCGTCTCCCTCGACCCGCGCGGCGTGTTCAGTGGGGGCAGTGACCCCCGACAGGAAGGAGTGACGCTTGGTGTCGAATAGTGTTGTCGCCGCACCGATTCCGCAGGGTAGGTACGTGCCGGCGGTCCGGGCGGGGTCCAGTGTCCGCACCGCGGGTATGACGCCGCGCCGCGACGGCATCCTGACCGTCACCGGCCGCGTCGGTGACGACGTGGACGCGGACGTCGCACAGGTGGCGGCGGGAGTGTCCGCCGCCAACGCCCTTGCCGCGATCCGGTCGGTTCTGCCGCCGGGCACGCCGTTCCGGTGCGTCGAGATGGTGGTCTACGTGGCGTGCGCGGAGGGATTCACCGCGCTGTCCGCCGTCGCCGACGGCGCATCGTCGGAGATCGAACGGCAACTCGGCCGCGGCGCCCTCCCGGCGCGCAGCGCGATCGGTGTGTACGCGTTGCCGGGTGGGGCGCCGGTGGAGGTGGCGATCACCGCCCACGTCGACTGACGGTCAGTCGCGCGCCCATGCCGGGGTGATGAACACGCCTTCCGCCTCCACGGTGACTCCCTCGGCGTCGGAGAGGGTGCCGACGACGAACGTCTTCACGCCCTCGACCCGGTCGATACGAGCCTCGGCGTGCAGCGGGCCCAGGGGAGTGGCGCGGCGGTAGCGGAGGGTGAGGGTGCCGGTGAAGTTCGGCTTGTCGCCGGGGCTGGCGGTCATCCCGAGCAGATGGTCGAGCACGAGCGCGCAGACACCGCCGTGCACGTGTCCGGGTGGGCCCTCGTACGCGGCGCCGAGGGTGAACCTGCTGTGGTGTCTGCCGTCCTCGTCGCGCTCGATGTCCAGCGGCGGCGCGATCGGGTTCCGCAGGCCCACGACGGCATTGCCCCACGGCATCCCGGTGCCGTCCGGGGTGAAGCGGACTCCGTACGCGCCGTCGATCTGCCGGTCCCGCAGTCGCGTCGTGGCCGCGCGGACGGTCGCCTCGACGTCCCGGATGACGTCGGCGTCGGTCTCGGTGCGGATGGTCGCGTCGATCAGCTCGCGGACGGCGTCGGCGAGCGGCCCGTACAGGGCTGCGCGGCGGTCGATCTCGACGCCGTCGATGTCCTCGAGCGTGAACACGGAACCTCCAGAGAATTGGACAGGTGTCTAGCTAGAATGAAATCTAGTGGGCAAGCGGGGGTGCTGTCCAGCGCGGGTCTCGACCCGACCGCGCCGGGTCCTTCATGGAGTGACGGAACAGTTCGTCGCCCCCGCCGAACGGTACGACCGCTTCATGGGCCGCTACGGGTCGTCGCCGGCGCCCGCGCCTGGTACGGACGCGGCCGGGTGCGGCCTGACCGGCGGCGTCACGACGCGGGAGCGATGAAGATGCCCTCCGCCTCGACGGTGACGCCGGCAGCGTCCGAGAGGGTGCCCCGCACCGTCGCCTTACGGCCCACGACGGACACCACGTCCGCCTCGCCCCGCAGCGGCCCCAGCGGGGTCGCGCGTACATACCGCAGCGTCAGCGTCCCGGTGAACCGGCGTGCCGCGGCACTGGCCGTCACCCCGAGCAGGTGGTCGAGGACCAGCGCGCAGATGCCGCCGTGCACGTGCCCCGGCGGACCCTCGTAGGCGGCACCCAGGGTGACGTCCGTCCAGTGGCGGCCGGTGTCGTCCCGTTCGATGACCAGTGGCGGCGCGATCGCGTTCTTGAGCCCGACACCTGCGTTGCCCCACGCGAACTGCTCGCCCGTCGCGGCGCGCCTCATCCCGAACGCGCCGTCGATCTGCGTCGCGCGGAGTTTCGCGGTGGCGGCGGCGATCTCGGCATGCACCTCGCGGATCACTGCGTCGTCGACCTCGGTGCGGATCGTCGCGTCGACGAGATCGCGGACCGCGTCCGTGAGCGGCCCGTACAGCGCCTTGCGCCGCTCGAGTTCGTCGCGGTCGATGTCGTCGTGCGTGAGATTCACCTGCGCCACCTTCGTCTTCCGGGCAACCGTCCGGGATCGAATGTAGCGGTCCGCAGGATGCGCGCGGGATCGGTTCCCGGTCGTCAGGACCGGAACGTGAGCAGTTCCCGGCAGCGTACGAGGAGCTCGGCTCGCAGCGGTTCGGCCCGCTCGGCCAGCGACTGCTGCGCGCGCACGTAGTCGGCGCGGCCCGCCGCGGTCTCGATGGGCACCGGCTCGTAGCCGAGTTCGCGCAGGTCGTACGGGCTCGCCCGCATGTCCAGCTCCCGCGCGTCCATCGCATGCTCGAAACAACGGATCAGCAGGTCGGAGTCGACCAGCGGCACCAGCTTGTAGCACCACTTGTAAAGATCCATCCCGGCGTGCAGGCAGCCGGGCTGCTCCCGCGCGGCCTGCTCGTCGCGCGAGAGCGGGACCTGGTTGCGGCCCACCGCGTCCGGCGTGAAGAAGCGGAACGCGTCGTAGTGGGTGCAGCGCAGCGACATCGACTCGACGACCGCGTCCGTCCCGTCCGCGCCGAGTCGCAGCGGCGTCCCCGAATGCCGGACCGCGTCGGCCCCGCCCCGGTACACCATCGCCCACTCGTGCAGACCGAAACAGCCGAGCTGGGCGGGCCGCGACTGCGTGCCCGCCAGCAGGCGTTCGGTGAACTCCAGCATCGTCCGCCGCCGCTGCACGAGTGCCGGGTCGGCGGTGACCCCGCCGTCGACCTCCCGATAGCCGGAGTACTCCGCGTAGCGGCGCGCGGCATCGCCGCCGAGCACGATCCCGAAACCGGGATGCCAGCGCCGCAACTGCGCAGGCCGGAGGCTGTAGTAGGTGAACAGGAAGTCCACCACGGGATGCGTGACGCCGTGCGACTGCCGGTCGACGTGCGCACCGATCAGTTCGTCCACCCGATGCCGGTACGCGTCCCGCCGCGTCGTCCACTCCGACTCGGGCAGGACGACGCGGTGTTGGACGGAACTCACCGCGGTCACGGCGTGTGCTGTCCGGGGACGGCGTCCGTGATGCGATGGGTGCCGTCCCGCACCGTGCCCACGAACTCCTCGACCAGGTCCTCGAGTGCGACGATGCCCAGGCAGACGCCGTCGGCGTCGACAACCTCCGCCAGATGGCTGCTCGCCCGCCGCAACACGGCGAGCGCCTCGTCCAGCGGCGTCTGCACCAGCACTCGCGGCCACGGACGGATGTCGGCGCGTGGAACCACCGTGTCCGGACCCGCATGCTCGTCGAGCACCTCGTCGAGGACGTCCTTCAGGTGCAGGTACCCGGCGAGGGTGCCGTCCGGCAGCGCCGCCGGGTAGCGCGAGTAGCCGGTCTCGGCGACGGCCTCCTCGATCTCCCCGAGCGTCGTCCCGCGGTCCGTCAACGGCACGGTCCGCACCTTGTCGAGCGGAATGAGCACGTCGGCCACCGTGCGGCCGGAGGTGTGCAGCGCCTGCGTGAGCCTGCGATGCTCCTCCTCGTCGATCAGACCCTCCGAGCGGGACTCGCCGATCATCTCGGTCAGCTCGATCTCGGAGACGGTGCTGTCGAGCTCGTCCTTCGGTTCCACCCGCAGCAACCGCAGCACCGAGTTCGCGGCCCAGTTGTAGAACGCGATCAGCGGCTTCGCGAACTTGATGAACCCCAGGTGCGCGGGCACCAGCAGCATCGCCGCCCGCTCGGGGCCCGCGATCGCGATGTTCTTCGGCACCATCTCCCCGAGCAGGATGTGCAGGACCACCACCAGTGCCATCGCAATGGTGAACGCGATCGGATGCAGCAACTGGTCGGGCAGACCCACCCAGTCGAGCGGCTTCTCGATCAGATGCGCGATCGCCGGCTCGCCGACCCGGCCCAGCAGGATCGAGCAGATGGTGATGCCCAGCTGCGCCGCGGCGAGCATCAGCGACAGGTTCTCGCCGGCGCGGATCACCGTGGCGGCCCGCTTCTTACCCTGTGCGACCAGGGCCTCGAGCCGGTCGCGGCGAGCCGAGATCAACGCGAACTCGGCCGCGACGAAGAAGGCGTTGCCGCCGAGCAGCAGCACCGTCAGGAGAACGCCGAACAGGTCATTCATCGTCGGCCTCCTCGTCGGTGCGGGCGCGGAAGGCGGCGAGCGTCTCCGCGGGGACCGGAGTCAGGACGATCCGGTCGATGCGGCGGCCGTCCATCGCGGCGACCCGGGCGAGCCAGCCGCCTGCGCCGTCGCTGGGCTGCGCTTCGGAGCCGTCGGGTGCGGGCAACTCCACCTCGTCACCGACCTCGGGAATCCTGCCGAGCCGTTCCAGGACGAGACCGCCGATGGTGTCGTACTCGCCTTCCGGTGCCGCATAGCCGGTTGCGTGGCGGATCTCGTCGATCCGCAACAGTCCGGCGCAGATCCAGCCGTCCCCGGAGCGCTGCACGTCGATCTGCTGGTCGTCGTGCTCGTCGCGGACGTCGCCGACGATCTCCTCGATCAGGTCCTCCATCGTCACCAGTCCCGCGGTGCCCCCGTACTCGTCGACGACGAGCGCCACCTGCATGCCGTCCGACCGCACCTGTTCCATCAGCGCGTCACCGTCGAGGCTCGACGGAACGACGGGAACCTTCTGCGCGAGCACCGACAGCCGGGTCGCCGAACGGGCCGCCGCGGACACCGTGAACGCCTGCTTCACGTGCACCACGCCGACCGTGTCGTCCAGGTCCCCGTCGACGACGGGGAATCGGGAGAAGCCGGTGCGGGACGCGACGTCGAGCAGGTCCGCGACAGTGTCGTGCAGCTCCAGGGTCTCGATCTTCACCCGCGGCGTCATCAACTCCTCCGCGGTGCGCTCACCGAACCGAAGCGACCGGTCCACCAACAGCGCGGTGCCCGGATCGAGGGTGCCGCTACGGGCACTGTTGCGTACCAGGGAACCGAGCTCCTGCGGCGACCGCGCCGACCGCAGCTCCTCCGCCGGCTCGACACCGAGACGGCGCACCACCCAGTTCGCGGTGCCGTTGAGACCGTCGATGGCCCAACGGAACACCGTCGAGAACCAGGCCTGCGGTCCGGCGGTCGCGCGCGCCGTCGCGAGCGGACGCGCGATCGCGAGGTTCTTCGGGACGAGCTCACCGAACACCATCGACAACGACGTCGCGAGGATCAGCGCCAGCGCCAGGGACACCCCCGACGCCACCGACGCCGAGACGCCGACGGCGGTGAGCAGCGGGGTGATGAGCTTCGCCAGGACCGGCTCGGCGATGTAGCCGGTGGCCAGCGTGGTGATGGTGATACCGAGCTGCGCACCCGACAGCTGGAAGGACAGGGTGCGGTGCGCCCGCTGCACCTGCCGCGCGCGGCGGTCGCCGTCGCGGGCATGCGCGTCGACGGTGCTGCGCTCGAGGGCGGTCAGGGAGAACTCCGCGGCGACGAACACCGCGGTGCCTGCGGTCAGGGCGAGAAAGCCGAGCAGGCTGACGACGGTCACTGCGATCTGCATCGTCTATCGCCGCCCGGAGTGGGTCGGGATGGGGCCGCCGGGTTTGTCACCCGGCTCGGTAGAGGAGCCCTCCGTCGTGGAGCTGTCGTCGCCGGAGCCGGCGTCGTGCGCCGATTCGGGTGCCTCGGGCACCTTGATCCTTTCGTCGTGCCCGGAAGAGTGCCGGGCGCACACTGTCTGGAAAGCGGCCATTCTACCGCCCGTGACGCGCGAAGCGGGCAACCCGCGACGCGCGCCACAGGTCGGGAGTGCGGGTCACCAGCCGGTCGGCAGGGGCCGTCCCTCGGCGAAACCGGCCGCGGACTGCACGCCCAGCACAGCCTTGTCATGCAGTTCCTCGATGGTCCGGGCACCCGCGTAGGTGCAGGTGCTGCGGACACCGGAACAGATGTGGTCGATCAGGTCCTCGACACCCGGGCGATGCGGGTCCAGGCGCATCCGGGAACTGGAGATGCCCTCCTCGAACAGCGCCTTGCGGGCGCGGTCGAATCCGCTGTCGGACGCGGTGCGGGCGGCGACGGCCCGCTTGCTCGCCATGCCGAAGCTCTCCTTGTAGGCGTTGCCGTCCTCGTCGAACCGCAGGTCGCCCGGTGACTCGTAGGTTCCGGCGAACCACGAGCCGATCATCACGTTCGACGCACCTGCCGCGAGTGCCAGCGCCACGTCCCGCGGATGCCGGACACCGCCGTCTGCCCACACGTGCGCACCGAGTTCCCGTGCCGCCTCCGAACACTCCGCGACCGCGGAGAACTGCGGGCGGCCGACGCCGGTCATCATCCGGGTCGTGCACATCGCGCCGGGGCCGACGCCGACCTTGACGATGCTCGCGCCCGCCGCGACGAGGTCCCGGGTACCGGCCGCCGACACGACGTTGCCCGCCACCAGCGGCACACCCAGGTCGAGGGCCGCCACCGCGGACAGTGCCTCGAGCATCTTCGCCTGGTGCCCGTGCGCGGTGTCCATGACCAGCACGTCGGCACCGGCCTCCACCAGCGCCTTCGCCTTCGCGGCGACGTCACCGTTGATGCCGACGGCCGCGGCGATGCGCAGCCGTCCGGCGTCGTCCAGCGCCGGGGTGTAGATCCCCGCGCGGATGGTGCCGGTACGGGTCAGAACCCCTTCGAGTCGGCCGTCGCCGTCGACGACCACCGCGATCGGATCGTGTCGGGTCTCGAGCAGGTCGAACACCTCACGCGCCGACGCCGTCGACGGCGCGGTCACGAAGTCGGTGGCGGCGACTGCGCTGAGCCGCGTGAACCGGTCCACGTCCGCGCAGGACGCCTCGGTCACCACGCCGACCGGCCGGTTCCCGGCATCGACGACGACGATCGCGCCGTGCGCCCGCTTCGGCAGCAGCGCGAGCGCGTCCGAGACCGAGGCGTCGGGGCCGAGGGTCACCGGTGTGTCCGCGACCAGGTGCCTGCCCTTGACGAAGGCTACGGTCTCGGCGACCGCCGACGTGGGGACGTCCTGCGGGATCACGACGATGCCGCCGCGCCGCGCGACGGTCTCCGCCATTCGTCGGCCCGCGACCGCGGTCATGTTCGCGACGACGATCGGGATGGTGGTACCGGAGCCGTCCCGCGTGGACAGGTCCACGTCGAAGCGGGATGCGACGTCAGTGCGGTTCGGCACCAGGAACACGTCGTCGTAGGTCAGGTCGTAGGGCGGAGTCTGTCCGTCGAGGAAGCGCACGTCAGTCCACGGTACCGGGTGACGGCGTCCGGCGTCGGTCACCGGATCCGGACACGGTCAGTTGCGGATCGCGTCGAGCACCTTCGCCGTCGCCGAGTAGTCGTAGTCCGCGCCCGGCTCCGGCGGGCCGATCCGCACCACGACGGTGTTCGTCGGCGCGTGGATCTGCACGATCTGCCCGCCCAGCCCCAGCGCCCACACCAGGTCCTCCGGTCGGCCCGGCGCCATCTGCGCGTCCGCCCGGCCCGCGACCTGCTGCGCCGACAGCGGGCTCACCGCGCCCGCGATCGGACCGACGGCGTTGCGCCAGAACAGGTAGCCGTACGCGGCGTTGAGGTCCTGGGAGGCGCGGCCGGTGGCGGCGTCCAGGTACTCCTCGGACACGATCCGCCTGCCGTCCCACACCCCGTCCTGGAGTACCAGTTCACCGAGGCGTCCCAGATCACGACACGTGGACCGAAGACCCATGAACGACACCCCACCGCCGGAGGCGTCGGTCCCGAACGCCGAGTCGGTCATCCCGAGCGGGGCGAGCAACCGATCCCGCCCGAACTCCACGAACGGTGTTCCGCTCGCGGACTCGAGCAGCGGAACCAGCGTCTGGATCGCTGCGTTGTTGTACGCCCACACCGTGCCCGGAGGATCCTGCTGTGCCAGTCCGACCGCGTACGCGGAACGATCCTGCGCGCGGATCAGCTCGCCGTAGTCGCTGGACATCGACCAGTAGCGGCCGGAGTCGTTGCCGAGCAGGTCCGACACGGTCACCGTCGCCGAGTCGGTGCCCTGCCACTGCGGAATCCACTCTGCGGCGGGTGCATCGAGTTCGACGGCGCCGTCGTCCGCGGCGATCCCCGCGAGCAGGCTGGTCGCCGACTTCGTCACCGAGAACACCTCCCGGCCCGTGTGCTCGGACACGTCGTTCCAGTACCACTCGCCGGCGATCCTCCCGTTCCGGGCGACGAGCAGGCAGTAGGAGTCGTGCGCCGCGGCCTCGGCGGCCATCGCGTCGAGAACCGCCGGGTCGAGTCCGGCCTCGTCGGGAGGCACCGCCGTCCAGTCGCCCGAGCCGTCGTCGCCGATGCCGCCGTTGCCCGCGATCGTCGCCTCCGGTGCGGGGGTCGTCTCGTCGCCGGTCGAACAAGCCGGCGTGACCGCCACGGTCAGCGCCAGCACCGCGGTACCGAGAGACCGCCTCACGACGACACCGCGGGTGCTGCCGCGCCCGCCTGGCCCCGGGACAGCGCGACCGTCGTCACCACCATCACCGCGACCGCAGCCAGCACGATCACCAGCCCCGCGGCCTCCACCCGCAATCGCTCGTCGAGCACCGTGAAACCGAGGAAGGACGCCACCAGCGGTTCGCCGATCGTGATCGCCGGCAGTGACGCGGACAGCGCCCCCGCCGCGAACGCGCGCTGCTGCAGGTAGAAGCCGACCAGTCCGGCGGCGGCCAGCGCCCACGGCTCCCAGCCCGTCAGCACCGCTGTGAGGCCGTCGTCGAACTCCTCGACCACCGGCTTCGTCAACGCCACCGCCACCCCGTACAGCGCGCCGCTGGCGGAGCCGAGCAGCAGCGCCCGCGCACCCGCGGGCATCCGCGGCGCGGCGGTGGCGGCGACCGCCCCGACACAGCAGGCGAGCACCACCAGCAGCGGAACCACCCAGTGCCGTAACGGTGCCGACTCCACACCCTCGGTGGGGTTCCCGACGACGAGGAACACGACGAGCGCCGCCGCCAGCGCCAGCGCCGCCGCCCACGTGCGTCCGGTCATCCGGGTCCCGGTGAACCGCGCCGACAGCGGCAACGCGAACAACAGGGTGCTGACGATCAGCGGCTGCACCACCAGCACCGACCCCACCGCGAGCGCCGCCGCCTGGAACCCGTAGCCGCCGACGTCGCCGACCACCCCCGCCCACCACCGCGGCGACCGGATCAGCTCGCCGATCAACGCGTCCTCGTCGACGCCCTCCGCCGCGGACTGCTGCGCCACAGAGCCGACCGCGAACAGCAGCGCGCCGATCAGCGCGAGCACGACCGCGAGGACGGGGAGGTCGCTCACGGCTTCGACCCGCGCCTTGTCCGGCGAGGAGCCGCCGGGCCGCGGCCGCCGCGGGCGCCGCCGGGGCGCCGCGGAATGGGCTTTGCCGGTGTCGGATCAGGTTCGGCGACACGCGGTTTTCCCGGTGGCCGTTTCGCGCCCGTCAGCCTCGAGAGGGTTCGGTCCCCTGGTCGCACGGAGTCGCGTATCGCGTCGACCCCGGCCTGCGTCATCACCGCTGCGACCTCCTCGCGCTGGTCGTCGGTCACCAGGGTCACCACCGTCCCCGACGCGCCCGCCCGCCCCGTCCGCCCGGCGCGGTGCAGGTAGTCCTTCGGATCCGCAGGCGGGTCCACGTGCACCACCAGCGACACGTCCTCCACGTGGATCCCGCGCGCCGCGACATCGGTCGCCACGAGCAGCGGCACCTGCCCCGACGTGAACGCGGCGAGCGCGTGGTTGCGGAACGCCTGCGACTTCCCGCCGTGCAGTGTGCCTGCCGCGACCCCGACCTCGGCGAGCCGCTGCACCAGCCGATCGACGCCGTGCTGGGTGCGGACGAACATCAACGTCCGCCCGTCGCGGGCCGCGATCTCCTCGACCACCCGCGACTTGTCGCGGCGGTCCACGAAGAGCACGTGATGGTCGGTGTCGGCGACCGGCGCCGCCGCGGACGCCGTCGCGTGCGTCACCGGGTCGTTCAGGTAGCGGCGCACCAGTTCGTCGACCTCGCCGTCGAGCGTCGCCGAGAACAGCAGTCGCTGCGCGGATTCCGGGGTCGCGTCGAGAATCGACGTCACCTGCGGCAGGAATCCGATCTGCGCCATGTGGTCGGCCTCGTCGACCGCCGTCACCGCGACGTCGCCCAGATCCAGCGCATTCTGCGCGATCAGGTCCGCGGCGCGGCCCGGGGTCGCGACGAGCACGTCCACGCCGCGGGCGAGCCGCTGCGCCTGCGGCTTCGTCGGAACGCCGCCCGTCGCGGACGCCAACCGCAGGCCCAGCGCGAGCGCGGACTCGTCGAGGGAGCGTTCGATCTGCATCGCCAACTCTCGGGTCGGCGCGAGCACCAGCCCGCGAGGCCGCCCGGGCGCGCTGGGCTTCCCCTTGAGCCGCACCAGCATCGGCAACCCGAACGCGAGGGTCTTCCCGGATCCCGTCGGGCCGCGACCCAGCACGTCTCGTCCCGCGAGGATGTCGGGGATCACCAGTGCCTGGATCGGGAACGGCTCGGCGACCTTCTCCCGCCGCAGGGACTGCACCAGCGTCGCGGGCAGACCCAACTCGGCGAAGGACGGCGTGGACACGGTGCGGAACACCTCCAGGGTCGGGTGGGGCGCGATCGGCGCAGGTTGAGCGTACGCGTCGCCGTCCCCGAAACCCGAGCCGACGGCCGTGGCGTCACCCGTCGATCTGCGGTCCGACGCGGACGTCGAAGCGTCGGCCCACCGTGTCGAGGGTGCGGCGGAAGTGGTCACGATCGCGCCGTGCCGCGGCGGCGAAGCGCACCAGGCCCAGCATCTGCCGGTGCCACGGGTACCAGCGGTCGTAGTCGAACGCCGCGGTGCGGAGGACCCGCGTCGGCAGCGCGTCCGCGAGCAGACCCAGGTTGTACATCGCGAGAGACATTGCGGTGAACGCGAACAGTTCCTGCGTGCCGCGGCGGCGCACCTCCTCACCGTCGACCGCGTACAGCGGTATCTGACGCACGAGCCCGGCGTGCAGCAGATGGGACAGGTAGTACCCCATGAACGCGGGCAGCGGCAGCACCGCGGATCGCAGCTGCACCGACACGACCGAGCCGGTCGTGGACACGTACGGTTCGTACGGGTGCTCCGAATGGAGCGTGTAGCCCGTGCAGTTCACGATCCAGCTGCCCGGAGACACCGGAGCCCTCGCGCCGCTGCGGAACACGATCTCGGTGGCGCCGTCCCGGTCGACGACGTCGACGAGATGGTCCATCCGCACCTGGGCGAGTCCCGTGGAGATCGCCGCGTTCTCCGCGTCGGACAGAATCCCCAGCATGAAGTTCCGGGCCACGGGGAGCGGTCCGGTTCCGTGCCTGTCCCGATACCACCGCGCAACGATCGCCTCGTTGGTGCCGTCGAAGCGGTGAGCGACCGAGGCGAGCACAGCATTCGGCAGCGGGCTGTGCCACCAGCGCCTGGCACCGACCGGAAATGCCCCGTCACGCCGGATGAAGTATGTGCCCGAGCCGGCAACCAGGTTCACCTCTCGCCCAGGAACGCGATCGACGAGCGCGTGCGCCGTGTCCATCGCCGTCTTGCCACTGCCGACTACCCACACCGGCGCGGCGTCCGACGCGATCTCGTGGAGGTCGCAGCTGTCGGGGGAGACCGACCGCACCCGTGAACTCGACACCGGCAGTGGATCGTTGGGGGAGATGTCGAACCCGAGTGCCTTGATCACGCGGGCAGCTCGCAGACGGTGGCGCCACCCGTCGGCACTCGCGTAGTGCACATCCACTCCGCCGCCCGACTCCTGGACGGAGTCGACGCTGCATCCGAGGCGTTCGTCGACCGGCATGCGTTGCTCGATCACGTCGGCACAGTGCCGCAGGTGCGTGAGCACCTCGTCCTTCGTCGCCAGGTACGACGGGGGCCGGTCGAGGTCCCACCCGATGTTCCCGGCCGTGAACAGTCGGTGTGGCTGATGCAGGCGCACGTACGGGTACGTGTCCACCCACATGCCACCCACCCGCGGCCGGCGGTCGATCAGCACGACCTTCTGCCCGCTGTCCAGATAGCGACTCGCAGCGAACAGCGCGTTCAGGCCCGCCATGCCCGCACCGACCACGCACAGGTCGCAGGAGTCGACGACCTCGTCGGTGGGGTTCGGATTCGCGACGGTCATGACGGCCTCCGGGCCTGGTGTGACTCACGTCGCGTCAAACGCTACGCCGGTAGCCCGTGGCGAACCAGCAACGTCCGGCGCCACCCGTGACGGGCGGCGCCGGATGGCGGATCAGGCCTCGACCTCGCTGCGGTCACCGCTCCAGAGGGTGTGGAACTTGCCGGGACGGTCGGTGCGCTCGTAGGTGTGCGCACCGAAGAAGTCACGCTGGCCCTGCGTCAGCGCGGCAGGCAGACGCTCCGCGCGCAGGCCGTCGTAGTACGACAGCGACGACGCGAACGCCGGCACCGGAATGCCCAGCTGCGTCGCGGTGACGACGACGCGGCGCCACGAATCGATGGCGGTCTCGATCGCGTCCTTGAAATACGGCTCCACGATCAGCGACGTGAGCTCCGGGTTGTTGTCGTACGCCTCCTTGATGCGGTTCAGGAAGCGCGCGCGGATGATGCAGCCACCACGCCAGATCGTCGCCATGTCGCCGGGAGTCAGATCCCAGTCGTACTCGACGCTGCCGGCACGGATCTGGTCGAAGCCCTGCGCGTACGCGACGATCTTCGACGCGTAGAGCGCCTGCCGGATGTCTTCCGTGAACTGCGCCGCATCGGTCGGCTTGTCGCCGAGGACGCCCGACGCGAGACCCTTCGCGGCCTGACGCTGCGCGCGCGACCCGGACAGCGCGCGGGCGAACACGGCCTCGGCGATACCCGTCACCGGGACACCGAGATCGAGCGCCGACTTCACCGTCCACCGGCCGGTGCCCTTCTGCTCGGCGGCGTCCACGATCACGTCCACCAGCGGCTGCCCGGTGTTCGCGTCGACCTGGGACAGCACCTCGGCGGTGATCTCGATCAGGTACGACTCCAGGTCGCCGGTGTTCCACTCGCCGAACACGGCCGCGATCTGCGCGGCGTCGTAGCCGAGCGCATCCCGGAACAGGTGGTAGGCCTCACCGATCAGCTGCATGTCGGCGTACTCGATGCCGTTGTGCACCATCTTCACGAAATGGCCTGCACCGTCCGGACCGATGTGCGTGCAGCAGGGGACGCCGTCCACGACCGCGGCCACCGACTCCAGCAGCGGCCCGAGCGACTCGTACGACTCCTTCGGGCCACCCGGCATGATCGACGGCCCGTTCAGCGCACCCTCCTCGCCACCGGAGATGCCGGCGCCGACGAAGTGTAGCCCCCGCTCACGCAGCGACGCCTCACGGCGGATCGTGTCCGTGTACAGGGCGTTTCCGCCGTCGATGATGATGTCGCCCGGCTCCATCGCGGCGGCGAGCTCCTCGATCACCGCGTCGGTGGCGTCACCGGCCTTCACCATGATCAGCACGCGGCGGGGACGCTGCAGCGCCGCGACGAACTCGTCGACGGACTCCGTCCGGACGAAATCGCCCTCGTCGCCGTGCTCGGCGATCAGGGCGTCGGTCTTGGCGACACTGCGGTTGTGCAGCGCGACCGTGTGCCCGTGACGGGCAAAGTTGCGGGCGATGTTCGAACCCATGACGGCGAGTCCGGTGACGCCGATCTGGGCGCGCGCGGTCGAGGCAGTTGTGTCGGTCATGCGACAAGCATTCCCTGCCCGGGAAACGAGCGACACTTCAGGGTCTCGCAACGTGGGATGGCGCCGGGAAGCTACGCGGCACGTCAGAGGGCCGGAAAAAGGCCGACGCCGCGACCCGGAAGGATCGCGGCGTCGGAGGGAGACATGCCCCAGGCCGGATCAGCGCTCGCGGGCCGGGCCGTCGAACCCGTCGTACGACCGGCGCTCGGTGCGGCTGCGGAACCCACCGGACGTCCGTTCGGTGCGCTGCGGGCGGTCGTTGTACTGCGGACGATCACTCCGGTAGCCGTCGCGCTGCGGACGGTCACCGTACGACCGGTCGCTCCGCGGCCGGTCGTTCCGCTGGTAGCCACCGTCACGCTGCGGTCGATCGCCGTACGGACGGTCGTTACGCGGGCGGTCACCGTAGGAGCGGTCGCCGCCGCGCTGGTAGCCGCCGTCGCTGCGCTGCGGACGGTCACCGTACGGCCGGTCGCCACGGGGACGGTCGCTGCCGCGCTGGTAGCCGCCACCGTCGCGCTGCGGACGGTCGCCGTACGAGCGGTCGCTGCGCTGGCGGCCGCCCTCGCTGCGGTTGTTGCGGAAGCCGTCACGGTTCGGGCGGTCACCGTAGGAGCGATCGTTTCCGCGCTGGTAGCCGCCGTCCCGCTGCGGGCGGTCGCCGTACTGCCGGTCGCCGCCGCGCTGGTAGCCGCCCTCGCTGCGCTGCGGACGGTCGCCGTACGAACGGTCGTTGCGGGGACGGTCACCGTTGGAACGGTCGCTGCTGCGCTGGTAGCCGCCGTCGCTGCGCTGCGGGCGGTCGCCGTAGGAGCGGTCGCCACGCGGGCGGTCGCCGAATCCGCGGTCGTTGCCCTGGTATCCGCCTTCGCGACGCGGACGGTCGCCGTAGGAGCGTTCGCCGCCCCGCTGGTAGCCGCCCTCGCGACGCGGACGGTCGCCGAAGTTGCGGTCGGAGCGCTCACGCCGCTCGCGAACCGGCTCGCCGCTCGGAGCCTGCGCACCGGTGATGGCGGCGAGCTCCTCGGAACCGGGATGGACGTTGACCTCGACGGCCTCGACTCCGGCGCTGTCCGTCAGACGGCGCACCATGCGGCGCTGGTTCGGGAGCACGATCGACACGACCGTGCCCTTCTCGCCGGCGCGCGCGGTACGACCCGCGCGGTGCAGGTAGTCCTTGTGGTCGGCGGGCGGGTCGACGTGCACGACGAGGTCGATGCCGTCGACGTGGATACCGCGGGCCGCGACGTCGGTGGCGACGAGGATCGACGAGCGGCCGCTCTTGAACCGCTCAAGGACGCGGGTGCGCTGGTTCTGCGCCTTGCCGCCGTGCAGGGCCTCGGCGTAGACACCGACCTCACGCAGGCGCTCGGTGATGCCCTCGGCACCGAGCTTGGTGCGGGCGAACATGATCGTCCGGCCGCCGCGACGCGACGCGATCTCGGCCAGGACGGCGTCCTTCTGACCGCGGTCCACGTGCAGCACGTAGTGCTCCATCGTGGTGACGCTGGCGCGTCCGTCGGCGGTGGCGTGCTCCACATGGTCGGGCAGGAACCGGCGAACCAGCGACTGCACCTCACGGTCGAGGGTCGCGGAGAACAGCAGGCGCTGACCGTCCGGACGGGTCTGCTCGATGATGGACCGCACTTCGGGGAGGAATCCCATGTCCGCCATCTGGTCGGCCTCGTCGAGGGCGATCATCTCGACCTCGTCGAGAACGCAGGTCTCCTGCCGCAGGTGGTCGCCGAGGCGTCCGGGGGTGGCGACGAGGATGTCGACGCCGCGGGCCAGCTGGTCGACCTGCTTGGTGAAGACCATGCCACCGACGGCCGATCGAACCTTCAGCCCGACGGTCGACGCGTACGGGAGGAGCGAGTCGACCACCTGAACCGCCAGCTCGCGGGTCGGGACCAGGACGAGGGCTCGGGGACGCTTCGCGGCGGGACGGTCCTCGCGGCCGGCGAGACGGGCCAGCATCGGCAGGCCGAAGGCGAGGGTCTTGCCGGATCCGGTCTGCGCCCGGCCGAGCACGTTGCGGCCAGCGATCGCATCCGGAATCGCCATCGCCTGGATCGGCGACGGCACGGTGATGCCGTCACGCGCGAGCCCGGCGACCACCGGTGCGGGCAGGCCGATCTCGGCGAACGTGGGGCTGGCCGCCTGAACCTCGTCGGTGGCGGCGTCGTTTTGGGCAGCGTCGAACTGGGCAGCGTTGGTCACGCGTGTATACCTCTCCGGGCGTCGGGCGCGTCGCGGAGAGCGGGCTGTGAACAGTCGCGCAGAAAGAGACGAGCCGGGCGCGGTCGTCCTGGTCCTGCCAGGGTCGCGCCGAAAATGAATGACAAATCGAAACGGGCCGCGATGACGGCCGTTGTCCAGTGTACGGGACGCGGGCGGACTACTCCTCCCGCGTGACTGTGACCCTCACGTCACCTGTCGCACGGGTTCCGCCGAGGCGGCACGCGTCCCATGGGGTTCCGCCGAGGCGTCACCCGCCTCATAGGGGTCCGCCGAGGCGTCACCCGCGGAAGAGGCGCTCCAACTCGACGAGCCACGGAACTGCGACCGCGATCGTCGGCACCACCAGGATCGCGACCGACGCGAGATACGCGCCGAGCGCGATCGGAAGGCTCGTGCCGGGACGGGCCAACCGCTGGATACGGGTGAGGGTGTGCGGGCCACCCGCTGCCAGCGCGCCGTCCGGGGCGCTGGAACCGGCGCACGCGACGAGCGCGCGCGCCAGTGGAGTGGGGCCTGTCACCCGCACGGCGGAGTCGTCGGCGAGCAGTTCGACGAGCAGCCGCACGGACCCCAGCGCCGACTTGCTGCGCACCACCTTCGGGAACGCCTCGTTGACGGCGGTGAACGCCTCGATCACCAGATCGTGCCGGGACCGCAGGTGCGAGCGCTCGTGCATGAGGATCGCGGTGATCTCCTCACGGCTGAGATTGTCGAGGGTTCCCGCACTGACGACGACACGGTGCCGGAGTCCGGGCAGGCAGTATGCGATCGGTTCGGCGGTGTCGAGCACCCGCAGGTTGGAATTGCGACTGCGATGCGGTTCGCCCTGGTCGAGGAGGTCGACCAGCATCCGGTGCCGGGACCGCCGACGCCGGGTACGCACCGCGACCGAGGCGATGGAGAAGATCAACTTCGCGCCGATCAGGAGCGTGATCGCGAACACCACCACGTAGGCGATCCACAACGGGAGGCCGAGCGCGTCGATCTCCTCGAGGGGAGCCGTGGTGGGACGGCCGTCGGGACCGGGCACGAGCAACTGGGACGCGATCACGAGACCGGAACTGAACGCTGACAGGACCGCGGCGACGGCGATCGCCTGCCACAGGACGAGGGCAGCGCCGGGCGCACGGTACGGCCAGGTCGCACGCGCGAGCAGCGCAGGGACCGGACCGGTCAGAAGCAGGGCCAACACAGCGAAGGCCAGCGCGGTGGTGGGGTTCATGGCCTACCCATCATGCACGACGGGCGGAGGTCAGCTGGCTCGATCGGTACCGGTGTCGACGCTGCGCAGATGCCGCGACGACGCGTCGGACGCCTCCAGCGCGGCGAGCGCCTCCCGCAGCGCGGCGGCTTCGTCGGCGCCGACCCGTCCCACGAAGTTCACCAGTGCGGCTACCCGGCCGTCGGAGGCATGTGCCTGGTCGAGGGCATCGACCATCAGTGACGCGACGAGCTCGTCGCGACCCTGGACGGGGAGGTAGCGGTGCGCGCGGTCGTCGCGCTGCTGGATCACCAGGTTCTTCTTCGCCAGCCGCTGCAACACGGTCATGACGGTGGTGTACGCGAGCTCACGCCGCTCCGCCAGGGCCTCGTGGACCTGACGGACCGTCTGGGGTTCGGAACTGGACCAGAGGTGGTCCATCACTGCACGTTCGAGCTCGCCAAGTCCTGCCATGCGTACATCTTACGTACCGTCCGACAGTTGTGCGTACTACCCGCAGTAGTAACACTCGCGGTGTATATGGGATAAGGGTCACAGTCCCGCCACCGCGGGCGCAGGAGGGAGCCGAAGTGGACTGGTTGTACGACCGCCCACTGCTGACGGGCGTGGTGCCCTGGGCGGCGACAGCGCTGGCCGTCGCAGGCGCGCTGTGGCTTCTCGTCGCGCCGACCACGAACCCCCGGCGGTACCGGCTGCGCATCGTTCCGGGATGCGTCCTCGCCGCGATCGCGCTCACCGCCGCCGGATGGATCGTCGTCGAGAAGTGGTGGCGCCCGTTCCCCGATCCGGTCGAACCCGAGGTGTACGCGTGGATCGGCGGCGGACTGCTCGCGGTCCTGCTCGTCGCCGCGCGGCTCGTCACCGACCGGCACCTGCTCCGGGGCGTCGTCTCGGTGGTGGCGGCACTCGCCGTCGTGGCCGGCGCGGCCTCCCAGGTGAACCTCGTCTTCGACGCCTACCCGACGCTCCGCGACGTCCTCGGCCTGCCCGCCGCCAACGCCGTCGACTTCGCCGACGTCCCCGGCCCGGTCGCAGACCCCGTCACCGGCAGGCCCCTCGACGCGCACTGGCAGCCGCCCGCCGATCTGCCCGACCAGGGCAGAGTCACGACCGTGCCCATCCCGGGCGCCGAGTCCGGGTTCGCCGCCCGGGACGCGCAGATCTACCTGCCGCCCGCCTACTTCGCCGACCCGAGGCCCCTGCTGCCCGTCCTGGTGCTCCTCGCAGGCCAGCCGGGAAGCCCCGGCGACTGGTTCGCCGGCGGTCGCCTCGCCGAGACGATGGACGCGTTCGCCGCACAGCACGGCGGCCTCGCACCCGTGGTCGTCGTCGCCGACGGCACCGGCTCCACCCTCGCCAACCCGCTGTGCCTCGACTCGGAACTCGGCAATGTCGACACCTACCTGGCGACGGACGTCCCCAACTGGGTGAAGTCGAACCTCCAGGTGGACCCGAACCCGCAGTCGTGGGCGGTCGGCGGACTGTCCTACGGCGGCACCTGCTCGCTGCAACTCGCCACCAACCATCCCGACGTGTACCCGACGTTCGTCGACCTGTCCGGGCAGCTGGAACCGACCCTCGGCGACCGCGAACGGACCGTCGACGCCGCGTTCGGCGGCGACGACGCCGCATTCACCGCGGTGAACCCGATGGACCTGATGGCGAACCGGCAGTACCCGGACACCGCCGGCGTGTTCGTAGTCGGCTCCGACGACCACGACTACGCACCAGGCGTGCACACCCTGTACGAGGCGGCACTGAAGGCGGGGATGGACGTGCACCTCGTGGAACTGCCCGGCGGCCACAGCTTCGCGGTGTGGTCCGCCGGCCTGGCCGGCCAGACGGACTGGCTCGCGAAGAGGATGGGGCTGATCTCGTGACGTCACCGATGACCGCCGTCCGGCGCCAGTCGCGCCGCGTCGCCGAACTCGTCCGCTTCGGAGTGTCCGGCGCCCCCGCGAGCATGACGCTCCTCGTCGTGATCTGGGTGCTCGGCGCGGCGACGTCGAGTCTGACCGGGCCGAGCGGCTACGTGGAGCGACATTTCGCGGCCTCCGTGCCCGCACTCGAACAGGGACGGGTGTGGACGCTGCTCACGTCCGGACTGTGGGCGCCGAGCCTCGCCGGGTATCTCGCCGCGACCCTCATGGTCCTGGTGGTCGCGGCACCCGTCGAACATCGCATCGGCAGCAGCCGGTTCGTCGCGGCCGCCGCGTCCACACAGGTGTGCGGCACCCTGTTCGCCCTCGGGTTGGCGGCACTCGTGCGCACAGTCGACGAGACCTGGGGTTTCCGGCTGCACATCGGCACCGCCGTCAGCCCGACCACCTGGATCATCGGCTCCGCCATGGTCGCGGCCGCGGGCATGACCACGCTGTGGCGGCGACGCGTCCGGGTCGGTGGCCTCGCGTTGCTGCTCACCCTGGCCCTGTTCAGCGGTCACCTCATCGACCTCGTCCGGCTCGGCGCCGCCGTCGCGGGCCTGGTGATCGGGCCGTGGATCGTGACCCGCAGCGCGCGGGGCACGCACCTGGCGGGAACCCGCCGGGAGGGACGAGTCCTCGTCGCGCTCGTCGTCGCCGCAGGCGCCATCGGCCCGGTACTCGCGGCGCTGTCACCGCACGCCGTCGGGCCGCTCGCGGTGCTCCGCGAACTGTTCCGCGGCGTCCCGTGGACACCCGCGGAGGTCCGTGAGTTGTGTGCGACCGACGCGACCGCCCTCGACTGCCGTCGCGGACTGCTCGAACTGCGGCTCGGCGGCGTCGGCCCGACCATCCTCAGCGTCATGCCGTCGCTGTTCCTGCTCGTCCTCGCCGACGGGCTGCGGCGCGGCCGCCGGTTCGCGTGGATCGCCGCCGTCGCCGCGCAGGTCGTGCTCCTCGCGTTGTCGGTCGTCGACTTCGGCATCCGCTACGCGGGATTCGCGGACGAGCAGACCCTGTTCTACGGGCTGGACTCGCCGAACGTATACCGCACCGCCACGCCCTTCCTGGTGCCGATCGCGATCCTGCTGCTCCTCCTCGCGACCCGGCGCTGGTTCACCGTCACCGCCCCCCGATCGGTGATCCGCACGCTCTGGGTGCGGATCGCCGCGCTCGTCGCCGGTGTCGGCGTCGCCTATGTCGCGCTGGGAATGCTCGCTCGCGGCGGCTTCGACCGGGAACCCAACCTGGCGTCCCTGGCGGCGGACTACCCGCAACGGCTCGTCCCACCGGTGTACCTCCAGTGGCTCGATCCGCGGTTCCTGCCCGACAGCGCCCCCACGACCCTGCTCTACGAGTGGACGGGCGTCCTGGTGTGGGCGGTGCTGTGCGTGTCGGTCGCCGCGACGTTCCTCGCACCCGCGCACGGCGAGCGGAGCGACGACACCGAGCGCGCCCGAACCCTGCTGACGACCGGAACGGGCAGCCCGCTGTCGTGGATGACGACGTGGCGGGGGAACCGCTACTGGTTCGCTCCGGACGGCAGGAGCTATGTCGCGTACCGGGTGATCGCGGGAGTTGCACTCACCACCGGCGACCCGGTCGGACCGCCGGAGTCGTTGCGCGCGAACGTGACCGGGTTCGCGGACTTCGCGACCGCCAACGGCTGGACCCCGTGCTTCTACTCCGTCACCGGGAACCTGAAACAGGCGACCGACGCGATGGGCTGGACCGCCATCCAGGTCGCGGAGGAAACCGTCCTGCGCCTCGACCGGCTGCAGTTCACCGGCAAGAAGTTCCAGGACGTCCGCACCGCCCTCAACCGGGCCGCGAAATCCGGTGTGACCGCGGAATGGATCCGATTCCCCGACGCCCCGCTGTCGCTCACCGACCAGATCACCGCGATCTCCGAGGAGTGGGTGGCCGACAAGGGGATGCCCGAGATGGGATTCACCCTCGGCGGCATCGACGAGATCGACGACCCGCAGGTGCGGTGCCTGATCGCCGTCGACGAGGCCCGCACCGTGCACGGCGTCACCTCGTGGATGCCGGTGTACCGCGACGGCCGGATCGTCGGCTGGACACTGGACTTCATGCGCAGGCGCTCCGAAGGGTTCCGGCCCGCGATGGAGTTCCTCATCGCGTCCGCGGCCCAGTCCCTGAAGGAGGAGGGCGCGGAGTTCGTCAGCCTGTCCGGCGCCCCGCTCGCGACGGTGCAGAACGACGCCGGACCCGCCGACGACGACCCGCAGCCGCGCGACCAGGTGACCCTCGCCGTACTCCTGGACCGACTCCTCGACGTGCTCGGCCGCACCCTCGAACCGGTATACGGCTTTCGGTCACTGCTCGCGTTCAAGGCCAAGTTCCAGCCCGACTACGTGCCGATGTACATGACCTTCGCCGATCCGGCGGCCCTGCCCAGCATCGGCAACGCCGTCGGCCGTGCCTACCTGCCCGAGGTGTCCGTCGGCCAGGGAATGCGTCTGGTGCGCACCATGATCCGCAGCAGGTGACTCAGGACTCCGGAGAATCGGCGGGCCCGCCGATCGCGCCGTAGACGTGCCGTGTGCCCACCGGCACGATGAGCGGGCGGTCGGACACCGGGTCGTCGACGACCCGCGCGTCCAGACCGAAGACGTCCAGAAGGAGCTCCGGCGTGATCACCTCGCCCGGCGCGCCCTGCGCGACGATCGAACCCTGAGCCATCACCACCAGATGGTCGCTGTACCGGACCGCGAGGTTGAGGTCGTGCAGCACCATCACCACAGTGCGACCGAGTTCCGAGTGCAGACGGTCCACCAGGTCGAGCACCTCGATCGAATGCGCCAGATCCAGGTAGGTGGTCGGCTCGTCGAGCAGCAGGATGTCGGTGCCCTGCGCCAACGCCATCGAGATCCACGCCCGCTGACGCTGACCACCCGACAGCTGGTCGACCGGCCGATCGGCGAGATCCGACACCCCGGTCAACGCCAGCGCCTTCGCCACCTCGCCCTCGTCGTCGGAGGACCACTGCCGCAGCCACGACTGGTGCGGGTGCCTGCCCCGGGACACCAGGTCGCCGACGGTCAGACCCTCCGGCGCGACGGGCGCCTGCGGCAGCATCCCGAGGGTCCGCGCGATGTCCTTCGTGCGCATCGCCGAGATCGCCTTGCCGTCGAGGAGAACCTGCCCGTGACGAGGCTTCAGCAGTCGCCCCATCGACCGGAGCAGCGTGGACTTGCCGCACCCGTTCGGCCCGATGACGGTGGTGACGACGCCGGTCGGGATCTCCAGATCGAGCCCGTCGATGATGATCCGGTCCCCGTACCCCACGACCAGACCGTCCACGGCGAGCCGCGGATCACCGTCGGAGACGGCCGCGACGTGATCGGTGGCCGGCTGCGCGCCGGAGTCTCCCGACTGCGCGGCACCGGCCTGCGCAGTCGTGTCGGTGCTGTGGAGACTCATGCGGTCACCTTCCGATTGTTGCGAATGAGCAGGTAGATCAGGAACGGGCCGCCGAGCGCCGAGGTGACGATGCCGACGGGCAACTCGACCGGCAGGACCGTGCGTCCGATGATGTCACTGCCGAGCACGAGGACGGCGCCTGTCAGGGCGGACGCGATCAGCGGAGGCCCCGGCGTGCGAAGCAGTCGCATCGCCACCTGCGGAGCGGCGAGCGCGACGAAACCGATCGGGCCGACCGCCGCGGTCGCGATGGCGGCCAGCGCGACCGCGGCCAGCAGCAGCGCGCCCTGCCCGGTCTGCAGCCGCACCCCGAGTGCGCGGGCCGTGTCGTCACCGAGTTGCAGCGCACCGAGGGTGAACGACGAGATCACCGCCGCGGTCCCCACCACGGCCACCCCGATCGCGACGGGCCAGACCTGCTCCCAGTCGCTGCCGTTGAGTGATCCGTTCAGCCACACCTGCGCCCGCGAGACGTCGTTGATGTCGGCGGAGATCAGCAGCCACTGGATCAACGCGATGAGCATCGCGTTCGCACCGATACCGATGAGCACGACGCGATATCCCTGCACCCCGCCGCGCCATGCCAGCAGGTAGATCGCCACCGCCGTCAGGATGCCACCGAGCAGTGCCGCGATCGGGATCCCCAGGACCGCGAGCAGTCCGACGAAACTCCCACCGCCCCCGACCACGATGAGGGTCACGGCCGCGGCGCTCGCGCCCGCGGTGATGCCGAGGATGTCCGGGCTGGCGAGGGGGTTGCGCAGGATCGACTGGGTGATCGCGCCCGCCATCCCGAGCGCGAGGCCCGTCAGAAGTGCCGTCAGCCCCCGCGGCAGGCGCAGGTCCATGACGATGAATCGTTCGACCTTCTCGCCGCCACCGAAGAGGACCTCCACGACGGTGGGAATCGGGATGGAGTACTCGCCGCGGCCGATGTTGATGCACAGCAGCAGGAACGCGGCCAGCAGCAGTGCGAGGGTGATCGCGACCATGGTGCCGCGCCACACCAGTGACACCGGGCCGGCCCGGAACGCGGTCCGCGACGGAACGGTCGTCGGAAGCGGGCGTGCGTCGTCGTCGAGGAGGCTCACAGGGACACCAGCTTCCTGCGCCGCACCAGCGCGATGAAGAACGGCGCGCCGAACATCGCGAGCACGATGCCGACCTGGAGCTCGCCCGGCCGGACCACGACCCGTCCGATCACATCGGCGAGCAGGATCATGATGGCGCCGAGGAGACCCGCGTAGGGGACGAGCCACCGGTAGTCGGGTCCCGTCACGAACCGCGCGATGTGCGGCACGACCAGTCCGACGAAGGCGATCGGCCCGCAGGCCGCGGTTGCGGCGCCGGTGAGGAGGGTGATCGCGGCGATACCGATCACGCGGCTGCGCACGATGTTGGTGCCGAGCCCGCGCGCGATGTCGTCACCGAGGCTCAGGACGTTGAGGCTCGGCGTGCTGGCCAGCGCGACGATCACCCCGACGACGATGAACGGGAGCACCTGCCACAGCACGTCGAGTCCGCGCCCGGCGACCGAGCCGACGACCCAGAAGCGGTAGCCGTCGAGACTCTCCTGGTCGAGCATGATGACCGTCTGCGTCATCGCCGACAGGAACATCGCGACGGCCGCGCCACCGAGAGCGAGGCTGAGTGGACTGGCTCCGCCGCCGCCGACCGAGGAGATGCCGAAGACGACCACGCTCGCGGCGAGTGAGCCCGCGAACGCGAACCACAGGTACTGGCTCGGGGTGGCGAAGCCGAGCAGGTAGATCGACAGGACCACGAACAGCGCGGCGCCGGCGTTGAGGCCGAGGAGCCCAGCGTCGGCGAGCGGATTCCTGGTGTGGCCCTGGATGAGTGCGCCCGCGATGCCGAGCGCGACACCGACCACCACTGCGAGTGCCGTGCGGGGTATGCGCAGCGTCCGGACCACGAGGTCCGTGTCCGTGCCCGTGGAGTGGAGGAGGGCGTGTGCGATCTCGCCGAAGTCCATCGGCCTGGCGCCGACCGCGATGCTCGCGAGGACGGTCGCCAGCAGGATGAGCAGCAGGGCCGCAAGTCCCCGGAGTCGCCGATTCCGGATGGCGGCGACGGAGGTGTCGGCGGGGATCGGTGCAAAGCCTTCGTCCAGGGCGGTGGCGCGGCGGACGACCTCGACGCCGTTGCGGGGGAGCAGGGCGCGTCGGGCGCCGAGCGGCGCGCCCGTCGCCGCGTCCCGGGTGACGAGGTCGAGCCACTCGTTGCCGATGCTCGCGCCGGTCCGGCCCTCCCGGTAGCCCCGGTTCCAGACGAGCACGCCGACAGCGGCAGCGAGGGCGAACCCGCCGAAGACGACGCGGTCCATCTGTCCGCCGCCGTTGGCGTCGCGGAGGGATTCGACGACGAACCAGCCCAGGATGAGCGGCAGCGCGACGGCGGCGAGGTCGATCGCGGCCGCTGCCGCGCGGCGCGGACGCGGTGCCGGGCCGCGTGGAATCTCCCTGTGCGCGTAGTCGACGTCGCCGGGGGTGGTCGTCACGGGCACGCTCCTGCTGGGGTGGATCTCACGGAGACTGAGGTTACGTAACCCTATCCAAACCAGACACCCCGGCTCGGCACTCCCGTTCTTCTTGTGGTTAGGCTAACCTACATTCGATCTTGCTCGACGACGAAGGAGTGAGCAGTGCCGACGACTCTCGTGCTCGACCCGCCCGCCCGGGCCGCCTCGATCCGCGATATCGCCCCGATGCCCCTGCGGGCCTCGTTCACCACGCCCGCCCGCGCCACCGCGGCCGCACTCGTCGAGTCCTGTACCCACTTGCGTGCGCTGCACCCGGACTATCCGCGGGTCTACGCCGTCGCGCAGATGTCCGAGCAGCCCAAGCGGCGGTGGTGGGCGGTGTCCCAGGGCATCCGCGGCGACCGCCTCGAGAGGATGCTCGTCAGGGCCCTCGAGGACATTCCCGACCGCGAGGCCGCCGCCGTGTCCGTCGCCTCGGCCCTCATCCACGCGGTCGTGGGTCGGGTCGCCGCGCTCGTCGTGCTCGACGGCCGGGCCTGGGATGCGGGCCTGGACAACCTCTCGATCCACATGGACAGCGACAACTGCATCGACTGGGCGGGTGTCTGGGACCCGGTCCTGCGGGTGCTGCCCGGCGACCGCTGGGACGGCTCGCCCTGCGCCGTGACCCTGCCGTGCGAGCGTTCACTCGCGATGTGGACCGCATGCCGGAGTCGCACCGCGCTGGCCGCGATCTTCGACGCCCTGGACCGCCTGGTGCCGCTCGACCGCACGATGCTGTGGGCGATGGTGGGGGAGGCCGTGCTGGGTGCCACGACGATGGTGCCGTTGCGGAGCAGTCTCGCCCCGTCGGTCGCGGACCGCCGCGGGCAGGCACTGCTCGATGCGTTCGAAGCCGTGGGTCTGCCGGTTCGCGCTCGTCCCGGGCGCCGCGCCTTCCGTCGCCCGGTCCCGCAGCGACTGGCGAGCGAAGCCCTTGCTAGTTAGGAAAGCCTTGCCTATAGTTATCTCCAGCGGCGCACTGAACCACTGGACCGCGCCGGAGTCCTGAGGGCTGCAGAGACTCCCGGTCCCTTCCACGGAGGGCCCCGCACCGATCACCGGTGCGGGGCCCTCTGACGTTGCGTGCTTGACTGCCGGTGTGCCGCTCCCGATCGCGGAGCGTGACGTGAACACACCGAAGGAGCGCACGTGCCCGAGAACCACTCCGCCGTGTCGGACGCGACCACACTCGAAGCCGCACTCACCCGACTTCCCCTCGCCGAGGTCTCCCCACTGCTGAACCAGGGGTTCTGCGAGACCATCGGACTCGAGTACCTCGAACTGACCGGCGACCGCGCCGTCGCACGGTGGACCGTCGGAGCGCACCTCCACCAGCCCGCGGGGATCGTCAACGGCGGCGTCTACTGCACCGTCATCGAAACGGTCGTCAGCACCGCGGGCACCGTCTGGATCGGCGACCGCGGCCACGTCGTCGGCGTCAACAACAACACCGACTTCCTGCGCGCGGTCCGCACCGGAACGCTCACCGTCACCGCCACGCCCGTCCACCGCGGCCGAACCCAGCAGCTGTGGCAGGCCGAGATCCGCGACGAACAGGATCGACTCGTCTCGCGCGGACAGGTGCGCCTGGCGAACATCGAGAACACCGAACGGCTCGCCCAGAGCTGACCGGACGACGCGGGCGATCCGTCAGCCGGCCTCGCGCTCCTCGCCCGTCGCGACGGCGGCCGGATCACCGATCAGGCCGGCCGCCCTCGCCCGCTCGTAGTCCTGAAGATCCTCGATCGCCGTCCGCGCGAAGACCTGCTGCTCCGTCGACGCCATCTGGGCCCGGCCACGACCGAGGAAGGTCACCGTCCACGACAGCACGGTCGAGAACTTGCTCCGGAACCCGACCAGGTACATCAAGTGGACGACCAGCCACATCAGCCAGCCGATGAAGCCGGTGATCTCCAGCTTCCCCACCTTCGCGACCGCACTGAACCGTGAGATCGTCGCCATCGACCCCTTGTCGAAGTACTTGAACGGCGCCCGCTCCTCGGGAGGCGTCCCCGCGATCGTCGCCTTGACCTGCTTCGCGGCGTGCTTGCCGCCCTGCATCGCGACCTGGGCCAACCCGGGAAGGCTGTCGAGCGACATCATGTCGCCGATGACGTAGACGTTCGGGAAGCCGGGCAACGAGAGGTCGGGATTGACGTGGACCCGCCCCGCGCGATCCAGCTCCGCGCCCGACTGCTCGGCGAGCTGCTTTCCGAGTCCGCTCGCCTGCACGCCCGCCGACCACACCTTGCACTGGCTGTCGACCCGACGGATGGTGCCGTCCTTCTCCTTCACGGTCAGACCGTCGGCGTCGACGTCGACCACCATCGCGTTCGGCTGGATCTCGACTCCGAGTTTCTCCAGCCTCTTCGCCGCGTTCTCGCTGAGCTTCCCGCCGTAGACGGGAAGCACCACGGGGGCGCCGTCGAGGAGGATCACCCGCGCCTCGCTCGGATCGATTCGACGGAAGGCGCCCTCGAGCGTGCGATGGGCGAGTTCCGCGATCTGCCCCGCGAGCTCGACGCCCGTCGGTCCGGCCCCGACGACGACGAACGTGAGCAGCCGCGCCCGTTCCTCGGGGTCGTTCGTCAGCTCGGCCTGCTCGAAGGCACCGAGAATGCGGCCGCGCAACTCCAGCGCGTCGTCGATCGTCTTCATTCCCGGCGCGAACTTCGCGAACTGGTCGTTCCCGAAATAGGACTGGCCTGCGCCTGCCGCGACGATCAGGCTGTCGAACTCGGTCACGGTCTCCCGCTCCAGCAGCCTCGACGTCACGGTTCTCGCTTCGAGGTCGATCTTCTCGACGTCACCGAGGATGACCTGTGCGTTCTTCTGCTTACGCAGGACGAGTCGGGTTGCGGGTGCGATGTCGCCGACGGACAGGATGCCGGTCGCGACCTGGTACAGCAACGGCTGGAACAGGTGATGGGTCGTGCGTGCGATGAGGACGACGTCGACGTCGGCCCGTTTGAGCGCCTGGGCGCTGAACAGGCCACCGAAACCGGAGCCGATCACGACGACGCGGTGACGGGCCGGGTGTGCCGACTGGATGCTCATGTGCGGGCTCCTCCACGAGGGCAGGGGGTGGGCGCCACCGTCGGACGTCGCCCTCCGCACCCGCCGACCGAGTGGGAACTGGTGGCTGCGGGAACGCCGTCCGGGCACTGGTGATCACGGTAGCGCCGCGTGGTCGCGCCGTCCTGACGAGCGGGTGGTCGGCGGCGTGTCGCGTGACGCTCGACCCTGCTCTAGCAGACGTGAGGAAAAGTTCACAATTGTTAACCTGAGCGAAATGTCACGCTGCGGAAGTCGTGATTTGCCCGGATCGCTGTGATTCGCTGGAGGCTCCATTCCTGTGTGTACGGGGCGTGTGTCCCGTGATTGATGAGGAGGGCTGTCACGTGAGTGGGCAGGTCCGTGAGCGAGTCGACCGGTACTTCGAGGACGTCACGCGGCGCAACGCCGGCGAACCCGAGTTCCACCAGGCCGTCGCCGAGGTGTTCGAATCGCTCACCGTGGTCCTCGAGCGGCACCCCAACTACGCGGACGGCGCCCTCATCGAACGACTCTGCGAGCCGGAGCGGCAGATCATCTTCCGCGTCCCCTGGCAGGACGACCACGGCCAGGTGCACGTCAACCGCGGCTTCCGCGTCCAGTACAACAGCGCACTCGGCCCCTACAAGGGCGGCCTGCGGTTCCATCCCAGCGTCAACCTCGGCATCGTCAAGTTCCTCGGGTTCGAGCAGATCTTCAAGAACTCGCTCACCGGCCTGCCCATCGGCGGAGGCAAGGGCGGATCGGACTTCGACCCCAAGGGGCGATCCGAGGGCGAGATCATGCGGTTCTGTCAGTCCTTCATGACCGAGCTCCACCGGCACGTCGGGGAGTACACCGACGTCCCCGCAGGCGACATCGGCGTCGGAGGCCGCGAGATCGGCTACCTCTTCGGTCAGTACAAGCGGCTCACCAACTCCTACGAATCCGGCGTCCTCACCGGCAAGGGCCTCACCTGGGGCGGCTCGATGGTCCGCAAGGAGGCCACGGGCTACGGCGCCGCGTACTTCGTCGCCGAAATGCTCAAGACCGCGGGCACCAGCCTCGACGGACGTCGGGTTGTCGTCTCCGGCTCCGGCAACGTCGCCATCTACGCGATCGAGAAGGTGCACCAGCTCGGCGGAACCGTCGTCGCGTGCTCCGACTCGTCCGGCTACGTCGTCGACGACAAGGGCATCGACCTCGAGCTGCTCAAGGAGATCAAGGAGGTGCGGCGCGGCCGGATCTCCGACTACGTCGACGAGCGCGGCGACGCCCAGTTCTACTCGGGTGGCAACATCTGGAACGTGCCCTGCGACGTCGCGATGCCCTGCGCGACGCAGAACGAACTCGACGACCTGTCCGCGAAGACCCTCGTCAACAACGGTGTCAAGGTCGTCGCCGAGGGCGCGAACATGCCGACCACCCCGCAGGGCATCGCCGTGTTCCGCGATGCGGGCGTCGCCTTCGCTCCCGGAAAGGCCGCCAACGCAGGCGGCGTTGCAACCTCCGCCCTCGAGATGCAGCAGAACGCGTCCCGGGACTCGTGGAGCTTCGAGTACACGGACGAGCGACTCTCGAAGATCATGCGCGACATCCACGACCGGTGCGTCACCACTGCCGACGAGTACGGCAAGTCGGGTGACTACGTCCTCGGAGCCAACATCGCCGGCTTCGTGAAGGTCGCCGACGCGATGTTCGCACTCGGAGTCATCTGAGCGAACGGTTCGTGACGGGGCGTCGGGCAATCGCCCGGCGCCCCGTCTTGCGTTCCGTTCATAGCGGCGTACGAAAAGCCTTGCAGTGCAGTCGCAGTGGGACCTGGTTTGTGCACGTGATGTGATCGTTGCGCTCGGCGGGATCCGATCGACCGCTTCGCACCATGAATTTTCGACACCGAAAGGCATCCGGCAATCGCCTGGCGCGTTTTCGTTCGTCAGGTGGATCGGCCGACGTCAGAACGCTGTAAGGGGCAGACGCGGGGCCGTTCGGACTCTATTCTAGGTGATGTTCCGGACGGTCTTTCGACCAGATCGGGGCCGTCCTCGACGTGATCGAAGGAGCCCCACCATGAAACTTCACAAGGCCGCGGTGGTCTCCGTGGCCATTGCAGCGGCTGTGAGTGTCGGCGCCGGCACTTCGGTCGCCAATGCGGCTCCGGCGCAAGGTGACAGCTCGATCGGCTACACCCAGACGGTGTCGCCGGGCGGCACGGTGTCCACGATTCTCGATTCGGGGGCATTCCGGCTGACGGCCGGGGGAGGAGCGGTCGACGTCGTCGACAACGCGGGTACCGCGCTGACGACGCTGCCCCTCGCGTACTCGATGGGCGGACACCCGGTTCCGGTCTCGGCGACCATCGGTCAGGACGGACGCCAGCTGATGCTGACGCCGCAGTCACCGCCGCTCGGCATCCAGCCGGTTGCCGACGCTGCCGCCTACCAGAACATGGTCGACCAGGCCGAGAAGGGCTGGTTGAACGGCGGTCAGCTCAACGCGAACACCGGAGCCGCGATCGGCCTCGTAGTCGGCTGCGTGCTGTTCCTGTTCGTCGGATGCCCGCTCGGTGCTGTGATCGGTGGAACCATCGGCGCCGTGACCGGCACGATCAACGCCAACCCCGAGTTGCAGCCCGCGATCTTCGCGTACCTCGCCACGCTGCCCTGACAGCAGCTGTCAGGGCTCGGTGGTCGTCCCGGCGGCACGACGAACGAGGTCGTACGCCGGGTTGAGGGCCGCGGCTCCGCGAACCTCGGTACCGGCGCCCGACGTGTAGCGCTGCGTTGTCGTCATGGACTCGTGGCCGAGCATCCGCATCAGTGTGTACACGCTGACGTTCTGATCGGCCATCGCCGTGGCGAAGGTGTGACGAAGCTGGTGCACGAGAGCGCCTTTCGCGCGATCGCCGTTGATGCCTGCCCGCCGGTAGGCGCGCTCGACGCGATACTGGAGTGTGCCACGGGTGATCCGCGCTCCGCTCCCTCCGACGAACATCGGGTCGGTGGGGGCGAAGCGCTGCCACGGGTCGGTGGCGGCACGCCGACGGGTGGTCGCCGGAAACCGCCGCGCACGGCTGTCGAGATAGTCGCCGAGCACCTCCACGACGACCGGCTCCACGGTCACGACACGTTCCTTGTTCCCCTTGCCGTGTACGTGGATGACCTTGGCGGCCTCGATCCGGTCGCCCGCGGAATCACGGAGGTCGCCGAGATCGATCGCGATCAGTTCGGCCGACCTGAGCCCGGTCAGCAGGCCGGTGAGGATCAGTGCCAGATCGCGTTCGGGCCAGGCGCGGGTTCCCTCGTCCGGAGCCTGGAGCGAGGCGATCAGGCGCTCGACCGCATCCGCGTGGAATGCCTTGGGTACGGTCTTCGGTGCCTTGGGTCTGAGCACCGACGACATCGGGTTCGCGACGATGATGTCGGCGGCGAACAGGAAGTCACACAGCATGTTCCACGTCGACCAGCATCGACGGATGGAAGCGGGCTGTCGGGTGTCGGCGTACTCGGCGAAGGCGCCGCGCATCGCCCCCTTGTCGATGACGGTCGGGGACAGTCGCTCGGGCGGCACGCCCGTTGCGCGCGCCAGGCTGTCGGCCACCGTCCGATAGTCCTGACGGTAGGCCCGAAGAGTGTTCGGTGACGGTTTGGCGGTGCTCCGGTAGACGAGGAACTCCTCGAACCAGTCGTCGAGCGATTCGGTCACGTGTTCGATTGTGCCGGACCGCACCGTCACGTTCGGTGGCCGGGCGGATCGGCGGCGTCGCTCGCATCGTTGACGTACGTCAACACTAGGCTGGCAGCGTGGAGTCGAACACGCGCCCGTTCCGGTACTCGTTCGTCGCGTCGGTGCTGCCGCTTCGGGTGGAGGAGCGAGTGCGCGGTGAACTGGACGCCGACATCGCCGATCACGGACCGTTGCAGGTGATCACGGCGAGTGCGCACGCGATGCGTGGGTATGCTGCGGGGGTCGACCTCGTCGCCAGGCTGAGCGGAGCGGGTGTCCACGTCGAGCGCACGCAGCCGGAGCTGGTGAATCGCAGGATCATCGCCGACCGGGCCGGCTGTACCCGTCAGGCCGTCGCCCTCTGGGTGAACGGGCAACGGCACCAGGCTGATCCGTTCCCGTCGCCGTTCAACCTGACGCTCGGGCAGTCGTGGCTGTGGGGAGAGGTACAGGCATGGTTGCTGCGGCGGGGGATGGGAAGCGAGGACACTGCGGCGATTCCGACGATGCGGGACCACATGCGCGTGGATTCGCACATCGCGCACAACCGCGCCGAGTACCGGGAGGCGGCAGACCGAGCCAGGGCGCTGTGACCTGGGAAGCTGTCGAATCCTTCGAGTGTTCCACAGAATAATGTCATAAGGCGGATTATCGGCACTGGGGCCGGGCAGTTCACGACCAACCGCAACCCGCCCTGACGGGCGGGTGCCCGGCCTGCCGATCGGTGAATGTGGTGACCCGCTACGGACCGAGGGCCGCGTTGTGCGGTGTGAGCAGTGCGCCGAGCAGGTAGTGGCCGTCGCTGGAGTCGAGGGGGACCACTCCGCCGACCGGCGTGATGCCGGGGTGGACGTGGACGGTCGGTGCGCCGGTGAGCATCCACGACAGTGTGTTCTCGTCGTGGCGCGGTCGGAACTGGATGCCGTCGACGTCGGGATTGGCGGCGAGAATCGCTGCCGCCCAACGCCGGGTCTGCAGGTATCCCGATGGATCGCACTTGGTGAGCCACACCCCGGCGTTGATACGGGAGGACCCGGTACCGGTCAGGTCGACGACACGCAACGCGCGGGTGGTGCGGAGCTCGCTCAGCACTCGACCTGCGATCTGCACTCGAGGGACGAGCCGGGGTGACTGGTCCACGGGAAGGTTGCGGCACAGCGTCTCGGCGACGGCCGCGGCCGGGCTGTCGCCGACGTAGGTGTAGGCGTACGACCCGTCGATGCTGTCGAAGCGGCCACCCTTGCGTGGCCGAGGGCTCGCAGTCGGATTGAGGTCCGCTGCGCCGCGCTTCGCGCTGTGTATGCGCCACAACGGTGTTCCGCTCGGGACCGACACGATCAGTGCGGAGGGCAGGGGTGTGGGCGGATCCGGATGATGTGCCGCCACACTCAATCCTGCGTGATGTCGTCCGCCAGGTCGCGGAGATCCTCGTCGTGGTCGCCGGCGACGGCGAGTTCGGCGGGGGAGCGGGGGTCGTCCGCGAAGTCGGTGGGGGAGAGCCACCACGACGCGACGCCCCACGGATCGTCCTTGGCGCCGAGTCGCCGGTTGAGTTCACGGACGATCGGTCGGACCTCCTGGCGGGCAGCGTCGAACTGGAAGGCCGGATAGAGCTTCTGTCCTGGGGCGGGGAGTGCGATCACGGACCCCGACGTGGCGAGCCGGCTCGCGGTGTTCCTGCTCGTCGCCGACTTCCCGAGGATCCGGCTGACGGCGGTCGAGTCCAGCATGTCGTGCTGGTCGACGATCGCGCCGAGCGCCGAGGCCACGATCCGCGTGCGCGCAACGGCCGCGGCCGCGGGATTGGCCACGGCACGTTCCTGTGTGTGGGCGAGGGTGGGGCTCATCGCGAGCAGTGCCGTCACGTCGTCGCGCACGGGGCGCAGCGTCGGGCGGCGCGCGAACTCCTCGCTGAGCAGTGCGACGAGATCCTGGTCGGACAGCGCGTGGATCGAATCGCGAGCCGTGTCCCTGTCGGCGAGCATGGCCATCACCTCCTTGTGCCGGTAGTGTACCGCGTGTCAACCGTGTCGAGCCAGTGTGGATCGGTAGGGAAGGCGCGCTGCGCGACGCGCACGCTGAAACTGCGAGCGCGCCGTGGTCACCGATCGCTGCGAGCGGCAGCGCAGGCCTCTCCAGCGATAATGGCATAACGCTGCATTTATCAGCCCGAAGTGGAGACTCCCGAATCGTCGACCGTCACAAGCAGCATCGACAGGGGAGGGGTCACAGGGTTGCGGCGACACCGATCGCCGGTGGAGTCGCGGAATCACCGTGGGGGAGAGCGGACGTCGCGTGACCGCGGAGGAAGGTGTGTCGCATCTGCCAGTCGGAACTCATCCGCTCGAGTTGCTCGCGGAGGTCGGCGAGGACGTCCCGGGCCGTGAAGTTCGGACGTCGAAGGGCGCGTGCGTACGATGCCGCGACCGTCGCCGGCGCAGTCATCGCGGCCGGGCGCTGGACACGGTTGTAGATGTCGGCAAGGATCGCCGCGTACTCGGGCCGGGACTGCGCCCGATGGTAGAGCTCGTACTCGATCGGTGACGGAGAAGCGCCCGCGGCGAGGAAGTTCGTCCACTGGTAGATCTCGATACAGTCCCGTTCTCGTGTCGCCGCCCACTGCGCGGTCGCCTCGTCGATCGCGGACGCAGTGACTCCGGCTCGTGACGCGAGGACCGGCGCGAGCGCCTCGCCGAGCAGTCGGCCGTAGCGGTAGCCGTCGCGGATGCCCTGGGCGGTGACGGGATCCTTGAAGTGGCCGGCGTCGCCGGGGAGCGCCCAGCCCGGACCGCTCGACCGCCGGAAGTACGATTCGATTCCGGTGCAGGAACGGACCTTCGACGTCAGCTCGCAGCCCTTGAGGCGTCGCGCAAGCCCCGGGATGGCGTCGATACCGGCGAGGTACGCGTCGTGCACCTTCCTCCCGCGGAAGTCGGGTGCGAGCGCGATCGGAGGCTGGAGCAGCGACAGCAACTGTCCGTCGTCGCAGGGGAATGCGGTGCCCAGCAGTCCCTCGACTCGCCATTGCGTGGCGATGTGACGCAACGACGTGTGCGGGTCCGTCCAGTATCCGAAGTAGCAGGCGCGTCCACTGGGTGCGCAGATCAGGGGTGCTTCGGCCCCGACCTCCCTGGCCACCATGCTCTTCCGGCCGTCGGCGCCGACGACGATCGGTGCGCGAGTCTCGCGTGCGCACCCGTCCGGATCGGTGTACCGGACGCCGACGACGCGGCCCGCGGACCGGATCAGGCCCGTCGCCGCGCACTGCTCGCGGAGGTCGGCGCCGGATGCGACGGCGGTGTGCCGGATTGCCTCGTCGAGCTTGGTTCGTCGAACGCACATCGCATAGTCGATACCGGACACGGGGGAGTAGCCGGTTTCCCAGCCGATGTCGTCGAGCACCGCCTGCGCGACGGGAAGCCTCGGTGCACCGATGGCTTCGACCGCAGCAAGGGCGCCGAGCGCCTGGATCTCGGCCATGGTGCTCGGCCACAGGAGGTGGGTGGACAGCGTGTCCGAGGGGAATCGCGCCGAGTCGATCGCGAGCACCCGGAGTCCGCGTTCCGCAAGGGCGATCGCCGTGGCGGAGCCTGCGCACCGGGCTCCCACGATCACGGCGTCGAACTGCTCGACGGTGCCGGTTCCGTCGGCACCGGGGTGTTGCTCACTGCTTCCGATCATGCGGACCGACCTCTCGGCTCGTCGAAGGACTTCTGACCCGACGTAATGTCCGACACGGTGTCAGATTGACGTTATGCCTGGTCATGGCGGGTGTCAAGAATGGTTGGGGCGTACGATCGGCGTATGGGATCGGTGACCAGGTCAGATGGTGTCGCGGCACGTGAGCGGCGTGTCGAGGTGACCGAGCGGGTACTCACCGCGGTCGAGGAGTTGCTCGCAGGCGGTGAGCGGTACACCGAGATCCCGGTCATGCGGATCGCTGAGCGGTCCGGGATGTCGCGGACGAACTTCTATCAGTACTTCCCGAACAAGAGCGAGGTGCTGGTCCACGTAGCCGAAGTGGCCTCGGCGGCGTTCTTCGATGCGCCGGCTCGGTGGTTCGCGGACGATTCCGCTCTCGACCAGGGGTTGCCAGGCGTGGAACGCGTGATCCGAGAGATGGTGGCGGGCTTCCGGGAGCACTGGACCGTGATGCGTGCGCTGGGTGAACTCGCCGCGTACGACTCCGAGGTCGCGGCGTTCTGGTTCGGTCGGATCAACGGCTTCATCGAGGTCGCGGCATCGCACGTCGAGTGCTGGCGTGAGCAGGGGAGGGTGGATCCAGCGGTCGGGCCGGAGTCGGTGGCTGCGGTGACGTGGATGGTCGAACGGGCTGTCACGCAACATGTTCTTCATCCGAACGGCGCCGTCACCGACGAGGGGTTGGTTCGAGCCCTGGCGAGGACGATCTGGTTGACGTTCTCGCAGGGCTCGAGGTAGAGGCTGGTCAGTACCACCAGTCCCGGCGGCGGGACGGAGTGACCAGGTGATCGAACGCTTCCGGGTCGCCGAACCGCCACCGCCGACCTGCCGCTACGAGAGCGGCTGCATTCCGGCGACGTTCGCGGCGCAGATCCCTCCGATGACCGACGCTGTCGCGGCACAGCGAGCAGCAGCAGATGTGTTCGCCAGTGAAGTGGAACTCCCAGGAACATCCACCAGAGGAGTTGTGGATCGCGTCGTCGGGCAGGTCGCAGACGCCGAGACGATGATCGTGCTCGACGGCCGCGGCAAGCTCGCGACGGGCAATGCGGACGACAAGGGGAGCGTGGGCATCGGTACGCGACAAGGCAATGCCTTTCGTGACGGGCGCCCCGGCCCGTTACCCCCGGATGGGGACGCGCCGGGGCACGGGTAGCTCCGCCCCGTCGCGGGCCCGCGTGAGCAGGCGGCATCGTTCGTTCGTCATGTCGGAAAGGATGCCACAGCCGTCCGACATGTCCTGGGGGATCGCAGACTTGGTAACGGTCGGGCGATCAACATCGACCACCATCGGTCAGCGCGCCTCCGAAGATGTTGCAGCACTGTATATTTCGTGGATAATCGCAATTATCCACGAAAGTCGGAAGTGGTCGGCGGTGGCTGGGACGCGGGGAGCGTCGACCGCGCACAGCTCGTCACATCGTTCTCGGCGCCGAATCGTCGGGCGTTCGGCGCGCCGGCGCCGCAGTACGGGCTGAAGGTCGCATTCGTCCGATCAGACCGAACGAATGCGACCTTCAGTCGGATGTGCAGGGCAGGTGGAGTTCCCGGGAAGGGGTCGGCGAGGTTGCCGCCGCGTGAGACGGGTCGACTTCATCCAGGCTGCCGCCGGCGGCCGGCCGCAGTCTCTCCTCAGGGGACGGCCTTCCCCACACAAAGTGACATAATGTCCCTTATCGGGTGCACGCTGATCTGGCGTGATAATCGAGTTCGCGCCACGTTTGGTGTCCACCCGAGCCGGCTCGGTCCTCGCCGAGCATCTCGCGCATGCGCTTTCTCTTGGATCGAAGCGTCGTGTGCCCGGCCGGCGCAGACGGCGACACGGATGACTCCGGCGGGATCGGTTCGTCGACGCTCGCACGCCCCGCGGTTGCATGTGAATGGCATCGGACGGATGCCTCTTGCGGCCCGACCGTTGTCTGTGAACTCCCGAACCTGGTTCCCCACTGCGTCCCGCCAGCCCACGTCAATACGTCACAGTGACGTATTGACGTGGGCTGGGCGGGACGCACGACCTCATGCTCCGGCCGATGCACCGACTCCGAGATAGGCACGTTCGACGCGTCCGATGTCCGCGGCCAGCGCGGCGCCGGTGTCCGTCAGCGCGATCTCGCCGTGGACGAGGACGATCGCGCGGTCGGCGATCTCGAGCGCGAGGCGAACGTGTTGCTCGACGAGCACGACTGCGGTGCGGTCGGTTTCGGCGACCTGGCGGAGCACGGGCAGGATCGACTCGACGACGACCGGTGCGAGGCCCATGCTGAGTTCGTCGATCAGCAGGATCTTCGGCTGTTGCAGCAGCGCCCGTGCGATGGCGAGCATTTGCTGTTCGCCGCCGGACAGTTGTCCGGCGGCGACACGCAGACGGGATTCCAGGGCCGGAAAGTACTGGAGCGCCCGGTCGACACCGGCTCGTCGGTTGCCGCGACCGCGAATCGCGAGTCGCAGGTTCTGTTCCGTGGACAGGCGGCGGAACAGGGCTCGGTCGTCGGGCACGAGCACCAGGCCCGCACGGACGGCGTCGCGTGGGCGTCCCGAGGCGAGAGGATCACTCTCGACGGCGACGGTGCCGCCGAGGCGCGGAAGCAGTCCGGCGAGAGTCGACAGGAGTGTCGTCTTCCCGGCGCCGTTCGGGCCCACGAGGGCGAGGATCTCCCCCGCGTCGACCGTCAGATCCAACCCGCGCACGCACGGTGCCGATTTCGCGTATCCGGCCTGGAGGCCGGTGCACTGGAGCACGGTCACGAGTTCACCTCCGTGGGAACGGTTTCGGGAGCTTCCGGCTGGTGCGCAGGTGATCCGAGGTAGGCGCCGACGACCCTGGGGTCGTTCCTGATCTCCTCGGGCGTTCCGACGGCGATCACCTTGCCTAGGTCGAGGACGACGACCCGATCGCACACGTTCAGCACGAGGTCCATGTCGTGGTCGATGAGGAGCATGGTCACTCCCAGGCCCCGGGCGGATCGCAGCCTCTCCCCCAGCCATCGGCTTTCCGAGCTGTCGAGGCCGGCGGCGGGTTCGTCCAGCAGGGCGACTGTCGGGCGTCCTGCGAGCACTCGTGCCACCGACACCAGTTGCCGTTGTCCCTGTGAGAGGTCTGCCGCGGTGGTGTCGGCGAGTTCGGCGATGTCGAGGAGCGCCAGCACCGATGCCACCGAGGTGTCGGTGTCGCCGCGGTGGCGGATCGCGCCGACGGCGACGTTCTCTGCGACCGTCAGTTCGTCGTAGAGTTCGATGTCCTGGAAGGTGCGGCCCAGTCCTGCTCGGCTGCGCCGGAACGGTGGGAGCGTGCCGATGTCGTTCCCGCTGAGGATGATTCGTCCCTCCGCTTCGGCGAATCCGCTGATCGCGTCGACCAGTGTGGTCTTGCCTGCGCCGTTCGGTCCGATCAGGCCGACGATCTCGCCCGCCCGCAGGTCGAAGCCGACGTCGTCGACGGCTCGGACCGTTCCGTATCGGACACCGACACCCTGGACCGACAGGACGGTGGTGCCGTCCGCAGGTGTCGGGGTCGTGGGGGCGGCGGGTGCGGGCGTGGGCACTGTCCGACTCCGGTCGGCAGCTCGTCTACCGGGAATCGGGATCCGCTGGAGGTGCCCGGCGATGCCGTCGGGACTGGTGACGACCGTGACGACCAGCAGGATGCCGCTGAGAAGCATGTAGTAGTCACCGAAGTGCAGGTATCGCTCCGTGACGAAGTACAGCAGTCCGCCGGGTGCGAGCACCCCGGCGAGCAGGCCGCCGGACACCGACGTCACGCCGGCGATGTAGAAGACGGCGAACAGGCCGATGCCCGCGAACACCGTGTAGGTGCCTGCGGTGGCGAGGGTCTGCTGGTACGCCAGCAACGAACCACCCAGACCGGCGACGAACGACGCGATGGCGAACGCTGTCAGCTTCGTCAGGCCGACGTTGACGCCGGACGCGGCGGCGGAGCGTTCGTTGGTGCGGACGGCGAGCATGGCCGCGCCGAGGGTGCTGCGGCGCAGGGCGGCGACACCGAGCGCGACAGCGGTGACGACGACGAGGCAGACGACGCCGAAGGCGATGCGCGGGTAGCCCTCCCCTGCCCCGATGCCGAGTTCGATTCCGAACAGGCTGGGTGGGTCGATCGGCGCACCCTGGAGCCCGCCGTTGAGGTCGGGGTTACGGAACCAGAACGCTTCCGCGAAGACGGCGAGCGCGAGTGTCGCGACCATCAACGGGAGGCCGCGGACCCGAAGTGCGGGCAACCCGACAATCACTCCGACGACCATCGCGGCGAGGGCGGCGAGGAGGGGCGCGATCGGGAACGGGATGCCCAGGTTGGTGGAGAACCTGCTGAGTGCGTAGGCGCCGACACCGGCGAGCGTGAGCTGAGCGAGGGACACCTGGCCGGCGTAGCCGGTGACGACCACGAGGGACAGTGCGATCACTGCGAAGATCATCGTCCCGATGACGGCGAGGCGGAGGCTGCCAGAGGTGGTCAGCAGTGCGACGAGCCCGATGACGAGCCCGAGGACGGTGGGCAGGGCGATGCGCTGGGGACGCGGGGATCGGCCGAGGTCGTGCCGGATCACGGCTCCGCGCCCGGGCAGCGGCTGCCCGCGCACGAGGAGGAAGCCGAGGATCAGCACCAGCGGAACGGCCTCGGCGACACCGGTGCTCGGCATCCAGTCCCATGTCACCTGAAGGTTCGTGGCCTCGGACTGGAGCATGCCGATGGCGAGTCCGGCGCCGACGGTGAGGGTGATGCTGGCGAAGTTGCCGACGAGCGCCGCGGCGAGGGCGGGCACGATGAACATCGTGTACGCGACCGGATTGAGCGGCACGAGAGGGGCGATGACGATGCCGCCGATGGCGGCGGTGGCGGACGACAGGGCCCAGTTCGCGATCGCGATCCGGTCCGGGGAGAGCCCGGTGAGCAGTGCGCCCTTCTCGGATTCGGCTGCTGCTTCGGTGGCGACGCCGAACCGTGTGTACCGCAGCACGAGTGCCGCACAGACCGCGAGTCCGATCACGACGGCCGCCAGCCACAGCCGGTCGGTGGCGACGGGACTGTCGCCGATCGTGATGCGGCCCTGGTCGAAGATCGGGCCGACGGCGGGGGTGATCGTTCCGACGCGCAGCGCGATCAGTGCCTGCAGCACGAGCATCACGCCGATGGACGCGACCGCCTTGGCGAGCACGGGAGCGGTGCGTAGTGGCCGGAACACGAGGAGGTAGAGCAGGACGCCGAGCAGGGCGGAGATCGCCACGGAGACGACCAGTGCGGGCAGGATCCCCCATTTGCTTCCGAGGTCGACGGTCGGGTCGAAACCGGGGATCGGATTGAGGAATTCGCCCCTGCGGAGGAACGCGTACGTGTACGCCGCGTAGAGGGCAACGGCCCCGGTGGCGAAGTTCACCACGCCGGAGCTCTTGAAGGTCATCACGAGGGCGAGGCCCAGCGCGGCGTACACTGCGCCGTTGCCGATCCCCAGCGCCAGGAAGGCGACGTGCTCGGTCATGTGAAAGGCCCTGTCGGGTGGGTTCGTGATCGGGACCGCCGGGGCCGGCGGTCCCGATCACGTCGGATTACGTGTTGACGGGGACGGTCTCGGAGAGGGTGCCGTCGGATTCGACGGTGCTCACGAGAATCGACTTGCTGCACAGCGCGGTGAGGATCGGGACCGCAGTGCCGTCGCAGGTGAACGTGAGTCCGGGAGCGGCGGGCATCGGAACGTCCTTGGCGGTCGACAGTGCCGTCTTGAAGGACTCCGGGGTGACGGGGCCGGTGAGCGACTTGCCGACCTCACCGAGCGACATCATCACCTGGTAGCCGAGGTAGCCGAGACCCTTGAGGTCGGTGTCGGGGGCGTACTCGGCCATCACGCTCTTGTACAGCTCGACGGTCGGCTCGTCGGAGTCGAGGACGACGGTGGTGAACGCCTTGGCTCCGGCGATCGCCTCGACGCCGGTGGACTCGACGACCGCCTGGTCGAGGCAGCTGGCGATGAGGTACTTCTGCACGTCCGGCGCGACGGACTGCAGTGCCTTGATCGCCGAGGTGCACAGTCGGGTGTCGCCGACGATGGAGACGGCGTCGGGGTTGCTCGCGAGTCCGGCGGTGATCTGCGGCGTCGGGTCGGCGACCGCGTTGGGGATCGTGACGATCTCGAGTTCGACGCCGGCCTGCTGGAAGATGGGGTTGCCGACCATCCCGAGCGACGATGCGGCGTCGCCGGAGTCGCCGACGAACAGTGCCACCTTCTTGACGCCGTCCTTGGCTGCCGTGGCAGCCTGTCCGCCGAGAATGGAGACGATTCCGCCGGACAGCATGAACGAGTTGGGCGACATCATCTCGACCTGCGAGACGGGTGCCTGTGCGATGAACGGGATGCCTGCTCCGGTGACGATGGGGAGCATGACCGCGCCCTGCGCACCGAGCGGTGACACGACCGCCGCGACGCCCTGTTCGACCATCTGGTTGGCGCAGGCGGTGGCGGATGCCGGCTCTTCCTGCTGGGTACAGATGACGAGATCGACCTTGTGTCCGCCGATTCCGCCGCCGTTGTTGTTGAGGTACGCGACGGCGGCCTCGCCGCCTTCGCGGACCATCGGCAGCGAGACTGCGCCGCCTTCGGGAGTGATGAAGCCGATCTTCACGGGATCACCGGTGGCGGGGTTGGACGGCAGCGCGCTGGTGGAGCCCGCGTCGGAGTCCGTGGAACCGTCGTCGGCGCAGGCGGTCACGCCGCCGAACGCCAGGACGCCGACGGCGCCGACGATCATTGTCGAGCGAAGCTTACGACTGAGTGAGTGGGTTGCTCTCACACTGGTTCCTTTCGGGAGGCACAGGCGCCGAGTCGGGTTGCGCCGTGCGACTGGAGGTTCCGGTAATCCGGGTCGGCGTCGACTTCCGTGTGATTCTGCCCACAGGCGGAAGCGGTGGGGGTGGTTTCGGTGATTTGCGCCGTCACCACATGGGAACGGGCGACTGTCCGGCCCGGTACCAGCCGGGGAGCGGCTGCCGCTTCTGGGCGGCCTCGACGACGCGGGTCATGCGCGCGGTCATACCGTCGGTGATGACGCCGTCGGTGATCATCTCCATGAAGAGGGCGGTGACGTTGCCGTAGTCGAAGAAATCCCGCTGCCAGCCGAACTTGTGGTCGCCTGCGTACTTGAACCAGCTGCCCTGGATTCCGTCGAGCGCGTAGTGCGAGCCGTCCGGCCGGGTTGCCTCGAACACCTGCTTCCACAGGCCGATCATGTCGCCGGTCTTCTCGTCGACGACCCAGGACTGGTACGGGTAGGTCCAGCCGTCGAGGCCGTCCATCTCGAGTCCGATCGCGAGGTCGCGGATCTCGTCGCGCCCGACGGCCATGAAATCCCATTCCGGGCCGTAGTTCCATCCGTAGGTGGCGTCCTCGGTGTAGTAGTCGGCGAGGTTCCGCCAGTTCCCTGCCTTCTCGCCGTCTCGGTTGGCCTGCAGCCAACGTTCGATCATGTCGTCGAGTTCTGCGCGCTCGAATGCCATCGACTTCCACCTCTCACCTGATGCTGGTTGACAGGTGTCGAAGCTAGCGTATTGACACCTGTAAAGTTCCCGAATTGCGGTGATTCGCGGGCGCAGGTAAATATCGAGGTGAGAGCATTCTTTTGCGGGCTGGAACGCGGCTGTCCTAGTGTCAAGGCATGCCACCGAAACGTATGCGCGGTGAGTCGGCGTCTCCGCGGCGATCGCTCGCCGGACGCCCGGCGGACACCACCGGCAAACTCATCGACGCGGCCGTCGACGCGCTCCGCGACGTCGGCTACGACCGACTGTCGATGCGGGACATCTGCCGCCGGGCGGGCGTGACGCACGCGACCGCGTACGGCTACTTCGCCTCCAAACAGCATCTGGTGTCGGAGGCGTTCCACCGCAGCCTGGTCGAGTGGTCCACGCGGCCGATCTTCGGGGACACGGCCGGCGAACGGCTCGCGTACACCTTCGCCGGCCTCGGGCAGTTCATGGCGGAGGATCCGTCACTGAACACCGCGGCGATGGCCGCGATGCTCGCCGACGATGCTGACGTGCACCGGCTGCGCGGCAGTGCCGGCGACCTGATCGGCCGGAAGTTGGTGGACGCTCTCGGGGATCGCGCGAATCCGGCAGCGCTCGACGCGCTGAACATGGCCGTGTCCGGCGCGATGCTGCAGGCCGGCATGGGGTTCACCAGCTACGAGGCGATGGTGCAGCGACTCAAGCGGATGGGTGAGCTCGTCCTCGCGGAGACGTCGGCAGGCTGACGTCCGTCCGAGGACGGATTCGGTCCCGGCTCGTATCCGCCACTGCCGCAGCGCTGTTCAGCGTTGCCCGGGGTTGAGCTTGATGAACAGTGCCTCCATCTCGGCGCACAGGCGATCCCCGTCGTGCAGGGTTCCCTTGACGTACACCTTCCGCCCGTCGATCCTGTCGGCCCAGGTCCGGATCTGCAGCGGCGTGTTGAGGGGTGTGATCGACCGGTAGTGCACCGTGAGGTAGGCCGTGCGGCTGACACCCTGGATGGCGACCGCGGATGCGTAGCCGCCGAGTTCGTCGAAGGCGACGGCGATCTGGCCTCCGTGGGCGGCGTTGTTCCCGCCGAGGTGGAAGTCGCGGAACGTGAGTGTCGCGTAGGCGCCGTCGTCGTTCAGATAGGTGACGTCGAACGGGGGCAGGTTGATGTTGCCGCGGGCCGGGAGGTCGATGCGTGTTCCGGACGGCGAATGCCACTCGTCGATGCGCGCTGCCGCAAGCTTGTCGTTGATCTCTGCCAGCTTGTCGATGAGTTCGTCGGCGAGCTCCGGGGTCGGGCAGGCGTATCGGACGTTGTCCATCAGCGTGCGCACCTGTTCGCTGAACTCGCCGTAGCGCGGGCCGCCGCGTTCGGTGGTGATCGCCGCCCGTGCGCGGAAGCCGCCCTCGTGCGGACCCTCGATTTCGGTGGACACGTCAGGACTCGCTGAACCGTCGCTCATGGATGGACCGTAGCCGAGGCGCGCGGCCGCCGTGTCCCTCCCCCAGGTCGACGCGCCCCGGATCGGCTCTCCGCCACCATGTCGACTTCGGTGCCGAACGAACAGATGTCGTGGACTGTCGAGCCCGGTACCGTCCGTGCCATGAACCTTGACGGTGTGGGTGTGTGGAGTTCCCCCCTGCGATACGGGGATGCCGGTGCGGCGGCGGAGGCGGCCGCCGAAGTGGACGAGTTGGGTTTCACGGCGCTGTGGATCCCCGACGTCGGGGGCCCGGTGCTCGACGCCGTCGAGAACCTGCTGAAGGCGACGACGCGAACCGTGGTGGCGACGGGGATCCTCAACATGTGGATGCACGAGCCGCACGACGTCGCCGCGGCGCACGCCCGTCTGACCGCCGAGCACGGTCCACGGTTCCTGCTCGGTCTCGGGATCAGCCATGCGCCGCTGATCGACAGCACGGAACCGGGGCGGTACCGCAAGCCGCTCGCCATGACGAAGGCATTCCTCGACGGACTCGACTCCGCGCCGCAGCCGGTCCCGGTGGACAGCCGGGTGCTGGCGGCGCTCGGGCCGAAGATGCTGGAGCTGGCGGCGGAACGCAGCCGCGGCGCGCACCCGTACCTGGTGACGCCCGAGCACACCGCCATCGCACGGGAGACGCTCGGCGACGGTGCCCTGCTCGCCCCCGAGCAGACCGCGATCTTCGCGGCGGACCGGGACGAGGCCCGCGCGGTCGGAGCCGGATGGCTGGCCGCGTACCTGTCGATGCCGAACTACGCCAACAACCTTCGTCGGCTGGGGTTCACGGACGACGACTTCGCCACGATCAGTGACCGGCTGTTCGACGCGGTGATCGTGTGGGGTGACGAGGCGAACGTCCTGGCCCGCGTCGAGCAGCACCGTGCCGCGGGCGCCGACCACGTCTGCGTGCAGGTCCTGCGGGCGGATCAGCGGGAGATTCCCCTGGAGGAGTGGCGGCGCCTCGCCGCCGCCCTGCGTTGAGGCGATCGCGTGGTTGACGTGATTGCGAGGAGGCTTCCTGGGCACTCGAAAGAGATGACCACACTTCATGCCCTCGCGCTGTCCTGCAGTCTCAAACAGTCGCCTGCCGAGATGTTCAGGCTTTCCGCTTCTTGTCCCGGCGCGTGATGATCACGAAGGCCACCACGGCATGGAGTCCCAGAATCACGGGTAGATACCCGGAATCGGCGGTTTCGCCCGGGTTTGCGGCGTGGTCTTGTACCGACCGTTCAACGGCGCAGCGCAGGGCCCAGCTCGTCGCGGTAGAAGTCGAGGAACCCGTCCGGGTCCGGCCCGGCGTTGGTCAGGGCCAGGTGGTCGAATCCGGCGTCCTTGTAGGGGCGGATCGCGTCGAGGTGCGCATCCACGTCGGGTCCGCACCCGAACGAGGAGCGGATGTCGTCGACGGTGACGTATCGGGAGGCGGATTCGAAGCCCGAGATGCTCGGAAGCTCGGCTTGCACCGGCCACCCGAGTGCGCCGAACCTGAACATCGTGTGCGCCGATTCCGCGGCGGCTTGTTCGGTCGGCGCCCAGGACAGCGACACCTCGGCGTAGCGCGGACCATTGCCACCTGCGCGCGTGTAGTCGTCGACGAGGTCCGCGGACGGTTCGGTGGCGAAGAGTCCGGATCCGTACTCGGCTGCCAGCTGTGCGGCCGCTCCCCCTCCTGCCGCGACAACGATCGGTGGTGGGGATTCCGGTAGGTCGAAGACGCGGGCGTCCTCGAGTTGCAGGTGCGTTCCGCGGTACGAGTGGTATCCGCCGGACCAGAGCAGGCGCATGATGTCGATCGACTCGCGGAGCATCTCGCGTCTGACGTCGACGGACGGCCAGCCGCGTCCGACGACGTGCTCGTTGAGCCGTTCGCCGGTGCCGAGCCCGAGGGTGAAGCGGCCGTCGGACAGTAGAGCTGTGGTGGCGGCGGCCTGCGCGACGATCGCCGGGTGGTAACGGAGGAACGGGCAGGTGACCCCGGTTGCCAGCAGGAGCCGATCGGTGGTCGCGGCGATCGCAGCAAGGACGGACCAGGCGAAACCCGAGTGGCCGTGACTGTCGAGCCACGGGTGGTAGTGGTCGCTGACCTCGACGAAGTCGAAGCCGACATCCTCGGCGAGGCGCGCCTGCCGGACCAGTTCGGTCGGTGAGTAGCCTTCTGCGAACAGTTTGTAGCCGATTCTCATGCTCGTGTGTTACCCGAAACATCCGCCGGTCACACGTGGGGGATGTTTCGCGGCGGGGTCGGTTGGGCATTTCTCGGCAATGCCGACTACTGCCGATCAGTCCGGGGTCATCGTGCGCCTGCCTGGGGTGTATCGACCTCAGGCCGACACCTGGCTTCTCGCGGAGGCGCTCGCCACCGCCGGTGTTCCTACGGGTGCGAAGGTTCTCGACTTCTGTACGGGCAGCGGTGCGGTGGCGGTGGCCGCCGCGCAGTGTGGCGCCTCGGACGTCATGGCCGTGGACGTGTCCGTTCGGGCGGCGGTGTCGGCGTGGCTGAACGGTCAGCTGCGCCGTTTGCCGATCCGGGTGGCTCGCGGCGGTCTCGACGTGGCTCGCCGGTCGGGTCCGTACGACGTCGTGGTCGCGAACCCCCCGTACGTGCCGGTCGCCGAGCCGAACAGCGGCGCGGGTTCGCGGGCGTGGGACGGTGGCCCGACGGGTCGCAGTGTCGTCGATCCCCTGTGCGAGGTGATGCCGGAGTTGTTGCGGCCGGGAGGCTTCGCGTTGATCGTCCATTCCGAGGTGACCGGACTTGCCCGCACCGTCGATCAGCTGCGGCAGACCGGGTTGAAGGCGGCGACGGTGGCGCGGGCGCGGATTCCGTTCGGGCCCGTGATGGAGCGGGAGTCGTCGAATCTTCGGGCGCAGCGGTTGATCGAGCCCGGTCAGTCCTGGGAGGAAGTGGTGGTGATCCGTGGCGACCGTCCCGCCTGACCCGAAGTCCGTCCCGGAGTGGAACGGACCCGATGCGCACGTGATTCGCCGGATCCCCGGCGGGCCGGCGCTGGTGCGTGGACCGGTCCGGATGACCGGGACCGACGGCCGCGTGGTGGTGTCGGACCGGGTGGTGGTGGCGGTGTGTCGTTGCCGCTTGAGTTCGATTCACCCGCTGTGCGACACGAGTCATCGAGCCCTCCTCCGGCACGGTCGCGAACTTCACGGTCACGACCCCCACGAGGATGATTCCTGACCGGGTGTGGTGGCCGGGCCCATATGCATTACCCCGGTTGCCCAGCCGGAGCGCTCACTGGAACGCTCCGGCTGGGCAACGGGTCACGTGTGAGGTCCGCGGGTCGCGTCGAGTGGCCGCGAGCGGCGTTGCGTGGCAAGCACCGCGAGGGCACCGAGGACCAGTACGACGGCACCGACGATGCCGGACAGCCACGCCCACCCCTCGTACCCGTACCCGGCTGCCAGCACGCACAGGGCGATCAGGATGACGCCGAGCATGACGGCGCCGTAACCGGGCCACCCGCGCGGGTTGCGGATTGCTTCTCCGGCGTTCGGCCTGATGGTGTTCGATCCTTCGATGTGCTCCTCGGTCACGAGGTACGCCCCTTCCTACGCCGCGGGCGGCGGTTGTGCTGCCCACGGCGTAGTGGTTCCCGTGTGAACCGCCGTTCAAACGTGTTCTGTCCGGTTCTCCGGCACGTTGTGTTCTGGGGGTGATCGACGGCGACGGCGCGGTGGACGGGCGGGGTCAGTTGCGGACGATCAGCGTGGGGCAGTTCGTCTTGTGCACCAGCGCTCGACTCGTCGACCCGAGGAACGTTCGCGACAGCCCGCCGCGGCCACGGTTCCCGACGACGACCAGCTGCGCGTCCGCCGCGAACGAGACGAGCGCGTCGACGGGGTGGTCCTTGACGACGACGTGCCGGACAGTCACCTCGGGATAGTCCTCGGCGAAGCCGGCGAGGCTTTCCGCCAGTGCCGCCTCCTCACGCTCCTTCACGGACCGCCAGTGGAACGGATGGTCGTGCGCGGTCAGGGCGGACAGGCTGAAATCCGACCAGGCGTGCACGGCAACCAGACCGCTGCCACGCAGTGACGCCTCGATGAATGCTTCCTCCACGGCCGGTTCGCTGTTCGCTGTCCCGTCGGCCCCGACGACGACGGTACCGCCGGGGACCTCCGCGGACTGCTCGCGGATCACCGCGACCGGACAGTCGGCGTGTGCGGCGACCGCAGTGCTCACCGAGCCGACGAGTCCGCCGGTGAACTCACCGCGGCCCCTCGCACCGAGCACGACCATCTGCGCCGACGACGACTGCTCGACCAGGACGTGGCTGGGGGCCCCGGCGACCAGTTCGGTGCTGACGGTGAGCGATCCTGACGATGCCGTCTCCGTCGCGATCGTCGTGGCTCGGCTCAGGTGCCCGCGCCGCTCGGATTCCTGGTCCTCGAGGTATCCGGGTGGTAGTCCGATGGGGACACCGGATCTGCCCTGCACGAACGCGGCGGCGACGATGTGTAGTGGGGCGCGGCGACGGTCGGCGGTCACGGCGGCCCAGCGGACGGCTTCGTCTGCCGACGGTGACCCGTCGACCCCCACCACGATCGGGACACTGTCGGTCATTTGTTGCTCCCTTCCTGGGTGGCGTGGCGGCGGCCGGGTTCCGGTCGTCAGGCGCCGACGTACTCCGCGAGATGCTTGCCGGTGAGGGTCTGCGGGTCTGCGACGAGATCGGCGGGGGTTCCTTCGAAGACGATGCGGCCACCGTCGTGGCCGGCGCCGGGACCGAGGTCGACGATCCAGTCGGCGTGTGCCATGACGGCCTGGTGGTGCTCGATGACGACCACCGACTTGCCGGAGTCGACGAGCCGGTCCAGCAGACCGAGGAGGTTCTCGACGTCGGCCAGGTGCAGGCCGGTGGTGGGTTCGTCGAGGACGTAGATGTCGCCCTTCTCCCCCATGTGGGTGGCGAGCTTGAGGCGTTGCCGTTCGCCGCCGGACAGGGTGGTCAGGGGCTGGCCGATCTTCACGTAGCCGAGCCCGACGTCGGCGAGGCGCTGCAGAATCTTGTGCGCGGCAGGCAGTTTCGCATCCGGTGACCCGAAGAACGCCTCGGCTTCGGCGACGGACATGCCGAGGACCTCGCTGATGTCCTTGCCGCCGAACGTGTAGTCGAGGACCTCTGCCTGGAACCGCTTGCCCTCGCACACCTCGCACGGCGTGGACACCCCCGCCATCATCGCGAGGTCGGAGTAGACGACGCCCGCGCCGTTGCAATTCGGGCACGCGCCCTCGGAGTTGGCGCTGAACAGAGCGGGTTTGACGCCGTTCTCCTTGGCGAACGCCTTGCGGATGGGGTCGAGCAGGCCGGTGTAGGTGGCGGGGTTGCTGCGCCGGGACCCCTTGATGGCGCCCTGGTCGATGGCGACGACGTCGTCGCGGGTGGACACCGAGCCGTGGATCAGGGAGCTCTTCCCGGAGCCCGCGACACCGGTGACGACAACGAGCACACCGAGCGGGATGTCCACGTCGACGCCGCGGAGGTTGTGGGTGTCGGCGCCGCGGATCTCCAGAGCGCCGGTCGACGTCCGGAACGACTCCTTCAGCGTGGCGCGGTCGTCGAGGTGCCGGCCGGTGACGGTGTCGCTGGCGCGCAGTTCGTCGACGGTGCCCTCGAACACGATGTGACCGCCGTCGCTGCCCGCGCCGGGACCGAGGTCGACGACGTGGTCGGCGATCGCGATGGCTTCCGGCTTGTGTTCGACGACGAGGACGGTGTTGCCCTTGTCCCGCAACTGGAGCAGTAGGTCGTTCATGCGCTGGATGTCGTGCGGGTGCAGGCCGATGGTGGGTTCGTCGAACACGTAGGTGACGTCGGTGAGCGACGAACCGAGGTGCCGGATCAGCTTGGTGCGTTGGGCCTCGCCGCCGGACAGGGTGCCGGCGGGCCGTTCGAGACTGAGGTAGCCGAGGCCGATGTCGACGAAGGAGTCGAGGGTGTCGCCGAGTGACTTCAGCAGCGGCGCCATCGACGGTTCGTCGAGTTCGCGGACCCAGTCGGCGAGGTCGCTGATCTGCATGGCGCACACGTCGGCGATGCTGACGCCGCCTATCTTCGACGATCGCGCCTCTGCGCTGAGCCGGGTGCCGGCGCAGTCGGGGCAGGTCTGGAAGGTGATGGCGCGGTCGACGAACGCCCGGATGTGTGGCTGCATGGCCTCGCGGTCCTTGGCCAGCATCGACTTCTGGATCTTCGGGATCAATCCTTCGAAGGTGATGTTGATGCCGTCGACCTTGATCTTCGTCGGTTCCTTGTACAGCAGGTCGTTGAGCTGCTTCTTGGTGTACTTCGCGATCGGCTTGTCCGGGTCGAAGAATCCGCTGCCGCGGTAGATCCGGCCGTACCAGCCGTCCATGCTGTAGCCGGGGATGGTCAGCGCGCCCTCGTTGAGGGACTTGCTGTCGTCGTAGAGGGCGGTGAGGTCGAAGTCGGACACCGAGCCGCGGCCCTCGCAGCGCATGCACATGCCGCCGGTGATGCTGAAGCTGCGGCGTTCCTTCACCGTGCGGCCGCCCTTCTCGACGGTCACGGCGCCGGCGCCGCTGATCGAGGCGACGTTGAACGAGAACGCTTGCTGCGACCCGATGTGTGGGGTGCCGAGACGGCTGAACAGGATGCGCAGCATCGCGTTGGCGTCGGTGGCGGTGCCGACGGTGGACCGCGGGTTGGCGCCCATCCGTTCCTGGTCGACGATGATCGCGGTGGTGAGGCCTTCGAGGACGTCGACGTCGGGCCGGGCGAGGGTCGGCATGAAGCCCTGCACGAACGCGCTGTACGTCTCGTTGATCATGCGCTGCGATTCGGCTGCGATCGTCGCGAACACGAGGGAGCTCTTCCCGGAACCGGAGACGCCGGTGAACACGGTCAACCGTCGTTTGGGGAGTTCGACGTCGACGCCCTGGAGGTTGTTCTCGCGGGCACCGTGCACGCGGATCAGGTCGTGGCTGTCGGCCGCATGCTTCGCGGTTGGCTGCTTCGTGGACCTGGTGGCCGTGGTCATCGTGTCTCCGTTCGATGCATGGGTGCGCTCCCCGCGGCGGCGGTGCCCGCCGAAGGGCATCGCCGCCATCGAGTATGTCCGATTCGGTGGGTCACGGCCGTCGAGTGACGGCCGCGTCGTTCAACTCGCCTGCTGGATCCGGATCATGTTGCCCGCGGGATCACGGACCGCGCAGTCGCGGACGCCGTACGGCTGGTCTGTCGGTTCCTGGATCACCTCGGTGTCACCGGCGGCCAGTTTCTCGAAGGTGCCGTCGAGGTCGGGGGTGGCGAGCAGGAGGCTGCCGTAGGTGCCCTTCGCCATCATCTCGCCGATGAGGCGGCGTTCGTCGTCGGTGACGCCGGGGCTGGCCTCCGGCGGATACAGGACGATCGACGTCTCGGGCTGGCCGGCCGGGCCGACGGTCAGCCAGCGCAGGCCGTTGTAGCCGACGTCGTTGCGGACCTCGAAGCCGAGAGTGTCGCGGTAGAACGCGAGGGCGGCGTCGGGGTCGTTCTGCGGAAGGAAGCTGGAGTGGATGGTGAGTTTCATGGAATCCACGCTAGGGGCTGTGCGGAGCGGTCGCTTCTCGATTCCTGATCGGTCGGGTGACCTGTTTGGCGACACACGACGGCATCCCGGCCGTTGCCTGCGCGGCCTCACGCCGGTACGTGCTCGGCGGCACGCCGACGAGTTCGGTGAAGCGGGTGCTGAAGGTGCCGAGCGAGGAGCAGCCGACCTCGAAGCAGACGTCGGTGACGCTGAGGTCGCCGCGGCGGAGCAGGGCCATCGCCCGTTCGATGCGGCGGGTCATCAGGTAGCTGTAGGGCGCCTCGCCGTACGCGAGCCGGAACTGCCTGCTCAGGTGGCCCGCGGACATGTTCACGTCGCGAGCGAGGGCTTCCACGTCGAGTGGCTGCGCGTAGTCGCGGTCGATGCGGTCACGGACGCGCCGCAGCAGGGCGAGGTCACGCAGGCGTTGGTCGGATCCCGGTCGTGCGGTCACGGTCCGATGGTGTCACGTGGGACCGGGCGGCATGCAGCGCGACGGGTCAATGGCCGAGTTGGCTCGTCAGTCGCCGTCCCTCGACATGCTTGACGTGGGCGTGCTCGGCAAGGACGATGCTCGCGCCGACCACGAAGAACGTCACACACAGGATGGCGCCCAGGGTGGCCCAGCCGGCGAACCCGTAGCCCGCGGCGACGAGGGTCATTCCCATCGTCGCGATGCCGAGTAGCACGAGACCGTATCCCGGCCAGTTACGGGAGTCGTCAATCGCCTCTCCCGGGTGTTCCCGGTTGGTGTGGACCGGGTCGATGGGAAGGTCTTCGGGGTTGTGTGTGGCCATTTCGGTTGCCTCCACACCTTCTTCGCGGGCGTTCTTCGTGAGGGTCGGAAACTCCTTCTCGGGTCTCCGCTCGAATCGATGAGTAATCACATGCCTTTGCGCGGTATTGCTAGATCATGAGCCCTGCGACGGCGACACACGTTGCCGTGCCCGCTGCGACGAGGACGGACAGGACCGGCGACGTCGTGACGACCGCGGTGGTCACGCCTACGGGGCATGCGGACACCAGGGCGATCATCCCTGCATGCCGACGAGAAGGAACGACTTCGAGCGGCGCAGATACGACATGGTTCATGGTGAGCCGACTTTCTGTCGATGCAACTCTCAGGCCGTCTCGACCCGAGGGAAGGCTGCTTTCTCAACCAAGTTCCGGTCTACCACGCAGACACCGAAGGGTCCAGTGATCGCCTCGACTGCGCCGCGCCGTTTGAAGTGCGGCAAGACTGGGAAAGAGGTACAGGCGGCGCTTTGTGTCGGAGGAGGCGAACGAGAATGCGGTCGATGTGGAAGGGGACGGTCACCTTCGGCTTGGTCGCGATCCCGGTGCGCCTGTTCGCGGCCACGCAGGATCAGAGCCTGTCGTTCCACCAGGTCCACATTCCGGACGGATCGCGGATCCAGCACCGTCGCTTCTGCGCCGCCGAGGACTCCGAGGTGCCCTACGACGAGATCGGGAAGGGATACGAGACCGCCGACGGCCAGATGGTGGTCCTGACCGACGAGGATCTCGCCGAACTGCCGTTGCCGAGTGCACACACAGTCCAGGTGCTCGCCTTCGTTCCCATCGAATCCGTCGATCCCATCCACTTCGACCGCACGTACTTCCTCGAGCCGGAGAAGTCGGCGGTCAAACCGTTCGTGATGCTGCGGGACGCGATGAGCAAGGCGGGACAGGTCGCGGTGACGAAGATCGCCATCCGCCAACGGGAGTCGTTGGCGCTGCTGCGGGTGTACCGGGACGACATCGTCGTCGAGACGATGCTGTGGCCGGAGCAGGTACGCACCCCCGACTTCGACTTCCTGCGTGCCGATCCGCCGCAGGTCAGTGCGAAGGAGATGAAGATGGCGGCGCAGCTCATCGAGACGATGGCCGAACCCGTCTTCGACGCCGACGCCTACCGGGACGAGTACCAGAAGGCCTTGAAGGAATTGGTGCGCACCAGGATCGAGGGCGGGGACACGACGACACCGCCTTCGGCAGCGGTCACTGCCGACGACGAGGTCACGAGTCTGCTGGAGGCACTCTCGAACAGCATCGAGGCGTCTCGCGGGTCCACGTCGTCGACGTCGCGGCCCACGAAGACGTCGCCCAGGAAGGCGTCGTCGACGAAGAGTCCGCCTGGGAAGACATCGTCGAAGAAGGCATCTCCCGAGAAGTCCGGCGCGGCCCGGAAGGCCTCGGAGAAGAAGACCTCACCGAAGAAGGCGGCCGGGGCGAAGAAGTAGCCCAGTACCTGCACTGGAGGCGCAGCCCCGTGCAGGCCGTCCGGCGTGGCGCCTGTCGGGGCAACCGACGACGGGCGAGGCTGCCTTCGGACCCGAACCTCGAGACGTTCCGCGTCACGGCCTTCCGATCCATGTTTGCCGTCCCAGTGCTTTGGGTAGGCGAGAGAGAACCCGCTCGACGAGTGAGGAGAAACGCCGATGCCGAAGAACAGCTCGGATCCGCACCTGAAGGATCAGGAGATGTACGAAGAACTACGCAAGAAGGGCGACTCGAAGGAGAAGGCTGCGCGGATATCCAATGCCGCCGCTGCGCGTGGCCGCAGCAGTGTCGGACGCAAGGGCGGGCACGGCGAGTCGTACGAGGACCGCACTGTTCCCGAGTTGCGGAAGCGGGCGAAGGAGATCGGATTGACGGGCTACTCGTCGATGACCAAGTCGAAGCTGATCAGTGCGCTTCGCAACCACTGACGCCGAGCGCACCCCGCAGCGGTTCGACCTCGCCGTCCAACTCCCTGTCGCCGACCTGGAGGTGCTGTATGACCACGGGCGTTGATGTCCGGGCCCGGCCCCTGCCGATGCCCCGCGGCCCGGTGTCGTGCCGGGTGATCGCGACCCTCGCCGACGGCTCAGCGGGCTCGATGCGGGCGGATTCCGGCCTCGGCCATGCGGACCCGCTGGGTGGTGATCTGCAGTTGGCGCTGCACGTGTGTTACGAGCTCCACTACCGCGGGTTCGTCGGCGTCGACCCGGACTGGGAGTGGGACCCTGAACTGATCCGGTTACGGGGCGACATGGAGCGCCGGTTCCTGCGGTGTCTGCGGGCCGAGGTTGCGGGAGGCAGTGATGCCGATGCCGAGTTGGACGCGGTCTCGGTCGCCGAGGCCGGCGAGGGATCGGTCGCGGCGTACCTGCGTGACCACGGGTCCTGGGACCAGATGCGGGAGTACTTCGCGCACCGGTCCATCTACCACCTGAAGGAGGCCGATCCGCTGGCGTGGGCGATCCCGCGGCTGCACGGCCCGCCGAAGGCGGCGTTTGTCGCTGTCGAGTTCGACGAGTTCGGGGGCGGTGACGGCGAGCGTATGCACTCGCGCCTGTTCTCCGATCTGTTGCGCGCCGCCGAACTGGACAGCAGCTATCTCGGGTATCTCGACGACGTACCGCCGGAGACCCTCGCGACGGTGAACCTGGTGTCGTTGTTCGGACTGCACCGCGGCCTGCGGGGGGCACTCGTCGGACACTTCGCGACCGCCGAGGCGACGACACCGCCGAGCGCCAAGGCGCTGGTCGCCGCGCTCGAGCGGATGTCGGCGCCGGCGGAGTGTGTGCGGTTCTACGCCGAGCACGTGGAAGCCGACGCGGTGCACGAGCAGGTGTTGCGCCGTGATGTGGTCGGCGGCCTGTTGGACGCGGAACCGGAGCTGGCGGCCGACGTGGTGTTCGGGATCCAGGCCACGGAGCTGCTCGAAGGCAGGCTCGCCGCGCATCTGCTGCACGCATGGTCCGGGGGCGCGAGTTCGCTGCTCGCCGTGCGCGAGTCGCGGTTGCATGGGGTGGGCGCGGCGCCAGCGACAATGGACGGATGACCAGACCCACGCTGGTGTGGTTCCGCCGGGATCTGCGCCTGCACGACCTGCCGATGTTGCTGGCGGCGTCCGACGACGCGACAGCAGCGGTCGCGATGTTCGTGCTCGACGACGCGCTGCTGGGCCCGTCGGGTGGGCCGCGACGACGGTTCCTGTTCGAGTGTCTCCGCGCCCTCGACGACGATCTCGACGGTCGCCTGCTCGTCGTGCGCGGCGACCCGGTTGTCGTGGTGCCCGCAGTGGCCACCGAGTTCGGTGCCGTCTCCGTGCACGTCAGCGCGGACCACGGCCCCTACGGAGCCCGCCGTGACACGGCGGTCGAGGCGGCGCTCGATGCGGTGCCACTGGTTCGGTCGGGATCGCCGTACGCGGTGTCCCCCGGACGGATCGTGAAGTCGGACGGAACCCCGTACCGGGTGTTCACCCCGTTCCGGAAGGCCTGGCTCGACCACGGCTGGCGGGCCCCGGCCGCGACGAGCGCCGGCACGGTCACCTGGGTGGATCCTCGTGGATCGAAGGCCCGGGTGCCGATCCCGACCGCCGCGGTCGAAGGCCCCGCGCTGCCCCCGGCCGGGGAGGCGGCCGCACTGCGGCGCTGGCACGAGTTCCAGGAGGATGAGCTCGCCGGCTACGCGGACGGCCGTGACCGCCCCGATCTCGACGCGACGAGCCGGATGTCGCCGTACCTGAAATTCGGGTGCATCCATCCGCGAACGATGTTGCGGGACATTGCCGGTCGCAGCGACGACGGTGCCGCGACGCTGCGCAGCGAACTCGCGTGGCGGGACTTCTACGCCGACGTCCTGCACCACCGCCCGGACACGGCGCGCGGCAACTACAACGACCGCTTCGACGCTATCGTGCACGACTCGGGTCCGGACGCGGACCGGGCGTTCGAGGCGTGGGCGGAGGGCCGCACCGGGTTCCCGATCGTCGACGCCGGGATGCGGCAGCTGCTCGGCGAGGGCTGGATGCACAACCGGGTCCGGATGATCGTCGCGTCGTTCCTGACGAAGGACCTGCACCTCCCGTGGTGGCGCGGCGCACGGCACTTCATGCGGTATCTCGTCGACGGGGACCTGGCGTCCAATCAGCACGGCTGGCAGTGGACCGCGGGCTGCGGTACCGACGCCGCCCCGTACTTCCGGGTGTTCAACCCGACCGTGCAGGGTGAGAAGTTCGATCCCGAAGGCGACTACGTGCGGCGCTGGGTGCCGGAGTTGCGGTCGGTGCCGGGTAAGCGGGTGCACCGCCTCCCGGACGGTCCGCCGCCGGGCTACCCGGAACCGATCGTCGACCACGCCCACGAGCGGCAGGTCGCGCTGGACCGGTACGCCCGGATTCGCTGATCCCGGAGTGTCACGTCGCGCGGATCGCCGTGCGAGTTGACACGATCGGTCGTATGGCGGTTGTCGCAGCGGTGATCGTGGTGGTGACCCTGGTGGTGATGACGACCGGGGCGGTGCCCGCGGTGCTGGCGTTGACGACGGCGCTGGTGGTCGCGGGCGTGGTGGGGATCGCGACTCCCGCCGAGTTGTTCGCCGGCCTGAGCAACAGCGGCGTCATCACCATCGCCGCGATGCTGGTCATCGCGAAGGGAGTGCTGCGGACGGGTGCGGTCTCCCGGTTGACGCACGCGCTGTTGTCGGGGGTTCGGACCGCGGGGCAGGCGCTGGGCAGGCTGATCCCTGCGGTGGGGGTGGTGTCCGCGCTCATCAACACGACCCCGATCGTGGCCATGTTGATTCCGGCGGCGAAGGAATTGCAGCAGCGGAACGGGATTCCGGCGCGCGGGCTGTTGCTGCCGATCGCGCACGCGACGACGCTGGCGGGGTCGGCGACGCTGATCGGCACGAGCTCGAATCTGGTGATCGCGGGCCTCGCGGAACCGGCCGGTGTGCAGTTGACGATGTTCTCGTTCGTGCCGGTCGCGGTCCCGGTGGCGCTGGTCGGCTGGGTGGTGCTCATGGTGGCGGCGCCGAGGATGCTGGGCCGTCGGCCGCAGGTGCAGGACCGGGACCTCTCGTGGCAGGCAGAGATCCCGATCGCTCCGCGCGCCCTCGCGACCGGGCGGACGGCGGCCGAGATCGGGGTGGACTCCACCGCGGAGTTCGAGCTCGTCGAGATCCGGCGCTGGGGTGACCCCCTCGATGCGGCGACGCCGCTGGAGGCGGGCGACACCCTGGTGTACCGGGCGACGGAGACCGGGGTGCGCACCCTGTGGGCGAATCCGCGATTCGGTCTCGCGCCGCAACGCCTGTTCCTGGTCACGATCGCCACGAACGAGCAGAAGACGGTGCGGGACCTCGAGGAGGGCGAGGACATCGCGGTCGTCGCGGCGCAGACGACCCGCCTCTTGCGGGACGCGCCCGCCGAGCCGGGCGAGCTGTGCCTGGTGACCGCAGCGTCCGCGGACGCGCTGGCCGAGAACTCGCTCGTGGCGATGTGGCGGGAGCTGTCCGGCACGGCGCCGCAGACGGCGAAGACGTGGATCGCCGTCGCCGTCCTCGTCGGCACGATCGTGTCGGCGTCGTTCGGGATCGCGGCGGTCGAACTGTGCGCCGTGGCGGGGGCGGTGCTCATGGTGTTCACCGGTGTCCTCACCCCGCGATCGGCGGTGCGGGCGCTGAACTGGAACATCCTGGCGATCATCGCCGGATCGGTGGGGCTCGGGACGATCGTCGTGCAGAGCGGTCTGGGCGGTCACATCTCCGATGCGGTGGTGTCGTTGGCGGGTGACACCGCGCTGCTGGTGGTCCTGGTCTTCGTGATCGGGACGACGCTGCTGACGAACGCGGTGACCAACGCCGCGGCGGCCGCGATCCTGACCCCGATCGCGCTCGAGGTCGCGGCGGTCGCCGGGCTGGATCCCGTGGTGCTGTTGACGTTGATCGGGACGTGCATCTCGTTCACCTTCCTCAACCCGTACAGCCACCAGTCGAACCTGATGGTGCTGCGTCCGGGCGGGTACTCGACCGCGACGTTCGTGCGGTTCGGTGTCCCCCTCACCGTGGCGGTGGCGCTGTCGGCGATCGGTGTCGGCTCGGTGTTGCTGACGGTCGTGGGCTGAGGCCGGCGGCTGCGCTCCGTACAGTCGAGTCAGGCCCCCGCGAAGGAGTCGGAGATGGGAATCGAGTACTCGTCCACCGTGCCCGCCTCGATCCGAGAGGTGTTCGACTGGCATGCCAGCCCTGGTGCGTTGCAGCGTCTGCTGCCGCCGTGGCAGCCGGTGGGGGTGGTGGCGGAGTCGCATTCGCTGGCCGACGGGCACGCGGTGGTGTCGCTGCCCGGCGGGGTGCGGTGGGTCGCCGCGCACGACCCCGCCGGATACGACCCGCCGCGTCGTTTCGTCGATCGGATCGACCGGGTCGGCCCGGTGTGGCCTCGGGTGGGTGTGTCGCTGCCGTGGCGGCACGAGCACACCTTCACCGAGGTGGCGGCGGACGCGGGCGACGCCGCCGAATTCACCCGCATCACCGACCGCGTCGAGACGCCCGCCCCGGCAGCGTTGCTGCGGCAGATGTTCCGATACCGGCACCGACAGTGCGCCGACGACCTGGCGGCGCACCGCGAGGCACGGGAGCGTGGTGCGCGCCCGTCGACCGTCGCGGTCACCGGCGCGTCCGGTCTGGTGGGGACCGCGCTGGCGGCGTACCTGACCACGGGCGGCCACCGGGTGGTGCGGCTGGTGCGCCGGTCACCCCGCACTGCCGACGAGAGGCAGTGGAATCCGGAGGACCCGGCCGCGGACCTGCTCGTCGAGGTCGACGCAGTGGTGCACCTCGCCGGTGCGTCGATCGCGGGCCGGTTCACCGACGGGCACCGGGCCGCGATCCGGGACAGCCGCATCGAGCCGACGCGGCGGCTCGCCGCGGTCGCGGCGAACACCCGCGGTGGGCCGCGGGTGTTCGTGTCCGCGTCCGCGATCGGCATCTACGGCTACGACCGCGGCGACGAACCGCTCGCCGAGACCGCCGATCGCGGTGACGGGTTCCTGGCCGACGTGGTCGCCGAGTGGGAGGACGCCACGGCGCCCGCCGCCGACGCGGGACTGCGGGTGGTGCGGGTGCGGACCGGGATCGTGCAGACGCCACGCGGGGGCACCCTGCGCCTGATGCGTCCGCTGTTCGGGGCGGGGCTCGGCGGCCGGCTGGGGTCGGGCACCCAGTGGCTGTCGTGGATCGACGTCGACGACCTGATCGACGTGTACGGGCGGGCGCTCACCGATCCGGCGCTGTCGGGTGCGGTGAACGCGGTCGCGCCGACCCCCGTCCAGGCTTCGGAGTACGCACGCACGCTGGCGTTCGTGCTGCGCCGGCCCGCGCTGCTCCCGGTCCCCGATCTCGGTCCGCGGCTGCTGCTCGGCGAGCAGGGGGCCCGTGAGCTGGCGACCGCGAGTCAGCGGGTGACGCCCACCGCGCTGGTCGACGCCGGGCACCGTTTCCGCCGCGCGAGCCTGGAGGAGTCGCTGCGTCACCAGCTCGGACACATCGCGGCCACACCGTGACCGAGCCGCGGCACATCCTGGTCACGGGCGCCACCGGTTACGTCGGGGGCCGGCTGGTGCCGCTGCTCGTCGAGTCGGGGTACCGGGTCCGGGTCCTGGCCCGCACCCCCGACAAGCTGCGGGACGTGCCGTGGGCGCGGGACGTCGAGGTGGTGCGCGGCGACCTCGACGACGCCGCGTCGGTGCGGCGCGCGTGCGGTGACGTCGACGTCGTCTACTACCTGGCGCATTCGATGGGTGGGCGCGGCGCATTCGAGGACGTCGAGCAGCGTTGCGCCCGCAATGTCGCCACCGCGGCCGAGGACGCGGGTGTCGGCCGGATCGTGTATCTCGGTGGGCTGCATCCGGAGACCGGGGCGTTGTCGCCGCACCTGAGGTCGCGGGCCGCGGTGGGTCGTGTCCTGTCCGAGTCGGCGGTTCCGACGCTGGTGCTGCAGGCCGGGGTGGTGATCGGATCGGGGTCGGCGTCCTTCGAGATGATCCGCCACCTGAGCAATCGGTTGCCGGTGATGACGACCCCGCGGTGGGTGAACAACCGGATCCAGCCGATCGCGGTGCGGGACGTGCTGCACTATCTCGTCGGCGCGGTCACCGCGCGGCTGCCGCGGAGCCGGATCGTCGACATCGGCGGTCCCGACATCCTGCGGTACGGCGAGATGATGCAGGTGTACGCGGAAGTGGCGGGACTGCGGCGGCGGCGCATCGTCGTGTTGCCGGTGTTGACGCCGCGGCTCGCCGGGCTGTGGATCGGGTTGGTGACACCGATCCCGCCAAGTCTGGGGCGGGCCCTGATCGAGTCGGTCGGCACCGACGCCGTGATGCACGACCACGCCGTGGACGAGCTGATCCCGCCCCCGCCCGGAGGGCTGACCGGGTACCGGGAGGCGGTCCGGCTGGCGCTGCGCCGCATCGAGCGCGGTGAGGTGGAGACGACGTGGGCGAACGCGTCGTCCGCACCCGCGGATCCGCTGCCGTCGGACCCGGACTGGGCGGGCGCGACGGCGTTCGTCGACGAACGCGACTTCGACGCCGCCAGCGACCCGGCGTCGGTGTGGTCGGTGGTCGAGGCGATCGGCGGCGAGAACGGCTGGTACTCGTTCCCGTTGGCGTGGGCGGTGCGGGGATGGCTCGACCGCGCCGTCGGCGGTGTCGGTCTGGTGCGGGGCAGACGCCACCCCCGCACCCTGCACACCGGTGACGCGCTGGACTTCTGGCGCGTCGAGAGGATCGACCGGCCCGAGCTGCTGCGGCTGCGGGCGGAGATGCGTGCCCCCGGCGGCGCGTGGCTCGAATGGCGGTTGACGGGCCTGCCGACCGGCGGCACGCGGATCCGGCAGCGGGCGGTCTTCCTCCCACGTGGCGTCGCGGGGCGCCTCTACTGGTATGCGCTGGTGCCGTTCCACCGGGTGATCTTCACGGGCATGCTCGAGAACATCGCCGGTGCCGCCGGTCGGTCGGGTCCGTCCTCCGGTGCCGGCTAGGAGGCGGCCACCGATGTCGCCCAGCGGTAGTCGGCCTTGCCGGCAGGCGTGCGCTTGACCTCGGCGACGAGCACGACGGCGCGGGGGATCTTGTAGCCGGCCAGGGTCGTTCGGCAGTGCCGCTGGATCTCCTCGAGGGTCGGCGCGGGCGCGTCCGGGTAGACCGCGACGACCGCGGCGACCTGCTGTCCCATGCGTTCGTCGGGTTTGGGCACCACCAGCGCGTCGGAGATCGACGGGTGCGCGTGCAGCGCGGCCTCGACCTCCTCCGCGAACACCTTCTCGCCGCCGGTGTTGATGCACTGCGATCCGCGGCCGAGGAAGACGATGGTGCCGTCGGCCTCCACCCGGCCCATGTCGCCGAGCACCGACAGTCGGGTGCCGTCGGCGCGGACGGGGAACGTGCGGGCGGACTTGTCCTCGTCCCGGTAGTAGCCGAGGGGGATGTTGCCGATGCGGGCGATGTAGCCGATCTCGTCGGTTCCCGGTGCGATCGTCTCCAGGGCCTCGTCGACGACGATCATGTTCGGCGACGGCGGCATCCGCAGGTTGCCCGCCTCGTCGACGGTGAAGGCGCCGTCGTTGCCGGACTCGGAGGCGCCGAAGTTGTCCCGCAGCACCAGGTCCGGCTTCACCGCGAGCATCCGGTCCCGCACGCCGACGGACCAGATCGCGCCACCGGAGGTGATGGAGAACAGGGAACCGAAGTCGATCTCGCCCTGGCGTCGTTCCATCTCGTCGACCAGCGGCAGTCCCATGCCGTCACCGACGATGAGGATCACCTGGACGCGGTCCTTCTCGATGGACTCGACGACCTCCTTCGGTGTGAAGTCGCGTTTGAGGACGACGCGGGCGCCGAGGGTGAAGAAGGTGAACAGCGAGTACAGCGCGGCACCGTGCATGAGGGGCGCGGCGATGAGGAATGCGAACTCGGGGAACTCCTTCGCGGCGGCGGCGACCTCGGCGAGGTCGCGCCGCGGGTCGTCACCGTACGGGTTGCCGCCGGACAGCGGCTTGCGGAAGAAGTCGTCCTGACGCCACATGACACCCTTGGGGTATCCGGTGGTGCCGCCGGTGTAGAGGACGTACAGGTCGTCGCCGGAGCGGGGGGCGAACTCCCCACTGGTGGGCAGCGTCCGCGCCTCCGCGAAGGCGGTGACCGTGACTTCCCGGGCCGCGGCGGCGGTGCGGAGTTCGTCGGTGGTCTCCCCCACGACGAACACCGTCCGGATCAGCGGGCAGACGTCGAGCAGGTCGGCGAGGGCACGTTGGTGTTCGGGCAGTTCGACGACGACCGCGACGGCGTCGGAGTTGGTGAACAGGTACTCAAGTTCGGCGTGCGTGTACCGGTAGTTGACGTTGATCGGCACCGCCCGGATCTTGACGGAACCGAGGATGCTGGTGACGTGTTCGACGCTGTTCTTCAGGAACAGCGCGACGTGTTCCCCCGGCTGGATCCCCGCGCCGGCCAGCAGGTGCGCGGTCCGGTTCGCCTCGGCGTCGAGTTCGGCGTACGTGAAGTTCACACCCTCGTAGGTCAGTGCGACACGGTCGGGGACGGCGGAGGCGACGGTGTCGAAGACGTCCGCGAGGTTGAACTGCATCGTCATTCCCTTCGGGCGGTGCGGGGTGCTGTCGGGTGTCACCAACGTAGCGACAGTTCACCGGAGGGAACGGTAAAACGGTTGAACGGCTTCGCAACCTGTGCGCGGATTCCGTAGTGGGAACTACCGAATCCGCGCACGGGTCCGGCGTCAGACGGTGCAGAGGGGGCGGATGTCGGGCAGTCCGCCGGTGGTCGGGGACGTGAGCATCAGGCACGAGTTGTAGCCGTTCGCTTCGACGACGCGCCGGATCTCCTGCCAGCGGGCCGCGTCGACGGCCGGGGTCCGGGACAGCACGAAGCCCGACAGCCGGCTGGGATCGCCGACGAGTGCCCACGAGTAGTCGTCGGCGACGTGCGCGACGAGGTAGTTGCTCGGACCGTCGGGTGAATCCTGGCCCGGCACCGAGGGGAACGAGACGTGCAGTTCGGCGGGCCCGTTGACGCGGGCGTTGCCGACGATGCCGCGGCGGTCGCCGGTGACGGTGGTGCAGGTGTTCTCCACCCGCACGTCGCGGTCGTCGATCAGGTCGTAGCGGGCGGTGGTGTCGCGGACGCAGTCGAGGTTGAACGGTGCCGGGTTGGCGGCGAGCTGATGCCAGGTCCCGAGATAGCGCGGCAGGTCGACCCGTTCGACCGGGGTGAGCGGTGTCCACGGCTGGGCGCCCGCGGTGACCGCGGGCGACAGTGCCATGGCACCGGCGAGTGCCGGCGCGGCGGCTCCGAGGGCGAGGATCCTGGCGAGTCTCCCGGTCGTGCGCACAGTGCTGCTCCTTCTCGTGTCGGGGATGTGTCGCCCGGTGTTCGGAGCCGGTCCCGGCCCGGATGGGTCGGCGCTTCCGGGATTCGGCGGAACCCACCCATCCGGGGGTGCGACGGCACCGAACACCGGTCATGACGACTTCTTCAGCGCCGCCGGGCCGTTCCGTCGCCGTGATCGGCAGCGGCGTCGCGGGCCTGACCGCGGCGTACGTGTTGGCGAAACGGGACCGGGTGACCCTGTTCGAGGCCGACGACCGGCTCGGCGGGCACGCCCACACCCACGACGTCGACCTCGGCGGCGGACGGCAGGTGCGGGTGGACAGCGGTTTCATCGTCCACAACGACCGCACCTACCCGACGCTGTGCGCACTGTTCGACGAGGTCGGCGTGCCGACGCAGCCGACGGACATGTCGATGTCGGTGCGGGCGGAGGCGACCGGGATCGAGTACGCGGGCGCGAAGGGCCTGTCGGGACTGTTCCCGACCGCACGCATGCTGACCCGCGGCAGACACCTGGTGATGCTCGGGGAGGTGCTGCGGTTCCATCGGGCGGCGCGGACACTGCTCGACTCCGCCGTGCACGGCGACGAGGAGACCCTCGGTGCGTTCCTGGACCGGCTGCGGTTCTCCCGGTACTTCACCGACCACTTCATGACCCCGCTGGTCGCGGCGGTGTGGTCGTGCGATCCCGCGCTCGCGCTGCGGTATCCGGCGCGGTACCTGCTGACGTTCCTCGACCACCACGGCATGCTCACCGTGTTCGGGTCGCCGGAGTGGCGGACCGTCACCGGCGGGTCGGCCCGCTATGTCGAACGGATCGCCGCCACCGTCGACGAGGTACGCACCGGGTGCCCGGTGCAGCGGCTCGAACGCCGCACCGACGGTGTGTGGCTGACGGCGGGCGGGCACCGTCGCCGTTTCGACGCCGCGGTGGTCGCGGTGCACCCGCAGCAGGCGCTGCGGCTGCTCGACTACCCGACGGCGGCCGAGTCGGCGGTGCTGGGCGCGATCCCCTACTCGACGAACGTGGCCCGGCTGCACACCGATTCGTCGCTGGTGCCCCGCGCCGCCGCGGCGCGCGCGTCGTGGAACTACCTGATCCCCCGAGAGGAGGCGGCGGGTGTCGTCGTCACCTACGACATGAGCAGGCTGATGCGGCTGGACGTGCCCGACCGCCGGTTCCTCGTCACCCTCGGCGGCGGGGACCGCATCGACCCGGCCACCGTCATCGCCGAGATGACCTACGAACATCCGCAGTACACCCCGCAATCGGTGGCGGCGCAGCGGCGCCTGCCGGAACTCGACGACGACGTCGTCGCGTTCGCGGGCGCCTACCACGGGTGGGGTTTCCACGAGGACGGTGCCGCGTCGGGGCTGCGCGCGGCGCGGCGGGTCGGGGCGACGCATCTGGTGGGGGTGTCGTCGTGACGGCGCCCGCGCTGTACCGCACCCGGATCCGGCACGTCCGGCGCACGCCGCTGCGGCACGCGTTCACCTATCGCGGTCTCAGCTGGTTCGTCGACCTCGACGACCTGCCGCGATTGCCGGTGTGGTTGCGGCCCTTCGCCCGCTTCGACGGGCGGGACCACTTCGCCGGCGAACCGTCGCTGCGGGCCGGGCTCGACGAGGTCCTCGCCGACGCCGGCGTGGACCCGACCGGGTGGCGGGTCACGGCTCTGCTCGCGCCGCGGGCGTTCGGCTACGTGTTCAACCCGCTCAGCCTGTACTGGTGCCACGACGACACCGGCGCCGTCCGGTGCGTGGTCGCCGAGGTGCACAACACGTACGGCGGCAGGCACCCGTACGTGCTGTTCCCCGACGCCGACGGGCGTGTCGAGACCGAGAAGGTGTTCTACGTGTCGCCGTTCAACCCGGTCGAGGGCCGGTACACGTTGCAGGTGCCGGAACCGGGTACGCAGCTCGCGGTGTCGGTGACCCTGCACCGCGACGGCCACCGCCCGTTCGTCGCGTCGATGCACGGCAAACGCACCCCCGTGACCACCGTCCGGGTGGCGGGCGCGGTGCTCCGGGTCCCGCTGGCGCCGCAGCTGGTGGCCGCGCGCATCCGCATCCAGGGTGTCGTGCTGTGGCTGCGCGGCCTGCCCGTCGTCCCCCGCCGAACCGTCCCGTCCCAGCAGTTGGAGGCCAGCCGATGACCATCACCCACACCCACGGCATCGACGCGACACCGGACCCCACACGATGGCCCGACGTCGCGCAGGTCCCGGCAGGACCGCGCGCCCGGTGGGGTGCCCTGATCGCGGATCGTCTGTTCCGCCGGGCGGCGTCGCGCCTCGACGTGCGGGTGGAGTACCCGGACGGCACCGTCGTCGGTGCCGGCGGTCCCGGATCACCGGGGATGGTGGTGCACCGCCCCGGCGTGTTCGCGCGCCGGGTCGCCGCGGCCGGGCTGGTCGGCTTCGGCGAGGCGTACATGGCCGGTGACTGGGACACCCCGGACCCGGCGGCCGTCCTGACCCCGTTCGCGGCGGCGGCGCCGGCCCTGGTGCCGCGGGCGCTGCAGGTGCTGCGGCCGCTGGTGCTGCCTGGTCAGCCGGTGACGGAACGCAATTCGGAGGAGAACACCCGCTCCAACATCTCCCGGCACTACGACCTGTCGAACGAGCTGTTCGCGCTGTTCCTGGACGACACGATGACCTACTCGAGTGCCCTGTTCGGTGACATCCGGGCGACGTGGGAGACGCTGCCGGGGGCGCAGCATCGCAAGATCGACCGGTTGCTCGACGCGGCTGCGGTCGGGCCCGGGACGCGGCTGCTCGAGATCGGTACCGGTTGGGGCGAACTCGCCGTCCGGGCGGCGCGGCGCGGCGCGACGGTGCGGTCGGTGACGTTGTCGGCGGAGCAGCAGGAGTGGGCGCGCCGCCGGGTCTCCGACGCCGGGCTCGCGGACCGGGTCCGGATCGACCTGCTCGACTACCGCGCAGTGCGCGGCGAGTACGACGCGGTGGTGTCGGTGGAGATGATCGAGGCGGTCGGATTCGAGTACTGGGGAACGTACTTCGCGACGATCGACCGGCTGCTGTCTCCCGGCGGCCGGGTGGCGTTGCAGTCGATCACCATGCCGGACGCGCGGATGCGGGCGTCCCGCGGCACCTACACCTGGATCCACAAGTACATCTTTCCCGGGGGGCTGCTGCCGTCCACCGAGGCGCTGGAGGGCGCCGCCCGAGGCACCGCACTGCGAACGGTGGAGCGGTTCGGCTTCGGCCACGACTACGCGGACACCCTGCGGTTGTGGCGTGAGCGGTTCGTCGCGCACGCGGACACGGTGGCGGAGTTGGGGTTCGACGCCACGTTCCGGCGGATGTGGGAGTTCTACCTCGCGTACTCGGAGGCCGGGTTCCGGTCCGGGTACCTCGACGTCCAGCAGTTCGTCCTGACGAAGGACGGTGCGCGATGAGTGCCGCGGCGACCTTCCTTGCCGTGTCGGCGGCGTCCCTGGCCGCTCTCGCGGTGGTGCAGGCGGGCGCGTTCGCGGTGGGCCGGCGCATCGGCCGCGTCAACGTGGTCGACGTCGCGTGGGGCATCGGGTTCGTCCTCGTCGCCCTGGTCGCGGCGGTCCTCGGCGACGGTGACGCCGGCCGCCGCTGGTTGCTGTTCGCGCTGGTCGCGGTGTGGGGTGTGCGGTTGAGCGCCCACATGCACCGCAAGTCGGCGGGCAAGGGCGAGGACCCCCGCTACGAGGATCTGCTGGAGCGGGCCGGGGGCGCGTCGACGGCGACGATCGTGCTGCGGGTGTTCGCGACGCAGGGCGCCGCGCAGTGGTTCGTGTCGCTGCCCCTGCAGGTGTCGGCGGTACTCGGTCCGGCCCGTGGCGTGGGCGCGGTCGCGGTCTGGGTCGGAGTGGTGTTGTGGGCGGCGGGCGTGACGTTCGAAGCGGTGGGTGACCGGCAGATGCTCCGGTTCACCCGCGACTCGGCCAACCGGGGCCGCATCATGGACCGCGGACTGTGGGCGTGGACGCGGCATCCCAACTACTTCGGGGACGCGTGCGTGTGGTGGGGCGTGTGGCTGATCTGCGCGTCGGTGTGGCCCGGTGTGCTCACCGCGGCCTCCCCGGTGCTGATGACGTACTTCCTGGTGTGGGCGACGGGTGCGCGGCTGCTGGAGAAGTCGATGGCCACGCGGCCCGGCTACCGCGACTATCAGCGGCGGGTCGCGTTCTTCGTCCCGCGGCCACCACGACGGTGATCGCCGTGCCGGCGCGGGACGGCCGGGTGGGCGTGTTGAGCGTCCCGACACGCGCCTATAGGCTTCCGTCCGATGAGCGGACAGGACGCATGACCGGCGTGAGCGGTGACACCGACACCCTCGCGGCACTGCTTCGGCGCGTCTCCGATCGCGACGAGGACGCGTTCGCCCGCTTCTACGACCTGACCCGCGCCCGCGTGTACGGGATGGTGCTGCGGGTGCTGCGCGATCCGGGATACAGCGAGGAGGCCACGCAGGAGGTGTTCCTGCAGGTGTGGCGTACCGCCGCGAGTTTCGACGAGACGCAGGGGTCGGCGTTGTCGTGGGTGATCACCCTCGCGCACCGGCGGGCGGTGGACCGGGTGCGCGCCGAGCAGGCCGGGTCGGACCGGGAGTCGCGGTACCAGGCCGCGTCCGTCGACTCCCCCTTCGACAGTGTCTCCGAGGAGGTCACCCGCCGGGAGGACCGGAACCTGGTGGTGCGGTGCCTCGGGACCCTCACCGACCTGCAACGTCAGTCCGTGGAACTCGCCTACTACCGTGGCTTGACGTATAGGGAAGTGTCCGAACAGCTTTCGGCCACCCTGCCGACCGTGAAGTCCAGGATCCGGGACGGGCTGCTCCGTCTGCGCCAGTGCCTTGGGGGTGAGCAGTGATGACCGATCCGACCCTCTCCGACGGCGACCGCCTCGACCTCGCCGAGGTGTACGCCCTCGACGCGCTCACCGACGCCGAACGCGGACAGGTCGACGCGGCCGTGGCGGCGGCGTCCGCAACCGAGTCCGCCGAGTTCACCCGCCGCGTCCGCGAGGCCCGCGAGACGATGGCCGAGCTGTCCGCGGCGACGGCGACGGAACCGCCGGAGCGGCTGCGGTCCGGCATCCTCGCGGCGATCGCCGCGGACCGCCCGGACGCTGGCTCCCCGCCGATCGACCTGGCCGCCAGGCGCTCCCGGCGCCGGCTGCGGACGGTGGTGCTCGCCGCGGCGGCGGCCGTCGTGATCGCCGTCGGCGGCGGCGTGGTCGCGACCCGACTGCTCACCGACGAACCGGCGCCGACCGCGGAGCAGGTGCTCGCGGCCGACGACGTCCGCACCTCGTCGGGTGCGATCGAGGGCGGCGGCACCGCGACGGTCGTGTACTCGAAGGACGCCGACGCCGGAGTCCTCGTGATGAACAACGTCACGCCGCCGGCGCCGGGCACGGTGTACCAGATGTGGCTGGTCGGAGAGTCCGACGACATGGTGTCCGCGGGCACCATGGACGCGACCGCGGTCGCCCCGTCCACGACGGCGGTGCTGAACGGGATCAGCGGCGCCACCGCGCTCGCGTTCACCGTCGAGCCTCCCGGCGGATCCACGCAGCCGACGGGTCAGCCCTTCGCGCAGCTGCCCCTCACCTGACCGGGGGCCCGAGGCGATCAGCGGCTCACGGCCTTCTTGTAGCGGTGGATCGCGAACGGCACGAACACGATCAGCATCAACGCGATCCACAGCAGCGACGCCAGGATCGGGTTCTGCAGCGGCCACGCCTCCGGCGGCGGCATCTGCGGGTTCGTGTTGCCGAACAGGTTTCGCACCGCCTGCGTCAACGCGGACACCGGATTCCACTCGGCGATCACCCGCAGCACCGTCGGCATCGACGACGGGTCGACGAAGGTGTTCGCGATGAACGACAGCGGGAAGATCACCATGAAGCTGGCGTTGTTGAACACCTCGGGGGTGCGCACCCACATCCCGACGACCGCCATCACCCACGACAGCGCGTACGCGAACAGCAGCATCAGCGCGTAGCCGGCGGCGGCCTCGAGGACGGACGAGTGGATGCGCCACCCGATCGCGAGGCCGGTCAGCGACATCACCACCAGGCTGATGACGTTGATGATCACGTCGGTGGAGGTGCGGCCGATCAGGACCGCGGACGGCGCCATCGGCAGGGACCGGAACCGGTCGATGATCCCCTTCTGCAGGTCCTCGACCATGCCGAGTCCGGTCCAGGTCGCACCGAAGATGACGGTCTGCGTGAACACGCCGGCGATGAGGTACTCGCGATACGAGATGCCGGGGATCTCGATGGCGCTGCCGAAGACGAAGGCGAACAGCAGCACGAACATGATCGGCGACAGGACGGTGAAGACGATCAGGTCGGGCACTCGTTTGATCTTGATGACGTTGCGTTTCGCGATGGTCAGTCCGTCGGACGCCACCATCTGCATCGCGTTCACCGCGCTCCCCCTGCCGTGTCGTCGACGGCCGTCCTGTCGCGGCGGTCGTCGCCCTCCTCCTCGGCCTGCGCCTCGTGCCCCGTCAGCGACAGGAACACGTCGTCGAGGGTCGGCTTGCGGAGGGCGATGTCGGTGACTGCGATCCCGGCCGCGGACAGCCTGGCCAGGGCCGCGGCGAGGGAATCCGCGCCGTCGTCGACCGGGACGACCACCTTCCCGGTGGCGGATTCGACCTGGATCTCGCCGACCGCGACCGGGTGGAGCTCGACCCGCAGGTCCGCCAGGCGGGCGTCGTCGACGAGCCCGAGTTCGATGCGTTCGCCGCCCACGAGATTCTTGAGTTCGTCGGCGGTACCGCGGGCGATGACGGTGCCGCGGTCGATGACGGCGATCCGATCGGCGAGCCGCTCGGCCTCGTCCATGTACTGCGTCGTGAGCAGCAGGGTGGTGCCCTGCGCGACGAGGTCGTCGATGACCTTCCACAGCCCTATACGGGCGCGGGGATCGAGGCCGGTGGTCGGCTCGTCGAGGAACAGCACCGGCGGGGTCGCGACCAATGCCCCGGCCAGATCGAGTCGCCGCCGCATGCCACCGGAGTAGCCCTTGACGGGGCGGTCCGCCGCGTCGGTGAGGTCGAACTGGTCGAGCAGTTCCCGGGCGCGCGCCCGGCTGTGTTTCGTTCCCAGGTGGTAGAGCCTGCCGACCATTTCGAGATTCTCGAACCCGGTCAGGTACTCGTCGACGGCCGCGTACTGGCCGGACGCCCCGATCCGCGACCGCAGCTGCGCGGCGTCGGCGACGACGTCGAGGCCGTCGACGCGGGCGGTGCCGCCGTCGGGGATGAGCAGCGTGGTCAGCACCCGGACGGTGGTGGTCTTGCCGGCCCCGTTGGGCCCGAGCAGTGCCGTCACCGTCCCCGCCGGGACGGTGAGGTCGATGCCGTCCAGTGCGGTGACGTCGCCGTACCTCTTGACGAGGCCTTCGATCACGATCGCGTCGGCCATGGTCCTCCCCTCCATTCGTCGGTCGCGGTGGACCGGTCACTCGAAACAGGCCCGGTATCCGCCCGTCCGGTAGGTGTCCGTGGCGCAGTACGCGGCCCTCGGGTAGTACTCTCCCATCGAGACGGCCGGGTCGACGCCGTCGGCCTGGGACGCCTGCACCGACTGCGGATAGAACTGCGGGCTCGGCAGCATGTGCCGCAGGAACAGCACCTTCCGCGCCACGTCCGTCGATCCCCATGGCAGCACGGTCACCGTCGGATCGGCGACGGCGGTATCGGGGACGTCCTCGTCGGTGCCGATCACGTAGGTGTAGTACCCCGAGTCGTCCACCGCGGTCTGGAAGTCCGCGGCGCACGCCACCACCGGATACGGCGAGACGAGGTCGTTCTGGCACATCGACCAGTACCGCACCTGCGTTCCCGGTGCGGTGACGGGCACTCCGGCGCGGGTGTCGGGGAACGTCGGGGCGCGGCCCCGGACGACGACGATCCGTCCGGGCTGGTGGCTGAGTGCGGCACCGATGTACTTGTTGTCGCCGTTCGGGAACAGGCCCGAGGTGCTGGCCGGGTCGACGAACGTGGCCTCAGGGGTGTCGCCGGGGAACGCGGCGGCCGCGGCGGACGCGATGACCGAGTCGAAGGCCGATTCGGCCGCCGACCCGAGTGGACCGCCGGTGACTGCAGCCGGGTCGAACGGGGCGCTGCAGGTGGTGACGTCGACGGTCCGGTCACCGCGGGTCAGGCTCACCTGCGGCAACGGCACCCCGCCTGCGGGTGAGGACGCGTCGTCGGGGACGTACACCCGGATGATGAGGAATCCGGCCGGAAGTCGCCCAGCGCCCGCAGCGGTGGGCAGCGCGGCGATCTCGTTGCGGCCGTGGTCGGCGGGTCCGGTGGTGACGGTGGCGTGCCAGCGGCGACGGTCCGGGGGCGCATCGGTGGCCGTCGGGTCGGTGAACGGGTTCGTGCTGCCCTCGTCGGGCTGGATCTCGTTGTCGCGCAACGTGTCGACGGTGTCGAAGTCGGTGCCGTACGTGTTCAGCGACATGTACCGGGCGTACGGGTACCAGCCGGACAGGGTGATGCGGTCGCCGTCGAACAGGGTGTACGGCAGCACCCAGTAGGTGGCGTTGGCGTCGGGGAACGCGACGTTCAGGCTGGTGGCGTTCGACATGAACTGCCACGCGCACCCCAACTCCGGTGCCGCCGACGCCGTCGGCGCAGCGGTCACCGCCCCGCCGAGGACGGCGAGGGCGCCGAGCACCGCGGTCAGGCGCATCCCCACACGGTACGGGCACCCGACCGGCCGCACAACGGATGCGACGGGGGCGCGTCAGAGGTAGAAGTGCTGCCAGATCAGCACCGCGACGGCCACGTACCAGACGATCAGCGGGACGAGGTGGTTCCCCTTCGCGGCGACCACCTCCGCCGCGACGGGCCTCGAGAAGGTGCCGCGGTGCAGGTTCCGCAGCGTGACGTACCAGAAGATCGGGACGGTCACCGCCCACACCACCATGCAGTACGGGCACAGGGCGTCGATGACGAAGATGCTCTGCGCGATCAGCCAGTGCACGAACACGACCGCGGCGGTCACCCCGATCTGCAGGCCGAGCCAGTACCAGCGGGCGAACCGGGCGCCGGCGAGCAACCCGGCCCCGGTGGCGGTGACGATCGCGAAGCCGGTGACGCCGAGCAGCGAATTGGGGAATCCGAACACGGCGGCCTGGCTCGTCGCCATGACCGATCCGCAGTCGAGGACGTCGCTGATGCTGCACGACGGGGTGTACGTGGAGTCCGCGGCGAGTTCGAGCTTCTCGACGGTCAGCACGAACGAGGCCAGCAGCCCGATCATCCCCCCGACCAGCAGCAGCCACGGCAGGAGACGCGGGAAGGGAGCGGTGTCTGTCGAGGCGTCGGTGTCCACGAGAGTCCACGGTAGACACGATCGACGAGCCGCGTCGTGGGGGCCGACGGTCGGGGGGTCTCCGAACCGCCGCACGGCCCGAGCCACTCCAGGCTCGGGCCGTGCGGCGGTGAACGAGCTCAGACCTTCGACTGCATCGACGATCGCGCCGGGTTGCCCTGCTCGTCGACCTTCGGGTCGGGCTGGTCCGACTTCTCGGCGACACCGGACTCGATCCTGGCGCCGATGGTCTCGTCGATTCGCCGCCAGTACTCGAAGGCCCGTTGCAGAACCGGTTCGCCGACGCCGTTCAGCAGGTGTCCGACCACGTTGTCGACGAGGCGGTTCCGCGCCGCGTCGTCGAGCACCTCGCGGACCAGGGTTCCGGCCTGACCCCAGTCGTCGTCCTCCGGGTGGTCCACGTAGGCGCTGCGCACGATCTCTCCGTCGGCCGCCCACTGTGGTTCGGCCCGTCCGGGGTAGACGGCGGCCGGGCCGCCCTTCGAGTTGGGTGCGTATACGGGATCGCTGACCGGGGTGATCCGCATGGCGCCGTCCTTCGAGTAGGTGTGGACCTCGTTGGTCGGCGCGTTCACGGGGATCTGCTTGTAGTTGGCGCCGAGACGGTGCCGATGTGCGTCCGCGTAGGAGAACACGCGGGCGAGCAGCATCCGGTCCGGGCTGAACCCGATACCGGGCACCACGTTGTTCGGCTCGAACGCGGCCTGCTCGATCTGGGTGTGGTTGTCGGTCGGGTTGGTGTGCAGCGTCATCCTGCCGACCTCGTGCAGCGGGTAGTCGCCGTGCGGCCACACCTTGGTGAGGTCGAAGGGATTGAACCGGTAGGACACCGCGTCGTCGTACGGCATCAACTGCACCTTCAGGGTCCAGCTGGGATGGTCGCCGCGGGCGATCGATTCGAAGAGGTCCCGCGTGTGGAAGTCCGTGTCGGCGGCGGCCATCTGATCGGCCTCGTGCTGGGTGAAGAACTCCACACCCTGGTCGGAGACGAAATGGTACTTGACCCAGTGCTTGACGCCCTCCGCGTTCACCCACAGGTAGGTGTGCGAGGAGTAGCCGTTCATGTGCCGCCACGTCTTCGGGATGCCCCGGTCACCCATCAGCCAGGTCACCTGGTGTGCGGTCTCCGGTGACAGCGTCCAGAAGTCCCACTGCATGTCGTGGTCGCGCAGGTTGTTGTCCGCGCGCCGCTTCTGCGACCGGATGAAGTGCTGGAACTTCATCGGATCCTTGACGAAGAAGACCGGCGTGTTGTTGCCGACCATGTCGTAGATGCCCTCGGTGGTGTAGAACTTCAGTGCGAATCCCCGCGGGTCACGCCAGGTGTCCGGGCTCCCCCGCTCGCCCGCGACCGTCGAGAACCTGGCCATCATCTCCGTCTCGACTCCGGGTTGGAACAGTGCCGCGCAGGTGTACGCGGAGACGTCCGCGGTGGTCTCGAAGGTGCCGAACGCGCCGCTGCCCTTGGCGTGCGGCTGACGTTCCGGGATCCGCTCCCGGTTGAACTGCGCCATCTGCTCGACGAGGTAGTGATCGTGCAACACGATGGGACCGGCGGCGCCGACTGTCAGCGAGTGCTCGTCGCTTCCGGCGGGGGCTCCCGAATCGCGTGTGGTGTACGGGCGGGTGTTGTCGGACATGTGGCCTCCACACGGGCTGGTCGAAGCCTCGGACGGCGCAGGTGCCGGGCTGTGGCACCGCCGGCCCGACGGGCCGGCCGGCGACGAGACCTCTCGCATCGGTTGGACAGGTTGCAGTCCTCCTCCTACCCCGGATCACACCATCCGAAACATGCAATCCCGCGGTGTCGGGATCCCTGCCTGGATCGAAGGTGCGTTCGCCGACGGCGGATCCGCTCACAGCGGCGTGGCATTGCCGCGCCGGTCACCCCGTCGCAGGCTGACGGCATGCCCGAGAACACGAACGACCCGACCGCCGTCCTGGACCGAGACCTGCACCAACGACTGTTCGCGCAGCGGATGATCCTGCTGGGTGACGCGCTGGAGCAGTCCAACACGAACCGGATCTGCACCGCCCTGCTCGTCCTCGCCGCGGAGGACCCCGAATCCGACATCGCGCTCGTGATCAACTCGCCCGGCGGGTCGGTCCCCGGGATGCTGGCGATCCGCGACTGCATGCGCGCCGTGCCCAACGACGTCACCACGGTGAACCTCGGAATGGCGTACAGCGCGGGACAGTTCCTGCTGTCGGCAGGTGCCCGCGGGAAGCGGGTGACGCTGCCGCACGCGAAAGTGCTGCTGCATCAGGGATCCGGTGGTGTCGGCGGCTCTGCCCCCGATGTCGCGATCCAGGCCGACGACATCCGCCACACCCGGGACACTGTCCTCGCGGCGATCGCGGAGGACACCGGTCGCAGTCTCGTCGAAGTCACCGAGGACTCGGTGCGGGACCGCTGGTTCACCGCCGAGCAGGCACTCGACTACGGATTCGTCGACCGGATCGCGACCAGCCTCGACGACGTGATTCCGCGTCGTCTTCCCCGCACCTTCGGCCTGGGGGTGGCCCGATGAGCACCTACACCATCCCGTACGTCACGGTGACGACGTCGTCGGGCGAGCGAACCGTCGACGTGTACAGCAGACTGCTCGCCGAACGGATCGTCTACCTGGGCACGGCCGTCGACCAGGGCGTCGCGAACGCGACCATCGCGCAGTTGCTCCACCTGGAGAGCGAGGCCCCTGACCGGCCCATCTCGCTGTACATCAACTCGCCGGGCGGCGCCGTCCCCGCGGTCCTCGCGGTCTACGACGCGATGCAGTTCGTCCGGGCACCGATCGAGACCACCTGTGTGGGTGAGGCGGTGGGGAGTGCGGCACTGCTGCTCGCGGGCGGGGCGCCGGGCCGGCGGTCGATACTGCGGCACGGCCGTGTCGTCCTGCACCCGCCGATGACGGAGGGCGGTCGCGCGGCGATACCGGATCTGGTCATCGAGGCCGAGGAGATCGAGCGGGTCCGCAGGCTGCAGGAGCAGATCCTCGCCGACCGCACCGGACGCGACGCCGAGCAGGTTCGCCGCGACATCGAGCGGCAGCTCGTGCTGGCGCCGGACGCGGCGATCGACTACGGCATCGTGGACGTCGTCGTCGCCGACCGCGCGGTCGCCTGAACCCGGGTCACGCGCAGGTCAGGCGGCCAGGCACACCGGGCCTCGGGGTGCCCTGGACCCGACGGACGGGCGTCGTGCGGCGTGCAGTGGTACGACGGGCGCGAGGCGGTACGCCCGCTGTGCCAGGCCCTCGACGGTGGTCCCGAGCGCGCCGGCCACCGCGGCGAGGGACTCGGAGGACGGATCCTTCACGCCGCGTTCGATCTCGGACAGGTATTGCGGTGAGATGCCTGCTCGCCGTGCAACGTCCGCCAGGCGTTCCGAGCGCGCGGTGCGCATCCGCCGGATCTCCTCGCCGACGACGTCGCGCCACAGTCGTTCCGGCACGGATCGCGAGGGGGTGGGCTCCCGGTGGGGCGGGGCGAGCCGCGCGATCCGTACCGGCGCATCGTCCTCGGCGGCGTCGTGTGATCCGCGAACCGGTGGGCCCTCGTCCTGCGCAACCATGCCCGAAGAATACTCCCCGACGGTGTCGCGTCAGGTGTGTGGAGATCCGGGCGTGGTCGGTCGGCGGGGTGTTCCGGGTCGAGTGAACGCGGGAGCGCCGGCACGATCGTGTCGATCGTGCCGGCGCCCACTGAACTGTTCTCGGCGTCGATCCCGAGGGTCACCGAGTGTGCACTGCTGCAACCGGTCTCGTGAATGCGCGGTGGATCCGCCGACGAGGCGTGACGGAACACCGCGCGCATCAGTAGTAATGGCGTCGGCCGCCCACGGCGCGCCCTGCGGATCCCAGCGCCCACAACACGATCCCGACAACCAGCACCAGGAGACCGATCGTCCACAGGATCGGGATGTGGAACAGATAGCCGGCGATCGCGAGAATGAGTCCGAGAATGATCACGAAGGACCTCCGTCTGGTCGATCCGGGAAACTGGTGTTGCCCGGCTTGCGACGTACATACCCGGCACCTGACGGGTCAAACATGATTCGTGCACGGAATTTTCGGGCCGACGCGACCATCCGGAACGGTGCGGTTCAGGCGGTACCCGCGAGCGTCGGGAACGGCAGAACGGCCCGGTGCGGGCCTTCGCCGAAGAGGCGTGGCCGCTGCCGGCTCCAGCTCCACAGTGCTGTCCGTCGAAGCCGGTGTGAAGAAGGGCGTACAGGTTTGCGCCGTAGCGGAAACGGGCAGTCGGCGGAGGTGTCGAGACCGCGTACACGGGCCGGCACGCCGCTCAGGGAGGAGAGGAGGTGTGCGATGAGGATCATTCTGATTGTCGCACTCGTATGGTTGATCGTCGGCGCGGTGGCAGCAGGTCAGCGTGGCTACTTCGGTTCCGAGCCCGGAGACTGCGCGGGTGCGGGCACGACTGTGGTGACGGTCCTGGCCGGGCCGTTGAACTACTTCGGAGTCAATCCGAAGGTCACCGAGTGTCAGCTGCCGCAGCCGAGTCCGTGACAGTCGGGTACCGACCGAACGGACCAACCGATGCCGCTGGTGTGTCAGTAATAGTGCCGGCGACCACCCACCGCGTGTCCGGCCGCGCCGAGTACCCACAGCACGATCCCGATGACGAGCACGACCAGGCCGATCGTCCACAGGATCGAGATGTCGAAGACGAATCCGATGATCGCGAGGATGAGTCCGAGAATTATCACGACGGGCCTCCGTCCGTCCTGTGCGGGCGCCGTGTCGTGCCCGCCTCGCACGGTGGATGCCCTGCGGGTGACAACGGCAAACCTCGTTTCGGAACCGGATGCGAGAACCGGCGCCGCTGATGGCCGACTGCACGACGAGGTTTGTTCCCGCCGCGTTGTGGGCAGCCCGCTGCAGTACCGATCCGACGAACGAAAGGTGATCGATCATGGCGGACAACAAGTCCGGACCTGCCGAGGGCGTCAAGGGTGTCGTGGAGGGCGTGAAGGGGAAGGCGAAGGAAGCGCTCGGGGCCGTCACCGGAAACGACGACATGACCCGCGAGGGTCAGGCACAGCAGGACAAGGCCGAGGCGCAGCGCCGTGCCGCGGAGAAGGAAGCGGAAGCGGAACAGGCCCGAGGTGATGCGGCCGTGCAGGAGGCCCGCCAGCGCGCAGAGCAGGACAACTGACGCGCGCCCGAGGGCGGCCCGATCCCGTCGCGGGGTCAGCCCGCCCTCGGGCGGCCCGTGAGGGTGTGAGCCCGGTCCACCAGCAAAGTCAGGGCGTGGACAACGGTGTTCTCGAGAACCTGCTCGGGGCCGCCGCCGAACTGGCGCCGCTCGACGTCCGTCCGGTTGCCGCCGTGCACCGCGAACCACACACTGCCCGGGGGTTCGTCGTCCTGGTCGCCGGGGCCACCGACGCCGGACACGGCCACGGTGAGGTCGGCGTCCAACAGTCGGCTCACCGACTCCGCCATGGCACGAACAGCGGCCTCACACACGACCGGGCCGTCCGGCACCCCGAGCAGCCCGTGTTTGACAGCACGGGAGTACGCCACGACGCCGCCACGGAACCAGGCCCCGGAGCCCTCGGCCGCGCCGAGGCGGGAGGCAATGGCTCCGGACGTCAGCGATTCCGCACATGCGACGGTCACCCCGCTGTTCCCGGCGAGCTCAGCCAGTCGAGCGCCCAACAGTCGGGTGTGCGCCGATCCGGTCGCCACATCGTCCGCCACGGCGTCTCCTTTCCTTCGAATCGGAAGCCGGTGAGCTGTTCCCGCGTCGCGTCGCAGGTTTGAGGGTCGCACATCACGGGTACTCGCTGGGTTCACCGGATCAGCAGGCGCGCACGGGAAGGAGCCGAGCATGCCCAGGAAGGGATCGGATCCGCATCTCGAGGACCAGGAGTTGTACGAGGGACTGCGTGAACAGGGCGACTCCAAGGAGAAGGCGGCCCGCACTCCAACGCCGCGGCAGCGCAGGGGCGCAGCCAGGTCGGTCGCAAGGGCGGCCACGGGGAGGCGTACGAGGACCGTACCGTTCCCGAGTTGCGGGATCGGGCGAAGGAGCTGGGGGCTGACCGGCTACTTCTCGATGAACAAGGACGAGCTGGTCGACGCTCTGCGCCACCACTGACGGGAACCGGAATGCGGGTGTTCGGGAAGAGTGCGGGCGTCGAGAGTTCGGCCGGAGCCGCGGCGCGCGACGTCGACGCGAGCGGTGACGGTCGACCCGACCGCAACGAGACTCCCACCGAGCGCCTCGATCGGAACTGGGTCAGCCTTCTGCAGGAGCTCCGCGTCACGCAGACGGGTGTGCAGTTCCTCACCGGTTTCCTCCTCATCCTGCCGTTCCAAGGACGTTTCGAGGATCTCGACGACTTCGAGATGGCGGTGTACCTCGCGACCGTCCTCTGCGCCGTCATGGCCACGGTGATGCTGGTCGCGCCGGTGGGTATGCATCGGATCCTGTTCCGGCAGCATCGCATCGGAACGCTGGTCCAGACCGCTCACCACTGCGCGATCGCGGGTCTGGTTCTGCTCGGGTTGGCACTGTCGGGAGTCGTGACGCTGACGTTCGGGCTGGTCGTCGACGAGGAGGTGGGGGTGTTCGCCGGCGTGGCGTGCGCGGCGGTGTTCGTCGGGGTCTGGCTCCTGTGGCCGTGGGTCCTGCGCCGGCGATGAAGGTTTGAGAACGCTCCCGACGGGCACCTCACAGGCATGACCACACACGCAGTTCTCGGCGACACGGGTCCGCAGCCACAGCCGCCGTTGCCGACGCCGCCCGTTCCCACCCCGCCGCCGGTACCGACTCCCGGTCCGGCACCCGACCCCCCGGTTCCCGGGCCGTCCCCACCGCACCCGGGTCCGGTGCCCGGGCCGGGCCCGGATCCGATACCGCCCGCGCCCCCGCCGAATCCCGGTCCCCCACCGGGACCACCGCAACCCGAACCACCCGCTCCACCGCCGGAGCCGGGGCCGCCGCTCACCCGACTCCGGATGGCCGGCGCACACCATCCGGTCAGGTGAGTTCGTCGCGCAGCGCGGTGAGAGTGCGGGACAGCAGGCGGGAGACGTGCATCTGGGAGATGCCCAACCGCTCGGCGATCTCCGACTGCGTCAGCCCACCGAAGAAGCGGAGCAGGACGATGGTCCGTTCCCGTTCCGGAAGCCGTGCCAGCGCGGGCTGCAGATCCGCGAATCCCTCGGCAATTTCGAAGGATTCGTCGTCGTCCCCGAGAGTCTCGACCAACGGGACGTCGGCGCCGTCGTCGCGGACCGGGGTGTCCATGGACACGGTCTGGTAGGCACCACCCGCGATGAGCCCCTCGAGGACCTCGTCGACGCCGATGCCCAGTTCGGCCGCGATCTCCTTCGCCGACGGGGCACGCCCACGATCCTGCGACAGCAGTGCGACGCACCGGGTGATCTCCATGTGCAGGTCCTTGAGCCGCCGCGGGACGCGCATCGCCCAACCCGTGTCGCGGAAGTGATGCCGGACCTCACCCATGATCGTCGGAACCGCGAAGGACACGAAGTCGGTGCCGCGCGCGACGTCGAAGCGGTCGACGGCATTGACCAGCCCGACCCGGGCGACCTGCAGGAGGTCGTCGTACTGCTCCCCGCGGCCACGGAACCGGCGGGCGATGTGCTCGGCCAACGGCAGGGCGCGCTCGACGATCTCGGCGCGGACGGCGTCGGCGTCGTCGGGGTTCGTGGCCAGGCGTGCGAACAGGGGGTGCAGGTCGTCATAGTCGTCGTGGCCGGTCTCCTGGCGGGGTTCGTCGGGCACCCCTGCCGGCACTACGTCACACCCCGCGACTTGGAGAACGTGACGGACGTGTGGAACTGCCCGTGCGGCAACGGCTCGTGCGTGACCGACAACCCGTCGGCGACGGTGCGGACGACGTGCCAGCCGAATCCGTGCTCGTCCGGCGCCCGGTCCGTGGTGGTGTCGGCGGCGACGCGTACTTCGAGTGCGGCGTCGTCGGTGTGGAACCGGCAGATGATGTGCGCATCGACCGCGGCGTCCTTGACGAGTGCGGAGCCGATCTCGTCGACGGCCAGCTTCACGTCGGAGACGTGGTCGAGGTTCAGGTCGGCCAGGACGGCGATCGTCTCGGCGACCGCTCGCAGCACGGGGAGCTGACCGTAGTCGGCGCGGACCCGCACCTCGACCGGCGGCCGTGCAGGTGGTGCATCGGACATCGTCATCTCGCCCTCCGGCATACCTAATCCATGTTCGGCGTCGCGGTGTCGCACCTGGTGGTTTCCGTCAGGCTACCCGGATCGGCGGAACCTCAAACGAACCGATGTCGCGGCGTTGTGACCTGGTGCGGCCTCGAACCTGTCGTGGTGTCCGGTCACGCCTGCTGCGGCGACCCGGCCGGGTCGTCGATCCGTTCGTGGACGGTGAGGAGAAGGTGATCGAAAACCGACCGCAGGCCCGTCGGCGCATTGACCGCCTCGGTGAACTCGGCGACCAGCTGCCGTGCCAGAAACCGCAGTTTGACGTTGCTCTCCTGCGAGCGCCACGTCAGGACGTCGAACGCACGGTCCGCGCTGATCCCGTACACCAGCATCAACGCGCCCTTGGCCTGCTCGATGGCGGCCCGCGAGCGGACGATGTCCGCGAGATCGGCCTGCTCGACCGGATGGGCTCCGGACCCCGACTCCTCGGTGTCGTCGTCCAGTTCGATGTAGAAGCCGGAAGTGCCGAGCGGATTGCCGTCCTCGTCGAGATCCTGGTCTGCCACGACGAGGACCTGACGGACACGGCCGGCGGTGTCGACTATCCGGTGCCGGCTGCAGAACGGTTCGCCCTTCTCGACTGTCTCGGACAGGGCGGCGGCGACCTCGTCGCGGTCCTCCGGGTGCTTGTGGGACAGAAGGAGTTCCGTCGTCGGCTGCATGGTGCCCGGATCGTAGCCGTGCATGGCCGCCACCTCGTCGGACCACTCCCAGTGCCGGTCGCTCAGGACGAACCGGAAACTGCCCACCCGGTGGCACGCGTCGACGCCGAGTACCTGCTCCACATCGGGTGAGTTCACCGGGCCTCCTCGTCGTCGGGACACCGAGGGTCGCCCAGGCCCGTGCACGGTGCACACGGGCCGGCGTGTCCTCACCGACGACCCTAGTCGCGGTCGCGCGGGTGTGGCGGCCCGCGACGCGGCACATGCAGGGCGGCACGACGACGCCCGCCGTTTCGACTAGGCTGGAGGTCGGTTGAGAGCACAGCCGAGCCGATCTGATTGTCCGGTGAGTTGGTGCCGCTCCGCGCGTCATCGAACTCCCGGCGGTGTGGAGACGGAGCGTGTGTGCCATGAACTGGACAAACGAGTTGGACGCGCCAGGCAGCGACAGAGCCGACAGCGTCGTCTTCGAATCCTCCGAGAATCCCGCGCGTGGGGTGCTCGTCACCGTGGACGAACCAGCCGACGGCTATGCGGTGGTTCGCGTGACCGGCGACCTGGACGTCGTCACCGCACCGCAGATGGGTCGCTGTTTGAGCGAGTGGACGGCCACGCCGAGGACGGTCCTCCTGGATCTGCGCGCGGTGTCGTTTCTCGGCTGCGCGGCGCTCGCGATCATCGACGCCACCAGTGCCGTCATGTCCACGCACGGAGAGCGGCTGCTCGTCGCGTGCAGCCGCTCGGTACGCCGATCGCTACAGGTGAGCGGCGTTGATCGTCGGGTCACCGTGTTGAGCGTGTGACCGCACTCCCCGGGGCCGGGCACGCGGTTTACCGCCCGGCGGCCGTGGGCATCCACTGTGCGTGAGCCGTGGAGTGACGAAGGCCGGAGTGACCGTGCCGTCGGTCGGTGTCGAGGAGGAGTTCCTGCTCGTCGACGCCGACAGTGGGGAGCCCCGCCTGGTCAACGAACGCGTCGCGGACACCGCCCGCGAACTCGGGTTGGAACTGCAGCTGGAACTGTCCCAGTGTCAGGTGGAGACGAATTCGGCTGTCTGCCTGGACAGTCGAAGCCTGCGGGACCAGTTGCTGTCGGCGCGGTCGGTGGCGGCGGCGGCCGCGCTCCGCGAAGGGGCCCGGCTGGTGGCGACCGGGACGCCGCTGATCGGGCCGCAGCGGATGCCGATCAGCAGATCCGACCGGTACCACGAGATGGAGAGCCGGTTCGGGGTCCTCGCGATCGAGCAGGCGGTGTGCGGCTGCCACGTCCACGTGGATGTTCAAGAGCGGGAGACGGCCGTGCAGGTCTGCAATCACGTTCGTTCGTGGTTGCCGACGGTCCTCGCTCTGGGGGCGAACAGTGCGGTGAACCGCGGCATCGACACCGGGTTCCAGAGCTGGCGGTCGGTGTTGTGGTCGCGGTGGCCGGGGGCGGGTCCGCCGCCGATCTTCGACTCCGCGGCCGACTACGCCGACACCGTGGCACGGTTCGTCGATGCAGGCGTGTTGATGGACGAACGGATGGTGTACTGGGATGTTCGACCGTCGTGCCACCTGCCTACCGTGGAGATCCGCGTTTCCGACGTGCAACCCACTGTCGACCGGACGGTGCTGATCGCCACACTCGTCCGGGCACTCGTGATGACCGCGGTGCGAGCGGTGGAACGGGGCGACGACCCGCCCCCGGTGGCGTTGGCGACGTTGCGGGCGGCGAACTGGCTCGCGGCGCGTGACGGTCTGGGCGGCGGAGCGTTGGACCCCCTGACCGGTCGCCCGACGTCGGCGAGGCAGGTGCTCGACCTGCTCGTCGAGCACGTCCGGGACGCCCTCGACGACCTTGGTGAGTGTCGCTGGGTGACCCGCCGGTTGCGGGATCTCGACACGGGCGCGTCCTGGCAGCGCAGGACACTGCGCGAGGTCGGAGACCCGGCTCGTCTGGTCGCGTGCGCGGCGGATCGCACGCTGCGGGACACCCGACGAGGTGACCCGGATCCGGAGGATCCGTCACCGATCGACAGGTGCGGGTCACATGATCCCCGGGCCACCGACTGTGCGTAGTGTCGGCGTCGGCTCGTCGCGGTAGAAGTCGAGGAATCCGTCCGGGTCGGGTCCGGCGTTGGTGAGGGCGAGGTGGTCGAAGCCGGCGTCCACTCGGTCCGGCGACGCGAGGTTTCGGCCGAACCTTGTCGGGGCACCCAACTGCCATGCCTGTGGAAGATGGCCCGGACGACACACTCGACCCCAGCGAAAGCCTCGACTCGGACGAGGTTCGCAACGACGACGGCGACACGGTCGTCGACCCACCCGACGGGTGGAGCGGAGCCGACCGCATCGGCACCACCGCACGCGAACAACGGGACGGGGAAACGCTCGATCAGCGGCTCGCCGAGGAGGAACCGGATGTGGTTCCGGCCACGGACGAGGGTGATACCGGCACCGGCCGCCGTCATCGCGGCCAGATCAGCGGCAGTCCCGAGGACGGGGACTCGATATTTCCGCTCGTCGACTGAGTGGCCGCTTCAGATGACGCCCGGAGGGTCGGGGGCGCCGTCGCCGCTGTCGAGCGATCGGGTGAAGAACGACACCTTGCCGTTCGTTTCGAGGACGGCGAGTTCGATCTCGTCGAACCGGCGGATCCCGTTCTGACGTGCGCCCGCCATCAGGTCGTCGAGCGACATTCGTTCCGTCGCGAGCCGCTGCATGTCCGGGACACCGTCGCGGACGATGATGACGGGAACGCCGTGGGTGACGCCGCGGATGCGCGGGAAACGGGAGTTCGCCCACGCGAGTGCGATGGTCAGCAGAGCGAACACACCGACTGCGAGGACCGACGATGTCACCGAGTAGTCCTGCTGGGTGACGCCCTGTTGTACGAGATCGCCCATCACGACGAACAGCACCAGCTGGAACGTGCTCAGTTCGCCGACGCTCGATCGGCCGACGATCCGGGTGATCACCCACAGGAACAGGAACAGGACCGCGGCACGGATCACGATCTCCATCAGGGCACCAACCGGGTTCGGAACTCCAACGTGATCACGTCCACTCCCCTGTCCGTGATCGACACCGCACCGGACGCGCCCAGCTGACGGGACGGCTCGACGTACGCGTCGAATGCGAGGGTGAGGGTGTCGCCGGGTGGCGGGTCGATCGTCAGGTAGGTGCGGGTTCCGTCGCGAGTCTCGGCAGCAGGTGTCGGTGTCCAACCCTGCGTCTCGAACATGTCGAAATAGTCCGAGTCGACGACGACCGTCACGGGTCCGGGGAAGCCACCGTGTCTACGGACGGTGAGTTCCCACGGCACGTCCAGTCCGGCACGCGCCACCAGCGGGTACTCGAGGGCGAGTTCGTACCCGGCGCCGGACACGTGGGCGGTGGTGCTGCGTACCCCGAGCCATCCGGTGGCGCCGACCGCGAGGACAACCGCAAGGGCGGCGACCGTTGCGCGCCGGAGCCACGCGACGGCGGGTGATCGTGCTCGCCCTCGGACGTCGTCCAGCACCGAATCCGGGATGGGCGCACCGGTTCCCATCGTCCCAATTTCCCACGAATCGGAATCGCTCGCCGGGTTCAGGTCGCCGCCAGGACCAAACCCGGTTCCGAGCCCGATCGGCCCGGTGTCGGGCGCGCAGTGGTGCGGACCGGCTGGGCGGCGGTACCGGGCTCAGGGCAGGTCTCGCCACCCGACGAGGACCTCGTGCACCGCCTCGGCACCCTTCAACGGATCGGGCGGTGCGGGTAGGTCCGCGGGGTACAGCAGGAACGGGGTGGTCTGCAGCCCGCCCAGGCCGCCGTGGGAGCCGACCTGCTCCTCGAACGCCGCCACCTCCCCCGTGTCCGGCCAGTACCGTCCGCCGACCATGACGTCGGCGACGTTGTCGAAGCCGTCGGTGCGCCGGATCCGGTCGAGTGCTCCGTCACCGAAGTCGGCCAGCGGGTCGCGGCCCGACACAGCGCCGGTGTCGACATCGACGCTGCCGCCGCCTCCGAGGACGACCGACCCGCCGCACTCGCGGGCGACGAGCACGAACCCGATGCCGGGGTGCGCAGTGAGGGCCGGGAGCAGTCCCGGATACCGGTTCTCGATCCACTCCCGAGTGGCGCGGCCGGGTGTCTCGGGGAAACTGACCAGCCCGAGGTTCCCGGATGCCAGCACCACCGGTGTGCCCGGCGGCGCCGGCGTGGTCGTGTCCACCGGGGTGGACCGCAGACTGGCCTCTACGTAGCCGAGGCCCTCCGCGCCGCGTCCGCGGGCACCGGTCGCGGCGGTGTCCCGGGAGCGCGCCGGTGGCTGAGCGAGGTCGCCGCACGTACGCAGGACGAGCTGTTCGAGACTCTCGCCGTACCGGCTGCTGAAGGTGGCACCTTGGCTCTGTCCGTGGTCGGAGAGCACCACGATCCGGTAGGGACGGCTGGTCTGCGCGGCGACGGCGGCGATCATGCCGATCTCGGCGTCGAGTTTGCGCAGCACCGCACGGGTTTCCGGACGTTCGATCCCGGAATGGTGCGAGACCTCGTCGTATCCGACCAGGTCGACGTAGATCGCGGATCGACCCGCGACGAGGTCACCGACGACGGCGGCGACGACGACATCGGTCTCGACGACGGTCGTGAACGCTCGGACCAGCGGGTAGAGACCGCCCCGCCGCACCCGTGGTGTCACGTCGCGACGGCGTTGCGCGTACGCCTGGCGGATCTCCCGGATCACCTCGGCGACCAGTCGGATCGTGGTGCGGGCCGCGCCCGCCGGGTCGGTGAAGTAGTGCGCGTATCCGGCGGCGCCGCCGCCCATCCGGGCGCCGCGCATGCGGCTGACGACGAGGACGTTGTCCTCGGCGCCGCCGGTGAACAGGTTGCCCCGGCTCGCGCCGTCACCGACGGCGAGCAACCCGGGCCGGTCGGCGCGTTCGATCTCGCGGGCGGCGTTGTCGGCCGGGTTGCTGAACACGGACACCGCGCCGCGGGTCTTGTCGTACCAGCGGAAGGCGGGGACGTTGTGGTTGTCGCCGTGCAGGATTCCGAGTTGGCTGGCGCCGGTCTGGCTGCTCCAGTCGGTGTGCCACGGGGTCAGCAGGTGCGTTCCGCCGTGCACGAGGCTCGCGAGGTGGGGCACGACGCCGTCGCGGACGGCGCGCCGCAGGACGGCGTGGCCGAGTCCGTCGATCTGGATGCACAGCAGCCCGGGACGTGCGCTGCCGCCGCCGGTCTCGGGCCTCCCGGCACGTCGGAGCCGGGACCGGTTGCGCCGCACCAGCATCAGCCGGTACGTGTCGTCGCGGCGGGCGGCAATCGCGCCCGCGACACCGGACCCGACGAGGGACAGCGTCACCGCCAGCAGGAGCAGGTCGGCGGCGTCCTCGACGGTCGCGAGCGGGACCAGCCACACGGCGAGCATCATGATCAGCCAGTTCCCGGCGAACGCGCCGACGAACAGCAGTGCGGGACCGATCCACAGCATCGCCCGGACCAGCAGCGGCCACAGGACCACCGACAGGACCCCGAACACCAGCGCGAGGGACAGGGCGGCGGGGACGGTCGCGAACGGGCCGCCGCCGGGAACGGCAGCGAGCCGGACCCCGGTCAGGACGGCGTCGGTCAGCACCAGCGCGGCGGCCGACAACAGCCACAGCACGAGGAATTCGGTGGCGAGTCTCGCGACGGTCCCGACGGTGCGCACGCTCGGATCGTAGGGCCGCGACGGTGTTACGGTCGGCAGGCCCGCGCGGTGGGCGTGGGCGGTGACGGGGTGTGCGATGGCGGTGGACATCCGGTGGCTCGGCCACGCGACGGTCGCGCTCACCGACGGCGCGACGACGGTGCTGACCGATCCGGTGCTGACCGGCCGGGTCGGGCATCTGCGGCGCCGGCGCGGCGGGAACCCGCTGCCCCTGCTCGGCCGACCCGATGTGGCGCTGCTGTCGCACCTGCACGCCGATCACACGCACCTGCCGTCGCTGGCGCTGCTCGATCCGGACGTGCCGCTCGTGGTGCCGCGCGGTGCGGTGGCCGCGTTCGCCGGGTTGCGTCCCTACGGTGACCGGCTGATCGAGCTGGCGCCGGGCGAGGACACTGTGGTCGGGCCGGTGACGGTGCGGGCGGTGCCCGCCGACCACGACGGGAGGCGGTGGCGCCGGGGCCCGCGCACGGTGCCGGCGCTGGGGTACGTGGTCGAGGGCGAGGCGACCACCTACTTCGCCGGGGACACGGCGCTCGATCCGGCGATCGGCGACTGGGTGCCACGCTGCGATGCTGCGCTGCTGCCGGTCGGTGGGTGGGGTCCGACGCTCGGCCCCGGTCACATGGATCCGGAGGGGGCGGCGCGGGCGGCGGAGCTCGTCGCGGCGGCGGTGTCGGTGCCCGTGCACTTCGGGACGCTGTGGCCGATCGGGCTCGACGCGGTGCGACCGCAGCTGTTCCTGCCGCCGGGTGGCGATTTCGTCCGGCGGGCGCGGGCGGCGGGGCTGACGGCGGTCGAACTCGCCCCGGGCGACGGATACCGGGTGGTCTGACATGTTGACCAATCGTGACCTGTGAGTAACGGAGAACCCGGTCACCACGACGCACGAGGTGGGACCATGAAAACAGTCGAGACCGCGGTTCGCCGGTGCGGGCCGCGCAGAGTGCAGGCAGCTATGACAGGTGGCGAGCGGGTCGACCGGGTCGCCGGAGCGCACCTCTTTTGGACAGTGCAAGGTGGTCGTACCGTGAGCGAATCGACGAAGAACGTCGCAGCCGATCCGAGTGAACTCGAACTCGCGAACCTCCGTACCGAACTGGACGGGATCGACGATCGGCTGCTGGAACAGGTGCGGGCACGGATCGAGGTCTGCACCCGCATCGCCCAGGTCAAGCGCAGGCACGCCATCCCGATGATGCAACCGCGGCGCGTCGGCGCCGTGCACGAGCACGCACGCGCATACGCACTCGATCACGACATCTCACCGCAGTTCCTTCGTGAGCTCTATGACCTGCTGATCGCGGAAACGTGCCGGGTGGAGGACCTGATCATCGACAAGCCACCCGATCCGAGCTGAGGGGTATCGCGTGCGAACACTGCTCATCGACAACTACGACTCGTTCACGTACAACCTGTACGCGCTGTTGACGGAGGTCAACGGCTGCCCACCGGTCGTGGTGGCGAACGACGAGCAGTGGTCGTCGGTGAGTCTGTCCGACATCGACAACGTGGTGGTCTCCCCCGGCCCGGGACGCCCCGACCGGTACCGCGACTTCGGGATCAGCGCACAGGCGCTGACCGACAGCGGGCTGCCGGTCCTCGGGGTCTGCCTGGGGCATCAGGGACTGTGTCACCTGTTCGGGAGCCCGGTCGTCACCGCGCCCGAGCCGCGGCACGGCCGGATCAGCGCCGTCCACCACGACGGCGCGGGGCTGTTCGCCGGGCTGCCGTCACCGTTCGACGCGGTCCGCTACCACTCGCTGGCGGTCGAGGAGATCTCGGACGAACTCGTCGCGCAGGCCTGGGCCGACGACGGAGTGCTGATGGCGGTGCGGCATCGGGAGCTGCCGCTGTGGGGGGTGCAGTTCCACCCCGAGTCCATCTGCACCGAGTACGGCCGCGAGCTGCTGGCGAACTTCGCGGCGGAGACACCGATCCGGGCGCGGCGTCCGGATCCGCCTCCGCCGCGCCCCCCGGCGCCCCGTCCGAGGCACCGGTACCGGGTGCGGTCGGTGCGGGTGGAGCGGGCCGCGGACCCGCAGAAGGTGTACGAGCGGCTCTTCGCGGACGGGCCGAACGGCTACTGGCTGGACGGTTCGGGGGCGGGCGACTCCGACGGCCGGTTCTCCGTGATGGGTGACAGCTCGGGGCCACGCGCGGAGTACGTCACCTACCGCGTTCCGGAAACGACGGTGCGAGTGAGTCGCTCGGACGGGACCGAGGACGAGTTCCGTAGCCCCCTGTTCGAGTACCTGGACGCGCGACTACGGGAACGGTCGGTGGCGCCGCGACCGGATCTGCCGTTCGGATTCTGTCTCGGCTACGTCGGCTACCTCGGGTACGAACTGAAGGCCGACACGGTAGGCCAGCTGGCGCATGCCTCCGAGCAGGCCGACGCCGCACTGGTGTTCGCGGATCGTGCGGTGGTGATCGATCACGACGCGGGCTGCGCGTATCTGCTCGCGCTCGAACCGCACGATACGACGGACCCGGGAGCGATGCGGTGGCTGCAGGAGACCGCGACGGCGATCCGGGAGCTGGACGACGACCGCGGCGTCCCGTCCACGGGGGCTCCTCCGCTGGTGCCGACGCCGCGGGACGTGCCGGTGGTGTTCCGGCACGACCGGGCCACCTACCTCGGGCTGATCGAGCAGTGCCTGGCGGAGATCCGGTCGGGTGAGTCGTACGAGGTGTGTCTGACGAACGCTGCGTCGGTGCACCGCAGCCTCGACCCGGTGTCGGGGTATGAGTGCCTGCGGGAGATCAGCCCCATGCCGTACAGCGCGTTGCTGCAGTTCTCGGGGCTGTCGGTACTCAGCGCGTCTCCCGAGCGGTTTCTCAAGGTCGGCGCGGACCGGACCGTGGAGTCGAAACCGATCAAGGGGACCCGGCCCCGGTCCACCGATCCCGATCAGGACCAGGCGTTGCGGCGTGATCTGCTGGTCAGCGAGAAGGACCGGGCGGAGAACCTGATGATCGTCGATCTGGTGCGCAACGACCTGTCCCGGGTGTGCGTTCCGGGATCGGTGCACGTGCCGGTCCTCTTCGACGTCGAGACGTACGCGCCGGTGCACCAGCTGGTGTCGACGGTGCGCGGCACGCTGCGGGAGGGGGTCTCCGCCGTCGACGTCGTGCGGGCCACGTTCCCCGGCGGGTCGATGACCGGCGCACCGAAGGTCCGGACGATGGAGATCATCGACAAGCTCGAGGCCGGGCCGAGGGGCGTGTACTCCGGCGCCCTCGGGTACTTCTCGCTGTCGGGGACAGCGGATCTGTCGATCGTGATCCGCACGATGGTCGCCACCAGTGACGAGGTGACCTTCGGGGTCGGCGGCGCCATCGTCGCGCTGTCCGATCCGGCGGAGGAGTTCGAGGAGACGATGGTCAAGGCGCTCGCGACGCGACGCTGCCTGTCCGTCGCCGACGAGTGCGAACCGTGACGGGTTCGCAGCCGAGGTCGGTGGTCGTGGTCGGTGGGGCGGGCGCGGTCGGGTCGATGCTCGCGAAACGGTGGCGCGCCGACGGCGCGGTCGTCGACGTGGTGGACGCCGCCGACGGTGACGACGTGCACGCACCCGACGAGCGGGTCACGGGCCTGCTGCGCGCCGCTGACGTGGTGGTGCTCGCCGTCCCCGAGTACGTGGCCCTCACCGCGGTCGGGGCGGTGAGGGCCCGCATGCAGCCATCGGCGGTGCTGATCGAGACGCTCTCGGTGAAGTCGCGGTTCGCGTCGGCGGTCGCAGGCACCGACGCTCCGGTGGTCGGAGTGAATCCGATGTTCGCGCCCGCACTGGGGTTGCCGGGTCGCGCGGTCGCGGTGGTCGTCCACCACGGCGGTCCCGCGGTGGACGAGTTCGTCGCGGACCTGCGCCGTTGGGGTGGCCGGGTGCAGGTGACGAGCGCGGACCACCACGACCGGCTGTGTGCGGCGCTGCAGGCCCTCACTCATGCGACCGTGCTCGCGTTCGGGTGGGCCCTGGCCGATCTCGACGTCGACGCGGACGAGGCGGCGGCGATGGCCACTCCCCCGTTCGCGACCATGTCGGCGCTGCTCGCCCGCGTCACGGGCGGCACCCCCGAGGTGTACCGGGACGTGCAGACCGCCAACCCGTACGCGTCGGCGGCGCGGGACGCGCTGACGCGGGCGGTGTCGCGGGTATCGGACGCAGCCGTCGGCGACACCGGGGACTTCGCGGCGCTGCTCGCCCGGGCCCGCGTGCCGCTCGGTGATCACGACGACGAGTACGCGGCGCTGTGTGCGCGCCTGTTCGAGGATCTGGCGCGGTGACCGACCGGCTGCCCGACCACGACCCCACCGATCCCGCGGAGACGGCGGTCATCCGAGGTCTCGTTCGCAGCTGGCCGCGACGCGCCACCGTCCGCCGCGACGAACCCCAGCTGGACGGGCCGACGATGGAGGAGCTGTTCGACCCGCAGCGAACCGACTTCCCGGAGGAGATGCTGCCGATCCGTGGGCACCCGCGGTACGAGGCCCTGGACGAGGCGGCGCGCCGTCGGATCAACTCCTGGGCGTGGATCGCCTACAACAAGAACGTGATGGACATCGAACAGTCCGTCGTGACACCGGGTTTCGGCGTGCTGTTCCGGGACGCGCTGGGTACCGGGTTCTCCGACGCCGCGCGCGCAGCGGTGATGCAGGCCCTCGTCGACGAGGAGTACCACACCCTCATGCATCTGAACGGGTCCGCGCTGGTGCGGCGGCGCCGCGAGTGGTCGCTGCCCGACCGGGCGCTGCCGGACAGCCTGATGGTGCGGAAGTACCGGGCGGCGACGTCGTCCCTGCCGGAGGGGCGAGAGGCGGCACTGGTGGCGCTGGGATTCTCGACCGTCGCGGAGACATCGATCGGTGAGTACCTGTCGGTGATCTCCGCCGACCCGAACGTGCAGCCGGTGAACCGGGCGACGGTGTCCCTGCACCGCCGCGACGAGACCGCGCACTCGTCGGTGGCCGGGGAGATGGTGCGGCTCGTGCACGACCGGCTGAACGCGGAAGACCGTGCGGTGCTGCGTCGTTCGCTGCACGGCGCGGTGGACGCGTTCACCGCCACGGATTTCGGTGTGTGGTCGGCGATCCTCGCCGCCGAGGAGGTGCCGGACGGCGACGAGATGCTCCGGGAGTGCGCCGAGGACCCGACGCGACGCAGGTTCGTGCAGGACTGCGGCGCCACCGACCGGCTGATCGCCGAGTTCGACGACTGATCGCGTCAGCTGCCGTAGTGGTAGCGGCAAGCGGCGATGCGTATCTCGGCCTCCCCGAGTTTGTACACGAGGCGGTGTTCGGAGGTGATTCGTCGTGACCAGTATCCGTGGAAGCCGTGCTTCAGCGGTTCGGGCTTGCCGATTCCCTCGTTGCCGCTCCTCGCGACATTTCGGATCAGCGTGTTGATCCGCTTGAGGACCTTGCGGTCCTGGACCTGCCACCAGAGGTAGTCCTCCCATGCACTCTCGTCCCAGACGAGCTTCATTCGACCAGGTCGCGAGTGGTGCCACTGCCCTCTTCGAGTCGCTCGATCGAGGCCAACAGGCGGCGCGCGTTCTCCGGACTCTTGAGCAGGTACGCCGTTTCCTTCAATGATTCGTAGTCGTCCAGTGCGACCATGACGACGGGCTCGTGGCCGGCCCGGGTGATCACGATTTCCTCGCGGTCGTCGGTGACGGCGTTCAGGGTCTCGGCGTACTTGGCGCGCGACTCCGAGTAGCTCATTGTCCTCATCGGACTTCCTCCTCGCATACGTACAGGAAATTGTACGTGACCGTGACCGGTGGGGTGTCCGCACCGGTCCCTCAGAACTCGCGACCAGGTGCGGTCTCCTCGATGCAAGGATGGGTGCGTGATCCGGCCCGTGGCCACCGCCGACCGCGCGTCGGTTCGCCGAGAGGGGTGTCCGTGATCGACGTGGTGGTTGCCGGCGGTGGGCCGACCGGGATGATGCTGGCGAGTGAGCTGCGGTTGCAGGGTGTCCGGGTTCTCGTGCTGGAGCGGGAACCGGAGCCGCTTCCGCACGTGCGGGCGCTCGGGCTGCACGTGCGCACCATCGAGATCCTCGACCAGCGGGGCCTGCTGGACCGGTTCCTCGAGCACGGCACGCGGCACGTTGCCGGCGGCTTCTTCGCCGGCATCGAGATGCCGTGGCCGACGGACCTGGACACCGCGCACGGGTACGTCCTGGGCATCCCGCAGCCGGTCGTGGACAGGCTTCTCACCGAGCGCGCCGCCGAACTGGGCGCCGAGATCCGGCGGGGCTGCGCCGTGACGGGGCTGGCTCAGGACGACGGCGTCACTGTGGAGACCGCCGACGGTGACCGGGTGCGGGCTCGGTACCTGGTCGGCTGCGACGGCGGCCGGAGCACGGTGCGCTCACTGCTCGGGGTCGGTTTCCCGGGGGAACCGGCGCGGGTGGAGACACTGCTCGGCGAGATGGAGGTGACCGCGTCCCCGGACGAGGTCGCGTCGGTGGTCGCGGAGGTGCGTCGCGTGCAGAAGCGGTTCGGTCTCGGGCCGCTCGGCGGCGGCGTGTACCGGGTGGTGGTACCCGCGGACGGCGTGGCCGAGGACCGCTCGGCCGCACCGACACTCGAGGACTTCCGACGACAGCTCCTGCGGGTCGCGGGCACCGACTTCGGCGTGCACTCCCCGCGGTGGCTGTCCCGATTCGGGGACGCGACCCGACTCGCGGACCGGTACCGGGTCGGGCGGGTGCTGCTGGCCGGCGACGCCGCTCACATTCATCCCCCGACCGGCGGGCAGGGCCTGAACCTCGGCATCCAGGACGCGTTCAACCTCGGCTGGAAGCTCGCGGCCACCGTCGACGGGTGGGCGCCGGACGCGCTGCTCGACAGCTACGAGAGCGAGCGCCGACCGGTCGCCGCGGACGTCCTCGACACGACCCGCGCTCAGATGACGCTGCTGTCGACGGAGCCCGGCCCGCTGGCGGTGCGGCGTCTGGTGTCGGAGCTGGCGGCGTTCGCGGACGTGCGCCGGCTCCTGATGGAGAAGATCACCGCGATCGGCATCCGGTACGACGTCGACGGCGACGGTTCGGAGCTGCTGGGTCGGCGGCTGCGGGACCTGTCGCTGACCGGCGGCCGGCTCTACGACCTGATGCACGAGGGTCGCGGGATGCTCCTCGACAGCACCGGCGCACTGTCGGTGACCTGCTGGTCGGATCGCGTCGACCACGTCGTCGACGCTGCCCCGGACCTGGACGTGCCCGCGGCGCTGCTGCGGCCGGACTGTCACGTGGTGTGGGTGGGTGCGGACCAGGTCGGCCTCGACGAGGCGACGGCACGGTGGTTCGGCGCCGCGACGTGACCCCTCGCGGTCAGTGTGAGATCAGGTAGCGGTCGAGGACCGGTCCGACGACGGCGAGGACGTCGGGTTCGATCATCTGGTTGTGTTCGCAGTCCACGGCGATCTCGTGGATGCCGCCGGTGACGCTGTCGCTCCACTCCTCCGGTGAATGGTGGCCGTTCGCCTGCGTCGCCTTGAAGAACAGCATGTCGCCGTCGAAGACGTCCGGGGTGAACTCGCGAAGGATCCGTGCGGAGTCGGTGAACCCGGCGTTGATGCGGCGCAGGTGGTCGGCGGTGAGTCCGGTGTCCTGCCCGAAGGATTCGTCGAGGAGTGTCACGGCCCGCTCGTACGTCAGCGACTCCTCCTCCGCGGCGGGCAGATCCAGGCCGAGACCGTGCAGCAACTCCCCCACGGTGAGGCTGTCGGGGGTGCCGTCGTCGACGCCGAGGTAGCTGTCCATGACGGCGAGGGTTTCGACGACCTCGCCGCGGGCGCGGAGTTCGACCGCGATCGCGTGCGCGATGACACCGCCGAGGGACCAGCCCAGCAGGTGGTACGGACCGTGCGGCCGGACCGCGACGATCTCCTCGACGTAGCGGTGCGCGAGGTCCGCGACGGAGGTGAAGCTCGGTCCGCCGCTGATGACCGGCAACTGCAGCCCGTACGCGGGACGGTCGTGGGACAGGTGCTGCGCGAGACCGGCGTAACCCCAGGACAATCCGATGCCCGGGTGGACGCAGAACAGGGGTGCCTTGGTGCCCTGGGTGCGCAGCGGGATCAGCACGCTCAGTGCCCGGTCCACCGGGGCGGTGCCGCCTTCGGTCAAGGCCAGTGCCAGTCCCCGCGGCGTGGGGTCGAGGAACACCGCCTGCAACGGCAGCGTGCGCCCCAGCCTCGATGCGAGGGCCGTCACCAGCCGGGTCGCGACGATGGAGTTGCCGCCGAGGTCGAAGAAGCTGTCCATCACGCCGACCTGGTCGACGTCGAGGACCTCCTCGAACACCGCCACCACGGCGTGCTCGGTCGGGGTGCTCGGCGGCTGGTACAGGTCCGAGCGGGACCCGAACTGCGGTGCGGGCAGCGCCCGGCGGTCGAGCTTGCCGACCGGGGTCATCGGCGCCTTGTCGAGGATCGTGACGGCCGCGGGGACCATGTGCGCGGGCAGCCGCGCGGCGACGTACGCACGCAACTCCCCCGGGTCCGGGGCGAGGCCCTCGGCGCCGACGACGTACGCGGCGAGCAGGGTGCCGCCCGCGGGGGCGGTGTAGCCGATGGTCGCGGCGAAGGAGACGGCAGGGTGGCCGGCGAGGACGGTGTCGATCTCCCCGAGCTCGATCCGGAAGCCCCGCACCTTGACCTGGAAGTCGCTGCGCCCCACGTACTCCACCGTGAAGGTGCCGTCGGCGGTGCGGCGCCACCGGACCACGTCCCCGGTCCGGTACATGCGGGTACCGGGTGCACCGAACGGGTTCGCGACGAACCGGCCGGCGGTCAGACCGGTCCGGTGGTGGTAGCCGCGGGCCAGACCGGGTCCGGCGATGTACAACTCGCCGGGCACCCCGACCGGCACCGGCTGCATCCGCCTGTCGAGGATCATCTCCTCGAAACCGATGGCGGGACGGCCGATGTCGACGGGACGGTCGGCGCCCATCGGGTCGCTGACACTGGCCTGGATGGTGGTCTCCGTCGGGCCGTAGCCGTTGAACATGCGCCTACCGCGGGACCAGATCGCGACCAGCTCCGGTGGGCACGCCTCACCGGCGACGGCGAGCACCGCCAGGTCACCGAGTCCCTCGTCGGTCATCGAGGACAGCGCGGTGGGTGTGATGAACGCGTGGGTGACCTGCTCACGCCGCAACAGGTCGGTCAGTTCGTCGCCGCCGAACACGGTCGGCGGGACGATCACCACGCGGGCGCCGGCACCGAACGCCATCATCAGCTCGAACACCGACGCGTCGAAGCTCGGCGACGCGAGATGCGACACCCGGGACGCGGGAGTCACCCGGAACCGGTCGTGCTCCTCGGCGGTGAGGTTCGCGATGCCCTGGTGGGTGATGATGACGCCCTTCGGCATGCCCGTCGATCCGGAGGTGTAGATCAGGTAGGCCGGATGCTGCAGGTGCAGCGGCGCGAGCCGGTCGGCGTCGGTGACCGGTGCCGCCGACCGGGATTCGAGGTCACGGTTCATCTCGTCGTCGAGGACGAGCCACGGCACGGCCTCCGGCAGGCCGCCGACACGGTCGGGGACGGTGACCCCGACGACGGCTGCGGAGTCGGCGAGCATGTACTCGATCCGTTCGGTCGGGTAGGTCGGGTCGACGGGCACGAACCCGGCGCCCGCCTTCGCGACCGCCCAGATCGCGACGACCTCCTCGATCGAGCGGGACAGGCCGAGCGCGACGAACGTCTCCGGGCCGACGCCGCGCGCGATCAGGGCCCGCGCCAACCGGTTCGACTCCTCGTCGAGTTCCCGGTAGGTGACCTGCCGGTCCTCGAACCGCAGGGCGACGGCGTCGGGATCGACCTGCGCGGCGGCGGAGAGCAGTTCCGGCCACAGCGCCGGGGTGCGGGCCGTGCGTCCCTGGGCGGGCGCGAACTCGGTGAGTTCACGCTCGCCGAGGATGCCGATGTCGCCGACGGCGCGGTCCGGGTCGGCGACGACGGCCCGCAGGATCCGCACGAACCGGTCGGCGAGACCGCGGACGGTGCCGGGATCGAACAGGTCGGTCGCGTAGTCGAGGGCGGCGGTCATCCCGGCCGGGGTGCCGTCGTCCTCGAACCGCTCGGCGAGGATCAGTTCGAGGTCCTCCTTCGCGACGTGGGTGGAGACGTCGACGGCGGCCGCCGTCAGACCCGGCAACTCCAGGTGCGGGGTCTGCGTGTTCTGGAACTCGAGTGACACCTGGAACAGCGGCGAGTACGCGGTCGAGCGCGGCGGATTCAGCTTCTCGACGAGCAGCTCGAACGGCAGGTCGGCGTGTGCGAACGCGTCGAGGTCGCGGTCGCGGACCTCGACGAGCAGGTCGGTGAACGAGACCGCCGGGTCGATGCGGGTGCGCAGCACGAGGGTGCCGACGAACATGCCGATCATCTCGTCGAGCGCGGGCTCGCCGCGCCCGGCGATGGGAGTGCCGACGGCGATGTCGTCGGTGTCGGCGATGCGGGCGAGCATCACCGCGTACGCGGCGTGCACGGCCATGAACACCGTCGACCCCGACGCGTGGGCGAGGTCGGTGACGGCGCGGTGCACGTCGCCCGGCACCGTGAACTCGACGCGGTCACCGCGCATCGTCTGCTGCAGCGGACGGGGCCGGTCGGTGGGCAGGGTCAGCACGTCGGGCAGGCCGGCGAGGGTGTCCCGCCAGTACCGCCACTGCCTGCTGATCAGGGAGTGCTCGTCGGCGTCGGAGCCGAGGACGCGGTGCTGCCACAGGGTGTAGTCGGCGTACTGCGCCGGCAGCGGCGCCCACTGCGGGGCCCCGCCCACCTCCCCCGGAGTGCCGCCGGTGCGGGACACGTACGCGGTCATCACGTCGCGGGCGAGGGTGGCGAGGGAGAAGCCGTCGGCGCTGATGTGGTGCACGACCACCACCAGTGCGTGCTCGTCGGGCCGCACGGTGAACAGGGCCGCGCGGACGGGGACGGCGGCGCTGACATCGAAGCCGGTGGCGGCGAACTCCGTGATCCGGCCCGTCAGGTCGGCCTCGGTGACGGTTTCCTCCGCGAACTCGGTCAGCGCGTCCGCGGTGTCGACGATGCGTTGCGTCGGCGACCCGTCGACGACGGGGAACATCGTCCGCAACGACTCGTGCCGGTCGAGGACGTCGCCGACGGCGGCGTGCAGCGCGGGCACGTCGAGTGCTCCGGTGAGCCGGACGGCGAGCGGGATGTTGTACGCCGGGGAGCTGGTGTCGAATTGGTTGAGGAACCACATCCGCTGCTGCGCCAGGGAGATCGGGACGTGCTCGGGGCGCGGTCCGGCGGTGAGGGCGGGTCGCGGCTCGCCGCCGTCGGCGGCGACGTGGTCGGCCTCGTCCAGGGCGCGGGCGAGGCTGCGCACGGTCGGCGATTCGAACAGTGCCCGCACTCCGACGGTGACACCGAGGACCGCGCCGAGGCGGGCGGTGACGCGGGTCGCGACGAGCGAGTTCCCACCGATGTCGAAGAAGTCGTCGTCGACGCCGACCCGGTCCCGGCCGAGGACGTCCGCGAACACCTCCGCGACGACCCGTTCGCGGTCCGTGGCCGGTGCCACGTAATCGGGTGCGGCGAGATCGAATCGGGGTTCCGGCAGGGCCCGCCTGTCGAGCTTGCCGACCGGCGTCAGGGGAATCTCGTCGAGGACGGTGATCGCCGCGGGCACCATGTGGCCGGGCAGGTGCCGCGCGAGTCCGGCCGTGAGGTCGCCGGGATCGACCCGGTGCCCGGTGGCGGGCAGCACGTAGGCGGCGATCGCGGTGTCCCCGGCGGGGCCCGGGACGGCGAGGGTGACGGCGAACCCGACGCCCGGCTGCGCCATCAGCGCGGTGTCGATCTCGCCGAGTTCGATGCGGAACCCGCGGATCTTGACCTGGAAGTCGGTGCGGCCCAGGTACTCCAGCGTGTACCCACCGTCGGCGGTGCCGATCTGGTTGTCGTCGGCGCGGGTCCAGCGGACCAGGTCGCCGGTGCGGTACATCCGCTCCCCCGGCGCGTACGGGTTCGCGACGAACCGTCCGGCGGTGAATCCGGGCCGGGCGTGGTAGCCGCGGGCCAGGCCGACACCGCAGATGTACAGCTCGCCGGGGGCGCCGACCGGAACCGGTTGCAGGTGTTCGCCGAGGACGAGTTCCTGGACACCGCGGATGGGTCCGCCGAGGGTGATGGGGCGGTCCGGTGACATGGGCGCGCTGATGTTCGACATCACCGTCGTCTCGGTCGGGCCGTACGCGTTGTGCAGGCGCCGCGCCCCGGGCGCCCCCGGGTCCGGGGCCGCCCACCGGGTCACGAGGTCGGGCGGGCAGGCCTCGCCGCCGAACACGACGTCGGTGAACTCGTCGAGACCGGCGGGGTCGACGGTCGCGAGGGCGGCGGTGGTGACGAATGCGTGGGTGACGCGTTCGGACTTGACGAGCTGCGCGAGTTCGGTCCCGCCGTAGACGGTCGTCGGGGCGATCACCATGGTCGCGCCCGCGCCGAACGCCTGCAGGTACTCGAACACCGCCCCGTCGAAGCTGGGGGTGGAGAAGTGCAGGGCGCGGGAACCCGGTGTGGCACCGAACCGGTCGAGCTGGTCGCGGGCGAAGTTGTCGAGTCCGGTGTGGGTGACGACGACACCCTTCGGGGTGCCCGTCGACCCGGATGTGTAGACGAGGTACGCGGCGTTGGTGAGGGCGATCGGCGCCGACCGGTCGGCGTCGGTGACCGCAGCCGCGGACTCCCGCTCGCACCGGTCGGCGAACGCGGGATCGTCGAGGAGCAGCCACGGCATCGAGTCGGGCAGCGTGTCGCGGTGACCGCTGGTGGTCAGGCCGACGGCGGCGCCGGAGTCGGTGAGCATGTGCGCGATGCGTTCCGGCGGATAGCTCGGGTCCACGGGGACGAACGCGGCACCGGTCTTGGCGACGGCCCACATGCACAGCACCGACTCCTCCGAGCGGGCGATGCCGACCGCGACGAACGACTCCGGGCGCGCGCCGAGCCCGATCAGGACCCGGGCGAGCCGGTTCGACCGGTCGTCGAGCTCGCGGTAGGTGACCTCGCGGCCGGCGGCGGTCAACGCGACCGCGTCGGGGTCGAGTGCCGCGCCGTCGGCGAGGAGCTGCGGCAGCGTCCGGATCGACTGCCCGGCCGGTCCGGTGACGGGCAGCAGGTCGGCGGCCTCGTCCGCGCGCAGGGCGTGCGCGTCGGCGATGCGGGTGTCGGGGGCGTCGGCGAACAGCAGCAGCATCCGCTGCACGCGGTCGGCGACGACGGCGACCTCGCCGCGCCCGAACGCCTCCGAGTACTCGAACTTGAGGTTCAGCCCACCGGTGTCGGAGGCCACCAGCGCGAGCGGGTAGTGCGCGGAGTCGCGGCCGTGGATGTCGGCGACGCGCATCCCGGCGATGTCGGTCTCGGCGGTGAGCCCGGCGCGGTCGACGGGATAGGACTCGAACACGGTCAGGGTGTCGAACACCGAGCCGGGACCCGCGGCCTGCTGGATCGCGGGCAACCCCAGCAGGTGGTGGTCGAGCAGCGCCGCCTGCTCCGACTGCAGGCGGTCCAGGAGCCCGCCGAGGGTTTCGGCGGGGTCGAGGCTCACCCGGACGGGGATGGTGGTGATGAACAGTCCGACCATCGACTCGATCCCCGGGATCTGCGGGGGCCGGCCCGACACGGTGGCACCGAACACGACGTCGCTGCGGCCGGTGAGGGCGCCGAGGACGAACGCCCACGCCGCCTGCACGACCGTGTTCACGGTCAGTCCACGGGACCGTGCGAGGGCCCGGATCCGGTCGGCGGCGTCCTCGGGCAGCAGTGTCTCGTACTCGCGGGACCCGGCCGGCGCGGGCTGGCCGGGAGCGGTCGGGGCGAGCAGTGTCGGCTCGCCGACGTCGGCGAACAGGTCCCGCCACACCGCGGTGGACGCGGCCGGATCCTGCCCGGCGAGCCACCCCAGGTAGTCGCGGTAGGACCGGACCCGCGGCAGGACCGTGTGGTCGCCGTCGGTGGCGTACAGGGTGAGCAGGTCCCGCAGGATCAGCGGCGTCGACCAGCCGTCGAGGAGGATGTGGTGGTTGGTGAGCACCAGGTGGTGCTCACCGGGCGCGACGGTCACCAGGTGCAGTCGCAGCAGCGGCGGCGCGGACATGTCGAATCCGGCGCCGCGGTCGGCGTCCCGGAGTGCCCCGAACCGGGTCTCGGCGGCGGCGGGATCGGTGCCGCGCAGGTCGGTCACCGTCCAGGGCAGCACCGCCCGCGCGGGCACCACCTGCGCGGCGTGGCCCGCGTCGTCGACGACGAATCCCGCGCGCAGGTTCGGATGCCGGTCCAGCAGCGCCTGCCCGGCGCGGCGCATCCGGTCGGCGTCGACGTCGCCGACCAGGTCGAGCGTCAATTGCACGACGTACGGGTCGGTGGCGTCCTCAACCAGCCGCGACTGGAACAGCAGGCCCGCCTGCAGCGGCCCCAGCGGCCACACGTCCGCCAGCGTCGGGTAGCGGTGTTCGAGATCGTCGATCTCCGCCTGGCCGAGTTCGACCAGGCCGAGGTCGGAGGGGGTGAGCCCGCCCGCGGCGGGGTCGGTGGCGTGCCGCGCGACGGCGGTCAGCGCCTGCACCCACAGTTCCGCGAGCAGGGTGACCTCCTCGGCGGACAGCACCCCGGCCGGGAAGTCCCAGGTGGCGCGCAGCCGCGGACCGTCGGGGCCGCCGAGGGTGACGGCGTTGACGTCGAGGACGGTGGTCACCGGCAGGTCCGGTGGGGGTGCGTCGTCGAGGGTGACGTCGGAGACGGGCAGCCACGCCGCGTCGGAGTCCGTGCCTGCCGCGCCGGCGAGCCGGCCCAGGTAGTTGAAACCGATCTGCGGGTCCGGGGTGTCGGCGAGCGGTGAGTCCCCCGCCGCCGGGTACCGCAGCAGCCCGAAACCGATGCCGTGGTCCGGGGCGGCGAGGACCTGTTCCTTGACGGCCTTGATCGCGGCGCCTGCGGCCGGTCCGGCGTCGAACGCCTCGTCGACGTCGACGCCTGCGAGGTCGAGGCGGACCGGATGCATCGTCGTGAACCAGCCGACCGTGCGGGACAGGTCGGCGTCTCCCGACCCGTCCTGCGCGACGGCCGCGGGTTCGCGGCCGTGGCCCTCCAGGGTGACGAGGGTGTCGGTGTGGGCCTGTCCGCGGTCGGTGCGCCACCGGGTCACGGCCAGGGCGAGGGCGGTGAGCAGGCCGTCGCCGACGCCGCCGTGGAACGCGTCGGGGACGGCGGTCAGCAGCGCCTCGGTGACCTCGGGGGGCACCTCGACGCTGACGCGGTCGAGGGTGCCGGCGACGTCGGCGGCCGGGTCGAGGCGGCGGGCACCGAGCGCTGGGTCGGGTGCGGCGAGCACACGGCGCCAGTGGCCGATCTCGCCGGTCCGGTCCGCGGCGGCGAGGGCGTGCGCCCACCGGCGCATCGAGGTGCCCACCGGCGGCAGGTCGACGGGTCGGTCCTCGCCGAGCTGCGCCCACGCGATCGCCAGGTCGGGGACCAGGATCCGCCACGACACGCCGTCGACGGCGAGGTGGTGCACGACCAGCAGCAGCCGGCCGGCGCCGGTCGGCGGGTCGAACCGGACGGCCTGCAGCAGCACCCCGGCCTCGGGGTCGAGACGGCCCGCGGCGTCGGCGAGCGCGATGTCGGCGACCGCCTCGAACGCCGCGCCGGTGACGGCGTCGACGGGCACCCGGGTCAGCACCGAACCGATGTCGACGCTGCCGGGCGCGGCGACGGCCACGGTCCGGGAGGCGCGGTCGAGGCGGGCGCGCAGCATGTCGTGCCGGTCGACGACCGCGCCGAGGGCCGCGACGAGGCGGGCGTGGTCGGCGTCGGCGGGCAGGGTGAGCAGCGCCGTCTGCGTGTAGCGGCCCAGCCCCGCCCCGCCGGCGTCGGCGCGGTCGAGGAGCCACCGGACGATCGGGGTGGCGGGGAACGGTCCGACCCCGCCGCCGGGCAGTTCGTCGAGGACGGGCGCCGCCACCTCCGCGGATTCCGCGACCGCGGCGAGCGCCGCGACCGTCTTGTGCTCGAACACCTGCCGCGGCGTCAGGTGCAGTCCGGCGTCCTTGGCGCGGGCGACGAACTGGATGGACATGATGCTGTCGCCGCCGAGCGAGAAGAACGAGTCGTCGACGCCGACCCGGTCGAGGCCGAGTACCTCCGCGAACAGCCCGGCGAGCGTCGACTCCGATTCGGTGGCGGGGTCCCGTCCCGCCCCGACCGCGGCACCGAAGTCGGGTTCCGGCAACGCCTTCCGGTCCAGTTTCCCGTTGACGGTCAACGGCAGCGCGTCGAGTTCGATCAACGCCGCGGGCACCATGTGCGCGGCGAGTTCCTCGCCGAGGAACTCCCGGAGGCCGTCGCGGTCGAGGACGGTACCGGGCTCGGGAACCAGGTACTCGACGAGCCGGACGCGTCCGGCGCCGTCGTCGTGGGCGACGGCGACCGCCGCGGCGACACCGGGGAATCGCAGTGCCGCGGACTCGATCTCGCCGAGCTCGATGCGGAAGCCGCGGATCTTGACCTGCAGGTCGCTGCGGCCGAGGTACTCGAGCCTGCCGCTGCGGTTCCACCGGGCGAGGTCACCGGTGCGGTACATCCGCTGCCCCGGACGGCCGGACGGGTCGGCGACGAACCGGGCCGCGGTCAGGTCGGGGCGGCCGAGGTAGCCGCGGGTGACCTGGTCGCCGGAGACGTACATCTCCCCCACCACGCCCGGCGGCACCGGACGCAGTCGGCGGTCGAGGACGCTGACCCGCAGCGCAGGCAGGGCGCGACCGACGACGCTCGCCGACGACGACGCCGCGAGGTCCGCGGTGAGCGGCAGCCGGGTGACGTGCACCGTCGTCTCGGTGATGCCGTACATGTTCACGAGCGCGGGTGAGGCGGCAACATACCCCGTCGCTGCGCTCGCCCCGGCGCCGTGCCGCTCGTACCAGCGCCGCAGCTGCGCGAAGTCCAGTGCCTCACCACCGAAGACGACGTACCGCAACGCGGTGAGCGGCTCGCCGCCGGCGGTGCGTTCCGCCTCGGCGATTTGGTAGAACGCGGTCGGGGTCTGGTTGAGGACGGTGACGTGTTCGCGTTCGAGGAGGGCGAGGAACAGGTCCGGGGATCGGGAGGTGTCGTGGTCGACGACGACCAGCCGTCCGCCGTGCAGCAGCGGACCCCACAGTTCCCAGACGGAGAAGTCGAACGCGGCCGAGTGGAACATCGTCCACACGTCGGTCTCGTCGAATCCGAAGGTGTCGCGGGTGTTCTCGAACAGGGTGAGCACGTTGCGGTGCGGCACGAGGACGCCCTTGGGGCGGCCGGTCGAACCGGATGTGTAGATGACGTAGGCGACGGTGTCCGGGGTGAGTGGTGCGCGGCGGTCGCGGTCGGTGAGGGGCCCGTCGGAGGCGGAGCGCAGGGCCGCGGTGACGGCGGGATCGTCGAGCGCGACGACGGGCACGTCGGAATCCGGCAGCCGGTCGGCGTCGACGACGGTGGTCACCGTGCACACGGGTGCCGCGTCGGCAAGGGTGAACGCGTGCCGTTCCGCCGGGTGGCCGATGTCGAGGGGAAGGTAGCCGGCGCCGGACTCGACGACGGCGAGCAGGGCGACGACGAGGTCGATGCCCCGCGGCAGTGCCACCCCGACAAGGGTTTCCGGGGCGGCGCCCGCGTCGATCAGGACCCGGGCGAGGCGGTTCGCCCGCGCACCCAGCTCGGCGTAGGTGAGGGTGACGTCCCCGCAGGTGACCGCCGGGGCGTCCGGATACCGCCGGACCGCGTCCGCGAACGCGGCGGCGAGGGTGGTGTCCGGGGCACGGCGCCCGGGCGGGTTCCACTCCCCGGCGATCGCGTCGAGTTCGGCGGCGGTGCACAGGTCGACGTCGCCGACGGGACGGTCGGGGTGCGACTCGAGGTCGGTGAGCAGCCGGGTGAACCGGTCGGTGATCGCGGTCGCGGTGACCTCGTCGAACACGTCCGTCGCGTAGGTGAGGGTGCCGGCGATCCCGGCGGGGGTGCCGTCGTCGCCGAACGTCTCGGCGAGCGTGAACTGCAGGTCGAACTTCGCCACCGGCAGGTCCGGTTCGACCGGTGTCACGGTCAGGCCGGGCAGTGTCAACGTCGGCAGTTCGTTGTTCTGGAACTCGATCAGCACCTGGAACAGCGGGGTGTGGCTGGTGGAGCGATCCGGTGCGAGGGTGTCGACGAGCACCTCGAACGGCAGGTCGGTGTTCTCGAAGGCGGCGATGTCACGGGCCCGCATGTCCCCGACCAGGTCCCGGAACGTCGACTCCGGCGGGACCGGGCTGCGCAGCACCAGGGTGCCGACGAACATGCCGACCATCTCGTCGAGCGCGGCGGCGCCGCGGCCGGCGACCGGGGTGCCGATCGCGAGGTCGTCGCTGCCGGTGATCTTCGACAGCAGCAACGCCAGCGCGGCGTGCATCGCCATGAACATCGTCGCGCCGCGGCTGCGGGCCAGGTCGGCCAGCGCCCGGTGCGTGTCCGCGTCGATCCGCAACGGGACCCGGGCGCCGACCATGTCCCGCCGGGTGGGCCGCGGGCGGTCGAGCGGCAGCTCGAGCACCTCGGGCAGACCGGCGAGTTCCCGTGTCCAGAACGCGAGTTCGGCGGCGTGCCGCGAGCCGGGGTCGTCGGGGTCACCGAGCAGGTCCCGCTGCCACAACGCGAAGTCGGCGAACTGCACGGACAGCGGCTCGCGGTCGGCCGGGTCGTGACCCTCCAGCCGGGCCTGGTAGGCGGCCATCACGTCCCGGGCCAGCGGCGCCATCGAGAACCCGTCCGCGCAGATGTGGTGCACCACGATCGCGAGGGCGGCGTCGCGGGGACCGGTGACGAACAGGGCCACCCGCACCGGAACCTCGGCGGTCACGTCGAATCCGCCGCCGACGAATGCGGCGAGGCGGGCGGGCAGGTCGGCCTCGGTGACGGTCCGCACGTCGAGGTCGGACAGTTCCGGGTCGAGCACGCGCTGCTCGGGTTCGCCGTCGTCGCCCATCGGATAGACGGTGCGCAGCGACTCGTGCCGGGCCTGCACGTCCCGCAGCGCCGCGGCGAGGGTCGCGACGTCGAGGTCGCCGGTGAGCCGGACCGCGAGCGGAATGTTGTAGGCCGGCGAGGACGTGTCGAACTGGTTGAGGAACCACATCCGTTGCTGCGCAGGCGAGAGCGGCAGGTGTGGCGGCCGCGGCCCCGGGGCCAGCGGTGGGCGCGCACCGGACCCGGCGGCCGGGTCGGCCGCCAGGGCCTCGGCGACGTCGCGGACCGTCCGCGCGTCGAACAGGGTCCGCACCCCGACCGGTGCGCCGCGCGTCGCGGTCAGGCGTGCCGCGGCGCGGGTCGCGATCAGCGAGTTGCCGCCGAGGTCGAAGAAGTCGTCGTCCGCGCCGACCCGGTCGACGCCGAGGACGTCGGCGAACACGTCGGCGACCGTCTGCTCGAGCGGGGTGGACGGCGGCACGTACCGGGCGACGGCGAAGTCGGGTTCGGGCAGTGCGCGGCGGTCGAGTTTGCCGACGGGGGTCAGCGGGATCCGGTCGAGGACGGTGACCGATTCGGGGACCATGTGCGCGGGCAGCCGGCCGCGGACGAAGTCGCGGACCTCGGACGCGGTGGGTGTGCGCCCGTCGGTGGTGACGTACGCGGCCAGGTGGGTGTCGTCGCCGACCTGGTGGGCGACGGTGACCGCGAACGTGACGTCGGGGTGCGCCGCGACCGCCGAGTCGATCTCGCCGAGCTCGATGCGGAATCCGCGGATCTTCACCTGGAAGTCGCTGCGGCCCAGGTACTCGAGGGTCGGGGTGCCGCCGTCGACGTTCCACCGCACGAGGTCGCCGGTGCGGTACATCCGCTCCCCGGGCGCGTACGGGTTCGCGACGAACCGGCCCGCGGTCAGTCCGGGGCGGCCGTGGTAGCCGCGGGCCAGGCCGGGACCGCACAGGTACAGTTCGCCGGGCGCGCCTGCGGGCACCGGCTGCAGCCGCGACCCGAGCACCACCTGGTGGGCGCCGAGGACGGGACCGCCGATCCCGACCGGCTCCCCGGCCCGCAAGGGCGCGCTGATGTCGGCCATGATCGTGGCCTCGGTGGGGCCGTAGCCGTTGAAGAAGCGCCGGCCGGCCCCTCCCGATACGTCGCCGACCCAGCGGGCGACCAGCTCCGGTGGGCACGCCTCGCCGCCGACCAGGACGGCCGCGAACTCGTCCAGACCGGCCGGGTCCACCGTCTCGAGGCCCGCGGTGGTCACGAACGAGTGGGTGACGTGTTCGGCCGCGATCAGGTCGGCGAGTTCGGTGCCGCCGTACACGCCGGGTGGGGCGATCACCATGGTCGCGCCCGGACCGAACGCGAGCAGGTAGTCGAGGACCGCGCCGTCGAAACTGGGTGACGCGAAGTGCAGTGTGCGGCTGCGGTGGTTGGCGCCCATCCGCCGCTGCAGCTCGTGGGTGAAGGCGTCGAGGCCGCGGTGGGTGACCACGACCCCCTTCGGGGTGCCGGTGGATCCGGACGTGTAGATGACGTAGGCGGCGTCGTCGGCGCGCAGCGGCGACCGCCGGTCGACGTCGGTGACCGGCGCCGCCGACACGGACGCGAGCATCTCGCCGGTGTCCGGGCCGTCGAGGCACAGCCAGATCACCTGCTCCGGCAGCCGGGTCTCGGTGTCGGCGAGGGTGACCCCGAGGACCGATCCCGAGTCGGTGAGCATGTGCGCGACCCGGTCGGGTGGGTAGTGGGGGTCGACCGGGACGAACGCGGCACCGGTCTTGGCGACCGCCCACATCGCGGTCACCGAGTCGGCGGAGCGGGCCAGGCACAGCGCGACGGCGGTGCCCGGTCCCGCGCCGCGCGCGATCAGCGCCCGCGCCAACCGGTTCGACGTCGCGTCGAGTTCACCGTAGGTCACCGACCGCAGCGGGCCGTCGGGGTCGGGTCGGTGGCGCAGCGCGACCGACTCCGGTCGGGTCCCGGCGGCGTCGGTGAGGATCTGCGGCAGGGTCCGACGGGCGTCGGTGGGCAGCCCCCGCGCCGGTGCGAGGAGGGACTCCTCACCGCCGGTGAGCAACCGCAGCCGCGGCAGCGGCAGGTCCGGGTCGTCGACGAGGGTGCGCAACACCCGCGCGACCTGCCCACCGAGCCGCTCGACGAGACCCCGGTCGAACACGTCCGGGAAGTACTCGAGGTCGAGGGTCAGGTGCTCGTCGTCGGAGGCGATCAGGGCCAGTGGGTAGTGCGCGGCGTCGGCGGTGTCGTGGACGTCCTGCACCCGCATGCCCGCGATGTCGGTGTCCGCGGCCAGCGCGTCGCGGTCGATGGGATACGACTCGAACACCGTGAGCGAGTCGAACACCGCTCCGGGGCCGGCGGCGTCGACGATGTCGGACAGCCCGACATGGTGGTGGTCGAGCAGGGCGGCCTGCTCGGCCTGCAGTCGTTCCCCCGCCTCGACGAGCGTCTCGTGCGGATCGAGGGTGACGCGCACCGGCAGTGTGTTGATGAACAGGCCGACCATCGACTCGATCCCGGGGATCTGCGGGGGCCGCCCGGCGACGGTGCCGCCGAACACGACGTCGTCGCGGCCGGTCAACTCCCCCAACGTGATTCCCCACGCCAGCCGGATCATCGTGGACAGGGTGATGCCGCGGTCGCGGGCCAGGGCCCGCAGGCCGGTGGCGACCTCGGCGCCGAGGTCGACCCGCACCTGCCGGGACGGGTCCGTGGAGCCGGCGCCGTGGTCGAGGAGGGTCGGGTCGGTGGCCCCGGCGAGCGCGTCCCGCCACGCGTCCAGCGACTCCGCCGTGTCCCGGCGGGACAGCCAGCTCAGGTAGTCGCGATACGCGTGCACGCGGGGCAGGTTCGTGTCGTCGCCACCGGTCGCGTACAGGGTGAGCAGGTCACGCAGGACCAGTGGCATCGACCAGCCGTCGAGCAGGATGTGATGGTTCGTCAGGACGATGTGGTGTTCGTCGGCGCCGGTGCGGATCATCGTCAGCCGCAGCAGCGGCGCCGTCGCCATGTCGAATCCGCGGGCCCGGTCCGCGGTCATCAGCCGGTCCAGGGCCGCCGCCCGTTCCTCGTCCGGCAGGCCGCTCAGGTCGACCTCCTCCCAGGGGAGGTCGACGTGGCGGTGGACGACCTGCACCGGCCTGCCGGTGTCGTCGGGGACGAACGCGGCCCGCAGGTTGGGATGCCGGTCCAGCAGCGCCTGCCCGGCGCGGCGCACCCGCACCGGATCGGCGCCGCTCGCCACCACCGTCAGCTGCACCGTGTACGAGTCGACGGACCGTTCCTCGACTGCACCCGACGCCGCTGCCTCGGCGTGGTACAGCAGGCCCGACTGCAGGGGCGTCAGCGGCCAGATCTCCTGCAGCCCCGGGTGTGCGGCCTCGATGCGGTCGATCGCCGGCTGGTCCAGGTCCATCAGGTCGAGGTCGGACGGGGTCAGTCCGCCGGCGTCCGGTCCGGCGACGTGCCGGGCCAGCGCGGTCAGCGCCGACGTCCACAGGCCCGCGATCTCGGTGACCTCGGCGGCGGTGAGCACCCCCGCCGGGTAGGCCCAGGTGGCGCGCAGCACGGGCCGGTCGCCGTCCATCGTGGTCACCGCGTTGACGTCGAGGACGGACGCCAGCGGCATGTCCCGGTCCTGGACGCGCTGCATGTCCACCTCGCCCGCCGGGGTCCACGCCGCGTCGGCGCCGCCCGCCGCCAGGTCGGTCGCGAACCGGCCGAGGTAGTTGAAGGTGATCTGCGGCGCGGGATGTCCGGCGAGTTCGCGGCCGGCAGCCGGGTCGAGGTAGCGCAGCAGGCCGTAGCCGACGCCGCTGTCGGGGATCGCGAGCAGTTGTTCCTTGACGGCCTTGATCGCGGCGCCCGCGGAGCGTCCGCCCGCGAATGCGTCGTCGAGGTCGAGGTCCGGCAGGTGCAGGCGCAGCGGGTGCAGGGAGGTGAACCATCCGACGGTGCGGGACAGGTCGGCGCCACCCACCACCTGGTCCTCGCGGCCGTGGCCTTCGAGGCCGAGCAGGGTGCCGCCCGAGACGTCCTGCCCGTGGTCGTGCCGCCACCGCGTCACCGCCAACGCCAGCGCCGTCAGCAGTCCGTCGGCGACGCTGCCGTGGTACGTCTCGGGGACCGCGGTCAGGACGGCGTCGCTGACGTCGGCGGGCACCTCGACCGTCAGCCGCTCGGCGGTGGACTCGACGTCGAGGGCCGGGTCCAGGGGGCGGGAGCCGAGCACCGGGTCGGGGCCGGTGTGCACGGACCGCCACAGGTCCAGTTCGTCGCGCCGGGATCCGGCGGCGTCGACGAGGGCGTGCGCCCACCGCCGCATCGAGGTCCCGACCGGCGGCAGTGCCGGTTCCTGCCCGGCCGTCACGTGCGACCACGCGATCGCCAGGTCCGGCACCAGCACCCGCCACGACACGCCGTCGACGACGAGGTGGTGCACGACCACCATCAACCGGTCCTCACCGGTGGCCGAGTCGAGCCACACCACCTGCAGCATCACCCCGTTCACCGGGTCGAGCCGGTCCTGGGCGGCGTCGAGGACGGCGAGGGCCGCCGACTCGTACTCGGGAGTGCCGGGCACCGACCGGACGGCGACCCGCCGCACGCAGGAGCCGGCGTCGACGGCGCCGACCGGCCGTGCCTCCATCACCGGTCCCACCGCCGGGTCGTCGATCCGCAACCGGGCGCGCAGCATGTCGTGCCGGTCGAGGACCGCCTGGACGGTCGCGACGAGCGGGTCGAGCGAGGTCAGGTCGCGGGGTGCGCGCAGCAGCGTCGGCTGCGACATCCGGTCGAAGCGGCCTTCGCCGGGCCGTTCGGGGAGGCCGCTGCGCTCGATCAGCCACCGCACGATCGGGGTGGGCGGCATGTCTCCGACACCGCCGCCGGGCAGTTCCTCCAGCTCCTGCACCGGGGCATCGCCCGCCTCCGCGACGGTGGCGAGCGCGGCGACCGTCTTGTGCTCGAACACCTGCCGCGGCGTCAGCGCGACACCGGCGTCCTTGGCGCGGGCGACGAGCTGGATCGACATGATGCTGTCGCCGCCGAGAGCGAAGAACGAGTCGTCCACACCGAACTCGGAGACGTCGAGGCCGAGCACCTCGGCGTACAGGGCGGCAAGGGTGTCCTCGACGGGGCCGGTCGCGGCGCGGCGGGTGGTGGCGCGGGCGGCGAAGTCCGGCTCGGGCAGGGCGCGGCGGTCGAGCTTGCCGACCGGGGTCAGCGGCAGGTCGTCGAGGACGACGAGGGCGGCGGGCACCATGTACGGGGCGAGTTGCGTGGCCGCGAACGCCAGCAGGTCGTCGATGTCGACGTCCACGCCGGCGACAGACGGGACCACGTACCCGACCAGGCGGGGCCGTCCGGCGCTGTCGGGATGCGCGACGACGACGGCGCGGGCGACGGAGTCGTGGCGGGTCAGCGCCGACTCCACCTCGCCGAGTTCGATGCGGAAGCCGCGGATCTTGACCTGGAAGTCGCTGCGCCCCAGGTACTCCAGCGCGCCCGTCGCACCGCTCGGATCGCCCGTCCAGCGCACCAGATCGCCGGTCCGGTACATCCGGCCGCCGGTGAACGGATCGGCCACGAACCGCTCCGCCGTGGTGCCGGGCCGGTTCCGGTACCCGCGGGCCACGCTCGGTCCCGTCACGTACAGCTCCCCCACCACGCCCACCGGCACCGGCCGCAGCCGCTCGTCGAGGACGACGACCGCGCCACCGGTCGGGGGCCGGCCGATGGTCACCGGCCGGTCCGGGTCCATCGGGCCGGTGACGGCGGCGACGACGGTGGCCTCGGTCGGGCCGTACGCGTTGAACATCCGCCGGCGCCCTCGGGAACTCGGGTCGGTCGGTGCAGCGGCGACCCACTGCCGTACCAGTTCCGGCGGGCAGCTGTCCCCGCCGGTCGCGACGCACCGCAGATCCGGGACCGCGTCCGCGTCGACGGAGCCGAGAGCGGCGGGCGTGACGAAGGCGTGCGTGACCCGTTCCCGGCGCAGCAGGTCGGTGAGGTCGGCGCCGCCGATCACGTCCGGTGGCGCCACGACCATCGTGGCTCCGGCACCGACCGCGAGCAGCAGTTCCAGGATCGACGCGTCGAAGCTCGGCGACGAGAAGTGCAGGGTCCGCGCGTCGCGGGTGATCTCGTAGCGGCGGCGTTCGTCGGCGGCGAAGCTCGCCAGGCCCCGGTGCGTCACCACGACGCCCTTGGGGACACCGGTGGAGCCCGACGTGTAGATCAGGTACGCCGGATTGTCGGTCCGCAGCGGCGCGCGGCGGTCGGCGTCGGTGACCGTGCCGGCGGCGAACGCGGCGAGGTCGGGATCGTCGTGGGTGACGGCGGTGACGCCGTCGGGGACGAGGTGACGCTGGTCGGCGCGGGTCAGCGCCAGCACCGCACCCGAGTCCTCGAGCATGTGCAGGATGCGGTCCGCCGGATAGTTCGGGTCCACCGGCACGAACGCGGCGCCGGTCTTGGCGACCGCCCACACCGCGAGCACCGACCGCGTCGACCGCGGCAACGCGACCGCGACGACGGTGTCGGGTGCGGCGCCGAGCGCGATCAGCCGGCGGGCCAGCCGGTTCGACTCGGCGTCGAGGTCCCGGTACGTGAGCGCGGTACCGTCGCCGCCGTCGACGAGAGCGACACCGTCGGGGTTCTCGGCGACCGCCGCCGCCAGCAGCTCAGGGAGGGTGCGCGGCGGAACCGGTTCGAGTCCGCGGACCGGCGCGAGCGCCGCGATCGTTCCCACGTCGAGCAGGGCTGCGTCCCCGACCGGCGCGTCGGGCGCGGCCGTCACCGCCGCGACGATGCGGCGCAGCCGCCGGGACAGTTCGTCGATCGTGCCGGGGTCGAAAAGGTCCGTCGCATAGGTGAATCCGGCGTCGATGCCGGCGGGGGTGCCGTCCGGGTCGAACCGTTCCGTGCAGGTGAGCTGCAGGTCGAAGTTCGCGATGGAGGTGTCGAGGTCGACGGCCGAGACGGTCAGGCCGGGCAGTTCCAGCCGGGCGCGTTCGGTGTTGCGGAACTCGAACATCACCTGGAACAGGGGCGAGTGCGCGGTGCTGCGCTCCGGCGCGAGCACCTCCACGAGCCGCTCGAACGGCAGGTCCGACTGGTGGAACGCCTGCAGGTCCCGCTCCCGGACCGCGGAGAGGAGTTCGACGAACGAGGCGCCGGGCCGGACGTCGGTGCGCAGCACGAGGGTGCCGACGAACATGCCGACCATGTCGTCGAGTTCGGGCTCGCCGCGACCGGCGATCGGGGTGCCGACGGCGATGTCGGTGGTGCCCGAGGAGCGGGCGAGCAGGAGCGCGAGCACCGCGTGCATCGCCATGAAGACGGTGGTGCCACGTTCGCGGGCCGTCGCGATCAGCCGCCGGTGCAGTTCGGCGTCGATGGTGAACGGCGCCGCCGCGCCGCGCAGCGACTGCACCGGCGGCCGCGGCCGGTCGGTGGGCAGCGGCAGCAGGTCCGGGAGGTCGGCGAGGGTGGTGGTCCAGTAGTCGAGCTGCCGGGCCATCAGGCTGTCCGGGTCGTCCGCGGAACCGAGGACGCGCTGCTGCCAGAGCGCGAAGTCCGCGTACTGCACCGGCAGCGGTGTCCACTGGGGCACCAGTCCGGCCGCGCGGGCGCCGTAGGCGGTCATCACGTCCCGGGCCAGCGGCGCCATCGAGAATCCGTCGGCGCAGATGTGGTGCAGCACGATGACGAGGACGTGCGCCTGCGGTGCGGTGCGCAGCAGGGACGCCCGCAGCGGCGGCGCGCCGGTGACGTCGAAACCGTCCGATGCCAGTGCGGTGATCCGCTGCGGCAGATCCGATTCGGGGATCGGGACCGCCGCCAGGTCGAGCGTGACGTCGCCGGTCGCGAGGACCTCCTGGGTGGGGGCGCCGTCGACGAGCGGGAAGCGGGTGCGCAGAGCCTCGTGCCGGTCGAGGACGTCGGTGACTGCCGCTGCCAGCGCGGCCTCGTCGAGGTCGCCGTCGAGGCGGATCGGCATCACGATGTTGTACGCCGGCGACGTGGTGTCGAACTGGTTGACGAACCACATGCGTTGCTGGGCGAGCGCGACGGGGACCGGGGTGGGGCGCGGCTCCGCTACCAGTGGCGGCCGGTCCGCGGCGGCGGCCGTCGCCGACTCGACCCGCAATGCCAGCGTCGCCACGGTCGGCGCGTCGAACACCTCCCGGACCCCGATGCGGCCGCCGAGTGCCGCGTTCGCGCGAGCCACCAATCGGGCCGCGATCAGCGAGTTGCCGCCGAGGTCGAAGAAGTTGTCGTGCACGCCGATGCGGGGCACGACGGCGCCTCCGTCGCGGGGCGCCGCAACGAGGTCCGCGACGATCGCGCACAGGATCTCCTCGACCGGGTTGCGCGGCGCGACGAACTCCGCCGACGACACCACGAACTCGGGCTCCGGCAGCGCCTTGCGGTCCAGCTTGCCGGTCGCGCCGAGGGGGAACTCGTCGAGGACGAACACCTGCGCCGGCACCATGTAGGCGGCGAGTTCCGCCCCCGCGGCCGTGCGCACCGCTGCCGGGTCCACCTCGGTGCCGGGTTCCGCGACGACGTACCCGATCAGCGATTCGCCGGTGATGTCGTCGTGGTGCACCACGACGACGGACTGCGCGACCCCGTCGGCGGCGAGCAGCGCGGCCTCGACCTCGCCGAGCTCGATGCGCTGTCCGCGCAGCTTGACCTGGAAGTCGCTGCGTCCCAGGTACTCGAGGACACCGGCGCTGGGCCGCCCGGGTGCCCGGCTCGGCCGCTCCAGCCAGCGGACCACGTCACCGGTCCGGTACATCCGTGCACCCGGCTCGGGCGCGAACGGGTCCGCGACGAACCGGTCCGCGGTCAGGTCCGATCGGCCGACGTAGCCGCGGGCGATCTGGACGCCGGCGAGGTACAGCTCACCACGCACCCCGACGGGGACCGGGTGCAGCCGCGAGTCGAGGACGTAGAGGCGGGTGTTCCACACCGGGGACCCGATGGGCACGGTGGCCGTGTCGGCGGCGGACGTCTCCCAGTAGGTGACGTCGACGGCGGCCTCCGTCGGACCGTACAGGTTGTGCAGCGCCGCACCGCAGAACCGGCGGAACGTCTCCGCGGTCGCGGGCGGCAGCGCCTCGCCGCTGCAGAACACGCGCAGTAGGCCGGCGCACTCCTCGGGGCGCGCCGCGGACAAGAACGTCGCCAGCATCGACGGCACGAAGTGCATCGTGGTGATGTGTTCGGAGGCGACGACCCGGGACAGGTAGTCGGGGTCGCGGTGGCCGTCCGGGGCCGCGACGACGAGCCGCGCCCCGGTCGTCAGGGGCCAGAACAACTCCCACACGGACACGTCGAACGTCACCGGTGTCTTCTGCAGCACCGCGTCGGACGTGTCGAGCGGGTAGGTGTCCTGCATCCACTGCAGCCTGTTCACGATCGCACGGTGGGTGACCTCGACGCCCTTCGGCCGCCCGGTCGACCCGGACGTGTACAGCACGTACGCGGCCGAATCCGGGTGCGGCTCCGGCAGTGCGACGCTGCGCTCGGCGGTGTCGTCGAGTTCGTCGAGCAGCAGCAGCGGCGCGTCCTCCGGTAGGCGGTCCCGCATCGCGGACGTGGTCAGCACGATCGCCGGTGCCGCGTTGTCGAGGACGTACCGGATCCGGGCCTCCGGGTGGTCCGGGTCCAGCGGTACGTACGCCGCGCCCGCCCGGACCGCGGCGTGGATCGCGACGAGCAGGTCGTCGGAGCGCCGCAACGCCACCGCCACGCGGGCACCCGGACCGACCCCGCGCGCGGCGAGCACCCGAGCCAGATCGTCCACCCGCGAACCGAACTCGTCGAAGGTCCAGCGCCGGTCCGCGAACACCAGCGCAACGTCGTCGGGGGTGCGTGCCCGCTGCGCCCGCACCAGCGCGGGCAGGGTGTCCGCCGCGACGGGATTCGCGGTGTCGTTCCAGTCCTGCACGACCCGGCGACGCTCGTCGGCGCCCACCACCGGGAGATCCCCGACCACGGCATCCGGGTCGGCGGTCACCGACTCGAGCACCCGGACCAGTCGATCCGCCATCGCCGACATCGTGGTGTGCTCGAACAGGTCCTTCGCGTACGCGAACTGGGTCTCCAGCGGACCGGGGGTGCCGTCCGCGGCGGTGTGCTCGGTGACGATCACCTGCAGGTCGAACTTCGCCGTGCCGGTGTCGACGTCCTCCACGTCCGCGGTGACCCTCGGCATCTCCAGGTGTGCGTCGACCGCGGCCTGCAGCACCAGCATCACCTGGAACAGCGGTGAATGCGCCGTCGTGCGGGTCGGGTTCATCGCGTCGACGAGCACCTCGAACGGCAGGTCGGTGCGGCTCAGCGCGGCGAGGTCGTCGGCGCGGACCCGATCCAGCAGCGCGGTGAACGGTTCGGCGGCGTCGACCTGCGCGCGCAACACCAGGGTGCCGACGAACATGCCGACGAGGTCGTCGAGGCCCGCCTCCCCGCGCCCCGACACCGGGGACCCGATGGAGATGTCGGATTCGCCGCTCGACCGGGCGAGCAGCACCGCCAATGCCGCGTGCAGCACCATGAACAGGCTGGTGCCGCGGTCGTGGGCGAGGGCCAGCAGCCGTGCGTGCAGGTCGGCGTCGAGGCTGACGTCGACGGTCCCGCCGCGCATCGACGCCCGCGCGGGGCGCGGCCGGTCGATCGGCAGCGACAGCACCTCGGGTGCACCGGCGAGGGTGTCGGTCCAGAACCCCAGCTGCCGCGCCATCAGGCTGTCCGGGTCGTCCGCCGACCCGAGTAGGTCCCGCTGCCACAGCGCGTAGTCCGCGTACTGGACCGGCAACGGCGACCACGCCGGGGCGCGGCCCTCGACCCGGGACGTGTACGCGGTCAGCACGTCCCGGGCCAGGGGGCCCATCGACAGTCCGTCCGCGGCGATGTGATGGACCACCAGCACCAGCACGTGGGTGGTCGGCGCGATCCGCAGCAGTGTCGCGCGCAGTGGTGTCGTCGAGGTGACGTCGAACCCCGCCGTCGCCAGGGCCCGCACCCGCGGCCGCAGCCGGTCGACGGGGACGTCCACCGGTGTCAGGTCCGGCGTGGCCTCGGTGGCCGACCGCACCTGCTGGACCGGTCCCGTCGGCGTGTTCGGGAAGACGGTGCGCAGCGTCTGGTGCCGGTCCACGACGTCACCGAGCGCGGCGGTCAGGGCCGGGACGTCCAGTTCGCCGGTGAGCCGCACCGCGATCGGGATGTTGTACACCGCGGAGGTCGTGTCGAGCTGGTTGACCACCCACATCCGCTGCTGCGCCAGCGACACCGGAACGGGGGTGTCGTGCAACCGGGCCTCGAGGGAGGGGCGGGCCGTCGCGAGGCCGGCCGCGTCCGCGCGGAAGGCCACGGCCGTCACCGTCGGTGCCTCGAACAGGTCCAGCACCCCCAGCGACGTCCCGAGCGCCGCGTTGACCCGGGCGACGACACGGGTGGCGATCAGCGAGTCGCCGCCGAGGTCGAAGAAGCTGTCGTCGGCACCGACCCGGGCCGCACCGAGGACCTCCGCGAAGACGGCCGCGACTCGGCGTTCGGTGTCGCTCGTCGGCGCACGGTACGCGGCGGCGGTGGTGTCGAAACGCGGCTGTGGCAGCGCGCGCCGGTCCACCTTTCCCGCGGGCGTCAACGGCAGCTCGTCGAGGACGACGAGGGCGGTCGGAACCATGTGTGCGGGCAGCGCCGCCGCTGCCCGCGCCAGTAGCGCGGCCTCGTCGACGACCGCGCCCTCGGCGGGCAGCACGTACCCGACCAGGGCCATGTCCCCGGAGGGGCGCACGTGTCCGGTCGTGGCGGCGAACGCCACCGTCGGGTCGCTTCGCAGCACCGTGTCGATCTCGCCGAGTTCGACGCGGAATCCGCGGATCTTGATCTGGAAGTCGCTGCGCCCCAGGTACTCCAGCTCCCCTTCACCGTTCCAGCGCACCAGGTCGCCGGTCCGGTACATCCGGCCGCCGGTGAACGGATCGGCCACGAACCGTTCCGCCGTGGTGCCCGGCCGGTTCCGGTAGCCGCGGGCCACGCTCGGACCCGTCACGTACAGCTCCCCCACCACCCCGACGGGCACCGGGTGCAGCCGCTCGTCGAGGACGAGCGATCCGCTGCCACAGGACGGCCCGCCGATGGTGACCGGGCGGTCCGGCGTGAGGGGGGCACTGATCCCGGCGACGACCGTCGTCTCCGTCGGACCGTACGCGTTGAACAGCTCTCGGCCCCCGGTCACCCACTGCCGCACCAGTTCCGGCGGGCAGACGTCGCCGCCGGTGATCACGCACCGGAGGTCGTCGAGCCCCGTCGCGTCCACCGACGCCAGTGCGGCGGGGGTGACGAAACCGTGGGTGACGTTCCGCAGCACCGCCCGCAGTTCCTCGCCGCCGTACACGGTCGGCGGCGCGATCACCATCGTCGCGGCGGAGCCGAGGGCGAGCAGGAACTCCAGGATCGACGCGTCGAAGCTCGGGGACGAGAAGTGCAGGGTGCGGCTGTCCGCGGTCACGCCGAACCGGTCCCGCGCCTCGTGCATCAGGTTCGCCAGGCCGCGGTGGCCGACGATCACGCCCTTCGGCAGACCCGTCGACCCGGAGGTGTAGATGAGGTAGGCGGCGTCGTCGAGGTGTGTACGCACGGACGGCGGGGACGTGGGTGCACCGTCCCAGTCGATCTCGTCGACGTCGAACCACTCGACGAGGTCCGGCACCTGGTCCCGGTGCGCGCGGACCGTCAGGCCCAGGGTCGCGCCGGAGTCGACCAGCATGTGCTCGATGCGGTCCGGTGGGTAGTTCGGGTCCACCGGGACGAACGCGGCTCCGCACCGGACGACCGCCCACAGCGCGGTCACCGATTCGATGGACCGCGCGATCGACAGGGCCACTACGGTGCCGGGTCCGGCGCCGTGCCGGGCCAGGATCGCGGCCAGGACGTCGGCCCGGGCGGCGAGCTCACGGTAGGTGAGGCGCCGCTCGCCGTCGACGACGGCGGTGCGGTCCGGCCCCGACGCGACGGCGTCCGCGATCAGCTCCGCGAGGGTGTGTGGCTCGGTGGGATGTGCCCCCCCACACCGGGCAGAGGGCGTCCGATTCGGTGGTGGACAGCACCGGGATGTCACCGGTGGCGAGTTCCGGGTCGGCGACGACGGCGGCGAGAACACGTTCGAGGCGGGCGACGACGGCCGCGACCGCTTCCGGCGCGAACACGTCGTTGGCCTCGTGCGCGATCAGGGCGGGCGTCGGGCCGGGACGGTACTGGAGCACGAGATCGGCGTCGCACGGATCGGTGTCGGGGGCGGTGACGGCGACGGCCGGAGCGGGAAGGTCGAGTGTCGCGGCGAGGCGCGACAGTGGTGTCGCGGCGTGCTCGGCGGCGCGGCGCACGCTGTCGGCGGTGCGGCGGACCTGCTCGGCGAAGGGGCTGGCGGGATCGAGGCGTGAGCGGATGGGAAGCGGCTCGGGCGGGGTCGGTGCGGCGTCACCGTCCGGGGGCTTGTCGGCGCTGTACGGCGGCCGGGAGACCTCGGTGGCGACCGCGAGATCGTCCGCGCCGGTGAGGCGGCCGACGAGCACCGCGAGCGCCGTGTGCAGGATCGTCACGACGTCCACGCCGAGCCGGGTGGCCAGGCGCAGGACACCACTCGTCACGACCGTGTCGAGGACGAATTCGGTTGTGGTGTAGCCGGGTTGCCGCGCCTCGGGCCGGGCGCCGGGCAGCGTGGGTGCGGCGGGCATTCCGGCCAGCTCGGCCTGCCAGTGGTCCAGGTCGGTGGCGGTCTGCAGTCGCCGGGCGCCGATCGCCGCGGATTCGGCGTGCACCGAGGCGACTCGGGTGTCCGGTGCGGCGGCGACGAATTCCTCGACGAGCGCGACGCACCGCCGGTGGTGCTCGCGCAGGCCCTCCGCGCCGTAACGGTTCGGGTTGCCGCGGAAGTCCACGAGCGTCTTTGGCGGGGAACCGCTTTGGTAGATGTTGACCAGGAGGTCCTGTACGGGCCCGGAGGTGACGATGTGGTACTCGCCGACCACCGAGCCCAGGGTGATCTCCTGCCGGAACAGCATCACGTTGACCATCGGCCCGGCCAGCCCCTGCCGGGCGCCGATCAGTCCCGCGTCGCGGCGGATGTCCTCGATGCTGCACCGCTGGTGCCGCAGCGCTCCCATCAGTTCCAGTTGCACGCGCTGCACCAGCGATCCGACGGTGTCGTCGGCGTCGACGGTGATCTTCAGCGGCGCAACGTTGACGAGCATGCCGCCGGAGCGTTGCAGCGGCGCGGTGGTGCGGGCGGACACCGGCAGGTTCACCAGCACGTCGCGGCGACCGGTCATGCGCGAGAGATAGCAGGCGAAACCGGCGATGAGCACGGCGGCGGACGTGCCCCCGAACAGGTCGTCGGAGCCGGCGAGGCGATCCAGTGTGGTCTGGGAGAGGGCGGCGCTCTCGAGCCTGCTGCGGGCAGCGACGGGACCCTCGCGTTCGGCGAGGGTGGACCCGGACTCGATGCCGCGGATGTGCTCGGCCCAGTATTCCCGATCCGCGACGAACCTGCTCGACTCGCGGTACTTGACGTCCAGGTCGTACACGCGCCGAAGATCCAGTGCCCGACTCGGTTCCGGCTCGACACCCTTCGCTGCCGCCGTGTACAGCGCCGCGATCCGGTTCACCATCGTCATGCCGCTGTAGCCGTCGAGCGCGACATGATGAATTCGGGTGTACCACAGGTAGTCTCGATCACCGACCTGGAGGATGGTCATCTCGACGAGCCGGTCCCGGGTGATGCGGATCGGCGTGACGTAGTCGGTGTCGATCCAGGCGTGCGCGGCGGCCATCGGGTCGCGTTCGCCCCGGAAGTCGAAGAATCCGATGCTGGTGTCGATGGACGGGTCGACGATCTGCCGCGGCTCGCCGTCGAGCTCGACCAGGGTGAGGAAGGGCGACTGGAACTCGTGTGCCGCGGTCAGCGCGGCCTCCCGCAGCAGGGGAATGTCGATGTCGCCGTGCAGTTCGACGTACTGGGCGATGAACGTCGGGACGGTCGGGTTGAGCTGCTGGGAGAACCACATCGTCCGCTGGACGGCGGACAGTGGAAACGCTCCGGTCGCCGCGTGCGCGGCTGAGGAGTCGGCGTCCGGTCTGCCCTCGGCGGGGCTGCTCGGTGTGGGGTCTGGTCGGCCTGGCTGTGGATCCCGCGTCTGTGAGGCGCCTCGGCCGGGATCTACAGAGGAAGAATCCTTCATCGTAATCCTCACGCAAGGGACAGTTACGGTGCGATCGCGGCGTGTCGTGAGCTGTGTTCCCAGACTAGTAGTCGCTGTTGCCCGCCGTCTCTTTATTTGTCGGTCTGTGGCTTTGTCGAGACCCGGCGGTCTTGCGTTACGTCGTCGGCCACCGGCCAGAAAACTCGTACGGGGCACGAAATTCGCTCGTCAGAGCGCCGTTTGGTGCTTAATCGGTGGTCAGCGCAACCGTTCGGCGTCTCGCGCCAATCGGACCAGCGACGCGCACAGTTCCGCGATCTCGGCGGGTTCGGCGCCCTCGGTGACGGCGGTCGCGACGTCCTCGGCGGCGCACCGCACCTCGAACATGCGGTCCATCGCCGCCTCGGCCTCCGCGGCGGTGAGGATCGTGGAATCCGCGGCGATCGTCGTGCCCTTGACGGCCGAGCGCTGCTCGTACGCGCGTTGCCGGCAGCTCTGTTTGCAGTAGCGTCTGCGCCGGCCCACGCCGACGTCCGCGACCTCGCGGCCACACCACACGCACGATTGCTGTCTGCGCGCGGGGCCTGTCACCGGACCCACGATACGTGGATGCCCGCCCCGTCGACCGACGGGTCACGGGCGGGTCCGGCCACCCGGTAGAATCTGTGTGACTTTGCGCTGCGTGCGGGAACGATCCCCGGATCCGTGACGTTGAGATCAGTGAGAACGGCTGAGGAGAGGACACCACCACCATGGCAGATCGCGTACTTCGAGGGAGCCGCCTCGGAGCGGTGAGCTACGAGACGGACCGTGACCACGACCTCGCGCCCCGGCGGATCGCCCGCTACCGCTGCGACAACGGCGAGGAGTTCGACGTCCCGTTCGCGGACGACGCCGAGATCCCCGGCACGTGGCTGTGCAAGAACGGCCTCGAGGGGACCCTGCTCGAGGGCGCGGCACCCGAGGTGAAGAAGGTCAAGCCGCCGCGCACCCACTGGGACATGCTGCTCGAGCGTCGCTCCGTCGAGGAGCTCGAGGAGCTGCTGAAGGAGCGTCTGGATCTGCTCAAGACCAAGCGGCGCGGAGCGTAGCGGAGCCGCCGCACTATCAGACCGGCGGCGCACAGAACACGTACCACGAGGAAGGGCCCCGGAGATCGAATCTCCGGGGCCCTTCCTCGTGGTGTCAGTTACTTGCCGACCAGGCCCTTGAGCTTGCGCCAGCGGTTTGCCATGCCCCAGCCGAGGACCTTCGTGAACGCCTCGGTGATGATGTTGCCGGACATCTTGGACTCGCCGAACTCGCGTTCGGTGAAGGTGATGGGCACCTCGACCATGGTGAACCCGGCCTGCAGCGCCCGCCAGCCCATGTCGATCTGGAAGCAGTAGCCGGCGGACTCGATGGCGCCGAGATCGAGGGTTTCGAGGACGACGCGCCGGTAGGCGCGGTAGCCGCCGGTGATGTCCTTGATCTTCACCCCGAGCGCCAGCTGCGAGTAGATGTTGCCGCCCCGGGAGAGGATCTCCCGGCGCCGCGGCCAGTTGACGACGCTGCCACCGGGCACGTACCGCGACCCGGCGACGACGTCGGCACCCGCGTCGATCCGGTCGAGCAGGCGGTGCAGCTGCTCCGGCGCGTGGCTGCCGTCAGCGTCCATCTCCACGACGACCTGGTAGTCGCGTTCGAGCGCCCACTGGAATCCGGCGATGTAGGCGGCACCGAGCCCGTTCTTCTCGGTGCGGTGCATGACGTGGATGCGTCCGGCGGCGTCGTCGGCGGCGAGCTTGTCGGCGATGTCGCCGGTCCCGTCGGGGCTGCCGTCGTCGGCGACGAGCACGTGCGCGCCGGGCACGGCCGCGTGCAGGCGCCCGATGATCAGCGCGATGTTCTCGCTCTCGTTGTACGTCGGAATGATGACCAGCGTGCTGGAGCTCGGCTTGTCCCCGCTCGGCTTACCCGCGCTCATTCGATCCTCTCCCCCAGCCGAGGCTGGTCCGTTCCGTGAACATCCGCGCCCTCAGTTGAGGGCACGGCCGGCCGACGTCGCCGTACTGCGGTCTGCAGGGCTGCGGCGATCAGGGCCAGGGCGGCTGCGGCGGCCAGAGCAAACTCCGGAATCGAACCGAGCCGAGTAGCCAGCGTAGTGGAGGTTCGAAGCGGAACCTGCGCCACCAGCGTGGTGGGCTCGAAAAGTACGGACGAATCGGACACGGTTCCGTCGGGAGCGACGATCGCGCTGACTCCCGACGTGGCGGCCACCACGACGGCCCGGCCGTGCTCGACGGCCCGCAGCCGCGACATCGCGAGCTGCTGGTACGTCATCTCGGTGTCGCCGAAGGTGGCGTTGTTCGTCGGTACCGCGATCAGTTCCGCGCCGGCGCGGACGGCCTCCGTGAGGGCCCGGTCGAAGGCGACCTCGTAGCAGGTCGCGACGCCGACGGGGATGCCCGCCGCGCGCACGACTCCGTCCCCGGATCCGGGAGAGAAGTTCCCGGCGCGGTCGGCGTACTCGGAGAAGTGACGGAAGAAGTCGCGGTACGGCAGGTACTCGCCGAACGGCTGGATGATCTTCTTGTCGTGCTCGTCGCCGGGGCCGCTGTCCGGGTCCCACACGACGACGGTGTTGGTGGTGCGGCCGTCCGCGCGCACCAGGACCGTTCCGACGAGGATCGGGGCGTCGACGGCGCGGGCGGCCGCGGTGATCGACGCGGCGGCGTCGGGGTTGCGGAACGGGTCGATGTCGGACGCGTTCTCCGGCCAGATCACCAGATCGGGTTGCGGGGTGACACCGGCGTCGACGTCGGTGGCGAGCTCGAGGGTCTGCCGGACGTGATTGTCGAGGACGGCGCGCCGCTGCGCGTTGAAGTCGAGACCGAGTCGCGGCACCCCGCCCTGGATGGCGGCGACCGTGACGGTGCCGTTCTCGGCATCGTCCGCGCCCGGGATCGTCGGGGCGAGCGCCACACCGAGCACCGGCAGGACCGCCACCGTCGCGGCGGGCGCGATCCAGCGACGGGACGGGCGACGCGTGCCGAGCACGGCGACCACCAGCGCCGCCAGACCGGTGCCGGCGAGCGCGACGGCGAAACTGACCAGTGGCGCGCCGCCGACACTCGCGAGCGGCAGCAGCACCCCCTCGCTCTGACCGAAGGCGAGCCGACCCCAGGGGAACCCGCCGAACGGGACGATCGAGCGCAGCCACTCCGTCAGCGACCACACGCAGGCGATCCACAGCGACGCGAAACTCAGCCGCGCCACCGCGACCGCAACCAGTCCGAAAAGGCCGACGAACAGCGCCTCGACGCCGGACAGCGCGAGCCACGGCACCGGACCGACGTACTCGCCCACCCACGGCAGCAGCGGCAGCAGGAATCCGAGACCGGCGAGGTAGCCGTACCCGAACCCGGCGCGCAGCCGTCGCGGTCCGCGGCCGCGGTCGGTGAGAACCAGGACCAGCAGCGCGATGCCGACGGGCGCGAGGAACCACAGCGGTCGGGGCGGGAAGCTCGCGAACAGCAGCAACCCGGCCACGAGGGCTGTCCCCGACCTGCCCAGGACGCGCAGCACCCGTGCGCCCCGGGTGTCGGCGTCAGCGCTCATGCCCGCGCGTTCAGCGCTCATGGATTGTGACGCCCCGGTGCACCGTGCGCAGGCACACCGGATTGGGGGCGTCGTCGTCGAGCCGCGGCATCGCGGGCACCCGCGACCGCGGATCCGTCGACCAGCGCTGCACGGTGTCCTGAGCGGCGGTGACGACGAGGTCACCGGCGTCCCACACCGCGTAGGAGGCGGGCGCGCCGGGGACGAGGGTGCCGGCCAGGCCGTCGCGGACCCCGCCCGCACGCCAGGCGCCGCGGGTGGCGGCCGCGTACGCGGCGCGGGGCGAGATGCCGCTGCCGTCGGTGCGGTGGTGCGCGGCGGCGCGGAGGCTGTCCCACGGACTCAGCGGGGTGACGGGTGCGTCGGAGCCGATCGCGAGGGAGACACCCGCCGAGGCCATCGCCGCGAACGGATTCATCGCCAGCGCCCGCTCGGCGCCGAGGGCGCGGGCGTACATGCCGTCGGGTCCGCCCCAGAGGGCGTCGAATCCGGGCTGCACGCTCGCGACGACTCCCCAGGCGGCGAGCTTCGCGGACTGGTCGGCGTCGATCATCTCGACGTGCTCGAGCCGGTGCCCGCAGGCGGCAACCGCGGGACCGCCGAGTTCCGCGACGACCCGCTCGAACCCTGCGACGGCCGCGGTGACGGCGGCGTCGCCGATGACGTGGAACCCGGCCTGGACGCCGACGACGGTGCAGGCCCTCAGGTGCGCGGCGACCGCGTCGGCGTCGAGGTGACGGGTGCCGGTGTGCGGGCGGTCCGCGTACGGCTCCGACAGCCACGCGGTGCGTGAGCCGATCGATCCGTCGACGAACAGGTCGCCGCCGAGTGCGTGGGCGCCGGTGTCGGCGAGCAGAGCGGTGGCTTCGTCGGGGTCGGTGACCGCCTGACCCCAGAACGCGCGGACCTGCACGCCGTGCTCGGTGGCGAGCAGTTCGGCGAGGTCGGTGCGGCCCGCGATGTCGGGGCCGGAGCATTCGTGGACGGCGACGACACCATGGGCGGCGGCGCGGTCGAGCGCGGCGGCCCGGGCCCGGGCCCGCTGCTCGGCGGTGAGCAGGTCGCGGGCGGCGGCCCGGATCCGGTGATGGTCGTCGGCGGTGACGGGCTCGTCGCCCGGCAGGCCGGCCCGCGCGCGCAGCGGGGTGGAGCAGGCGGCGGAGTGCGCGTCGATCCGCGCGAGGTACACCGCCCGGCCGGGTGCCGCCTCTTCGAGTTCGGTGGTGGTGGGTCCGCGGTCGGCGTCGGGCCAGCCGGTCTCGTCCCAGCCCTGCCCCCACACGACCGCGTCGTCGTGGGTGGCGGCATACGCGCGGACCAGGTCGAGGCATTCACGCAGCGACCGGGCGCCGGCAACGTCGAGACCGGTCAGGGTGAGTCCGAGGGCGGTGGTGTGGACGTGGGTGTCGACGAAGCCGGGTCCGACGAACGCGCCGTCGAGATCGATGATCTCGGCGTCCGGGTGCAGGGCGCGGCCGGGCCGGTCCTCACCCACCCAGACGACGGTGCCGTCGGTGATCGCCATCGAAGTCGCGTCCGGTGCCGCCGGGCTGTAGATCCTGCCGCCGACCAACAGTTGGGTGCTCACGGGGCTTCAGTCTGCCCGCCCGCCGTCGGTGCGGTGCGCACCGGGATCGGGAAGGACGATCTCGCCCTCGATCGCCTGTGGTCCACCCCACATCGGCCGCTGCGGGGCGTCGTCGACGAGAACGTCCTCGACGACCACACCGTCGACGACGGTGGCGCGGCTGCGGGCGTACGCCCCGGCTCCGGCGGCTCCGGTCGCGGACACCACCGCCATCCGTCGGCCGGCGACGAGGACCGCCAGCGGGCGGAGCAGCATCCGGGTGGGCGGCGCGAGCATCAGCAGTCCGAGCACGCCCGTGACGAGGCCCGGCACGAGCAGCAGGACGGTGCCGGTGGTGACGAGGGCGCCGTCCGCGACGGCCCCACCGATCGACCCGCGACCCTCACCCGCGCGCTGCAGCTGCTCGAACACCCGCCGGAACTGGGACCGCATCAGCCACAGGCCGACCGCCCAGGTGGCGAGGAACAGCAGGACGGTCCAGCCGACGCCGATGGCGCTGCCGAGCCACACCACCGCCGCGATCTCCACCACGAGGTACAGCACGAACAGTGCGGGAATCATGTCGGTCCTTTCGATCGGTGCTCTGCCCTGTCAACGACCGGGATGCCCGATTTTCTCCCGCGCCAGTGTGACGGCTGTCAGAAGGTGAATCCCGCGAACGCCGCCCGCGGCCACCAGAACAGGTCCTCCGCCGCGTCCGGCGCGGCGTCGTCGAGAACCCGGACCCGGCCGCTGTCGGCGAGCTGATGCCACCGCACCCCGCCGAGCAGCACGGACCCGAGCGCGGACACGTCGAGTTCGATCTGCGCGGCGTCGTCGGTGCGGACGGCCCCGCCGGGGGTGATCCGGTACCGGGCGCTGTTCTCCGGGAGCAGCTGATCCTCGACGCCGAGGACGACCGACCCACTGCCGCGGTAGGTGCGGGCGGCCAGGGCCCGCGGCACGTCGAGGACCCGCAGCCACGTCTCGTCCTGCACGGACAGCACCCGGGCGGCGCGGTGGTCGGTGAGCAGCCACGGCAGCGCCGAGTCGACCGGCAACGCCGCGAACACGAACCGATCCACGAGGTCGAGGCTCAGCAGGAACTGCAGCAGCGCCACGGTGGTGTCGGCATCGGCTGCCACGAGGTCCTCGACGATCACGGTCCGCTGGTCCGCGCCGAACCAGGTGTCCGGGTTCGCGGGCCGGTACCGGACGTACCCGATCTCGCTGCCGGGTGCCCCGCACACCGCCAGGTATCCGGGGTGCGCCGTGGACACCTGCTGGCGCCGGCGCCCGAACGCCCACCACTGCGGCGACCGGTCGATGCTGCCGGGCCGATCCGATGCGGCGGCGGCGTGGATCCGCGCGCACAGCGCGGAGTCGACGTCGACGAGCCGGACCGGACGATCAGACCGCGTCCGCAGCCGGGCGCGCCGCGTCGACACCTCCCAGGACGCCGAGCTGCCCGCTATGCCGTAGCCGAACCGCTCGTAGATGGTGGCCTCGGAGGCGCGCAGCGTTGCGATCACGTCGCCGCTGTCGCGGGCGGCACGCAGCTGGGCGCCGACCAGTGCCCGCAGGATCCCGCGGCGGGTGTGGGTCGGGACGACACCGATATGGGTGACGGCCGCGTGCGGGACGCGGGCGCCGCCGGGGAGGGTGATCTCCCCGCCGGTGCTGTCGGCGGTGCCGACCATCGTCCCGTCGACGAACGCACCCAGGGTGCGGCCCGGTTCGAACAACTCGACGATCTCCCCGACGGTGGGGGCACCGAGATGCGGCAACCCCACCATCGCGGTGCGGAAGATGTCGTAGGCGCGGAGCAGGTCCGCCTCGGCGCGCAGGATCCGAACGTCGCTCATGACGCCCATGCTTCCAGGCATGCCGGGGCGTCGCTCAGCTGGTCGCCCGACTGTTCGGCAGCTTCCAGCCCGGGCGCGGGAAGTGGCACGTGTACCCGTTCGGGTACCGCTGCAGGTAGTTCTGGTGCTCGGGCTCCGCGTCCCAGAACGTGCTCGCCGGGGTCACCTCGGTGACCACCGTGCCCGGCCACAGCCCCGACGCGTCGACGTCGGCGATGGTGTCCACGGCGACCTGCTTCTGCTCGTCGTCGAGGTGGAAGATCGCCGAACGGTACGACGTCCCGACGTCGTTGCCCTGCCGGTCCACCGTCGTCGGATCGTGGATCTGGAAGAAGAACTCCAGCAGTGCCCGGTAGTCGGTCTGAGCGGGGTCGTAGACGATCTCGACCGCCTCGGCGTGACCCGGATGGTTGCGGTACGTGGGGTGATCGTTCTGCCCGCCGGTGTATCCGACGCGTGTGGACACCACACCCGGCTGCTTGCGGATCAGGTCCTCCATGCCCCAGAAGCATCCGCCCGCGAGGATCGCCCTGCGTGTGTCGGCCATGCCCTTCATTCCTTCCTGAACTGACGTTCCCGAACAGATGTGAACGGCGACATCGGGTGGTCCGGTCACCGGCCCTCCCGACACCCGCTCGCAGCAACCGCACCGCGTGTCCAGATGTTCCCGTCACCCCGGCTCGGTGGCCGGTTGCGGCGGTGCCGCCCGCAGTTCGGCCAGTTGATCACGGAGCGCGTCCGCGGCGGTGCGGGCCCGCCCCTCCTCTATACGCGACCGTTCGAGCTCGTCGCGGAGTGCGTCGACCCGCTGCCGGAGTTCGGCGGCGGCGCCGCGTTCGTGCTCGACGGACCGTTCGAGCCGGGTGACGGTGTCGGCGGCGGTGGCCGCGGCGCTCTCCCCCGCCGACCGCAGGTCCGCGATCCGCTGTTCGGACACCGCGGTGACGTGCGCGAGGTGCCGGGCCGCGGTGTCGGCCTCCTCGACGGCGCGCCGGCCGGCGGCCTCCGTCGCGGACTCGGCGACGGCGGCGCGGCTGCGCGCGGCCTCCGTTCGGTTCTCGGACTCGCGCAGCTGAGTGCGCAGCGCGTCGATCTCGGCGGCCGCCGCGGCCAGCCGCGAGTCGCGATCGGCCTCCAGCGCCGAGACCTGGTCGGCGGTCTCGGCGAGCCGCGTCCGGTGCGAGCGGTCGAGGTCCTCGACGGTGGCCCGGTGCTCGGCGGTGAGCCGGTCGATCTCCTCCGAATGGGAGCGCAGGGCGGCCTCGAGTTCCGCGTCGACGGCCCGGACGGCGGCGTCCGCGTTGGCGCGGTCGTCGAGGGCGGCGTCGTGCTTGGTGCGCAGGTCCGCCAGTTCGGTCTCGTAGGCGGCCTTGGCCTGGGCGAGTTCGACGTTCGCGCGGTGCAGTGCGCCGTCGAGGGCGGCCGGGTCGGTGAGCCGGTCGACGGCGGCGGCGATCTGCCGGGCCGCGAGCGTGAACTGGTCGACGGCGGTGCCGGTGACCGTCCGCAGGTCGGTGAGCGTGCGTTCGAGGGTGCCGACCACCTCGCTCGGGGTGGCGGTCTCGACGGCGTCGATGTCGCCCTGCTGCTCACGGGCCTTCTGCCTGGCCCGGAACGCGCGGACCCGGTCGGCGTCGCTGGCGTACTTGCGGGGTCGTCCGGGGCGCGGCCGGGTGTCGTCGGACGGCGCGTCGGCGTCGTTCGAGTCGGTTTGCACGGTCATGTCCCCGCCTTTTGCTGTTTTGTATCGTTACGTTCAATGTAACGTTACACGGCCTGAAATGTAATGGGCAATCCTGATCGTCATAATTCCCACTTATGGTGAGTTAGATTCGACGGGTGAGCGAGCTGATTCCGGCCCCGGAACGCGCCCCGGCGACCCCTGGTCCCGCGGCCGTCGCCGCGGCGACGCCCGTGCCTCAGCATGTCGCGGAGGCGATGAACCGGTTGCGGCGCGCCGCGGTCCCCGAGAACACGCGCGCGGCTCAGATCAGCGACTGGACGATCTTCGGCCGCTGGTGCGATCGGGTCGGGCAGCCGTCGCTCCCCGCGACCCCGGAACTCGTCGGCTGGTTCCTGACCGAGAAGTCGGCCGAGGTCCGCCCGGACGGCAGGCCCGCCTACGCGCCGGCGACGATGACCCGGTGGGTGGCGTCGATCAACACCATCCACTCGCTCGCCGGGCACCCGAAACCCGGTCAGGCGCCCGCGGTCCGGGAGATCCTGCGCGGTATCGCCCGCACCCGCGCCACCCCACCCGCCCGCCGCGAACCGCTGCTCACCGACGACGTGCGGATCCTCGTCGAAACCATGCGCGCGGGGGCGGAGACCTGGCCGGAGCGGGCCGCCGAACGCCGCGACTCCGCCCTGCTGCTGGTCGGGCTGACCGGCGCGATGCGCCGGTCGGAACTGTCCGGACTGCTCGTCTCCGATGTCCGGCCACACCGCGCCGACGGTCTGTACGTGACGATCCGGCGGTCGAAGACCGACCAGGCCGCCGCCGGCCGCACGGTCACACTCCCCTACGGTTCGTCACCCGTGACCTGCCCGGTCTGCGCCTACCGCCGGTGGCGCGAGGTCGTCGACGCCTGGGACGGCGGCGGACGCGAGGCCGTCGCCGCGCGGCTCGCCGAGTCGGACGCCCACACCGAGCACCGCTGCCGCGGCCTCACGGCCGCCCCGGCCACCACGCCGCGACCGCTGTTCCGCAGCGTGCACCGCACCGGCAGCCTGGGCGAGGCGCCGCTGTCGGGGCAGGCGATCGCGTCGATGATCCAGCGCCGCGCCCGGCAGTCCGGGTACGCCGAGGAGTTCGTGGCGATGCTCGGCGGGCACAGCCTGCGGGCGGGGTTCGTCACCCAGGCGGTCCGCAACGCCGCCAGCGCGGAGCAGATCATGACGCAGAGCGGGCACACGGATCAGCGGATGATCGCCCTCTACTCCCGCCAGCACGCCGGCCTGCACGGCAACGCGGTCACCGCGCTCGGCCTCTGACACACCGGCCGGGACTCTCACAGAGTTCTCACTCGGCCGCAATCGAACCCCCATCTTCCGTACCTAGCCTTGTGTCACAGGTTCTGGGGAAGCGAACTTCCTTGAAGAACACGATGTTTGGAGGCCGGGAGGCGTCATGTCGAACATTCTCGAGGCGAGCCGAAATCGGCGGTGCATCACCGCCACGACCACCGAGGTGCGCAGCCGCGGGCTGGCCGCGATCGTCGCGGACCGCGGGCCCTGTCTCGAGGTGCTCGTCACCGAACCCGGCCACGGATGGATCGCGTCCGTCCTGCCCGGCGCCACAGCCGACGACCTCGACGTCCAGGTCTACGCCACGGAACCGGCGGAGCAGTGGACGGACGACTTCCAGGAGTGGGCCGACGCGGTGGAGTCCCTGCTGAACGCCCGGCCGGTGGCCGTTGCCGCATAACCGGGCGCGCGCGGGCGTGGCGCTGCAAGATGAGGACGTGGTTGCCGTCCCCAAGGTGCTGATCGTCGAGGACGACGCGGACGTCCTGACCGCGCTGCGGCGCGGCCTCGAACTGTCCGACTTCGCGGTCCTCACCGCGATGGACGGCGCCGCCGCGCTCCGAGCGGTCGACGAGCACGACCCGGACCTGATCGTGCTCGACCTGAATCTGCCCGTTCTCGACGGGGTGGGCGTGGTCACCGCGCTGCGCGCGACGAACAACGACGTCCCGGTGTGCGTGCTCAGCGCCCGCAGCGCGGTCGGCGACCGGATCGCGGGCCTCGAGGCCGGTGCGGACGACTACATGGTGAAGCCGTACGAGTTCGGGGAACTGGTCGCGCGGGTCCACGCCCTGCTGCGACGTCGGCCCGCCCCCACCCCCGGACACGACGGCGGGACCGTTCGCGTCGGGCCGGTCACCGTCGACCTGCGGGGCCGCCGGGTCGACGTCGGCGGTGCGGCGGTGCACCTGACCAAGCGGGAGTTCGACCTGCTCGCAGTGCTGGCCGAGAACCGCGGGATCGTCCTCACCCGCCAGAACCTCCTCGAAACGGTGTGGGGCTACGACTTCGAGACCGAGACGAACGTGGTGGACGTGTTCGTCAGCTACCTGCGGCGCAAGCTCGAGATCGACGGCGCACCCCGGGTGGTGCACACCGTGCGTGGCGTCGGCTTCGTCCTGAGAGAAGGATGAGCACGCGTCGGGGACCTGTCTCGCTGCGGCTGCGGGTGACCGCGGCGGCGGCATTCGGTACTGCGCTGGTCGTGCTGCTGATCGGTGCGGTCGTCTGGGTCGGCATCGACCGTCAGGTCACGTCGCAGCTCGACGCGAAGCTCGATTCGGTGACCGAGGTGACGGCGGCGAACCTGACCAGTCTGCGGGTCCTGCAGGGACCGCTGCCGCTGCCGCCGGGGTACGCGGGCACCCTCCGAGCGGGCGGGGTGGTGGTGTCGACGACCGACGCGACACTGCCCCAGGCGTCGGCGGGCTGGAGCGACACGACCGTGGACGGGACCGACTATCGGGTGCGGACGGTCGAGGTGATCAGCGGGCTCGGCGCGACCCTCTCGGTCGGCGCACCCACCGAACCTGCCGAGTCGACGATCACCGGGCTGCACCGGTGGACGGTGTTCGCCGGTGCCGTGGCGGTTCTGGTGGCGGCAGGGTTGGGGTGGCTCTTCGCACGGGTCGCGATCGCGCCGCTGCGCAAACTCACGGACCAGACCCGACGGCTCGGCGTGGACCCCGGTGCGCCGCCGCCGGAGGTGTCCGGGGCGCAGGAAGCCGTCGAACTCGCCGGGGCACTCCGCCAACTGCTCGACGCCAACGCGGATGAGCGGGCCCGCACGGCGTCGGCGCTGGAGACGGCGCGCGACTTCGCGGCGGCCTCCGCCCACGAGCTGCGGACCCCGTTGACCGCGATGCGCACGAATCTCGAGGTCGCGACGACGATGGACCTGCCCCCGTCGACCCGCGCCGAGGTACTGGCCGACACGTTGCGCGCGCAACGGCGGGCGGAGGCCACGCTCGGCGCGCTGGAACGGCTCGCCGCGGGCGACCTGACCGCCGACTCCGATTTCGTGCCGGTCGATCTCGCGGAACTGCTGGACCGCGCTGCGCAGGACGCGACCCGCACTCACACCGCGGTCGACATCCGGCTCGACGTACCACCGACGCTGACGGTCGTCGGGCTACCCGCCGGGCTGCGTCTGGCGGTGGACAACGCCGTCTCCAACGCGGTCCGGCACGGCGGGGCGACGGTGATCGAGATCGGTGCCCGTGACGGTCGCGAGGCGGTGTACGTCGCGGTGACCGACGACGGCACCGGCGTTCCCGCCGCCGAGCGTGAGGCACTGTTCGAGCGATTCCGGCGTGGCGCCGGCGCCGCCCCGGACGGATCGGGGCTGGGGCTGGCCCTGATCCGTCAGCAGGCGCAGCTGCACGGGGGCACCGCCTGGTTCGAGGACAGCCCGCTCGGCGGTGTCCGGTTGGTGCTGAGGCTCCCCCGCACACCGGCCTGACGGGGCCGGTGCGGAGCGGGTCCCGCTTCGCGGCGGGGGCTGTGATTGGGTTGGCCGATGGGTTGGGCGGACTGGGGTGTCCTGATGACCGCCGCGCTCGCGGCGGGCTGGGTCGACGCCGTCGTCGGCGGTGGCGGCCTGATCCTGCTGCCAGTGATCCTGCTGACGATGCCGCAGATGACACCGCAGGAAGCGTTGGCCACCAACAAGTTGACGGCCGTCAACGGCACTGCCGCGGCGGTCGTGACGTTCTCGCGGAAGGTCCGCCTCGAATGGCGGCTGATGGCTCCGGCGGCAGTGCTGGCGGCGGTGTGTTCGGCGGCGGGCGCGGCCGTCGTGTCCCTGATCGACAAGGACCTGTTCGTCCCGATAATCATGGTTCTGCTCGTCGCGGTCGCCGCGTTCGTCACGCTGCGGCCCACCATCGGGACGACGCTCGCCACGCACCGGCCGTCTCGGCTCAAGGTGGTCACGACCGTCCTCGTCGCAGGCGGGGCGCTCGGCTTCTACGACGGCCTGTTCGGGCCCGGCACCGGCACCTTCCTCATCATCACGTTCGCGGTGATGCTGGGCACCGAGTTCGTCCGCAGCGCCGCGATGGCGAAGGTCATCAACCTGGGCTCGAACATCGGCGCCCTCGCCTTCTTCGCGGCGACCGGAAACGTGTGGTGGGCCCTCGGATTGGCGATGGCCGTGTGCAACGTCGCCGGCTCGGTCGTCGGGGCCCGGATGGCACTCGCGAAGGGCGCCGGCTTCATCCGCGTCGTCCTGCTCGTCGTGGTCGTCGTCATGGTGATCCGCCTCGGCTGGCAGCAGTTCGGATGAGAGTTCGTTAGGTTTGCCGGGTGGGTACACACGACGTCGATCCGGACTTCCTCGCGCTGCCGCTGACGGCACTCGCCGATGCCGCACTGACCGCGGCCCTCGCCGCGGGTGCCGGACACGCGGACCTGCGTGTGCACCGCCTCCGCACGCAGTCGATCCGGTTGCGCGACGGCCAGGTGCAGGCCGTCGTCGACGGCGACGAACTGGGGTTGGCGGTCCGCGTGATCGTCGACGGCACCTGGGGTTTCGCCTCGCACGCCGAGCTGACCGCCGAGTCCGCGGCACGGACGGCGGCCCGCGCTGTCGAGGTCGCCCGCGCGCTGCGGTCCCTGAACCGGGACCCGGTCGAACTCGCCGCCGAACCCGTCCATCCCGACGCGGTGTGGGTGTCCGAGTACGGGATCGACCCGTTCGTCGTCCCGACAGCGGACAAGGTCGGGCTTCTTGCGGAGTACTCCGGCCGGCTGTCCACGGTGGACGGCGTCGACCATGTCACCGCGAGCGTGCTGCAGGTCAAGGAGCAGACCTTCTACGCCGACCTCGCCGGCTCGCGGATCGTCCAGCAGCGGGTCCGGCTGCATCCGGAACTGGAGGCCACCGCCGTCGACGCCGCCGCAGGCAGCTTCGAGACGATGCGGACCCTCGCGCCGCCAGTCGGCCGCGGCTGGGAATACCTGACCGGTGACGGTTGCGGCTGGGACTGGGACGACGAGCTCGCCCGGATCCCCGAGTGGCTGGCGGAGAAGGCGAAGGCACCGTCCGTGGAGGCGGGCCCCACCGACCTGGTGATCGACCCGACCAACCTGTGGCTCACGATCCACGAATCCATCGGCCACGCCACCGAATACGACCGGGCCATCGGATACGAGGCCGCGTACGCGGGCACCTCGTTCGCGACCCCGGACCAGCTCGGCACGCTGAGGTACGGCACACCGATCATGCACGTGACCGCCGACCGGACCGAGGTGCACGGACTCGCCAGCACCGGCTGGGACGACGACGGCGTCGCCGCCCAACGCTGGGACCTCGTCCGCGACGGGATCCTCGTCGGCTATCAGCTCGACCGGGTGTTCGCGCCCCGACTCGGGCTGGACCGCTCCAACGGCTGCTCGTACGCGGACTCCCCGCACCACGTCCCGATCCAGCGGATGGCGAACGTGTCGCTGCAACCGGATCCGGTTGCCGACACGAGCACCGCCGACCTGATCTCCCGTGTCGAGGACGGCATCTACATCGTCGGCGACAAGAGCTGGTCGATCGACATGCAGCGGTACAACTTCCAGTTCACCGGACAGCGGTTCTTCCGCATCCGCGACGGGAAGCTCGACGGCCAGCTCCGCGACGTCGCCTACCAGGCCACGACCACGGACTTCTGGGGGTCGATGGAGGCGGTCGGTGGTCCGTCGACGCGGCGGCTCGGCGGTGCGTTCAACTGCGGCAAGGCCCAACCCGGGCAGGTCGCCGCGGTCAGCCACGGTTGCCCGTCCGCCCTCTTCCGCGGCGTCAACGTGCTCAACACCCGAACGGAGGGCGGCCAGTGATTCCCGCGCAGGAGCTGATCGAGCGGGCCCTCGCGCTCGTCACCGTCGACGAGGCCATGGTCGTCGTCACCGACGCCGCCGAGACGTCGCTGCGGTGGGCCGGTAACTCGATGACCACCAACGGGGACTCGCGGTCGCGCAGCTGGACCGTCGTCGCTGTCGTCCGCGACGGCGACGGGGCGCGTGTCGGGTCGGTGACGTCGTCGAGCGTCGACCCCGACGCGATCGCCGGGGTGGTGCGCGCCGCGGAGGACGCCGCCCGCACAGCCCGCCCCGCCGACGACGCGATGCCGCTGATCGAGCCGACGTCCGGCGCGGACGCCGGGTGGTCCGACGGGCCCGTCGAGACCGGGGTGGAGGTGTTCGCCGGCATCGCCGACGCCCTGTCGGGTGGGTTCGAGGGCACCGACCGTCTCTACGGTTTCGCGCACCACCAGCAGCACAGCACCTGGCTCGGCACGAGCAGCGGGCTGCGGCGGCGGTTCACCCAGCCGACCGGGTCGGTCGAGATCAACGGCAAACGCGGCGACGCCTCCGCGTGGGTCGGCGCAGGCACGATCGACTTCACCGACGTGGACGTCCCGGATCTGTTGGGTCGGTTGAGCACCCGCCTGGACTGGGCGGAAAGGACCGTGGCACTGCCCGCCGGACGGTACGAAACCTTGCTGCCGCCGTCGGCGGTCGCGGACCTGATGATCTACCTGATGTGGACGATGGAGGGCCGCGGCGCGCAGGAGGGCCACACCGCCCTCTCACGGGCCGGCGGCACCCGGGTCGGCGAGAAACTCACCGGCCTCCCGCTCACGCTGTTCTCCGACCCGCACTCCCCCGGCCTGGAGTACGCACCGTTCGTCGCCACGGCGGCGTCCAGCGAATCCGTGTCGGTCTTCGACAACGGTCTTCCTGCGGAGCGCGTCGACTGGATCCGCGACGGGACGATCAACTCGCTGGCCTATCCGCGACACGCGGCCCGGGAGTTCGATGCCCCGGTCGCGGTGCCGGGTGACAACCTGCTGCTCACCGGCGGCGACGACGCGAGCATCGACGAGATGGTCGCCCGCACCGAGCGGGGACTGCTGCTGACGACGCTGTGGTACATCCGAGAAGTCGATCCGGCGACGCTGCTGCTGACCGGCCTGACCCGGGACGGCGTCTATCTCGTCGAGGACGGCCGGGTCACCGCCGCGGTCAACAACTTCCGCTTCAACGAGTCGCCCCTGGACCTGCTGCGGCGGGTCACCGAGGTCGGCGCCACCGAACAGACCCTGCCGAGGGAATGGAAGGACTGGTTCACCCGTACGGCGATGCCGCCGCTGCGGATCCCGGACTTCCACATGTCGTCGGTGAGCGCGGCGCAGTGACCGTGGACTCCGACTCCCGGTGCCCGTGCCTGAGCGGCGAAACCTACGGATCGTGCTGTGGCCGATTCCATTCCGGTGCCGCGGAGGCCTCGACCGCGGAGACACTCATGCGCTCGCGGTACGCGGCGTTCGCGGTGGGTGACGCCGACTACCTGCTACGTACCTGGCATCCGAGTACGCGCCCGACGTCTCTCGACCTCGACCCCGACCAGCGGTGGATGCGCCTCGACATCCTGCACCGGACCGGCGGCAGCCTCCTCGAATCGGCGGGGACCGTCGAGTTCGTCGCGCACTACCGGTATGGGCGGGACCGCGACTCGCTGCACGAGCACAGCAGATTCGTCCGCGAACACGGGCGGTGGCTGTACGTCGACGCGCTGGGATGACCCGTCACTGCCCGAAGGTGAACCGCAGGTTCGCGTTGATCAGTTCGTTGATCCGCTTGCGCATCCGGACGACCGTTTCGCCGTCGGGTTCGGGTTCGTCGACGTACAGCGTCCACTCGAGCATGCCGTCCTCGACGTCGAAGCGGATCTGCGCGTCGGGTCGCCACGGCCAGATGGAACACCACACGACGAGATGCGGCGGCTCGGATTCGAGAATGCGCGGGCGCTGCTCGTCGCGTCGCAGGGTCAACCAGGGTCGGGACGGGTCGCGGTCCGGATCCGTCAGTGCCTCGTGGATGAATCGGGCCGGCGGTGGCTGGGATCGGCGACGCCGCGCAATGGCGATCACGCCCCGACAGTAACCGGGTCGCCACCGGAGATTGCCGAACCGGACGGTCGGCCGAGCCCGGACGGAAAATCACTCGACGGGCACCGGTAGCGGTTGATACGTTCCGGATGACCGTGACACCACACGAGGAGGTGAGACCCATGAACGCAGTAACCAGGTGGGTGCTCCCCCTCGTGTTCACGGATCGGCGACCGACGTAGCTGTCGCCGGGAGCGCCTGAAAATCGTAGGCATTCCCGAAAGGCAACACCATGCACTTCACCTCCGAGACATCGTCGAACGGTGTCGTCGAGCGCACATTCCTGCTGGACGACGTCACCGGCGTTCTCTGGTCACCGGAGTCCGGTTCGGCCGGAGCTCCCCTACTGCTCCTCGGACACTCGGGCGGCATGCACAAGAGGGCCCCGGGGCTCGTCGCGACCGCCCTGCACGGCGTCATCGATCACGGGTTCACCGTCGTCGCCATCGACGCCCCCGGCCACGGGGACCGGGAACGGTCGGACACGGACCGGCAGCGCGGCGAGGCGATCCAGCGGGCCCGGGCGGCGGGCGAGCCGATCGCCCCGATCGTCGCCGACCACTCCGTGTCGATTGCCGAGCGGGCCGTGCCCGAATGGCAGTCGACCCTGGACGCTCTGCAGGCGCTGCCCGGGATCGACTCCTCGGTTCCGGTCGGCTTCGGTGGGATGATGCTGGGCGTTGCGACGGGGATGATGCTGACGGCAGCCGATACCCGGATCGGTGCAGTCGGCTTCGGCGCGGTGTTCGTGAACGATGCCCTGCTCGACGCTGCCCGCCAGGTCACGGTCCCGGTCGAGTACCGCATCCCGTGGGACGACGAGCATCTCGATCGCGGCGCCGCGCTGGCGTTGTTCGACGCCTTCGCGTCGGGCGAGAAGTCCCTGCACGCCCGCTCCGGCAGGATCCACCCGGCACCCGACCACGAGCGCGCCGACTCGGTCCGGTTCTTCGCCCGACACCTGAGCCCGTCGTCTCGCTGACCTGATGCCGTGTCGGGGCCCGCTGTCACCAACGGGCCCGACACCGGCCGAGGAACTGGATCCACCCGCCTGCCTCGTCGAGGCTCTCGAACCGCTGCGACGCGCAGTCGACCGAGCCGCGGGACGACACCCTCGGTCGGGGCGGGTAGGTTCCGAAGTGTTCGGGTGATCACGGATGACGGACTGGTTCGACGTCGGACAACTCGGGCGGTGGCTCTTCACGGAGGGGCTCGCGGCCCTGTACCTCGTCGCGTTCGTCGCAGCGGCCCGCCAGTTCCGTGCCCTGCTCGGGTCGGACGGCATGCTGCCGATCCCTCGGTATCTGGAGGCAACGTCGTTCCGGCGGTCCCCGAGCATCTTCCACCTGCACTACTCGGACCGGTTCTACGCAGGCGTGGCGTGGGCGGGCGCCGCGCTCGCGGCGGTGACGGTCGCCGGGATCACCGCACGACTGCCGCTCCCGCTGTGCATGGCGGTGTGGCTGGTGATGTGGGCGCTCTACCTGTCGATCGTGAACGTCGGTCAGCTCTGGTACGGCTTCGGCTGGGAGTCGTTGCTGCTCGAGGCCGGGTTCCTCGCCGTCTTCCTCGGCAACACGGACACCGCAGCGCCGTTGACGATCATGGTTCTGCTGCGCTGGCTGCTGTTCCGGCTCGAGTTCGGGGCGGGCCTGATCAAGATCCGCGGCGACCCGTGCTGGCGGCGCCTGACCTGCCTGTACTACCACCACGAGACACAGCCGATGCCGGGCCCGCTGAGCTGGTACTTCCATCACCTGCCGCGGCCGCTGCACCGCATGGAGGCGGCGGGCAACCACGTGACGCAGCTGGTGCTGCCGTTCCTGCTGTTCGCGCCGCAGCCGGTGGCAACGTGGGTCGCTGTCGCAATGATCGTGACGCAACTCTGGCTGGTGGCCAGCGGCAACTTCTCCTGGCTCAACTGGCTGGCGATCGTGCTGGCCTGCTCGGTGCTGCCCGACTCGCTGATGCAACGGATCGTGCCGGTCCGGCCGACGGAACCCGCTGCGGCGCCGGTGTGGTTCACCGTCACGACGTGGGTGGTCGCCGCCGGTGTCGTCGTCCTCAGCTACTGGCCGGTGCGCAACATGGTCGGCAGTCATCAGCTGATGAACGCGTCGTTCAACCGGTGGCATCTGGTGAACACCTACGGGGCGTTCGGCACCGTCACCCGGATCCGCACGGAGATCGTCGTGGAAGGCACCGACGACGACGAACCCGGCCCCCACACCGAATGGCGCGCCTACGAGTTCCGCGGCAAGCCGGGCGATCCGGTACGGCGGCCGCGGCAGATCGCCCCCTATCACCTGCGCCTGGACTGGCTGATGTGGTTCGCGGCGATCTCCCCCGGCTACGGCGACCGCTGGTTCGGCGGATTCGTCCACCGACTCCTGGAGAACGACCGGGACACCCTGGCCCTGCTGCGGCACAACCCGTTTCCCGACGCCCCGCCGCAATGGGTCCGCGCGCGGCTGTTCGAGTACCGCTTCACGGACCGCCGCACCCGGCGGTCGACCGGCCGGTGGTGGGACCGGGAACTGCTCGGGGTGTGTCTGCGTCCGGTGAATCTGGCCGGGTCGCGGCGTCGGTAGCCTGGGGTCGTGTCGGAATCCTCGGGTGTGCGCCTCGACAGCTGGGTCTGGTCGGTGCGGCTGTTCAAGACCCGGTCCGCGGCGGCGGCCGCGTGCCGGGCGGGTCACGTCCGGGTGAACGGGGTGTCCGCGAAACCCGCGCAGGCGCTCCGCGTCGACGACGAGGTGCGGGTCCGTGTCGACGGGCGTGAGCGGATCGTCGTCGTCGCCCGGCTGATCCGCAAACGGGTCGGTGCGCCCGAGGCGGCGCTGTGCCTGATCGACAAATCCCCACCACCGCCGCCGCGTGAGGTCCTGATGTCGGTGCCGACGCGCGAACGCGGTTCCGGTAGGCCGACGAAACGTGAACGGCGAGAACTGGATCGACTCCGCGGCTTCAACGAGGACTAGTTGCCCGAACCAGCCAGATCATCATCCCGAATTCGCCTCACCTGAACCCCTTGTCCATGTCATGCTTCCCGCCGCCGGTCGCGACCGCTCCGGCACGGGCACGAGGAACGAGGTGTGACGTGGTTGTTGGTCGGGTCGGCAGTCGATCTGCGTCGGCGAACGGAATCCGGGGCGCGGCACTCGCGGCGACGGCGGGATTGATCTGCGCCGGTGGCGGATTGGCCGGCGCCGGAAGCGCGTCCGCTCAGATCGAGTTGGGATGTTCGTCGACGATTCAGCTCACGACGTGCAGCTACTCCGACGTCGGCATCGACGAGTTCTTCCTCGACGTGCCCGCGGGCGTCACGAGTCTGCACGTCGTCGCCCGCGGTGGTGCCGGTTCCGGGTTGCAGGGCGGTCGCGGTGCGATCGTCGAGGCCGACGTGCCCGTGACCCCCGGATCGACGGTCTACGTGGTGGTCGGTGCCGGCGGCGGCAGCGGTGTGACCGCAGGCGGCGGGTACTCGGCGGTGAGCACCGCCCCGATCGAGGACGGCATCGACGGGCTCACCGGACGCCTGATCGTCGCGGGCGGCGGCGGCGGGTCCGGTTTCGGGGCGGGCGGTGACGCCGGGGCACCGGCTGCAGGCGGCGGAGGCGCGGGAACCGCGGTCGCGGGCGGGGCAGGTGGGCCCGGCGGGCAGCCCGGCCAGCTGGGTGTCGGAGGTGCGAGCGCGCTCGGCGGTGGTGGTGGCGGTGGCCTCTACGGCGGTGGCGGCGGAACGACCGGCGGCGGCGGCGGATCGTCGCTGGTACCGGCCGGCGGGACCGTGAAGCCGGCGTCGAGCCGAGCCGGGGCCAGTGTCGTCGTGTCCTTCACGTCGAGCTATGTGTTGGGAACCGGAAGCACCGACGCCGGCAGCTCGGGCAGTTCGGGGAGCTCCGGCAGTTCCGGAAGCGCCGGGAGCAGCGGCAGCTCGGGTTCCTGACACCGAGTCACGGGTCGCGGTGTGATCCCGGCCGTCGGAGTGGGAAAAGTCGCCGATACCAGTCACTCCGACGCGCCGGGCATGGCATGCTTCCTGCGCCGGTGGCATCCGCCGCCTGGCACAGTGCGACTGAGCGAGGTTTCATTGATGGACAGACGTCGAACACAGGCACGTTCGTGGAAGCGGACGGTGAGCGCAGCCACCGCGTTCGGCGTCACGGCAGCGACCGCGGTCGCGGTATCCGCCGGTGCAGGGACCGCCTCGGCCGACATGGCCATCGGTTGCGCACAATCCGGGAACCTTGTGACCTGTGGATTCCAGGGAGTCACCACCGAGCAGACGTTGCGGATTCCGCGCGGCGTCAAGAGCATGCGCGTCACGGCGATCGGTGGCCCGGGCGTGGGCGTCGGCCAGGCCGGCGGGCGCGGCGGCATCGTCGAAACCGATCTGCCCGTCACCCCGGGCAGCCTCCTGTACATCAGGGTCGGTGTGGACGGAGTGGGTAACGGCGGCGGGGCGTCGACTGTCTCGACCCGATCGATCGAGGATCGGGCGGCCGGCCTCGCGTCCCGTCTCATCGTCGCCCCCGGCGGTGGCGGTGCCGCTGCCGGAGGTGTCGGCGGCGACGCCGGGCTCAACGCTCCCGAATCCGGCGGTAGCGGCGTGACCACGCAGGCCGGAGGACAGATCGAGGCGCTCGACGACCTCGACGTCGCGCACCAGACCCAGCTGTACCTCGCCGGCGGCGACATCATCGACGGCGGCATGAACCGGGCCGGAGCGGGTGGGCGTGGCGGCACCGTCGACGGTGGCGGCGCGGGCGGCAAGATCCAGCGGGTCGCCGAGGACGGCACCATTCAGCTGGTCAGCGAGGGTGCCCCCGGAACTCTCGGCATCGGGGGTGAAGGCGACGGCAGTGGCGGTTCCGGTGGCGCAGGCTACTACGGTGGCGGCGGTGGCGCCGACGGCGCCGCCGGTGGCGGCGGGTCGTACCTGGTCCCGGCCGGTGGACAGACCCGTCTCGCCGAGCCCGGCCGGGTTCCGCACGTCTACTTCGAGTTCTCGATGGGTCTCGACGGCATGATCGGGTCCTTCGGCAGCAGCGGCGCCGGCACACTGTCCTCGGCGTTCAACAGCGGCCTCGAGGGCACCACGAGCTCGGTCTTCGCGTCCTGAGTCGACGTGACCGGCACGGTCAGGGTGCGCTGATGGCCAACCCGACCGTGCCGGTCCGTCCGCGGCGCAGCAGGCTGCCCTTCATCGTCAGCCACCCGAGAACGCCGTAGCGCTTCGCGATCGCGTCGCGTGCGCGATCGCTACCTGCGAGATCGAGGATTTCGGCCCGAGCCTCGACCGCGTCCCCCTTCACCTTCCCTCGGGCATCGCACGGCGCCACCGTGACCCGCGCATCGCGCCGGATCCGCTTGACCTTCCACGACTCGGTCACCGTCCACATCAGCAGGCGATCGCCCTCCACCGCGGCCCACAGCGGGGTCGGCACGGGTGTCCCGTCCTTGCGGAAGGTTGTCAGCAGAACGTATTTCGCGGCGGCAACCTCGTCGAATGCGGTCATGGCACCAGCCTACGGGCAACGGTCCCGGTGACCGGGACGTGCCGATGGGCGCGATTCCGCGCTCCGTACCGTCGACCCGGCGTGACGGCTGTCACGTGCACACATTTCGGGTCGAGCAGGACAGGCGTTATACGTGACAACGACAGAGCACAATCGGATCGACGAGGGCGACACCCGCAGACAGGGCCGGTACAACCGCCGCCGACCGGCGTGGGTGATCATCGCCGTCCTGGTCGCCGTCGAGATCATCAGCGCCTTCGAGACGTCGATGGTGTACGCCGCCATCCCGACGTTCATCGCCGAGTTCGACAGCAACGCCGCCACCGTCGGGTGGGCCGTCACCGCGTTCCTGCTGGTGGCAGCGGCGTCCGCCGCCGTCTGCGGTCGGCTCGGGGACATGTACGGGCGCGAGCGGGTGCTGATCGTGCTGCTCCTGGCGGCCGCTGTCGGCTCCGTCGTCAGCGCGGTCGGTGACAGCATCGGCAGCATCATCGTCGGTCGCGCGATTCAGGGCGTCGCCGGAGCGATCCTGCCGCTCTGCATCGGACTGGCACGCGAGCACCTGCCCGCGGCGCGGGTGCCGGTCGCGGTTGCGGTGATCTCGGGTTCCGCGGTCGCCGCCGGCTCCGCATCACTGCTCGTCGCCGGTGTGATGCTCGACCACGCCAGCTGGCACATGATCTTCGTCGTCGCCGCCGTGTACGCGCTCGGCGCCGTCCTCCTCGTGGCGTTCGTCCTTCCGTGGCGCCCCCCGACCGGGGTGCGGGAGCACGTCGACTACGTCGGTGCCGTGGCGTTCGTCCCGGCGATCGCCGCGGTCCTGTTGGGCGTCAACAAGTCCACCACGTGGGGGTGGAGTGACCCGGCCACACTCGGACTGGTCGGCGGCGGCCTCGTCGTCCTGGTGCTCTGGGTGCTGTGGGAGCTGCGCACGACGTCCCCGATCGTGAACATCCTCCAGTTCCGGGACCGCAAGTTCGCGCTGACGATGCTCGCGACGTTCGCGATCTCGATCGGGCCGATCGGCGTGACCACGATGATCATCCCGATCGTCCTGCAGTCCCCCACCAGTGCGCCGTTCGGTCTCGGACTGACCCCGACGAACGCGGGCTGGCTGTCGTTCGCCGGGTCCATGTTCGGCTTCGTCTGCACCCCGATCAGCGGCCGGATCGCGGCGGCGGTCGGGGCGCGTGTGTCGATGCTGATCGGCAGCGTCCTGTTCCTGATCGGCAACGCGCTGCTCCTGCTCACCCACGATTCCGTCGCCGGGATGATGGTCATGGTGGTCACAGTGTCGGTCGCGACGGCGTTCGCGTACACGGCGATGCCGAACCTGCTCGTGGAAGCGGTGCCCGAGCACGCCACCAGCGAGGCCACCGGCGCCAACGCGGTGGTGCGGACCGGTGGCAGCGGGATCGGTGTCTCGATCGCGACGATGCTGCTCGCGAACTCTGCGCTGGCCACCGGCCTGAACACGATCGCCGGACTGAACGCGGTCGTGGCGATGCTCACCCTGACGTCGCTCGCGGCGATCGGATTCACGGTACTGATTCCGCGGGGCGCCGCCCGCTCCTGACGGCTCGAGGCCGCAGCACGGGGTCGGTGCAGTCGACGCGGTCGACTGCAC
>NZ_JBHUFB010000012.1:248253-282679 GCF_042681175.1 Rhodococcus gannanensis
TCGGGCTCCTCCCACATGTCCCGCTCGACAGCCTCGAGCAACCGCTCCGCGATGCCGTGCAGCGCCCACGGATTCGACTTCTCCATGAAGGAGCGGTTCTGCTCGTCGAGGACGTAGGTCTCGGCGAGCTTCTCGTACATCCAGTCCGCCACCACGTTCGTGGTCGCGTCGTAGCCGAACAGGTAGTCGACGGTCGCCGCCATCTCGAACGCACCCTTGTAGCCGTGCCGGCGCATCGCCTCGAGCCACCGCGGGTTCACGACCCGGGCCCGGAACACCCGCGACGTCTCCTCGGACAGGGTGCGGGTGCGCACCGCGTCGGGGCGGGTGCTGTCGCCGATGTACGCCTCCGGGTCCTTGCCGGTGAGTGCGCGAACCGTCGCGACCATGCCGCCGTGGAACTGGAAGTAGTCGTCGGAGTCGGCGATGTCGTGTTCGCGGGTGTCGGTGTTCTTGGCGGCCACCGCGATTCGCTTGTACGCGCTGCGCATGTCGTCCGCGGCGGGAGCGCCGTCGAGGCCGCGGCCGTACGCGTAGCCACCCCACGTGGTGTACACCTGCGCGAGGTCGGCGTCCCCGCGCCACGACTTCGAGTCGATCAGCTGCAGCAGGCCGGCGCCGTAGGTGCCCGGCTTGGATCCGAAGATGCGGGTGGTGGCGCGGCGCTCGTCACCGTGCTCGGCGAGGTCGGCCTCCGCGTGTGCGCGGACGAAGTTCTGCTCGGCGGGCTCGTCGAGGGCCGCGACCATCCGAACCGCGTCGTCGAGCAGTGCCAGCACGTGTGGGAACGCGTCCCGGAAGAAGCCGGAGATGCGGACGGTGACGTCGATGCGGGGCCGGCCCAGTTCCTCGAGGTCGATCGCCTCGAGGTGCGTGACGCGGCGGGACGCCTCGTCCCACACCGGCCGAACGCCCAGCAGCGCGAAGACTTCCGCGACGTCGTCACCGGAGGTCCGCATTGCGGAGGTGCCCCACACGGACAGACCGACGGACGTCGGGTACTCACCGTGGTCGGCGACATACCGCGCCAGCAGGGACTCTGCCATCGCCTGACCGGTCTCCCAGGCCAGCCGCGACGGCACCGCCTTCGGGTCCACCGAGTAGAAGTTGCGGCCGGTGGGCAGCACGTTGATCAGGCCGCGCAGCGGTGACCCGCTCGGGCCGGCCTCGATGAACCGGCCGTCGAGGGCGCGTAGCACCTGCTCGATCTCCCGGCCCGTGCCTCGCAGACGGGGCACCACCTCGGTGGCCGCGAACTCCAGCACTGCGACGACCTGGTCGCCGTGCGCGGCGCCGATCTGCTTGGCTGCCACCGGATCCCAGTCCGCCCGCTGCAGCGCCGCGACGAGGCCGTGCGCGACCTCTTCGATCTCGTCGACGCGGCCGCGGTTCTCGTCGCCGGCCTCGCTCAGGCCGAGGGCCTCGCGCAGTCCGGGCACATTCCGTTCGCCGCCCCACATCTGCTTGGCGCGCAGCATCGCCAGCACCAGCTCGACCTCGGCGTCGCCGGCGGGCGCCTGCCCGAGCACGTGCAGTCCGTCGCGGATCTGCACGTCCTTGATCTCGCACAGCCAGCCGTCGACGTGCAGCAGCATGTCGTCGAAGACGTCCTCCTCCGGACGTTCGGCCAGCCCGAGGTCGTGGTCCATCTTCGCGGCACGCATCAGCGTCCAGATCTGCTGGCGGATCGCCGGCAGCTTCGACGGGTCGAGTGTCGAGATGTTCGAGTGTTCGTCGAGGAGCTGCTCGAGCCGCGAGATGTCGCCATACGACTCGGCGCGCGCCATCGGCGGGATGAGGTGGTCGACGAGGGTGGCGTGTGCGCGCCGCTTCGCCTGGGTGCCCTCGCCGGGGTCGTTGACGAGGAACGGGTAGATCAGCGGCAGGTCCCCGAGGGCGGCGTCGGTCCCGCAGGATGCCGACATGCCGAGGGTCTTGCCGGGCAGCCACTCCAGGTTGCCGTGCTTGCCGAGGTGCACGATCGCGTCCGCACCGAACCCGCCGCTCCCCGCATCGGCGGCGAGCCAGCGGTAGGCCGCGAGGTAGTGGTGGCTCGGCGGGAGGTCGGGGTCGTGGTAGATCGCGACCGGGTTCTCCCCGAACCCGCGGGGCGGCTGCACGATGAGGACCACGTTGCCGACCTGCAGTGCGGCGACGACGATCTCGCCGTCGCGGTCCACGGACCGGTCGACGTAGTGCTCGCCGGGCGCGGCACCCCAGTGCTCCTCGACGCCCTCCCGGAAGTCGGCGGGCAGGGTGTCGAACCAGGCCCGGTACCGGGCCGCGGAGATGCGGATCGGGTTGCCCTCCAACTGTTCCGCGGTCAGCCAGTCGGGGTCCTGGCCACCGGCGGCGATCAGAGCGTGGATGAGGGCGTCGCCGTCGCCGGTGGCGAGGCCGGGCAGCGCGTCGTCGCCGTCTGCCGGGCCGAGGTCGTAGCCGGCGTTCCGCATCGCGGTGAGCAGTGCGATCGCGCTGGCGGGGGTGTCGAGGCCGACGGCGTTGCCGATGCGGGCGTGCTTCGTCGGGTACGCGGACAGCATCAGCGCGATGCGCTTGTCCGGGTTCGGGATGTGCCGCAGCCGGGCGTGCCGGACCGCGATGCCGGCGACGCGGGCGGCTCGCTCCACGTCGGGTACGTACGTCGTGAGGCCGTCGCCGTCGATCTCCTTGAACGAGAACGGCACCGTGATCAGGCGGCCGTCGAACTCCGGCACCGCGACCTGGGTGGCGACGTCGAGCGGGGAGAGCCCGTCGTCGTTTGCCTCCCACACCTCGCGGCTGCTGGTCAGGCACAGACCCTGCAGGATCGGGACGTCCAGCGCGGCGAGCGCGGCGACGTCCCAGGATTCGTCGTCCTCACCGGCGGAGGCGCCTGCGGGCCGGGTGCCGCCCGCGGCGAGAACCGTCACGACCATCGCGTCGGTGGTGGCCAGGAGTTCGAGCAGTTCGGGTTCCGCGGTGCGTAGCGATGCGCAGAAGATCGGCAGCGGTCGGGCGCCGCGGTCCTCGATCGACCGGCACAGCGCGTCCACGTACGCGGTGTTCCCCGCCAGGTGCTGCGCCCGGTAGTACAGGACCGCGACGGTCGGTCCGTCGACGTCCGCCGCGGCCCGGTCGAGGTGACCCCAGGTGGGGGTGTGCACGGGCGGCTCGAACCCGACACCGGTCAGCAGCACGGTGTCGGACAGGAACCCGAAGAGCTGCGCCAGGTTCGCCGGGCCACCCTCGGCCAGGTAGGTGTGTGCCTGCGCGGCCACGTTCGCCGGGACCGTCGACAGTTCCATCAGTTCGGCGTCGGGAGCGAGCTCACCACCGAGGATCACCGTCGGGACACCCGCGGCCAGGACCGCGTCGAGGCCTTCCTCCCACGCGCGTCGGCCACCGAGGATGCGGACCACGACGAGGTCGACGGCGTCCAGGAGCGCGGGCAGATCGTCGACGAGCAGCCGCGCGGGGTTCGCCCAGCGGTAGGCGGCGCCGCTGGCGCGGGCACTGAGCAGATCGGTGTCGGACGTCGACAGCAGCAGGATCACGTGACGGGCCTCCTCGGGGTTTCGCGCCCCACTTGGTCGGGACGGCAGCGTCGGAGGGTCTGGCTTCCAGGGAAATTCCCAGGTCACAGTGGCGCGACCGCACCGGAATCACACCGGCTTCCTCTCGAGCTGCCGCAATGGCTGCGATGCTACCGGGACGGCCGCCGTACCCTGGAGGCGATGTCCGAGTTCATCTCCCCCGACCGTTCCCGCCCCGACGCCTGCCCCGGCGCGCTGCAGGTCCACCAGGCCGCCGACGGTGCGCTGTCCCGCGCCCGCATCCCCGGCGGGGCGATCACGCCCGCGCAGCTGCAGGCGCTGGCGGACGCCTCGCGGGACCTGGCCGGCGGCGAGATCGAGCTGACCTCTCGCGGCAACGTGCAGGTGCGGGCGGTGACCGACCCGGCCGCGTTCGCCGACCGCCTCGCCGCCGCCGGGCTGCTGCCGTCCGTGACCCACGAACGGGTCCGCAACATCGTCGCCACACCCCTGTCGGGGCGGTTCGGCGGGTTCGTCGACGTGCGCGGCTGGGTGCGCGAGGTCGATGCCGGTCTGTGCGCCGATCCGGACCTCGCGGACCTGCCCGGCCGCGTCCTGTTCACCCTCGACGACGGTCGCGGTGATGCCACCGCGCTGCGCGGCGACATCGGACTGCACGCCGTCACCCCGAGCGAGGTCGCGCTGATCCTCGCGGGCGCCGACCACGGGGTGCGACTGTCCCCCGACGACGGCGTCGCCGCCCTCCTCGACGCGGCGCGGGCGCTGCGCGAGATCCGCGGCACGCAGTGGCGGCTGCACGAGATCGAGGACGGTCCGGCGATTGTGCTGCGCCGACTCGGGATCACCCCGGCCGCCACCGTTCTCGACCTGCCGGGCGCGGTCACCACCGGTCCGATCGGCTGGATCGACCAACCCGACGGAACCGTGACGCTCGCGGCGGGACTGCGGTTCGGTGTGCTCCCCGCCAGGCTCGCCGACTTCCTCGTCGCCGTCGACCGTCCGATCACGGTCACGCCGTGGCGGTCGGTGCTGCTGCACGACCTCACCGAGGACATGGCCGAACAGGTGGTGCGGGTGCTCGCGCCGATGGGCCTGATCTTCGACGCCAACTCGCCGTGGCTGCAGGTCAGTGCGTGCGCGGGGCAACCCGGATGCGCGAAGTCGCTCACCGACGTGCGGGCCGACGCCGAGCACGCCGTCGACACCGGAACACTGCCCGCGGAGGGCCGTCAGCACTGGGCCGGATGCGAGCGGCGATGCGGCCGACCCCGCGGCACGGTCACCGATGTCGTCGCCACCGACGACGGCTACCGGGTGGACCCACCCGCTCCCTGACCCCATATCGTGTGGGCCATGAGCGACTACATCCGCGACGGTGCGGAGATCTACCGCCAGTCCTTCGCCACCATCCGGGCCGAATCGGACCTGTCGCGGTTCCCCGCGGACGTCGCTCAGGTGGTCGTGCGGATGATCCACGCGTGCGGCCAGGTTGATCTCACCACCGACGTCGCGTTCACTCCGTCCGTGGTCACCGCGGCGCGGAGCGCGTTGCGGAACGGCGCCCCGATCTTCTGCGACGCCACCATGGTCGCGTCGGGTGTCACGCGGAAGCGGTTGCCCGCCAACAACGATGTGGTGTGCATGCTCGGCGACCCGCGGGTTCCGGTGATCGCGGAACGGCTCGGCAACACCCGTTCCGCCGCCGCACTCGAACTGTGGGGCCCGAAGCTGGAGGGCGCGGTCGTCGCGATCGGCAACGCCCCGACGGCGCTGTTCCATCTCCTCGACATGATCGACCAGGGCGCACCGAAGCCGGCGGCGATCATCGGCTGCCCCGTCGGCTTCATCGGGGCCGCCGAATCCAAGGAGGACCTCGTCCTCCGTGCCGGCGACATCGACCACATCGTGGTCCGCGGCCGCCGCGGTGGCAGCGCGATCACCGCCGCCGCCCTCAACGCGATCGCGACGGAGGTCGAGTGATGACCGGCAAGCTCTGGGGCATCGGCCTCGGACCCGGCGACCCGGAACTGGTGACCGTCAAGGCGGCCCGGATCATCGCCGAGGCCGACGTGATCGCGTTCCACAGTGCCCGGCACGGTCGCAGCATCTCCCGCGCCGTCGCCGCGCCGTACATGCGGGACGGACAGATCGAGGAACACCTCGTCTACCCCGTCACGATCGAGACGGTCGACCATCCCGGCGGCTACCAGGGTGCCATCGACGACTTCTACCTCGAGGCATCCGAGACGCTCGCCGCGCACCTGGCGGCCGGTCGTTCCGTGGCTCTGCTCGCCGCAGGCGATCCGCTGTTCTACAGCTCGTACATGCACATGCACAAGCGGCTGTGCGACCGCTTCGACGCCGAGGTGATTCCCGGCGTCACCTCGATCAGCGCCGCGTCCGCCGCACTGGGTGTGCCGCTCGTCGAGCGCGACGAGGTGCTGACGATCCTGCCGGGGACACTGCCCGCCGAGGAGCTCACCCGGCGGCTGCGGGAGACGGATTCCGCAGCGATCCTCAAGCTCGGGCGCACCTTCCCGACCGTCCGGAAGGCCCTCGCCGACTCCGGCCGCCTGGCCGAGGCCTCCTACGTCGAGCGGGCCTCCACCGACCGGCAACGCGTCATCGCCGCCGCCGACGTGGACGAGACCGAGGTGCCGTACTTCTCCATCGCGATCGTGCCGAGCCCGTCCAACAACCCCGCCGCGGCCCCTGCCACCGAGACCGGCTCGGTCACCGTCGTCGGGTTGGGCCCCGGCGACGACGCCTGGACCACCCCGGAGGTGCGGGACGAACTGGCCCGCGCCAGCGACGTCGTCGGCTACACCACGTACGTCAACCGCGTGTCGGCCCGTCCCGGCCAGAAGGTGCATGCCAGCGACAACAAGGTCGAGTCCGAACGGGCCGCGATGGCCCTGGACCTCGCCAAGCGCGGCTCCCGCGTCGTGGTCGTGTCCTCAGGCGATCCGGGCGTGTTCGCGATGGCCGCCGCGGTCGTCGAGGTCGCGGCCGAGGAGCAGTGGCGTGACGTTCCGGTGCGGGTGCTCCCCGGGCTGACGGCGGCGCACGCCGTGGCGAGCCGGGTCGGCGCTCCGCTCGGCCACGACTACGCGATGATCTCGCTGTCCGACCGGCTCAAGCCGTGGGACGTGGTCTCCCGGCGGATCTCCGCTGTCGCGGCCGCGGACATGGCGATCGCCGTCTACAACCCGGCGTCGAAGTCACGCACATGGCAGGTCGGGGCGATGAAGGATCTGCTGCTCGAACACCGCTCCCCGGACACCCCCGTCGTCGTCGGACGGGACGTCGCCGGACCGGAGGAGAGCGTGCGGATCGTGCCGCTCGGTGACCTGGACCCGTCGGAGGTGGACATGCGCACCCTGCTGATCGTCGGCTCGTCGCAGACCACCGTCGTCGAATCCGGTGGTGAACGGAAGGTCTTCACGCCGCGCCGCTACCCGGGCTGACGCGGGAGCGGGCAACGCGCCCGCGAGTCAGTGCTCGTCGTAGTGGTCGCCGTGTTCGGCGTGCCGGTGCCCGTCGTGCACGTAGTCGACGTGGTCGCCGTGCGGCACCGCGACGTGGCCGCAACCGTCGCCGTGGTGGTGCTCGTGCGTGCCGTGCACGCTGTGTTCCGACGACTCGCATTCGTCGACGTGGTCGCCGTGGACACGGTGGAGGTGTCCGTCGTGCACGTAGTCGACGTGGTCACCGTGCGGAACCGACACGTGACCGCAGCCCGGTCCGTGTACGTGGTCGTGATCGGTGTGCGGATGGTGCTCGAGGGTGGTCACGAGGGCACTCCTCCCGATTCGGGGTGGTCCGGCCGTCCGACTTCGACGGTAGACGCCCACGTACGGCCCCACAACCGGCACAGCTCGGCGGCGGATCCGAGGAATTTTCGGCGGTCGTGTCGAATCCGAGTGTTCCCGTCGACTCAGTAGTAGCGCGGACCTGCTGCTGCGTCGTGCCGGTCTGCTCTGACCGGCGGCACGGTCACCGTTCGGTGAGCCGGCCGCGCAGCCACGTGCGCACCCCGGTCAGCGCGGTCCGGGCCAGTGCGGTCGGGTGCCCGGTGAAGCCGTGCGGCGACTCGGGGTAGATCCGCAACTCGACGTCGTTGCCCGCGACGGCCAACCGTCCCGCCATCGCCAGGTTGTCGTCGAGGAGGACGTCGTCGCGACCGATCACGATCAGGGTCGGCGGCAGCCCGGACAGGTCCGCGTAGATCGGCGAGATGTCGGGTGTCGTGCGGTCGTCGACGTGGCCGAGGTAGGCGTCGAGGAAGTACTCGTCCGCGATCGTGCGCCCGGCGGGGGTCTGTGCGCTCAGATCGTAGGTACCGAACTCGAGTGCGGCGCCGGCGAACCCGCCCACGCCACCGCGGTCCCGCAGCCGGAGGAGGGTCACCAGCGCGAGGGTCGCCCCCGCGGAACTGCCGCCGATCGTCAGGCGGGACGTGCCGAATCGCTCTTCCGATCTGTCGAGCAGCCACAGCGCGACCGCTTCGCAGTCGTCGGGTGCGGCGGGCCAGGGATGTTCGGGGGCCAGCCGATGGTCGATGCAGACGACCACGACGCCGAGGGCGTCGGCCAGTGCCCGGTTCCGCACGTCGCGCTGCGGCGCGGAACCCAGGTAGAAGCCGCCCCCGGGGATGTCGAGGTGCACGCCCCGCGCCGGTCCGACGGCCGGCGCGAGGATCCGCACCGGCACCCGTGACCGTCCGGCACCGACGAGTTCCAAGACAGCGGGTGGGTCCACCGGAGGTGACGCCACCCGGCGGTTCCGGGCGGCCGGCAACTCACGGAGATCTGCCGGACCGCGCCCGGCGGGTCGAGTCGCGTAGAAGCGTCGCGCCTCGTCGATCTGACCGGCCGGCACGTCGGCCGTCAAGGCGTCCAGCGTGAATCGCATGGCGTCAGCCGGCCGCGTCCTCCTTCAGCGTGTGCGCGACCAGCGCGTTGGCGTGCCCGTGGCCGAGGCCGTGCTCGGACTTCAGCCAGGCGACCAGTTCCATGTGCTTGGTCAGCTCGGATTCACGAATCAGGTGCTGCCACTCGCTGATCGGCTTGCCGTACTTCTTCTCGATCGACGGGAAATAGGACGCGGGACCCTTCACCGGCTCTGCCATGCGGACGAGGCTAGCGGTGACCTCCGACACGTGCAGGGCGCCTCAGTCCCCGCGGGCCGCCCACGTCCGAGCCCGGTCGGGATCGGAGGTCATCGCCACCCCTGCGGGAATGTCGGGGCGGGACACCATCACCACGGGCAGTCCGAGCGTCCGGGCGGCATCCAGCTTCGCCGCCGTCAGCGCTCCTCCACTGTTCTTGGTCACCAGCACCTCGATCCGGTGCTCCCGCATCGTCGCGACCTCGTCGTCGACCGTGAACGGACCCCTCGCGAGGAGCACCTCGCTGCGCCGCGGCACCGCGACCGTCGGCGGGTCGATCGCGCGGATCAGGAACCAGGCGGACTCGGCGGCGAACGCATCGACGCCCTGCCGTCCGATCGTCAGCAGTACCCGGCTGCCCAGTGCCGACACCGCCCCTGCGGCGGCCTCGAGATCCGGCACGGCATGCCACCGATCGCCCTCCGCGGGCGCCCATTCGGGACGGCGCAACACGAGCATCGGGACGCCGGCGTGACGTGTCGCGGCGGCGGCGTTCGCCGTGATCCGGGACGCGAAGGGGTGCGTCGCGTCGACCACGGCGTCGATTCCGTTGTCCCGCAACCACTCTGCAAGACCGTCGGCGCCGCCGAAACCACCGATGCGCACCTCGCCCTCCGGCAGTCGTGGATTGGCGACCCGGCCTGCCAGAGACGAGATCACGTCGACGCCGGGGGTGCCGTCCAATACCGCGGCCAGCGCGCGCCCCTCGGACGTGCCACCGAGAATCAGGACACGGCGCACGCTCCGACCAGGAGGCACTGCGTGCATCAGTGGGTGACGCGACTGCGGGTGGCCGAGTACAGGTAGCTGTCCGGGAACCCGGCCGCGCCGAGCACCCGCCCGACGACGATGACCGCCGTCTTCGTGACCCCTGCGTCGTGCACCTGCGCCGCGATCGAATCCACTGTCCCGCGCAGCACGATCTCGTCGGGACGGCTGGCGAACGCGACCACCGCGACGGGGCAGTCCCCGCCGTACGGGCCGCGCAACTCGTCGACCACCTGATCGATCCGATGCGCAGCCAGGTGGATCACCAGTGTTGCGCCGCTCGCGCCGAGCGTCGCGAGATCCTCGCCGTCGGGCATCGCGGTGGACAGCGTCGACACCCGCGTCAGGATGATCGACTGCGCGACCCCGGGCACCGTCAGTTCCCGGCCCAGGGTGGCCGCCGCCGCGGCGAACGCCGGCACGCCGGGCACGATCTCGTAGTCGACGCCTGCCGCCTCGAGCCGTCGGACCTGCTCGGCGACCGCGCTGTAGATCGACGGATCACCGGAGTGCAGGCGCGCCACGTCCTTCCCCGCGTGGTGTGCGGCGACGAGCTTCTCGGTGATCTCGTCGAGGCTCAGCCGGGCGGTGTCGACGATCTCCGCGCCCTCGGGGCACATCTCCAACAGTTCGGTCGGCACCAGGCTGCCCGCGTACAGGCAGACCGGGCTCTCCCCGATGATCCGTGCGCCGCGCAGGGTGATCAGGTCTGGGGCGCCCGGGCCGGCGCCGATGAAACGGACGGTCACTGCGAGATCTCCTTCGTCACGACCCACTGGGCCACCGGCAGTTGCGGACGCCACGCGGTGAATCCGCCGAGCGCGTCCCCGCGGTAGACCTGGAACTTGCGCAGCGCCCCGCCGTGCGCGGCACGCCAGCGCAGCAGCAGCATCTCGGACTCTGCGGTGACCGCGTTGACGACCATCCGGCCGCCCACCGGCAGTGCGGCCCAGCAGGCGTCGAACACACCGGGTGCGGTGACGCCTCCGCCGAGGAAGATCGCGTCCGGCGTCGGCGCGTCCACGAGTGCGGCCGGCGCTGCGCCACGCACCTCCAATGCGGGGACCCCGAGCCGTACCGCGTTGCCGGCGATCCGGTCGCGGCGCGTGCCGTCCCGCTCGAATCCGATCGCCCGGCATGCGGGATCGGTGCGCATCCACTCGATCGCGATGCTGCCCGCGCCACCCCCGACGTCCCACAGCAGCTCCCCCGATTCGGGCGCCAGTGCCGCCAGCGTCAGGGCCCGCACCTCCCGCTTGGTCAGCTGACCGTCCGACTCGAACGCGTCGTCCGGCAGCCCGGGCGTCCGGGTCAACCGGACCGCGTCCGCGTCCCGTCGGACGTCCAGCGCCAGCACGTTCAGCGGGTCGCCGGGCTCCCGCGTCCAGGTCGCGGCGGTGCCCGACGCGACCGCCTCGCCGGGGCCGCCGAGCTGCTCCAGCACCGTGATGCTTGTGTCGCCGAAATCGTTGTCCCGCAGGAGTTCCGCCACCCTCGCCGCGGTGTCTGCGTCACGGGACAGGACCAGCGCCCGGCGGCCGTCGGCGAGATGCGGAAGCAACGCGGAGACGGGTGCGGTGACGAGTGAGACGACAGGCGTCTCGTGCAACGCCCAGCCGAGGCGGGCGCAGGCGAGCGACACCGACGACGGATGCGCGATCACCCGCACCCGATCGGCGCCCAGCAGGTTCACGAGGGTCACCCCGATGCCGTGGAACATCGGATCGCCGCTGGCGAGCACGCCGATCCGGCGCCCCACGTAGCGCTCGAACAGCCCCGGCAGCGCAGGCACCAGAGGCGACGGCCACGCCACGCGCTCCGCGTCGCCAGGGACGAGGTCGAGCTGACGGGTCGAACCGAACAACACCTCGGCCTCCGACAGGGCGCGGCAGGCCGCCGCGGACAGTCCCTCCCAACCGTCGGCGCCGATCCCGACGACCGTGATGCGATGCTCTGTCAGCGCACCCATCAGCGCGGCATCCGGCGCCAGACGGCCTGCGGCAACAGCCGCATCCCGAAGAACACCGGCCGCAGCAGCCCGGGCACCCACACCCGCGCGCGTCCCTTCCCGAGGGCCTTCACGACGGCGTCCGCGACCTGGTCGGGCGTGCTGGACATCGGTGCGGGACTCATTCCCTCGGTCATGCGACCGATGACGAATCCGGGGCGCACCAGCAGGAGCGACACCCCGCTGCCGTGCAACGCGTCGCCGAGTCCGCTCGCGAACCCGTCGAGTCCGGCCTTCGCCGAGCCGTACACGTAGTTGGCGCGCCGGACCCGGACACCGGCGACCGAGGAGAACACCACGATGCGACCCGAGCGCTGCGCCCGCAGCAGGTGCGCGATGTGGGTGAGCACCGAGATCTGTGCGACGTAGTCGGTGTGGACGATGTTCACGGCATGCTGCGCGTCGGTCTCGGCGCGCTGCTGGTCGCCCAGGATCCCGAAGGCGAGCACCACCGTGTCGATCGGGCCGAGTTCGGCGATGTCGGACAGCACCCGCGCGTGGTCCACGACCCTGTCGGCGTCGAACTCGACGGTGTGCACCGCGGTGGCGCCGGCCGCCGCGACCGCCGCGGTCTCGGCCTTCAGTTCGCCACTGCGCCGCGCGGCGAGGACGACGGGGCGTCCCGCCGCGAGCCTGGTCGCGACCTCGACACCTATTTCGCTGCGTCCGCCGAGGACGACCACCGATCCGACAGTCATGGGGTCCAGTGTGCTCGACTACGGTCGGGCCATGGCCCGCACCCCCGTCGATCCCGCCGACCTGCCCGCCGAGGCGCTGACGTTCCTCACCGACCGGCACCTGGCGTCGCTGACGACGCTGCGCGCGGACGGGACCCCGCACGTGGTTGCGGTGGGATTCACCTGGGATCCGGAGCGGTCACTGGCGCGCGTGATCACCGGCGGCGGCACACAGAAGGCCCTCAATGCCGCCCGCGGCGGGTACGCCGCCGTGACGCAGGTGGACGGTCCCCGCTGGTTGACCCTCGAAGGTCCGGCGCGGGTCAGTTCCGATCCCGACGACGTGGCCGAGGCCGTCGCCCGCTACGCCGTCCGCTACCGGCCTCCGCGGGAGAACCCGACCCGGGTGGTGATCGAGATCAGTGTCCGGCGGGTGTTGGGCGTCGCGGCCATGCTGGGGCGTTGACCGGCCCTCGACTCGGCACCCGCACCGGGCTTAGTGTTGAACGGATCAGTGGTCCCGACGAACACCATGTCGCACGGATTGCGGGGAATCCCGAATCGAGGAACAGCGATGAGCATTCGACGCACGACGACACGAGTTTCGATCCTGGCGGCCGCGGCCTTCGCTGCGCTGCTCGCGGCCGCCCCGGCGACCGCCCTGCCACCCCACCCGTTCGGGCCGCCCGCCCTGACCATCGGGTGCCCCAACCAGGGCAGCCTGATGTCGCTGACCGGCGCCACCGGACAGTCCGGACCCGAACCGGGCATCGAGCCCGGCTGGATCCGATTCCAGTCGTTCCCGGCGGCGCCGCCGATCCCCGCTGCAGGCCAGGTGACCGTGGCGTGGGTCAACTTCGACACAGGTCAGACCGGAATCGCGAACCTCGAGGGCACGTACCCGTACTACTCGAAGACCGTGTACACCGGCCGCGGGAACGTGATGGCCACCGTGTTCGGCACGATCAATCTCGGCAGCATGCCGCTCTGCCAGGCGAACCCGACGTTCGGGAACTTCATCGCCTGACAACTGCGGAACTCCTCAGGCGAGTGCTCCGCTCGCGGCCGCCGCGAGCGGATACCTACCCGAGGACGTGGCACGGCTCGCGGCGATCAAGCAGGGGTACGACCCCGGGAACATGTTCCGCACCCGTCACGGGCTCGCCGCCGACGCTCACTGCGCGCCGGAACGCGCGGCCTTCTCGAACGCCTCCGCGTCCTCCTGACCGAAGCGGTCCTCGAGGACCTCGGGGCTGTAGTCGAGGTCGATCTCCTCGACGGGACGGCCCCGTGCCGACTCGATCGCGCCGAGCCGGCGCTGCGCGCGGTCCGCGGCGTAGGCGACGAACTCGTCCTTGTCGAGCCCGAACGGTTCCACCTCGAACTGGTCGTTGTTCCAGTTGATCAGACCGATCGCGAGGGGCATCAGTTCGGCCATCCGCTGCTGCACCACGTCCCAGTTGTGGTCGTCGGCCGCGACGTGCCGCCGGCAGGTGAACGTGCCCCAGGCCATGTGCCGGCTCTCGTCCGTGCCGATCAGGCGGATGATCTCCTGCATCCCGGGCAGGATGTTCCACTTCGCGCACACCTGCTTCCACGCGAAGTATCCGGTGAGCGCGAGGCTGCCTTCGACCACGTGGTTGTAGGTGACGCTGGCCCGAATCTGGTTCGCGGGACTGGGGTCGCTCTCCAGGACGCGGAGCGAGTCCGGCAACTCCTCGTAGAACAGCTGCCGGTAGCTCGGATTGTCGCCGACGAACGAATGCAGGTCGTCGGTCAACCCGACCGCGTCCATCCAGAGCCGGAACACCTGTGTGTGCTTGGCCTCCTCGAAGCAGAACTGGGTGAGGTACATCTCGTCGCCGAGGCGCCCTTCCGCGGACATCGCCCGCATGAACGGCTGAATGTCCTCGGTGACGGCCTCCTCCCCCGCCACGAACTGGGTGCACAGCAGCGTCGCGCTGCGCCGCTGATCGTCGGTCAGGCCTGCCCAGTCCGCGGCCTCCTGCGAGAAGTCCAGGTCGGACGGATCCCAGAAATGCGCGTTGCCCTTGGTGAACAGCCGTAGCGGGAAGGAGTTCCAGTTGAGTCCGCCCGACCGGATCGAACCGAATCCCTGCCGGTGCGGCGTCGTTGTGGTCATGGTGTGCGTCCTCACGGATCGACAACAGGTGATCTGAGTCACACACTATGCCCGTTCGGGTGGTCCGCACCGCACTAACTCGCCGGCAGCACCGTCAACCCGTGAGGGCGCGTGTTCATCGCCTCGCAGCCGTCGGCCGTCACCACGACGATGTCCTCGATCCGGGCACCCCAGACGCCACGGAAGTAGATGCCGGGCTCGATGCTGAACGCCATCCCCTCCGCGAGTTCGATGCGGTTGCCCGACACGATGTAGGGCTCCTCGTGCACCGACAGCCCGATCCCGTGGCCGGTCCGATGCACGAACACCTCCGCCAGGCCCTCCGCGGCCAGCACGTCCCGCGCGGCCGCGTCCACGGACTCCGCCGTGACACCCGGCCGCACCGCCCCCACCGCGGCCTTCTGCGCCCGCTCCAGCACCGCGACTTTTGCCGCCACCTCGTCCGACGGCTCACCGATGCTGTACGTGCGAGTGCTGTCCGAGTTGTATCCCGGCGCGACCGGACCACCGATGTCGATCACCACCACGTCACCGACCTCGATCACCCGGTCCGACACCTCGTGGTGCGGGTCGGCGCCGTGCGGTCCCGACCCGACGATCACGAACTCGGCGCCAGTGTGCCCCTCCTCGACGATCGCTGCCGCGATGTCGTCGGCGACCTGTGCCTCCGTCCGGCCGGGCTTCAGCCACTCCGCCATCCGCGCGTGTACCCGGTCGATCGCCGCCCCCGCGCGGCGCAGCGCCTCGACCTCTGCCTCGTCCTTGACCATGCGCAGTTCCCGCAGCACCCCGGTCGCGAGGACCGGCGGCGCGCCCAGTGCCGTGGTCAGCGGAATGACGTGCAGCGCGGGCATCGCCTCGGCAACGGCGGTGCGTCCCGGCTTCGGCAACAGTGATCCCACGACGCCGTACGGATCGACGCCGTCCACCCAGTCGTGCACCGGCAACCCGAGATCGGCGACCGCCGACTCCGCCAGCCCCGCGAGCTCCAGGGTCGGCACCACCACGGCAGGCGTCGCCGACGGATCCGCCGGGATCACCAGGCAGGTCAGCCGCTCGAACGACGCGGCACCAGACCCCACCAGGTACTTCAGGTCCGGGCCCGGCGTGATGAGCAACGCATCCAGCCCCGAGGCGGCGGTCAGCTCCGCCGCGCGGCGCAGGCGGCCGGCGTAGACAGCGGTCGGAAAGCGTGCTGCGGACTCGCTCTGTGCGCTCATGACAGTCAAGGCTAGTGGTCTTTGGCAGGATGGGCGGCATGACCGGACCCGTCCTTCTCCTCGACGGCGCGAGCCTGTGGTTCCGCGCGTATTACGCACTCCCCGAGTCCTTCACGGCGAAGGACGGCAGACCGGTCAACGCGGTCCGAGGGTTCACCGACATGGTGGCCTCGCTGATCACCCGGCACCAGCCGACCCGACTCGTCGTGTGCCTCGACCTGGACTGGCGTCCCCAGTTCCGGGTCGATCTCGTGCCGTCGTACAAGGCTCACCGCGTCGCCGAGGAGTTCGACGCGGGACCCGACGTCGAAGAGGTGCCGGACACCCTCACCCCGCAGGTCGAGATGATCATGGACGTCCTCGCAGCCGCGGGGATCGCCACCGCGGGCGCGGTCGGCTTCGAGGCCGACGACGTCCTCGGCACCCTCGCCGCCCGCGAACGCGACGACACCGTGGTCGTCGTCAGCGGCGACCGTGACCTCCTCCAGGTGGTCGCCGACGAGCCTGTTCCGGTCCGGGTGCTCTACGTCGGGCGCGGACTCTCGAAGGCGGAGCTGTTCGGGCCCGCCGAGGTCGCGGAGAAGTACGGTGTCCCCGCCGATCGCCCCGGACCCGGCTACGCCGAGCTGGCACTCTTGCGGGGCGACCCGTCCGACGGGCTGCCCGGTGTCAAGGGCGTCGGAGAGAAGACGGCGTCGTCGCTGCTCCTGCAGCACGGATCGGTGGCCGCGCTCCGCGCAGCGGTGGACGATCCGGAATCCGGCCTGGCCAAGGGGATTCGCGCGAAGCTCGCCGCGTCCGCCGACTACCTGGACGCGGCGCTGCCCGTCGTACGCGTCGCCGTCGATGCGCCCGTCGAACTCTCCGGACCGGATCACCTGTCGCCGACGCCCAGTGAACCGGACCGGCTCGCCGAGCTCGCCGACCGGTTGAACATCGGAGCCTCGATCACCCGGCTCACCGCGGCGATGGGATCGCGTTAGGCGATGCCGGCGGTGACGGAATCGTGGCAGGCCGTCACCGTGGCGTCGGCTGGGACACCTTGTAGGTTCCGTCGCCGTCGGTGAACGTCAACTCGACTTCGTTCGGTTCGCCCTTGATCGTCAAGGTGCAGGTGAACGAGGCGTCCACCACGACCTCCTGATCCGCGGGGCATTGGACGTCGTCGATGTCCGACTTCCCGTAGCCCGTCACGATCTTCTCGACACCCTGCTCGGCGGCGGTCTGATCGAGCGTCTTGGGACCGAAGAGGCCGCTCACCGCGAGCCCGATCCCCACGGCGGCGAGCAGTCCGACGACGCCCAGCCCGATCCACAGCGGCGTCTTCGACTTCGCCGGGGCGCCGGGAGCCTGATTCGGGTACGCACCACCCGGGTACTGCCCGTATGCCTGCGGGTACTGCCCCGGCTGTGGCTGGGCGGGGTACTGCTGCCCAGCCTGGACCTGACCCGGGTAGGGCTGTCCGTAGGCCGGGTACGGCTGCCCACCGGCCGCCTGCTGCGGAGCCTGACCCTGCGGATATCCGGGGTACTGCGGCGCTTGGGCGTACGGATCCTGTTGCGGCGCACCGTACGGTTGCGCGCCGTACTGGGGAGGCACCCCGTACTGCTGCGGCACGCCGTACTGGGGGGCAGCCGGGTACTGTGGGGGCGCTCCGTACTGCGGGCCCGCCGGGTACTGCTGGGCCTGCGCGGACTGCTCGCTCCACGCCTGCTGACCCCACTGCTGCGGCTGCGCGTGCTGGGGGAACACGCTCGTCTCCTGCGGAACCGCCTGCGGTGCGGCGGCGTCCGGCTGGGCCGCCGGATGCTCGGGCGCCGCCGGATCCTCCGATGCAAGTGGGTTCTCGACCGGCTTCTCGCCACCATCCGGGCTCGTCGTGCCGTCACTCATGTCCTGCCTCCACTTCCCGCCGCTCACGCTGTCTCACCCGTCACGCCGCCCCCTGGGATCGCGGCAGAACGCATCGGAATACAACCACACCTTGCCCGCACAGGCTGCGCCCAGTGACACCCGGTCACGCCGGGGCGCCTTCAGGCGCCCTCACGCCGCGTCGACCGCGACGACACCTCGCCGGATCGCCCCGACCGCCTTCGCTGCCGCAGACCGCACCTCGGGGTCGGGTGCGGTCTGGTGCACCTGGTCGAGCAGGTCGATCACCTGCCTGCACCATCGGACGAAATCGCCCGCGGACAGCGCCTGACCGCGGTCGCCTGCCGCGAGCAGGGTGTCGGCGAGCGGCTCGCCGCGCGCCCACATGTGGATGGCCGTCACGAAGCCGAAGTCGGGCTCGCGGGTCAGTGGGAGCTTGTGCGCGACCTCGTCGGTGCGCAGTGCCGACCACAGCCGTACCGTCTCGCCCAGGGCGCGCTGCAGTGGCGGGGTCGGCCCACGATCGGCGGTCGTCGCGTCCTGCCGCGACTCGAACACCAACGCCGACACCACACCGGCAAGTTCCGCCGGCGACAGTCCCTTCCAGGTGCCGTGCCGCAGACACTCCGCGACGAGCAGATCGCTCTCCGAGTACAACCGCATGAGGCGGTGCCCGTTCTCCGTGACGCCACCGTCGGTGTCGATGTACCCCCGCTCGGCGAGCAGTCGCAGAATGCGGTCGAACGTCCGCGCCAGCGAGTTCGTCGTCGCCGCGACCTTCTGGCGTTTGCTGTCGACCTCGCGGGCGAGGCGGTTGTACCGCTCGCCGATCCGGCTCAGCCGCTCCCGGTCGGGTGCCGTGTGGCACGGATGGTCCCGGAGCGCCCGGCGAAGGGTCGCCAGTTCCCTGTCGCTCGCCGCGGGCGACTTGCGTTTCGAATACCGGGTCGGTGCCACGATCCCCGTGCTGCGCAGCGCAGAGGCCAGGTCGCGGCGGGTCCGCGCGGTGCGGTGCTGCACGTGCCGCGGCAACCGCATCGTGCCCAATGCCTGTGCCGGTGAAGGGAAGTCGGCAGCCGAGATCCGTCCCGCCCACTTGTCCTCGGTCAGCACCAGCGGTCGCGGATCGGTCGGGTCGTGATCGGGCTCGAGGACGACGGCGAGCCCGGACCTCCGACCGACCGGGATTCCGATGACGTCACCGCGGCGCAACGCGGTCAGCGCCGCGACCGCATCGCCTCGACGGTCGGTGCGCCCCTGACGTTCCAGTTGCCGTTCCCGCGCACGGATCCGCTCCCGCAGCTGCGCGTACTCGAAGTACTCGCTGTCCTCGCCGCCGAGTTGCTCACGCAGTTCCGCCAGGGCCCGCTCGTCCTTCTCGATCGAGCGCACCATCCCGACGACGGACCGGTCCGCCTGGAACTGGGCGAACGACCGCTCGAGCAGGCCCCTGGCCTCCGTGGCGCCCATCCGATCGATCAGATTGATCGACATGTTGTAGGACGGGCGGAACGAACTGCGCAGCGGGAACGTACGGGTCGACGCGAGGCCCGCGACCTCCGTCGCCTCGACACCGGGCTGCCACAGCACCACCGCGTGGCCTTCGACGTCGATGCCGCGCCGCCCTGCCCGGCCGGTGAGCTGCGTGTACTCGCCCGGCGTCAGCTCCGCGTGGGTTTCGCCGTTGTACTTCACGAGACGCTCGAGGACCACCGTGCGAGCCGGCATGTTGATCCCGAGCGCGAGCGTCTCGGTGGCGAACACCGCGCGAACCAGCCCCTTCACGAACAGTTCCTCGACGGTGTGCCGGAATGCCGGGAGCATGCCCGCGTGGTGGCCGGCGATGCCGCGCTCGAGGCCCTCCCGCCACTCCCAGTACCCGAGCACGGACAGGTCGTGCTTCGGGAGCTCGCCGGTGTGCTTGTCGATGATCCGCACGATCTCGTCGGCCTGCTCGTCCGTGGTCAGCCGGAGCCGGGACCGCAGGCACTGCGCGACGGCGGCGTCACAGCCCGCACGGCTGAAGATGAACGTGATCGCAGGCAGCAGGCCTTCCTCGTCCAGTCGGGCGATCACCTCGGGACGCGGCAGCGGCCGGGTCCCGGAACTCTGCGACGGACCCCTGCCCCGGCCCCGCGGCTGCCAGTTGTCGTACCGGTCCAGCGACTGTCGTTGCTTGAGGTGCCGGACCAGATCGCGGTCGATGACCAGCCGCGCGGCCGGGTCCGCGTCCTGCGCGGTCGTGTCGAAGAGGTCGAACAGCCGACGACCGACCATCATGTGCTGCCAGAGCGGGATGGGCCGCACCTCGTCGACGACGACCTCGGTGTCGCCGCGAACCGTTTCCATCCAGGCCCCGAACTCCTCCGCGTTGCTGACCGTCGCGGACAGGCTCACCAATCGCACGTCGTCCGGCAGGTGCAGGATCACCTCCTCCCAGACGGCACCGCGGAACCGATCGGCCAGGTAGTGCACCTCGTCCATCACCACGTGCGACAGGCCGCGCAGGGTGGGCGAGTTCGCGTACAGCATGTTCCGGAGGACCTCGGTGGTCATCACCACGACCGGTGCGTCGGAATTGATGCTCACGTCACCGGTGAGCAGACCGACGTCGGCCTTGCCGTAGCGCTCGACGAGGTCGGCGTACTTCTGGTTGCTGAGTGCCTTGATCGGCGTCGTGTAGAAGCACTTGTGACCGGACTTCAGCGCGAGGTGGACGGCGAACTCGCCGATCACGGTCTTGCCCGCTCCGGTGGGTGCGCACACCAGCACGCCGTGCCCGGATTCGAGTGCCCGGCACGCCTCGGCCTGGAACCCGTCCAGGGGGAAGCTCAGTTGTGCTGCGAAGAGGTCGAGTTCCACTCCGACAGGTTATCGACCGCCGACGACACCGCGCGGACCGACGCGATCGACGCCGGTGCACGCGGTCTGCGCCGTCAGAGGGTGTCGGAGTAGTCCTCTACCTTCGAGGGACCGTCGATCCGGGAAGTGGGCTCGAGCGGTGACGCCTCGTCGTCGTCGAGTGCGCCCCACTCCTCCGACGCCTTCCGCGCGCGACGTCTGTCGTTGAGCCGGGCGATCTGGATCGCGAACTCGAGCAGGATCGTGAGCGCCACCGCGAGAGCCAGCATGGAGAACGGGTCCTGGCCGGGAGTGAAGACGGCGGCGAAGAGGAACATCGCCATGATCAGGCCCCGCCGCCACGACCGAAGCTTTTCGTAACTGAGGATCCCGACCGAGTTCAGGGCGACGATCAGCAACGGAATCTCGAAACTGACCCCGAAAATGATCAGCAGGTTGATGACGAATCCGAAGTACTCCGCACCACTGAGCGCCGTGACCTGTACGTCACCACCGATGGTGAGGAGGAAGTGCAGAGCCTTGGAGACGACCACGTATGCGAGGACGGCACCCGCGACGAACAGTGCCGCGGCGGACACCACGAACGCGATCGCGTAGCGGCGCTCGTTGGTGTGCAGGCCCGGCGTGATGAACGCCCACAGCTGGTACAGCCAGATCGGGCAGGCGAGCACGATGCCCGCGGTGAACGCCACCTTGAACCGCAGCATGAACTGCTCGAACGGCCCGGTCGCCAGCAGGCGGCAGGCGCCGTCGGAGGTCAGGTCGGCGCGGGAATCGCTGGGCAGCGAACAGTAGGGACCGCGCAGGATCTCACCGAGGCTGTCGATGCCGAAGATCTGGTGCGAGTACCAGAAGAAACCGAATGCCGTCGTGACGAGAATCGCCAGGATCGACCACAGCAGTCGGGTTCGGAGCTCGTACAGGTGGTCGACCAACGACATGGTGCCGTCGGGATTGACCCGTCGCCGGCTGCGCCGCGGGTCGAAGGGGATGCGCACTGGATCTGGCCCCGGTTCTGCTCAGGCAGTGCACCGGCGCGGGAGAACCCGCCCCGGTGCACGAGGTGATCGGACTAGGAGGCCTTGGTCTCGCTGTCGGCCTGGACGGTCGGCTGCTGGACCACAGGCTGCGGGGCCACAGGCTGCGGGGCCGGCGTCGCCGGAAGCTGTGCCGCGGGGGCCTGGACCGGCTCGGACGCGCCGTCGTTCTGCATCTCCTTGACCTCGCTCTTGAAGATGCGAAGTGAGCGACCGAGTCCGCGTGCCGCGTCGGGCAGCTTCTTCGAGCCGAACAGGATAACGACGACCAGCGCCACAATGGCCCAGTGCCAGGGGCTCATTGCACCCATTACTACCTCCAGAAATCGGTTGACTCGATGCTACCGGACACGACCAGGTCCGGCGCCGGGGAATGCTGTGGATCAGCCGACGATCGGCTGCCCGTACGCTTCGAGCGCCGCTGACGCGCGTGAGCGGACGGACTCCGACAATTCGGGCGGACCCAGGACTCGTACCCCGGCCCCGAATCCTGCCATGAGTCGGGCCATCCAGTCCGGCGAAGCGAACCGCATCGACGCCTCGATCGATCCGTCCTCCCGAACGCGCACGTCGGTCATCGGGTGGTAGTCGAGCACCCAGGCGTGATCGGCGGCGATCAGCAGCCGCGCCTGGGGCAGCGTCGCGTCGTCCTGGAACAGCTCCAGCGACGACGAATCGGCGAGGGCGGCGGCCGGCGGCCGGGCGGGCTCGTCGAGCTCGGTGGCCTCGTCGATCCGGTCGTACCGGAACAGCCGAACACCCTCGGCCTGCCGGCACCACGCCTGCAGGTAGCTGTTGTTGTCGACCAGGACCACCCCGATCGGATCGACGATGCGCCGCGTGACCTGGTCTCGGGAAGCCGAGAAGTAGGTGATCTCCAGTGCGCGACCGTTCCGCACCGCGGATCGCACCGCCGCGACGACCGGACTCTCCTGATCCGACTCGGGAGCGGATCGCGTCACCACGTCGCCCGTCGCGACCCCGGCAGCCGCCTCGATCTTCGCGATCACACCCTGCACCGATGTCGGATCGGCGGTACCGGGCATCTCTCCGAGGGCGCGCAACGCGACCAGCAGCGCCGTCGCCTCCGGCGGCGTCAAGCGCAGCGGACGGTCGATCCCCGCGGAGAAGGTGACCTCGACCGTCTCCTCCTCGAACGAGAGGTCGATGAGGTCGCCCGGACCGTAGCCCGGCAGTCCGCACACCCACAGCTGTTCGAGGTCGGTCTTCAGCTGCGCGACGGTGACACCGAGTTCGGCAGCGGCCTCCTGCTTCGTGATACCGGGATGCGCCATGAAGTACGGAACCATGTTCAGCAGCCGGGTCAGGCGCAGAGTCATCCGCTGGCTCACCGGCCCGCCCCCGCAGCCACGGTCAGGCGGGCGACGACATCCGCGCGGAGCTCGTCCGGCTCCAGCGCGACGGCGTCGGCGCCGTATCCGGCGATCAACCGGGCCAGCCACTCCCTCGACTGCATCGGTACCTCCAGCACCTCGCCCACCTCTCCACCGACCGTCGCCGATCGCACCCGCGTACCGAGTCGCCGCAGGCCCTGCGCGCGTCCCTCCCGAATCCACACCGACGCGGTCCCCGACACCCCGGCAGGCCCGACCGCACGCCCGACGATCTCTCGCAGATCCACGTCCGCCGGCTTCCGCACCGCCCCCTTCGGGTCGAGCGCCTCCACCGGATCCGCGATCCGGGACAGCCGGAAGGTACGCGGAGCGTTCCGGTCGACGTCGTGCCCGACGACGTACCAGCGTCCGTCGTGGGTGACGACACCCCACGGCTCGAGCGTCCGGCTGGCAAAGGGAGCGGTCGGAGTGGGCCGGTGCCGGAACCGGATGACCCGGCCGTCCTCGATCGCGGACAGCACCGCCTCCAGCGCGGGCTCCGATCCGCGACTGCGCGCCGGAAGCGCGGTGAACAGGTTGGCCGACTCCTGGTCGACGGCGACACCCGCCGCTCGGAGCTTGAGGACCGCGCGCTCGGCCGAGGATGACATCTCCGGCGACTCCAGCAATCGCAGCGCAATCGCCACCGCCGCCGACTCCTCGCTCGTCAGATCGATCGCAGGCAGCGCGTACGCCTCCAGGTTGATCCGGTAGCCCTCCGCGGCGCCGAAACCCGGCGCCGGCCCCGTCTCGAGGGGGACGCCGAGCTCCCGGAGTTCGAACTTGTCCCGCTCGAACATGCGGCTGAACGCCTCGGGGCTGGCCGAATCCTTGTATCCCGCGACGCTGTCGCGGATCTTCTCCGCCGTCACGAATTGCCGTGTCGCGAGCAGGCAGATGACGAGATTCATCAACCGCTCGACTTTGCTGGTCGCCACGGATCAGCAGCCTAACGGCACACGGCTCACATCGACGCGATGAGCCTCTCCACCCGTTCGTCGACCGATCGGAACGGGTCCTTGCACAGCACGGTTCGCTGCGCCTGGTCGTTGAGCTTGAGGTGCACCCAGTCGACGGTGAAGTCGCGGCCCGCGTCCTGCGCGGCGGCGATGAAGTCGCCCCGGAGCTTCGCCCTGGTCGTCTGCGGAGGCACGTTCACCGCGGCGTCGATCTGCTCGTCCTCGGTGACGCGCTTGGCGAGCCCCTTGCGCTGCAGGAGATCGAACACACCCCGGCCACGCTTGATGTCGTGGTACGCGAGATCGAGTTGCGCGATCTTCGGGTCGGACAGCTCCAGGTTGTGCTTGTCCTGGTACCGCTGGAACAGCTTCCGCTTGATCACCCAGTCGACCTCGGTGTCGACCTTCGCGAAGTCCTGCGACTCCACCGCGTCGAGCACCCGGCCCCACAGTTCCACCACCTGCGCGACCTGCGGATCCGGCTCACGATTGTGCAGGTGCTCGACCGCCCGCGCGTGGTACTCGCGCTGGATGTCGAGCGCGCTGGCCTGCCTGCCGCCGGCCAGTCGCACCGGTCGGCGTCCGGTCAGGTCGTGACTCACTTCGCGTATCGCCCGAATCGGGTTGTCGAGCGCGAAGTCGCGGAAGGACACCCCGGCCTCGATCATCTCGAGGACGAGCGACGCGGTCCCGACCTTCAGCATCGTGGTGGTCTCGGACATGTTCGAATCGCCGACGATGACGTGCAGACGGCGGTACTTCTCCGCATCCGCGTGCGGTTCGTCACGCGTGTTGATGATCGGCCGGGAACGTGTTGTCGCGGACGACACACCCTCCCAGATGTGCTCGGCACGCTGCGAGAGGCAGAACGTCGCGGACTTCGGTGTCTGCAGGACCTTGCCCGCGCCGCAGATCAACTGGCGCGTGACCAGGAACGGCAGCAGCACGTCCGAGATCCGGGAGAACTCGCCGGCGCGGACGACGAGGAAGTTCTCGTGGCAACCGTACGAGTTGCCCGCCGAGTCGGTGTTGTTCTTGAACAGGTAGATGTCCCCGCCGATACCTTCCTCGGCGAGCCGCTGCTCGGCGTCGACGAGAAGGTCCTCCAGCACGCGCTCACCGGCGCGATCGTGGGTGACGAGCTGGACCAGGCCGTCGCACTCCGCAGTCGCGTACTCCGGGTGGGAACCGACGTCCAGGTACAGGCGCGCCCCGTTCCGCAGGAACACGTTGGAGCTGCGTCCCCACGACACGACACGCCGGAACAGGTACCGCGCCACCTCGTCGGGGCTCAGGCGCCTGTGACCGTGGAAGGTGCAGGTGACACCGAACTCGGTCTCAATTCCCATGATTCGTCGCTCCACACTTCGACAGTACAACGCAGAAGCCCTAGACCACCGGGTTCGCGTGCGCCACACCGCGCCTACTGTGGGAACGTGGCCGAAGTGAGACGTTTCGCGAAAGATACCGACCGGAAGGTGATGCGCCTGAGCACCGACCTTCCGCCGACACCACTCGACGGCGGATTGCGGCTGCTGAGCACCGCGGCCAACCACAGCGTGCTCTGGATGGGCACCGCAGCGGGTATGGCACTCGTCGGTGGGCGGGCCCGCCGCGCCGCCGTCCGCGGACTGCTCGCGGTCGCCGGCGCCAGCGCACTGTCCAACGCCGTCCTCAAGCCGATCTTCCCCCGGCGCAGGCCGCCCGCGGGATCTGTCGAGTTCGCCCATCGCCGCGGGCTCCCCGCGCCCCAGTCGTCGTCCTTCCCGTCCGGGCACTCCGCATCCGCGGCGGCGTTCGCGACCGGTGTCGCACTCGAGTACCCCGCGGCCGGGCTGGTGGTCGCGCCCGTCGCGTGCGCAGTCGCGTACTCGCGGGTCCACACCGGCGTCCACTGGCCGTCCGACGTCGTCGTGGGGGTCGGCGTCGGCGCCGCGATCGCCCTCGCCACCCGCAGGTGGTGGGCCGTCAGGTCCGAGGAGCCCGCCACCCTGGGCCCGGACCACCCGGCCCTCGCCCTGCCCGACGGGGACGGCATGGTCGTGTTCGCCAATCCCGGTTCCGGAAACGACGGCGACGACCCGGTGTCAGAGATCCAGGGCCACCTGCCGGGAGCGCGGATCGTCGAGTTCGACGCCGACCGCGACTTCGCCGAGCAGATCGACGCCGCCGTCACGGATCTCTCCCCGAAGGCGCTCGGCGTCTGCGGCGGCGACGGCACGGTCGTCACGGTCGCCGCCGCTGCGGTCCGGCACGACCTGCCTCTCGCGGTGTTCCCCGGTGGCACGCTGAACCACTTCGCGCGTGACGCCGGGGCCGGTGACATCGCGTCGACCGCCCAGGCGTTGGCAGGCGGTGACGCCGAACTCGTCGACCTCGGCGGGGTCGGCGTCGACGGGAACGAACCGTTGACATTCGTCAACACGGCCAGCCTCGGCGGCTATCCGGACGCGGTCCGGCTCCGGGAACGGTGGCAACCCCGCCTCGGCAAGTGGCCGGCCGCAGCGCTCGCGATGGTCCGTGTCCTCGCGTCCGCCCAACCGCTCCGTGTCGAGATCGACGGTCGCGCGCATGCCGTGTGGATGCTGTTCGTCGGAAACGGCCGGTACTCGCCTTCCGACCAGGTGCCGATGTCGCGGCCCGAGCTGCACCGCGGAATTCTCGACGTCCGCTATCTGCTCGCGGACCATCGCTGGTCGCGGCTGCGGCTCGTCGCTGCCGCCCTCACGGGAACCCTCGGAACCTCACGCACATACGTCCAGCGCCGCGTCCCGGCGGTGTCGGTGCAGGTCCACGGTCCGGAAGTCGCGCTGGCGACCGACGGCGAAGTTGTCGCCGACGGTCGCCAGTTCGATTTCCGCAGCGAACCGCGGAGTGTGGTGCTCTACCGCCAGGTGTGACCCGGCGGGTCGGTCAGGCCGAGGGCTCCGTGCCCTCGGCCGGCTCGCCCGCGCCGGGGAGCAGCGCCTCGAGCGCGGCGCCGGTGACGCGGCGGAACGCCCGCCGAGGACGCGACTGGTCGAGCACCGCGACCTCGAGGCTCGCGACACCTATCACCCGGCGTTCCGGCTCACCGTTGCCGGCCGGTGTCCCGTCCTGCAAGGCGTTCACCGCGACCGACACGGCCGCGGCGAGGTCCAGGCCCGGTTCGTACGACGTTCGCAACGCCGTGACGATGGGCTCCGTCGCGCCACCCATCACCACGAACTGCTGTTCGTCGACGATGGACCCGTCGTAGGTGATGCGGTACAACTGCGCGTGATGCGCCTGGTCGGACCGCCCGACCTCCGCCACGCACAGCTCCACCTCGTACGGCTTCGGCTGCTCGGTGAAGATCGTGCCGAGCGTCTGCGCGTACGCGTTGGCAAGCGAACGCCCGGTCACGTCACGGCGGTCGTACGAGTACCCCCGCATGTCCGCGTGCATGATCCCGGCACGCCGAAGGTTCTCGAACTCGTTGTACTTTCCGACCGCCGCGAAACCGAGACGGTCGTAGAGCTCGCTCACCTTGTGCAGCGAGGACGACGGATTCTCCGCAACGAACAGGACACCGTCGGCGTAGGTGAGCACGATGACGCTCCGGCCGCGCGCAATACCCTTGCGCGCCAGCTCCGAGCGATCCCGCATGATCTGCTCGGCGGAGGCGTAATACGGCATCGTCACGGCGTGTCACCTGCTTCCTGGGTGCGGTCGGCGATCACGGCACGCGCGATCTCGGCGAGACGCGACGCGGCGACGACCTCCGCACCGGCGTCGGTGATCACCACCGCCGTCGGATAGATCCCGCGGGTCAGATCCGGTCCGCCGGTCGCGGAGTCGTCGTCCGCGGCGTCGTACAGCGCCTCGACCGCGGCGCGCAGCGCACCACCCTCGTCCGCCGCCGGATCGTAGATCTTCTTCAGGGACGACTTCGCGAACAGCGAACCCGACCCCACGGCGTGGTAGCCGGCGCGTTCCTCGTACCGGCCGCCGACCACGTCGTACGAGACGATCCGCCCGGCGCGGGTCGTGTCGCTCGCGTCGAGGTCGTAACCGACGAGCAGCGGCACCACCGCAAGCCCCTGCATCGCCGCGCCGAGGTTGCCGCGCACCATGGACGAGAGCCGATTGGCCTTGCCGTCGAAGGTGAGCGGGACGCCCTCGATCTTCTCGTAGTGCTCGAGTTCGACCGCGAACAGCCGCACCAATTCGATGGCGACGCCCGCGGTACCCGCGATGCCCGCAGCCGAGTAGTCGTCGGTGACGTAGACCTTCTCGACGTCCCGGCTGGCGATCAGGTTACCCATCGTCGCCCGGCGGTCACCCGCGAGAACGACCCCACCCGCAAAGGTCAGGGCGACGATCGTCGTGCCGTGTGGGGCGACGTCCGAGCGTGCGGCCATCGGTTCACCCCTCTCTCCGGATGCTCCGCGGTCGAAGCGGTTCTCCGGCAACAGTTCCGGCGCATGCAGACGTAGATGCTCGGCGAACGAGGAAAGCTGGGAATCGAAACCCATACGAGAATCGAAACGCAGCATCCCGCCCCCCACCACCGAACGCGCCGCCGGGGAATCGGCCGTCACTGGCCGCCCTTTTGCACGTACGCGCGCACGAAGTCCTCGGCGTTCTCCTCGAGAACGTCGTCGATCTCGTCGAGCAGGTCGTCCGTCTCCTCCGCGAGCTTCTCGCGACGCTCCTGGCCCGCACCACCGTCGCCGGGGACGGCATCGTCGTCGTCGCCACCGCCACTGCGTGTCGTCTGCTCCTGCGCCATAGCCGCCGACCTCCTCGTTCTCTCGTTGCACCGCTCCACAGAACGCGTGCTCGGACCTTCACACTACCGATCGGTGGCGACACCGGGAGGTTTCCCTGTCGTGTCGCGACGATCGGTTCCCGTCTCGAATCAGGTGGTCAGCTGGTCGACCAGATCCGCCGCGGATGCTGCGGAATCGAGCAGCGCACCGACGTGCGCCTTGCTGCCGCGCAGCGGTTCGAGCGTCGGAATCCGCACGAGCGAGTCCCGCCCCAGGTCGAAGATCACCGAGTCCCAGCTCGCCGCCGCGATGTCGGCACCGAACCGGCGCAGACACTCGCCGCGGAAGTACGCCCTGGTGTCGGTCGGCGGGTTGTGAATCGCCTCGAGCACCTGCTGTTCGGTCACGAGACGTTCGATGGACCCGCGGGCGACGAGCCGGTTGTAGAGGCCCTTGTCCAGCCGGACATCCGAGTACTGGAGGTCGAGCATGTGCAGCTTGGGTGCCGACCACGCCAGGCCCTCACGCTTCCGGAAGCCTTCGAGGATCCGAAGTTTCGCGGGCCAGTCCAGCAGGTGCGCGCACTCCAGCGGATCGCGCTCGAGCAGGTCGAGCACGATCGCCCACTTGGACAGGATGTCGGCGGCGCGAACGTCGTCGGAGCCTTCCCGCTCCACGAACCGTGCCGCCCGCTCGTGGTAGATCCGTTGCAGTGCAAGACCCGTCATCTCTCGTCCGTCGGCGAGCGCGACCGTCTGCCGCAACGTGGGGTCGTGGCTGATCTGGTGGACAGCGGTGACCGGACGCGCGAGCTGCAGGTCCGTCAGGTCGACGCCCGCTTCCACCAGGTCGAGGACGAGGGCCGTCGTCCCCACCTTCAGGTAGGTGGACCACTCGGCGAGGTTCGCGTCGCCGATGATGACGTGCAGCCGTCGGTACTTCTCGGCGTCGGCGTGCGGCTCGTCGCGAGTGTTGATGATCCCGCGCTTGAGCGTGGTCTCGAGTCCTACCTCGACCTCGATGTAGTCCGCGCGCTGCGACAGCTGGAAGCCCGGCTCGTCGCCGGACTGGCCGATACCGACGCGACCGGACCCGCAGATCACCTGACGGGAGGCGAAGAACGGCGTCAGGCCGGTGATGATCGACGTGAACGGGGTCTCACGTGAACACAGGTAGTTCTCGTGAGTGCCGTAGGAGGCGCCCTTGCCGTCGACGTTGTTCTTGTACAGCTGCAGACGCGGTGCACCCGGCACGCTCGACGCGTGCCGTGCCGCCGCCTCCATCACCCGCTCCCCCGCCTTGTCCCAGATCACGGCGTCGAGCGGGTCGGTGACCTCCGGAGCCGAGTACTCGGGATGGGCATGGTCCACGTACAGCCGGGCGCCGTTGGTCAGGATCATGTTCGCGGCCCCGACCTCGTCGGCGTCGATCACCGGGGCCGGACCGTTGAACCGCCCGAGGTCGAATCCGCGGGCGTCGCGCAGTGGCGACTCCACCTCGTAGTCCCACCGCGTCCGCTTCGCCCTGGGAACGCCGGCGGCCGCCGCGTAGGCCAGCACCGCCTGCGTGGAGGTCAGAATGGGGTTCGCCGTCGGTTCCGACGGGGACGAAATCCCGTACTCGACCTCGATACCGATGATCCGCTGCATGCCGTCGAGCCTAGAACCTCTGCCCGACTTGTACCCGTATGACCTGGCCAGGCCAAGCCGATCCCGCCCGTCAGGGCGGGATCGTGAAGGCGACAGGTGTAGCTACGGCGGGCCTGTTTTGCCGATAAGTTGCGTTATGACATTATTGCAGGGCAAGAGAACGTGCAGGTCATGCCTGGATCGCGAGGTCCAGGTACGAGGTCGCGCCGATCCGCTTGAGCACGAACCGAACCGGCCCCGGGGCCCACCGAGCGGCAGGGTCCTCCCCCACGACGGGTTCCGTCAGCGTCAGCAACCGTCCCCTGGTCAGGACGTCGACGGTTCCGGCGGACAGGACGTTGCGCACCCAGTCGCTCCCCTCCCCGTAGGTCAACGCGATCCGCACTCCGCCGGCGTGGCGGAAGACGTTGACGGGAGTCCTGTACAGCCGTCCCGTTCGCCGGCCGCGGTGCAGCACGATCCCGCACCCCGGCGTCCACCCGTGAACGAGAAGTGCGAGGCGGTTCGTCGCCACCCGGTTGAATCGAGCGAGCCGTCGCGGAAGGGGCACGGCCCGAGCCTAGCGCCGCGTGCCACGATGGACCGATGGCTGAACATCCCGGCAGTCCGGTCGACGAGATCGTCGCCGTCTACGACTCCGCCGGTCACGACCTCGGATCCGCTCCCCGCTCACGGGTCTACGCCGAGGGGCTGTGGCATGCGAGTGCGGGCGTCCTGCTGCGCTCGACTGACGGCACTCGCATCTACGTGCATCGCCGCGACCCCGGCAAGGCCGTCTTCGCGAGCATGCACGACTGCCTTGCCGGTGGAGTCGTCGATCCCGGCGAGACCCCGGAGGTCACGGCTGCACGGGAACTCGCGGAGGAACTCGGCGTCAGCGGCGTCGCGCTGTCCCCGCTCGCACGGCTGGCATGGGACGGCGAATGGAACGGACGCCCGTTGCGCTGCCACCTGTTCGCCTTCGAGGCGCGTTGGGACGGTCCGATCGTTCATCAGTCGGGGGAAGTCGTCGCCGGATGGTGGTGGACCGCCGAGGAATTGCGACGCCACCTCGCCGACCCGTCCTGGCCGTTCGTTCCCGACACCCGCGCGCTCCTAGCCGACCTGATCCTGAAATAACATTGTCATCCCGTGCCAATATCAATGCTATGACCACAGCGGACAACGCCACCACCACACGAGACGCGGTCCTCGCTGCGGCGTTGGAGATCGTCACCGCCGAAGGCCCCGGCGCGCTCACAGTCCGCCGGCTGGCGATTGCCGCCGAGACGTCGACGATGGCTGTCTACACACACTTCGGCAGCATCGGCGGCGTCGCGGACGCGGTCGTCGCGGACGGCTTCGACAGGCTGCGCCGGACGACCGCCGGCGCGCCGCGGACGGGCGACGCCCTGTCCGACCTGTTCGCGATCGCACTCACCTACCTCGCGTTCGCGTGCGAGCATCCCGAGCTGTACTCGCTGATGTTCCAGCATTCCGGAACCCGGTCGAACCGCGGACGCCGCGGCGGCATCACCACGACACCCGGAGCCACTTCGCAGGGCGGCCCCGCGGCATTCACCACATTCCTCACCGCGTTCACGCGACCCGACTCCGAGACGGTCGGCACGACCGACGTGCACGACGAGCAGCGACTCGGCTACGCAGCAGAACTCTGGAGTGCCCTGCACGGCAACGCGATGCTCCGCATCGCAGGCCACCTCGATCCGGCCGGCGACTCGGTGGCGCACTCGCTGCTGGTGACCATCGCTGTCGGCAACGGCGTCGACCGCACCGCCGCCGACGCCGCAGTCGACCGCGCACGCACTGCACTGAGTCGGAACTGAAACGACCGGTGGCGGGGTGCGGCGGACATCGCGGCACCCCGCCACCGGTCGGCAGTGGGAGTGTGGGGCGCTACAGGTACTGCCCCGTGTTGGACTCGGTGTCGATCGCGCGGCTGGCGCTGGCGTTCTTGCCGGTGACCAGCGTGCGGATGTAGACGATCCGCTCACCCTTCTTGCCCGAGATCCGGGCCCAGTCGTCGGGATTCGTGGTGTTGGGCAGGTCCTCGTTCTCGGAGAACTCGTCCACGATCGAATCGAACAGGTGCTGGACTCGCAGACCGGGTGCACCGGTCTCGAGAACCGCCTTGATCGCGTACTTCTTCGACCGGTCCACGATGTTCTGGATCATCGCACCGGAGTTGAAGTCCTTGAAGTACAGGACCTCCTTGTCACCGTTGGCGTACGTGACCTCGAGGAACCGATTCTCGTCGCTCTCGGCGTACATCCTGTCGACGACGCGCTCGATCATCGCCTTCACACAGGAGGCACGGTCTCCACCGAACTCCGCGAGGTCGTCGGCGTGCACCGGGAGCGTCTCGGTGAGGTACTTCGAGAAGATGTCCTGAGCGGACTCCGCATCCGGTCGTTCGATCTTGATCTTCACGTCGAGCCGGCCCGGCCGGAGGATCGCGGGGTCGATCATGTCCTCACGGTTCGAGGCACCGATGACGATGACGTTCTCGAGTCCCTCGACGCCGTCGATCTCGCTGAGCAGCTGCGGGACGACGGTCGTCTCGACGTCGGACGAGACGCCGGAGCCGCGGGTGCGGAAGATCGAGTCCATCTCGTCGAAGAACACGATCACCGGTGTGCCCTCGGACGCCTTCTCGCGCGCCCGCTGGAAGATCATCCGGATGTGCCGCTCGGTCTCACCGACGAACTTGTTGAGCAACTCGGGACCCTTGATGTTCAGGAAGTAGGACTTCGCCTCCTTCGCATCCTGTCCACGGGCCTCCGCGATCTTCTTCGCGAGCGAGTTCGCCACCGCCTTGGCGATGAGCGTCTTGCCGCACCCGGGAGGGCCGTACAACAGGACGCCCTTCGGCGGACGCAGCGCGTACTCGTGGAACAGGTCCTTGTGCAGGAAGGGCAGCTCCACCGCATCGCGGATCTGCTCGATCTGCCTGCCGAGGCCGCCGATGTCGCCGTAGTCGACGTCGGGCACCTCCTCGAGCACCAGATCCTCGACCTCGGCCTTCGGGATCCGCTCGAACGCGTAGCCGGCCTTGGTGTCGACGAGCAGCGAGTCACCGGGACGGAGCTTGCGGTTCGGGGAGTCGATGTCCTCGTCCTCCTCGTGCACCGTGGTGTCCGAGGCGGCCAGCGCGAGCGGATGCGCGAGCCAGACGACCCGCTCCTCGTCCGCATGACCGACGACGAGCGCCCGCTCGCCGTCGTCGAGGACCTCGCGCAGCGCGCAGATCTCGCCGATCCGCTCGAACGATCCCGCCTCGACGACGGTCAGTGCCTCGTTGAGCCGGACCGTCTGTCCCGGCTTGAGCTCCTCGGCGTCGACATTCGGAGAGCACGTCAACCGCATCTTGCGGCCGGAGGTGAACACGTCCACCGTCTGGTCCTCGTGCGCGGCGACCAGGACGCCGTAGCCACTGGGCGGCTGGCCGAGGCGGTCGACCTCCTCGCGGAGGGCCACCAGCTGCTGGCGTGCTTCCTTCAACGTGTCCATCAGCTTGGAATTACGGATCGACAGGGAGTCCACCCGCGACTCGAGCTCACGCACCTGCTCCGGGGACTGGGCAAGTTGTCGCCGAAGTGCAGCGGCCTCGAGCTTGAGGGCTTCGAGCTCCGCCCTGGCAGCCACCGAGTCCGGATTCTCTGTTGCGCTCATGTGCGACTCCTCCCAGTTCGTTCCGTCAACGCTACCGCCGTGCGAGGGAAACTGCGTTGCGACACTTGAGAGATCGCACACTGCGGAACTTTTCTCGGAAGCCGAACCCATTTCTTCTCATGTTAGCCTCACCTTCATCAACGCCGGTTCATCGAGGAAAGGCCCCACCGTGATCATTCGAACGCCCCTCATCGCCGCCGGAGCCGTGGTACTCGCCGCCGGCCTCGTCGGATGCAGCTCGGATGACTCGGACGACACGGCCACCGCGACGACCACCGCCGCCGCCAGTGCCGATGCGACTGCAACCAGCGCTGCAACCTCGGCGAACGCGCCGTCGGCCGAGGCCCTGAACGCCACGCTGACCACCTTCTTCGACCCCACCGTTCCCGCCGCCGAGAAGGTCGTCCTGATCGACGACGGTCAGAACCAGGCGGCGGTGATCGAGCAGTTCAACGGCGTGCTGCAGGGCTACCCGCTCACCGCGGAGGTCACGGCCGTCACGCCCGTCGACGACGACACGGTGAAGACGACCACCACGATCGCAGGACCGCACGGCGGCGCCCCGACCGAGGTCGTCTTCGACGAGGAGAACGGCGCCTGGGTCATCTCCTCCGAGTCGGTCTGCTCGATCCTCGGCATGGGCCGCCTGACCTGCGCCCAGTAGGCGCTGCGCCGCTCGTGCGCGGTTTCCGGGTCCGACGACCCTCGAACCGCGCACGAGCGGCG
>NZ_JBHUFB010000012.1:282787-416248 GCF_042681175.1 Rhodococcus gannanensis
GGCGGGCGCTGACCAGGAACGCGGTGTGCCCCTGCATCCTGTGCTCGGGCCGCACGGCGAGCCCGACCACGTGCCAGCCGCGGACGATCGACTCCCAGGACCGAGGTTCCGTCCAACACTCCTGCTCGCGCATCGCCTCGACGACCTTGGACAGCTGGGTTACGGTCGCGACGTACACGATCAGGACGCCGCCGGGGACGAGTGCCTTCGACACGGCGGGCAGGACGTCCCACGGGGCGAGCATGTCGAGGACGACCCGGTCGACCTGACCGTGGACGTCGGAGTCGTAGTCCGCGAGGTCCCCGACGGTGAGGTCCCAGTTCTCGGGGCGACCACCGAAGAACGTCTCCACATTCCGGACCGCGTGTTCGGCATGGTCCTCACGCACCTCCCAGGAGGTGACCTTGCCCTCGGGGCCGACGGCGCGCAGGAGGGAGCACGTCAGGGCTCCGGAGCCGGCACCGGCCTCGAGCACGCGCGCGCCGGGGAACACGTCGCCCTCGTGCACGATCTGCGCGGCGTCCTTCGGGTAGATGACCTGCGCACCGCGAGGCATCGACAGCACATAGTCGACCAGCAGCGGGCGCAGCGCGAGGTACGGCGTCCCGTTCGTGGAGGTGACGACGCTGCCCTCGGGGGTGCCGATCAGGTCGTCGTGCAGGATTCCGCCGCGGTGGGTGTGGAACTCCTTGCCCGGTTCGAGCACGACGGTGTACTTGCGTGCCTTCGCGTCGGTGAGCTGGACGCGATCGCCGACCCGGAACGGTCCGGTGGGACGGCCTTGCAGCGCTGACATCTCGTGACTCCTTCAGTTGTTGTGGCCGGCGACCTCGGCGCCGGCCCCCGACGGCGTGTCGGACCCGCCGCATAGCCTGCCAGGTGTGAGCAGTCCCGCGACGACGCCCCCCGCCGAATCCGACGACGGCGAGGCACCGACCCGGTCCCGTCCGGCGCTGTCCCCGTCCCGGGCCGCCGACTTCCGCCAGTGCCCCCTGCTGTACCGCTTCCGCGCCGTCGACCGGCTTCCCGAGCGGAAGACCGTCGCACAGGTCAGGGGAACGCTCGTCCATGCGGCACTCGAGGCCCTCTTCGGCCTTCCCGCGCCCGACCGTGTCCCTGCAATCGCGCAGTCACTGGTCGAGCCCGCATGGGGACGGATGGTGGAGCAGGAGCCCGACGTCGCCGACGTCGTTTCCGATGCCGAGCTGGACGAGTTCCTCGACGACGCCCGCCGCATCGTCGAGGACTACTTCCGCCTGGAGAACCCCACGTCCTTCGATGCGGAGGCGTGCGAGGTCCGGGTGGAGACCGAGTTGCCGGACGGGGTGCCGCTACGCGGCTTCGTGGACCGGATCGACGTCGCTCCGACCGGGGAGGTCCGGATCGTCGACTACAAGACCGGCCGGGCGCCGCGAGAGGGGTTCGAGCGCGCCGCACTGTTCCAGATGAAGTTCTACGCGCTGATGCTGCTGCAGACCCGTGGCGTCCTCGCGAGCCAGCTGAGGCTGCTCTACCTGGCCGACGGCGAGATCCTCACGTACGCGCCCGATCGCGACGAACTGGACCGGTTCGGCGGGACGCTCGGCGCGCTGTGGCGGGCCGTTCTGGAGGCGGGCCGCACCGGCGAGTTCGAGCCGAGTCCCGGCCCGATGTGCCGGTTCTGCGACCATCAGTCGGTGTGTCCCGCGTTCGGCGGCACACCCCCGCCGTATCCGGGTTGGCCGGTGGAGGCGGCGTAGAACCAGCAGTTCAGGAGATCGTGCAGTGAGTGATGAGGCGTACTACGTCCCCGTCGGAACAGCGGGTGAGGATCGGGAGCGGTTCGCTCCCACCGCGTCGACCGAGAGCACGTGGGCGACGACCATGCAGCACGGCGCCCCGCCGTCCGCGCTGCTCGTGCGGTCGTTGGAGCGGTGCGCAGCACGGGAGGACACCCGGTTGACCCGCGTGGTCGTGGAGATCCTCGGCCCGATACCCGTGGTCGAGATCGAGGTGCGCAGTCGGGTCGAACGGCCCGGGAAGCTGGTCGAGATGGTCGTCGCGGAGATGTGGGCGCCCGGACCGGACGGCAGCGAACGCGCCGTGGCGCGGGCGACGGCGTGGCGGATGCAGACGTCCGACTCCGCCGCGGTCGTGTCGGCGGCCGACGCCCCGCTCCCCCCGGTGTCGGAGGCGAGCGACACCGGCTTCTCCGGGATGTTCACCAGCACCGGCTACCTGAACTCGCTGACGTGGCGTCGGCTCCGGGAGCCCGTCGACGGGCCCGGCCAGGTGTGGGCTCGCCCCACCACCGCGTTGGTCCAGGGTGAGGCGATGAGCCCGCTGCAGCGGTTGTTCGCCGTCGCGGACAGCGCGAACGGTGTCGGCTCGAAACTCCATCCGAGCGACTGGACGTTTCTGAACACCGAGCTCACCGTGCACGTGTTCCGGGTGCCGACGGGTGAATGGGTCGGCATCGAGGCCGAGACCTCGTACGGACCCGACGGGATCGGGATGTGTGCCGGTGTCCTGCACGACCAGGACGGTCCGGTCGGGCGGATCGCCCAGGCGCTCCAGATTCGGTCCCGCTGACACGCCGCCGGTGGGGGCACATGTCCCCCACCGGCGGTCCGGTCAAAACCGCTCAGTAGGCACGGCAGGTGCGGATGTCGGTGGCGAGGATCGCCTTGGCACCGATGTCCGCGAGCTGGTCCATCAGCTCGTTGCTCTCCTTGCGCGGGACCAGCGAACGGATCGCGACCCACTTCTCGTCGGCGAGCGGTGCGATGGTCGGGGACTCGAGTCCCGGGGTGATCGCGACGGCCTCGGACAGCCGGTCGCGGGGGCAGTCGTAGTCGAGCATCACGTACTGCTGCGCGCGGACGACGCCCTGGATGCGCGCGACGAGCTGGTTGCGCGCCCGGTCGTCCTGCGTGGCACCCTCGCGTTCGATCAGCACTCCCTCGGAGTCGCAGAGCGATTCACCGAATGCGACGAGGTTGTGCTGGCGCAGCGTGCGGCCCGAGCCGACGACGTCGGCGATGGCATCCGCGACGCCGAGCTGGATCGAGATCTCGACGGCGCCGTCGAGCCGGATGACGGTTGCCTCGATGCCCCGGCGGGCCAGGTCGGCCCGGACGAGGTTCGGGTACGAGGTGGCGATACGCAGGCCTGCCAGATCGGACGGCGACCAGTCCTTGCCCGCCGGTGCGGCATATCGGAACGAGGAGCGGCCGAATCCGAGCGACAGCCGCTCCGAGACCGGCGCAGCCGAATCGAGGGCCAGGTCGCGCCCGGTGATCCCGAGATCCAGCTCGCCGGATCCGACGTAGATGGCGATGTCCTTGGGGCGGAGGAAGAAGAACTCCACCTGGTTCGCCGGGTCCAGGACGGTCAGGTCGCGGGAGTCGGTGCGACGGCGGTAGCCGGCCTCGGACAGGATCTCGGCGGCAGATTCGGACAGGGAGCCCTTGTTGGGAACTGCAACGCGCAGCATGATGGTCCTTCCTTCGAAGGCGAGAGGTGATCTACGGGAGTCGGGGCGGAGCGACTCAGAGATGTCGGTAGACGTCCTCGAGCTTGAGTCCGCGACCGATCATCAGGACCTGCACCCAGTACAGGAGCTGGGAGATCTCTTCGGAGAGTTGCTCGTCGCTCTGGTACTCGGCGGCGATCCACACCTCGCCGGCCTCCTCGATCACCTTCTTGCCCTGGGCATGGACGCCGGCGTCCAGTGCGGCCACGGTGCCGGAACCCTCGGGGCGGGTGGCGGCGCGGTCGGACAGCTCGGCGAACAGCGAATCGAAGGTCTTCACGGGTCACCATTGTTTCACAGCGTCCGGTCGTCACCGTCACCGCGTGCGAGCCGTCGTCACGTCGCCGGAGACAGCGCCCGCCTGCTGGTGAACACGCGGGTGTGGCCGCTGATCGGGTCGGTGAACCGCACGCTGCGTGCCAGCAGCCGCAACGGGTCGGTGAAGTCGTCCGGCGCCCGGTCCCGGAGCTCCGGGTAGAAGTCGTCGCCGGCGATGGGCGCACCGAGCGACGACATGTGCAGGCGCAGCTGGTGCGTGCGCCCTGTCGTCGGCATCAGCCGGTACCGGGCGAGGTCGCCGATCACCTCGACCACGTCGATCTCGGTGTGCGCGTTCGGCTCCCCCGGCACCTCACGTGCGGTGGGTTCGCCGTGCCGCTTGTCGATGCGGCTGCGCACGGTCAGCGGGAACTCGACGTCCGGCAGGTGCGGGGCCAGCGCCTCGTACTCCTTGACGACGAGACGCTGCTCGAACAGTTGCTGGTAGGGCCGGCGCAGCGCGGGATCGGTGGTGCACACGAGCACGCCTGCGGTCATGCGGTCGAGGCGGTGCGCCGGGACGACGTCGGGCAGGTCGAGGGCCCGGCGCATCCGCACGACGACCGACTCCCGGATGTGTCGGCCGCGCGGGATCGTGGCGAGGAAGTGCGGTTTGTCCACGACGAGGAGTCCGTCGCCGTGGTGCAGGATTTCGATGTCGAACGGGACCGGAGTCTCCGGAGGCGGATCTCGATAGAAGTGGATCTGTAGTCCCGGTGCGCACCGGTCATCGGGGCGGAGCGCCCGACCAGAACGGTCCACCACCTCGTCGACCGCGAAACGCGACACCCAGTCGTCCTCGGGTGCGGCGTCGCGGAGGAACTCCCCCACCGTCGTGGGCGACGCGAGTTCCGGCACGAGCAGCCGGTCCGGCCCCAGTCCGTCCCGCAGAGGCAAGGGCGGCCGGGTGTGCGACCGCCGGCGACTCATCGCCCGCTCAATCCGGAACGCAGGACTCGCAGACCAGTGTCTGCTCCCGCCCGTTGACGTCCGGGTGGTTCCGGTACCGGGACGTCGGCGTACCGCACAGGGTGCACACCCCGAGGACCGTCGCCGCGTCCGAGAACTCGACGTTCATGCGTCCGTCGAAGACGTACAGCGATCCTTCCCAGAGTCCACGGTCGCCGAAGGTCTCGCCGTAGCGGACGATTCCGCCGTCGATCTGGTAGACCTCGTCGAATCCGCGTCTGCGCATCAGCGCGGAGAGCACCTCGCAGCGGACACCGCCGGTGCAGTAGGTGACGATCGGCTTCGACTTGAGGTGGTCGTACCGCCCGCTGTCGAGCTCGGCGACGAAGTCGCGGGTGGTCGCGACGTCCGGCACAACGGCGCCACGGAAGCGCCCGATCTCGGCCTCGAAGGAATTGCGGCCGTCGAAGAAGACCACGTCGTCGCCGCGTTGCTCGACGAGCTCGTGCACCTGCTGTGGGCTCAGGTGCACACCGCCGTCGACCACTCCGTCCGCGTCGACGACGAGTTCGTCGGGTGCCCCGAACGTGACGATCTCGGGGCGCACCTTGACCGACAGCCGGGGGAAGTCGTCGCCGTCGCCGTCCGACCACTTGATGTCGGCGTCCTTGAAGGGCGCGTACTCACGGGTGCCGCGGACGTACCGCTTCACCGCGTCGATGTCGCCGCCGATCGTCGCGTTGATGCCGTGCTCGGACACCAGGATTCGGCCGGTCAGGCCGTTCGACGAGGCCAGGGTGTGCTGCCACAGCCGGATCGCCTCCGGGTCCGCGAGCGGGGTGAACCGGTAGAACAGGACGATCTTCGGCACGGACATCAGACGGTGACCAGCGCGTGCAGGGAGTGCAGGTCGTTCCCGGACAGTCCGACGAGGCTGTCGCGCAGGATGCGGCGCGGTCCACGGGGGACCTCGACGAACGACGGCACGACGAGGACTGTGCAGCCCGCCGCTTCGGCCGATGCGGCACCTGTCGGCGAGTCCTCGACCGCGAGACAACGAGCGGGGTCGACGCCGAGCAGTTCGGCGGCGCGCAGGTACGGCGCCGGATCCGGCTTGCCGGCCGGAATCTCGTCGCCGCAGACGGACACGTCGAAGTACTTCCGACCCATGGTGTCGAGCGCGACGTCGCCGAGTTCACGCTCGGTGTTCGTCACCAGGGCCGATCGCAGGCCGCGATCACGCACGAGCTGCAGTGCCTCGCGGGCGCCCGGGCGCCATTCGAGCCCTTCCGCGAACAGCTCCCCGACCCGCGCGTACATCCAGTTCCGGGCGTCGCGGAGCGCTTCGGGCGTCTTGTCGAGTCCGAGGGAGTCGAACACCACGGCCAGCGCGTGGGGACTCGTCGCGCCGATCGTCTTCTCCCTGGTCTCGTCGGACATCGGTCCGCCGAGGTGCAGGGACAGTTCGCGGACGGCGATCTCCCACATCTGCTCGGATTCGAGCAGGGTGCCGTCCATGTCCCAGAGGACCGCCTGCAGGTCTGTCTCAGACATTGAAGTACTTGGCTTCCGGGTGGTGAAGGACGAACGCGTCGGTGGACTGCTCGGGGTGCAGCTGCACCTCTTCCGAGAGGGTGACACCGATGCGCTCCGGTTCGAGCATGGCGACGAGCTTGCGGCGGTCCTCCAGGTCCGGGCAGGCGCCGTAGCCGAACGAGTAACGCGCACCGCGGTATTCGAGTTTGAAGTAGTCCTCGACCTTGGCCGGGTCCTGCTCGGCGAGGTTGTGGCCACCGGGGAGCACCAGCTCCTCACGGACGCGGCGGTGCCAGTACTCGGCGAGCGCCTCCGTCAGCTGCACGCCGATGCCGTGCACCTCCAGGTAGTCGCGGTAGGAGTTCGCGGCGAACAACTCGTTCGCGAAGTCCGCGATGGGCTGGCCCATCGTCACCAGGTTCATCGGCCACACGTCGACCTGGCCGAGGGCGCGGGCGTCCTCCCGGGACCGCACGAAGTCGGCGATGCAGAGGAAGCGGTCGCGTTCCTGCCGTGGGAACGTGAAGCGGTACCGCTCGGCGGCGTCCGGGTCGGGTTCGGCGAGCACGACGACGTCGTCGCCCTCGGACACGACCGGGAAATACCCGTACACGACAGCCGAGTGGTGCAGCACGCCCTCGGTGCTGAGCCGGTCCAGCCAGTACCGCAGTCGCGGACGGCCTTCCGTCTCCACGAGCTCCTCGTAGGTGGGGCCGTCGCCGGCGCGCTGGCCGCGCAGTCCCCACTGCCCGAGGAACAGCGCACGCTCGTCGAGCAGTCCGGAGTACTCGGCGAGTGCGATGCCCTTGACGACACGGGTGCCCCAGAACGGCGGCGCGGGCACGTCGAGGTCAGTGGCGACGTCGGATCGTTCGGGGACCTCGACTGGGGTCGCCTCTGCCTTCCGCTTCTCGGCGATCCGCTTGGAACGCTCGTGGCGTGCCTTGCGTTCGGCGGCCTTCTCCTTGGCCGCCAACGCCTCCGGGCTGTCGGGCGCCGGGCCCTCGCCGCGCTTGGTGGCCATGATGGTGTCCATCAGGTGCAGGCCCTCGAAGGCGTCGCGCGCGTAGGACACGTCGCCCTCGTAGATCTCGGCCAGGTCGTTCTCGACGTACGAGCGGGTCAGCGCGGCACCGCCGAGGAGCACGGGGAACTGTTCGGCGACGCCCTTGGTGTTGAGCTCCTCGAGGTTCTCCTTCATGACGACCGTCGACTTCACCAGCAGACCCGACATGCCGATCACGTCGGCGCGCTTGTCGAGGGCGACGTCGAGGATCGTCGCGATCGGCTGCTTGATGCCGATGTTGACGACCTCGTACCCGTTGTTGGACAGGATGATGTCGACGAGGTTCTTGCCGATGTCGTGGACGTCGCCCTTGACGGTGGCGAGGACGATGCGGCCCTTTCCTGCCTCGTCGGTGGCCTCCATGTGCGGCTCGAGGTACGCGACGGCCGCCTTCATCACCTCGGCGGACTGCAGCACGAACGGCAGCTGCATCTGCCCGGAGCCGAACAGTTCGCCGACCGTCTTCATGCCCGACAGCAGAGTTACGTTGATGATCTCGAGCGGGGGGCGCTCCTGCATCGCGGTGTCGAGGTCGGCGTCGAGGCCGTCACGCTCGCCGTCGACGATGCGCCGTTCGAGCCGCTCGAACAGCGGCAGTGCGGCGAGTTCCTCGGCGCGCGAGGCGCGGGCGGACGCGGCCGACACACCCTCGAACAGTTCCATCAGCTTCTGCAGCGGGTCGTAGTCGCCCTCGCGGCGGTCGTAGACGAGGTCGAGCGCCGTCTGCCGCTGCTCGTCGGGGATGCGCGCCATGGGCAGGATCTTCGACGCGTGCACGATCGCGGTGTCGAGACCGGCTTCGGTGCACTCGTGCAGGAACACGGAGTTCAGCACCTGCCGCGCGGCGGCGTTGAGCCCGAACGAGATGTTCGAGATGCCGAGCGTGAAGTGGATCTCGGGGTGCCGGCGCTTGAGCTCGCGGATCGCCTCGATGGTCTCGATGCCGTCGCGCCGCACCTCTTCCTGACCGGTCGAGATCGGGAAGGTCAGCGCATCGATGATGATGTCGGATTTCGCCAGGCCCCAGGTGCCCGTGATGTCCTCGATGAGGCGTTCGGCGATGCGGATCTTGTGCTCGGCGGTGCGGGCCTGCCCCTCCTCGTCGATGGTCAGGGCGACGACGGCGGCGCCGTGTTCCTTGACCAGCTTCATGATCCGCTGGTAGCGCGAGTTCGGGCCGTCGCCGTCCTCGTAGTTGACGGAGTTGACAGCGCACCTGCCGCCGAGGTGCTCGAGACCCGCCTGCAGGACGTCGGGTTCGGTGGAGTCGAGCATGATCGGCAGGGTCGACGCGGTCGCGAACCGGCTCGCCAGGGCCGCCATGTCGGCGGCGCCGTCACGGCCGACGTAGTCGACGTTGAGGTCGAGCATGTGCGCGCCGTCGCGGGTCTGGTCCTTCGCGATGTCGATGCACTTCTGGTAGTCCTCGGCGAGCATCGCCTCGCGGAAAGCCTTGGAGCCGTTGGAGTTCGTGCGCTCACCGATCATCAGGATCGAGGCGTCCTGAGCGAAGGGGACGTGCGCGTACAGCGAGGAGGTTCCGTCCTCCGGCTGCGGCGTCCGCTCGGCCTTCTCCACGAGCCGCACCGCGTCGGCGACCTTGCGGATGTGCTCGGGGGTGGTGCCGCAGCATCCGCCGACGAGTCCGAGCCCGAACTCGGTCACGAACCCGGACAGCGCGGCCGCGAGCTCGTCCGCGCCGAGCGGGTACTCGGCGCCGTTCGGTCCGAGTTGCGGCAGACCGGCATTCGGCATGACGGAGACCGGCAGTCGAGAGTGCCGCGACAGGTGCCGCAGGTGCTCGCTCATCTCGTCGGGCCCGGTGGCGCAGTTGAGGCCGATCATGTCGATGCCGAGCGGCTCGAGCGCGGTCAGCGCGGCGCCGATCTCGCTGCCGAGGAGCATCGTGCCGGTGGTCTCCACGGTGACGTGGGTGATGATCGGGATGCGGCGGCCGGCGCGGTCCATCGCATTCTGGCTGCCGATGATCGCGGCCTTGACCTGGAGCAGGTCCTGACAGGTCTCGACGAGGATCGCGTCGGCGCCGCCGTCGATCATGCCGAGCGCGGATTCGGTGTACGCGTCGCGGAGGACGCCGAAGGGCGCGTGCCCGAGGGTCGGGAGCTTGGTTCCCGGCCCCATCGAGCCGAGCACGAATCGGGCCATGCCGTCGCGGCCCGGGCCCATCTCGTCGGCGACGTCGCGGGCGATGCGGGTGCCCCGCTCGGACAGGTCGCGGATCCGGTCCGAGATGTCGTAGTCGGCGAGGTTCGGCAGGTTACAGCCGAAGGTATTGGTCTCGACGGCGTCGGCCCCGGCCTCGAAGTAGGCCGCGTGGATGTCCCGCAGCACGTCCGGGCGGGTTTCGTTGAGGATCTCGTTGCAGCCCTCGAGACCGAGGAAGTCGTCGAGCGTGAGGTTCGCAGCCTGCAGCATCGTGCCCATGGCACCGTCGCCGATGACAACGCGCTGTTCCAGCGCATCCAGCAGGGCGGAGTGGAATGGGGCAGACATGCCGTCCAGAGTAGTGGGCGCCCCGGACGGGCCTGGCCGTAGGCTGGGCAGGTGAGTCCAAGCGAACAATTCGGCGCACCCGATGACGACGCCACTGCCGACGATCTCGTCCTCCGCAACCCCATCCTCGTGGCCGCGTTCGAAGGCTGGAACGACGCCGGAGACGCCGCGAGCGGCGCGGTCGAGCACCTCGAACTGATCTGGGATGCCCGCCCACTCGCGGAGCTCGACTCCGAGGACTACTACGACTATCAGGTGAACCGTCCGCAGGTCCGGCAGGTCGAGGGCGTCACCCGGGAGATCCAGTGGCCCGCCACCCGGATCTCGGTGTGCTCCCCGCCCGGCGGCGACCGGGACGTGCTGCTGCTGCGCGGTATCGAACCGAACATGCGGTGGCGCAGCTTCTGCGACGACCTGCTGGAAATCATCGAGGAACTCGGCGTGACCACCGTGGTCATCCTCGGCGCCCTGCTCGCGGACACCCCGCACACCCGGCCCGTCCCCGTGACCGGCACCGCGTACAGCGCCGAGTCCGCACAGAAGTTCAAGCTCGAGCAGACCCGGTACGAGGGACCGACGGGTATCACCGGCGTCCTGCAGGACGAGTGCGTCAAGGCTGGCGTGCCTGCGATCTCGTTCTGGGCAGCGGTGCCCCACTATGTCTCGCAGCCTCCGAACCCGAAGGCGACCGTGGCACTGCTTCGCCGCGTCGAGGACGTTCTCGACGTCGAGGTGCCGCTCGGTGAGCTGCCCGCTCAGGCGGAGGACTGGGAGGAGTCCGTCACGGAGATGACGGAGGACGACGACGAGATCGCCGAGTACGTCCGTTCGCTCGAGGAACGGGGGGACGCCGAGGTCGACATGACGGAGGCGGTCGCCAAGATCGACGGAGACGCGATCGCCGCGGAGTTCGAGAAGTACCTGCGCAGGCGTGGACCGGGGAGCTTCGGGGGGCTTTGACGACACGCGTCCGGTTGCAGCGCGGTGCGCTGTACGCCGGTGGATTTCTCGGCCCGTTCGGCGGCGGTGTCGTCTCGTCGATGCTTCCGGAACTCGGTGACTCGCTCGGGGTGAGCACCGAACAGGCGGCGTCGTCGCTGACCGCGTACCTGCTGCCGTTCGCGGCGTTGATGCTGGTGTCGGGCACGTACGGCGCGCGCTGGGGCGGACTGCGGACGGTCCGCGTCGCCTATGGCGTGTATGCCGCCGCGGCGACCCTGTCCGTGCTGGCGCCGACCTTCGCGGTCTTCCAGGTCAGCCGCATCATGCAGGGTGGCGCGAACGCGTTCACCACTCCTCTGTTGCTGGCCGCGCTGGCGGCGGTGACGCCACGGGCGAGGCTCGGCCGTGCCCTCGGTGTGTTCGGTGCACTGCAGGCGGCGGGTCAGACCACCGCACCGCTGGTCGGTGGCGTGGCCGCGGAGGTGAACTGGCGGCTCGCGTTCGCGGCGATCGCCGCGGTCGCGTTGTGCCTGGGCGCGGTCGGGCTGCCCCGGTCGACGGGTGCCGCGGCGACCGGGACTCCACCGCGACTGCGGGACGCCCTCGATCCAACTGTGCTGCGAATCGGGCTGGTGGCGCTGCTCGGCTGGGGTGCGCTCGGCGGGCTGGGCTTCCTCGTCGCGTTCCGCGCCGAGGACGCGCTCGGCCTGGACTCGGCCCACCGCGGACTGCTGCTGACGGGGTTCGGGCTCGCCGGGATCCTCGCCGCCCGACCCGTCGGGATCGCGATCGACCGCTGGGGTGCGCGCGCCGCGGTGATCACCGGAGCCGTGGGCGGCGCCGTGCTGGTCGCCGCCACCGGCGCGCTGGGAACGGTCGGCGCCGTCGCGGTGACCTGGGCGTTGTCTGGTGTGGCCGGCCAATTCGTCCTGGTCGGCGTCAACTCCGCGATCCTCGGTTCCGAGGGCGCGAACCGCGGCGGCGCGGTGTCGGTCGTGCAGGCGATGCGCTTCGGAGGCGCGGCCCTCGCACCTGTCGCCCTGACTCCCCTGTACGCAGTACATCCCGTCGCAGCGTTCGTGTTGCCGACGACGGTGCTCGCGGTGGCGGCACCCCTGCTCATGCCGAGACGGCCACCTCCCACCGACTGACGCGACGTGCGGGCGGGAAAGTTGGGGCAGATGCCCCATGTCCGGCGCCCGCCATCGGCCGACAATTCGGACATGACCAGCTACGAAAGTCCCGAACAGGCCGCCCTCGCCACGGTGCGCGACGCCCAGCCGTGGCCGGGTGGCGACGAACGATTCACCGGATACGGCGTGATGGGCCTGCCGTTCGACAGCGGGCACTACCTCGCGTTCCGGCACTACGTGGCGACCACCGTCGGTCCCGCCTACCGGACCGTCTGGCACCGTGCGCCGGACGGGACGTGGTCGTTCTACTCGGGGGTGGAGCCGGAGACCAGCTGCCCACGCTATTTCGCCGCCTCCACCGCCACGCGCACGGTGCGGGCGGACGTCGACGTCACCTGGGACGGCCCGTTCGCGTTGCGGATCACGATCCCCGACGTGCTGGAGTGGCGCCTCACCTTGGCGTCGACGCCCGCGACGGCGACGATGTCCGCGATCGGCAGCCGACTTCCCGTCGCCGCGTGGCGCAGCCAGGCGTTCCTGAAGACGATGGAACACACCGCACGTCCACTGATGAGGACCGGCCGCATCGGACTGTGCGGAACGGTGCCCAACGGGCAGCGCTTCGGGCTGGCGCCCCGCCTCCTCTGGGCTGTCACGGGAAGCGGCGCCCGCTTGGGCGGCGCCGACCTGGGCTCTCCGCGTGCGCTGGACCGACAGGACCGGCTCGGCGACTTCTGGCTTCCCCAACGCGGTCTGTTCGCGATCGGAGACGCCGAGTTCGAGACGTTCGACCCCGACCGGCACCGAACGCTCGTGTCGGGCGGTTCCCACGCGTGACGCGCAGGGGTTCCCGATCGGGAAACTCCTTACAGCCGACCTCGTCGTCCGGTGAGTAATTCCTGATTGCGGCGTAACGTCCCCGCAGCCATTGCGTCACCGCGTGCCCGCACCCTCGACGCATGGCGAGCACAGGTGGGGTGAAGAAGCGACTTCTGGTGGTCGGCAACGGCATGGCCGGAGCCCGCACCGTCGAGGAAATCCTCGCGCGCGGCGGCCGCGACATGTTCGACGTCACGATGATCGGCGACGAGCCGTACGGAAACTACAACCGCATCATGCTGTCCCACGTCCTCGCCGGAGAGGCGACGGCGGACGACGACGACCTGATCCTCAACCCGATGAGCTGGTACCGCGACAACGGGGTGACGCTCTACGCCGGCGACCGTGCCGTCACGCTCGACCGGTTCGCCAAGACCATCACGTGCGAGAGTGAACGGGTCGTCGGGTACGACGTCCTCATCGTCGCGACCGGCTCGAACACCTTCTTCCCGAACATGGACGGTCTGCGGGAGTCCGACGGCCGGCTCGGCCGCGGCGTCTTCGGGTTCCGCACGATCGCGGACACCAACGGCATGCTGCAGATGGCGCAGTCCCGCGACGGCGTCACCGCGGTCGTGATCGGCGGCGGACTGCTGGGCCTGGAAGCCGCGTACGGCCTGCGGACCCAGGGGTTGACCGTCAACGTCGTGCACTCGCCCGGTCACCTGATGAACCAGCAGCTCGACGAGCGCGGCGGCCAGGTGCTGCGGGCCAAGATCGAGGCGCTGGGGGTCGGGGTCCACACCGCGATGCGGACCACCGCGGTCCTGCGCGACGACGCGGGCAACGTCACCGGGGTGGCGTTCAACGACGGCACCAGCCTGCCCGCCGACATGGTCGTGGTGACCGCGGGCATCCGCCCCAACGCCGAGCTGGCCCGCGCAGGTGGGCTCGTGGTCGAGCGGGGCATCGTGGTCGACGACCAGATGCGCTGCGAGGACGAGGGTTCGGTCTACGCGGTCGGCGAGTGCGCGCAGCACCGCGGGGAGCTGTACGGCCTCGTGGCTCCGGTCTGGGAGCAGGCGGTGGTCCTCGCGGAGCACCTGACCGGATCGAATCCGGCTGCCGCATATCAGGGTTCGTCGTCCACCACGAAACTGAAGGTCGCCGGTCTCGACGTCGCAGCGATGGGCGTCAAGAGCCCCGAGTTCGACACCGACGAGTTCATCCAGTTCTACGACTCCCGCACCGGTGTGTACAAGAACGTCGTCGTCCGGGACGGCAAACTCGTCGGCGCGACGCTGATGGGCGAGATCGGCAAGGCGGCGCTGCTGACGCAGGTGTTCGACGGCAAGGTGGAGCTTCCCGAGGACCGACTGTCCCTGCTGTTCGATCTGGCGGGCGCAGCCGACGGGGCATCCGCGGCGGACCTGCCCGACGACACGCAGGTGTGCAACTGCAACGGCGTCACCAAGGGCGATCTGGTCGCGTGCGTGCACGGCGGCGCGCAGACCCTCACCGAGGTGTGCGCGAAGACCCGCGCCGGCAAGGGCTGCGGATCCTGCAAGGGCCTCGTCGCGGACATCGTCGCGGGCGCCGCAGGTGGGGAACTGAAGGCCGATCCGGCCGCGAACTGGTACGTGCCGTGCATCCCGATGACCAAGGCCGAACTGATCGAGGCGATCCGCGAGCGTGACATCCGCGCCGTGTCGCAGGTGTTCGCGGAACTCGCCACCCACGGTCGGGAGGAGGCCACCGCGAAGATGCCCCTCGCGTCTCTGCTGCGCGTCGTGTGGGGTCCGGACTGGGTGGACGAGCGCGGTGCGTTGTTCATCAACGACCGTGTCCACGCGAACATCCAGCGCGACGGCACCTTCTCGGTGGTTCCACAGATGAAGGGCGGTGTGACCACCCCGGACCAGCTTCGCCGCATCGCCGATGTCGCGGACAAATACGCGGTGCCACTCGTGAAGGTGACCGGCGGCCAGCGGATCGACCTGCTGGGCATCAGGAAGGAAGACCTGCCGAAGGTGTGGGGCGACCTGGACATGCCCTCCGGCTACGCGTACGGCAAGAGCATGCGCACCGTGAAAACGTGTGTGGGAAGCGACTTCTGCCGTTTCGGCCTGGGCGACTCCACCAATCTCGGGATCGCGCTCGAGGAGCGTTTCCAGGGTCTGGAGACGCCGGCGAAGCTCAAGCTCGCGGTCGCGGGATGCCCCCGCAACTGCTCGGAGGCGCTGTGCAAGGACCTGGGTGTGGTCGCGGTCGGCGACGGGCGATGGGAGATCTACGTCGGGGGCGCCGCCGGCGCGCACATCCGCAAGGGCGACCTGCTCGCCACGGTCGAATCGGGTGAGGAGGTGATCGCGCTGGCGGGTCGGTTCGTCCAGCACTACCGCGAGGACGCGAAGTGGCTCGAGCGCACCTACGACTGGGTGCCGCGGGTCGGCCTGGAGCGACTGCAGGCGCTGTTGGTTCGAGACGAGGAGGGCATCGTGGCCGGTCTGGACGAGCGGATGGCGGCCTCGGTCGCGGGCTACCGCGACCCGTGGAAGGAACGGACCGCACCGAAGTCACCGGCGCAGTTCGCGCCGTCGCTGCCGCTGCTGCCGCTCCCCCAGGTGCCGGTCCGATGACGGCGACGACGGACCGCGGGCAGGTCACCGTGGGGTCGATCTCCGACCTCACGCCGGGCGAGGGCCGCACGTACGCGATCGACGGCGCCCAGATAGCCGTGTTCCTGCTCGCCGACGGCACCGTCCGGGCGATGGACGCGGTGTGCCCGCACAAGGCGGGTCCGCTGGCCGACGGCCAGATCGACAGCTCGGTGGTGACCTGTCCACTGCACCAGTACGCATTCCGGTTCGACACCGGTGCCTGCACCGCGGACACGGTCGGACCGGTGCGGGTGTACCCGGCGCACGTCGCCGACGGGGCGGTGATCGTGCAGCTCTGACCGGCTCCCGACTCCCTTCGTCGCACTTCGTCTTTCGAGAGGCTCCCATGACCCCGACCACCGGGGCCCCGATCACCGGGGCCCAGTCCAACGGCAAGCTGGACGCGGACGCGCTGCTCCGCTTCGGCAAGCACTTCCAGCGCGGCGAGCCGTCCGCGGACATGCGCACCCTGTACCAGATCGGCGGACGCACGTCCGACGACTTCTACCGCGACCGGATGTCCTACGACAAGGTCGTCCGGTCCACCCACGGGGTGAACTGCACCGGCTCGTGCTCGTGGAAGATCTACGTCAAGGACGGCGTGATCACCTGGGAGGCGCAGCAGACCGACTACCCGTCGATCGGGCCGGACAAGCCCGAGTACGAGCCGCGCGGCTGCCCCCGCGGCGCGTCGTTCTCCTGGTACACCTACTCCCCGTCGCGGGTCCGCTACCCGTACGTGCGCGGTGTGCTGCTGGAGATGTACCGGGACGCCAAGGCGCGCCTGAAGGATCCCGTGCTCGCGTGGGCGGACATCGCCGACGACCCGGAGAAGTCGAAGACGTACAAGTCGGCCCGCGGCAAGGGCGGATTCGTCCGCGCCGAGTGGTGGGAGGCCGCCGAGATCGTCGCCGCGGCACACGTGCACACCATCAAGCGGTACGGCCCGGACCGCGTCGCCGGGTTCTCGCCGATCCCCGCGATGTCGATGGTCAGCCACGCGATCGGCGCCCGGTTCATCTCACTGCTCGGCGGCGCGATGCTCTCGTTCTACGACTGGTACGCCGACCTCCCCGAGGCGTCACCGCAGGTCTTCGGCGACCAGACCGACGTACCCGAGTCCGCGGACTGGTTCGACGCCGGGTACCTGATCATGTGGGGCTCGAACGTGCCGGTGACGCGAACTCCCGACGCGCACTACATGACCGAGGCACGCTACCGCGGCCAGAAGGTCGTGGTGGTCTCCCCCGACTACGCCGACAACACCAAGTTCGCCGACCAGTGGCTCCCCGCCCGCCCCGGCACCGACGGCGCCCTCGCGATGGCGATGGGACACGTCATCCTCACCGAGTTCTTCGTGCAGAAGCAGGTCCCGCGGTTCCTGGACTACGTCAAGCAGTACACCGACCTGCCGTACCTGGTGACGTTGGAGCCGCGGCCCGTGGATGCGAGCACGAACGGGCACGGTCCGGCCTACCTGCCCGGAAAGTTCCTCACCGCCGCCGATCTCGGCGACACCGGGGAGGGCGCCGTGCACAAGACGGTGCTCCTCGACTCCGCGACGGGTGAGCCGGTGGTCCCGAACGGCTCGCTCGGCGACCGGTTCACCGAATCCGGCAAGGGCAAGTGGAACCTCGACCTCGGCGGTGTCGAACCGGAGCTCAGCCTGTACGGCAGCGACACCACCATCACGGTGGACCTGCCCCGCTACGACACCGACACCCCCACCGTGCTCCATCGCGGGGTACCGGTGAGAACCGTTGCCGGACGGCTGGTCACCACCGTCTTCGACCTCATGCTCGCGCAGTACGGAGTCGCGCGGGACGGACTGCCCGGCACGTGGCCGACCGGCTACGACGACGCCGACGAGCCGTACACCCCGGCCTGGCAGGAGGCCATCACCGGCGTGGCCGCCGCGTCGGCAGCACGCGTGGCCCGCGAGTTCGCCGACAACGCCGACCGCTCCCAGGGCCGCTCGATGATCCTGATGGGCGCGGGCACCAACCACTGGTTCCACTCGGACCAGATCTACCGATCGTTCCTCACGCTGACCCTGCTCACCGGCTGTCAGGGCGTCAACGGCGGCGGCTGGGCGCACTACGTCGGCCAGGAGAAGTGCCGGCCCGTCACCGGCTGGTCCACGCTGGCCTTCGGCAGTGACTGGGCGCGCCCCGCCCGCCAGATGCAGGGGACGATCTTCTGGTATCTCGCCACCGACCAGTGGCGGTACGACCCCTTCACGTCGGAGGCGATGGCGTCACCGCTCGCTCAGGGCGCCTTCGCCGGACGCACGGCGGCCGACAACATCGCCCTCGCGTCCCGCCTCGGCTGGATGCCGACCTATCCGACGTTCAACCGGAACCCACTCGACCTCGCGGACGAGGCGGAGCGGCTCGGGAAGAACCCGGCCGAGCACGTCGTCGACGGCCTGAAGTCGGGTCACCTGCAGTTCGCGGTCGAGGACCCGGACGCGCCCGAGAACTTCCCCCGGACGCTGATCGTCTGGCGGTCCAACCTGCTCGGCTCGTCCGCGAAGGGCAACGAATACTTCCTGCAGCACCTGCTGGGGGCCGGATCGAACCTGCAGGCATCGGATTCCACCGGCATCCACCCGGAGGAACTGGTCTGGCGGGACGAGGCCCCGAACGGCAAACTCGACCTGCTCACCACGCTCGACTTCCGGATGACGAGCACGACCCTGTTCTCCGACGTCGTGCTGCCTGCGGCGACCTGGTACGAGAAGCACGACCTGTCGAGCACCGACATGCACCCGTTCGTGCACGCGTTCTCGCCCGCCATCTCCCCGCCGTGGGAGACGAAGACCGACTTCGACGCGTTCCACCGCATCGCCCGCGGATTCAGCTGGCTCGCAGAGAAGCACCTCGGCACCCGCAAGGACATCGTCGCGGTGCCGCTGCTGCACGACACCGTCGACGCGACGGCACAGCCGGGCGGCACGGTCCTCGACTGGAAACGCGGTGAGTGCGAACCGATCCCCGGCAAGACGATGCCCAAGCTGGTCGTGGTCGAACGCGACTACACGACCATCGCCGAGAAGATGGGGGCGCTCGGCCCGCTCGTCGAGGAGCTCGGGCTGACGACGAAGGGGGTCACCACCTTCCCGACCGAGGAGGTCGCGTACCTGCGCGCCGTCAACGGCGCCGTCGCCACCGGCCCGGCCGCGGGACGCCCGTCGCTGGCGAAGGACAAGCACGCGGCGGAGGCGATCCTGGCCCTGTCGGGGACGACCAACGGCCGCCTCGCGACGCAGGGGTTCGAGCACCTGCAGGAACGCACCGGCACCGAACTGGTCGATCTGGCCGCCGAGAACGAGGGAACCCGGATCCGGTTCTCCGACACGCAAGCCCGGCCCGTACCCGTCATCACCTCCCCCGAGTGGTCGGGCAGCGAAACGGGTGGCAGGCGGTACTCGCCGTTCACGATCAACACCGAACGTCTCAAGCCGTGGCACACGTTGACCGGCCGGCAGCACTTCTATCTCGACCACGACTGGATGGCCGAACTCGGCGAGCAGTTGCCGATCTTCCGCCCGCCACTGGACATGACGGCGCTGTTCTCCGAACCGGCGGTGGGCGAGACACACGGCAACGGTGTCGGCGGCAGCGTCACCGTCCGCTATCTGACGCCGCACAGCAAGTGGTCGATCCACTCCGCCTACCAGGACAACCTGCACATGCTGACCCTGTCCCGGGGCGGTCAGACGATCTGGATGTCCGATGTCGACGCCGCGAAGATCGGTGTCGCGGACAACGACTGGATCGAGGCGACCAACCGCAACGGCATCGTCGTGGCCCGCGCGATCGTCAGTCATCGCATGCCCGAGGGCACGGTGTTCATGTACCACGCCCAGGACCGCGCCGTGGACGTGCCGAGGACGGAGCGGACCGGCAAACGCGGCGGCATCCACAACGCCCTGACCCGCGTGATGATCAAGCCGTCACACCTGATCGGCGGGTACGCGCAGCAGTCGTTCGCCCTCAACTACCACGGTCCCACCGGAAACCAGCGCGACGAGGTCACCACGATCCGTCGCCGCGACCAGGAAGTGACGTACTGACATGAGAGTCATGGCACAGATGGCCATGGTCATGAACCTGGACAAGTGCATCGGCTGCCACACGTGCAGCGTCACGTGCAAGCAGGCGTGGACCAACCGTGGCGGCGTCGAGTACGCGTGGTTCAACAACGTCGAAACCCGCCCCGGACAGGGTTATCCGCGGCAGTACCAGGACCAGGAGAAGTGGAAGGGCGGCTGGACGCTGAACAAGCGCGGCAAGCTGACCCTCAAGTCCGGTTCGCGGTTCAAGCGGCTCCTGAACATCTTCGCGAACCCGGATCTGCCGACGATCGACGACTACTACGAGCCGTGGACGTACGACTACGACAACCTGCTCGCGTCGGCGCCGATGGACACCACGCCGGTCGCGCGACCGAAGTCGCTGCTCACCGGTGAGGACACCAAGGTCACGTGGGGCGCAAACTGGGACGACGACCTCGGCTCCGGCCCGGAACAGGTCGCCAAGGACCCGCTGCTTACGAAAGTGTCCGACAAGGTCAAGCTCGAGTTCGAGCAGACCTTCATGTTCTACCTGCCTCGGATCTGTGAGCACTGCCTGAACCCGGCCTGCGCCGCGTCCTGCCCGTCGGGCGCGATCTACAAGCGGTCCGAGGACGGCATCGTGCTGGTCGACCAGGACAAGTGCCGCGGCTGGCGGCAGTGCGTGACCGGCTGCCCGTACAAGAAGATCTACTTCAACCACAAGACCGGCAAGGCCGAGAAGTGCACGTTCTGCTACCCGCGGATCGAGGTCGGCATCCCGACGATCTGCTCGGAGACGTGCGTCGGCCGGCTGCGCTACATCGGCGTGATGCTGTACGACGCCGACGCCGTGCTCGACGCCGCGGCGGTGACCGACGACAAGGACCTGTATCCCTCGCAGCTGGGGGTGTTCCTCAACCCGCACGATCCCCGCGTGATCGCGGAGGCGGAGCGGGCGGGTATCTCGTCCGAGTTCATCGAGGCGGCGCAGAACTCGCCGGTGTACAAGCTGATCGTCGACTACCAGGTGGCGTTGCCGCTGCATCCGGAGTACCGGACGATGCCGATGGTCTGGTACATCCCGCCGCTGTCACCGATGGTGGAGGCACTGTCCGACACCGGTCACGACGGCGAGTCCGCCGACAACCTGTTCGGTGCGATCGACTCGCTGCGCATCCCGATCGAGTACCTCGCCGAGTTGTTCACCGCAGGCGAGATCGGCCCCGTACGGGCGTCCCTGCAACGGCTGGCGGCGATGCGGGCCCACATGCGCCAGGTGAACCTCGGTGAGTCGCTCAAACCCGAGGTCGCGGAGGCGGTTCGGCTCACGCCCGACGAGCTGACGGCGATGTACCGACTGCTCGCACTGGCCAAGTACGAGGACCGCTACGTCATCCCCACCGGAGCGGGCAGCGACGCGCACCGCCTCGACGCTCTCGCCACGGGCTGCAGCCTCGAGGACGAGGGCGGGCCCGGCATGGGCGGCCCCGGCGCGAGCGGACCGGGCATGACGGCGTTCGAGGTGATGGCGGACAAGTTCCATCTCGTCGGCGAGGACAGCAACGCCGCCGCCCCGGAGAACAAGGAACGCCGGATCAACCTCCTGAACTGGGACGGCAAGAGCACGGACGGCCTCGTCCCGGTCGGTTCCCGAGAGGAGTCGTGATGGGCGTGCTGAACCTGCGCAGGAACAGGCGCGCCGCACCGACCGTCGAATCGCTGGACGAGACCCAGCAGCGACTGGTCTGGCGCATCGCGGCCCTCGTGCTGGACTACCCGCACCAGCCGATGCTGGACCTGCTCGGCGACCTGCGCGCTGCCGCCGCACAGATCCCGGAACCGGCCGGACCCGACCTGCTCGCGTGCATCGACCACCTGCGCGAACAGGACCCGATCGCGCTCGCGGCCCGCTACGTCGAGACCTTCGACCTGCGGCGCCGGTCGAGTCTCCACCTGTCGTACTACGCGTACGGCGACACCCGGAACCGGGGAATGGCGTTGCTGCGCTTCAAGACCGCGTACCGCAATGCCGGACTCGAGCTGGGTGACCACGAGCTCCCCGACTTCCTGCCGGTGGTCCTGGAGTTCGCCGCGACCACCGACCCGGTCCGCGGGCGGCGTCTGCTCGTCACGCATCGCGCCGTCGTCGAGGTTCTCCGACTGTCGTTGCACGACAGCGGATCGCCGTACGCGAGCGTCCTCGACGCGATCTGTGCGACCCTCCCCGACCTCGACACCGAGGACCGGGCCCAGGTCGCGAAGCTGGCCGCGGAAGGTCCCCCCGAGGACACCGTCGGTCTCGACACCTACGCGCTGGATCCGGCGCTGCACCCGCACGTGGACGACTACCCGTTCCCCACCCAGATCGGAGCCGCCCGGTGAGCAACCTGCTCTGGCTGACCCTCCCGTACATCGCCTTGACCTCGTTCGTCGTCGGTCACGTCTGGCGCTATCGCAAGGACCAGTTCGGGTGGACAACCCGGTCCTCGCAGATGTACGAGTCACGGTTGCTGCGCCTCGGCAGCCCGCTGTTCCACTTCGGCATCCTCGCGGTTCTCGCAGGACACGTCGGGGGCGTGCTGATTCCGGCGAGTTGGACCAACGCACTGGGCATTTCGGACGACGCCTACCACCTGATGGCGGTCGGGATGGGCGTGCCCGCCGGCCTCGCGACCGTCGCGGGCCTGGCGATTCTCGTCTACCGGAGGATCGCGGTGCCGAGCGTCCGGAAGGTGAGCACGACGAACGACAAGATCATGTACGTGATCTTCATCGTGGTCATCGCGACCGGCATGTACAACACGATGGGCGAGAACCTGATCCTGGGCCACTACGACTACCGCTCCACCGTGTCACCGTGGTTCCGCAGCCTGTTCTCGCTCAGCCCCCAGCCGGAGCTCATGGTCGGCGTTCCGTTGAGCTTCCAGCTGCACGGCCTGACGGTGCTCGCGCTGCTGGCGATCTGGCCGTACACCCGTCTCGTGCACGTGTTCAGCGCCCCGCTCGGGTACCTGGGCCGGCCGTACGTCGTGTACCGGAGCAAGGACCCGAAGCGCCCGGGAGGCAACCGCTACGACAGGGCCTGGGAGACCGCGAACCGCAGCCGTGCGTGAACAACAGATGTAGACACGGCTCAAAAGTGCGCATGCGCTGCGGGTATCCGTTAACTTCGTAGGTGGTTCGGGGATGTTTGCCCACGCCGGTGACCGGGTGCACGCCCCGCATCCGGGAAACAACCCAACGGATGAGGTGTTCATGGACGTCAGTCGCAGGGAACGTCGGATTCGTCGAAGTACCACCTTGTCGGCCCACGCGGGCCGACGCCGCTCCCGGGCACTGGCGGTCGCCGGTGTCGCTGCCCTCGTGGTGGGACTCGGAACCGGCACCGCCGGCGCCGTCGTCAACAACGCCAGCAGCATCGTCGACGGGTCCGACAACCTCGTCGAGGTCAGCCAGGGTGACACCTCGATCGTCGGGGTTCCGCCGCTGGACAGTTCACCGCTCAGCCGCGAGTTCTTCCACAGCGGCTACGCGGAAGCACGCATCAGCGGCCCGAGCGCAGGGTCGATGACAGGCAGCAAGATGTCCTTCGGGTACCAGGTCGGATACCCGATCGCCCTGGGCGGTGCCACAGTTCAGCTGAACACTCCCGGGCTCGGATTCGAGTCGGAGGGTACCGGCGCCATCGTCTTCGGCGAACTCCTCGGCGAACCAGACCTCGAGATCGGATTGGAGAGTCGAAACATGCTCGCGGGCGACATCATCCCGCAGCAGAATCTGATCTTCGAGCTCGAACCGGGCGGTATCACCGAGGTTCCGGTGGTCGACGGCAAGGAGTTCGACGGGTCCGTCGCGAAGATCCGGATCGGCAACATTCACGGCAGCGTGTCGGGTGCCATCGGTCCCGTCACCCTCCGGCCGTACGCAAAGGTCGAGCTCGCGTCGGGCGACATCGTGATGACGTACGGGGCCCCGGTCCCGATCTGATCCGCCGAACGACCACGACCGCGTCGGGCGGGGTCCAGCTCAGGACCCCGCCCGACGTGTGTGACACGACTCGCCCCCCGGGCCGGGTCGGCTGGGTCGGGGCCGCCGACTCCCCTACCCTGTCACGGTGAGCGAATCCGGCCCGGCACCCGACGACGACCCGTCGGCGCCTCTCGACACCCCGGCGGCGCCCGTCGACGCCGCCGACGACTTCGCCACCGCGGACCGGCTTCGCATGTTCGCGTTCGCGACGGCCGACAAGCGCACCGATTACCTACGCGTGCTGCGGGCCTTCGACCATGCCCGGACCCACTACGTCGTGCTGTTGCACGCGGCCGATGTTGCCGACACCCTGACCCGGATCGGGCAGCCCGCGCTCTCGGCGGCGGAGATCACCCCGCTGCTCGATCAGCTCCACCACTGGGGCGTGCTCGAACGCAGCTACGACGGATCTCGGGCCGCGACGCTGGCGGAGTACCGCAACCGGCACTTCGTGTACCAGTTCAGCCGCCTGGGTTACCAGGCGTTCCGGGCGGTCCGAGACGTGCTCGCACTCCGACTCGACGACGCCGCCCTCTCCCGGCTGGCGCTGCCGGACCTGCTGGCGGATCTGCACCGACTCGCGGAGGCGAACGGTCGCGGCGACGGCGAGCTGATCTACCGCACGCTGCGACGACTCGACGCCACGCTGTCCGACATGGCCGCCCGCGCCTCACAGTTCTATCTCACCCTCGGCGATCTGGTCCGAACCACGGAGATCACCCCGGAGGCGTTCCTCGCCCGCAAGGACGCCCTCCTGACCCACATGCGGGAGTTCGGCTCCGACCTCGCGCGGTACGCCCCGAAGCTGGCGTCGGCGATCGCCGACGTCGAGGAGTCCGGCATCCGTGACCTGCTCGAACGCGCAGCCATTGCCGACGAGCGACTGTTCCTGACCGTCTCGGAGCGGGAGGCGGACTGGGCGCAGCGATGGACCGGCCTGACCCAGTGGTTCGTCGCGTCGCCGGACGGTCCGAGCGAGTCCGACCGGCTCCGCGAAGGCACGATGGCCGCGATCTCGGCCGTCCTGTCCCTGCTGCGCCGTGTCACCGAGACCCGTCGTGGCGGCGTCAGCCGCGAGAGTCAGCTGCGGCACCTGGCCGGGTGGTTCGCCGGTGCACCCACCGAGGACGCCGCGCACGCGTTGTTCCAGGCCGTCTTCGACCTCGGCCGCCCTCGGCACCTGTCGACGGTGCACCCGGACGCCGACGTCGTTCCGGAGTCACGGTCGTGGTGGGACGCGCCTCCGGTGGAGATCTCCCGGACGCTCGCCGAAACGGGCAAACCGGCCGCAGCCGGCGCGCCGGGCCGGGTGCAGCGCAACGAGGCGAGCATCCGTCGACTGCGCGATGCGCAGCTGGCGGCGCAGCGGGCTCGGGCCGAGGCTGCCCGGTCCCTCGCCACGGGCGGCGCCTACGACCGCGTCCTCGGAGAGGAGGAGACCGACGTGCTGCTGGGCCTGCTGACCGCGGCGCTGACGGCCCGCGTCCCGGTCAGCGGTGTCGTGCGGGCGAGCACCGGTTCCGAGAACGGGGTCCGGCTCACCCTGTCCCCGAACGAGGAGTCGACGACGGTGGAGACGGCGCGGGGCCGGTTGCATCTGGACCGCCTCCGGGTGAGCGTCCAGTGAGGGCGGGGCACCTGTGGGCCCGGGACATCTCACCGCTGATGCTCGAGTCGTATCAGCGGGCGGCGCGGGTGATCCTCGCGAATCACCTGGTGACCACGACGTATCCGGATCCGCTTGCACTGCCGCTGCTGCGCCGGTGGACGACGGAGTTGCGCGACGACCTCCTGGAGCTGTTCGGCTACCGCCTCGAGGTGACCGAGACGACGGCACGGCTGTTCACCGCCGCGGACCGGCTCGATCCGACCACCCCCGCCACGTCCGGTGACCGGCCCTTCGACCGGCGCCGCTACGCGTATCTGGCGTTGGCGCTCGCCGCGCTGGGACGTGCCGGGAACCAGATCACGTTGTCGGAGCTGGCGGACCACGTCGCGGCGGAAGCCACCCAAGTCCCGGCGGTCGATCTGTCCACCGAGCGGTTCACGGACCGCAGCGCGCTCGTCGACGCGATCGGGTGGCTCACAGCACGCGGCGCCATCCGGCTCGCAGACGGCGACGCCTCGGGCTGGGCGTCGAATCCCGATGCGGGCGAAGCCCTCTACGACATCGACAGGTCGGTGGTGATCGCACTGTTCCGTCCGCCTCGGGCGCTGCAGCACCTGACGTCGGTGCGTGGCCTGCTCGCCGTGGCCGACGAGGCGGGCACCACCCGTGAGACGGCGCGCCGGGTGCGCCGCGCACTGGTGCAGCATCCGGTGGTGTACGCGGACGACCTCGACGACGACGAGCGGTTGCAGTTGGCGTTGCCCCGCACCGCCGCGGACGTCGCGCTGCTGACCGGTCTGGTCGTCGAGCGCCGTGCGGAGGGCATCGCGCTGATCGACCAGTCGGGCCGGCTCTCGGACATCAGATTTCCGGGAACGGGGACGATCGCGCAGGTCGCGTTGCTGCTCGCCGGTGAGATCGCGGACCGCGTCCAGGACCCGGACGCGCCCGCACCGCTCCGGATTCCGCTGCCGCAGGGCCGAACCGACGATCTGGCGGCTCAACTCGACACCGCGATCCCGGCAGCCGGAGTACTCGCGGAGCTCGCGGACGAAGCACCCGAGCCGCGGCCGAACACCCAGGAACCTCTTGTGACGTACCCGCTGATCGAGGACAGCTGGATCGACGACGCCGTCGCCGAACTCACCCGGCGCTTCGGACGCACGTTCGCGGCGCAATGGCAGGCCGACCCGGACGGCCTGCGGCGACGGTCGGTGGACCTGCTCGACGCACAGCGCCTGGTGCGGAAGGTCGACGGCGGGGTGCTGGTGCTCCCTGCGCTGGCCCGCTACCGAGGCGTCGTCGTCACCGTCCGTGAACGCGCCCTGCAACCCGACCTGCTGACCGAATCCTGAGGAATAGAGGCTGACTTCGCATGGCAAGTGCGCGTTTTCGACCAACCCGCGCCGGGATCGTCAATCTGTGGGACTACCGGGACCAGGAGTTCTCGTTCGCGGACGGCCGACTGGTCCTGCGTGGCCCCAACGGCTCCGGCAAGACCAAGGCCCTCGAGGTGCTGTTCCCGTTCGTCCTCGACGGGCGCATCGAACCACGCCGGCTGAACCCGTTCGCCGGTGAGGAGCGGACGATGAAGTCGAACCTGCTCTACCGCGGCGACGAGACCGCGCACTCGTACGTGTGGATGGAGTTCGCGCGAGGAAACGCATCCGATCCGGAGGCCGTGACCGTCGGCATCGGCATGCGCGCGAGCCGCCAGAACGACAAGGTGACGCGCTGGCATTTCGTCGCCGACGGCCGGGTCGGTGTCGACTTCGCGCTCATCGGCGCCGGTGACCAGCCGTTGACGAAGAAGCAACTGGCCGAACAGATCGGTGCGGACGCGATCACGGACCGTCCCGTCGATCACCGGGCCGCGATCGATGCCCGCCTGTTCGGGCTGGGCGCCCAGCGGTACGACCAGTTGATCACGCTGATCCTCACACTCCGGCGACCGCAGCTGGCGAAGAACCTGGATCCGAAGGGGCTGTCGCAGGCGCTGACGGACGGGCTGCGTCCGATCGACGATCAGCTCGTCGTGGAGGCCGCGCGGTCGTTCAGCGACATGGAGGAGGTCGGCCGCGCACTGGAAGGCCTGACCGCAGCCGACCAGGCCACCCAGGACTTCGTCGCGGTGTACACGAAGTACCTGCGGCAGCAGGCGCGCACCGATGTCGAGCAGGTGACCCGAAGGTTCGAGTCGGTCGCTGCGGCCACGGCGGCGGTCACCGAATCCGTTGCCGCGCAGACCCACCAGCAGGACGAGCGGGCGGCGGCGGAGGAACGCATCGTCGCCGCCGAACGTGAGCTCGACCTCGCCCGCGCCGAGCTGGAGACCCTGCAGCGGTCCAGCGCCTACGAGGGCAAGCAGCAGCTCGACGACCTCGGAGCGGTCGTGGCGGACCTGCGCCGCTCGACCGATCAGCAGGCGGACAAGTCGGCGAAGGCGCAGGCGAGCCTGGCGCAGCGCGCCGACGAGGCGGCGCAGTCGCAGGCGCGGGTCACCCGCGCCACCGAGGCCGTCGCCCGCGCGGAAGACGAGCTGCAGGAAGCGGCTGGTGATGCGGGAATCACGTGGACGGCGCTGCCGGACACCGCTCGGGGAGACCAGATCACGTCGGCGGTCCGGGGGCATGCCGAGGAGCGTTCCGGTGACGTGCGTGCGGTGCGAGACGCACTGACCGCTGTCGAGCGGGCCGGCGCCGAGCGCTCTCGCGCCGACCGGGCAGCGGACCGGGGCCGGGAACAACTCGAGGCCGCGACCGCAGCCGTGAAGGAGGCCGAGGCCGCGACCGCACTTGCCCGGACCGAATGCCAGGGTGCATTGCGCCGCTGGTGGGCGGCGAACTCGTCGCTGTACGCCCGGATCGGCGTGTCGAGCTCGATGTTCGTCGCACTGCACGACGCGGTACCGACCATCGGCGCAGACGAGGCCGCGGGTTTCCCGGAGATCCTCGCGGAGCACACAGCGGACCCCCTCGACGCCGTGCGCGCTCGCCGCCGCGACGCCGAACAGGCTGCGGCGCAGTCCGCGGCCGCGCGCACCGAGTTCGCCGCGGATCGGGACCGGATCGCAGCCGAACACGACGACGCGCCGCCCGCGCATCCCGCCCGCACCGGTGACCGCTCCGGGCCGGCCGGGGCACCGTTGTGGCGGTTGGTGCGGTTCGCCGACGACGTCGACGCCGCGGCGGCGGCCGGGATCGAGGCGGCGCTGGAGGCCGCGAACATCCTCGACGGCTGGGTGCCGGCGGGCGACCTGCCGGAGTCGGGATCGGACCTGTTCCTGGTGCCACTGCCCGCGGGCGAACGACCGAGCGGCCGCACACTCGCGGACGTCCTCGTCGTGGAGCCGGATGCCGGGGTGCCCGAGTCCCGGGTCGCGGACCTGCTGTCCTCGATTGCACTGCAGGGCGATTCGGGCGCGGCCGGGGTCGTCGCGGTCGGCACCGACGGTCGTTTCCGACAGGGCGTGCAGGTCGGCGCCCACACGAAGCCCGACGCGGAGTTCATCGGCGCGACCGCCCGCGGGCGGCGCCGCGAACTGCGGCTCGCCGAGCTGGACGCCGCGGTCGAACAGGCCGAGGCCGACCGGACCGCCGCGTTGGCCGACCATGCGGAGGCATCCGAGCTGCTGGCCGCACTCACCGCGTCGGGCAAGGCCCTCCCCCGGCCCACGAGTGTGCTGACCGCCCAGCGCGGCGTCGCCGAGGCGGCAGGCGCCCTCCGCACCCGCGACGAGGCCGCGGCAGCTGCCCAACGCGAACTGGACCAAGCCATCGCCGAGCTGTCCGCGCAGGAACGCGCGCTTCGGGAGGCCGCCGTCCGGCATCGTGTCACCGACCCGGAGCGAGGACTCGACGCGCTGACCGCGGCGATCCGGCACTTCGAGACGGCGGGCGACGACGTCGTACGCTGCCGACGCGACCGGGAGAAGGACATCGAGCGCAGCCGCGAGGCCGACGACCGGCACGCCGAGGCCAGTGACGTCGCCGAGGAGTTCGCGGAGGAGACGGCCGCCGCGCAGGAGAAGCTGGAGCAGCAGGTGCAGCGGCTCGCGACTCTGAGGGAGGCCCTCGGCGCGAGCGCCGACGACATCGACGCCGACATCGACCGGGCGCGGGCCCGGATCGACGCCGCAACGGCCGAACAGCGCGCCGCACGCAAGGCGGGCGACGTCGCGGTCGAGGCGATCGGCAAGGCGGCGGGCGCGTACGGAGCCGCGGTCGAGGCGTTGCGGTCCGCGCTCACCGAAACCCGCTCGGACACCGCGCGTCTCGCGCCCTATGCGCGACGTGACCTGCTCGATCTGCTCGGCGTCGCCGGCACTCACACCTGGCCTGCCTCGGACGCGGCCTGGCTGAGCACCGATCAGCTCGTGTACCGGATCGAGAGCGAACCCGACATGCAGGCGCCCGTGGCGCCGGTCGACGTGGCTGCTCTGCACGCCGCACTCGACGACGCCACGGCCGACGTGAAGGTGTCCGAGGGGGCGGGCAAGTCGGTGCGTTCCGCACTGACCGGAGCCCTCCAGGAGTTCGACGCCCGCCTCGCGGCCGCGGGACAGGACCACCGGCTGCGCTGGGACGCGGCGGACGGCGTCACCACGGTGTCCGTGCAGCACGACCAGGGGCACTCGTCGATCTCCGACTTCGCCGCGATGATCGCCCGTAGCCGCGACGACCAGCAGCAACTGCTCACCGATTCGGAGCGGCGGATCCTCGAGGACGCCCTGCTCACCGGGCTGGCGCAACAGATCCACGAGCGGACCGTCGACGCGCGTGACCTGATCTCACAGATGGCATCCGAGATGCGGGGGCGGCGGATGTCGTCCGGCAACACCATCGGCGTGCACTGGGTGCTCGCCGACAACGTCGACGACGGGTCCCGCGCGGTGTCGAAGCTGCTGGACCGCGACCCGTCGGCGCTCGGGCCCGACGAGCTCGCCGCGATCCGTGCGCATTTCGCGAATCGGATCCGGGCTCTGCGGGCCGCGCACCCGGAACGCGCGTACCCGGAGATCCTCACCGAGGCCCTCGACTACCGCCGCTGGCGGGTGTTCTCGTTCACCCTGATCGGCGGGGACGGCAGCGAGGACAAGCTGACCGTCGCGCGGCACGGGGCGCTGTCGGGTGGTGAGCAGTCGGTGTCGCTGCACCTGCCGCTGTTCGCGGCCGCACACGTGATGCTGTCGTCCGCGGATCCGCACGCTCCGCGACTGCTGGGCCTCGACGAGGCCTTCGCCGGCGTCGACGACAACGGCCGCAGCGAACTCCTCGGCATGAGCGTGCAGTTCGACCTCGACCTCTTCATGACCGGTTACGACCTGTGGGTCACCTACGCCGACGTTCCCGGCTGCGCGCACTACGACCTGTCGCACTCCACCCCGGAGCACTCCGTCAGCGCGACGCTGATGGTGTGGGACGGCGGCATGCTGATGCAGGAGCACGACGGTACCGACCTGACGAAGGCGCTCGGATCGCCCGGCCGCCGCAAGATGCTCGAGCCGGGCGGCCTCGAGTTCGCGGAGGTGTAGCGGCGCCGGACGGCCGGGTCAGCCGGACCCGAGTTCGGGATGCCGCCGCACCAGTTCAGCTTGGACACGTCGCAGCGACGCGATCTCGCCCTCGACGGCGGCGAGGTCACGAGTCCTTCGTGCCAGCCGCCCCTGGAGTTCGCGCACCTCGACGGCGAGTTCGTCCCGTGCCAGGGTCAGGCGGGCTATCTCCTCGGAAGCCGGAGTCGTCATCTCCATCCGTCGACTGTATGTCGCAACCATGTCAGAAGGGCGGCGGTTCGCCGTCGTCCGGTGCCAATGTGTTGCAAGTACCTCGCCCACCCACGACACGGGGTCGTGGTGGCGCGAGGTCCGCGGCCCCGACAGCGCCACCGGGCAGAGTCACTCTCGTACTGCCGAGAGTCGAGGTCCATAGGAGTGCGTGCCCGCCGACACCTGGTCCACCGAGCGTCACCGCCCTCCAGTGCCCCAGCGTCTTGAGTTGGTGATGGAAGGCGCACAGGCACTGCAGGTTCGACACGATCGGCCACCCGCCGACGACAGGGTTTCGCGCCGAGTATTCGACGATGTGGTCGAGTTGACATTGTGCGGCCGGCCGGTGACAACCGGGGAATCGACAGTGTCGGTCGCGTGCCCGCACCAGCGCCGCCGTCGACGCGTCTGGGCGGTAGGTCAGCGCACCGGGCGGCGGAGCCGAGAGGCCGCCGTGGCCGTCCCGGTGCGTACCGTTCACCAGCGCCGGATCAGACTGCACGGCAGCGAGAATCGACTCGGCCAGCGTCCCAACGCTTGCCGGTGGCGTCACAGGATCGATCAGGGGTGCCGCAGTCCGACGAGTTCCCCGCGCGAGGAACGACCGCACGTTCAAGTGTTGCGAGGACCGGTCGGCGACGTCCTTGAGGCCGAGCTCGCTCGCCAGGTCCACGAGTTCGACGAGCATCGCCTGCCACGTCCCCGAACCCGCCAGCCTGCGACCGAGTTCCGGATCGATCAACCCGTGACCGTGCAGGTACGCGGGTTCGGAGGCCAGGCCGAGCAGGGTCTGCACGTCGATCGTGATCTGGGTGAGTGGCGTCCTCCGCCCAGGCAACGCGGCCGACCCTTCGGCGGCGCAGTCGTCGCGGTCGCACCTGCACTGTAGGTACGGCTCACCGTGCACCAATCCCATCAGCGCGTCAACGGACTTCTCCTGTGCACCCCGATGATCACGGGCGCAGACCGTCCGGGTGAACTCGGCGATCAACTGCATCATCGCCTCTCCCTCGTCCGGTGAGACCGTCACCTCGACGCTCGCGCAACCTCGTCCGCGACGTGTGACGATCCGCCGCTGCCACGCCTGGACGGTCTCCCGCTGTTCGGCTGCCTCGTCGGGGCTGTACCGCTGGATCAACCGTTCGATCTCGGCCGCGAGCGGTCCCGGCGGCAACTGCCTCGCCGCTGCCACGATTCCGGGTTCGAGCGCCGCCACCGTCGTCGGTGCCAGCCCCACCGTTTCGCGACAGATCGCCCGCACTCGGGCGAGGTCCAGGTCTCCCGCCGCGAACGACGCGCGCGTCTTCGGCAGACGCAACTGCAGGTCGCAGCCGATCTCGGCGTACGACTGTGCGACCGTCTTCGAGCACCCCAGTCGCACTGCCAGTTCCGCGATCGCGGCGTTGCCGCAGTCGACGATCCGCCCCGATCCCAGCTCGGTGTCGCGCTCGATCCAGGACTCCCACAACGCACCTGCGGCCAGGACCTTTCGCGCCGCCGACCGGTTCTCGTCCCGCGCATGGGCGGCGACCTGGATCAGCAGTACGTCGTCACCCGGCGACAGCAGGTCGACGAGCTCGGTCGACCCGCGCCGCCGCGACCCGCCACCCCTCAACTCCACCCCAGATTCGAACATACATTCGACCCTAGTCGCCGCCACCGACAAGAAATGAGAAACTTCGGATCCGACCATGAACCCGTATCGCGGTGTGCGTGACCACCACCGCGAGATTCGACTCTGCCGACCAGGAGGGCACACGATGGACATCGAGCCGACTGTGCCGATCGGTGTCGACATCGCATTGGCGGCGATGGTGGTCGCGTGGGCGATCCTGACCGTCACCGCTGTCGTGTCCGTCCTTCGAGCCGACCACGACAGGTGGGGCGGGAAGTTCTGGTGGTCCGCACTCGTCGTGGCGCTCCCGATCCTCGGTGCACTCGCCTGGTTCGCGTTCGGCGCCCGCCGTCGCGAACCCGTCCGCTAGCGAGCAGCCGCACCGATTCCACCGGACCGATGCACGCCGCGCGGCTACCCTGAATCCCCAGGAGGCCGCGCATGCTGCACGTCACCTTCCTGGGCGAGCAGGCGATCATCGATTCGGAGACCGGCGATGCCGTCTCCGTGCCGCCGCGCGCGCTGACGCTTCTCGCGTTCCTCGTCGTCCATGCCGGGATGCCGCAGCCGCGGCATCGCCTCGCGTCGTTGTTCTGGCCGGACTCACCGGATGCTCAGGCGCTGACGAACCTCCGACGCGAACTGCACCATCTGAGGCGTTCCCTCGCGGACGCGCCGGATCTGGTGGTCTCGCCGACGGACCTGTGCTGGCGCGACGGCGACTGCGCGGTGGACGTACGCAACTTCGCAGCCGAGCACGCCGAAGCGGTCCACGCGGACGACGACTCCGGATTCGACGCACACGCGACGGCGGCGCTCGGCGCGTATCGGGGCGCGTTCCTGCCCGACTGCGACGACGACTGGGCCGACCCGGTCCGCACCGGACTCGAACAGGACTGCGTCGACCTGTGCGACCGCCTTGCCGCAGTGCGCAGGCGCGCGGGCGACCTGCGTGCGGCGGCCGAGCTGATGCGGCGTCGGATCCGGGAACGCCCCCTGGAGGAGACCGGCTACCGGACGCTGATGGAGGTTCAATTCGAGCTCGGCGACCGTTCCGGGGCGGTCCGTACCTATCACCATTGCGCAGCAGTGCTCGAACGCGAACTCGACGTCGAACCCGATCCGATGACCCGCGACGCCTTCGAACGACTGCTCGGCGACGGCGCCGCCGACACACCGCCGGTAGGCGGCGCCCGCGTCCCGGCACCGCCACTGATCGGGCGGGACGCCGCACTCGACACGCTCGCCAACGTGTGGACCCGCGCGTCGGCGGGCCGCGCCGAACTCGTGGTCGTCGCCGGCGATGCGGGTGTCGGGAAGACGCGACTGGTCGCCGACTTCGCACGCGGCGCCCGGAGACGCGGCGCGGTGGTCGCGGCGGCGCGGTGTTTCGCGGGGACGGGGCGGCTGCCCCTCGCACCGGTCGTGGACTGGCTGCGTGATCCCGTGCTGGGTGAGGCAGTGCGTCAGCTCGACCCCCAGTGGCGGTCTGCGGTGGACCTGCTGATGTCACCCGGGAGCGCCGGGCCCGACAGCGAGGGCGCGGCCGGGGCGTGGCGGCGGACCCGATTCGTGGAGGGCCTCGCTCGCGCGCTGGTCGCAGCCGCGCGGCCGACGCTGCTCGTCCTCGACGACGTCCAGTGGTGCGATGGCGACACCCTCGACGTGGTCCACTACCTCGTCGGGGCGCTTCCCCGCGCACCTGTGCTGATCGCCGCGACGCTGCGCAACGACGGGAGCGACGCGGCGCGACTGCTGGGACCGCTGACGACGGCGGCCCCCGTCACCACGGTCTCGCTCGGACCGTTGGACACGGCGGCGGCCGCAGCGCTGGCGGACGCTCTCGCCGGACGACCGCTGACCGCTCCCGAGCACGCCCTGCTGCTGGCTGGTACCGGCGGATTTCCCCTGCATCTCGTCGCCGCCATGCAGTCCGGTGTCGTGCCCGGGACCGGCGACGAACGCGCCGAACGTCTGCGGGACCTGTTCGGTTCGCGACTCGCGGCGCTCGGCCCGGACGCCGCAGCCGTGGTCACGCTCGCCGCCGCCGCGGGGCGCGACGTCAGCCTCGACCTGCTCGTGGAGGCAGGCGACCTCGATCCGGTCGCCACCGTGCGGGCGGTGGACGTTCTGTGGCGACAACGCATCCTGCGCGAGACGGGGCGCGGCTACGACTTCACCCACGATCTGCTGCGCGACGCCGCCTACCAGCGGATCAACCCACCGCAACGCTGGCTGCTGCACCGCAGACTCGCGCAGGGAATCGAGTTGTTGCACGGATCCGACCTCGACCCGTACAGCGCACAACTCGCCCGTCAGTACGATCGCGGCGGCCGTCCCGAGCGCGCGGTCCCCCACTATCTACGTGCCGCCGAACTCGCCACCGCCACATACGGTTACGCCGACGCGGTTCGCCTGAACCGGGCCGCCGTGACCGCGGTCCGAGCCCTTCCCGACAGCACCGACGCCCGGCGACACGAACTCGCCGCCCTCGAGGCGTCGGCGGCGCCGCTGACCGCCTCGCGCGGCTACGCCTCCCCGGACCTGCAGGCCGCACTCGAGCGGGCCGTCGACCTGGCGGAGCAATTGGGGCAGCGCGAGCAGTTGACCGCCGGCCTCGTCGGACTGTGGTCGTCCCGGTTCGTCCAGGGTCGCAACCTGGACGCCGAGCAGGTCGCGGCGCGTGCGCTGGCCGTCGCGGAGGCCACCGGCGACGGCGAGTCGGTGGGTGCGGCGCACTTCGCGTGCGGCGGATCCGCGGTCAGCCTCGCCCGCCCGGAGGAGGCGCTCACCCATTTCGACGCGGCCGATGCACTCACCCGCGGCGGGCGAACCCTGTGGGTGGGCGCCCGCTACGACGTGCACGGGCGGGCGTGGGCGGCGCACGCCCTGTGGATGTGCGACCGCCCGGACGACGCCCGCGCCGCCGCCGAGTCCGCCGTCGTCCTGGCGCGAACCGACGACCAGCCGTACACGCTGGCGGTCGCCCTGGCATACGGGGCGGTCACGCGGCAACTGCTCGGCGACTCCGACGCACTCGGTGACTCGGTCGCCGAGCTGGCGGATCTGTGTGACCGGTACGGATTCGCGTACTACCGGGAGTGGGGCATGGTGCTGGGCGGCTGGCTCCGGACCGATGCCGTCCTCGCAGCGGACGGCGTCGAGCGGCTCCGCTCGACCGGCGCGTTCGCACGGATGCCCTACTGGTTGTGGCTTCTCGCCGACATCCATGCCCGAGCCGGGCGGACAGGCAGTGCGCGGGCGATCCTGGACGCCGCGCTGACCGCCGCGCGCTCCCACACCGATCGTTGGTGGCTGCCGCAGATCGAACGCAGTCGCGACGACCTGAGCTGACGGACCGAACGCCACCCGAACGCTCACGCGAACGTTTCGCGAACGGCGCATTCCTAGCGTCGACGACATGACAACGACACCTGCCCTCGACCACACCGACCTGGCGGCCGCGATGCGCGGCCACGTCGTCACCCCCGACCACCCCGACTACGACGCCTCCCGCGCCGTCTACAACGCCATGATCGACCGGCGGCCGGCCCTGATCGCGTACTGCTGCGACGCCGCCGACGTCGTCTCGGCCGTGAACTTCGCTCGCGAGCACGGCATCGAACTCGCCGTCCGCGGCGGCGGCCACAACGCCGGGGGACTCGGCGTGTGGGACGGCGCCCTCGTCGTCGACCTCTCGGAGATGCGCAGTGTGACCGTCGACCCCGAGCACCACACCGTCCGCGTCGACGGCGGCTGCGTGTGGGGCGACGTCGACCACGCGACCGTCGCGTTCGGGATGGCGACCCCGTCCGGATTCCTCGCCTCCACCGGCGTCGGCGGTCTGACCCTCGGCGGCGGTATCGGCTACCTGTCGCGGCGTTTCGGTCTCACCGTCGACAATCTCCTCGGCGCGGACGTCGTCCTCGCCGACGGCACCTTCGTCCACACCGAAGCCGACCACCATCCGGACCTGTTCTGGGCGTTGCGGGGAGGCGGCGGCAACTTCGGCGTCGTCACCTCGTTCACGTTCCGCTGCCACGACATCGGCGAGAACGGTGTCGTGCTGGGCGGTCCGGTGTTCTACGACATCGCCGACACGGACGCCGTGATGCGCTGGTACCGCGAACTTCTGCCCGCGCTGCCCGAGGAACTCAGCGGCTGGATCGGGTTGCTGACGGTGCCGCCCGCGCCGCCGTTCCCGGAGGAACTGTGGGGCAGGCAGGCCTGCGGCATCGTGTGGTGCTACACCGGTCCGCACGACCGCGCCGACGAGATCCTCGAACCGATCCGCACCTTCGGCAATCCCCTGATGTACGGCGTGCACGACCTCCCGTTCACGGCGCTCCAGCAGGCGTTCGACGGGCTGTACCCGGCCGGGCTGCAATGGTATTGGCGGGCCGACTTCTTCGAGGAGATCTCCGACGACGCGATCGCGGTGCACGAGCGGTTCGGCGCGCAGCTGCCGACGGGCCACTCCACGATGCACATGTACCCGATCGACGGTGCCGCGTCCCGCGTGCCCGAGGGCGACACCGCCTTCGCCTACCGAGACGGCGGCTGGGCCGGGGTCATCGTCGGCGTCGACCCGGACCCCGCGAACGCGGGCGCGATCACGACATGGGCGAAGGACTACTGGACCGACCTGCATCCCACCTCCGCGGGCGGCGCATACGTCAACTTCCTCATGGACGAGGGCCAGGACCGGGTCCGCGCCGCGTATCGCGGCAACTACGAACGCCTGGCCCGCGTCAAGGGCGCATACGATCCGGGCAATCTGTTCCACGTCAACCAGAACATCGCTCCGGCATGAGGTTCCGGTCGGTGTCGGAGGCGATCTCTCCGGACAGTGGGAGCCGTCGGTGTCGCTGTGGTCGACGAGTTCGCCATGACCGGTCGGCGGGCGCCATCGCCAGGACCGCGCACTCGACACTGTCGAAGGTGTCTGTCCGGTCGCATCCGGTGGTCACGCGATCGTCGGCGCCACCGAGAACTCCTCGACGAGACTCCGGCAGAAGTCCGGGAGGTCTCGGGGGTTCCGGCTCGAGATCAGAGTGGTCGGCCCCTCACGACACACCACCACCTGCTCGTCCACCCAGTTGCCGCCCGCGTTTCGGATGTCGGTCCGCAGACTCGGCCACGACGTCACGGTCCGGCCGGCCAGGACTCCCGCCTCGACCAGTGTCCACGGGCCGTGGCAGATCACGGCGACTGGCTTGCCCGCATCGAAGAAGTCCCTGACGAATTGCACCGCCTCCCCCTGCATTCGGAGAAAGTCGGGGTTGGCGACGCCACCCGGCAGGACGAGCGCGTCGAAGTCGGCCGCGCCGACATCGCTCACGACCGCGTCGACTGGAAAGCTGTCGCCGCGGTCGAGGTGCCGAAACGCCTGGATGCTGCCGCTGTCGGTGGAGACCAGAACCGGCGATCCGCCGGCAGCGCGAACAGAGGCCCAGGGGTCGGTGAGCTCCACCTGTTCGGTGCCCTCTGGTGCTACGAGGAAGGCCACCTTCCTGTTACGCAGGGCGTCCGTCATGTCCACTCCTCTCTCGTGTCTGTGACCTGTACGGCACAGACACCGGTTACCCGCGAGAGGCACTCGGCAAACGCCGAGCAGTTCGGTGTCAGCGCAAGGACACCCCGAGCAGGGCGTCGACGGCGTCGGAGAACAGGCCGGGCGCCGCGGCGTCGTGACCACCGTGGTCGACCGCGCGGCGAGCCCAGCCGTCGAGCGCGTCGAGGGCCTTCGGGGTGTCGAGGTCGTCGGCCAGGTGCTGACGCAGGCGCGAGATGGTGTCCTCGACGTTCTGGGCGGTCGGCAGGGCCGCTGCGCGGCGCCACAGCGCGACCCGCTCCTGCGCCGTCGCCAGCACGTCGTCCGTCCACGGCCGGTCCTGCCGGTAGTGCCCCGACAGGAGACCGAGCCGGATGGCCATCGGATCGACACCCTCGCCGCGCAGCTTCGACACGAACACCAGGTTGCCGCGGCTCTTGGACATCTTCTCGCCGTCCAGGCCGATCATGCCGGTGTGCACGTAGTGCCGGGCGAAACGACGCTCGCAGACAACGGATTCCGCGTGCGCGGCGGAGAACTCGTGGTGCGGGAAGATCAGATCGCTGCCGCCGCCCTGGACGTCGAATCCGGAGCCGATGCGGTTCAGCGCAATCGCCGAGCACTCGACATGCCAGCCGGGACGGCCTGGTCCGAACGGTGACGGCCACGACGGCTCGCCGGGACGGTTGGCACGCCACACCAGCGCATCGAGGGCGTCCTGCTTGCCGGGACGGGCCGGGTCGCCGCCGCGCTCGGCGAACAGGCGTTCCATCGTCTCGCGGTCGTAGCCGGATTCGTAGCCGAACTGCTCGGTGGCGTCGACCCGGAAGTAGACGTCCGGGTACTCGGCGTCGTCGACGACGTAGGCGGCGCCGGCGGCGAGCATCTTGCCGACCATCTCGACTACCTCGTTCACCGATTCGACGGCGCCGATGTAGTCGCGGGGCGGAAGCACACGCAGCGCCTCCATGTCCTCCCGGAACAGTGCGGTCTCCCGCATCCCGAGGACCACCCAGTCCTCGCCGTCGCGCTCGGCCCGCTCGAAGAGCGGGTCGTCGACGTCGGTGACGTTCTGGACGTAGTGCACGTCGTGACCGGCGTCCCGCCAGATCCGGTTCACCAGGTCGAAGGCGAGGTAGGTCGCGGCGTGACCGAGGTGCGTCGCGTCGTACGGCGTGATCCCGCAGACGTACATGGTGGCGGTCGGTCCGGGAGTGACGGGCCGCACCCGCCGATCGGCGGTGTCGAACAGCCGCAACGGCGGCCCCTGACCGGGTACGGGAGGAACGGCGATGTCGGACCAGGACTGCATACCGGCGAGCCTATCGGAGACCGTGACGCGGCCGCGCCGACGGGACTCCGAACGCCGGTGGCACCAACCGGTCTCTCAGAACGCCGGCCAGGGAATCGGACGCTGGGTCGCCGGTTGCGGCATGACGGGATCGGCGAGCAGCCCTCGGGTTCGGTCCCGCAGGGCGTCCAGCTCGTCGTCGGTGATGTGCTCGGCGAGCCGGTCCGCCAGTTCGCCGCACAACGCCTTCTCCAGCGACTCGATGTCCACCAGGAGGTCGCCGCCGATGCGCCGGCCCGCCCAGCCCCAGAGCACGGTCCGCAGCTTGTTCTGCGAGTGCAGGCAGATGCCGTGGTCCACGCCGTACACCGACCCGTCGATTCCCTCCAGCGCGTGTCCGCCCTTGCGGTCCGCGTTGTTCAGGATCACGTCGAGGACCGCGACCCGCTGCAGTCTCGGGTCGTCGGCGTGGATGAGGGTGACCTCCTCGCCCTCGCCGTCGTAGGCCTGCAGGATGCGGAACCACCCGGCGGGGACCCGGTCGGGCGGGCAGATGTCGACCAGGTCGAGCCGTTCGCCGCGATCCCCCGCGGACTCCGGAGTCGGCACCCAGCGCTGCACCATGCCCGGTCCGTACGGCCCGTCGCGCAGGATCGTCCGCGGGATCACACCCCAGCCGAGGGCCTCCGAGATCAGGTACGAGGCCACCTCACGGCCGGCGAGGGTGCCGTCGGGAAAGTCCCACAGCGGCTGCTCGCCGCGGATCGGCTTGTACACGCACCGTTCGGTGCGGCCGTCCACGGTCGCCTCGCAGACGAGGGTCGCGTTGCTGGCGGAGACGATGCGCCCGAGGACCGTCAGTTCTCCGGTGGCGAGGACGTCTCCGGGCTCGGACGCTGCGGTGGTCAACTGGTCAGCTCTCGTCGTCGGCGGGGTCGCCGCCGGGTTCGTCGGCGGGCCGCGCGAAGGTCGACCCGCGCCGGTACCCGTTGGTGCGCACGCACATGTGGCCGCCCGGGGTCAGCGGTTCGCCACACAGCGGGCACGGCGCCCGGCCCGCGGAGACGACCCGCTCCGAGCGCGCGGCGAACTCCCGTGCCTGTTCGGGGGTGAGGAAGACGCGCACGGCGTCGGGACCGTCCTCGACGTCGTCGAGGACCATCGACTCGTCGACCTCGGAGTCCGAGACGGCCAGCAACTCGACGACGACGGCGCCCGCATCGGAGTCCCAGCCGAGCCCCATCGTGCCGACGCGGAACTCCGCGTCGATGGGCATCACCAGCGGGCTGATGTCCTGCGGCTGCGCCTCGTGCGGCGGCACCGCGGTGCCGAAACGCCGGTGCACCTCGTCGAGCAACAGGCCCATCCGGTCCGCGAGGACCTGCACCTGCTGCTTCTCCAGCAGCACGCTCACCACGCGGGTGGCGTGCACCGCCTGAAGGTAGAACGCGCGGTCGCCCGGCTCACCGACGGTGCCCGCCACGAACCGGTCGGGGGTGCGAAACACGTGAATTGCCCGAGACATTCAGCACCTCCACCTGATCGAACCGCGAATTCCCGTCCTGTCAGCTCCCATTATCCGCCCTTCCCCCGGTTCCGACCTCGCCACCGGGAACGGCCTCGGATTCGGAGACACCGGCCGGTTTCCCGCCGTGTCCACGGAGTCCGCTCAGATCGGAGCCCGTGTCGTTCATCTTCAGCACGAACGGCCGGGTCGGGGTGTATCGGACGACGCTGACCGACGCCGGTTCGGCGACGATCCGCTGGAACCCGTCGAGGTGGGTGCCGAGTGCATCGGCGAGCACGGACTTGATGACGTCACCGTGGCTGCACGCCACCCACAGCACGTCGTGCCCGTGCTCCTCGGCCAGGCGGGCGTCGTGTGCGCGGACCGCGGCGACCGCCCGGGCCTGCACCTGCGCGATGCCCTCGCCACCCGGGAAGACCGCGGCCGACGGATGCTGCTGCACGACCTTCCACAGCGGCTCGCCGAGCAGTTCCTTGATCGGCCGGCCCGTCCACTGCCCGTAATCCACCTCGACCAGGGCTTCCTCGACGAGCGGCTGCAGCCCGAACTTCTCCGCCAGCGGCGCCACCGTCCGCTCGCACCGCAGCAGCGGCGAGCGGACGATCGCCCCGACGTCGAGGTCAGCCAACCGTCCGACCAGGCCCTCGGCCTGTTCACGTCCGAGATCGTCGAGGTCGATGCCCGCTGTTCGGCCCGCGAGCGTGCCCGACGTGTTGGCCGTCGACCGGCCGTGCCGGACCAGGATCACCGTCATGGGGTCAGCCTAGCCAGGACAGCCGGATCAGGTCGCGGCGACGACCCCGGTCCCGAGAAGCACCAGCAGGACGACACCGAGCACGATCCGGTAGCCGACGAACCAGTACATCGAATGGTTGACCACGAAGCGCAGTAGCCAGGCGATCGCCGCGTAGCCGATGAGGAACGAGATCGCGGTCGCGACGAACAGCTGCGCACCGCTGGCGTTCAGCCCCTCGCCCGCCGGGGCGAACGCGTCGGGCAGCGAGAACAGTCCGGCAGCGGTCACCGCCGGAATCGCGAGGAGGAACGAGTACCGGGCGGCCGCCTCGCGGGTGAGCCCGAGGAACAGGCCGGCGCTGATGGTGCCGCCGGAGCGCGACACGCCGGGAACAAGGGCCAGCGCTTGCGCCGAACCCATCACGATGCCGTCCCGCAGTGTCAGCTGCTCGATGGGTCTGCGCTTGCGGCCGTAGTGCTCGGCGGCGGCGATCACCAGAGCGAAGACGATGAGCATCGTTGCGACGACCCACAGGTTGCGGGCCGCGGTGCGCACCTGGTCCTTGAACAGGAACCCGAGGACTCCGACGGGAATGGTGCCGATGATGACGTACCAGCCCATCTTGTAGTCGTGATCACGGCGGTCGGGGTGGAGCAGACCCCGGAACCAGGCCATCGCGATCCGGGCGATGTCGCGGGCGAAGTAGACGAGCACCGCGGCCTCGGTGCCGAGCTGGGTGACGGCGGTGAAGGACGCGCCCGCGTCGGTCTGCCAGAACAGCTCCGACACGATCCGGAGGTGACCGGACGAGGAGATCGGCAGGAACTCGGTCAGGCCCTGGACGATGCCGAGGACGATCGCCTGCAACCAGGTCATCGACTCCCCGATCACCGCGCGGCCCTGTCGGTCTCGATCGAGTGGGATTCCGGGAGGTGAGCCATCGACGTGGCGGAGTGACGCATCACGCAGTGCACCGTACCCGGCGAGTCAGCAGCACCCGCATCTCCCTCCGCCACTACCCTGTCGCAATTGTGGTGATCGAACGATGAAGCAGCGCACCGTCGGACGCAGCGGCCTGCGGGTCTCCCGGCTCGGCCTCGGCACCCTGTCGTGGGGCCGGGACACCGATGGGGACGAGGCCGCGGCACAACTGCTCGGCTTCGTGGAAGCCGGTGGCACCCTGGTCGATTCGTCGCCGTTCTACGGCGGTGGGACGGCCCAGCGGATTCTCGCGGAACTCCTCGACGACGTCGTGCCGCGGGCGGACCTCGTGATCTCGAGCACGTCCGGCGTCCACCCGGGCGGGGTCGACTGCTCACGGCGTGGGCTGCTCGCCCAGCTGGACAACACCCTGCGCGAACTCGGCACCGACCACCTCGACCTGTGGCAGGTCGCGACGTGGGACCCGCTCACCCCCGTGGACGAGGTCGCGGCGACCCTCGCGTACGCCGTCGACTCGGGCCGGGTGCGGTACGTCGGCGCCCGCGGGCACCTGGGTTGGCAGCTGGCGACGGCGGCGACGTCCCGGTCGCTGGGCGGGGCGGCGCTGACCGCGACGCAGGCCGAGTACTCGCTGCTCGCGCGTGGCGTCGAGGAGGAAGTGATTCCGGCGGCGCAACACCACGCCATCGGGATGTTCGCCGCGGTGCCGCTGGCCGGCGGTGTGCTCACCGGCAAGTACCGCAGCGGCGTGCCCGCCGATTCGCGCGGCGCGGCCGACGCGACGGGTCCGTCGGTCGAGCAGTACCTGGGCGCGGACGCGGGTCTCGTCGTCGATGCCGTCATCACCGCTGCCGACGGCCTCGGCGCGTCGCCGCTCGCGGTCGCGCTGGCCTGGGTGCGGGACCGTCCCGGCGTCGCGAGCGCGATCGTCGGTGCCCGCGACTACGCACAGGTGACCGGGGTGCTCGCGGCGGAGGAACTCGAACTGCCCGCGGCGATCGCCTCGGCACTCGACGACGTGAGTGCCTAACCTCGAACGTGTGGACCGCATCGCCGCGCAGGACCTGTTCGCGACCGCCCGGGTCGCGACGCTGGGCACGGTGACGCCGGAGGGGCTCCCGCACGTCGTGCCGGTGGTGTTCGCGATGACCGGTGGCGTGATCGCCAGCGCCGTGGACGGGAAACCGAAGTCGACGCGCGAGCTGCGCCGACTCGCCAACGTCCGGGCGTCCGGCCGCGCCACCGTTCTCGTCGACGAGTACGACGAGGACTGGACGCGACTGTGGTGGGTGCGGGCCGACGGCCCGGCGGACGTGGTGGACGCCACCTCGCCGGTCGGCGCGGCGGGCGTCGCGGCGCTGCGCCGGAAGTATCCGCAGTACGGAGAGGCACCGCCGGCGGGCCCGGTGATCGTCGTCAGACCGGATCGGTGGGTGTCGTGGATCTCCCGCGAACACAACCCGGGAAGGGCAGGCTAACCTGTTCGAGACACGGGTTGCCGACAACGTGTTTCCATGATCGGACCGTGTTCCACGACCTACGAATTCCTGACAGGGGTAGCGATGACACTGCTCGACCCGGCGACCGCGCCCGGCTTCGCGGAGCGGATCAAGGTGCAGACGGACGACGCGCACCGCCGCACCGAACAGTCCCGTTTCGTCGGCGACCTGCTCGCGGGAAAGCTCACCCCGGCCGCACACGCCGCGCTGCTCGCCCAGACCTACCTCGTGTACCGGACCCTCGAGGACGCCGGCCGAGCCCAGGCCGACGATCCCGTCGTCGCGCCGTTCCTCGGCACCGAACTGCTGCGGACCGCGCCGCTCGAGGCCGACCTGGAGTTCCTGCTCGGCTCGGAGTGGCGCGACCAGGTCACCGCCCTGCCGGCGACCGCCCGGTACGTCGACCGCCTGAAGGAGGTCGCGTACGACTGGCCCGCAGGGTTCGTCGCGCACCACTACATCCGCTACCTCGGTGACCTGTCCGGCGGCCAGATCATCCGGCGGATGCTCGAACGCGCCTACGGGTACACCACCGACGGGCTGCGGTTCTACATCTTCGATGCCATCGAGAAGCCGAAGCTCTACAAGGACGCGTATCGCGCGAAGCTGGACGCGGCGCCCCTCTCCGACGACGAGCAGCAGCGGTTCATCGACGAGGTCAACCTGGCCTACGAACTCAACGGCGCCCTGTTCGCGGACCTCGAAGCCGACATCGACACCTATCTGGTCAAGTGATCCGGTCGATGTCCCCGCGCACCCGGACGGCCCTCCGCGCCGCCGCGGTCGTGCTCGCGGCCGCGCTCGTCACCGCCGGATGCGCGTCGCAGGATTCGCAGGCGACGGAACAGTCGGGGCGCACCACGGCAACCCTGGAGAACCTCGACCCGACACCGATCGCCGAGAACCCCACACCGGCTCTGCCGGTCACGGTCACCGGTTTCGACGGCACCGAGGTGACCGTCACCGACACCAGTCGGATCGTCGCCGCCGACCAGTACGGCACCCTCACCGAGACCGTGTACGCCCTCGGCCTCGGCGATCGGCTCGTCGGCCGCGACACTGCCGCGAAGTTCCCGGCCGTCGAGTCGGTGGCGGACGTCACCCCGTCCGGGCACTCGATGTCCGCGGAGGCGATCCTCGCGCTCAACCCGTCCGTCGTCCTGACGGACACCAGCATCGGCCCGCGGACCGTGCAGGACCAGCTGCGTGCCGCCGGGATCCCGGTCGTGTTCTTCGACCCGACGCGCACCCTCGAGGGTGTGCCCGGCCAGATCGAGGCCGTCGCGACGGCACTCGGCGTGCCCGAGCAGGGCGCAGAACTCGCCGCCCGCACGTCGGACGAGATCGAGGCCGCGAAGGCGTTGGCCCCCGAGGACGGGACCCCGCCTACGATCGCCTTCCTGTACATGCGCGGCACCTCCATCACGATGCTTGCGGGCCCGGGCTCGGGCGCGGACTCGCTGATCGAGGCGCTGGGCGCCGTCGACGCGGGCACCGCCTCCGGACTGACCCAGCAGTTCACCCCGATCACCAGCGAGGCGATGATCGCGGCGTCACCCGACGTCTTCCTGATGATGACCAAGGGCCTGGACTCGATCGGCGGTCTCGACGGTCTGGCCAAGATCCCCGGGATCGCCCAGACACCTGCCGGCCGCAATCAACGGGTCGTCGACATGGCAGACGGCGTACTGCTCAGTTTCGGTCCCCGTACCGGCGAGGTGCTGCAGGCGCTCGCCGTCGCCCTGTACGGCCCCGAGTGACCTCCCCCTCCGTCGCACCTGCCGAGAGCGGCGAATCCCGGCGTCCGAACCCGGCCGTCGTGCTCACCGCCCTCGGCCTGGGCCTGCTCGTGCTCGCCCTCGTCTCGGCGTGCGTCGGCCAGGTTCCGACGTCGCCCGCCGAGGTGCTCGGATCGATCGCGCACCGCATCGGCTTCGACGTCGGGCCGATGCCCGCCCATCCCGTCGGGGAGGTCACGCTCTGGGAGGTCCGTTTCCCGCGGGTGATCCTCGCGATCGTCGTCGGCGCCGGGCTCGCCTGCGCAGGCGCGTTGCTGCAGGGCGTCTTCGCCAATCCGCTCGCCGAACCGGGTGTCATCGGCGTCTCCGCCGGAGCCGCGGTCGGTGCCTGCGCAGTCATCCTCACCGGCGGCGCGTTCGTCGCGGGCACCGCGGTCGCCGGGGCCGCGTTCGTCACCGGCCTCGCCACCACGATCCTCGTGTACCTGCTCGCCAGGTCCGAGGGCCGCACCGAGGTGGTCACGCTGGTACTCACCGGCGTCGCGATCAACGCCTTCGCCGGCGGGCTCATCGCGTTCTTCACCTTCGTGGCCGATCCCGCCGCCCGGGACCAGATCGTCTTCTGGCAGCTCGGCAGCCTCAACGGCGCCACCTGGCAGGCCGTCGCCGTGGTCACCCCGATGGCGATCGCGGGTATCGCCGTCACCATGGCCATCGCCCATCGGCTGGACCTCCTGGCCCTCGGCGAGGCCGCCGCCGCGCACCTCGGCGTCAACGTCGAGCGGCTCCGGCAGGTCGCCGTCCTCGTCGTCGCACTGCTCGTCTCGGCGTCGGTCGCGTTCACCGGGATCATCCTGTTCGTCGGCCTCGTCGTCCCGCACCTGATGCGCATGATCGTCGGGCCCGCACACCGGATCCTCATCCCCGCCAGCGTCCTCTGCGGCGCGATCGTGCTCCTCGCGGCCGATCTCGGCGCCCGCACCCTGGTACCGAACGCCGACCTGCCGCTCGGCATGCTCACCTCGCTGATCGGCGGCCCGTTCTTCTTCTGGATGCTCCGTCGCACCCGCAAGCAGCAGGGAGGCTGGGCGTGAGCATGTCGACCCGGCTGCGCGAGATGCTCGTCCGCGACCTGCCTGTCCCCACGCACCCCGAATCCGGTGCCGTGACGATGCGGGCGGTCGACGTCTCCGTCGACCGCGGGCACCGCCGGGTCCTCGACTCGGTGTCCCTGGACGTCCGCGCAGGCGAGGTCCTCGCCCTCGTCGGACCGAACGGCGCAGGCAAGTCCACCCTCCTCGCCGCGCTGTCCGGCGACACCGCGGTTGGGGCGGGGCACGTCGAACTCGACGGCAGGCCCCTCCACGACTGGACCGGATCCGACATGGCGCGACTGCGCGCGGTCCTGCCCCAGCTGCACACCGTCGGCTTCTCGTTCACCGCCGCCGAGGTCGTCCGGATGGGCCGCACCCCGTGGGCGCGCACCCCTCTGCGGGACGAGGACGACGACGCGGTCACCGAGGCGATGGTCGCCTGCGACGTGACGAGGTTCGCGTCCCGCCCGTTCGCGGCACTGTCCGGCGGCGAGAAGGCCCGGGTGGCGCTGGCGCGGGTGCTGGCGCAGCGCACCGCGACGCTGCTGCTCGACGAGCCGACCGCCGCCCTCGACCTCGGGCACCAGGAGGCGGTGATGCACCTCGCCGCGGAGCGGGCCCGGCACGGCGACGCCGTCGTGGTGGTCCTGCACGACCTGGCGCTGGCCGCGGCCTACGCGAATCGCGTCGCGGTGCTCGCGGACGGCGGCCTCGCCGCTCTCGGCACTCCGCGCGAGGTGCTGGACGCGGAACTGCTCGGCCAGGTCTACGGGCACCCGGTGGAGGTGCTGAACCATCCGCGGACCGGCGCCCAGCTGGTCCTGCCGCGCCGCGACCCGGACTGACCTGCGGCGGATCGGCGCGCAGGACCGCCGCGGAATCACCAGGCGCGACGCGCGCGACGGCGTTACGCTGCCGCTGCGATGACCGAGATGCACGCGGTGCCCACTGCGCCGACACCGGTGACCGCCGTGCACCTGAGCGTGCTCGGCCCACTCGCCGCGTCCGTCTCGGGCGCCCCGGTGACCCTCGGCGGCCCCGGGGCCAGGTCGGTGGTCGCCCGGCTGGCGTCCGCCGCCGGACGCGTCGTCTCCACCGACCTGTTGATCGACGACCTGTGGTCGGGTCAGCCACCGCCCAAGGCACTGGCCGCACTCCAGGTGCACGTGTCGAACCTGCGACGGCTGCTCGAGCCGGCGCGCGCACCCCGAACGCCTGCATCGGTGATCGTGAGCGCCCCGCCCGGGTACGCGTTGCGGTTGCCCGTCGACGCGGTCGACGTCTGGCATTTCGAGTGCCTGGTGACGGAGGGGCTGCGCGGCTCCGATCCTGCCGCACGCGCCGACCTCCTCTCCGCTGCACTGGATCTCGCCCGAGGAGAGCCGTATCACGAATTCGTCGACGCCGAGTGGGCGCGGGCGGAGAGCGCGCGACTGGTGCAGCTCCGCAGTACCGCCGTCGAGGCCTGGGCGCAGGCGAACCTCGAACTCGGCAGGGCCGACGTCGTCGTCGACGCCCTGAGCCGGCACACCGACCAGCACCCCGGGCGGGAGGGCGGTGTCCGACTGCACGCGCTGGCGCTGTACCGGACGGGACGGCAGGCGGACGCGCTCGACGTGTTGCGCCGGACCCGGACGTACCTCGCCGACGAACTCGGGGTCGATCCCTCCCCCGAACTGCGCACACTCGAACACGAGATCCTGCACCAGGAGTCGACGCTGACGCAACCGGTTCCGGCCCGCCGGTTGACACTCGTGGAGGACCACCCGGCGGCCGCACCGGACGTCCGGTGGAACGACGCCCCCGCGACCGGCATCGACGAACTCCTCGACGAGATCCGGGCGATCGCAGACCGCGCGTCCGAATCCGGCCTGCAGGTGGTGTGGATCGGCGGCGACGCGGGCGAGGGAAAGACCACGGTTGCGCGCGCGTTCGCCGACCGAGCCGTGTCGACCGGATGGCGGGCGGCCCGCGGACACTGCCCCGAGGTCGACGGCGCTCCCGCGGGCTGGCCGTGGGTCGAGGCACTGCGCGAGCTCGGCGAGGAGGTCCCGGCCGCCTCCACGCCTTTCGAGATCGGGCAGCGCGTGTCCGGCCTGCTCACCCGCCCGGGCGTCCGTACGGTCGTGGTCCTCGACGACGTGCACCGCGCCGACGAGCCGTCCCTGCAGATCCTTCGCCACGTGGTCGCGGCCGGGGCACGGTTGAACACCGTGCTGCTGTGCACCTTTCGGCCCGCGGAGGTCGGCGCCGACCTCGAGGCGACCTGGGCGGCGACCGCCGCCGTGCCGGGAACACGACTCGTGCTGCGGGGGCTCGGACGCGAGGGTGCCGCGGCGATCGCCCGCGACACCGGGCTCGACGACCTCGACGACGCACTCCTGACCGAACTGATCGAACGCACCAACGGCAACCCACTGTTCCTGCGCGAGTACACCCGTCTCCTCGCGTCCGAGGGCATCGACGCCTTCCGTTCCCGCGTCCCCGACGGGGTCCGTGACGTGCTGCGCCGACGAATCTCTCGACTCCCGGAGCGCACCGTCCTCGAGCTGCGGCGCGCGTCGGTCCTCGGGCGAGAGTCGGACCTGGGAACGCTCGCCGCCCTGGGTGGGACCGACGACGACGCCCTCCTCGACGCACTCGAACCAGCGCTGCTCGCCGGGATCGTCACGGAACCCGCCCCGGACCGGGTGCGGTTCAGCCACGACCTCGTGCGGGCCACGCTGTACGACGAACTGGCTCCGATGCGCCGCCGCCGTCTGCACTCATCGGCGCTGACCGCGTTGACGATCGGCGGCCGAGGCGACGTCGCCGCACTGGCGCACCATGCGGCTGCCGCCGCGACCCCGGCCACTGCGTCGGTCCTCCTCGAACATGTCCTCACGGGTGCCCGCGACGCGGAGAGCAAGGCCGCGCACCGCGACGCCACGGCCCTGTGGCGGTCCGCCGCGGCACTGTGCGCGATGGCGCAGGATCCGGATCCACAGCTGACCGTGGGCGTCCTCACCGCAGGCGTCGGGGCGCAGGCGCGGACCGGTGACGTGGTCGGCGCGCGGGCACTGCGCACCCGCGCTGTCCGCCTGGCCCGCGAACTCGACGATCCTGATGCGTTGCTGCGGGCCGTCACCTCGTGGACTGCACCGGTCGTGTGGACGATCCAGGTCGACTCCGTGCCCGACCGGGAGATGGTCGACGCGATCGACGACTGCCTCGCCCACGACGACCTCACCGACGGCGACCGGGCCCTCCTGCTGACGGCGAAGGTGTTCGAGCTGGAAGGTCACGACGACCGGGGTTGCCTCGACGCCGCCGTCGCCGCGCGAGACGCCGCAGTGGCCTCGGGCGACGTCCGGGTTCTGCTGCGGGCACTGAACGCGTTCGGGTACGTGGCGTTCGGGCCGGACCTGGTGGCCGAGCGGGGCGACAACGCCGCGGCACTGCTCGCCGCAGCCACCGAGGCGGGCGACGGCGGGTTCACCTCGGTCGCCTGGTTCCAGCGCTTCCTCGCGGCCACCGCCGTGACGGATCTCGCGGCGGCCCGGGAGCACGCCCGGAAGGCCACGGAACTGGCGGCCGGGCACCAACTCGGCCAGATGCTGGGCGCGCTGTCCGTGTACGAGGCGCTGACGCTGCTGATGGCGGGCCGCGTCGAGGAAGGCGTCGCTGCCTACGACAGGGTGTCGGCCGCGATGGCCGCGCAGGGGGTCGCATCGGCGCAGTGGATCGGGCTGATCGGGTGGATCGGTGCCGGAGCGAGGTCGGGCGACCTGGCCGCGCTCGTCCCGGTTCTCGAGCAACTCGAGTCCGTGCGCCCACAGTCGGTGCGGTTTCCGCTCGTCGTCGCCCTGCTCGACGCCGGGGACGACACACGGGCGCGTGAGTTGTGGTCGTCGAGCGACCCGTACGGCCGCGACTACTACTGGCTGGCGATGACGACCTTCCGGGCGCACGCCGCGGCGCGGCTCGGCGACATCGCGGTCGCGCGGCACCTGCACGAGGAACTGTCGCCCTTCCACGGGCGGATCGCCGGCCTGGACTCCGGATCGTTCTACGCGGGCCCGGTCGACTCCGCACTCGCCGCCCTGGACGACGTCCTCGGAGATCCCGAGGCGGCGGCCCGACACCGGACCGCCGCCTCGGATCTCGTCACACGGGTAGCGGACGAGCTGAACGCTCCGCCGCGGCCGATCTGACGTGCTCGCCACCGGCGCGCAGGATCAGCACGCCGATCGCGGCGAACGCCAGTCCGCGGGGAAGCTCGATCACCAACCCCGTGACTCCGGGGGCCTCAGGCCACGGGACGACACAGATCAGTCCGCCGATCGCCATGACGATGCCGATCCAGCGCGGTACCGCCGAGCTGCGGGCCAGAACGACACCGAGGACGATCAGGGACAGCATGTAGGCGAGGCCGAACATCGTCTGGATCGCGGTGAAGGTCGTCGACGGGAACAGCGACCCGTCCGCAGGCACCAGGTGAGCGGTCCCCGGATCCGAGGCCAGCTCGTACGAGACGAACGCCTCGACCGCCAGGTGCGGGAGCGCGGTCAGCATCAGCGAGGCGTACAGGGTCACGAACGCGACGAGGCCGCCGACGCCGACGCGAGGCGCGATCCAGGCGTAGATCCCCGGCAGTGCCGCCAGTTGCACCACGGTGCCGACGAGGAGGATCAGCTGGGCCCACGGACTGGACCACGCTGTGAGGGAGTCGACGGAATGGGAGTTGCCGTCGACGACCGGGTGCAGGAGCCCGCCGGTCAGGTTGAGGACGAAGGCGGCGACGACCGCCCCGGCGCTGAGCCGGTACAGGAATGCGGGTGTGATGGTCATGCACCGAGGCTGACCCCGGGCACTTGGCGACGACTTGGTGCCGGGTTCGGGACGCCGCGGGACCGCCGTCACGGGGAGGTGATTCGGGGAACCGGGCGCCGATCGGGAATGCTGGAGGCCGACCCTCGTTCGCACCACACCGCGAGCCGATTCAGCACCCCTGAGGAGACGTACATGCCGGGCCCGAGCGCACGCACCGCAACGGTACTCACGGGAGCGGTGTTACTGCTGGTCACAGGCTGTTCCAGCGACGGCGGCGAAGACAAGATCCAGACCATCGACGCGGCGACCGCCGCCGAGTCGCCCGTCCCGTCGAACCCGCCCGCGGGGACGGTGGCCCCCCTCGACGACCGCATCGCGGCGGCCACCTTCGACCCGTCGACCGGCACCGTGGCGATGCTCACAGACGACGCCCGCACCCTCCTGACGGTTCCGGCGGGCGATCCGGCTGCGCCGCCCCGCGAGATCTCGCTTCCGGGTGGCGTCGCCTCGCTGTCGGCGCCGCGCGACGGTCTCGTCACCGTTCCCGCCGGGCGCGGTGTCGCGACCGTGAACCTCGCCGACGGGACCGCCACCACCACAGCCGTCGACGCGGACGTGCAGTCGGCCGCACTTCTCGGGGACGGCCGGATTGCAGTCGGCACCGCGGACGGTGACGTTCTCGAGCTGGATGCGGCGGGCACGGTCACGCACACCGTCGACGGGCTCGTCTCGGTCGATGCACTCGGCGTGGTCGGCGACGAGGTCAGTGCCCTCGACCGTCGGCAGACGTCCGTCACCGAGGTGAACTTCGACGACGACCGGCTCGGCATGGCGCTGCGCGCCGGGTCCGGTGCCACGAACCTCGTGACCGACGACTTCGGCCGGATCCTCGTCGCCGACACCACCGGCGGCACCCTGCTCTCGTTCTCCACCGACCCGCTGATGCTGCACCAGCGCTATCCCGTCCCGAACTCGCCGTACGCGCTCGCGGTCGACGCCACCACCGGCATGGTGTGGGTCACCGTCACCGCCACCAACGAGGTCGTCGGCTACGACCTGTCCACCGGAATCCCTGTCGAGAAGCGACGCTTCCCCACCGTCCGCCAGCCCAACGCTGTCGCGGTCGACTCCGAGACCGGCACTGTGTTCGTGGCGTCCGGGACCGGCGACGGCGTCCAGCGCATCGACGTCGCGACATCCTGACGGGCCACCGTCCTCATTCCGACCACGCATAGCCCAGGAGACACCACCGTGTACAAGTTGCTGCTGCGCCTGATGTTCCTGCTGCCGCCGGAGCGCGTGCACCATCTCGCGTTCCTCGCGATGCGTCTCGTCACGACTCTCGCCCCGATGCGGACGATGGTGTCGCGGGTGCTCACGGTCCCCGACCCGGTCCTTCGGACCCGAGCCTTCGGCATCGACTTCCCCGGGCCCCTCGGACTCGCGGCCGGGTTCGACAAGAACGCCTCCGGCGTGAACGTCTGGGGCGCCCTCGGATTCGGGTACGCGGAGGTCGGAACGGTCACCGCGCAGGCGCAGCCGGGTAACCCGGCGCCCCGGCTGTTCCGGCTGCCCGCCGACCGGGCGCTGCTGAACCGGATGGGTTTCAACAACCACGGCGCCGGGCCTGCGGCCAACGAGTTGCGCAAGCGCATCACCACGCTGCCGATCGGCGCGAACATCGGCAAGACCAAGGTCGTGGCGCCGGAGGACGCGGCGGACGACTACGCCGCCAGTGCCCGACTGCTCGGACCGCTCGCCGACTTCCTGGTCGTGAACGTCAGCTCCCCGAACACGCCCGGCCTGCGGGACCTGCAGGCCGTCGAGTCGCTGCGGCCGATCCTCGCCGCGGTCCTGGAGTGCGTCGACGTACCGGTGCTGGTGAAGATCGCCCCGGACCTGTCCGACGAGGACGTCGACGCGGTAGCGGATCTCGCGGTCGAACTGGGCCTCGCCGGCATCGTGGCGACGAACACCACCATCTCGCGGGAGGGTCTGGACACGCCCGCGGACGAGGTCACGGCGCTCGGCGCGGGCGGCATCTCCGGTGCACCCGTCGCCGACCGCTCGCTGGAGGTGCTGCGGCGCCTGCACGCCCGCGTCGGCGACCGGATCGTGCTGATCTCCGTCGGTGGCATCGAGACCGTGGACCAGGCGTGGGAGCGGATCCTCGCCGGGGCGTCCCTGATCCAGGCGTACACGGGGTTCATCTACGGCGGCCCGTTCTGGATGAAGCGCATCAACAAGGGTCTGGCCCGCAAGGTCCGGGAGGGCGGCTACACCTCGCTCGCCGACGCCGTCGGCGCGGGCACCCGCGCCTGATCGACAACCCCACGAACGGCTGAAGGTCCCTTTCACGCGGTTGATCCGCGTGAACGGGACCTTCAGCCTTCTGCGGCCGGGTCAGTGGCCGAACGTCACCGTCAGGAACGCGCGCGCGATGCCGTGCCCGAAGAGGTTGAAGCCGAGGAACGCCGGTGTCGAGTCGGCGGTGAGGCCGTCGATCGTCTCCACGTCGAGCGCGGTGACGGCGTAGATGTAGCGGTGGTCGCCGTGGCCCTGCGGCGGAGCGGCACCGAGGAATCGGTGGCCGCCACCGTCGTGGCGCAAGGTGATCGCCGTGTCCGGCAACCCGGTTCCGGTGTCGTCACCCGCGTTCTCCGGCAGCGACGTCACCGACGCCGGGATGTTCGCGACCGACCAGTGCCAGAAACCGGACACCGTCGGCGCGTCCGGGTCGAACATCGTCACCGCGAAGCTCTTCGTCTCCGGCGGGAAACCGGACCACGACAGCTGCGGGGAGACGTCCTCGCCGCCCGGCACGCCGAAGATGCCGCTGAGCTGCTCGGTGGGGACCGTGCCGCCGTCTGTGATCGTCTCCGACGTCAGGGAGAAGGTGGGCAGGTCCGGGAGCGGTTCGTAGGGGTCGTACGCCATGTGATGTCCTCTCGTCGAAAATCGGCCGTGCGCCGGCGATCAGCTGTGCAACAGGAAGTGCTCGAGCACCCGCGTGCCGAACTGTAGTGCGTCGACGGGAACCCGCTCGTCCACTCCGTGAAACAGTGCGGTGAAGTCGAGTTCGGGCGGCAGCTGCAGCGGCGCGAATCCGAAGCATCGAATCCCCAACGTGGCGAACGCCTTTGCGTCGGTGCCACCGGACAGCATGTAGGGGACGGTGCGCCCGTCGGGATCGTGCGCGAGGATCGCCGCGTTCATCGCGTCGACCAGGTGTCCGTCGAAGGTGGTCTCGTACGAGTCGAGCTTGGTGATCCATTCCCGCGTCACGTCCGGGCCGATCAGCCGGTCCACCTCCTTCTCGAACTCGGCCTGCCTGCCGGGCAGCACCCGGCAGTCCACGACGGCGGTCGCGGTCTGCGGGATGACGTTCGCCTTGTACCCGGCGTCGAGCATCGTCGGGTTCGCCGTGTCCCGCAGCGTCGCCCCGATGATCCGCGAGATGGTGCCGAGCTTCTCGAGTGTCGTGTCGATGTCGGGTGCGCTCGGGTCGAAGTCGAGACCGGTCTCGTTGCTCACCGCACCGAGGAACTCGGCCACCGAATCGGGCACGACCAGTGGGAACGTGTGCCGCCCTAGTCGGGCGACGGCCTCGGCCAGGATGGTGACCGCGTTGTCCTCGTGCAGGAACGAACCGTGACCGGCGCGGGCCTTCGCCGTCAGCCGCATCCAGCCGAGCCCCTTCTCCGCCGTCTCGACCAGGTAGAGACGGGCGTCGCTGCCGTCCGGGCGGGGCACCGTCAGGGAGAAGCCGCCGACCTCACCGACTGCCTCGGTGATCCCCTCGAACAGGTCGGGTCGGTTCTTCACCAGCCACTGCGATCCCCAGGTGCCACCGGCCTCCTCGTCGGCGAGGAACGCGAAGACCAGATCGCGGGGCGGGACGGTGCCCTCGGCCTTGAACTGGCGGGCAAGCGCCAACGTCATGCCGACCATGTCCTTCATGTCGATCGCCCCACGGCCCCAGACGTAGCCGTCGGCGACAGCACCCGAGAACGGATGCACGCTCCAGTCGGACGGTTCCGCGGGGACGACGTCGAGGTGGCCGTGGATCATCAACGCGCCTCGCGACGGGTCCGCGCCGCGTAGTCGGGCGAAGACGTTGCCACGACCGGGCTGACCGGATTCGACGTACTCCGTCTCGTAGCCGACCTCCTCGAGCTTCCGGGCCACCCATTCGGCGCACTCGCGCTCGCCCTTGGTGGTGGCGAGCTCGCCGGTGTTGGACGTGTCGAAGCGGATCAGCGAGCTGACGAGGTCGACGACCTCCGATTCGGCTCGGGAGCGGGTGGCGTTCGCGGCGTTTTCCGCGTTCTCTGCGTTCTCTGCGTGCGGCACCACCCTTTCCTACCACCCACCGCGCCGCCCCGACGCGGGGCTCGTCGTCACTTCACCCTGTTTGACCTGCGACAACGAGGCGATTTTGGTGTTGGGGTCGGGGTGGGTTAATCTTTCCCAGCACGCAGCGAAGAGCGGCGAGCGAAACAGAGAGTGTGCAAGCGCGAGTGGCGGAATGGCAGACGCGCTAGCTTGAGGTGCTAGTGTCCTACTAATGGACGTGGGGGTTCAAGTCCCCCCTCGCGCACTCTGAGTTGAGACAGACAGAAGAAGGCCCCGGACGCGAGTCCGGGGCCTTCTTCTGTTGCGTGTCTTGTCGATTCGCGTGGCTGCCGGGGGAATCCTCTGGTGGCGGCGCGAGTCGGTAGAATCGGCCACGACCGCCCGTCGCGGTCGACGGCTGAACTGCGGCCGAAATCACCCCGAGATCCAGGAACCGAGCACCCCACCGATGGCACAACCGACGACAGGCATCGATCCCACCGACACGGCGAGGATCGACCCCACCGATCTGGAGACCTGCCTGAGGGTCCTCGCCGAGGCCGGCGAGCTCGACTCCGAGCATCCGGACTCGATCGCCCTGCAGCGCGCCAGCGGCAAGATGTTCAAGCGACTCAAGCGCCGCAAGCGCATCGAGACCCGCGACGCCAAGTCGGCCGCGGATCGCGCCGTCGTCGCCGCGACGGCCACCGGCTCACCGAATCGGATCGACGACGAGACCGCAGGCGTGCTGATCTCCTCCCCCACGGTCGGCGACACAGCGGGCACCCTCATCCGGCCCCGCCCCTGCTACATCTGCAAGCAGCGCTACACCGTCGTCGACGCCTTCTACCACCAGCTGTGCCCCGACTGCGCGGCCCGCAGCCACGCGAAGCGGGACGCCAGCACGGATCTGACCGGCCGCCGCGCGCTGCTCACCGGTGGCCGCGCGAAGATCGGCATGTACATCGCGTTGCGCCTCCTGCGTGACGGCGCGCACCTGACGATCACGACACGCTTCCCCAACGACGCGATCCGCCGGTTCTCCGCGATGGAGGACAGCGGCCACTGGATCCACCGACTGCGCGTCGTCGGCATCGACCTGCGCGATCCCGCCCAGGTCGTGGCGCTCGCCGACGACGTCGCGGCGCAGGGTCCGCTGGACATCCTGATCAACAACGCCGCCCAGACGGTGCGACGCTCGCCGGGCGCGTACTCGGCGCTGGCCGAGGCCGAGTCGGCGCCGCTGCCCGCGGGCGAGCTGCCGGAGGTCGTGACGTTCGGCAAGACCAGCGACGCGCACCCCGCCGCTCTCGCCAGTTCACTGCCCGCCGCGACGCAGTCGATCGTGCACCAGGTCAGCGAGCTCGCACTGGTCGCGGGATCGGCCACCCCGGAACGTATTTCGCAGGGCATCGCGATCGACGCCGGCGGGCTGGTCCCCGATCTCGCGCACACCAACAGCTGGGTCCAGACGGTCGGTGAGGTCGACCCGATCGAGTTGCTGGAGGTCCAGCTGTGCAACTCCGTTGCCCCGTTCATTCTCGTGGACCGGCTGCGTCCCGCGATGGCGGCGTCGCCCGCGCGCCGCAAGTACGTCGTCAACGTCTCCGCGATGGAGGGCCAGTTCTCGCGCCGCTACAAGGGTGCGGGGCACCCGCACACCAACATGGCGAAGGCGGCCCTGAACATGCTCACCCGGACCAGCGCCGCCGAGATGCTCGAGCAGGACGGGATCCTGATGACCGCCGTCGACACCGGCTGGATCACCGACGAGCGACCGCACTACACGAAGCTCCGCCTCGCCGAGGAGGGCTTCCACGCTCCGCTCGACCTCGTCGACGGTGCCGCACGGGTCTACGACCCGATCGTCCAGGGCGAAGGCGGGGTGGACCTGCACGGCTGCTTCCTCAAGGATTTCGAGCCCTCTCCCTGGTGAGCCCGCGGACGACCCGGGCGGCCTCCGATTCGGTGATACTGGGCTGACGCCCGTCTCCGAGGGAGGGAGTTCCCACCATGGGCCGTGAGGTCACCAGCCTCGTGTTCACCCGCAGGGACCGGCAGGTGTTCCGGGAGAAGGTGCACGCATGTCTCGACGCGCTCGCGGATCTGCTGGCGGACGAGCGGGAATCGGACACCGAACCGACGGTCGGCCTCGAGGTCGAACTCAATCTGGTTGACGCGGAATGCAACCCGGCGATGGTGAACGCCTCGGCACTCGAGGCGATCGCCGACCCGGCCTATCAGACCGAGCTGGGTCAGTTCAACATCGAGGTCAACGTCGACCCCCGCACACTCGACGGCGACAACCTCGCGATCCTCGAGGGCGAACTCCGCCGAACCCTGAACCAGGCGGACGGCCGGGCCGCGGCCGCGGGTGGTCGGCTCGCGATGATCGGCATCCTGCCGACCCTGCGGAAGAGCCACCTGCAGCAGCGCTGGATGTCGTCCGACCCGCGGTACACGGCTTTGGACCAGCAGATCTTCGCGGCGCGCGGCGAGGACATCGAGCTGGACATCGCCGGAGTCCCGATGCCGGGCCACCACGACGGCGATCGTCTCGCCGTCCTCACCGACACCATCCTCGCCGAGGCCGCCTGCACCTCCACCCAACTGCACCTGCAGGTCTCGGCCCACGAGTTCGGCACGCACTGGAACTCCGCGCAGATGCTGGCGGGTGTCCAGGTGGCGATCGCGGCCAATTCACCGTTCTTCGCCGGCCGGGCCCTCTGGCACGAAACCCGGCTCCCGCTCTTCGAACAGGCGACCGACACCCGCCCCCTCGAACTCCGCAATCAGGGTGTGCGGCCGCGGGTGTGGTTCGGGGAACGCTGGATCTCGTCGATCTTCGACCTGTTCGAGGAGAACTCGCGCTACTTCCCGGCGCTGCTCCCGGAATGCACCGACGAGGATCCCCGCGCCGTGATCGCCCGCGGCGGCACACCGGAGCTCGCCGAACTGCGCATGCACAACGGCACGATCTACCGCTGGAACCGGCCGATCTACGACACCACCGACACCGACCACCACCTCCGGCTGGAGAACCGGGTCCTACCTGCGGGCCCGACAGTTCGCGACACGGTCGCCGATGCCGCGTTCTACTACGGCGCGGTGCGCGCCCTCGCGGCGGAGGAACGGCCGGCGTGGTCGCGTATGCCGTTCGAGGCCGCCGCGGCAAACCTGCAGGAAGGCGCCCGGCACGGGTTCGGCGCCCGCCTGTACTGGCCGGACCGCGGCTGGACGTCGCCGTCCGACCTCGTGCTGAGCACGCTGCTCCCCCTCGCCCACGCCGGGCTCGACTCGCTGAGGGTCGACCCGCACGTCCGCGACACGTACCTGGGCGTGATCGAGGACCGCTGCCGTACCGGCCGCAACGGTGCACGCTGGCAGCGTGACGCGGTGGCGGCGCGGGAGGCTGCGGGTGAGGACCGCGAACGCGCCCTGGCAGGCATGGTCGCCGACTATCTCGACCGGATGCACTCCGATGCGCCGGTGCACACCTGGGACGCGCCTGGACAGGTCCTGACCAACGAGTAACGTTGGCGCCCATGACACGCACCCGCGACCTCGACGTCGTCGTCTACGGCGCGACCGGCTTCGTCGGCCGCCTCACCGCCGACCACCTCGCACGCCACGCTCCCGAGGGCACCCGCATCGGACTGGCCGGCCGGTCCAGGGAGAAGCTCGAACGGGTCCGCGAGTCGCTGCCCGGTGCGAGCGACTGGCCGGTCCTGATCGCGTCGGCCGACGACCCGGACTCCCTGACCGCGCTGGCGAACGCCGCGCACGTCGTCGTGACCACGGTCGGACCGTACGCCCGCTACGGAATCGATCTGGTCCGGGCATGCGCGGAAGCAGGCACCGACTACGTCGACCTCACCGGCGAGGTCCAGTTCGCTCGCGCGTCCATCGACGGCTATCACGACGTGGCCGCCGCGAGCGGCGCCCGGATCGTGCACTCGTGCGGCTTCGATTCCGTGCCGTCGGACATCGGCGTGCACGTACTGCACGAGCAGGTCGCCGCAGACGGCGAGGGGACGCTCGCCGACACCACACTGGTCCTCTCCTCGTTCCGCGGCGGCGTCAGCGGCGGCACCATCGACTCGATGCGCGGCGTGGTCGACGCCGCGAAGTCGGACAAGCGGACGCGGTCGCTCCTCCTGCAGCCGTACTCGTTGAGTCCGGACTTCTCGGCCGAACCGGACCTCGGTCGACAGTCCGACAACAGCCTCGTCAAGGGTTCGGACATCGCCCCGAACCTGCACGGGGTGACGGCACCTCACCCGATGGCGTCGGTGAACACGCGGGTGGTGCGACGGAGCAACGCCCTGCGGGGCTGGGCGTACGGCCGCGCCTTCCGGTACCGGGAGGTGATGAGTGTCGGCCAGTCGTGGTTCTCCCCCGCGGTCGCGGCAGGCGTGACGGCCGGACTGGGCGGGCTGCTCGCGGGCTTCGCGTTCGGACCGACGAGGAAGCTGCTCGACCGCGTCCTCCCCGACCCGGGTGACGGTCCCAGCGAGAAGACCCGCAACACCGGACATTTCACGACCGACGTGTACGCCACGACGACCACGGGTGCCCGCTACGTCTCACAGATGCGAGCGCAGGGCGATCCCGGGTACAAGGCAACTGCGGTGATGCTCGGTGAGTCGGCGCTGGCCCTGGCCGTCGACCGGGACGGCCTTCCCGATGCGGCGGGCGTGCTGACCCCCGCGTCCGGGATCGGCGACGCGCTCGTGCGCCGGCTCCGCGGGGCGGGGTTCGAGATCAGCGTGCGACGGAACTGACGTCCGGCGTCGCGGTGGCCGCCCGGTCGGTCGCCGCGACGCCGTACGCCAGTAGCGCCTGACCGGCGATGTAGGTGAGCATCACCCAGAAGCCCTCCACCGGTGGGGTGAACCAGTCCGCGAAGGCACCGAGCGCGATCATCGCGTCGGACGCCAGGAAGAGCGCCCCACCGACACCGGCGATCACGCCGAGACCCGTCGACAGGACCGCCATCGTTCCGAGGCACAGCCCGTAGACCAGGGCGGGAACGAGTAGTGCGCCGGCTCCGGGAGCGCAGGCGGCGACCAGGAGCGCGACGGCGAGGACGTAGCCGGCGACAGCCGGGCGCCGCAGCACCGACCTGTCGCGGTACGGCAGGAACGCGGCCACGTAGGCCAGCTGCGCCAGCAGGAAGAAGCCGATCATCACCAGGAACGCCGTGTCCCCGTCGAAGGCGTCCGGCGCGGTGTCGCCGAGCCACGAGAACGCCAGTGCCACCAGGGCTGTCCGCACCAGTCGCGAATGCGGCGACGACGTGACGGCGACCAGGATCGCGGCCAGCACCGGCATCAGGAACCATTGAGTCACGTCGACGAGTCGATCCGCGTCGGCGAGTTGCGCCGCGAGGTGCACGACGACGAGCAGGGCGAACACCGCGATGACCAGGACCGCGCCACGAGGCGGCACATCGAGCTTCATCGGCCGATCGTATGTCGAGCGGTACCGTTCGACTGTGGCGTCACCGCGATCGGTCCACGACGAGTACGAACACGGGTGCGGGATCTCCGCGGACCCGGGGACCGTGCGGTACCCCGCGCCGTCCGGACACCTCGCGGCGCGAGTGCCGGTGGCCGCGCTCGCCACGGGTTCCGTTGGAGCGCTGACGTCGGCGGTGAACCGGCTGCTCGCCTCCCGCAGGCGAACACCCCACACCTGGCAGCTCGACCCCGAACGCATCGCCGCATCGTTCACGGCCGACCGCCTGATGCGGATCGGCAGGGAGCCGGTCTCCGGTTTCGCGCCCATGTCCGGGTTCTTCGCCGCCGCTGACGGGTGGGTCCGAACGCACGCGAACTACCCGCACCATCGGATGCGGCTCCTCACCGCGCTCGACCTCCCGGACGACGCCGATCCCGGGACGCTCTCGGCTCGAATCGGCGAACTCCTCGCGAGCGACGTCGAGAACCTGTGTGCCGAGGCAGGCGCGGTGGCGGCGCGGGTCCGCACCGAGCAGGAGTGGGCAGCGCATGCGCAAGCGGTCGCTGCCGCCGCAGGCCCGCTCGTGACGATGGCACCGACGGGCGAATTCTCCGGCCCCGCATTGTCCGGCGCGGACCCTGTGCACCCGCTGGCAGGCCTACGGGTGCTGGACCTGACTCGGGTCCTCGCCGGCCCGGTGGCCGCTCGCGCACTGGCGCTGCTCGGTGCCCAGGTCCTGCGAGTGGATCCACCGCAGCTGCACGAGATCGACTGGCAGCACCGCGACACGGGGCAGGGCAAACGCTCGACACTGCTCGATCTGACCACCGCGGACGATCTGGGAACCATGCGGAGTCTCGTCGCAACCGCAGATGTGATCGTCACCGGTTACCGCCCGGGCAGCCTGGACCGTTTCGAGTTGACGAGAGACACACCGGGAATCGTGCGGGCGTCGGTCAGCGCGTGGGGCGACCGCGGCCCCTGGTCGGAGCGCCGCGGATTCGACAGCATCGTGCAGGCCGCGTCGGGGATCGCGCTGATCGAGGGCGGGGACCATCCGGGGACGCTGCCCGCCCAGGCGCTCGACCACGCGTCCGGCTACCTCCTTGCGGCGGGCATCGTGGACGCGGTGACGCAGCGCGGGCACGACGGCCGCGGCCGCGACGTGTCGGTGTCGCTCGCCCGGACGGCCCACACGCTGCTCACCCTGCCCGGCCGTGTCGCGGCACCACCCGAACCGCTCACGCCCGGGCCCGCGACCACCGTCACACACGGCGCGGTCACCACCGCGCGACCCGCCCTGCCGGGTTACGCGGAGTACCCGTTCCCCGCGCACGACTGGGGCGCCGACGCGCCGCACTGGGTGTGAGAACGGGGCGATCTGGGAGGATCTCAGCATGTCCACCGTGCCGCTGATCCTCGACGTCGACACCGGCATCGACGACGCCCTCGCGCTCCTGTACCTGGTCTCGAGCCCCGAGGCGGAGATCCTCACGGTCGCCAGCACCGGCGGCAACGTCCCTACCGCGCAGGTCGCGGCGAACAACCTCGCGTGGCTCGACCTGTGTGGGCGTCCCGACGTCGAGGTGACGCTCGGCTCGGAGGTTCCCCTCGTCGGCGAACTGCGCACGACCGAGGACACCCACGGCCCACAGGGACTCGGGTACGCGGAACTGGCGCCGTCGACGCGGTCCCTCGCTCACCGTGATTCGGCGACCGCCTGGGTGGAGGTCGCTCGCGCCCGTCCCGGCGAGGTGGTGGGACTGGTCACCGGCCCGCTCACCAATCTCGCCCTGGCACTGCGACTCGAACCCGAACTCCCGACGCTGCTGCGTCGACTCGTGGTGATGGGCGGCGCGTTCAACCACCCGGGCAACACGACACCGAAGTCGGAGTGGAACGTCTCGGTGGACCCGGAGGCGGCGAAGGCCGTGTTCGACGCATTCTCCGCGGCGCCGCCGGAGCGCAGGCCGCTCGTGTGCCCACTGGACGTCACCGAAACGCTCGAGATGACCCCGGAGCACGTGCGCAGGCTGGCGGAGGCGGCGGGAAGCCTGCCCGCAGAACTGTTGTCGGAGGACGACCCGGTCGGACGTCGTTCGCGCACCGGCAATCCGGTGCTTCGGGTGCTGGTGGACGCCATCCGCTTCTACATGGAGTTCCACCGGGAGCACGGTCACGGCTACATCGCCCACATGCACGATCCGTTCGCCGCGGCCGTGGCGCTGGATCCGACACTGGCCCGAACCCGGCGCGCGACGGTGGACGTCGAACTGACCGGCACTCTCACCCGAGGGTGCACCGTCGCGGACTGGAGCGGAATGTGGGGGCGGCCGGCGAATGCGGACGTGGCCGTGTCGACCGATCCGGACGCCTTCTTCGACCTGCTGATCGAGCGTGTCGGAGCGCATCTATGCCTGTGATTGCAATCACAGTGCGGTAACCTCTACGCCAACGCAGCTTTTCGGCGTCCGACGTACACAGCAGTACGGAACGGAGGGTCGTGGCCGGTCGAGCGATGGCAGTGGTGATCCTGACGGTGCTCGCCGCGCTCGGCGGCCTCCCCGCCGCCTCGGCGGCCCCACCACCGCTCGCGCTGGTGTACCGGGGCCCGGCCACCGTTCCCGGGACCGCCGAATCCGTGGCCGAGGTCCTGCGCACCTCCCCCAGCCGGTTCCGAATCGAGTACGTCGGCCCGACCGACACCCCGATCACTCCTGAGACGTTGTCCCGCGCAACCGTGTTCGCGCAGCCCGGAGGGCCGTCCCTGCGCCGCGCCTGGGAGGCGATGAAGCCCAATGCGGGGATGATCCGCGACTGGGTTGCCGCCGGCGGCAACTATCTCGGCTTCTGCGTCGGCGGCTACCTCGCCGGTGCCACACCGGGATACAACCTGCTACCGGGCGACACCTACCAATACAGCGCCACACCCGGAGCATCCGTGCCCGACACCCGCGCCGCCCGCTCGCCGCTGCTGTGGCGAGGACTTACCGCCGAGCTCTACTTCCAGGATCCCCCGGCCTTCGATCTCGTCCCCGACCACCGCGCGACCGTCCTCGCGACCTACGTCGGAGGGCAGATCGCCGCCTTGGCTGTCGATTTCGGCCGTGGCCGGGTCGGCGTCACCGGCCCGCACGCGGAGGCGGACAACAGCTGGTTCGTCGACGACGGGCTGATCCCGTTCGGCGCCGTGCGCCCGGATCTCGCGCACGACCTCATCGAGACGACGGTGCACCGCCTGCCCTGACGGGAGTTGTTGCCGAGGGCCGCGAATGCGCACCCGCGAGGCAGCGACACGCCCGCCGAACGGAGCAAACCTGGACGCCTGACCAGTCGATGTGCCGTCCTCGACGGAATGTGCTTCACTTCTCGTTGCCACCTCGCGGATTAGCCGGATATTAGCCAGCTGCGGTGCGGGGGTTCGCGTTCGACGCGACCACGGAGGCGCCGGAAGTCGCGCGGTTTCGGTGGGCGACACTGTACGGCGTTTCGGCCACACACTCTGTCGGGGAGGAATCACGGTGGTCCACTGGGACGATACTGCGCCAACTGCGCCGTTCGACGTCTCGACGATCCGGCGTGTCGTCGAGCAGGACACGCGTCGGCGTATGGAGCACGTCTTCGAGGCGAGCTACGCCCGCACACCCGACGCCACCGCACTCGAATGCGAGGGCGCCCGCTACACGTACGCCGACCTGGAATGGCACGCCAATCAGCTTGCGCACCATCTGATCCACCTCGGCGCCGGTGTCGGATCGCGGGTGGCGATCCTGCTCGACCGATCGCCGCACACCTATGTCACCCTGCTTGCCGCGCTCAAGGCGGGTGCTGCGTTCGTCCCCATCGACCCGGGCGCGCCGGCCGACCGGATCGAGTACATCCTCGGCGACGCGTCGGTGGACCTCCTCGTCACGACGAGCTCGTTCGCCGACCGGCTCGTCGGCACCGAGGTGCCGTGGCTTCCGCTCGACACCGAGACACGCGCCATCGCGGAACAGCCGTCCACCCGGCCACGACTGCACATCGCCCATCGTGACCCCGCCGCGTACATCATCTACACGTCCGGTTCCACGGGCCGTCCCAAGGGCGTCGAGGTCTCCCAGTCCAGCATCTGCAACTTCCTCGACGTGGTGCCGTCGGTCTACGACGTGCGCCCCACCGACCGTGTGTACCAGGGGATGACGATCTCGTTCGACTTCTCGATCGAGGAGATCTGGCCGACCTGGGCGGTCGGCGCGACCATCGTCGCCGGACCGACCGACGCAGGCAGGCTGGGCGGCGAGCTCGCCGACTTCCTCGACGACAACGCGGTGTCGATGCTGTACTGCGTCCCCACCCTGTTGGCCACCATCCCCCGCGACCTCCCGCAGCTGCGCAGCATCCTCGTCGGCGGCGAGGCATGCCCCCGGGAGCTGGTCGACCGCTGGGGTCGGGCGGGCCGCCGCATCCTGAACACGTACGGACCCACGGAGGCCACGGTCACCGCCACCTGGTGCGAACTGCTGCCGGGACGTCCCGTGACCATCGGCATTCCCCTGCCGACGTACTCCGTCGTGATCCTCGACGAGCAGCGCCGTCCGGTCCCCGACGGCGGGGTCGGCGAAATCTGCATCGGCGGACCTGGAGTCGCCCGGGGCTACGTCGGCAGGCCCGACCTGACCGCCGACCGTTTCGTCGAACGCGAGGTGTGGGGCCGCCGCGAGCGGATCTACCGCACCGGCGACCTCGGCCGGACCACCCCCGACCGGCAGATCGAGTATCTCGGCCGCGCAGACGACGAGGTGAAGATCCGCGGCCACCGCGTCGATCTCGGCGAGATCGAGAGCGTGCTGCTCGTCGACGTCGCGATCGCGAGCGCGGTCGTGGCGCTGGTCGACGTCGGAGGGGTGCAGCAGCTCGCCGCCTGGGTGGTGCCGATGCCCGGGACCGACCCCGCCGAGGTCGACGCCGCCGTGGCCCGGCTGCGGCACGAGACCGGAATGCGGCTGCCCACCTACATGATTCCGACCTTTCTCGACGTCGTCGACGAGCTGCCGACGATGCCGAGCGGCAAGGTCGCCCGGGCACAGCTTCCCGCGCCGACCGGACGCCGGCTCGCGGCACCAACCGGAGCGATCGTCGACCCGGTCGGCCCCGCCGAGCACCGACTGCGAGCGCTGTGGGCAGCCCTCCTCGGACAAGCCGAGGAGCAGGTGTCCGTCGACGCCAACTTCTTCACCGATCTCGGTGGACACTCGCTGGCCGCGGCGCAGCTCGTGACACGGCTACGGGAGACCGGGTTGCACACCGGAGCCGGCATCCGCGACGTCTACGCGCACCCCACCGTTCGCACGATGGCAGCGGCCCTCCCCGGTGCGGGTGGCACCACGCCCCCGCCCGGTCTGCCACCCGCCCGACCGGAGGGACCTCGACCGGACGGACCCGGTCCGGTCGGTGATCTGCCGGTGCGCCGCGCCGGCGCCGTCCAGGCGTTGTTCGTCCTCACCGTGTTGCTGGTCGTCACCTTCCCGGTCTCGATCGTGTACGACATGCACGGCGGACAGCCGTCGTTCGATGCGCTCGTCGACCTGCTCATCGCCACCGTGCCGGCGTATCTCGGGGTGCGCTGGGTGCTGCCGGTGCTGTTGATCCGGCCGCTCTCGGCGGGGATCGAGCCGGGGCGGTACCGGCTCTGGGGTGCGGTGTACGTGCGGCTCTGGATGATCGACCAGTTGATGGCGTTGGCCCCGACGCCGGTGCTGAGCGGGTCCGCGTTGCTGCCTGCGTTCCTGCGGGCGCTCGGCGCTCGGGTCGGTTCCGACACCCACATCGGCACGTCGAGCATCTCGTTCCCGAAGATGCTCACCATCGGGTCCGGAGCGTCGATCGGGTACAACACCGATCTCCGTGGGTGGCGGGTCGACGGCCGCGAGGTGGTCGTGGGACCGGTCGTGGTCGGCGACGGCGCGCACGTCGCGACGAACTGTGCACTCGAGCCGGGCACCACAGTGGGCGACGGCGCAATGCTCGGCGACCAGTCCGTGCTGACCGACGGCCACACCGTCCCCGCGGGGCAGCGGTGGGCCGGGTCTCCGCCTGCCCCGGTCACCTCGCTCGATCCGCGGGTCGAGACCATGGCGGCCGCAGGCCCGGCGCGGCGGTGGACCGCGGGCCTGCTGATGCTCACCGCGGCCGGTGTCGTGACGCTGGAGACCATCGCCGTCCTCACCCTCGTTCCGAGCCTGGTGCTGGTGTGGACCGTGCTGCTCGAGTTCGGAATGATCGCCTCGTTCCTCGCGACGCTCGCCTCGGGTTTCGTCTACGTCGTCAGCGTCTGCCTCGCCGTCGCCGTCGGCAAGCGCCTCGTGCTGCCCTCCCTGCCCGTCGGAACGTTCGAGGCCGCATCCGGGCTCGGCGTCCGCAAGTGGATCGCCGACTCGCTGCTCGAGATGAGCCTGCTGTACACGAACACCCTGTACGCGACGCTGTACACGGCGCCGTGGCTGCGCATGCTCGGAGTGAAGGTCGGTCGCGGCGCCGAGGTGTCGACGGCCTCCCACATCGACCCGGACCTGCTCACGATCGGCGACGGCAGCTTCGTCGCCGACATGGCCTCTCTGGGCGGCACCACATACTGCAACGGCCGGATGGCGTTCGCGCCCACGATCATCGGAACACGGGCGTTCGTCGGCAACGCGGCGGTGCTGCCCAGCGGTACCGTCACCGGCGACGGCTCACTGATCGGAGTGCTGACCGTGCCGCCCACGTCCGGGGTGCCTGCCGACACGTCGTGGCTGGGCAATCCTGCGTTCCCGCTGCCCGCCCGGCAGGACAGCGGCGACTACGACGAACGCGTGACCTACACACCGGATCGCGGCACCGTCTCGCACCGCCTGTGGGTGGAGTTCTTCCGGGTCGTCCTGCCGCCCACCCTCGTCGGCGTCAGCCTGTACTTCTACCTGCTCGGGCTGTCGCTCGTCGCGCGTGCCACGAGCCTGACGTGGACGGTGCTGTCGGCCCCGGCGTTCGCGCTCGCGACGGCACTCGGGGTGGTGTTGTTCGCCGCCGCGGTGAAGCAGAACCTGGTCGGCACCTACCGGCCCCGGGTCGAACCGTTGTGGGCGCGTTTCGTGCGCCGCTCCGAGTTCGCCACCGGACTGTACGAGTCCGCTGCGGTTCCGGTGCTCCTCGGTCGGCTCGTCGGCACTCCGTACCTGCCGATGATGTTGCGCTGGTTCGGCGTCCGTATGGGGCGCCGGGTGTGGATGGCGACCACCTTCCTCACCGAGTTCGACCTCGTCCACGTCGGCGACGACGCCGCGGTCGGTCCCGGGGTCTCGCTGCAGACGCATCTCTTCGAGGACCGCGTGATGAAGATGTCGACGGTGACGGTCGGGGCGGGCGCGACGGTCGGCACCCGCGCCGTCGTCCTGTACGACGCCGTGGTCGGCGACGGCGCCGAACTCGCCGCGCTGTCGCTGCTGATGAAGGGCGACGTGCTGCCCTCGGACACCCGCTGGCAGGGGATCCCGGCCCAGGCGGTCGGCCCGTGACGGGGACTCGCCCGCTGGCTCTCGTGTACCGGGGTGGGGCGAGCCTGCCCGGCTGCGCCGAGTCGGTGGCGGCGCTTCTCGCGCGCAGCCGATGGGACTTCGACGTCCGGTACGTCGGCCCTCGCGAGGAACGGCGGCTCACTCCGGAGGCACTGCGCGGCGCGACGCTCTACGCGCAGCCCGGCGGCGACGGTCTGCGCCCGGCGTGGTGGCGGATGCGCCGGCACCGGAGCACCGTGCGGGAGTTCGTCTCCGGGGGCGGCCGGTATCTCGGGTTCTGCCTGGGCGCCTATCTGGCAGGCGCCACGCCGGGCTTCGGCCTGCTGCCGGGCGACACCGACCGCTACTTCACCACCCCGGGGTCCGGGGTGGTCGGCCCCGACCCGACAACGGTGGACGTGCGCTGGCTCGGCCGCGTCCGCCCGATGTACTTCCAGGACGGTCCCGTGTTCACGCTCACGCAGTCGTATCCCCGCGCCACGCGGGTTCTCGCCGTGTACGGCAACGGCGAGATCGCCGCGCTCGCCGCCCCGTTCGGCGCCGGCCAGGTCGCCGTCGTCGGCCCGCACCCGGAGGCCGACCACGAGTGGTTCGCGGACTCCGGGGTGGCGATTCCCGACGGCCTCGACCCCGCCGCCGGGCTCGACCTGATCGACGCGGTGATGGACCGATGAGTGTCACCGCCGACCCGGCCCCGACGAAACGGCCTATGCGGAGCCGTCTGACCGGCATCGACCTCGCCCGCGGGCTCGCCGTCGTCGGGATGGTGGCGGTGCACTCGCTGTACGCGTACGGCGACGACGGGCTGCCCACCCTCTCCTACCGGATCTCCGCGGGCCACGCGTCCGCCATGTTCGCCGTGCTCGCCGGGGTGTCCATCGCCCTGCTGTCCGGTCGGGCCCGGCAACGTCCGGACGCGAGGTCCGCTGGCATCGCGACCGGTCTGGTCGCCCGCGCGATCGTCATCGGCGTGATCGGCCTGTCCCTCGGCTACACCGACGTCGACTACGGGGTGGTGATCCTCCCCTACTACGCCGTGATGTTCGTGCTGGCGATTCCACTGATCTTCCTGGGCACGCGCACGGTCGCGGCGCTCGCGGCCGCGGGCGCGGTCGCCGCACCGGTCGTCAGCCAGCTCGTGCGGCCCCACCTGGGCGCCGGTTTCGACCACCAGTTGTCCTGGGGCACACTGCTGCACGACCCACTGGCGACCGTCGGCGAGATCCTCTTCACCGGCGAGTTCCCGGTACTGGTGTGGATGACGTACATCTGCGTCGGGGTCGTCGTCGGACGATGTGAGCTGCGCTCACCCCGCACCGCAGGGATCCTCGTCGCGGCGGGCGCCGTCCTCACGACGGTGTCCTCGGTGATCTCGTGGACGATCCTGCACCCGATGGGCGGACTGAATCTGCTCGTCGAGGTGTCGGGGGTGGAGACGGTGGACGAGATACTGCGGTTCGGCGCGGACGGCTGGGTGCCCACCGACAGCTGGTGGTGGCTCGGCGTCGCGACACCGCACACCGGCACCCCCCTCGACCTCGCGGCCACGGTCGGGAGCTCGCTGGCGGTGCTCGGCCTGTGCCTGCTCGTCTTCCACGTCCGCGGCGGGGCGGGGCGGGTGCTGCGCGTCGTCACGTCACCGCTGGTCGCGATCGGCACGTTGTCGCTGACGGTCTATGTTGGCCACATCATGTTCGTGAACTCGGATTTCGACGTGTACGGCCCGTGGGACGGGTACATCCGTCAGCTGGTGGTGATGGCGGTAGTGGCGGTGGCGTGGCGCGCGACCGCCGGTCGCGGACCGCTGGAGGGCCTGGTCCGGTCGATCACCACCCGGGTGCGTCGGCACACCGAGGCCTTCGTGACCGAGCGGCGGGACGAGTCCGTTCGGCACCCGGTCCGGTCCGCGTGAGCCCGCTCGGTCGCCGCCGACTGCTGGTCGGCGCGGCAGCCATCGGCGCTGCCGGTGTCGCCGCCGCAGTCGGTCTCCCCCGGCTCACGAGCGACGACCGTCCGGTCGCACTCGTCTACCGTGGGCCGGCGGCGTCGCCGGGTTGCCCGGAAGCGGTGGCACGGCTGCTCGAATCGTCGCCGACCCCGCTGCGCGCGGTCTACGTCGGACCGGACGAGGACACCGACGTCGACGCCGATTCGCTCGCCGGTGCGGTCCTGTACGCGCAGCCGGGCGGCGGCAGTCTCGCGCCCGCCTGGCGTCACACCCGAAGGTACGCACCCGTCCTGCGGGAGTGGGTCGGCGCGGGCGGAACGTATCTGGGATTCTGCCTCGGCGCGTATCTCGCAGGCGACGACCCCGGCTACGGGCTCCTGCCCGGCGCCCGTGTGCGGCAGTACATCTCCACCGACGACGCGACAGTGCACGACGAGTCGGAAACCGTCGTCGCGGTCACCTGGCGAGATCAGCCGCGTCACATGTACTTCCAGGACGGGACGGTGTTCCGCGCCCGCGACGACGACTGGAACGCTCTCGGCGCGACGGTGCTCGCCCGCTACCCGAACGAGACGGTCGCGGCGGTCGTTGCGCCGTACGGCACCGGTCGCGTCGGCCTGGTCGGGCCGCACCCGGAAGCCGACGAGAGCTGGTACGCCCCGAACCTGACGAACCCGGACGGCATCCGATTCGACCTCGGCCACGACCTGATCGAAACTGCCCTGATGCGCTGACGCGCCTGTGCGCACTTCTGGTAGCTCGAACTACCAGAAGTGCGCACAGATCCTACTTGTCGAAGGTGTCGAGGATGGTCTTCGCGGCCAGGGCCGCGGTCAGTGATCCGTCGCGCACCTGCTGCTCGACGTCCCCGCGGATCGCCCTGACGGCCGGGTCCGAGTCGAGGCGGCGCAGCAACTGGTCGTGGACCATCGACCACGTCCAGTCCACCTGCTGCTGATGGCGTTTGCGTTCGAGTTCACCCGCGTCGCCCAGGACCTTGCGGTGCCGCAGCACCTCGTCCCAGAACTTGTCGACGCCGACGTTCTCCAACGCGCTCATCGTCAGTACCGGCGGCTTCCACAACGCGTCGTGCGGGTAGATCAGCCGCAGCGCACCGGCGAGCTCGCGGGCCGCGGCCTTGGCCTCGGTCGCGTGCTTGCCGTCGGCCTTGTTGACGGTGACGATGTCGGCGAGTTCCAGGACACCCTTCTTGATGCCCTGCAGCTGGTCACCGGTGCGGGCCAGGGTCAGGAACGTGAAGGTGTCGACCATGTTCGCGACGGTCACCTCGGACTGCCCGACGCCGACGGTCTCGACGAGGATCACGTCGTAGCCGGCGGCCTCGATCAGGACCATCGTCTCGCGGGTCGCCTTCGCGACACCACCGAGGGTGCCCGAGGTCGGGGACGGCCGGATGAACGCGTTCGGCTCGACCGACAGGTTCTGCATCCGGGTCTTGTCGCCGAGGATCGAGCCGCCGGTCCGCGTGGACGACGGGTCGACCGCGAGCACGGCAACCTTGTGCCCCAACGAGATCAGGTACATCCCGAGGGCCTCGATGGTCGTGGACTTGCCGACGCCGGGGACACCGGTGATGCCGACCCTGATGGCACCACCGGCATGCGGGAGCAGGCGCAGCAGCAACTGCTGCGCCTGCTCCCGATGATCCGACCGGGTGGACTCGACGAGGGTGATCGCCTTCGCGATCTCCCCGCGCCGCCCGGCGAGGACCGCGTCCCCGAGAGCGGTCAGGTCCAGACGGGGACGACTAGTCGGCGACAACCGAATCGTGTCCCAACTGGTCGGCCAGCTTCTGCAGCAGTCCGATCGCGGCGTCCGCGAGCACGGTGCCGGGCGGGAAGATCGCCGCGGCGCCCGCCTCGTACAGCTCGTCGAAGTCGCCGGGCGGAATGACACCGCCGACCACGACCATGATGTCGGGGCGACCGACCGAGGCGAGGGCCTCCCGCAGCGCAGGCACCAGGGTGAGATGGCCGGCGGCGAGGGAGGACACACCGACGATGTGGACGTCGGCGTCGGCCGCCTGCTGGGCGACCTCCTCGGGGGTCTGGAACAGCGGCCCCACGTCGACGTCGAATCCGAGGTCCGCGAAGCCGGTGGAGATCACCTTCTGGCCTCGGTCGTGACCGTCCTGACCCATCTTCGCGACGAGGATACGCGGGCGACGACCTTCGGCCTCCGCGAACTTCTCGACGAGTTCCGTTGCGGTGCTGATGTTCTCCGACTTTCCGGCCTCGTCCCGGTACACACCGCTGATGGTCCGGATCTCGGCCTGGTGACGCCCGTACACCTTCTCCAGCGCGTCGGAGATCTCACCGACTGTGGCCTTGGCGCGGGCCGCGTTCACGGCCAGGGCGAGCAGGTTGTTCTCCATGCCGCCCTCGGTCGCGGAGGCGGCGCGGGTCAGCTCGGCGAGGGCTGCCTGGGTGGCGGCCTCGTCGCGCTCGGCGCGCAGCTTCTCCAGCTTCGCGAGCTGCTCGGCACGCACCTTCGTGTTGTCGACCTTGAGCACCTCGATGCTGTCCGGCTCGTCCGGCACGTACTTGTTGACGCCGACCAGCGGCTGACGGCCGGAGTCGATGCGGGCCTGGGTGCGGGCCGCGGCCTCCTCGATGCGGAGCTTCGGGATGCCCTCGTTGATGGCCTGCGCCATGCCGCCGGCCTCCTCGACCTCGGCGATGTGCGCGCGGGCGCGGTTCGCGAGTTCGTTGGTGAGCCACTCGACGTAGTGCGAGCCGCCCCACGGGTCGATCGGGCGGGTGGTCCCCGACTCCTGCTGCAGCAGCAGCTGGGTGTTGCGGGCGATGCGGGCCGAGAAGTCTGTCGGCAGCGCGATCGCCTCGTCGAGGGCGTTGGTGTGCAGCGACTGGGTGTGCCCCTGGGTCGCGGCCATCGCCTCCACGCAGGTGCGCGCGACGTTGTTGAACACGTCCTGCGCGGTGAGCGACCAGCCGGAGGTCTGCGAGTGGGTACGCAGCGACAGCGACTTGCTGGACTTCGGCTCGAACTTCGCGACCAGCTCGCTCCACAGGAGGCGACCGGCGCGCAGCTTCGCGACCTCCATGAAGAAGTTCATGCCGATGGCCCAGAAGAAGGACAGGCGCGGCGCGAACTTGTCGATGTCCATGCCCGCGTCGAGACCGGCGCGGATGTACTCGACGCCGTCGGCGAGGGTGTACGCCAGCTCCAGATCGGCCGTCGCACCGGCTTCCTGGATGTGGTAGCCGGAGATCGAGATGGAGTTGAACTTCGGCATCTTCGCGCTGGTGTACGCGAAGATGTCGGAGATGATCCGCATCGACGGCTTCGGCGGGTAGATGTAGGTGTTGCGGACCATGAACTCCTTCAGAATGTCGTTCTGAATGGTTCCGGCCAGCTGCTCGGGGGTGACGCCCTGCTCCTCGGCGGCGACGACGTACAGCGCCAGGATCGGCAGCACCGCACCGTTCATCGTCATCGACACCGACACCTGCGAGAGGTCGATCCCGTCGAAGAGCTGACGCATGTCGAGGATCGAGTCGATCGCCACACCGGCCATGCCGACGTCACCCTGCACGCGCGGGTGATCGGAGTCGTAGCCGCGGTGGGTGGCGAGGTCGAACGCGACCGACAGGCCCTTCTGACCGGACGCGAGGTTGCGGCGGTAGAAGGCATTGGACTCGGCCGCGGTGGAGAAGCCCGCGTACTGGCGGATGGTCCACGGCTGGTTGACGTACATCGTCGGGTACGGGCCACGCAGGAACGGCGCGGCACCCGGGAAGCTGTCCAGCGGGTAGCCGGCCGCCTCGGCGGCGTCCCGGTCGGCCTTCGTGTACACCGGCTTGACGTCGATGCCCTCGGGGGTCGACCAGACGACCTCCTCGGCGGAGTAGTTGTTCGCCTCGGCGGCCTTCTCGATGTGCGCGGTGGTCTCGGCCTCGGTGGGCGCGGCGGGCGCCGGCTGCTCCGGGTCGGTCAGCGGCACGTCGGCGAAGCTGCCGATGTCGTGCGTGATGCTCATTTCGCTCCCAGGGTGTCGAGCAGACCGGTCAGCGCCGACACTGCGTCAATACGAGCGGTCAGGAAGCCGTCCGGACGGTCCGCGCCCTGCGCGTCCGCGAACGTCTTCTCCGGTCCCGCGAGGAGGACGGTCTCGATGCCTGCGGCGCGCAGCGCGTCGACCGCGGGCACTCCGTCGGTGCCGTACCGCTTGTCGGTGCCGCACAGGACCGCGATGGTCGTCTCCGACTCGCGCACGATCTCGGTGACGGTGGCGAGGTCCAGCGTGCCCGGGTTGACGGCCTCGATGCCGCCGGAGGCGAGCAGGTTGGCCGCGAAGGTGGTGCGGCCGTTGTGCTCCGCGACCGGACCCAGTGCCGCGAGCAGCACCTTCGGCCGGTGCCCCCGCTCCGCGAGGAAGCGGTCCGAACGGTCGCGCAGCGCCTCGAACGCGGCGCCGTAGCGGGCGACACCCTCGAGCGGCGACGGACCGTCGGCGAGGGGCGCCTCGCCGAGGTTCGGGAACTCGTTGACACCGGTGACGGCGGTCGTGCGGTGCGCGATGTCGGAGTCGCGCTGGGCACGCGTGGCCGCGATGCGGTCCGCGACGACACCGGAGTCGAGCGCGGCGGTGTAGCCGCCCGCGGTCTCGATCTGCTGCACGAACTCCCACGCCTTGGCCGCGACCTGCTCGGTGAGGTCCTCGACGTACCAGGAACCGGCACCCGGATCGAGCACGCGCCCGAGGTTCGACTCCTCGAGCAGCAACAGCTGGGTGTTGCGGGCGATGCGGGCGGCGAACGACTTCGACGTCTCCACGCTGCCCTCGGGCAGTGCGGCGTCGAACGGCAGCACGGTGACCGAGTCCGCGCCGCCGACACCGGCGCCGAACGCGGCGAGGGTCGTGCGGAGCATGTTCACCCACGGATCACGCTGCGACATCATCGCGGCCGACGTGACCGCGTGCTGCGGGGCACCGCCCGCCTCGGGAGCACCGAGCACCTGTGCGACGCGTGCCCACAGCTGCCTTCCCGCACGGAACTTGGCGATCGTCTGGAACTGGTCGTCGGTCGCGGCGAAGCGGAACTCGATCTGTCCCAGCGCATCGGCGACGGCCACACCGGAATCGGCGAGGGCGCGGAGGTACTCGAGTCCGGCCGCGACGGCCGCACCCAGTTCCTCGGCGTCCGACGCGCCTGCGTTGTGGAACGCGGTGCCGTCGACGGTGACGGCACGCACCGTCTCGGCGCGACCTGCGGCGGCGCCGGCGAGCGCGACCGCTGTGGCCGCGTCGACGCCTGCGGCGCCGGAGAAGCGGTCGGTCAGCGGCGAGGCGCCGAGCGCGACGGTGATCGCCGCCCGGTCCGTGACGCCGTCCCCTGCGGCAGCGCGCGCGTCGATCAGCGCGTAGAGGCTCTCGGCCGCGGCCGCGGTGTCCGCGCCGGCGTCGAGGGTGAGGGGCGCGAGGTCGAGCAGGACTCCGCCGAGAGCGACATCGAGAGCGTCGGCGGACAGCCCGTTGCCGCCGACACTCAACCAGATGGCGCTGACGCCGTTGTCGAGCCCGTCCAGGACGGCCTCGTTGATCTTCTTCGCGTCGCTCTCGTCGGCGCCGAACGCGGCGCTGACCAGCCAGCCACGGTTGACGTCGCGGTGCGCGTCGCGACCACGCACGAACGGGAAGACACCGGGCAGCGGCGCCTCGGCGGTCTCGTCGCGGCGGGTGTACAGCGGTGTGACGGTGACGCCGTCGTAGGTGACGGTGTCGAGGAGGTGCTCCGGGTCTGCGGGCAGCTCGGACACGTCGACCTTGCGGGCCTTCGCGAGCACCGCAGCCACCGCCTGCTGCCACGCCGCGTGGTCGCGGGCAGCCTCCTCGGTCTGTGAAGCGGGTGACACTGGCACGGTGTCTGCTTCCTCTCGGTTTTCGGACATGGTCATTGCGGTGTGATGCTAACCCCGTGCCGTCGGGCGCCGTCCCTGGGCTCGATCTAACGTTCGGTAACCTCACGGGTATGAGCATTGCCACCGACCTGGGCGCCACCCCCCAGTCGCTGTTCGGGGTGAGCCGGGCGGTCCGCATCGGTGACGTCAATCGGATGACGATGACCCTGGGCGAGGGCGAGGCGAGCACGGCCGCACTCGGGGTGCTGGTCGACGACATCCTCGGGTTCACCCTCTACCACCGCCGCGGCGACCGGGACGGCCTGGTCAGCGCCACCCTGTCTGTCGACTACGCCCGGCCGACCGGATGGCACGGTCCGCACCTGACGGCCGACGGCACGGTCGAGACGCTCGACCGGGACGGTGGCCTCGCCTCCGCTCGAATCGTGGACGGCGCGGGTGCACTGATCGCCCGCGCGACTCTGTGGGGGTCGTTCGTGGACGGGGTCACACAGACCCGTCCCATTGCGACGGAGATCACACCCGCTCCCCTGCCTGCGGGCGTGGCCGGCCCGATCGAGGCGCTCTGCGGCACTCTCGAGTCGACCGAGGCCGGGGCACGGCTGACCGTTCCACCCAACCCCGTGCTCGCGAACGCCATCGGAAGCATGCACGGCGGCATCCTGACCTGCGCCCACGACGTGGCGGCCACCGCGGCGGCCGGCAGCTCGATGCGGACGGCCTCGCTGACCGTGAACTTCTTCACACCCGTGCTCGTCGACGCCGCGACCGTGTTCGACGCAACCGTTCTGCGGGCGGGACACCGGGTGTGCGTGGTCCGGGTCTCCGCACTGTCGTCCTCGGGCCGAGAGTGCTCGACCGCGACCGTCACGCTGCGGCGGAACCCCGACGACGCCGCGTCGTGCTGAGGTCCGCGGCCCGACTGCTGCGCAACCTGGAGCTGTCCCGACTGCTGCGCAACCCGAAGGTGCTGGGTCTCGCGGTACTTCTTCTCGCACTCGTCGCGGTCGCACTGTTCGTCCCGCTGCCGACGATCGATCGGATGCGGGAGTGGTCGGATTCCCTCGGCCCGGCGTTTCCGGTCGCCTTCTTCGTGGTGCACGCGATCGTGACGGTCGCGCCGGTGCCGCGAACGGTGTTCACCCTCGCGGCAGGCCTGCTGTTCGGGCCCGTGGTCGGCATCTCGCTGGCGGCGGGTGCGACCACTGTCAGCGCGGCGATCGCGCTGGTGCTGGTCCGGGCACTGGGCCGGGACGTGGTGGCTGGGTATCTGACGCATCCCGCGGTGCAGCGGATCGACGATCGGCTGGCACGGCGGGGTTGGCTGGCGGTCGGGTCGCTGAGACTGATCGCACCGGTGCCGTTCTCGATCACGAACTACTGCGCCGCGTTGTCGTCCATCCGATTCCTGCCGTACATCCTGGCGACGATCGTGGGCATCGTGCCCGGGACCGTCGGGGTGGTCGTGCTCGGCGACGCCATCGGCGGCGACACGTCCCCCGCCCTGCTCGCGTTGTCGGGTGCGTGCCTGCTGCTCGGGATGGTGGGACTGGTCGTCGACGCGCGTCTCGGGGTGCCCGCCGAACCCGACCTGACGCTCGAGGAGGCGCGGGCGGCGGCAGGGCTGGAGACTGGATCGGCCACAATCAAGCCTTAATCCTTGACTTGATCAAATCAAGTTTCTAACCTTGATGCATGTTCGTGCTGACGATCGACCAGCGCCGCAGCCGACGCGACGTGGACCGCGTCCCCGACCTGCTCGAACAGTATTCGGGCCGCGCCCTGCTCAGGCCGTTCGAGCGCACCGCGGGCGACGAGGCGCAAGCGGTCACCGACGACGCCGAACTCGTCGTCGACATCGCCCTGGCAACCGCCGCAACCGGCCACTGGAGCGTCGGCATCGGTGTCGGGCCCGTTGAGCAGCCGCTGCCCGCCAGCACCCGGGCCGGACGTGGACCGGCATTCGAGGCGGCCCGTCGCGCGGTCGAGCGAGCCAAGAACCTACCCGGATCGATCGCCGTCGACGGCGCGCCGAACGCCGAGGCCGCACTCATGCTCCTGTCGGTGACCGTGTCCCGACGCTCCGCCGCCGGCCACGCCGCTGTCGCTGCGATGCGCGCCGGAATGACGCAGTCCGACGCGGCCGACCACCTGGGCATCAGCAAACAAGCCATGTCACAACGACTGTCGGTGGCAGGCTGGCAGGCCGAGGAAGCGGGCCGCCGGCTCGCGACGCAACTGCTGGAGGCCGCCGACCGATGACAGCACTGGCACTGATCCTGCTCGCCGTCGCAGCGATCGCACCGCTCGTCCTGTCCGCCAAGCGGATCCCCACCTGGATCGCACCCGTCGTGACCACGCTCGCACTCGGAGGCAGCGCGCTCGCCACGACGGCAACGCGTCCCGTCACCGGCTTCGCCCTCGGCGCGACCCTCGTCATCGCGGTGGCGGCGGCCGCGACCGGCGGCGCTCCCCTGGTGCTCGCGGCCTTCCGGATCGCGCGCCGCCGCTCCGAATCCGGCGCCCGACCCGACGAGGGGCCGCTCCGCGGCGGGCGCACCATCGGCGTCCTCGAACGCGTCGCGGTCGCCGTCGCGATCCTCGCCGGCTGGCCGGAGGGCCTGGCGATCGTCCTCGCGGTCAAGGGACTGGCCCGCTATCCCGAACTACGCGAGCCGCACGCGTCGGAACAGTTCATCATCGGCACGTTCACCTCGGTGCTGTGGGCGGTCGCCGTCACCGGGGTCGCGCACGCCCTCATCACCTGATCCGAGTCACCTGATTCGAACGGTCGGTCACGCGCCGCTGCCGGACCCGGCCTGCCGATCGGCCACCGACAGTGCAGAGCGGTGTCCTTCCCAACGAGACCCGGGCCGACGTACCCTGACCTCAGGCCGTGATCCGTTCGGAGAGCAGGCGATACGCATGCCGGATGCGCACACCCGGGGCTCGGTTCGACCTGTGATAGATCTGCGACGGCATCGCGCCGTCGCCCTCGACCTCGATTCCGTCGACGGGGCGCGCAGCGTGGAATCAACCATCGTCATGGTCGATCGGGTCCAGCGCTGCGGTCTCCCCTGCGCCGTGTCTGCGAGCAATGCCGCCGCAGGCGGTCCCCCTGCGGAGGTCGCGCGCCGTACTCCGGTCCGTGTGGTCGAGGCGGCACCGGAGGACACCGTGGCCGGACTCGGCGCTTCCGTCGCGGACGCGGTCCTCATCGCTTCCGCCCCGGATGTCATCGCACAGGCGCACCGCAACGGCTTCGCACTGGTGATCGGCGTCGACCCCGACCTGTGCCGCGTGGACGAACTACTGCACCGGGGCGCCGACGTGGTCGTCGCGGACGTCTCGGACGTCGAACTCCGAGCCGGCGACCGTCGACTGTCCGACATTCCGCCCGCCCTGACGGCCCGCAACGAGCTGGCGGCACCGCTCTGTGTCCGCCGGCCTGTTGTCTTCCTCGACTTCGACGGCACACTGGCCGACATCGTGGGCGACCCGGCGGCGGCCGTGCTCGTCGACGGCGCCGCCGACGCTCTGACCCGGCTGGCGGCCCACTGTCCTGTCGCGGTGATCAGCGGTCGCGACCTGACCGATATCCGGACCCGAGTGGGTGTTCCCGGAATCTGGTACGGGGGAAGCCACGGCCTCGACCTCCTCGGCCCCACCGGCGAGAGGTACGAGAATCCGGTGGCGCTGGCCGCCAGGCCCGCGCTCGAGCGGGTCACGCGGATGCTCGAGGAACGTCTCCGTCACGTCCAGGGTGTGCTGGTGGAGCCCAAGCGGTTCACCGTCGCCGTCCACTACCGGAACGTGCCCGCCGATCGTGTCGACGAGGTCGCGAGCACCGTGCACGAAGTCGGTACCGGCGAAGACGCACTCCGGATCACATTCGGCCGCAAGGTGATCGAGCTGCGTCCCGACGTCCGCTGGGACAAGGGCCGGGCCCTGCGGTGGATCCTCGATCGCATCAACGCGTCGAGCGACGGCACCGCCGATCCACTCTGCCCACCGGTCGATGTCGACGCGCTCCTCCCGATCCATGCCGGTGACGATCTCACCGACGAGGACGCGTTCGATTCACTACCCGCCAAGGGCTTCGGCATCGTGGTGCGCAGCGCGGAGGCCGCGAATCGGCGGTCGGCTGCGCTGTTCGCGGTCGACGGCCCGGACCAGGTGCGCGAACTGCTGCACCGGCTCGCCGACAACGTGGAACGGGACTCGCCGACCGCATCCCGGGACGGGGGCTGGATCCTGCACTTCGACGGCTACGATCCGGAGACCGAGAAGTTGCGCGAGGCACTGTGCACCGTGGGCAACGGCTACTTCGCAACCCGCGGTTGCGCACCCGAGGCGGCAGCGGGGCCCAGGCACTATCCGGGCACCTACGTGGCCGGACTCTTCAACCGCCTGCGCGACGAACGACAGGGCGTCCTCATCTCGAACGAGAGCATGGTCAACGTACCGAACTGGCTGCCGATCACGTTCCGTATCGACGGCGGGCCGTGGTTCGACGTCGACGAGGTCGAACTGCTCGAGCACCACCAGAATCTCAACCTGCGCCGGGCGGTTCTCACCCGTCGCCTCCGATTCCGCGATGCTGAGGGCCGGACGACGGCGGTTCTCCAGCGGCGGTTCGTCGCGATGCATCGCCCCCACGTCTGCGCGCTGCAGACGACTGTCGTGGCCGAGGACTGGTCGGGAACCATCGAGTTCCGCTCGGCGGTGGACGGTTCGGTGCGCAACACCCTCGTCGACCGATACCGCGACCTGGCCTCCGATCACCTGAGCCGCATCCGGGCGACCGAGTTGCCGCCGGACTCGGTCCTGCTGACAGTGGAGACCAATCAGTCCCGCATACCGATCGCGGTCGCGGCGCGGACCGTGGTGCTCCGTGACGGCGCGCCGTGCACGTCCCGGCGCCGATGGTTCGACACCGACGGTGTCGCCGGCCACGACATCTCGCTCGAACTCGAGGCCGGGCGATCCGTCACGGTCGACAAGACGGCAACCCTGTTCACCGGACGCGACCACGCCGTGTCCGATCCCGATGACGAGGCGCAACGTCTGCTGTCAGGGGTGGAGGGATTCGAGGATCTCCTGGCAGGTCATGCCCTGGCCTGGGAGCACCTGTGGGACAGGATCGGCATCGACATCGCGGGCCGGCCGGAGGCGTCGCGACTCCTCCGGTTCCACCTCGTGCACCTGGTGCAGACGGTCTCGCGGAACACCGCCGACCTGGACGTGGGTATCCCGGCCCGCGGCTTGCACGGGGAGGCATATCGCGGCCACATCTTCTGGGACGAGCTGTTCGTGTTCCCGGTGTTGACGCTGCGGGCGCCGGAGCTCACCCGGTCACTGCTGCGCTACCGGTATCGCCGGCTGCCCGAGGCCCGTCGCGCGGCGCGCGCCGCCGGACACCGGGGCGCGATGTTCCCGTGGCAGTCGGGCAGCGACGGCCGGGAGGAGAGCCAGCAACTGCACCTGAATCCCAGCTCGGGGCGGTGGCTTCCGGACGCGAGCTGGCGACAGCACCACATCGGTGTCGCGGTCGCGTACAACGTGTGGCAGTACTACCAGATGACCGACGACCTCGAGTTCCTCGCCAACTACGGCGCCGAGATGTTACTCCAGATCGCCCGGTTCTTCGCCGGCCTCGCGTCCTTCGACCGGTCGCGGTCCCGGTTCGTCATCCGCGCCGTGATGGGCCCGGACGAATTCCACTCCGGCTATCCGGAGGCGCCGTACGACGGGGTCGACAACAACGCGTACACGAATGTCATGGCGGTATGGGTGATTCTGCGTGCCCTCGATTCACTCGATGCCGTCGCCGATCCTCGCCGAACCGAGCTTCTCGACAGCCTGCACCTGAACGCGCCGGAGCTGGCCCGGTGGGAGGAGATCTCCCGTTCCATGTTCGTACCGTTCCATGATGGGGTCATCAGCCAGTTCGAAGGCTATGGCGATCTGATCGAACTCGACTGGGACGGCTACCGGCAGCGTTACGGAGACATTCGACGACTCGACCGCATCCTCGAGGCCGAGGGCGACGACGTCAACCGCTACCGCGCGTCCAAACAGGCGGACGTGTTGATGCTGTACTACCTGCTCTCGGCCGACGAACTGCGAGATCTGTTCGGGCGGCTCGGATATCGGTTCGAACCCGACGACATCACGCGCACCGTCGAGTACTACGTCGCCCGGACCTCACACGGTTCGACCCTGAGTGCGGTGGTGCTGTCCTGGGTCCTGGCCCGCCTCAACCGCGACCAGGCACTGGAGTACTTCGAGAGTGTCCTCGCTTCCGACATCACCGACATCCAGGGCGGCACGACGGCCGAGGGTATCCATCTCGCGGCGATGGCGGGCAGTGTCGATCTGCTGCAGCGATGCTTCACCGGACTCGAAACCCGTGGCGACATGCTGGTTTTCGCACCCTACTGGCCGGAGAACCTCGGCGATCTGGAGTTTCCGATCAAGTATCGGGGGCACCAGCTGTGGCTCACCGTGAGCGGACGCAAGGTCACTGTGCAGTCCGGGGCCGGCCATCAACGACCGATCACGATCATGTGTCACGGCCAGGTGAGAGAGTTGCGGCCCGGCGAGACGGTCACCCTGGACTGACTCACCCGCCCTGGATGCGATCCGGACGACGCCTGCGCTCGACCGCGGGCGTGGTGGACCAGGTCAGCGCGGCGACGTCCGGTACCACCACGTCTGCGCCGCTTCGCTCGAGAGCCGAGGCGTGCCCAGCGGTCGCGATCCCGACGACCTGACCGAACCCACCCCTCTTCGCGGCCGCGACACCGGATTCGGCGTCCTCGACCACGACCGCGTCGGTCGGATCGAGCCGCAGCCGTCGGGCGGCCTCGAGGAACAGCGCCGGATCCGGTTTCCCCGGCAGGCCGAGGCGGTCGGCGTCGATGCCGTCGACGCGCACGTCGACAGCGACTTCGGCCCGGCTGAGTACGGTCGCGGCGTTGCGGCTCGCGCTGACCACTGCGACCGGCACCCCGGCGGACCGGAGTCGCCGGATGAGGTCAACGGTGGGTGCGATGGGGTGGGGCCCCTCCGCGTCGAGCAACTCGTGGAACAACCTGTCCTTCCGCTCCGCGAGCGCGGCCACGCTCGCGGCGGCCGGTTCGTCTTCCGCAGTCGTTTCCGGCAGGGTGATCGACCGGGAGTCGAGGAAGGACCGGACCCCGTCCGCGCGATTCCTCCCGTCCACGTAGGCCAGGTAGTCCTGTTCGCTGAACCCCGATTGCTCGCGGTGGTGTCGGGCCAGGAACTCGTCGAAGACGGCGGCCCAGGCCCGCCGGTGTACCGCCGCGGTATCGGTGATCACGCCGTCCAGGTCGAAGATCACCGCCGAGAATTCCCGGCCACGGAGGATCACTCCGGGGCCTCGCCCCGGCTCGTCCTCGACCGGTGGTGTCACGACGGGACCTCCGACTTCCGATCAACCCTGGAGTTGCTCGCCCTCCGACTGCTCCTGCGACGGCAACGCGTGCTGTCCCGGTGTCGTCGGCAGTTCGTGCTCGGGCAGCAGAGACGACGCCACCGGCTTGTTCGCGACCGCTTCGGCCGCGGCAACAGCCTTCGCGACCGCCGGGTCGGACTTGACCTCGAACCAGTCGGCCACCTCCTCGGAGTCGTCGACCGGCCCCGAAGCGGCCTCCTCGCTGCTCGGCTCGTAGCGGAACACCCCGTCGTCACCCGGCGCACCGAGAGTCTTCGCGAAGCCCTTGAGTGCGTCACCGAAGTCGCTGGGCACCAGCCACACCTTGTTCGCGTCGCCCTGCGCCATCTGCGGCAGCGTCTGAAGGTATTGGTACGCAAGCAGTTCCGGCGTCGGCTTCCCGGCCTTGATGGCGGCGAACACCTTCTCGATGGCCTTGGCCTGCCCCTGCGCCTGCAGGTACTTCGCGGCCCGCTCACCCTGCGCGCGCAGGATTCGCGACTGCCGCTCGCCCTCGGCGTCGAGGATGGCGGCCTGCTTGGCGCCCTCGGCCGCGAGGATCTGACTCTGCTTGGCGCCCTCGGCGGTCTTGATCGCGGACTCGCGGGTGCCCTCGGCGGTGAGGATCATCGCGCGCTTCTCGCGGTCCGCCTTCATCTGCTTCTCCATCGACTCCTGGATCGACGGCGGCGGATCGATGCTCTTGAGCTCGACGCGGGCGACACGCAGACCCCATCGCCCGGTCGCCTCGTCGAGGACGCCGCGCAGTTGCCCGTTGATCGAGTCGCGAGAGGTCAGCGTCTCCTCGAGGGTCATGCCGCCGACCACGTTGCGCAGCGTGGTGGTGGTCAGCTGCTCGACGCCGACGATGTAGTTGTTGATCTCGTACACCGCGGCCTGCGGGTTCGTCACCTGGAAGTAGACGACGGTGTCGATGTTCAGGGTCAGGTTGTCCTGGGTGATCACCGGCTGCGGCGGGAACGAGACGACCCGCTCGCGCAGGTCCACCTTGGCGCGAATCTTGTCGACGAACGGCACCAGCAGCGTCAGCTGTCCCGACACGGTGCGCTGGTAGCGACCGAGTCGTTCGATCACAGCGGCCTCGGCCTGCGGGACCAACGCGACGGACTTCGCCACGACGATCACCACGAGTACGACGATCACCGCCAGCACGATCAGTGCGGCCATGTGTTCATTCCCCCTTGGGTTCTACGGACCCCGCCACACGACGGCGGTCGCACCGTCGATCTCCATCACGGTGACGGTGGTTCCCTGCGGATAGACCTCGGTGTGGTCGAGCGGACGGGCGGTCCAGACCTCACCGGCGAGCTTGACCTGACCCTGATGCTCGGACACCTCTTCGAGCACGAGCGCGTGTTTGCCGGGCAGCGCGGCAGTGTTCGTAGGGAGCACGGGCGGCTGGGCGTAGCGACGCAGCAGCGCGGGCCGGACGCCGACGATCAGCGCCGCAGACACCAGCGCGAAGACCAGCGCGTCGACCCAGACCGGCAGATCCGTCAGCGCGCTGAAACCGGCTGCCGACAGGGCGCCTCCCGCGAGCATGAGCAGGAAGAAGTCACCCGTGGCCGCCTCCGCCGCCGCGAGCAGTACGCCGCCCACCAACCAGATCACCGCTGCCACATCACCCACTCTAGCCACGGCGAGCGGCGAACGGGCGGGCCCGACTCCCCCGGTGTCCGCAGGCGTCAGTCGACGGTCACGAAATCCACGAGCCGTTCGACCGCCCCGATCAGCGGAGCCTCGAGGTCACGGAAGCTCGACACCGCGCCGTACACCCGACGCCATCCGTCCTGCGGTGTGCCCCAACCGAGTTCGCGGCAGATTCCCGTCTTCCAGTCCTGTCCGCGCGGAATCGTCGGCCACGCCGCGATCCCGACGGACTTCGGTCGCACCGCCTGCCAGACGTCGATGTAGGGATGTCCCGTCACCATCACGTACGGCCCGAGCCCCTGCGTCATGGCGGTCTCCTTCGACCCCTCGACGAGATGGTCGGCGAGCACACCCACCTTCCGGCCCGGACCGGGCCCGAAATCCGCGAGTCGCTCGGCGAGATTGTCGAGGCCCTCCAGCTGCTCGACGACGACGCCCTCCACCCTCAGGTCGTGCCCCCACACCCGTTCGACGATCGCCGCGTCGTGCACGCCCTCGACCCAGATCCGGCTCGGCAGCGCGACACGGGCCTGCACCCCCTCGACACGAGTCGAACCGGACGCGGAACGGGTCGGTGCGGCGGGCTTCGTCACCGTGGGCCGGACGAGGGTGACGGGCTTGCCGTCCACGAGGAACGCGGCCTCGCGCATCGCGAACAGCCTCGTCTGCTTCCGGGCGTCCTCCAGGCGCACGTAGTCGCCGTCGTAGGTCTTCTCCATCCCGACGACCGCACCGCACCATCCGGTCGCGGCGTCCTCGACGACGAGACCCCGATCGGCGGGCACCTTCGGGTACTCCCGGGCCCGCCTCCTGGTGTGCCCGTCGAAGATGTTTCCTGCGTACATGTCGCGTCCACTCACGGTGAACCAGGCTAGTGTTCACCGCCGCCCGCGGGTCCTAAGCTTGGATACCGTGTCCTGCCCCAGCATCACCCTCACCCTGTGGTCGGCGTCGTGGCTCGCCGGCGCCACGTCGCCGGACGACGTGATCGACGCCGTCCGGGCGTGGGCGCCGATGCATCTCGTGTCGGCCGCCGACGCCGAGGTCGCGCTGCGCTGGGACCTGCCGTGGCCCGACCCCACCGATGCCGGACCGGTGACGCTGTTGCAGGCGGTGCGCGCGGTGACCGCCGCGACCCCCGGCGCGGCGCCGGCCCTCGTGCTGCCCGCGGCAGGTGACGTCCGGGGGCTGCCCGTGGGTACCTCGTTCGCGTCGGCGGCGCTCGACGCCGGGCAGGGAGTCCTCGTCGGCGCTCCCGGTGAGCCCGGGATCGGCATCGTCCCGACGGTGGAGGGTCCGGACGTGTTGCGCTGGACCGTGTTCGGGGTACCTGCGCTGCCCCTGCCCACCGGGTCCACCGGGCTGGGTGAGGCCGAGTTCGCACTTCGGGAGGCTGTCCGCGACGCCGCGGACGCGCTGTCGTCGATGCGGGGCGGATTCTCGGCGGACGACGGCGACCCGCGCATCCGGATCGCGGCGGCACTCGCGGACGTCGCTCATCGCACCACTCCGGACGGCACGCCACCGCGGGTGCTGCGGATCCTGGACACCGCCGACCAGGTCGCCGCGATCCTCACCGTTGCGGGCGAGTCGTCGGGACGCGCCCAGACCGCGGCGGGCACGGCGGCCCGGGACGACACTCTGCGCCCGTTGTGGGCAGCGGTGCGCAGCGCCCGGACCGCCGCCGTCGCGGCCGGTGTGTACTGTTACCAGCCACGCGCCTGATCGGTTGACCTGCCCACTTCGTGTTCACGCGGGCGATCAGGCTTCGACTGCCGCCGCGATCCTGTCCAGGGTGTCGCTCATGGTCTGGCGGTTCCGGGCCGCGCGGTCCTCGACGCCGGACACTCGTGCGCCGTACGCCCGCGCCTGCTCGGTCCGTAGATCGTCGGTCCATTCCGTGACCCGGCATCCACCCTCGACAGGCTCGATGCGATAGCCCCAGGTGGCGTAGTGGACGCCGTGCATCGAGCAGTCGAAGGCGAACCCGATGCCCGGCTCGGCCTCGACGACCGTGCCCTGGGTGGTCCACTCGTGGTCGCCGTTGCGGTTGTGCCCGTCGAACGTCGCGCCGACCGACGGACCGTCGACGCCGTCGTGCCAGTGGCAGGTGTGGCACTCCTGCGACCACTCCCCCATCCGGGTGACGTCGGAGATCACCGCATACACCGCCGCCGGCGACGCGGCGATGTCGCGCGACACTTCGAGTCTCACTCCCATGCGAACTCCTCCACTCCTGCACCGACCGAACGTTCGCCAGAGTATGCGCGACTCGTGATCGGACCGGCGCCCGGCGTCCCTCGTCGGAGCGTCGCCCGTCATCGGCCCTGCGCACGCGCCTCGAACGCGCCGTGGAAGGTCATCGGGACGTGGTGTCGCAGGCCGATCGCGGCGACCGGGCCGAGATCGGGCCGGTCCGCCGGTAGCACCAGCACCCTCGATCGGCGCTGCTCCGCTTGGTGTTCGATAGTCAGCAGCCAGCCGTCGCCCTCGGCCGCCGTCGGCGACGACGCCGCGAACAGCGGTTCGCAGACGGTGTTCCCGTCCCCGACGACGAACGAGCGGATCGCACCGGTCTCGTGGTCGATCGTGGCGACCGAATCCGGGTTGCCACCGGTGACCGATGCGGACGCGACATAGCTGTGACGGTGCGCGGTGGTGGCCCGACGCTGGTCGAGCTGCGGGAACTCGCAGCCGGCGTCCGCGAGGGTTTCCTCGGTCACCCGCCCGCGGCGGGAGGTGACGCGCAGCCGTCTCAGCTGTCCGCCGAACGCGGGCCCGGGGGTTCCCCGGTAGTCGTGCAGGTGCCCGTTCCAGCCGTCCCAGCCTGCGCTCGAATCATGCGCGACCAGGTCGACGACGGTGTCGCCGCCGTCCTCGTAGGCGTTGTTGACGTGGAAGTGGAACAGCGCGTCGTGCTCGATCCGCACCGGTTCGCCGCCGTCCCGCGGAACCAGCACGACCGTCGTACCGAGCTCCGGGACGTACGACAGGGCCCGGTCGAAGGGCCGCAGCCCGAGTATCACGGGAACGGGACGCCGCACGACGATCGGGTCGATCACGAACACCAGATGCCGTTCGGTGAGGGCGAAGTCGTGCACGAACGCAAGCCGCGGAATCGGGAAGGTGCGCACCTCGGAGAACGCGCTGGCCGCCGATATGCGGTAGCAGCGGATCATCGGGCGGGGAAAGAAGTCCAGCCCGAAGTTGAACACCTCACGGGTGCGGGGATCGGTCTTCGGGTGGGCGGAGAACGCGCCGAGTCGGGTGAGCGCTCCACCGAAGCTCTCACACCCCAGCGTCTCGAGGGTGTCGGGGTCGAGCCGGTAGGGCCGCCCGCCCTCCCACAGCGAGTACAGATGGTCTCCGTGCCGGAGCACGTTGGTGTTCGACATGTTCGCGGGGAAGCGGAGCACGTTGGCGAGAGCGCCGCCCGGACGCTGCGTGCCGAACCCTCGCGGCGGCCTGCCCACCCGGTTGCCGGTGTCGAAGCTGCGGGTCCGCACATAGCGATTGCGGAAGCGGACGCCCTCGTCGGAGAACTCGACGCGGGAGATCATGCCGTCGCCGTCGAAGATGTGGTCGACGGGATGACCCGCGACGTCGAGGCGCCCGGGGCCGATGCGGTACAGGACGCCCCGCAACTGCTCGGGGATGCGGCCCTCGATGTCGGTGACGCGGTAGTCGTGTTCCGAGTGCTGGGAGTCCCAGGGCGATGAGCCGAGGTCGGCAACCGATCCGGACCCAGAATGTTGCGAGACGGTCATGGTCGAGGATGTTGCACCTGTGAGACTGTTTAGTCAATAGAGTCTCATCAATGACACGCTAGGATGACGCAATGTCCGACGAGGTTCTCACCGCCGCCAGATCGCTCGTACAACGCAATGGACTGACCGCGCTGAATCTCACCGCGGTCGCACGCGAAGCGGGCATCAGCCGGGCCACCGTGTACCGGCGGTTCTCCTCCAAGGAGCAGCTGGTGGACGCCCTCGTCCACGCCGAGCTGCGCGACCTCGAAACCCTCGTCCGGAGCCGCGTGAAGTTCGCGGACGAGCCCCGGGAGACGACGCGAATGCTGGTCCGCGCCGTCCTCGACCACCTCACCGACAACGCCCCGCTCCAGGCCGCACTACGGATCGACGGATCGACACTGACTCCGTGGCTCGTCCGCGGCGGCGACCAGCCCACCCTCGTCGACGTCGTGACCGAGCGGACGCTCGTGTTCGTGAAGGAGTCACCCCTCGCTCCCCACCTGTCACCGGACCCCGCCTCCGCGGTCGAGTTCCTGGTCAGCGTCGTCTTCGCCGAGCTGCTCTCCCCCGCCCGGTACGTCTCGCACGCCCAGGTCGCGTCGTATGTCGCGGAGGCGCTACACCCCCGCGCCACCGCCTGACACCCCGCGCCCACCACCACCGCGGTGGGACACTGGATCCGCACGCCGCACGCGACCCACGGATCGAGTGTCCATGACCGCATCGACTCCCATCGGGCCCCGCCTGGTCGTCGGATCGTTCGTCGACATGGCCGGGGTGGCCCGCGCCAAGGCAATGCCCGCGGACCGCCTCGACGTCTTCGTCGCGGCGGGAGCGGGCGTCTCGCCGTCGTGGCTGGTGTTCTGTGTCGACGACCACCTGGCGTTCACGCCGAGCCTGTCCGTGGTGGGCGATCTGCGGCTACGGATCGCGGCGGAGACGGTGCGAGACCTCGGAGACGGAACGCTCTGGGCTCCGGCCGATCTCACCGATCAGGACGGAACACCCTCCGCGGGGTGCCCGCGTCACGCGCTGCGCACCGCCGCCTCGAGACTGCGCGCCGACGGTGTGACAGCGCGGATCGGCCACGAACTCGAGTTCACGCTCTTCCCGTCTCCGGGCGCAGCCGGGAACCTCGACGACGGCAACTGGGCCGCGTACGGACTCGAATCGATTCTGCGCCAGGGGAAGTTCGTCGGGAATCTGCTCACGGCCGCCAAGCGCGCCGAACTCCCCGTCGACCAGGTTCATGCGGAGTACGGGCCGAATCAGTTCGAACTCTCGATCGGCCCGGCGGACCCCGTCGCGGCCGCGGACCGCGCGGTGCTGGCACGGACGCTGGTGTGCGCCGCCGCACGCACCAACGGCATGCTCGCGTCGTTCTCCCCGCAACCCACCGCCGACGGTGCCGGGAACGGCGCCCACCTGCACATCTCGCTGCGGCGGGGAGGATCTCCCCTGTTCTCCGGCGGTCTCGGGCCGCACGGGCTCACCGACGCGGGCGCGGGCGCGATCGCCGGACTGGTCACCGCGCTCCCCGACCTCCCGCTGATCCTGACCGGTTCGGCGGTGTCCCACCTGCGGATGCGTCCCGACAACTGGGCAGGCGTGCACTGCTGCTGGGGGCTGGAGAACAGGGAGGCCGCGGTGCGCCTGTGCACCGACACCGCAGGCAATCCCGCGGGCGCGAACATCGAGGTCAAGCCCGTCGACCCGGCAGCCAACCCCTATCTGGCGTCCGCTGCGGTGCTGGGTGCGGCGCACGCGGGCATCGCTCGCGGGCTGCCGCCGCCCCCGGAGGTGACGGTCAACCCGGCCGACCTGAGCCCGCAGGACCGCGCCGCGGCTGCGGTCAGGCTGCTGCCCACCGATCCGTCCGTGATGCTCGAGCGTTTCGCCTGCTCACCGCTGGCGCGGGAACTGTTCCCCCCGCTCCTGCGCGAGGCCGTGCACCGGGTCCGGTCCCACGAGCTCGAACGCTACCGGGATCTGCCCGCGGACGAGTCGACGTCCCGGCTGAGATTCGCCTGGACGAACTGACCGCGAACCTCGCCCGCGTCACATCATGCCGAAGGTGTAGATCCGACAACCACGGATGTTCGCAGCACCGACCACGTCGACAGCGCGATCGGAATCGCCCTTCTCAACGAGGTTGTTCGCCAACCGTGCCTGGTCCTGGCAGTAGCCGATGAGGTCCCTGTCCTCCGGCGGATTGCTCACGTACATGTCGCCGGTTGCCGCGCTCGCACCCAGCGGGGTGAGCACGAAGACCGCGCAGATGCCGGCGGCGACGACGGCAACGCGACGAACGGCGGGAGCGAACCGCGATCGCGAAGGGCGGACCGGTTCTGTGTTGAGGAGAGTCATCGACGACTCCTCTCGGTAGGAGCGTTCACGACACGTCCCATCCTGCCCCGTGACACCCCATGACACCAGGGCGGCGGGGCGCGCCACCCTGTCAGGCCGTAGGGCGGCCCGGCCGAACGGGCGGGACACAGCATTCGACGGCGCACAGTGCACCGTTCGTTCCGACGCCGTACAACGGTTCGCTGCCGAGCCTGCGCGCCGGAACACCGTCGATGCGCTCGGCGACCAGTTCCGCGATCATCGCCGCGAACCGCGGATCGGTACCGGGCGTACCCGCACGGGCGAACCCGAGTCCCAAGTCGGCGGCCCGGTCGCGGGCCTCGGTGTCCAGGTCCCAGATGACCTCGAGGTGGTCGGACACGAAGCCGATCGGGCATACGACGACGGCGGGCGCGCCGGCGGCGGCGACCGTGTCGAGGTGATCGCAGATGTCGGGGTCGAGCCACGGCACCTGGGGCGGCCCGGACCGCGACTGCCAGACCAGGTCGTACTCCGCCGCCCCGACGGCCGCCGCGACCAACCTCGCGGCCTCGGCGACCTGACGGCTGTACAGCCGGCCGCCGTCTGCGCGAGGGCCGCCCGTCGAGTCCGCGGCGATCGGCACCGAATGTGCGGTGAAAACGAGCCGCGCACCGTCGCGCTGGGACTCGGACAACTCGTCGCGGGCGGCGGTGACCGCGTCCGCGAACGCGGCGATCATCAGTGGATGGTCGTAGTACTGCCGCAGCTTGGTCAGCTCCGGTGCTCCCTCCACGGCCTCCCGCGCCCGGGCGACGTCCTCGTGGTACTGCCTGCACCCCGAGTAGCCGCCCCAGGCCGAGGTGGGGAACACGAGCGCCGACCGGACACCGTCGTCGCGCATGCGAGCGACGGTGTCCTCGATCATCGGGTGCCAGTTGCGGTTACCGAAGTAGACCGGCAGATCTGTTCCCGCAGAAGCGAACTCGGCCTCGATCGCGGCGATGATGTCGCGGTTGAGGCGATTGATCGGCGACACCCCCCCGAAATGCAGGTAGTGCTCGACCACCTCGTCGAGGCGCTCGGGCGGCACCCCCCTGCCACGGGTCACGTTCTCGAGGAACGGTCGGACGTCGGCGGGCTGTTCGGGTCCACCGAAGGACAGCAGCAGGAGGGCGTCGTACACGATCTCAGCCCATGAAGTTGTCGGGGAACCAGGTGTTGTGGCTGGCGCCGCCGTCGACGTAGATGATCGAGCCGGTGGTGGCGGGCAGGAAGTCCGACAGCACGGCGCAGACGCTGGTGCCGACAACACTCGGGTCGTCGACGTTCCAGCCGATGGGCGAGGCACCGTCCCAGTAGTCGTTGAGCATGTTCAGCTTCTTGGCGTCGTCGGTGGCCGTACCCGAGATCGCCTTGGCGGCAAGGGTCTTGATCGGGCCGGCCGCGACCAGGTTGGAGCGGACCCTCTTGGCGTAGCCGACCTCGCGGGCGACGTAGCGGTTGACGGACTCGAGGGCGGCCTTCGCCACGCCCATCCAGTTGTAGTCGGGCATCGCGGTGCGCGGATCGAAGTCCATGCCGACGATCGAGCCACCCTCGTTCATGACGGGCAGCACGGCGCGGGCTAGGGACGCGTAGCTCCACGCGGAGATCTCGAACGCCTTCGAGACGTCCGGTCCGGGACCCTCCAGGAAGGGCACGGCGTCCGGGCCCATCAGGGTCTTGGGTGCGAACGCGATCGAGTGGACGACACCGTCGAGCCCGTCGGGTGCCAGCTCACGAACCTTGTCGGCGAGCACTCCGAGGTACTCCTCGTCGGTGACGTCGAGCGGGATCGCGGGCGGAACCGGCTGCGGCAGGCGCTGGGCGATCCGGTCGATCAGGCGCAACCGCTCCGGGATGCCGGTGATGATCACCTTCGCGCCCTGCTCCTGAGCGACCTTCGCGGTGTGGAACGCGATGGAGGCATCTGTGATGATGCCGGTCACGAGAATTGTCTTGCCTTCGAGCAGTCCGCCCATGGTTGTGCTCCTCTTGAGGTGAAAGTCGTTCTGTACGAGAAGGTTCGGCGGAGGTCAGTGACCCATGCCCATGCCGCCGTCGACGGGGATGACGGCACCGGACACGTAGGCCGAGTCCTCGGAGGCGAGGAAGGAGACCACCGCGGCCACATCCTCGGCCTTGCCGAGGCGCTGCAGCGGGATGAACTTCTTCGCGGTCTCGCGCAGGTCGTCCGAGAGGTCCGCGGTCATGTCGGTCTCGATGAAGCCGGGGGCGACGACGTTCGCGGTGATGTTGCGCGAGCCGAGTTCACGGGTGACGGAGCGGGCGAGACCGATGACACCGGCCTTGGAGGACGCGTAGTTGATCTGGCCGGCCTGCCCGGCCATGCCGACGACGGAACCGAGGAAGATCATCCGGCCCCACTTGCCGCGCAGCATGGCCCGGTTGGCCCGCTTGGCGCAGCGGAAGGCGCCGGTCAGGTTGGCGTCGATGACGTTCGTGAACTGGTCCTCGGTCATGCGCATCAGGAGGGTGTCGTCGGTGATGCCCGCGTTCGCGACGAGCACCTCGACCGGACCCTGGTGGGCCTCGACCTCACTGAACGCACGGTCCACGGAATCGGCGTCGGTGACGTCGCACTGGACGGCGAACAGCCCGTCCGGCGCACCGGACCCCCGGTGGGTGACCGCCACCTTGTGACCGTCCGCCGCGAGACGCTGGGCGACCGCGAGACCGATGCCCCGGTTGCCTCCCGTCACGAGTACGGAGCGGGACGGGGTGGACGCGTTCGACATTCGATCAACCTATCTGTTGTGGGAGAGTCAGCCGGCAGCACATTCTGTCAGGCGCCCCGACGTCACGGCAGCCGTTGGCGCATAACCAGCGCGGCGGCGAGGCCGGCGGCGGTGAACAGCACACCGAGAACGAGCCAGGTTCGACTCGCGTCACCACGGGTGATCTCGAAGCCGATCTGCTCCTCGAGGGTGTCGTACACCTTGTTGAGCTCCTCGAGGCTCGACGCGGTGAAGAACGACCCTCCGGACAGGTTCGCGATCTCCCGCAGCGACGGGTCGTCGACGGGGACGGCGATCCGTTCGTCGCCGATGTCGACTGTGCCGTACGAGGTGCCGAACGAGATCGTGGAGATCGGGACGCCGCGCTCCTTCGCCTCACGCGCTGCCGTGTACCCGCCCCGTTCGTCGTCGGGGCTGTCGGGCACGGTCTGCTTGCCGTCGGAGAGCAGCACGATCCGAGCGGGAGGGACCTGGTCGCCGCCGCCGAGCACCGCGCCGAGCGTCTCGATCGACTGCAGCGACGTGAAGATCGCCTCTCCGGTCGCGGTGCGTTCGGCCAGGGTGAGGTGGTCGATCGCGGCCTTCGTCTCCTCGCGGTTGACGGTCGGCGAGACCAGCACCGAGGCGGTACCCGCGAAGGCGACCAGCCCGAGGTTGATGCCGGGTGTCAGGCCGTCGGCGAACTGTTTCGCGGCCTCCTGGGCAGCAGCGAGCCGGGTCGGGGCGACGTCGGTGGATTTCATCGACAACGAGACGTCGATCACCAGCATCACGGTCGCCCGGTTGCGTGGCACCTTCTGGTCGGAGGTCGGGCCGGCGAGCGCGACGGTGAGCAGCGTCAGTCCGACGAGGACGAGCGCGGTCGGCAGGTGCCGCAGCCGGCCGGGCCGCGCGGGCGCCACCTTCTCCAGCAGCTCCAGATTCGAGAAGCGCAGCATGTTGCGCTGGCGGCGCCGCTGTGCGACGACGTATGCCGCGGCGAGTGCCGCGACGACGAGGAGGAACGCCAGCCACCAGGGCGATGCGAACTGGTTCAGGCTCACTGGCGCGCCGCTCGATTCACCCGGGAACCATAGCTGTGCCGCCGCGCCGCGACGAAGCGAACGACGTCGGCGATCCAGTCCCGATCGGTGCGCAGGCCCAGTACCGGCGCGCCGCATCGGCGCAGCGCCTGCTCGACGTCGAGACGGTGCTCCTGCGCGGCCGCTGCGAAGTCGGCCCGCAGTCGCGGGGTCGTCGAGAACTCACGGGTACGCCCGGTCTCCGGGTCGTGCAGGACGACGTCGCCGAGGTCCGGCAGCTCCAGATCACGCGGATCGAGCACCTCGACCCCGAGCAGGTCGTGCCGACCGGACACCGCGCGCAGTGACCGCTCCCAGTCGAGTGGCCCGAGGAAGTCGCTGATCACCACTGCGAGACCACGCCGGCGCTGCGGCCTGCGCAGCGACTCGATCGCACCCTTGAGGTCGCCGCGCACGCCGTCGGGCGCGTGCGGCGTGGTGGCGATGGTCCGGAGCATGGCCCGGGCGTGGAGCTGCCCACCGCGCGCAGGGATCCGCACCACCCGGTGGCCGGTGGTGACGATGGCGCCGATCCGGTTGCCGCCACCGCTCGTCAGGTGGGTGACCGCGGCCGCGGCGGCGACGGCGAGATCCCGCTTCTCGGCGCCTGTCGTACCGAAGTCGAGACTCGCCGACAGGTCGACGACCAGCCAGGTCTCCAGCTCCCGGTCGGCAACGGACTGCCGGACGTGAGGGTGGGTGGTCCGGGCGGTGACCGACCAGTCCATCTGCCGGACGTCGTCGCCCGGCTGATACATGCGGGCGTCACCGGGTTCGGTGCCGGGGCCGGGGATCAGACCGAGATGCTCACCGTGGAGGACACCGTCGAGGCGCCGCCGAACCGTCAGTTCCAGGGTCCGCAACGCCGCCGACAGTTCGGGGTCGCGCAGCTGCCCCGACCGCAGGGAGGGCAGCGGCGAGTGACCCTGCGGCGAGCCGCTCGAACGACCCTGCGGCGAGCCGCTCGACTGGTCCTGCGGCGAGCCGGGCACCGTCACCGCTGTGCGCCTCCGACGGGTGCGGACGGTCCCGGCACGGCTGTCGGCGCCGGGGCAGCGGGAACCGGCGCGACGGGCTGCGCCGCGACCTGTGGGAGGCCGACAGTCTGCAGCACCCGGGTGATCACGTCGTCGGGGCTGACCTCGTCGGCGAGCGCGTCGTAGGACAGGACGAGCCGGTGCCGCAGGACGTCGGGGATGACGTCGAGGACGTCCTGCGGGACCACGTAGTCCCGACCGCGCAGCATGGCCAGTGCCCTCGACGCGGAGATGATGCCGAGGGTCGCACGCGGCGACGCGCCGTACGAGATCCACCCGGCGACGTCGGTCAGGCCGAACTGCTCGGGGGTGCGCGTTGCGGCGATCACGCGAACCACGTAGTCGACGAGTGCGTGGTGCACGAACACACCGGACGCCGTCTTCTGCAGCCGGATCAGGTCGTCGGGACCGAGGACCCGGCGAGGTTCGGGCGCCGCGACGCCCATGCGGTAGACGATCTCCCGCTCCTCCTCGACGGACGGGTAGTCGACGAGAACCTTGAACAGGAATCGGTCACGCTGCGCCTCGGGCAGCGGGTACACACCCTCGTTCTCGATCGGGTTCTGGGTTGCCATGACGAGGAACGGTTCGGGCATCGGGAAGGTCTTCCCGCCGATGGTCACGTGTCGCTCGGCCATCACCTCGAGGAGCGCCGACTGCACCTTCGCCGGGGCGCGGTTGATCTCGTCGGCGAGCAGGAAGTTCGCGACGACGGGACCGAGTTCGGTGTCGAACTCCTCGCGGCCCTGGCGGTAGATCCGGGTTCCGACGAGGTCGGTGGGCACCAGGTCCGGGGTGAACTGCACACGGGAGAAGCTGCCGCCGACCACTGTCGCGAAGGTTTCGACGGCGAGCGTCTTCGCGACGCCCGGGACACCTTCGAGCAGGACGTGGCCCTTGGCGAGGAGGCCGACGAGGATGCGTTCGACGAGCCGGTCCTGACCGACGATGACTCGTTTGACCTCGAAGATCACCTTCTCCAGCAGTTGCGCTTCGGACTGGACGTCTGCCGCGGTCGTGGACACCGTGTCCGCCTTCGCCGTGCCGTCGGTCGTCGCCGCGGCTGCGAGATCACGGCCCGCGTCCTGTGAGGTCACCAACAATCCACCACTTTCACTCCCCCGACCCCTCGACGGAGCGGATCAGGACACCAACCGGACCACGTACGGGGTCATGCCGTCCCAGCGCAGCGGCGAGACCTTGACCACCGATCCCGACTGCGGAGCTTCGATCATCTCCCCGTTGCCAAGGTACAGCCCGACGTGCTGGCTGGCATTGGGCCCGTAGAACACCATGTCGCCGCGTTTCATCTGCGAACTCGGAACCTGTTCGCCCGCGGTGTACTGGTATCCGGTGTAGTGCGGCAACGAGATCCCGATGCCGGCGAATGCATAGATCATCAGGCCCGAGCAGTCGAACCCGATCTTGTTGAAATCTCCGTAGCTGTCGGCGACGCCCCCGTCGCGGATACCCAGCGTGGGGCCGGTCTCGTCGCCGCCACCCCACGCGTAGGGGACGCCGAGCTGTGACATCGCGCGGTCGATGACCGTTTCGACGGCGGCGCTACCCGTGACCGACGGCTTGGGCTTCGTCGACCTCGGTTTCGGCTTCGGGGTGGTCGTCGGCGCGGCGCCGTCGGCGTCCTCGGTCTCGGCGACCTCGGACTCGACGTCGGTGGCGTCGTCGTCCTCGACCTGGACGTGGCTTCGCCTGCCCTCGGCCAGCGCCTCCGCCCGGGTTCGGGCCGCCTGGTCGGCTGCGACGCGGGCGGCCGCTTCCGCCGCGGCTTCCCGGGCCGCCGCGGCGGCGGCCGCAGCGGCCTGCTCTTCCGCTGCGCGCTGGGTGTCCCAGGTTTCGAACGCCTGCCGCTGGTTCTGCAGACCCGCGACGTTCTCGCGGGCCGTCGCCAGTTGGGATTCGGCGGCGGACTTCTCGGCTTCGACGGCCGCCTTCTTCGCCTGCTGGTCGGCGAGCGCGGCGCGTGCCTCCGCGATGGCGTTCTCCGCGTCGGCCTTGCGCGCCTCGGCTGCCGAGGCGGCCTCGTCGGCCTGCTGCTTGGCCTCGCGGGCCGCGGAGTTCTTGTTCGCCTCGGCGGTGCGGGCGCGTTGCAACGCGTCGAGTACCGCGTTCTTGTTCGCCGCGAGCACCCGGATCACCTGCGCGCGGTCGAGGACGTCGTCCGGGCCCTGGGAGCCGATGAACGACGACAGCGCCGAGACTCCCGTGCCCTGCCGGTAGGTGCTGGCGGCGTACTCGTCGAACCGGACCTGCGCGGCCTCGATCTGTGCCCCCGCGTCGTGCAGCGCCTGGAGCGTTCCGGCGACGGCGTCGGCGGCGGCGACCGCGACGTCCCGTGCCGACTGGAGGTCGACGAGCGCCTTGTTCACCGCTTCACGTTTGACCGCGACGGCGTCGTCGAGCGCGCGCAGCTGCTGGTTCGCGTTCGCCACCTCGTTGATGAGGGAACCGACCTGACCGATCCGGTCCGCCACGTCGGCGTCGGCCTGCTGGAGTTGGCCGTCGCTCGGGTTGGGCGGGGGCGGCGGGACTGCACCGACGAGTCCGGGGGCTCCGACGAGCAGGGTCACGGCGATACCCAGTCCCAGTACGGACCGCGCGCGGCGAAGCCGCGTCCGTGTGAATCCGCGGGACCCGCTTGGTGCCCTTCGTTTCACGATCGTCTCCCTCGGTCGCGCCACCGCCCGGGGAAGGCGTGCACGCCCGAGGACGTCCCGGGTGCGTTCACCCGTGGACTCCAGTGGACAGACGCCACTTCCGTGGCGACCTTGCCCACAGCGACACTTCTTCCCCAAGAGTGCCACTGGCACCGTACGACACTTCGCGAACTAGCGAAACTCCAGTCACAAACGACACACGCGTAATTACACAGCACGCACCCCACCTGTACTGGGGACGACTCGCGGGAGGTGAAAGATATTTTCCGGCTTGAGTTTTCGGTACGCCGGCCGTTCGGCGGTGAGCTCAGTCCTGCGCGGGACCCACGTCGGCCGAGCGTCGGGACCGCAGGCTCCACACGACCGCGGCGGCGGCACCGACCACCAGCACGATTCCGGCGGTGATCAGACCGTACGGCGCGTCGGGCTCGATCACCGCGTCGAGGAACTGGTTCGCGGAATCGACCGCGTCACCGGTGTACGCATGATCCTGAGCGTCCTCGACGGCGACGCGGGGCAGCGAGTCGCTGTAGGTGCCCACCCAGCTGGGACTGAGAACCAGGACGGTCCCACCCTCCTGTGTGCCCACGTCGGTCGCGATGTCGCGCAACTGCGAATCGCGCCCCGGGTTCTCCTCGAGCACCACGATCCGGAGCGTGATCCCCTCGGTCTCCGCTCGGGCGACCACGGCCTGCAGCCCGGCGACGTCGTCGGCGGGCGCCGAGACCCCGTCGTCCTGGACGTCGGCGACGACGGTGTCGATGTCGACGCCGGCCGGAATGTCGGCGGGAGCCGGGAGGAACGCGATGGTGTGGGAGACAGGCATCTTTCTTCCGGAGCGTCGAGAGCGGGTGCGGCGATCGCCGCGGGACCGCCACGCACATTACGGGACTGTTGCCGGGGAATCGGCCAGAGCGACGCAGTCCGGCGCGGGGCGTCCCACGTTGCGGACAGCGACGGCGCGGACGAGGATCACGACGTGGGACTCGGGGTGGACCCCGCCCGCGAGTTTCAACAGGACAAGCGTACTGTTAGAGTTGTTGCGAGGTACTTCGGCGCGACCGCCCGGTCGGATGCGACTCGAGTCGATCGAACGGCTCCATGTCGCCGCGACGAGCCTCGCTTGCCGTCGGCACAGCCCCGTCGACGGCGAACCTCAATGACGAGTGGAGCTGCCGTGAGCACCAGTATTGATTCGTTCGGCGCCAAGGGAACCCTCGAGGTCGGTGAGAACTCCTACGAGATCTTCCGCCTCAACGCGGTCCCCGGCACCGAGAAGTTGCCCTACGCGCTGAAGGTGCTGGCAGAGAACCTGCTGCGCACCGAGGACGGCGCCAACATCACCGCGGACCACATCCGCGCCATCGCCAACTGGGATCCGAGCGCCGAGCCCGACACCGAGATCCAGTTCACGCCCGCCCGCGTGATCATGCAGGACTTCACGGGTGTCCCCTGTGTCGTCGACCTCGCCACCATGCGTGAGGCCGTCACCACCCTCGGCGGCGACCCGAACAAGGTCAACCCGCTCTCCCCCGCCGACATGGTCATCGACCACTCCGTCATCCTCGACGTCTTCGGCCAGGCCGACGCCCTCGAGCGCAACGTCGACCTCGAGTACGAGCGCAACGGCGAGCGTTACCAGTTCCTCCGCTGGGGCCAGGGCGCGTTCGACGACTTCAAGGTCGTCCCGCCGGGCATGGGCATCGTCCACCAGGTCAACATCGAGTACCTCGCCCCGACCGTCATGGTCCGCAAGGGCCAGGCGTACCCCGACACCTGCGTCGGCACCGACTCGCACACCACGATGGTCAACGGCCTGGGCGTGCTCGGCTGGGGCGTCGGCGGCATCGAGGCCGAGGCCGCGATGCTCGGCCAGCCGGTCTCCATGCTCATCCCGCGCGTCGTCGGCTTCAAGCTGACCGGTGAGATCAAGCCGGGCGTCACCGCGACCGACGTCGTGCTCACCGTGACCGACATGCTGCGCAAGCACGGCGTGGTCGGCAAGTTCGTCGAGTTCTACGGCGCCGGCGTCTCCGAGGTCCCCCTCGCGAACCGCGCCACCCTCGGCAACATGAGCCCCGAGTTCGGTTCCACCGCCGCGATCTTCCCGATCGACGAGGAGACCGTGAACTACCTGCGCCTGACCGGCCGCAGCGACGAGCAGCTCGCGCTCGTCGAGGCGTACGCCAAGGAGCAGGGCATGTGGCACGACCCGGCCAAGGAGCCCGCCTACTCCGAGTACCTCGAGCTGGACCTCGGCACCGTCGTGCCGTCGATCGCCGGCCCGAAGCGCCCGCAGGACCGCATCCTGCTGTCGGAGTCGAAGGTCGCGTTCCGCAAGGACATCCACAACTACGTCGAGGAGAACCTCCCGGTCGAGCACACCAAGCTCGACGAGGCCGTCGAGGAGTCCTTCCCGGCTTCCGATCCCGCCGTGCTGTCCTTCGCCGAGGACGACGCCGTCCGCGTCGAGTCCGCAGCCAACGGTGCCGCGGGCCGTCCGTCCAAGCCGGTGAAGGTCGTCTCCGAGACCCGCGGCGAGTTCATCCTCGACCACGGCGCCGTCGCGGTCGCGGGCATCACCTCCTGCACCAACACCTCGAACCCGTCGGTCATGCTCGGCGCCGGCCTGCTCGCCCGCAACGCGGTCGAGAAGGGCCTGACCAGCAAGCCGTGGGTGAAGACCAACATGGCTCCCGGCTCGCAGGTCGTCAACGACTACTACGAGAAGGCCGGCCTGTGGCCGTACCTCGAGAAGCTCGGCTTCTACCTCGGCGGTTTCGGCTGCACCACCTGCATCGGCAACACCGGTCCGCTGCCGGAGGAGATCTCCAAGGCCGTCAACGAGAACGACCTCTCGGTCACCGCGGTGCTCTCCGGCAACCGCAACTTCGAGGGCCGCATCTCCCCCGACGTGAAGATGAACTACCTGGCGTCCCCGCCGCTGGTCATCGCGTACGCGATCGCCGGCACGATGGACTTCGACTTCGAGACCGACGCCCTGGGTCAGGACCAGGACGGCAACGACGTCTTCCTCAAGGACATCTGGCCGTCCGCGCAGGAGATCGACGACACCATCAAGTCGGCGATCAACCAGGACATGTTCCGCAAGTCCTACGCCGACGTCTTCAAGGGTGACCACCGCTGGCAGGGCCTCGACACCCCCGAGGGCGACACCTTCGCGTGGGACGAGAACTCCACCTACGTCCGCAAGGCTCCGTACTTCGACGGCATGACGATGGAGACCACCCCGGTCACCGACATCAGCGGCGCACGCGTTCTCGCACTGCTCGGCGACTCGGTCACCACCGACCACATCAGCCCGGCCGGTCCGATCAAGCCCGGCACCCCGGCCGCGCAGTACCTGGACGCGCACGGCGTCGAGCGCAAGGACTACAACTCCCTGGGTTCGCGTCGCGGTAACCACGAGGTGATGATCCGCGGCACGTTCGCGAACATCCGTCTGCAGAACCAGCTCCTGGACGGCGTCTCGGGTGGCTACACCCGCGACTTCACCCTCGAGGGCGCACCGCAGTCGTTCATCTACGACGCCTCGGTCAACTACCAGGCCGCCGGCATTCCGCTGGTCGTCCTGGGCGGCAAGGAGTACGGCTCCGGCTCGTCGCGTGACTGGGCCGCCAAGGGCACCAGCCTGCTCGGCGTCAAGGCCGTCATCGTCGAGTCCTTCGAGCGCATCCACCGCTCGAACCTCATCGGCATGGGCGTCATCCCGCTGCAGTTCCCGGCCGGCGAGTCGGCGAAGTCCCTGGGCCTGACCGGCACCGAGGTTTTCGACATCGCGGGCATCGAGAAGCTCAACGAGGGTGTCACCCCGAAGACGGTCAAGGTCACCGCGACCAAGGAAGACGGCACCAAGGTCGAGTTCGACGCGGTCGTCCGCATCGACACCCCCGGCGAGGCCGACTACTACCGCAACGGCGGCATCCTGCAGTACGTGCTCCGCAACATGATCCGGGGCTAGGCGGCCACGTGGCTGCGCGCGCCTTCGGCGTTCGCAGCCACGTGCCCACTTGTGCGCGTTTTCGGCACCAAGGCGCACAAAGCGCGCACGACCACTCGTGCAGTTCCGGCAGCTTCGATCGGATGTGGTCGTGCGCGCTTTGTGCATCGGCGAGGTACGTCGCGAAGGCCGAAAACGCGCACAAGCACCCGACGCGGAGGACGCGTGTCCGTGTGGCAACGGCCGACGCAGGAGGCCGCGGCCACACAGACACGCAGGACGACAAGGAGGTTGCCTGTGCCGAAGGTCAGTGAGGACCATCTGGTTGCCCGCCGGCGGCAGATTCTCGACGGGGCCCGCCGCTGTTTCGCCGAGTTCGGCTACGAGGGTGCGACGGTTCGCAGGCTCGAGGACGCGACTGCGTTGTCCCGCGGCGCGATCTTCCACCACTTCAAGGACAAGGACGGACTGTTCCTCGCACTCGCCCAGGAGGATGCGACGCGGATGGCGGACGTCGCCGCCGAGCAGGGTCTCGTCCAGGTGATGCGCGACATGCTCGCGCAGCCGGACCAGTTCGACTGGCTGGCAACGCGTGTCGAGATCTCACGGCGGCTGCGCACGGACCCGGCGTTCGCGAGGGAATGGAGCAGACGGGGAGCCGAGCTGACCGAGGCCACCGTCGCCCGTCTGGAGCGCCAGAAGGAAGCCGGGCGGCTTCGCGACGACCTGCCGACCGATGTCCTGGTGGGCTACCTGGACCTCGTGCTGGACGGCCTGATCGCGCGGATCGCCTCGGGCCACGGCGGCGAGAACCTTTCCGCGGTACTGGATCTCGTGGAGGAGTCGGTGCGAGCTCAGCATTCGGCCGAGTAGCACATCGACACTCGATTCCGCCGTTCGTTCGATGTGCGAATGAATGAGATGAATCACAATCGTAGGTAAACCTAGCCTAAATCCTATGGGCTAGGGTTCGCGACCGTGATCACATCTTCAACTACACCTGCCACCCCGATGTCGAGGCGGACACTGCTGCGGGCAGCAGTCGGCGCGGGCGCTCTGGGCGCCCTCGGCAGCGCAGCCCTCGCCCGGCCGGGCATCGCGGGGGCGCAGGCGAGCCAGGAAACCGCCATCGTCATCGGCACCGGCTTCGGCGGCGCCGTGGCCGCGCTGCGCCTCGGCGAGGCGGGCATCGCGACCACCGTGTTCGAACGCGGTCGCCACTGGCCGATCCAGCCGGACGGCAACACCTTTGCGACGCTGATGAAGCCCGACGGCCGTGCCGCCTGGTTCAGCGACACCGTCGGCGCGACCGCGACGGTCGGAATCCCGGTGAACCGGTACCCCGGCATCCTCGACCGCGTGAAGGGCAACGGAATCGACTCCGTGTACGGCGTCGGCGTGGGCGGCGGCTCGCTCGCCTTCGGATCGTTCACCCCTGTCCCACGCAAGCAGGACTTCGAACACGTCTTCCCCGGCGGCGCCGGCTACGACGAACTCGCCGCGACCTACTACCCGCGCGCGAAGGCGATGCTCGGTGCCTCGCCCCTTCCGGCGGACATCATGGCTCACCCTCGCTACGTCGGCACCCGAGCATGGCAGGACACCGTCCGGCGATACGGCAAGGAACTGGTCTCCTTCGACTACGCGATCGACTGGGACATCGTGCGCGCCGAGCTCGACGGCCGGGCACCTGCCTCGATCATCAACGGCGAGTTGGGATTCGGCGTCAACAGTGGCGCGAAGAACTCCGTGGACCGGAACTACCTGCCCGCCGCGGAACGCACCGGAAACGTCACGATCAATGCGATGCACGAGGTCTTCGAGATCCGGCCCCGCGACCGCCGGCCCGGCTTCGTGGTGTCCGCCCGCGTGATCGACGACCAGCACAACACCGTCCGGATCGTCACCGCCGAGGCCGACTACCTGTTCATGGCGGCAGGGTCGTTCCACACCACACGGATGCTGGTCGAGGCCCGCGCGAAGGGCACGCTGCCCAACCTCTCGCCGCGCATCGGCGAGGGCTTCGGAGCCAACGGCGACTTCCTCACCGCCCGCACCGCGCTGTCCGACGACTACGGCGACGTCCAGGGCGGCCCCGGGTTCGGGCGCCTCTACGAGGACGACCTTCCCGGCGGGCCGGTGTCGATCGTGTACCACTCGACGCCTCTGCCCTCGCCGCTCGGCAAGCTCGCGACCACGAACCTCATCCAGGTGCACTCGGACGAGCGAGGCACGGTCGACTTCGACCACGCCACCGGCAACGCGGTCATCAACTACCCGTTCCCCGAGGGCAACGACCTCGACCGCCGCGGCGCGGCGTTCGCCGAGCACTTCCGTCAGCAGGCCGAGGTCCGCCACGGCCGCCTCGCGAGTGGCATCCCGATCTACTCCCGGGCAGTCGGATTCGGCTCCGCGAGCACGTATCACGGCCTCGGCGGCGTCGTGATGAACCAGGCGGCGACGATGGACGGCGCGGTGCTCGGCTACGACAACCTGTACGTCGTGGACGGCGCGTTCGCGCCCGGCGCGGTGGGCCTGGTGAACCCCTCGCTCACCATCACCGCGCTCGCCGAGCGCACGATGGCGCGCTTCGTGGCGCGGCGCTGATCACGGCCCGTGGACGGCGCGGCGGCGGTTCGGGCCGCCGCGCCCCCGCAGCTCCACACCGGATTCGGTGAGCAGGGTTCGAATGAAGCCGTAGGAACGGCCGGTGGCGTCGGCGAGGGACCGGATGCTGGCGCCACCGACGTACCGGGCGCGGATCTCGGTCTGCAGCGCGTCCCGCGCGCCGCCCGAGATCCGCGTGCCCTTGCTCACCGGCTTCAGCTCTGCCATCACCAGGCCCCCTCGGTAACGCCGACTGTGATGCACGTCACTAGACGGAACCAGGCTAGTACAGATCGCCCCGCCGGGTGCGGCGCGCTGCGCGTCAGGCCAGCGAGATGAGATCCAGGTAGTCCTGCGACCAGTGGTCCTCGGTCCCGTCCGGAAGCAGGATGACCCGCTCCGGGTTGAGGGCCTCGGCCGCACCCGGATCGTGCGTGACCAGGACGACGGCGCCGGTGTAGCTGCGCAGCGCCTCCAGCACCTGCTCCCGGGAAATCGGGTCGAGGTTGTTGGTCGGCTCGTCGAGCAGCAGCACGTTCGCCGCCGAGGACACCAGACCGGCCAGTGCGAGACGCGTCTTCTCACCGCCGGACAGGGTGCCCGCCGGCTGGTCGAGCTGGGGGCCCGTGAACATGAACGCGCCGAGCAGGCCCCGCAGATCCTGCTCCCCCGCGTCGGGCGCGGCGTGCCGGATGTTCTCCCACACACTGGCCTCGTCGTCGAGGGTGTCGTGCTCCTGCGCGAAGTAGCCGGTCTTGAGACCGTGACCGGGGATCAACTCGCCGAGGTCCGGCTTCTCGGCCCCCGCGAGCAGTCTCAGCAGCGTCGTCTTGCCGGCACCGTTGAGACCGAGGATCACGACGCGACTACCCCGGTCGATCGCGAGATCGACGCCGGTGAAGATCTCCAGAGATCCGTACACCTTCGTCAGGTCCTTCGCCATCAGCGGAGTCTTGCCGCAGGGCGCCGGCTCGGGGAAGCGGATGTGCGCGACCTTGTCGGCGACGCGCACGTCGTCGAGTTCGGCGATCAGCTTGTCGGCGCGCTTGGCCATGTTCTGTGCGGCCGTCGCCTTCGTGGCCTTCGCCCCGAGCTTCGCGGCCTGCTGACGCAGCGCGGACGCCTTCTTCTCCGCGTTCGCGCGCTCGCGGCGCCGCCGCTGCTCGTCGGTCGCACGGGCGTCGAGGTACTTCTTCCAGCCCATGTTGTAGATGTCGGCCTCGCCGCGCACCGCGTCGAGGAACCACACCTTGTTGACCACGTCGTTGAGCAGGTCCACGTCGTGACTGATGACGATGAGGCCGCCCTCGTGGTTCTGCAGGAACCCACGCAGCCAGGTGATCGAGTCGGCGTCGAGGTGGTTGGTCGGCTCGTCGAGCAGCAGGGTGGTCGTCGACTTGCCGCCGGACGAGTCGGAGGCCGCGAACAGGATCCGGGCCAGTTCCACGCGGCGACGCTGACCACCGGAGAGCGTCCGCAGCGGCTGCGCGAGCACCCGGTCCGGGAGCCCGAGGCTGCTGCAGATCCGCGCGGCCTCCGACTCGGCCTCGTAGCCGCCGAGCGCTCCGAATCGGTCCTCGAGGGACCCGTACTTGCGGACCGCCTTGTCGCGAGCGGCATCGTCCACGGCCTCAGCCATGATCGTCTGCTGCTTCTCCATGCTGCGGAGGATCTCGTCGAGGCCACGGGCGGAGAGCACCCGGTCCTTCGCGAGGACGTCGAGGTTGCCCTCCTTCGGATCCTGCGGAAGGTAACCGAGCTCACCGCTGCGGACGACGGAACCTGCGTACGGCTCGCCCTCACCCGCCAGAATGCGGAGGGTCGTCGTCTTGCCCGCGCCGTTGCGACCGACGAGTCCGATACGGTCGCCTGCCTGCACACGCAGGGCGGATCCGGGAGCGGAGAGGAGGGTTCGCACACCGGCACGAACTTCGAGGTCGGTGGCGGTAATCACGACGGTTCAGCTTACCGGACTTTCGGAGGCCGCTTCGCCAGGGTGCGCGCTCCCCTGCCAGGGCCAGCGCCCGCTGATCTCGAGCTGAAGCGACCAGCTCAGGAACGTCCGGATCAGCACGATCAGCGCGAGCACACCGACCGACTCGAAAGTGGGCGTGACGGCGACCGTCTTGATGATGTCCGCAGCGACGAGGAACTCCAGACCGAGCAGGATCGAGCGGCCCAGATTTCGCCGGTATCGCGTGTAGACCGGTGCGCCGGCCCCGGACCTGATCGCCGAGAGCGCGATCCAGCTCGCGACGGCCGCCCCGATCACGATGACCGCCACACCGACGACGTCGACGGCCGACCCGACCGCGGAGATGACGGATTCCACGTGCATTGGCGGCAACCCCCTGCATCCGGTTCTGGTGGCACCATCGTCGCAGTTCGACGCCGGTCCGGCGCGCAGGCAGAGCCCGCGACTACCGTGGGCGCTCGTGGGCGACGACGGCACGGCGGACCTGATCGTGGTGGGACTCGGCCCGGCGGGGCGGGCGCTGACGCATCGCGCCGCTGCCGCGGGACTCGACGTCGTCGCGGTGGACCCGGCACCGGACCGGACGTGGACACCGACCTACGCAGCATGGTCGGACGAGCTGCCGGCCTGGCTGAGCACGGCCGGGGTGGCGGCCACGATCACGGCGCCTCGGGTGGTCGCCGTCCGTGAGCACGTCGTGGACCGCGACTACGTCGTCTTCGACAATCCCGCGCTCCGGTCCGCGCTCGGCACCGGCGCCGCCCGCGTCGTCACCGGAAAGGCACGTCGTCTCGGGCGACGCGAGGTCGTCCTGGACGACGGCACGACGCTGCGCGCCGGCCGGGTCGTCGATGCGCGCGGTCCGCGGCCCGGGTCCGGCGCTGCCGAACAGACGGCGTACGGACTCGTCGTGCCGGACGCGATCGCGGCGCCCGCGCTCGGCGACGCGGCCGCGCTGTTCATGGACTGGCGGCGCGACAACGGCACCGGCACCGGCGAGCCGCCCTCGTTCCTCTACGCGGTTCCGGTCCGTCCCGGCGTGGTCCTGTTGGAGGAAACCTGCCTGGTCGGCAGGCCGGCTCTCCCCCTGTCCGCGTTGCGCGAGCGGCTGCTGACGCGCCTGCGCGGTCGGGGAGTCGTCGTTCCCGACGACGCAGGTGTGGAACGGGTCCGGTTTCCCGTCGAGGCACCGACCCCGGGCGGCGGGGTGTTCGGGTTCGGTGCGCGCGGGGGCCTGATGCATCCGGGCACGGGCTACAGCGTCGCGGCGTCCCTCGCGGCGGTCGACGACGTCGTGGCGGCCCTCGTCGCGGGGACCGATCCGGAAAAGGCATTGTGGCCGCGCACCGCGCGCGTGGTGCGGTCCCTGCGTGTGGTCGGGCTCCGGGCCCTGCTCGCACTGCCCCCCGAGCACGTCGCCGGGTTCTTCGACGGGTTCTTCGCGCTGCCCCCCGACGTGCAGCGCGCGTACCTGTCACGCCGCGACGATCCGCGGGCCACGGCGGCGGCGATGTGGACGCTGTTTCGCCACGCGCCGTCACCGGTCCGGCGCACACTGGTCGGCGCCGCCCTGCCGCGGCCCGGTCAGCGAAGGAGCACACGCCGATGAAGGTCGAGATCCAGCTCGACGCAGCACCCGCCGACGCCGCGCGGCGCGCCGTCGAACTCGCCGACACCGGCGTCGCCGGACTGTTCACCTTCGAAGGCCCACACGACGTGTTCTTCCCCCTCGTCGCGGCCGCACCGGTCGTCGACGTCGACCTGGCGACGAACGTCGCGATCGCGTTGCCGCGCAGCCCGATGCACCTCGCCCATTCCGCGTGGGACCTGCAGTCGATGAGCGGCGGCCGGTTCCGGCTCGGGCTCGGGTCCCAGATCCGTCCGCACATCGAGAAGCGGTACTCGTCCGAGTGGTCACGGCCGGCCGCACGGATGCGCGACACCGTCCTCGCGGTCCGGGCGATCCTCGATGCCTGGCAGGACGGAACCAGGCTCGACTACCGGGGCGAGTTCCACACCCACACCCTGATGCCGCCGACGTTCGTTCCCGGTCCCAATCCGCACGGACTGCCGCCGATCCTGCTCGGCGCGCTGGGCCCGGTGATGACGCGGACCGCGGCCGAGGTCGCGGACGGGCTGCTCGTCATGCCCTTCCACAGCGAGCGACACTTCCACGAGCGCACGTTGCCCGCCGTCGAGGCGGGACTCGCCCGCCGGGAATGCGGCGAGTTGGAGATCGTCCCGCAGGTGATCGTCGCGACCGGCCGCACCGACGCCGAGTTGGCATCAGCCGGGGCCGGTGTCCGGGCGCTTCTCGCGTTCTACGGTTCGACCCCCGCCTACCGGCCGGTGCTCGAGGTGGAGGGGTGGGCACCTCTGCAAGAGCAGCTGAACGCGCTGTCCAAGCGCGGCGCGATCGGCGAGATGATCGCGCTGGTCGACGACACGATGCTCGAGACGCTGGCGGTGCGCGGCACCCCCGAGGACTGCGCCGCAGAGATCCTGCGCCGCTTCGGAGCCCATGCCGACCGCGTCTGCTGCTACTTCCCGGGCTACGACGTCGATCTCGCGCACGTGCGCGACCTCGTGACAGCGCTCGACGCCCCGGCATCCGGCACCGTCAGCTCAGCGCCCCGAACTGCACCAGCGCGTCGTTGACGGCCTCGGGGACACCGTCGAGCGACCAGAACGCGAGCGCACCCGCGACCAGGGTCAGTGCGGGCCCGAGGAAGGCGCGCTCGAACGTCCCGCCGGCCCGGATCGACAGCCAGGACGGCAGCTGCAGCTCCCACCACCGCTGCCGGCGCCACGGCACGAACGGCGCCAGGAACGGAACCCCCTCCTTGGTGATCGCATCACCAAGGCAGTGCACGGCACATCCGAGTCCGACCGCGACTCCCAGTGCCCGCGAACCGATTTCGTCCGGGTACCACGTCCACGTCAGCGCCGCCAGGACGCCAGCGACCAGGGTGACGGCGATCCACCCGCTGCGCTTGGCCCAGCCGCCCGCCAGACCGCGTAGTGCCAGTCCGAGCGTGAGGAACAGGGTTCCGATCACGGCGCCGCGGCCGAACGCCGTCACCAGCGCCGACACCCCGACACTGATCGCGACGGCGAACAGCGCCGTGTGGGTGAGGGTTCGGTGTCCACCATTGCGTTTCGGATCGCGCTTGCCCCGCGTGAGCCGGTAGTACCAGAGCGACACCTCGTCGACGACCTTCGCGAGAACCCAGCTGAGCGGCCCGAAGGAGCGGGCCACCGTCGACTGGGTGGTGTCCAGATCCGGCAGCAGAGCCGCCCCCGCGCAGACTCCGGCGAAGGTGAACACCTCGGCGGTGGAGGTGGGACCACCCCATTCGGGCGGCAGCACCTGCGCCGCGATCAGCCCGGCAACCGCACCGGATACAGCATGGGTGGCACCCATCACCATGTGGCGAAACCCTTTCGGACAGTGAGGATCAGAGCACTGCCCGAGACGAGCCGCGCATTGTGCGCCGACTGTACCAACCGCCACCGACACGCCGGACGGGCGTACACACGGTGTTCGGCCCGTCAGGATTCGGGCCACTCCGACGGCCGGACGTCGGCGGGGTCCTTGTCCGGACGCACCCCGCGCCACACCGGGTGCCGCAACCGTCCGTCCTCCGTCACCTCGGAGAACCTCACCTCGGCGACCACCTCCGGACGCACCCAGTGCGCCGCCCTCGCTTCCCCGTCCGGGACCGTCCCCCCGAACGGGGACTCCGAGACCGCCTCGAGACGCTCGGCGAGACCCGCGACCGCGGATTCGGACAGTCCACTGCCGACCTTGCCGAGGTAGCGCAGCGAACCCGCCGGCTCCGGCACGCCGACGAGGACCGAGCCGATGCCGCCTGCGCGCCCACCCTCTCCCGGTTGCCAGCCTCCGACGACCACCTCGCCGGTCCGGAAGTGCTTGATCTTCAGCCATTCCGAGGACCGGCCCGGGCGGTAGGTGCTGTCCCACCGCTTCGCGACCAGGCCCTCCATCCGTTCGTGTCGGCTCTGCTCCAGGGCCGACTCCAGGTCGCCGGGCAGCAGCGCGGGCACCGTCCAGGTACCGTCCGCGTCGACGGGGATCGCGTCGAGCACCCGCCGTCGGTCTCGTAACGGCTTGTCCCGCAACGACACACCGTCCAACTCGAGCACGTCGAACAGCAGCAGTGCGACCGGATTCGCGCGGCGCTCGGCCGCGGACGGCGCGCGCGATCGGCCCATCCGCTGTTGGAGACGACCGAAGCTGGGCGCGCCGTCGTCCCCGAAGGCGACGATCTCGCCGTCGAGGACGCCGGTGTGCCCGTGCAGACCGGTGGGCAGCACCGTCAACTCCGGATAGCCGACCCCGATGTCGAGGCCGTTGCGACTGGTCAGCCGCACCTCGTCGGTGGCACCGAAGTCGACGCGGGCACGGATGCCGTCGAACTTGCGCTCGAGGACCCACACCTGCGGGTCGGCCCGCCGGGCGAACTCGTCGGGTGTCGTCGCGGTCGCCAGCATCGGGCCGGGCCCGGCGCGCCGGCCGACCGTACGCTGCCGCACCGCGCCCCGACTCGTGTGCGACGGACGCGGCACCACCGGCGGCGCGGTCCCGGCTCGCAGTCGGTCGCGCACCTCGCTGAAGTCGAGTTGCCGCAACCCGGGCTGCGCGAGTTCGTCCCAGGTCCGCGGCGCCGCGACCATGGGTGCGGGCGTCCCGCGCAACGACAGCGGCGAGACGGTGGTCTTCGACGCCGAGTTCTGACTCCAGTCCACGAACACCTTTCCCGCGCGCAGGGCACGGGTCATCGTGGACGTCACCGACGTGGGCGTCTCCCGTTCCAGTTCCTCGGCGATCGCCTTCGCGACCTCGGAGCACCGGTGCGAGGTCCATCCGGGGTCGAGGCCGGCGTACAGGTGGATCCCCTTGCTGCCGCTCGACACCGGCAGCGCGTCCAGCCCACGTTCCGCGAGCCGATCGCGGACCCGCAGCGCGACGTCCGCACACTCGTCGAGACCGACACCGGGTCCGGGGTCGAGGTCGATCACCAGGCGATCCGGGTCGCCGGGCCGGCCGTCCGGGTCGAAGCGCCACTGCGGCACGTGGAACTCGAGCGCCCCCGACTGCGCGAAGTACACCAGCGCCGCGAGTTCCGTGACCTCCGGGTAGTCGACGGTCCGCGACCGTTGCGTGAGTGTGTGCCTGGGAATCCAGTCCGGTGTGGCCGACTCCGTGTTCTTCTGGAAGAACGGTTCCGCGGCCGTGCCGTTCGGCCACCGCTTCCTGGTCAGGGCGCGCCCCTGCAACAGGGGCAGCAGCCACGGCCCGACCTCGGTGACGTACTGCAGCACCTCGGCCTTAGTCGTCCCCGTTTCCGGGTACAGCACCTTGTCCAGGTTGGTCAGCGACAGCAGCCGCCCCCCCACCCGGACCGCAGTGTTGTGCGTCGTTGCCATCAGCCCACCGGTTCTCTCCCACCTGGCCTGATCCCACACTATGGACCATAGTGGGGAGATGCGCTCGATATGGAAAGGTTCCATCGCGTTCGGGCTCGTGAACGTCCCGGTCAAGGTGTACTCGGCGACCGAGGACCACGACATCCGGTTCCACCAGGTCCACGGCAAGGACGGTGGACGCATCAAGTACAGCCGTGTGTGCAGCGAATGCGGCCAGGTGGTGCAGTACGCCGACATCGACAGGGCGTACATCTCCGACGACGGCGCGCAGGTCGTGCTGACCGACGAGGACTTCGAGAAGCTTCCCGCTGCCGAGAAACACGAGATCCCGGTCCTGCAGTTCGTACCCTCCGACCAGATCGACCCGATCCTGTTCGAGAAGAGCTACTTCCTCGAACCGGACTCGGCGTCACCGAAGGCGTATCAGCTGCTCGCGTCCACCCTCGACGACAGCGAACGCACCGCCCTGGTGCACTTCACCCTCCGGCAACGGACCCGGCTCGCCGCGCTGCGCGTGCGCGACGGCGTGCTGGTCGTCCAGACCCTCCTCTGGCCGGACGAGGTCCGCACCGCCGACTTCGGGTCCCTCGACGAGGAGTCGTCGCCGTCGAAGAAGGAACTGACGATGGCGACGATGCTGGTGGACTCGATGTCCGAGGACTTCGATCCCGCGTCGTACACCGACGACTACCAGATCCAGCTGCAGAAGCTCCTCGACGAGACGATCGCGAACGGCGGCGAGAAGGTCACCCTCCCGTCCGGTGGCGGTCACGAGGCCGACGCCGAGGTCGTCGACCTGGTCGCGGCCCTGCAACGCAGTGTCGACGAGGCCAAGAAGGCCGACGGCGGGAAGAAGGCGACCGGCTGACAGCAGGGTCCTGCGAATCGCGACAGGGCCGGGATCTGCCCATCCCGAACTGGGTGAATCCGATTCCCGGCCCGACCGCGTGGCCCGTAGGCGCTAGACCTCGTCGAGCTCCAGCACGAACCAGTAGTGCTCGCCGTCGTCGAGGACGCCCTTGCCGTTCATGACACCCACGAGCATCGTCTCGTCGACGCGCTTGAAGTGGTCGAAGACGGGCATGCCGTCGTAGACCATCGTCGCGGTGGACTCCCCGCGGAACTCGACCATCCAGAGGCTGGCCTCACCCTTTCCGGTCTTGACGTCGGAGAACAGTTCGCCGTCCTCACCCCGGCACACCAGCGGCTGCACCGAGAAGCGCGAGGTGAAGGTCTTGCCGTACCAGCGCGACGCCGCGAGCAGCGGGTTGGTGCGGTGGCCCGTGTCGAAGCCGCGTCCACGCCACTGGCCGCTCAGCTCGTCGATGTTCACGACGTCGAGCCGAGCCCACAGCTCGTCGAGGTCGCGCGGGTCGACCTTCTCCGCGGCGAGCAGCTTCTCCACCTGGTCACGAGTGGTCATGATCATCCTTCCGTGGTTGTGAACGTCAGCACCGGCTTGACCACGGCGCCGGAGCGGGTGGCCTCGAGTGCCTTGTCGAGATCGTCGAACGCGAACGTGGTGACGAGCTTGTCGAACGGGAACCGGCCTGCGCGCCACAGTTCGACGAGTTCCGGCACGAACTGCCGCGGATCGGCATCACCCTCGATGACTCCGGTCACCGTGCGACCCATCAGCAGTGCGGACTGGTCGAGGGTCACGGGGTTCTTCTGACCCCGCAGGCCCAGGGTGGCGCAGCTGCCCGGCGATCGGAGGACCGTGGTCGCGGTCTGCAGCACCGCCTCGTTGCTGACGGTGTCCACGCTGTGGTCGGCACCGCCACCGGTCAGCCTGCGCAGGTGTTTCGCGAGGTCCGACATCGCCGCGTCGACGGCGTCGGTGGCCCCGAGCGAGAGTGCGAGCTCGCGCCGCGATTCCACCGGGTCGACGACGACGATCTGGCCGCACTCGGCAACCACGGCTGCGAGAACCGCGCCCATACCCACCGCGCCGGCGCCGAACACGACGATCGACGACCCGGATCGAGGCCGCAGCACGCGCAGCACAGCGCCCGCCCCGGTCTGGATGCCGCAGCCCAGCGGGCCCAGCAGCTCGATCGGGAGATCGCTCGCGACCAGGACCGCGTCGGCCGCGTCGATGACGGCGTGCGTGGCCATCGACGACTGCCCGAACCAGCTGCCGTGCAGCGGCTCACCGTCGGCCGCCAGCGTGACGGATCCGTCCGGTCTGCGGCCCGAGTAGTTGCGGAGGGCGAACTGCTCGCAGTAGGCGGGATGCCCGTCCGCGCAGTTGCGACAGGTGCGGCACGCGGAGTAGCTGAGCACGACGTGGTCGCCCGGGGCGAGGTGCTCGACGGCCGACCCCACCGTCTCCACGATCCCGGCGCCCTCGTGTCCGAGAACGGCAGGCGTGGGGACGGGTACGCCCCCCTGCGCCGCGGTGAGGTCGGTGTGGCAGATCCCCACCCCGGCGATCCGTACCAGGATCTCGTGCTCTCGCAGGTCCGCGATCTCGATGTCCCTGATCACCAGCGGCTCACCGTACTCCGTCAGCACCGCCGCACGCGCTCGTTGCTCCACCACATCCCTGACTGCTCGATCCGGCACCGAAACATCCGCACACTGCGCGAATGGAAATTAACTTACTCGACCGGAGAGACGGCGTCGAGGCCCGGGCTGCGCGATCCGCAGTGATCAATGACAGCCGTCGCACAGTCCTCTCGAACGACAATTGTTCGCCGAAATCATCGACACACGAGGCGAATAGTGATTAACTTCACCACGCGGTGCACGTAGGCGAGGGCCCCGCCGACACAGGGGGTCGGCGGGCCCCTCGACGCGTTCGGACCACGAACCGAACGAGTCGACACCGTCCACTCGGGCCCGCGTCGATCGTCCACCGACGAGACGGTCAGGTCGGCGAGCACAAGCGCATCCCTGCCGCCACCACGTTCGCACACCTGAAACGCCAGAGAGACAGCAGATGAAGTGGACGTGAGGTGAGGTAAGCCAAGCCTCATATGATCGGCTATCCTTCCGACGTTCACCTGCTTCACGGGTTCTCCACAGCAGACCCTCAGCAACAGAAGGGCGACGTGGATGACCGCTGCAATCGACGTTCCGGGCGACAGGGCAGGAAACCCGACGACGCCGCCACGATGGCGCCCGGATGTACAGGGCCTGCGCGCAATCGCCGTGCTCGTGGTCGTCCTCGATCACGTCGGTCTGGCCGGGTTCGGCGGCGGATTCGTCGGCGTGGACATCTTCTTCGTCATCTCCGGGTACGTCATCACCGGAATGCTGCTCAGGGACACCGATCGCGGCCCCGGCACATGGTTTCTCGAGTTCTATGCCAAGCGCGCGCGCCGAATCGTCCCGGCCGCCACGCTCGTCATCGTCCTGACGGTCGTCGCCACCTTCGAGTTGACCAACTTCCTCCGCGGAGCGCAGGTCCTCCCCGACGCAACTGCAGCCGCACTGTTCGTCGCCAATCTGCACTTCATCGCGACCGGCTCGGATTATGCGCGGCTCGGGGACGATCCCTCTCCGCTGCAGCACTACTGGTCGCTCGCGGTCGAGGAGCAGTTCTATCTGGTCTGGCCGCTGCTCGTCCTCCTCGCGGTCGTGCTCGTCCGCCGTGTCGTGCGACTGCGACTGCCGCAGGTGCTCGTCGCGGTGCTGACCGTGGTCGTCGTCGCCAGCTATGCCCATTCGATCCTGCTGACCTCCGCGGACGGGACCGCCGCCTTCTACTCCCCCTTCACGCGGGCCTGGGAGCTCGCGATCGGCGCGCTCCTCGCGGCGACCGAGCCGTCTCTCACACAACGGCTTTCCGCAGTCGGGGCGGTACTGCTCGGATGGCTCGGTGCTGCTGCGATCGTCTGGTCCGTCGTGTTCCTGGACGACACGACCAGCTTCCCGGGCTGGATCGCGGCCGTCCCCGTCCTGGGCACCGCGGCACTGATCGTGTCGGGCATGCGGGTCGTCCGCGGTTCTCCATCGGCTCTGCTGAGTACGAGGACTCCCGGGTACATCGGCGAGATCTCCTATTCGCTGTACCTCGTCCATTGGCCGATCTTCACCATCGCCGCCATCCGACTGGACGACTCCTTCTCCGTTGTGACGCAGGCACTCCTCGTTGCCACGGCATTCCTGGGTGCCGTCCTGATGTACCACGCGTTCGAGGACCCGATCCGTCGGTCCCGATTCCTCGTGACCCGCCCCTGGCTCAGCCTGTCGATCGTTCCGATCTCCATCGCACTCGTCTTCGCAGTGGCCTGGTTCGAACGGTACCGGTGGGATCTGGCCGTTCCCCTCGTCCAACAGCTGTTCTGAAACTCCCCGGAAAGGACCCTCGTCGTGAGGATTTCTGTGCCCTCGAAACTGGTTGCGGCCACGGCGATATGTATCGCCGCCGTAGCTCTGAGTGGATGTCAGGCGGTGACGTCGGACAGTTCCGCACACGACTGGCCGACGGAGGTTGCGGCCGCCGCTGTTCCGGAAGCCGAAGTCGTGGGCGCGGTCCAGACGGCTGCCGGGGCGACGACCCTGCCCGCGACGATCACGAACGCCGCATTGCTGGCGGCCAGCGGTGACGACGAATCACAGTGGGCCGTCCCGGGCTGCACCCCCTCACGCGAGGAAACGCGACTCGACGACATCAGCGGGTGCATGCTCGGGGATGTCGACAGCGAACGCACGATCGCCCTCATCGGAGACTCCGGCGCCGCGATGTGGCACGGGGCGTTCGACCTCATCGGACAGCGCAACGGCTGGAAGGTCCTGGTTCTGACCAAGAACAACTGCGGTCCGGCCGCGGTGACCTACTACCAGTACCAGCTCGAGCGCGCGTTCACCGAGTGCGACGACTGGCAGAAGTGGCGGATGGAGGTCCTCCAGAAGGAGCAGCCGGAGGTCGTCGTGCTGGCTGGTTGGTACGGCGGGAACCTGGGGCCGGACCGTGAGGTGACCCCCGAGGTGTGGCGGGACGGTCTGGCGAAGACCGCGTCACAGCTGCCCACGGCCACGAGGGTCGTCATGCTCGGCAATGCGCCGCACCCCGAGGAGAACCCGTCCGAGTGCGTCGCACTCAACTCGACGGACCTGAGCCGCTGCTCGATGCCCGCCGCCGCCGTCCTTCCGAATCAGACCGGATGGTCGACGGCCGCCGAGGCTGTCGGCGGCACCTATATCGACGTCAACCCCTGGTTCTGCACCGACGTCTGCCCCGCGGTGGTCGGTGACCACCTCGTCTACGCCGGCGAACACCACATCACCAACGAGTACGCGGAGTACCTGTCGGGATCGATCGAGAACCACATCGTCACTGCCCTGGCGTGACATCGTCCGCTCGTGAACGGAAAAGGGCTCGGGTCGGGGAGAACACCCCGACCCGAGCCGATTCGCGTAGATGATTCCTAGACGGTGAATCCGAGCGCGCGCAATTGCTCGCGGCCGTCCTCCGTGATCTTGTCCGGACCCCACGGCGGCAGCCACACCCAGTTGATCTTCAGCTCGTCGACGAGGCCGCTCTTGACGAGCGCACCACGCGCCTGCTCCTCGATGACGTCCGTCAGCGGGCACGCCGCCGACGTCAGCGTCATGTCCACCGTCGCGACGGTCTCCTCGGTCTCGTCGATCGAGATGCCGTACACGAGGCCGAGATCCACGACGTTGATGCCGAGTTCGGGGTCGACGACGTCACGCATCGCCTCCTCGACGTCGTCGACGAACGCCTGCTGCTCGGGGGTCAGCTCGACCGGGGCCGCCACCGGGCCGGACTCCTCCGTCACCGCGGCGGCGTCGGTCTGTGCGTCGCTCATGATGTAACTCCTCCGGTTCCGGCGGGCACGTCGTCCCCTGCCGTGTCGCCATCGACAATTTGCGCTACCGCGTCCTTGAACGCCATCCATCCGAGCAACGCGCACTTCACGCGCGCCGGATACTTCGCGACGCCCGCGAAGGCGATGCCGTCACCGAGCACGTCCTCGTCACCCTCGACGGTGCCGCGACTGGTGACCATCTCGTTGAACGCGTCGACCACGTCCAGTGCTTCCCGCACCGGCATGCCGGTCACCTGGTCGGTGAGCACCGACGTCGCGGCCTGGCTGATCGAGCAGCCCTGACCGTCGTAGGACACGTCGCCGACCCGCCCATCCGAGGTGAGGTGCACCCGCAGCGTCACCTCGTCTCCGCACGTGGGGTTCACGTGATGCACCTCGGCACCGAACGGCTCCCGCAGCCCGCGGCCGTGCGGATGCTTGTAGTGGTCCAGGATCACTTCCTGGTACATCTGTTCCATCCGCATGTCAGGACGCCCCGTCCGCCGTGGTCTCGACATGATCCAGCGGCTCGTGCGTCCCGAAGAACTCCTGCGCCCGACGGATCGCCGCGGCCAGCGCGTGCACCTCGTCGGCCGTGTTGTACACCGCGAACGACGCGCGCGCCGTTGCCGCCACCCCGAACCGGCGGTGCAGCGGCCACGCGCAGTGGTGACCGACCCGGATCGCGACGCCCTCGTCGTCGAGGATCTGCCCGAGGTCGTGGGCGTGGATCCCGTCGACCACGAAGGACACCGCGCCGCCGCGGTTCTCCGCGGTCACCGGGCCGACGATCCGAACGCCGGGAATTGCGCCCAGCAGTTCCAGGGCCAGTGCCGTCAGCTCGTGCTCGTGCGCCGCGACCGACTCCATGCCGATCGCCTCGAGATAGCGGACCGCGGCACCGAGGCCGACGACCTGCGAGGTCATCGGCACGCCCGCCTCGAAACGCTGCGGCGGAGCCGCGTAGGTGCTGCCCTCCATCGTGACGGTCTCGATCATCGAGCCGCCGGTGATGAACGGCGGCATCGCGGCGAGCAGTTCCCGCTTGCCGTACAGGACACCGACACCGGACGGGCCGAGCATCTTGTGCCCGGAGAACGCGGCGTAGTCGACGTCGAGCGCATGGAAGTCGACGGGCATGTGCGGCACCGACTGGCACGCGTCGAGCACGACGAGCGCACCGACGGCGCGCGCCCGCCGCACCAGCTCCTCGACCGGCGCGACGGCACCCGTCACGTTGGACTGGTGGGTGAACGCGACGACCTTCACCGACTCCGACAGCTCGAGCGAGTCGAGGTCGATCCGGCCGTCGTCCGTAACGCCGTACCAGCGCAGGGTCGCTCCTGTGCGCCGGGCGAGTTCCTGCCACGGCACCAGGTTCGCGTGATGCTCGAGTTCGGTGATCACGATTTCGTCGCCGGGCCCGACGCGCCGCTCGAAGCGGTCGTCACCGAGCACGTAGGTGACCACGTTCAGGGCCTCGGTGGCGTTCTTCGTGAAGGCCAGCTCGTCCGGGGACGCACCGACGAACCGCGCGATCGCGGCCCGCGCGTCCTCGTACGCGTCGGTGGCCTCCTCCGCCAGCTGGTGCGCACCGCGGTGCACGGCCGCGTTGGAGGTGGTGAGGAAGTCGCGTTCGGCGTCGAGCACCTGCACGGGCCGCTGCGACGTGGCTCCCGAGTCGAGGTAGACCAGGGGCTTCCCGTCCCGGACCGTGCGGGCCAGGATCGGGAAGTCCTTGCGGATGCTGGTGACGTCGAGTGCGCGCACCGTGCTGGTCATGGGGTCAGGCTCCCGCCGCTGCAGCCTGAGTGAAGCGCACGTAGCCGTTGGCCTCGAGCTCGTCGGCGAGCTCCGGTCCACCGGACTCGACGACCTGGCCGCCGACGAACACGTGCACGAACTGCGGCTTGATGTAGCGCAGGATGCGGGTGTAGTGCGTGATGAGCAGGACGCCGCCGTGCTCGCGCTCCTGGTACCGGTTCACGCCCTCGGACACGATCCGCAGCGCGTCGACGTCGAGGCCGGAGTCGGTCTCGTCGAGGATCGCGATCTTCGGCTTGAGCAGGCCGAGCTGCAGGATCTCGTGGCGCTTCTTCTCGCCGCCGGAGAAGCCCTCGTTGACGGACCGCTCGCTGAACGCGGGGTCGATCTCGAGCTCGGTCATCGCGCCCTTGACCTCCTTGACCCAGTGCCGCAGCTTCGGGGCCTCACCGCGGACGGCTGTGGCGGCGGTGCGCAGGAAGTTCGACATGGAGACGCCGGGGACCTCGACGGGGTACTGCATCGCGAGGAACAGGCCGGCGCGGGCACGCTCGTCGACGCTCATCTCCAGCACGTCCTCACCGTTCAGCGTGATGCTGCCGGAGGTGATCTCGTACTTGGGGTGGCCGGCGATGGCGTACGACAGGGTGGACTTGCCGGAGCCGTTGGGGCCCATGATGGCGTGCGTCTCGCCGGAGCGGACGGTGAGGTTCACACCCTTGAGGATGTTGATCGGCTCGGCGTTCTCGTCGGTCTGCGCGACCCGGACGTGCAGGTCCCGCACTTCCAGGACAGAGCTCTCACGGACGGAGTTTTCGGGGCTGGTCATTCGAAGAATCCTTTGGAAAGTGGTGTCGCCGGGGCTGATTCGGCGCGGTGAACGGATCAGACGCCGACGGCGGCGAGTTCGACCTCGATGGCGGCTTCGAGACGCTCGCGCACCTCGGGGACGGCGATCTTCTGGATGATCTCGTGGAAGAAGCCACGGACCACCAGGCGGCGGGCCTGGTCCTCCGGGATTCCCCGCGACCGCAGGTAGAACAGCTGCTCGTCGTCGAAGCGGCCGGTCGCGCTGGCATGGCCGGCGCCGACGATCTCGCCGGTCTCGATCTCGAGGTTCGGCACCGAGTCGGCGCGGGCGCCGTCGGTGAGGACCAGGTTGCGGTTCAGCTCGAAGGTGTCGGTGCCCTCGGCGGCAGCGCGGATCAGCACGTCGCCGACCCACACGGTGTGCGCATCCGGCTGGTGCGCGTCGGCACCGGCCTCGCCCTGCAACGCGCCCTTGTAGACGACGTTCGACTTGCAGTGCGGCTCCGAGTGGTCGACGAGCAGGCGATGCTCGAAGAACTGCCCGGCGTCCGCGAAGTACAGGCCGAGGAGCTCGGCGTCGCCGCCGGGGCCCTGGTACTTGACGACAGGTGTGATGCGGACGACGTCGCCACCGAGGGTGACGGCCGTGTAGCGCAGCACCGCGTCGCGACCGACCTTCACGTGATGGGCGGCGGCGTGCACGGCGTCGTCGGCCCAGTCCTGGACGGCGACGACGGTCAGCTTGGCGCTGTCGGCGAGTACGAACTCGACGTTCTCCGCGTAGGTGCCGCTGCCCCGCTCATCGAGGACCACGGTCGCCTTCGCGAACTGCTCGAGGCGGATCTGGATGTGCCCGAACGCGACCTGGTCTGCGCCGGGGCCGGTGACGACGACGTTGATCGCCTCGGCGACCTCACGCTCGGCACCGACGGTGACGACGGTCGCGGTCTCGAAACCCGAGTACGCCTGCGCGGCGACCCGGTCGGCGGGGACGCCGCCCTGACCGAGGCGGGCGTCGTCGCGGCTGACGGTCTCGACGGTGACGCCGTCGTGATCCGACACCTCGACGGTGGCGTTCGCGGTCCGGACGGCGGTGCCGTCGTGCAGGCCGCGGAGTCGGCGCAGCGGGGTGAAGCGCCACACCTCGTCGCGGCCGCCCGGGACCTCGAACGCGTTCACGTCGAACGAAGTGAAGACCTCGCCCTTGTTGGTGGCGGGAGTGCGGGCCTCGGCCGCGACGGCTGTGTTGTCGACGGAGCTCACTTAGCCGACCGCCCCTTCCATCTGCAGTTCGATCAGGCGGTTGAGCTCGAGTGCGTACTCCATCGGCAGCTCCTTGGCGATGGGCTCCACGAAGCCGCGCACCACCATCGCCATGGCCTCGTCCTCGGAGAGGCCGCGGCTCATCAGGTAGAACAACTGGTCCTCGGACACCTTCGACACGGTGGCCTCGTGACCCATCGAGACGTCGTCCTCACGGATGTCGACGTACGGGTAGGTGTCGGACCGGGAGATCTGGTCCACCAGCAGCGCGTCGCACTTCACGGTCGACGCGGATCCGTGCGCACCCTTGTTGACCTGGACCAGGCCACGGTAGGAGGCACGGCCACCGCCGCGGGCGACGGACTTCGACACGATCGTCGACGACGTGTGCGGTGCCAGGTGCAGCATCTTCGCGCCGGTGTCCTGGTGCTGGCCCTCGCCGGCGAACGCGACGGAGAGAACCTCGCCGCGGGCGTGCTCGCCCATCATCCACACGGCCGGGTACTTCATGGTGACCTTGGAGCCGATGTTGCCGTCGATCCACTCCATGGAGCCGCCTGCGTCCACCTTGGTGCGCTTGGTGACCAGGTTGTAGACGTTGTTCGACCAGTTCTGGATCGTGGTGTAGCGGCAGTGGCCGCCCTTCTTCACGATGATCTCGACGACAGCGGAATGCAGCGAGTCGGACTTGTAGATCGGCGCGGTGCAGCCCTCGACGTAGTGCACGGAGGCACCCTCGTCGACGATGATCAGCGTCCGCTCGAACTGACCCATGTTCTCGGTGTTGATCCGGAAGTAGGCCTGCAGCGGGATGTCCACGTGGACGCCCGGCGGGACGTAGATGAACGAGCCGCCCGACCACACCGCGGTGTTCAGCGCGGAGAACTTGTTGTCGCCGGCCGGGATGACGGAACCGAAGTACTCCTTGAAGAGCTCCGGATGCTCCTTCAGGCCCGTGTCGGTGTCGAGGAAGATCACGCCCTGCGACTCGAGATCCTCACGGATCGAGTGGTAGACGACCTCGGACTCGTACTGGGCCGCGACACCGGCGACGAGGCGCTGCTTCTCGGCCTCCGGGATGCCCAGCTTGTCGTAGGTGTTCTTGATGTCCTCGGGCAGGTCCTCCCAGGACTCCGCCTGCTTCTCGCTCGACCGCACGAAGTACTTGATGTTGTCGAAGTCGATGCCCTCGAGGTTGCTGCCCCAGTTCGGCATGGGCTTCTTGTCGAAGGTCTTGAGCGCACGGAGGCGGATGTCGAGCATCCACTCCGGCTCGTTCTTCTTCGCGGAGATGTCCCGCACGACGGCCTCGGACAGCCCTCGCTGGGCGCTGGCGCCCGCCTCGTCCGAGTCGGCCCAACCGTAGCCGTAGTTGCCGAGCGAGGCGATGGTCTCGTCCTGCGTCATGGCGGGCTGGTTGGGTCGCCCGGCTGCCTGGTCCTGGGTGACTGTCATGCGAGCTCCTTCCGGAGGCTTGGAACGTAACTACTTCGAACTCGGCGCGGGCTGTGCACCGGGGAGAACGGTTCTTCGGGGGCTGTCGACTGCGGGGGCGTCACGTGTCTTCCTGATGAGCTGCGGGCGGTGAGATCAGGGGAACGTGCGTCGTGCACGCGCAGTCCCCGTTGGCGATGGTCGCGAGCCGCTGCACGTGGGTTCCGAGTAGTTCGGCGAATGCCTGCGTCTCCGCCTCGCACAACTCCGGGAACTCGGAGGCGACGTGCGCGACGGGGCAGTGATGCTGGCAGATCTGGACGCCGTTGCCGACAGGCCGGGTCGTCGCGGCGAATCCGGCGGTGGTGAACGCGTCGGCGATGGCGTCCGCGGTCTGCTCGACCTCGTCGACGTCGTGGCCCGTGGCCGGGTCGATGTCGGCGACGATGGTCTGCACCCGCCTGCGGGCGAACTCGGTGATGGCCGCTTCGCCGCCGATCTCGCGCAGCTGACGCATCGCGGCGCCCGCGAGGTCGTCGTACGAGTGCCCGAGCCGGGAGCGTCCCGCCGCGGTCAGCTGGAACTGCTTGGCGGGCCGTCCACGCCCCTTCTGCTGCCAGGCCGCGGCCCGCGTCGCCCGGGCCTCACCGGCGTCGATCAGGACGTCGAGGTGGCGCCGCACGCCTGCGGCGCTGAGCCCGAGCTGCGAACCGATCTCGGTGGCCGTGATCGGCCCCTGCTCCAGCAGGAGCTTCACGACGGCGCCGCGCGTGTGGCCCTCGTGCCCGGTCACGGTCGCAACCGAACGCGACGCGGCGTCAGGCGTGTAACCTGCGCTTTCGTCGTACTCGGGGTGCGTGCCGACCGTTTTCACAACACTAGTGTGACGGAATTCGCGACAGCGGTCCAGCAAGGGTGCCCTGAGTAACACCGCTACGCTTCACCCTGTGCCGCAGACCGACGACACACCGGCGAACGGTGACCAGACGACGCTCACCGCTCCCCCGACGCGGACGGCACGCGTCGTTCATCTCGGCCGCCGGGCGCTCGGCCTCGAGCGTGATCACGACGGATTCGCCGTCACCAGCCTGCACGGCGACGAGGCCGAGGCCCCCGGACTCGACGCGAGAGAGACCGCCCAGCTGCGCGGCGTCCGCCGCTTCGGCGCCACCGGCACCTTGCTCATGGCACTCGGCGCGCTCGGCGCCGGTGCGCAGCCGGTGCTGCAGAATCCCGTTCAGGGGCTTCGCCTGCTCGGACTGCCCGCCCGCATGCCGAGCGTGGCCATGACCATCACCCTGACGGGCAGTGTGATGGTGGTCCTGGCGTGGCTGCTCCTCGGCCGTTTCGCGATCGGCAGCTTCCGCTCCGGCTCCCCGGTTCGCCGGCTGACCCGGTCTCAGCTCGACCGAACACTCCTGCTGTGGGTGATTCCGCTCAGCGTCGCGCCACCGATGTTCAGCAAGGACGTCTACTCGTACCTCGCCCAGAGCAAGATCGCCGCGCTCGGACTCGACCCCTATGCGATCGGCCCCAAGATGGCCCTCGGCGTCGACCACGTCCTGACCAGGACGGTGCCCACCATCTGGCGGGACACCCCCGCCCCCTACGGGCCGCTGTTCATCTGGATCGGCAAGGGAATCTCGGCGCTGGCCGGCGACAACATCGTCGCCGGCATCTTCCTGCACCGTATGGTCGCGCTGGCGGGCGTCGCACTCATCGTGTGGGCACTGCCACGGCTGGCCCGCCGGTGCGGGGTCGCACCCGTTGCCGCACTGTGGCTGGGTGCCGCGAACCCGCTCCTGCTCTTCCATCTGGTGGCCGGCATCCACAACGAGGCACTGATGCTCGGACTGATGCTGGCGGGCATCGAGCTCGCGCTGCGGGCGATCGAGGGCAGCGACCCGATCCGTCCGACGTTCCGGGCCGCGGACGGCGGACGCGGGTTTGCACTGCTGCTCGCCGGCTCCGGCCTCATCGCACTGTCCGCGACTGTGAAGATCCCCACACTCCTGGCACTCGGCTTCGTCGGGATGGCGTTGGCCCGGCGCTGGGGCGGCACGGTCAAGGCGATCGCCTCCGCGGCCGCACTGCTGCTGACGGTCACCGGCATCGTGGTGGCGGCCGTGAGCCTTGTGAGCGGTCTCGGTTTCGGCTGGCTCAGCCCCGACACACTCGGTACCGCCAACGAGGTCCGCAGCTGGATGTCGTTGCCGACACTCCTCGGCCTGGGCACCGGGCTCGCCGGCGTCCTGCTCGGACTCGGCGACCACACCACCGCCGTCCTGAGCCTGACCCGACCGATCGCCTCGCTGGTCGCGGCCTTCGTTGCGCTACGAATGCTGATCGCCGTCCTGGTCGGGCGAATCCACCCGGTGGGTGCACTCGGCGTCTCGCTCGGCGTTCTAGTGCTGCTGTTTCCCGTGGTCCAGCCGTGGTACCTGCTGTGGGCCGTGATTCCACTCGCGGCCTGGGCCACCCGCCCGGTGTTCCGCATCCCCGCGATCGCCTTCTCCTCCGTGGTCAGCCTGATCGTGATGCCGAACGGCGGCGAGTACGAACCGTTCATCATCGTGCAGGCCGCGATCGCGACGATTCTCGTGTGCGGCTCGATCATCGCGGTCACCCGCAACACACTGCCCTGGCGAGCCGACAACGGGGCGTCGAACGGAGCCCGATCGGGCGACGCCTACGCTGAGGTCCCGTGAGTTCATCCCTGTCCACTCCCGTGCTGCACCTCGACGGTGTGGTGAAGTCGTTCGACGGCACCCGCGCCGTCGACGGCCTCGACCTGACCCTCGAACGCGGCCAGGTGCTCGCTCTGCTGGGGCCGAACGGCGCAGGGAAGACCACGACCGTCGAGATGTGCGAGGGCTTCCAACGCCCCGACAGCGGGTCCGTCCGGGTCTTCGGCCTCGACCCGGTCACCGCGTCCGGCGAGGTCCGCGCCCGCATCGGCGTGATGCTGCAGGGCGGCGGCGCCTATCCCGGATCCAAGGCCGGCGAGATGCTCGACCTCGTCGCCTCGTACTCCGCGGACCCCCTGGATCCGGAGTGGCTGCTGCGCGAACTGGGCCTCGCCGATGTCACCCGCACCCCGTACCGGCGCCTCTCGGGCGGCCAGCAGCAGCGCCTCGCCCTCGCGTGTGCGCTGGTGGGACGACCCGAACTGGTGTTCCTCGACGAGCCGACCGCCGGACTCGACGCCCAGGCCCGACTGATGGTGTGGGAACTGGTCGACGCCCTGAAGCGCGATGGCGTGTCGGTGCTGCTGACCACCCACCTCATGGACGAGGCCGAGGCCCTCGCCGACCGGCTGGTCATCATCGACCACGGCCGCATCGTCGCCGAGGGCACCCCCAGCGAGCTGACCAGCCACGGCGCCGCGGGCCGACTGCAGTTCACCGCGCCTGCCGGACTCGACCTCTCCGGCCTCGCCGCCGCCCTCCCGGACGGCTACGTGCCCTTCGAGCCGTCGCCCGGCAGCTACGTCGTCGAGGGCGAGATCGATCCGGCCGTGCTCGTGACCGTCACCACCTGGTGCGCCGGACAGGACGTGCTCGCCACCGAGCTCCGTGTCGACCAGCGCCGCCTCGAGGACGTCTTCCTCGACCTCACCGGACGGGAGTTGAGGGGATGAGCCTCTCGCATGCCGATCGCCTCGGCGAGAACCGATTCACGCCGGGGACGTTCGCTCCCCGGCCGGAGGCGTCCCGTCCGCTGACGATGCTCGCCTCGCAGACCCGGATGGAACTGACGCTGCTGCTCCGCAACGGCGAGCAACTGTTGCTGACGATGTTCATCCCGATCACCCTGCTGATCGGTCTGACGTTGCTGCCGTTCGGGGACCTCGGCGACCCCCGGGTGAACCGGGTCGTCCCCGCGGTGATGATGGTCGCGGTCATGTCCACAGCGTTCACCGGCCAGGCCATCGCCGTCGGGTTCGACCGCCGGTACGGCGCGCTGAAGCGGCTCGGTGCCACTCCGCTGCCTCGCTGGGGGATCATCGCTGGCAAGAGCGCGGCCGTGGTCATCGTCGTGGTGCTGCAGATGCTCCTGCTCGGTGCGATCGCCTTCGCCCTCGGGTGGCGTCCCGGAGCCGCGGGCCTCGCGCTCGGCGCGGTGGTCGTCGCACTCGGGACCGTGATGTTCGCGGCTCTCGGCCTGCTGCTCGGCGGCACGCTCAAGGCCGAGATCGTGCTGGCGCTGGCGAACGTGCTGTGGTTCGTCATGGCCGGCGTCGGCTCGGTGGTCTTCGGCGGCGACGCGATCAATCCCGCCCTCCACACCGTCGCGCGACTGATCCCGTCGGGCGCCCTGGCCGAGGGTCTGGACCGGGCACTGTCCGGTTCGGTGGACGTCTTCGCGCTCGCCGTGATGGCCGTGTGGGGTGCGGCGGGCGCCTGGCTCGCGGTGCGGCTGTTCAAGTTCACCTGATCCGGACAGCGCCGAGCCGCCCCAACGACACAGCGGCCGAGCCGCCCCAACGACACGGCGTAGTTGACGGGTCTCTACCATCGTGGACGTGCTGTATCGCGGCTTCGTGAACCTGGTCAATCGTCTACCGATGCCGTCACTGGCAGTCCAGAAGTGGATCGCCGTAGCGGTGATCCTGACCCAGGGCGGAATCGCGGTGACGGGTTCGGTGGTCCGGGTGACCGCGTCGGGGCTCGGCTGCACCACGTGGCCGCAGTGCCATCCCGGCAGCTTCGTCCCGACCGGAACGTCGACCGCGCCCTGGTTCCATCAGGCCGTCGAGTTCGGCAACCGACTGCTGACGTTCCTGGTGGTCGCGACCGCGGCCGCTGCCGTGATCGCCGTGACCCGCGCCGCCCGCCGCCGCGAGGTGCTCGTGTACGCGTGGCTGATGCCGCTGTCGACGGTCGCGCAGGCCGTGATCGGCGGCATCACCGTGCTGACCGGCCTGCTGTGGTGGACCGTCGCCATCCACATGGTGGTGTCGATGGCGATGGTGTGGGTGTCGGTGATCCTGTTCCACAAGATCGACCAGCCCGACGACGGTGTCGACACCGTCGTTCTCCCGAAGCAGCTGCGCTGGCTGACGGCGCTGACCGGTGTCGCACTCGCGGGCACCCTGGTCGCTGGGACGATGGTCACCGGCGCGGGTCCGCACGCGGGCGACAAGTCGCCGGAGCGGACAGTCGAGCGGCTCGATCTCGACATCACGAATCTCGTACACCTGCACGCGGAACTGCTCGTCGCGTACCTGGCCCTGCTCGTCGGTCTCGGTTTCGCGCTGTACGCGGTCGGTGCCCGACAGTCGCTGAAGTTGCGTCTGCAGGTGGTGGTGGCGCTCGTCGTGTCCCAGGCGTGTGTGGGCCTGGTGCAGTTCTGGACCGACGTCCCGGCGACGCTGGTGACGATCCACGTCGCGTTGGCAGGCGCGTGCACGGCCGCCACCGCCGCCCTGTACGCGGCCGGCCGCGTCCGTGAACCCGCACCCTCCGAGCTCTCCCCCACCGACGCCCCCACTCCCTCGGCCGCCTAGCGGTCGGGGCGAGACGACTCGGGCCGGCTCACCGTGAGGTGAGCCGGCCCGAACCGTTCGAGGTACGTGTCAGCCGAGGCCGTTGCGGGCCTTCGGGAAACGCGTCTGGTTGGCGACCCAGCCCGCCATCTTCTTCCAGTGGCCCTCGCGTGGCGTGACGATGCTGGTCACGCTCCGCTCCCAGCCGGAGGTCGAGACACCTTCGACCGCCTCGACGACGGCGTCTGCGGTGGCGATGTCCGCGACCACCTCGTCACCGAGGACACCGTCGGCGCCGACCAGGGTGATGCGAACGCCTGCGTAGCCGACCGGCTGGACGACGGCGGTCGCGGAACCGCCGTGCTCGGCGACGAACTTGCGCACCGCGGCGACGGTCCGCGGAGGTGCGACGACGGTCGGCGCGGCAGCGCCGGAATCCTGGGTGTCCACAGTCATGCCCTCAGGATACGGGAGGACAGGCAACGGTTCCGCCCGCAGTTCCCGGACCAGCCTTCTGACTTCGTCTGGTCGGGCTCTTTCGTGTTGTTCTGCGCAATCGCGTGTCGTAACGATGTCGGTTGCGCGGATGGAAGTCGACGCGAGACAGAAGCATCCACCGTCGAGAGCGTGCTGGTCGGAGTCAGTTCCTGTCGGGTGGAGCCGTTCCTGTCAGTGCGTCGTTGTAGTTTTCCGCTGTCGGATGGTGTTCGGTTTGTCGATGACTCCGGAAGGAGTGGATGTTCTGGTGCCGACCAAACTTGCCAGTAACACATCTTCTCTCGAATGCGCCGACCAGACACCGCCGCCGGACCGCACCGTGGTGCGGGCATTCGTGTACGCCCTCGACCCCACACCCGCCCAGGCTGAGATGCTGCGCTCGCACTGCGGGGCGCAGCGGTACGCCTACAACTGGGCGCTGAGCCACGTGAAGGCGAACCTCGATCAACGGACGGCGGAACAGTCATACGACATACCCGGTTCCGAGGTAACACCGCCGCTGTCGTGGTCGGCGTACAGCCTGCGCAAGCACTGGAACACCGTCAAGAACACTGTCGCCATCAACACCGAAACGGGACTGCCATGGTGGCCGGAGAATTCGAAGGAGGCGTACAGCAGCGGCATCGCGAACTGTAGTGCGGCGTTGTCGAACTGGTCCGATGCCCGCACCGGACGACGCAAAGGTTCCATAGGTTTCCCGAGGTTCAAGGGCCGGCACGCTGGATTGTCGTGCCGGTTCACGACGGGTGCTTTCGGGCTCGTCACCGATGGTGGTGATCGGCGTCATATCCAGCTACCGAGGATCGGGGTCGTAAAGACTGCAGAGTCGACGCGGAAGTTGGCCCGCAAACTCGCAGTCGGTTCCGCTCGAATTCGGTCGGTGACCGTCTCGTACAGGAGTGGTAGATGGCAGGTGTCGTTCTCCGTCAACACCACTATCCCGGCGCGTGCACTCCCGCGAACGGATGCCAGCGCCGTCGACACACAGGCGGGCCCAGGTTCTGTGGTGGACGTCGATCTCGGGGTCACACACCTCGCGGTCCTGTCCACCGGCGAGATGATCGAAAACCCGAAACACACAGGTAAACAGGCGAGGACGTTGCGTCGTTTGCAACGCCGAGCGGCGCGGCGCACCGGGCCGGATCGCCGCACCAACCAGCAACCCTCACTGCGGTGGCTGCGCACCCAGAGCGAGATCCGGCGGGTGCACTCTCGGATCGCGAACTCTCGCCGCGACCACCTTCACAAACTCACCACCCGGCTCGTGAAGGATTTCGACACCGTCGTCATCGAAGACTTGAACGTATCCGGGATGAGCCGGGCTGGTGGCGCATCCAAGAAAGGTTTGAACCGGGCGCTGTATGACGCCGGGTTCGGTGAACTCCGTCGTCAAGTCACGTACAAGGCGGAGCGGGCCGGTACCGGTCTGGTGGTGGCGGATCGGTGGTTTCCATCGAGTAAGACCTGCTCGAACTGTTCGGTGGTGAAAGCCAAACTGCCGTTGAACGTTCGGGTGTTCACCTGCGATGGCTGCGGCTTCCGTGGCGATCGAGATTTCAATGCTGCCCGCAACCTCGCTGCACTCGCAACGAGGTCCGCGTGTGGTGCGTCTTCGGCGAGTTGCGGACGAGACGGTAAAGATGCCCGACGGAAACCAACCATAAGACCCGCCTTTCGGCGGGCTGACGGTATTGCCGCGGGAACGCCACTTGGTGGTGAAGGTGGCCGAAGTAATTCGGTCAATCATGTCGGGTGTACCGAACAACACTCAGCGTGAACGGCAGAATCGGACTCATGCGCGCAATCACCGTGACCGAATTCGGCGGACCCGACGTCCTGACACTCACCGACACCCCGGACCCCGTGCCGGGCGGGACCGACGTCCTGGTCCGCACCGAAGCCATCGGCGTCAACTTCATCGACACGTACTTCCGCACCGGCGCCTATGCCGTCGACCTGCCGTACATCGCCGGTTCCGAGGGCAGCGGCGTCGTCGAGGCCGTCGGCTCGCAGGTGACCGACGTGAAGGTCGGCGACCGGGTCGCGTGGTCGGATGCGGCCGCAAGCTACGCCGAGCTCGTCGTGGTGCCCGCGGCACGGGCCGTTCCCGTGCCGGACGGCGTCCCGGCCGCGCAGGCGGCGTCGGCGCTGTTGCAGGGCATGACGGCGCACTACCTGCTGAACTCGGTCTACCCCGCCCGGCCCGGAGAGACGGTGCTCGTCCATGCCGGTGCGGGCGGGGTCGGCCTCATCCTGACTCAGCTGGCCGCCGCGAAGGGCGTCCGGGTGATCACGACGGTGTCGACCGACGAGAAGGAGGCACTGTCCCGGGAGGCGGGCGCAGCGGAGGTGCTGCGGTACGGCGACGACCTCGCCGAGCGGGTGCGCGCGCTGACCGGCGGCGAGGGCGTGGCTGCGGTGTACGACGGCGTCGGCGCGGACACCTTCGAGGCGAGCCTGGCGTCGCTGCGGATCCGTGGCACCCTCGCGCTGTTCGGTGCCGCTTCCGGACCTGTTCCACCGTTCGACCCGCAGCGCCTGAACAAGGCGGGTTCGCTGGTTCTCACCCGCCCCACGCTGGCGCACTTCATCCGGGACCGTGAGGAGCTCCTGTGGCGCTCGGGCGACGTCTTCTCGGCGATCGCCGACGGAACCCTGACGATCCGGGTGGGCGCGAGCTACCCGCTCGCCGAGGCCCCGCAGGCGCATCGCGACCTGCAGGGCCGCAGGACGACGGGATCGATCGTCCTGGTGCCGTGACGACGGAGCGGACCGGGC